>NZ_CP193937.1:4800000-6858015 GCF_050859465.1 Mucilaginibacter sp. P25 | reverse complement strand
GGATCGTCTGGAATTGAAACTGGGTTACTGGAAGGAACGTCTGAATGGGGTTTCGCCCTTGCTTTTACCGACGGATTACGTGCGTCCTGCAGTTCAGAGCAGCCGTGGCCGTTCTTTAAGTTTCGACCTTGGGGCATCGTTATCGTCGGATCTTCGCCAGCTGTGCCAGGAAACTGGAACGACGTTGTTTATGAGCCTTCTTTCGGTATTCAATGTGCTGTTATCGCGTTACAGCGGTCAGGATGATATCTGCGTAGGCAGTGTGATCGCCAACCGTGGGCAGTCGGAGGTAGAAGGGCTGATCGGGTTCTTTGTCAATATGCTGGCGCTTCGGACAGACCTGAGCGGGAGCCCGAGTTTCCGGGAAGTTCTGGGCCGTGTTCGGGAGGTAACCTTAGGAGCGTATGAGCACCAGGATGTACCCTTTGAGCGCGTAGTAGAGCAGGTAGTGCATGAGCGGGATATGAGCCGTAGCCCATTATTCCAGGTGATGTTCGTATTACAGAACAATGAGCGGGAGGGATCATCGGAGAGCCTGTCTGGGCTGGAGATAGTGAGCGGCCCTTCAGAGCATACGACCTCGAAGTATGACCTGACGTTTACGCTGACAGAAGAAGGCGGGCAGATCCGTGGTACAATAGAATACTGTACGGATCTTTATACCGCAGAAACGGCAGAGCGAATGGGCGACCATTATGCGCGGCTGGCGGGTTTACTGGTGAGTTCACCGGATGTAGCGGTAGGGACATTGGAAATGCTGTCTGCCCCGGAGCTGGGTATGATCGTGGAGGAATTCAATTCGACGGCCACAGTTTATCCTTCCGACGTGACGGTAGTAGACCTGTTCGAGTCGCAGGTGTTATTGAGCGGATCATCGGTGGCTGTAGTTTATGAGGGCGAGAGCCTGAGTTACTCGGAGCTTGATGCGCGTTCGAATGCGCTGGGGCATTACCTCCGTTCTCGGGGAGTTCGTGAAGATACACTGGTTGGGATCTGTATAGACCGAAGCCTGGAGATGATCGTCGGACTTCTGGGGATCCTGAAGGCAGGCGGAGCCTATGTACCGATCGACCCGGATTATCCTCAGGACCGGATCGCATACATGCTTGAGGATACCGGCAGCCGGCTCCTGCTGAGCAGCAGCCGTGTCAGCGCAGGACTGTCCATGGTAACGGAGGCGGAAGTTGTGGAACTGGACCGTGACTGGGCGAAGATCGCATCTTACGGATCGTTGCCGGTAGAGCGGTCATTGCAGCCAACACACCTGGCGTATGTGATCTATACCTCGGGCTCAACGGGTACCCCTAAAGGCGTGATGGTGGAACACCGGAATGCGGTGAACTTTATATACTGGTGCCAGGATGAGTTTAATGTCAGTTTATTTGATATCACTTTTGCCGGTACTTCTTATTGTTTCGATTTATCAGTATTTGAGATTTTCTACACGTTAAGTATTGGAAAAAAGCTATTGCTTTTGCAGTCCTCTCTGGAAATCAGTTCTAAATTACACCAGCATAAAAACATTTTAATTAACACCGTTCCTTCTGTTATTGAAGGTATATTGAAAGATCAGGTTAATCTTTCCAATGTGAAGATTTTAAATATGGCAGGTGAGACTATCCCGCTATACTTTAAGCAAGAACTATTAAATAATAAAGAAATTCAGATAAGAAATCTGTATGGGCCATCTGAAGATACCACATATAGTACTTCTTATTTGTTTACTGTTCATGAAACGACCATCCCGATCGGTCGTCCGATCTCAAATACGGAGATCTACATATTGGACAAGGCTGGCCGAGTTCAGCCTGTAGGGGTTCCGGGAGAGCTTTATATCGGGGGAGCGGGAGTAGCCCGTGGTTACCTGAACCGTCCTGAACTGACCTCAGAGCGTTTTGTGCCGAACCCCTACAGTAAAGATAGGGGGAGCCGTCTTTACCGGACAGGCGACCAGGGCCGCTGGCTGGCAGACGGTAACATCGAGTACCTGGGGCGTCTTGACGACCAGGTTAAGATCCGTGGTTACCGGATCGAGCTGGGAGAGATCGAGAGTGTCCTTCAGCAGTGTCCGGGTGTACAGCAGGGAGTAGTGCTTGCACGGCCAGATGCGCAGGGCAACCGCCGGCTGGTGGGCTATGTAGTAGCCGGGGAAGGCTATGACCAGGAAGTATTACGTACTTACCTACAGTCGAAGCTTCCGGAGTATATGGTACCGTCGCTGTGGGTAGAGCTAGCCTCGCTTCCGCTGACGTCGAACGGGAAGACGGACCGCCGTTCACTTCCAGACCCTGACCTGTCGTTGGTTCGCGGGAACTACGAGGCGCCTGTAACGGAGCTGGAGGAACAGCTGGCACAGATCTGGCAGGAGCTGCTGGGCGTAGAGCGAGTAGGTGTACATGATAACTTCTTTGAGCTGGGCGGGGACTCGATCATCAGTATCCAGTTAGTAAGCCGGATCAAGCGCCTGGGCTATCATGTTCAGGTGAAGGACATCTTCCGATTGCAAACGATCCGGGGGCTGGGTTCAGAGATATTATCGGGCCGGGGCCATACGTTATTTTCAGGGGAATCGGGTGTTCTTGAAGGGCCGAGCGGCCTGTTACCGATCCAGGAATGGTACCTTGAAGGCGGGGGTTCTTCGATATCACATTTTAACCAGAGCGTATTGCTTCGTATAGATAAGCGGATCGGGGCATCGGAATTAGAGCAGAGCATAGTTTACTTACAGGAGCGTCATGACAGCTTACGTTTCAGGTACGTGAAGGATGGGTCAGGTTGGCAGCAATATTACGGAGGCTTACCAGGTCAGTCGTTATATACGGAAGATATCAACACGTTGCCGGAGTTATTCCGGGTAGTTGTTCAGGATATCAGTAACAGTTACCAGCAGCAGCTGGATATAGAGGAAGGGGACCTTATGCGGGCAGTTCTTTTCCGTACCCCGGAATGGGAGAGCCATAACCGCTTGTTGCTTGTGGTTCACCACCTGGCAATAGACGGTGTATCGTGGCGTATCCTGCTGAGCGATCTGGATCAGTTGCTGTCAGGCCGTAAATCGGATCTAGGAGAGAAGGGTGCATCGTACCGTCAGTGGTATTCGAGTTTAGTACGTTACGGGGAGAGTTCCCGTGTACAGTCGCAGCGCTCTTACTGGCAGGGGGTATTGTCAGGACATAAGTCATTGTTAAGCGACCGTTCCTATCAGGGCGTTGTCAGCGAGGGCTCGATGCGGAGCCATACGGTTCGTTTAGCAGTAAAGCAAACGCAGTTATTATTACAGGAAGTGCCCCGTGTTTATCATACGGAGATCAATGATCTGTTGTTATGTGCCTTAGGAAAGACGCTAACATCGTGGTCAGGGAGCAGTAATATCGTGATCGGGCTGGAGGGCCACGGTCGGGAGTCGCTTCATGAAGATATAGATACGAGCCGCACGGTAGGTTGGTTTACGAGCCTGTACCCGGTACAGCTGGACCTGTCGGGCTGTGAAACGATATCGGACGAGATCAGGGTTATCAAGGAGCAGTTGCGTGAGATCCCTGATAAGGGTATGGGATACGGGGTATTGAAGTATATCGTGAAGGCAGAGGAGCTGATGGGAACTGAAGGCCTGGATGTAGTGTTCAACTACCTGGGGCAGCTGGATAACGTGGTAGCATCGGGCTCCTGGTTAAGCGGGGCACCGGAGAGTTCCGGGCAAACGACAGGGGCATCCCATTCGATATCAGAAAAGCTGGTGATCAACGGTATGATCCAGGGCGGGGAGCTTTCCCTGACGTGGAGTTACAGCAGCCATCATTATGATGAAAGTACGATCGCGGAACAGGCGGGCTTGTATATAGGCCACCTGGAGTCACTGATCTCTCATTGTGTATTCCAGGGCAAACAGGGTAGCATATCAACGCCGTCGGACTATGGCCTGACCGGGGAGGTAGGGTACCGTGAACTGGACCGGTTTGTAATGGGTATCGGTGAAAGGTACGGGACAGGTTCTCTGGAACAGCTCTACCGTTTAAGCGGCTTACAGGAGGGGATGTTATTCCATGGTTTGTATAACGGGGAGCTGAGCGGTTATGTAGAGCAGTTCATCTGCGACCTTTTGGACCTGGATGTTGCTCTTTTCGAGGCGAGCTGGGACTATCTTTTCCGCCGGCACAGCATCCTTCGGAGCAGTTTTCATTATGATGAGCTACAGATCCCGGTACAGTGTGTCCACCGGGAAGTGCGTTTGCCATTAACGTTACTGGACTACCGTGAAAAGCCGGTTTCAGAGCATGAAGATTTATTAGAGTCTTACCGTCGTAGGGACTATGAGCAGGGCATAGACTTTAAATCAGCGCCGCTGATGCGTATAAGCCTGATCCGTCTGAGTGAAGAACGCTACCGTATGATCTGGACGCACCATCATATTTTGACAGATGGCTGGTCGATCTCGATATTGATAGGCGAGTTACTGAAGAGCTATGATCAGCTGTTATCAGGGCAGGAGCTACCGGAAGTTCGGGAGGACCGTTATGAGGACTATATCCGTTACCTTGAAGGTATAGATAGTGCAAGTGCAGAGACTTACTGGCGTGGTTATGTATCGGGGCTGGAAGGTGGCACCTTACTTCCGTTTATATCCCGGGGCTCGCAGGAGCGCAACCGCGGAGGATTGTATAAGCGCAAGGAGCTGTTGCTGGATGCCTCGACCTCACGCCAGATCGAGCGTTATACGCAGGGGCACCGGATCACGGTGAATACGCTGATGCAGGGGGTATGGTCATATTTATTGCACCGTTATACCGGCAATCCTCATATAAGTTATGGAGTTACGGTATCGGGGCGTCCGGATGACCTTGGAGGGATCGAGGAGCGTGTAGGGATGTATATCAATACGATCCCGCTGCATTCGGTACTGGAGGAGGACAAGGGCATAGCAGAATGGTTACAGGGGATCCAGTCAGGACAGCTTCAGAGCCTGGAATACCAGTATACCCCGCTGAGCAGTATTCAGAAGTGGTCAGGCATCGCAGGTGACATGTTTGACAGCCTGCTGGTGTTTGAGAACTATCCGGTGAGCAGTGTGGTGGGATCATCAGGATCCGGGCTCCGGGTAGAGGGGCTGAAGGCGGAAGAACATAGTAATTATCCGCTGGGGATTACGATCATCTCCCAGGGCGAGATCCTTGTGGCGTTTGATTACAATACAGAGCTGTTGCCGGATTCGGATATGGAAAATATCCGGGGCCACTTTGAGAAGGTACTTCAGGAAATAGTATCCGGGGAAAAGCTAACGGTAGGGACATTGGAAATGCTGTCTGCCCCGGAGCTGGGTATGATCGTGGAGGAATTCAATTCGACGGCCACAGTTTATCCTTCCGACGTGACGGTAGTAGACCTGTTCGAGTCGCAGGTGTTATTGAGCGGATCATCGGTGGCTGTAGTTTATGAGGGCGAGAGCCTGAGTTACTCGGAGCTTGATGCGCGTTCGAATGCGCTGGGGCATTACCTCCGTTCTCGGGGAGTTCGTGAAGATACGCTGGTTGGGATCTGTATAGACCGAAGCCTGGAGATGATCGTCGGACTTCTGGGGATCCTGAAGGCAGGCGGAGCCTATGTACCGATCGACCCGGATTATCCTCAGGGCCGGATCGCATACATGCTTGAGGATACCGGCAGCCGGCTCCTGCTGAGCAGCAGCCGTGTCAGCGCAGGACTGTCCATGGTAACGGAGGCGGAAATAGTGGAACTGGACCGTGACTGGGCGAAGATCGCATCTTACGGATCGTTGCCGGTAGAGCGGTCATTACAGCCAACACACCTGGCGTATGTGATCTATACCTCGGGCTCAACGGGCACCCCTAAAGGCGTGATGGTGGAACACCGCGGGTTGGTGAACCGACTGACCTGGGCACAGGAATATTACGGGCTTAAAAAAGAGGATGTCGTTTTACAAAAAACTTCTTTTGTTTTGACGTATCAGTATGGGAATTCATATGGCCTTTACTGGCCGGATCAAGATTGGTTTTTGCAAGACCAGGGGGGCACTTTGATGCAGTGTATTTAAAGACGATTATTCAGGAACAGCAAATAACAATGGTGCATTTCGTACCATCCATGCTGATGGCGTTTTTGGGAGAAGTAAGTTCAGGAGAGTGCAAAGGCCTTGGTAAAGTGTTATGTAGCGGGGAACCGTTAACGGTGTCCCATGTAGAGTCTTTTAGAGATAAACTTCCAAATGCGGAATTACATAATCTATATGGGCCAACAGAAGCATCAATAGACGTTACTTATTGGAGTGATTTAAATAGAGGCGAACGACTTGTTACCATCCCGATCGGTCGTCCGATCTCAAATACGGAGATCTACATACTGGACAAGGCTGGCCGAGTTCAGCCGGTAGGGGTTCCGGGAGAGCTTTATATCGGGGGAGCGGGAGTAGCCCGTGGTTACCTGAACCGTCCTGAACTGACCTCAGAGCGTTTTGTGCCGAACCCCTACAGTAAAGATAGGGGGAGCCGTCTTTACCGGACAGGCGACCAGGGCCGCTGGCTGGCAGACGGTAACATCGAGTACCTGGGGCGTCTTGACGACCAGGTTAAGATCCGTGGTTACCGGATCGAGCTGGGAGAGATCGAGAGTGTCCTTCAGCAGTGTCCGGGTGTACAGCAGGGAGTAGTGCTTGCACGGCCAGATGCGCAGGGCAACCGCCGGCTGGTGGGCTATGTAGTAGCCGGGGAAGGCTATGACCAGGAAGTATTACGTACTTACCTACAGTCGAAGCTTCCGGAGTATATGGTACCGTCGCTGTGGGTAGAGCTAGCCTCGCTTCCGCTGACGTCGAACGGGAAGACGGACCGCCGTTCACTTCCAGACCCTGACCTGTCGTTGGTTCGCGGGAACTACGAGGCGCCTGTAACGGAGCTGGAGGAACAGCTGGCACAGATCTGGCAGGAGCTGCTGGGTGTAGAGCGAGTAGGTGTACATGATAACTTCTTTGAGCTGGGCGGGGACTCGATCATCAGTATCCAGTTAGTAAGCCGGATCAAGCGCCTGGGCTATCATGTTCAGGTGAAGGACATCTTCCGATTGCAAACGATCCGGGGGCTGGGTTCAGAGATATTATCGGGCCGGGGCCATACGTTATTTTCAGGGGAATCGGGTGTTCTTGAAGGGCCGAGCGGCCTGTTACCGATCCAGGAATGGTACCTTGAAGGCGGGGGTTCTTCGATATCACATTTTAACCAGAGCGTATTGCTTCGTATAGATAAGCGGATCGGGGCATCGGAATTAGAGCAGAGCATAGTTTACTTACAGGAGCGTCATGACAGCTTACGTTTCAGGTACGTGAAGGATGGGTCAGGTTGGCAGCAATATTACGGAGGCTTACCAGGTCAGTCGTTATATACGGAAGATATCAACACGTTGCCGGAGTTATTCCGGGTAGTTGTTCAGGATATCAGTAACAGTTACCAGCAGCAGCTGGATATAGAGGAAGGGGACCTTATGCGGGCAGTTCTTTTCCGTACCCCGGAATGGGAGAGCCATAACCGCTTGTTGCTTGTGGTTCACCACCTGGCAATAGACGGTGTATCGTGGCGTATCCTGCTGAGCGATCTGGATCAGTTGCTGTCAGGCCGTAAATCGGATCTAGGAGAGAAGGGTGCATCGTACCGTCAGTGGTATTCGAGTTTAGTACGTTACGGGGAGAGTTCCCGTGTACAGTCGCAGCGCTCTTACTGGCAGGGGGTATTGTCAGGACATAAGTCATTGTTAAGCGACCGTTCCTATCAGGGCGTTGTCAGCGAGGGCTCGATGCGGAGCCATACGGTTCGTTTAGCAGTAAAGCAAACGCAGTTATTATTACAGGAAGTGCCCCGTGTTTATCATACGGAGATCAATGATCTGTTGTTATGTGCCTTAGGAAAGACGCTAACATCGTGGTCAGGGAGCAGTAATATCGTGATCGGGCTGGAGGGCCACGGTCGGGAGTCGCTTCATGAAGATATAGATACGAGCCGCACGGTAGGTTGGTTTACGAGCCTGTACCCGGTACAGCTGGACCTGTCGGGCTGTGAAACGATATCGGACGAGATCAGGGTTATCAAGGAGCAGTTGCGTGAGATCCCTGATAAGGGTATGGGATACGGGGTATTGAAGTATATCGTGAAGGCAGAGGAGCTGATGGGAACTGAAGGCCTGGATGTAGTGTTCAACTACCTGGGGCAGCTGGATAACGTGGTAGCATCGGGCTCCTGGTTAAGCGGGGCACCGGAGAGTTCCGGGCAAACGACAGGGGCATCCCATTCGATATCAGAAAAGCTGGTGATCAACGGTATGATCCAGGGCGGGGAGCTTTCCCTGACGTGGAGTTACAGCAGCCATCATTATGATGAAAGTACGATCGCGGAACAGGCGGGCTTGTATATAGGCCACCTGGAGTCACTGATCTCTCATTGTGTATTCCAGGGCAAACAGGGTAGCATATCAACGCCGTCGGACTATGGCCTGACCGGGGAGGTAGGGTACCGTGAACTGGACCGGTTGCTTGATAAGAATAAATCAGCGTTGGATGATATTATTGAATTCTAAATAATTACACATGGAAATCCATAAGTTTATAAAATCTTTAAATCAATTAGGATTTGTTTTAATTGTCAAAAATGACAAACTCGTTTTAAAGGGCAATAAGAAGCAATTAGGTAATGAATATGTTAATTCTATCAAAGAGAATGATGAAATAATCAATTATATCAAGAGCCATAAGCAAGAGCTCATAGATTATATTTCGTCGGGTAATGGGAATGCAGTTGCCGATTTATCAGGAGATATAACTTCAGTCTACCGTTTAAGCGGCTTACAGGAGGGGATGTTATTCCATGGTTTGTATAACGGGGAGCTGAGCGGTTATGTAGAGCAGTTCATCTGCGACCTTTTGGACCTGGATGTTGCTCTTTTCGAGGCGAGCTGGGACTATCTTTTCCGCCGGCACAGCATCCTTCGGAGCAGTTTTCATTATGATGAGCTACAGATCCCGGTACAGTGTGTCCACCGGGAAGTGCGTTTGCCATTAACGTTACTGGACTACCGTGAAAAGCCGGTTTCAGAGCATGAAGATTTATTAGAGTCTTACCGTCGTAGGGACTATGAGCAGGGCATAGACTTTAAATCAGCGCCGCTGATGCGTATAAGCCTGATCCGTCTGAGTGAAGAACGCTACCGTATGATCTGGACGCACCATCATATTTTGACAGATGGCTGGTCGATCTCGATATTGATAGGCGAGTTACTGAAGAGCTATGATCAGCTGTTATCAGGGCAGGAGCTACCGGAAGTTCGGGAGGACCGTTATGAGGACTATATCCGTTACCTTGAAGGTATAGATAGTGCAAGTGCAGAGACTTACTGGCGTGGTTATGTATCGGGGCTGGAAGGTGGCACCTTACTTCCGTTTATATCCCGGGGCTCGCAGGAGCGCAACCGCGGAGGATTGTATAAGCGCAAGGAGCTGTTGCTGGATGCCTCGACCTCACGCCAGATCGAGCGTTATACGCAGGGGCACCGGATCACGGTGAATACGCTGATGCAGGGGGTATGGTCATATTTATTGCACCGTTATACCGGCAATCCTCATATAAGTTATGGAGTTACGGTATCGGGGCGTCCGGATGACCTTGGAGGGATCGAGGAGCGTGTAGGGATGTATATCAATACGATCCCGCTGCATTCGGTACTGGAGGAGGACAAGGGCATAGCAGAATGGTTACAGGGGATCCAGTCAGGACAGCTTCAGAGCCTGGAATACCAGTATACCCCGCTGAGCAGTATTCAGAAGTGGTCGGGCATCGCAGGTGACATGTTTGACAGCCTGCTGGTGTTTGAGAACTACCCGGTGAGCAGTGTGGTGGGATCATCAGGATCCGGGCTCCGGGTAGAGGGGCTGAAGACGGAAGAACATAGTAATTACCTGTTAAATATTTCAGTAGTATCGTCTGCCGAGATCCGTGTGACGTTTGATTACAATACGGAGCTGTTGCCGGATTCGGATATGGAAAATATCCGGGGCCACTTTGAGAAGGTACTTCAGGAAATAGTATCCGGGGAAAAGCTAACGGTAGGGACATTGGAAATGCTGTCTGCCCCGGAGCTGGGTATGATCGTGGAGGAATTCAATTCGACGGCCACAGTTTATCCTTCCGACGTGACGGTAGTAGACCTGTTCGAGTCGCAGGTGTTATTGAGCGGATCATCGGTGGCTGTAGTTTATGAGGGCGAGAGCCTGAGTTACTCGGAGCTTGATGCGCGTTCGAATGCGCTGGGGCATTACCTCCGTTCTCGGGGAGTTCGTGAAGATACGCTGGTTGGGATCTGTATAGACCGAAGCCTGGAGATGATCGTCGGACTTCTGGGGATCCTGAAGGCAGGCGGAGCCTATGTACCGATCGACCCGGATTATCCTCAGGACCGGATCGCATACATGCTTGAGGATACCGGCAGCCGGCTCCTGCTGAGCAGCAGCCGTGTCAGCGCAGGACTGTCCATGGTAACGGAGGCGGAAGTTGTGGAACTGGACCGTGACTGGGCGAAGATCGCATCTTACGGATCGTTGCCGGTAGAGCGGTCATTGCAGCCAACACACCTGGCGTATGTGATCTATACCTCGGGCTCAACGGGCACCCCTAAAGGCGTAATGGTGGAGCACCGTAGCATAGTAAGATTAGTAAGAAACACCAATTATATTTCGATAACAAAAGAAGACCGTATTTTAAGTCTGTCTAATTTTGTTTTCGATGGATATACTTTTGATATATACGGAGCCCTATTGAATGGCGCATCTATTGTAATACCTGACAAGATTGTATTTCTTGATCTGTCCATGCTTAACAATATTATAATAAAGAATAATGTAACAATTTTACTTTGATTAAGCAACGGCATTGTTTAATACTGTTGCAGAGATCTTATTTAAATGGGATTCATCAACTAAAACAAAGATTCTTTCTGGCGGCGTAACTGGTTGTCAGTCCCGCATTGTAGTGAGCAATTTAAAATGGAAATATAGTATAGAAGTTACTCATGTTTATGGCCCAACTGAAAGCACGACCTTTAGTTCTGTGTTTTAAAATAGAACATGTTAAATGAATTCCGCAACGACCATCCCGATCGGTCGTCCGATCTCAAATACGGAGATCTACATACTGGACAAGGCTGGCCGAGTTCAGCCTGTAGGGGTTCCGGGAGAGCTTTATATCGGAGGAGCAGGAGTAGCCCGTGGTTACCTGAACCGTCCTGAACTGACCTCAGAGCGTTTTGTGCCGAACCCTTACAGTAAAGATAGGGGGAGCCGTCTTTACCGGACAGGCGACCAGGGCCGCTGGCTGGCAGACGGTAACATCGAGTACCTGGGGCGTCTTGACGACCAGGTTAAGATCCGTGGTTACCGGATCGAGCTGGGAGAGATCGAGAGTGTCCTTCAGCAGTGTCCAGGTGTACAGCAGGGAGTAGTGCTTGCACGGCCAGATGCGCAGGGCAACCGCCGGCTGGTGGGCTATGTAGTAGCCGGGGAAGGCTATGACCAGGAAGTATTACGTACTTACCTACAGTCGAAGCTTCCGGAGTATATGGTACCGTCGCTGTGGGTAGAGCTAGCCTCGCTTCCGCTGACGTCGAACGGGAAGACGGACCGCCGTTCACTTCCAGACCCTGACCTGTCGTTGGTTCGCGGGAACTACGAGGCGCCTGTAACGGAGCTGGAGGAACAGCTGGCGCAGATCTGGCAGGAGCTGCTGGGTGTAGAGCGAGTAGGTGTACATGATAACTTTTTTGAGCTGGGCGGTCATTCGCTGCTGGCGATCCGGCTGGTATCCGCGATCCGTAATGAATTCCGCCAGGAGGTTGCTATCCGCGATCTGTTTAAGTATTCAACGATCCGTAGTTTATCCGGTCGGTTGTCATCAGGGGAAGAACGCGGTTCAGTAATAAAAATAGGCGTTCAGAGCCCGCGTCCGGATCGGATCCCATTATCTTACAGCCAGGAGCGTTTATGGTTCATAGACCAGCTTGAGGGAAGTGTCCAGTACCATATACCCTGGGTACTTCGCTTACATGGGATTGTAGAAGCGGCATCATTGGAGAAATCGCTTCGTACGGTTGTAAACCGTCATGAGGTTTTACGTACGGTGATAGAGCAGGACGAAGAAGGGCATGCTTACCAGCGAGTGCTGGCGGGGGATCAGTGGGAACTTGGGGTTCATGATATGCGGGGGCTGAGCGAGGATGAGATTCGTAGGGTGGTTTCGGGGCTGACCTCTTCGCCCTTTGAGCTGTCGTCGTCGCATAAGCTTCGCGGGGACCTGCTGCGAATAGGAGCAGAAGAACATATTCTAGTTTTAACGTTACACCATATAGCCTCGGACGGGTGGTCAACGCCTATCCTGATAAGGGAGCTTGTGGAGCTTTATAATTCATCAGTAGGTGGCCGTCCGGCGCAGCTTCCTCCGCTTCCGGTACAGTATTCGGATTATGCGATCTGGCAGCGTGAATACCTGTCAGGGGATCGTCTGGAATTGAAACTGGGTTACTGGAAGGAACGTCTGAATGGGGTTTCGCCCTTGCTTTTACCGACGGATTACGTGCGTCCTGCAGTTCAGAGCAGCCGTGGCCGTTCTTTAAGTTTCGACCTTGGGGCATCGTTATCGTCGGATCTTCGCCAGCTGTGCCAGGAAACTGGAACGACGTTGTTTATGAGCCTTCTTTCGGTATTCAATGTGCTGTTATCGCGTTACAGCGGTCAGGATGATATCTGCGTAGGCAGTGTGATCGCCAACCGTGGGCAGTCGGAGGTAGAAGGGCTGATCGGGTTCTTTGTCAATACGCTGGCGCTTCGGACAGACCTGAGCGGGAGCCCGAGTTTCCGGGAAGTTCTGGGCCGTGTTCGGGAGGTAACCTTAGGAGCGTATGAGCACCAGGATGTACCCTTTGAGCGCGTAGTAGAGCAGGTAGTGCATGAGCGGGATATGAGCCGTAGCCCATTATTCCAGGTGATGTTCGTATTACAGAACAATGAGCGGGAGGGATCATCGGAGAGCCTGTCTGGGCTGGAGATAGTGAGCGGCCCTTCAGAGCATACGACCTCGAAGTATGACCTGACGTTTACGCTGACAGAAGAAGGCGGGCAGATCCGTGGTACAATAGAATACTGTACGGATCTTTATACCGCAGAAACGGCAGAGCGAATGGGCGACCATTATGCGCGGCTGGCGGGTTTACTGGTGAGTTCACCGGATGTAGCGGTAGGGACATTGGAAATGCTGTCTGCCCCGGAGCTGGGTATGATCGTGGAGGAATTCAATTCGACGGCCACAGTTTATCCTTCCGACGTGACGGTAGTAGACCTGTTCGAGTCGCAGGTGTTATTGAGCGGATCATCGGTGGCTGTAGTTTATGAGGGCGAGAGCCTGAGTTACTCGGAGCTTGATGCGCGTTCGAATGCGCTGGGGCATTACCTCCGTTCTCGGGGAGTTCGTGAAGATACACTGGTTGGGATCTGTATAGACCGAAGCCTGGAGATGATCGTCGGACTTCTGGGGATCCTGAAGGCAGGCGGAGCCTATGTACCGATCGACCCGGATTATCCTCAGGACCGGATCGCATACATGCTTGAGGATACCGGCAGCCGGCTCCTGCTGAGCAGCAGCCGTGTCAGCGCAGGACTGTCCATGGTAACGGAGGCGGAAGTTGTGGAACTGGACCGTGACTGGGCGAAGATCGCATCTTACGGATCGTTGCCGGTAGAGCGGTCATTGCAGCCAATACACCTGGCGTATGTGATCTATACCTCGGGCTCAACGGGCACCCCTAAAGGCGTGATGGTGGAACACCGCGGGTTGGTGAACTTTCTAACCAGCATGGAGCAGATCATTTCATTTAACCGGAATTGCAGCCTTTTATCTTTAACGACGTATGGTTTCGATATATCTTATCTGGAACTGTACCTGCCGGTTATCAAAGGCGGTCAGGTGATCATTTTAAGCAGGGATGATTCGCGTGACGGCTATGCCCTGGCAGATAAAATAACTCATTATAAACCTGATTTTATACAGGGTACACCATCCACATGGGAGATGTTGCTGAATTGCGGATGGGCGAACCCTGAAAAAGTAAAGATGTTAACCGGCGGGGAAGCGCTGAAGGAAGATGTTAAAGATTCGCTTGTAGCGTTGGGAACAGTATGGAACCTTTACGGGCCAACAGAGACAACGATATGGTCGGCTTATAAAAAAGTTAACCATGATGAAAAAGTATCGATTGGTCGTCCGATCTCAAATACGGAGATCTACATACTGGACAAGGCTGGCCGAGTTCAGCCGGTAGGGGTTCCGGGAGAGCTTTATATCGGAGGAGCAGGAGTAGCCCGTGGTTACCTGAACCGTCCTGAACTGACCTCAGAGCGTTTTGTGCCGAACCCTTACAGTAAAGATAGGGGGAGCCGTCTTTACCGGACAGGCGACCAGGGCCGCTGGCTGGCAGACGGTAACATCGAGTACCTGGGGCGTCTTGACGACCAGGTTAAGATCCGTGGTTACCGGATCGAGCTGGGAGAGATCGAGAGTGTCCTTCAGCAGTGTCCGGGTGTACAGCAGGGAGTAGTGCTTGCACGGCCAGATGCGCAGGGCAACCGCCGGCTGGTGGGCTATGTAGTAGCCGGGGAAGGCTATGACCAGGAAGTATTACGTACTTACCTACAGTCGAAGCTTCCGGAGTATATGGTACCGTCGCTGTGGGTAGAGCTAGCCTCGCTTCCGCTGACGTCGAACGGGAAGACGGACCGCCGTTCACTTCCAGACCCTGACCTGTCGTTGGTTCGCGGGAACTACGAGGCGCCTGTAACGGAGCTGGAGGAACAGCTGGCGCAGATCTGGCAGGAGCTGCTGGGTGTAGAGCGAGTAGGTGTACATGATAACTTTTTTGAGCTGGGCGGTCATTCGCTGCTGGCGATCCGGCTGGTATCCGCGATCCGTAATGAATTCCGCCAGGAGGTTGCTATCCGCGATCTGTTTAAGTATTCAACGATCCGTAGTTTATCCGGTCGGTTGTCATCAGGGGAAGAACGCGGTTCAGTAATAAAAATAGGCGTTCAGAGCCCGCGTCCGGATCGGATCCCATTATCTTACAGCCAGGAGCGTTTATGGTTCATAGACCAGCTTGAGGGAAGTGTCCAGTACCATATACCCTGGGTACTTCGCTTACATGGGATTGTAGAAGCGGCATCATTGGAGAAATCGCTTCGTACGGTTGTAAACCGTCATGAGGTTTTACGTACGGTGATAGAGCAGGACGAAGAAGGGCATGCTTACCAGCGAGTGCTGGCGGGGGATCAGTGGGAACTTGGGGTTCATGATATGCGGGGGCTGAGCGAGGATGAGATTCGTAGGGTGGTTTCGGGGCTGACCTCTTCGCCCTTTGAGCTGTCGTCGTCGCATAAGCTTCGCGGGGACCTGCTGCGAATAGGAGCAGAAGAACATATTCTAGTTTTAACGTTACACCATATAGCCTCGGACGGGTGGTCAACGCCTATCCTGATAAGGGAGCTTGTGGAGCTTTATAATTCATCAGTAGGTGGCCGTCCGGCGCAGCTTCCTCCGCTTCCGGTACAGTATTCGGATTATGCGATCTGGCAGCGTGAATACCTGTCAGGGGATCGTCTGGAATTGAAACTGGGTTACTGGAAGGAACGTCTGAATGGGGTTTCGCCCTTGCTTTTACCGACGGATTACGTGCGTCCTGCAGTTCAGAGCAGCCGTGGCCGTTCTTTAAGTTTCGACCTTGGGGCATCGTTATCGTCGGATCTTCGCCAGCTGTGCCAGGAAACTGGAACGACGTTGTTTATGAGCCTTCTTTCGGTATTCAATGTGCTGTTATCGCGTTACAGCGGTCAGGATGATATCTGCGTAGGCAGTGTGATCGCCAACCGTGGGCAGTCGGAGGTAGAAGGGCTGATCGGGTTCTTTGTCAATACGCTGGCGCTTCGGACAGACCTGAGCGGGAGCCCGAGTTTCCGGGAAGTTCTGGGCCGTGTTCGGGAGGTAACCTTAGGAGCGTATGAGCACCAGGATGTACCCTTTGAGCGCGTAGTAGAGCAGGTAGTGCATGAGCGGGATATGAGCCGTAGCCCATTATTCCAGGTGATGTTCGTATTACAGAACAATGAGCGGGAGGGATCATCGGAGAGCCTGTCTGGGCTGGAGATAGTGAGCGGCCCTTCAGAGCATACGACCTCGAAGTATGACCTGACGTTTACGCTGACAGAAGAAGGCGGGCAGATCCGTGGTACAATAGAATACTGTACGGATCTTTATACCGCAGAAACGGCAGAGCGAATGGGCGACCATTATGCGCGGCTGGCGGGTTTACTGGTGAGTTCACCGGATGTAGCGGTAGGGACATTGGAAATGCTGTCTGCCCCGGAGCTGGGTATGATCGTGGAGGAATTCAATTCGACGGCCACAGTTTATCCTTCCGACGTGACGGTAGTAGACCTGTTCGAGTCGCAGGTGTTATTGAGCGGATCATCGGTGGCTGTAGTTTATGAGGGCGAGAGCCTGAGTTACTCGGAGCTTGATGCGCGTTCGAATGCGCTGGGGCATTACCTCCGTTCTCGGGGAGTTCGTGAAGATACGCTGGTTGGGATCTGTATAGACCGAAGCCTGGAGATGATCGTCGGACTTCTGGGGATCCTGAAGGCAGGCGGAGCCTATGTACCGATCGACCCGGATTATCCTCAGGACCGGATCGCATACATGCTTGAGGATACCGGCAGCCGGCTCCTGCTGAGCAGCAGCCGTGTCAGCGCAGGACTGTCCATGGTAACGGAGGCGGAAGTTGTGGAACTGGACCGTGACTGGGCGAAGATCGCATCTTACGGATCGTTGCCGGTAGAGCGGTCATTGCAGCCAACACACCTGGCGTATGTGATCTATACCTCGGGCTCAACGGGCACCCCTAAAGGCGTGATGGTGGAACACCGCGAATGTGGTGAACTATTCTAACCAGCATGGAGTCAGATCATATACGATTTTAATTCGGATGATATACGGACACTTTTTCATTAACGATGTTTGGTTTTGATATTTTTAGTCTGGGAAATGTATGGCGCGTTGCTTCATCAAAGG
The DNA here is from genome assembly GCF_050859465.1 of Mucilaginibacter sp. P25. Classification (NCBI taxonomy): domain Bacteria; kingdom Pseudomonadati; phylum Bacteroidota; class Sphingobacteriia; order Sphingobacteriales; family Sphingobacteriaceae; genus Mucilaginibacter; species Mucilaginibacter sp. P25. Next base: position 6,840,862 of record NZ_CP193937.1, on the reverse strand, counting down.
CAGTCAGGTGATCAGTTCAGCGGGATGATATCGAAAGACGTTGCTTTGTCTAAGGCAGTTATAACATAAATCAGGTATAAACCTGATTCTTAATACAGGTACACCTTCTGCATTTTATGATATTACATGAAAGTTTTAGATGAGCAGGATAGACTTATCAATTAAAGTATGTTATATCCGGAGGAGAAGCACTAGACCTGGGACATGTTAAAGCCATGGCATGTCATTGTATGAAAACTGTAAACTAGTTAATATGTATGGTATTACGGAAACAACTGTACATGTTACTTACCAACCTCTTGAGAAGGTTCACCTGAAAAGTAGCAAAAGTATAATTGGTAGGCCTATACCAACACTATTCATCTACATACTGGACAAGGCTGGCCGAGTTCAGCCGGTAGGGGTTCCGGGAGAGCTTTATATCGGAGGAGCAGGAGTAGCCCGTGGTTACCTGAACCGTCCTGAACTGACCTCAGAGCGTTTTGTGCCGAACCCTTACAGTAAAGATAGGGGGAGCCGTCTTTACCGGACAGGCGACCAGGGCCGCTGGCTGGCAGACGGTAACATCGAGTACCTGGGGCGTCTTGACGACCAGGTTAAGATCCGTGGTTACCGGATCGAGCTGGGAGAGATCGAGAGTGTCCTTCAGCAGTGTCCGGGTGTACAGCAGGGAGTAGTGCTTGCACGGCCAGATGCGCAGGGCAACCGCCGGCTGGTGGGCTATGTAGTAGCCGGGGAAGGCTATGACCAGGAAGTATTACGTACTTACCTACAGTCGAAGCTTCCGGAGTATATGGTACCGTCGCTGTGGGTAGAGCTAGCCTCGCTTCCGCTGACGTCGAACGGGAAGACGGACCGCCGTTCACTTCCAGACCCTGACCTGTCGTTGGTTCGCGGGAACTACGAGGCGCCTGTAACGGAGCTGGAGGAACAGCTGGCACAGATCTGGCAGGAGCTGCTGGGTGTAGAGCGAGTAGGTGTACATGATAACTTTTTTGAGCTGGGCGGTCATTCGCTGCTGGCGATCCGGCTGGTATCCGCGATCCGTAATGAATTCCGCCAGGAGGTTGCTATCCGCGATCTGTTTAAGTATTCAACGATCCGTAGTTTATCCGGTCGGTTGTCATCAGGGGAAGAACGCGGTTCAGTAATAAAAATAGGCGTTCAGAGCCCGCGTCCGGATCGGATCCCATTATCTTACAGCCAGGAGCGTTTATGGTTCATAGACCAGCTTGAGGGAAGTGTCCAGTACCATATACCCTGGGTACTTCGCTTACATGGGATTGTAGAAGCGGCATCATTGGAGAAATCGCTTCGTACGGTTGTAAACCGTCATGAGGTTTTACGTACGGTGATAGAGCAGGACGAAGAAGGGCATGCTTACCAGCGAGTGCTGGCGGGGGATCAGTGGGAACTTGGGGTTCATGATATGCGGGGGCTGAGCGAGGATGAGATTCGTAGGGTGGTTTCGGGGCTGACCTCTTCGCCCTTTGAGCTGTCGTCGTCGCATAAGCTTCGCGGGGACCTGCTGCGAATAGGAGCAGAAGAACATATTCTAGTTTTAACGTTACACCATATAGCCTCGGACGGGTGGTCAACGCCTATCCTGATAAGGGAGCTTGTGGAGCTTTATAATTCATCAGTAGGTGGCCGTCCGGCGCAGCTTCCTCCGCTTCCGGTACAGTATTCGGATTATGCGATCTGGCAGCGTGAATACCTGTCAGGGGATCGTCTGGAATTGAAACTGGGTTACTGGAAGGAACGTCTGAATGGGGTTTCGCCCTTGCTTTTACCGACGGATTACGTGCGTCCTGCAGTTCAGAGCAGCCGTGGCCGTTCTTTAAGTTTCGACCTTGGGGCATCGTTATCGTCGGATCTTCGCCAGCTGTGCCAGGAAACTGGAACGACGTTGTTTATGAGCCTTCTTTCGGTATTCAATGTGCTGTTATCGCGTTACAGCGGTCAGGATGATATCTGCGTAGGCAGTGTGATCGCCAACCGTGGGCAGTCGGAGGTAGAAGGGCTGATCGGGTTCTTTGTCAATACGCTGGCGCTTCGGACAGACCTGAGCGGGAGCCCGAGTTTCCGGGAAGTTCTGGGCCGTGTTCGGGAGGTAACCTTAGGAGCGTATGAGCACCAGGATGTACCCTTTGAGCGCGTAGTAGAGCAGGTAGTGCATGAGCGGGATATGAGCCGTAGCCCATTATTCCAGGTGATGTTCGTATTACAGAACAATGAGCGGGAGGGATCATCGGAGAGCCTGTCTGGGCTGGAGATAGTGAGCGGCCCTTCAGAGCATACGACCTCGAAGTATGACCTGACGTTTACGCTGACAGAAGAAGGCGGGCAGATCCGTGGTACAATAGAATACTGTACGGATCTTTATACCGCAGAAACGGCAGAGCGAATGGGCGACCATTATGCGCGGCTGGCGGGTTTACTGGTGAGTTCACCGGATGTAGCGGTAGGGACATTGGAAATGCTGTCTGCCCCGGAGCTGGGTATGATCGTGGAGGAATTCAATTCGACGGCCACAGTTTATCCTTCCGACGTGACGGTAGTAGACCTGTTCGAGTCGCAGGTGTTATTGAGCGGATCATCGGTGGCTGTAGTTTATGAGGGCGAGAGCCTGAGTTACTCGGAGCTTGATGCGCGTTCGAATGCGCTGGGGCATTACCTCCGTTCTCGGGGAGTTCGTGAAGATACGCTGGTTGGGATCTGTATAGACCGAAGCCTGGAGATGATCGTCGGACTTCTGGGGATCCTGAAGGCAGGCGGAGCCTATGTACCGATCGACCCGGATTATCCTCAGGACCGGATCGCATACATGCTTGAGGATACCGGCAGCCGGCTCCTGCTGAGCAGCAGCCGTGTCAGCGCAGGACTGTCCATGGTAACGGAGGCGGAAATAGTGGAACTGGACCGTGACTGGGCGAAGATCGCATCTTACGGATCGTTGCCGGTAGAGCGGTCATTACAGCCAACACACCTGGCGTATGTGATCTATACCTCGGGCTCAACGGGCACCCCTAAAGGCGTGATGGTGGAACACCGCGGGTGTGGTGAACCTGATAGTATCTGGCACAATGAAAATTATGAAGTATCGGCATTCAGAAAGTATCGGAGGATTTTACAACTAGCTAGCGTTTGGCTTTGATGCTTTCAGTATGGGAAATATGGCCTTATTCTAGCCAAAGGAGCAAGCATTCATTTATGATATACGAAAGAGGTGCACTTGTCTGATGCCAATGTCTATTGAAGTGATATATTAAAAGCTAATAACATTACGCACAGTTTTGTTCATACTTCGCTAATTGCAGTATTTATAAATACAGCTTCAGAAGGGCAAAAAAATCTGAACTAAAGTATTGTATTAGCAGGAGGCGGGCAATTATTCCCTATTGAGCTGATCACGGTTTAGAATGATCGTGCAAATGTGTATAATAATTTATGGGCCAACTGAGAATACACATAGTAGCTACATAGTTATAAGACTGAGCATAATCCGAACGGACTTAAGTTACCATCCCGATCGGTCGTCCGATCTCAAATACGGAGATCTACATACTGGACAAGGCTGGCCGAGTTCAGCCGGTAGGGGTTCCGGGAGAGCTTTATATCGGGGGAGCGGGAGTAGCCCGTGGTTACCTGAACCGTCCTGAACTGACCTCAGAGCGTTTTGTGCCGAACCCCTACAGTAAAGATAGGGGGAGCCGTCTTTACCGGACAGGCGACCAGGGCCGCTGGCTGGCAGACGGTAACATCGAGTACCTGGGGCGTCTTGACGACCAGGTTAAGATCCGTGGTTACCGGATCGAGCTGGGAGAGATCGAGAGTGTCCTTCAGCAGTGTCCGGGTGTACAGCAGGGAGTAGTGCTTGCACGGCCAGATGCGCAGGGCAACCGCCGGCTGGTGGGCTATGTAGTAGCCGGGGAAGGCTATGACCAGGAAGTATTACGTACTTACCTACAGTCGAAGCTTCCGGAGTATATGGTACCGTCGCTGTGGGTAGAGCTAGCCTCGCTTCCGCTGACGTCGAACGGGAAGACGGACCGCCGTTCACTTCCAGACCCTGACCTGTCGTTGGTTCGCGGGAACTACGAGGCGCCTGTAACGGAGCTGGAGGAACAGCTGGCACAGATCTGGCAGGAGCTGCTGGGCGTAGAGCGAGTAGGTGTACATGATAACTTCTTTGAGCTGGGCGGGGACTCGATCATCAGTATCCAGTTAGTAAGCCGGATCAAGCGCCTGGGCTATCATGTTCAGGTGAAGGACATCTTCCGATTGCAAACGATCCGGGGGCTGGGTTCAGAGATATTATCGGGCCGGGGCCATACGTTATTTTCAGGGGAATCGGGTGTTCTTGAAGGGCCGAGCGGCCTGTTACCGATCCAGGAATGGTACCTTGAAGGCGGGGGTTCTTCGATATCACATTTTAACCAGAGCGTATTGCTTCGTATAGATAAGCGGATCGGGGCATCGGAATTAGAGCAGAGCATAGTTTACTTACAGGAGCGTCATGACAGCTTACGTTTCAGGTACGTGAAGGATGGGTCAGGTTGGCAGCAATATTACGGAGGCTTACCAGGTCAGTCGTTATATACGGAAGATATCAACACGTTGCCGGAGTTATTCCGGGTAGTTGTTCAGGATATCAGTAACAGTTACCAGCAGCAGCTGGATATAGAGGAAGGGGACCTTATGCGGGCAGTTCTTTTCCGTACCCCGGAATGGGAGAGCCATAACCGCTTGTTGCTTGTGGTTCACCACCTGGCAATAGACGGTGTATCGTGGCGTATCCTGCTGAGCGATCTGGATCAGTTGCTGTCAGGCCGTAAATCGGATCTAGGAGAGAAGGGTGCATCGTACCGTCAGTGGTATTCGAGTTTAGTACGTTACGGGGAGAGTTCCCGTGTACAGTCGCAGCGCTCTTACTGGCAGGGGGTATTGTCAGGACATAAGTCATTGTTAAGCGACCGTTCCTATCAGGGCGTTGTCAGCGAGGGCTCGATGCGGAGCCATACGGTTCGTTTAGCAGTAAAGCAAACGCAGTTATTATTACAGGAAGTGCCCCGTGTTTATCATACGGAGATCAATGATCTGTTGTTATGTGCCTTAGGAAAGACGCTAACATCGTGGTCAGGGAGCAGTAATATCGTGATCGGGCTGGAGGGCCACGGTCGGGAGTCGCTTCATGAAGATATAGATACGAGCCGCACGGTAGGTTGGTTTACGAGCCTGTACCCGGTACAGCTGGACCTGTCGGGCTGTGAAACGATATCGGACGAGATCAGGGTTATCAAGGAGCAGTTGCGTGAGATCCCTGATAAGGGTATGGGATACGGGGTATTGAAGTATATCGTGAAGGCAGAGGAGCTGATGGGAACTGAAGGCCTGGATGTAGTGTTCAACTACCTGGGGCAGCTGGATAACGTGGTAGCATCGGGCTCCTGGTTAAGCGGGGCACCGGAGAGTTCCGGGCAAACGACAGGGGCATCCCATTCGATATCAGAAAAGCTGGTGATCAACGGTATGATCCAGGGCGGGGAGCTTTCCCTGACGTGGAGTTACAGCAGCCATCATTATGATGAAAGTACGATCGCGGAACAGGCGGGCTTGTATATAGGCCACCTGGAGTCACTGATCTCTCATTGTGTATTCCAGGGCAAACAGGGTAGCATATCAACGCCGTCGGACTATGGCCTGACCGGGGAGGTAGGGTACCGTGAACTGGACCGGTTTGTAATGGGTATCGGTGAAAGGTACGGGACAGGTTCTCTGGAACAGCTCTACCGTTTAAGCGGCTTACAGGAGGGGATGTTATTCCATGGTTTGTATAACGGGGAGCTGAGCGGTTATGTAGAGCAGTTCATCTGCGACCTTTTGGACCTGGATGTTGCTCTTTTCGAGGCGAGCTGGGACTATCTTTTCCGCCGGCACAGCATCCTTCGGAGCAGTTTTCATTATGATGAGCTACAGATCCCGGTACAGTGTGTCCACCGGGAAGTGCGTTTGCCATTAACGTTACTGGACTACCGTGAAAAGCCGGTTTCAGAGCATGAAGATTTATTAGAGTCTTACCGTCGTAGGGACTATGAGCAGGGCATAGACTTTAAATCAGCGCCGCTGATGCGTATAAGCCTGATCCGTCTGAGTGAAGAACGCTACCGTATGATCTGGACGCACCATCATATTTTGACAGATGGCTGGTCGATCTCGATATTGATAGGCGAGTTACTGAAGAGCTATGATCAGCTGTTATCAGGGCAGGAGCTACCGGAAGTTCGGGAGGACCGTTATGAGGACTATATCCGTTACCTTGAAGGTATAGATAGTGCAAGTGCAGAGACTTACTGGCGTGGTTATGTATCGGGGCTGGAAGGTGGCACCTTACTTCCGTTTATATCCCGGGGCTCGCAGGAGCGCAACCGCGGAGGATTGTATAAGCGCAAGGAGCTGTTGCTGGATGCCTCGACCTCACGCCAGATCGAGCGTTATACGCAGGGGCACCGGATCACGGTGAATACGCTGATGCAGGGGGTATGGTCATATTTATTGCACCGTTATACCGGCAATCCTCATATAAGTTATGGAGTTACGGTATCGGGGCGTCCGGATGACCTTGGAGGGATCGAGGAGCGTGTAGGGATGTATATCAATACGATCCCGCTGCATTCGGTACTGGAGGAGGACAAGGGCATAGCAGAATGGTTACAGGGGATCCAGTCAGGACAGCTTCAGAGCCTGGAATACCAGTATACCCCGCTGAGCAGTATTCAGAAGTGGTCGGGCATCGCAGGTGACATGTTTGACAGCCTGCTGGTGTTTGAGAACTACCCGGTGAGCAGTGTGGTGGGATCATCAGGATCCGGGCTCCGGGTAGAGGGGCTGAAGACGGAAGAACATAGTAATTATCCGCTGGGGATTACGATCATCTCCCAGGGCGAGATCCGTGTGACGTTTAACTACAATACGGAGCTGTTGCCGGATTCGGATATGGAAAATATCCGGGGCCACTTTGAGAAGGTACTTCAGGAAATAGTATCCGGGGAAAAGCTAACGGTAGGGACATTGGAAATGCTGGATCTGCTCCGGAGCTAGAGGTATGATACGTGGAGGATATCTCAATACGACGAGCCACAGTTTATCCATTCCGACGTGACGGTAGTAGACCTGTTCGAGTCGCAGGTGTTATTGAGCGGATCATCGGTGGCTGTAGTTTATGAGGGCGAGAGCCTGAGTTACTCGGAGCTTGATGCGCGTTCGAATGCGCTGGGGCATTACCTCCGTTCTCGGGGAGTTCGTGAAGATACGCTGGTTGGGATCTGTATAGACCGAAGCCTGGAGATGATCGTCGGACTTCTGGGGATCCTGAAGGCAGGCGGAGCCTATGTACCGATCGACCCGGATTATCCTCAGGACCGGATCGCATACATGCTTGAGGATACCGGCAGCCGGCTCCTGCTGAGCAGCAGCCGTGTCAGCGCAGGACTGTCCATGGTAACGGAGGCGGAAATAGTGGAACTGGACCGTGACTGGGCGAAGATCGCATCTTACGGATCGTTGCCGGTAGAGCGGTCATTACAGCCAACACACCTGGCGTATGTGATCTATACCTCGGGCTCAACGGGCACCCCTAAAGGCGTGATGGTTGAGCACCGAAGCCTAATCGATCACCTTTTAGGCCTTATATCGGAATCTGATCTAAAAAATTGTAAATCATTTGCATTAATTGCGACATATGTTGCAGATGCGGGATATTCAATATTGTTTTCTAGTTTAATTTTGGGCGGCACCTTACATGTTTTGTCAGAAGAAATTTTACTTGATGGGCGGAGAATAAAAAATTATGTAAATCATCACTCCATAGATTGCCTGAAAATTGTGCCATCGTTGTGGCTTTTCTATGCTAATGAAGGAAACTATTTCTTACCACGAACTACAATAATATTTGGAGGAGAAGCATTTCCTGGAACGATAATTAATTTGTTATTGGTTTTGGCCTATAGAGGTGAAGTGTATAACCATTACGGTCCGACAGAAACAACAATTGGCAAATGTATACATAGGATAGATCTTAACGGGAACTATCAAATAGTCCCAATTGGCAAACCATTCTCAAATACGGAGATCTACATACTGGACAAGGCTGGCCGAGTTCAGCCTGTAGGGGTTCCGGGAGAGCTTTATATCGGAGGAGCAGGAGTAGCCCGTGGTTACCTGAACCGTCCTGAACTGACCTCAGAGCGTTTTGTGCCGAACCCTTACAGTAAAGATAGGGGGAGCCGTCTTTACCGGACAGGCGACCAGGGCCGCTGGCTGGCAGACGGTAACATCGAGTACCTGGGGCGTCTTGACGACCAGGTTAAGATCCGTGGTTACCGGATCGAGCTGGGAGAGATCGAGAGTGTCCTTCAGCAGTGTCCAGGTGTACAGCAGGGAGTAGTGCTTGCACGGCCAGATGCGCAGGGCAACCGCCGGCTGGTGGGCTATGTAGTAGCCGGGGAAGGCTATGACCAGGAAGTATTACGTACTTACCTACAGTCGAAGCTTCCGGAGTATATGGTACCGTCGCTGTGGGTAGAGCTAGCCTCGCTTCCGCTGACGTCGAACGGGAAGACGGACCGCCGTTCACTTCCAGACCCTGACCTGTCGTTGGTTCGCGGGAACTACGAGGCGCCTGTAACGGAGCTGGAGGAACAGCTGGCGCAGATCTGGCAGGAGCTGCTGGGTGTAGAGCGAGTAGGTGTACATGATAACTTTTTGAGCTGGGCGGTCATTCGCTGCTGGCGATCCGGCTGGTATCCGCGATCCGTAATGAATTCCGCCAGGAGGTTGCTATCCGCGATCTGTTTAAGTATTCAACGATCCGTAGTTTATCCGGTCGGTTGTCATCAGGGGAAGAACGCGGTTCAGTAATAAAAATAGGCGTTCAGAGCCCGCGTCCGGATCGGATCCCATTATCTTACAGCCAGGAGCGTTTATGGTTCATAGACCAGCTTGAGGGAAGTGTCCAGTACCATATACCCTGGGTACTTCGCTTACATGGGATTGTAGAAGCGGCATCATTGGAGAAATCGCTTCGTACGGTTGTAAACCGTCATGAGGTTTTACGTACGGTGATAGAGCAGGACGAAGAAGGGCATGCTTACCAGCGAGTGCTGGCGGGGGATCAGTGGGAACTTGGGGTTCATGATATGCGGGGGCTGAGCGAGGATGAGATTCGTAGGGTGGTTTCGGGGCTGACCTCTTCGCCCTTTGAGCTGTCGTCGTCGCATAAGCTTCGCGGGGACCTGCTGCGAATAGGAGCAGAAGAACATATTCTAGTTTTAACGTTACACCATATAGCCTCGGACGGGTGGTCAACGCCTATCCTGATAAGGGAGCTTGTGGAGCTTTATAATTCATCAGTAGGTGGCCGTCCGGCGCAGCTTCCTCCGCTTCCGGTACAGTATTCGGATTATGCGATCTGGCAGCGTGAATACCTGTCAGGGGATCGTCTGGAATTGAAACTGGGTTACTGGAAGGAACGTCTGAATGGGGTTTCGCCCTTGCTTTTACCGACGGATTACGTGCGTCCTGCAGTTCAGAGCAGCCGTGGCCGTTCTTTAAGTTTCGACCTTGGGGCATCGTTATCGTCGGATCTTCGCCAGCTGTGCCAGGAAACTGGAACGACGTTGTTTATGAGCCTTCTTTCGGTATTCAATGTGCTGTTATCGCGTTACAGCGGTCAGGATGATATCTGCGTAGGCAGTGTGATCGCCAACCGTGGGCAGTCGGAGGTAGAAGGGCTGATCGGGTTCTTTGTCAATACGCTGGCGCTTCGGACAGACCTGAGCGGGAGCCCGAGTTTCCGGGAAGTTCTGGGCCGTGTTCGGGAGGTAACCTTAGGAGCGTATGAGCACCAGGATGTACCCTTTGAGCGCGTAGTAGAGCAGGTAGTGCATGAGCGGGATATGAGCCGTAGCCCATTATTCCAGGTGATGTTCGTATTACAGAACAATGAGCGGGAGGGATCATCGGAGAGCCTGTCTGGGCTGGAGATAGTGAGCGGCCCTTCAGAGCATACGACCTCGAAGTATGACCTGACGTTTACGCTGACAGAAGAAGGCGGGCAGATCCGTGGTACAATAGAATACTGTACGGATCTTTATACCGCAGAAACGGCAGAGCGAATGGGCGACCATTATGCGCGGCTGGCGGGTTTACTGGTGAGTTCACCGGATGTAGCGGTAGGGACATTGGAAATGCTGTCTGCCCCGGAGCTGGGTATGATCGTGGAGGAATTCAATTCGACGGCCACAGTTTATCCTTCCGACGTGACGGTAGTAGACCTGTTCGAGTCGCAGGTGTTATTGAGCGGATCATCGGTGGCTGTAGTTTATGAGGGCGAGAGCCTGAGTTACTCGGAGCTTGATGCGCGTTCGAATGCGCTGGGGCATTACCTCCGTTCTCGGGGAGTTCGTGAAGATACGCTGGTTGGGATCTGTATAGACCGAAGCCTGGAGATGATCGTCGGACTTCTGGGGATCCTGAAGGCAGGCGGAGCCTATGTACCGATCGACCCGGATTATCCTCAGGACCGGATCGCATACATGCTTGAGGATACCGGCAGCCGGCTCCTGCTGAGCAGCAGCCGTGTCAGCGCAGGACTGTCCATGGTAACGGAGGCGGAAGTTGTGGAACTGGACCGTGACTGGGCGAAGATCGCATCTTACGGATCGTTGCCGGTAGAGCGGTCATTGCAGCCAACACACCTGGCGTATGTGATCTATACCTCGGGCTCAACGGGCACCCCTAAAGGCGTGATGGTGGAACACCGGAATGCGGTGAACCTGGTATATTGGCACAATGAAAATTATGAAGTATCGGCATTAAGTATCGGAACTTCCCTGGCAGGGTTTGGCTTTGATGCTTTTGGATGGGAAATATGGCCTTATTTAGCAAAAGGCGCAAGCATTCACATGATATCGAAAGAGGTGCTCTTGTCTATGCCAACGTTACTGAATTTATATATTAAACAAAACATTACACATAGTTTTGTTAATACTTCGCTAATTCCAGAATTCATAAAACACTTAAAGGGCAAAAAAACTAAACTAAAGTATTTATTAACAGGAGGGGGGCAATTATTCCCTATTGGCGATCACGGTTTAGAATGTGTGCTGGTAAATAATTATGGCCCAACTGAGAATACCGTAGTGGCCACTAGTTATAAACTGGCTAACCCGAACGGATTAAGTATGATCCCGATCGGTCGTCCGATCTCAAATACGGAGATCTACATACTGGACAAGGCTGGCCGAGTTCAGCCGGTAGGGGTTCCGGGAGAGCTTTATATCGGGGGAGCAGGAGTAGCCCGTGGTTACCTGAACCGTCCTGAACTGACCTCAGAGCGTTTCGTGCCGAACCCTTACAGTAAAGATAGGGGGAGCCGTCTTTACCGGACAGGCGACCAGGGCCGCTGGCTGGCAGACGGTAACATCGAGTACCTGGGGCGTCTTGACGACCAGGTTAAGATCCGTGGTTACCGGATCGAGCTGGGAGAGATCGAGAGTGTCCTTCAGCAGTGTCCGGGTGTACAGCAGGGAGTAGTGCTTGCACGGCCAGATGCGCAGGGCAACCGCCGGCTGGTGGGCTATGTAGTAGCCGGGGAAGGCTATGACCAGGAAGTATTACGTACTTACCTACAGTCGAAGCTTCCGGAGTATATGGTGCCGTCGCTGTGGGTAGAGCTAGCCTCGCTTCCGCTGACGTCGAACGGGAAGACGGACCGCCGTTCACTTCCAGACCCTGACCTGTCGTTGGTTCGCGGGAACTACGAGGCGCCTGTAACGGAGCTGGAGGAACAGCTGGCACAGATCTGGCAGGAGCTGCTGGGTGTAGAGCGAGTAGGTGTACATGATAACTTTTTTGAGCTGGGCGGTCATTCGCTGCTGGCGACCAGATTAATATCTCGTATGCGCACTGAATTAGGAATCGAATATTCAATCAAGGCTTTTTTTAAATGTCCTAACATTAAGCAAATGGTACGAGCAATTAGCATTCATAGCGCGAATACACTAATAAAAACAGAAAAATATTTAACTATAAAACTATAGATGATTTTCATCTTATTGCCAATAATTTAAATCAACCTAAAGATAAAACAGAATTTAATGTCAGCTTATAATTTAAACCTCACAATAGACTTAATTGAGCGCGCAAATAGATTAGGAATTAAGTTGTCAAGTGAAAGTGACGAGTTAATCGTCAATATTCCAAATGGAAATGAAGTCGACTGGACGTTTTTAAATGAACTCAAACAAAGTAAAACTGATTTACTGGAATATTTCAAAGAGAATTCATTTGACAAAAGTACTTTACTTCCGGTCATCAGTTCTCAAGGCGGTGGTACAGTGCGTATTCCGTTATCGTATAGCCAGGAGCGTTTATGGTTCATAGACCAGTTGGGCGGGAGTATCCAGTACCATTCATCGAATGCGCTTCGTTTACGAGGGGCGGTGAATATAGATTTTTTAGCGGATTCACTTCGGACAATTGTAAACCGGCATGAGGTCTTGCGGGCGGTTATAGAGCAGGACGAAGATGGCCAGGCTTATCAGCGAATCCTGGCAGCGGATCAGTGGGATCTGGGTATTCATAATATTTCAGGGATGAATAGTGAAGAAATCGCATCATTTATCCAAGAGTTGTCGTTGTCGCCCTTTGACCTGTCGTCGTCGCATAAGCTTCGCGGGGACCTGCTGCGAATAGGAGCAGAGGAACATATTCTTGTTGTAACGTTACACCACATAGCCTCAGACGGCTGGTCAACACCGATCCTTGTAGGGGAACTTCTGGAGTTGTATAATTCATCAGTAGCCGGTCGTCCGGCGCAGCTTCCATCGCTTCCTGTACAATATTCGGATTATGCGATCTGGCAGCGTGAATACCTGTCCGGAGACCGTCTGGAATTGAAACTGGGTTACTGGAAGGCGCGCTTGGATGGGTTGCAGCCGTTGGTGCTGCCCACGGATTACGTCCGTCCGGCAGTTCAGGGCATTGCCGGAGGTATGGTACACCGTTTTATTGATGAGGATACACGAAATAAACTTGTTGCCCTTTCCCATAAGGAAGGATTAACGCTTTATATGGTTCTGTTAAGCGCATTCAAGATATTATTACAGCGCTACAGCGGCCAGGAAGATATCTGTATCGGAAGTTCAATAGCGGGCAGACAGCAACAGGAAATAGAGGGGTTGATCGGATTTTTTGCGAATACATTAGCCTTGCGGAATCATGTTGATCCCAGGATGACTGTAAGGGCGTTATTCCAGGAGGTAAAGCAAACCACGCTGGATGCATATGCGCACCAGGAAGTTCCATTTGAGAAAGTAGTAGAGGTATTGGGAGTAGAAAGAGATCTGAGCCGTAATCCGGTATTTCAGGTGATGTTTGTTTTAGAAAATACCTCGGCCGCTGCGGAATTGAGTTTGGCCAATATAAAGCTGACAATGGAAGCTTCGGGACCGGTGAGTTCCAAATTCGACCTTACGCTGCATATCGTAGAAACCTCAGGAGGGTTGCAATTATCCATAATTTACAACAGTGCATTATATGATCGGGAAACGGCAGAGCGAATGGGCGACCATTATGCGCGGCTGGCGGGTTTACTGGTGAGTTCACCGGATGTAGCGGTAGGGACATTGGAAATGCTGTCTGCCCCGGAGCTGGGTATGATCGTGGAGGAATTCAATTCGACGGCCACAGTTTATCCTTCCGACGTGACGGTAGTAGACCTGTTCGAGTCGCAGGTGTTATTGAGCGGATCATCGGTGGCTGTAGTTTATGAGGGCGAGAGCCTGAGTTACTCGGAGCTTGATGCGCGTTCGAATGCGCTGGGGCATTACCTCCGTTCTCGGGGAGTTCGTGAAGATACGCTGGTTGGGATCTGTATAGACCGAAGCCTGGAGATGATCGTCGGACTTCTGGGGATCCTGAAGGCAGGCGGAGCCTATGTACCGATCGACCCGGATTATCCTCAGGACCGGATCGCATACATGCTTGAGGATACCGGCAGCCGGCTCCTGCTGAGCAGCAGCCGTGTCAGCGCAGGACTGTCCATGGTAACGGAGGCGGAAGTTGTGGAACTGGACCGTGACTGGGCGAAGATCGCATCCTACGGATCGTTGCCGGTAGAGCGGTCATTGCAGCCAACACACCTGGCGTATGTGATCTATACCTCGGGCTCAACGGGCACCCCTAAAGGTGTGATGGTGGAACACCGCGGGTTGGTGAATTATTTTTATGGTTTGGAGGAAAGAACAGCGTTAAGCGGATGCACTTCTTTTGGCCTGGTATCAACCCTTGCAGCAGATCTTGGAAATACAGTTATATATGGTGCGTTGCTATCTGGAGGAAACCTGCATATATTGTCAAAAGATAGGATCAATGATGCAGGAAGATTATATGAGTACTTTCAGGAGCATACCATTGATTGTTTGAAGATCGTTCCATCGCATTGGAAAGCAGTAAGTCAGGAAAATCAACTAGTACTGCCAACCAAGTTGCTTGTATTTGGCGGTGAGGTTCTGACTAAGGAGATACTGAATGAGATCAGTCTGTCAGGATACCGTGGTGAAGTGTATAACCACTACGGTCCGACAGAAACAACAATAGGGAAATGTATACACAGGATAGATCTTAACAGGAATTATCAAATAGTCCCGATCGGTCGTCCGATCTCAAATACGGAGATCTACATATTGGACAAGGCTGGCCGAGTTCAGCCTGTAGGGGTTCCGGGAGAGCTTTATATCGGAGGAGCAGGAGTAGCCCGTGGTTACCTGAACCGTCCTGAACTGACCTCAGAGCGTTTTGTGCCGAACCCCTACAGTAAAGATAGGGGGAGCCGTCTTTACCGGACAGGCGACCAGGGCCGCTGGCTGGCAGACGGTAACATCGAGTACCTGGGGCGTCTTGACGACCAGGTTAAGATCCGTGGTTACCGGATCGAGCTGGGAGAGATCGAGAGTGTCCTTCAGCAGTGTCCAGGTGTACAGCAGGGAGTAGTGCTTGCACGGCCAGATGCGCAGGGCAACCGCCGGCTGGTGGGCTATGTAGTAGCCGGGGAAGGCTATGACCAGGAAGTATTACGTACTTACCTACAGTCGAAGCTTCCGGAGTATATGGTACCGTCGCTGTGGGTAGAGCTAGCCTCGCTTCCGCTGACGTCGAACGGGAAGACGGACCGCCGTTCACTTCCAGACCCTGACCTGTCGTTGGTTCGCGGGAACTACGAGGCGCCTGTAACGGAGCTGGAGGAACAGCTGGCACAGATCTGGCAGGAGCTGCTGGGCGTAGAGCGAGTAGGTGCACATGATAACTTTTTTGAGCTGGGCGGTCATTCGCTGCTGGCGATCCGGCTGGTATCCGCGATCCGGAAAAGATTAGGCCGGGAAATAAATATTGGAGATGTGTTTGATTATCCTACACCGGCAGAATTGTCAGGCCATATGGTAGCTGGTGCCGGAGACCGCATACATCCGGAAACAGTAATAAAAATAGGCGTTCAGAGCCCGCGTCCGGATCGGATCCCATTATCTTACAGCCAGGAGCGTTTATGGTTCATAGACCAGCTTGAGGGAAGTGTCCAGTACCATATACCCTGGGTACTTCGCTTACATGGGATTGTAGAAGCGGCATCATTGGAGAAATCGCTTCGTACGGTTGTAAACCGTCATGAGGTTTTACGTACGGTGATAGAGCAGGACGAAGAAGGGCATGCTTACCAGCGAGTGCTGGCGGGGGATCAGTGGGAACTTGGGGTTCATGATATGCGGGGGCTGAGCGAGGATGAGATTCGTAGGGTGGTTTCGGGGCTGACCTCTTCGCCCTTTGAGCTGTCGTCGTCGCATAAGCTTCGCGGGGACCTGCTGCGAATAGGAGCAGAAGAACATATTCTAGTTTTAACGTTACACCATATAGCCTCGGACGGGTGGTCAACGCCTATCCTGAT
Source organism: Mucilaginibacter sp. P25 (assembly GCF_050859465.1). Classification (NCBI taxonomy): domain Bacteria; kingdom Pseudomonadati; phylum Bacteroidota; class Sphingobacteriia; order Sphingobacteriales; family Sphingobacteriaceae; genus Mucilaginibacter; species Mucilaginibacter sp. P25. The sequence goes on along the minus strand of NZ_CP193937.1, from coordinate 6,824,862 downwards.
AAGGGAGCTTGTGGAGCTTTATAATTCATCAGTAGGTGGCCGTCCGGCGCAGCTTCCTCCGCTTCCGGTACAGTATTCGGATTATGCGATCTGGCAGCGTGAATACCTGTCAGGGGATCGTCTGGAATTGAAACTGGGTTACTGGAAGGAACGTCTGAATGGGGTTTCGCCCTTGCTTTTACCGACGGATTACGTGCGTCCTGCAGTTCAGAGCAGCCGTGGCCGTTCTTTAAGTTTCGACCTTGGGGCATCGTTATCGTCGGATCTTCGCCAGCTGTGCCAGGAAACTGGAACGACGTTGTTTATGAGCCTTCTTTCGGTATTCAATGTGCTGTTATCGCGTTACAGCGGTCAGGATGATATCTGCGTAGGCAGTGTGATCGCCAACCGTGGGCAGTCGGAGGTAGAAGGGCTGATCGGGTTCTTTGTCAATACGCTGGCGCTTCGGACAGACCTGAGCGGGAGCCCGAGTTTCCGGGAAGTTCTGGGCCGTGTTCGGGAGGTAACCTTAGGAGCGTATGAGCACCAGGATGTACCCTTTGAGCGCGTAGTAGAGCAGGTAGTGCATGAGCGGGATATGAGCCGTAGCCCATTATTCCAGGTGATGTTCGTATTACAGAACAATGAGCGGGAGGGATCATCGGAGAGCCTGTCTGGGCTGGAGATAGTGAGCGGCCCTTCAGAGCATACGACCTCGAAGTATGACCTGACGTTTACGCTGACAGAAGAAGGCGGGCAGATCCGTGGTACAATAGAATACTGTACGGATCTTTATACCGCAGAAACGGCAGAGCGAATGGGCGACCATTATGCGCGGCTGGCGGGTTTACTGGTGAGTTCACCGGATGTAGCGGTAGGGACATTGGAAATGCTGTCTGCCCCGGAGCTGGGTATGATCGTGGAGGAATTCAATTCGACGGCCACAGTTTATCCTTCCGACGTGACGGTAGTAGACCTGTTCGAGTCGCAGGTGTTATTGAGCGGATCATCGGTGGCTGTAGTTTATGAGGGCGAGAGCCTGAGTTACTCGGAGCTTGATGCGCGTTCGAATGCGCTGGGGCATTACCTCCGTTCTCGGGGAGTTCGTGAAGATACGCTGGTTGGGATCTGTATAGACCGAAGCCTGGAGATGATCGTCGGACTTCTGGGGATCCTGAAGGCAGGCGGAGCCTATGTACCGATCGACCCGGATTATCCTCAGGACCGGATCGCATACATGCTTGAGGATACCGGCAGCCGGCTCCTGCTGAGCAGCAGCCGTGTCAGCGCAGGACTGTCCATGGTAACGGAGGCGGAAGTTGTGGAACTGGACCGTGACTGGGCGAAGATCGCATCTTACGGATCGTTGCCGGTAGAGCGGTCATTGCAGCCAACACACCTGGCGTATGTGATCTATACCTCGGGCTCAACGGGCACCCCTAAAGGTGTGATGGTTGAGCACCGGTCAGTACTCAATTATATAAACTGGTCGATAAACAATTATGGTACAACAGTCCACAATTACGGTTTATTTACATCGTTGTCTTTTGACCTGACTGTTACGAGTATTTTTTCGCCGCTATTAAGCGGGAGTTTTATGCGTTTTTATGAACCTTCCGCAGATCTTTCTTCCGTTTTGAAATCTTACCTGGAGGATAATGGGGGATTAGAGATCATCAAGCTGACACCCTCTCATATTAACTTACTGGCAGAGCTGGATATCAGGTCGACAAATCTTAAGACTGTAATTGTGGGGGTGAGGAATTACAAAGCCGTCACATAGCGATATTAAAAAGAATCAATCCAGGCCTTGAGATCATTAATGAATACGGTCCGACAGAGTCGACAGTTGGCAGCACAACGTATAAGATCGCGGACAATGATACTGTTCATGAAACGACCATCCCGATCGGTCGTCCGATCTCAAATACGGAGATCTACATATTGGACAAGGCTGGCCGAGTTCAGCCTGTAGGGGTTCCGGGAGAGCTTTATATCGGGGGAGCGGGAGTAGCCCGTGGTTACCTGAACCGTCCTGAACTGACCTCAGAGCGTTTTGTGCCGAACCCCTACAGTAAAGATAGGGGGAGCCGTCTTTACCGGACAGGCGACCAGGGCCGCTGGCTGGCAGACGGTAACATCGAGTACCTGGGGCGTCTTGACGACCAGGTTAAGATCCGTGGTTACCGGATCGAGCTGGGAGAGATCGAGAGTGTCCTTCAGCAGTGTCCAGGTGTACAGCAGGGAGTAGTGCTTGCACGGCCAGATGCGCAGGGCAACCGCCGGCTGGTGGGCTATGTAGTAGCCGGGGAAGGCTATGACCAGGAAGTATTACGTACTTACCTACAGTCGAAGCTTCCGGAGTATATGGTACCGTCGCTGTGGGTAGAGCTAGCCTCGCTTCCGCTGACGTCGAACGGGAAGACGGACCGCCGTTCACTTCCAGACCCTGACCTGTCGTTGGTTCGCGGGAACTACGAGGCGCCTGTAACGGAGCTGGAGGAACAGCTGGCGCAGATCTGGCAGGAGCTGCTGGGTGTAGAGCGAGTAGGTGTACATGATGACTTCTTTGACCTGGGCGGTCATTCGCTGCTGGCGATCCGGCTGGTATCCGCGATCCGGAATGAATTAAGATTAGAAATAAGTATAACTGATTTGTTCAGTCATCCCACAATAACCGACCTGTTACAACATTATCAATCAATAAAATAAAACGACCAATAGTATTTTTTAAATTAAAAACGCAAAATTCTCAAAAAAATATGGAAAACAACAAACCAGCCTTTTACGAACCATCTGATTTTGATTTTATTAAAGACTTAGAAAAAAGTTATGAAAAAATAAAAGAAGAATTTTTCTCCGTTATTTCAACGGATGAATATAAGGAGTGGCCCCAAAAAGACATTTATAATTCCGGATGGGACATTTTTGATTTTAGATTTTTTAAGGAAGACAATAACTACGCGTTGACTAAATGTCCAGTATCTTCAGCCTTTATTAAACAACATAATGATTTAGTTATTACCGCCGGATTTTCCATCATGCGGCCCAATGCAATAATATATCCACATGTCGGCTATACCGATACGGTTCTTCGATGCCATCTTGGAATTAAAATTCCACCAGGTGATTGTCAAATTAAAGTTGGTGGTACGAGCAAAAAGTGGACTGAAGGAAAAGCCCTCCTGTTTGATGATACTTTTTTACATGAAGCATGGAACAAAACAGATGAAACAAGAATAGTGATGCTAATTGATTTGGACAAAAAACTGCTGTTGAATTCCGATCAACATCAAGCGATCTCCGAGAATAAAAGATTTTAATTTTTCATAAAATATTTAATTGAAATGAAACCAAGTAACGAAAATGAAACCCCAATTATAGACTATTTTAATAAACAAGGACATTCGGATAATCAACAATTACCGCTAATAATAAGACCTCAAGATGCCCAAATGGATTTATCGAAATGGGTTGTTGTCAATCATGAGAAATTTACTGCCGATCTCGTTAAGTATGGCGCAATACTATTTAGAAACTTTTCAATAAAAACGCCGGGGGATTTTAAGTTGTTTTTGGATAATTTTAATTCTGAGCCGTTGCCATATATGTTTAGATCGTCCCCAAGAGAACAGCTAAATCAATCTATTAAGAATATTTATTTATCCACCACGTATCCTAATAACAGGAAAATATATTTACACAATGAATCTTCTTATAGTAGGGTATGGGGAGGTAAAATTGTCTTTTGCTGCTTAAAGCCCGCTGATATTGGAGGGGAAACTCCATTAGCAGATTCCCGAAAAGTTCTTAAGAGTATTTCATCAGATTTAATTGATAAGTTTAAAAAAAGGTGTTCGATACAGAAGAAGTTTACTGCCTGACATGGGAATGCCTTGGCAGGAAGTATTTCAAACAGACGATTTAAATGTAGTAAGGGAAACATGTTTAAAATACAACATAGATTACAAGTTTACAAGTAATCGCGGAATGCAGATAGAGTGGAGTAAGCCGGCAATTTATATCCATCCTAAATCAAATGAGGAAACATGGTTTAATCACGTTTATTTCTTCCACAAATATTCCAGATATGAAGAATGTGGAATACCATTTGGGCACCCCTTTCCGGCCGAATATATAACATCGGAAGTTTTTTTGGCGATGGTTCGGAAATAAATGAGGATGAGTATTTAGAAATAAAAAAAGCCTACGCCGAAAACGTAACAACATTTCCCTATCAACAAGGTGATATTATTTTTGTTGATAATATGTTAGTTGCGCACGGTCGAAATCCGTATAAAGGCGACAGGGTAATTGCAACTGCCATTATCGACCCGGTTCACGACTCGGGATATTAACATTACAACCAGGAATGATCGCGAACCAAAAACAAGCGAATTCCATATAAAACGCCAATAGATGAAATAATATTAATTGACAAGTCAGTTGATAACTTACAATTACATAACTATCAAACTTTAGATATTAAGAATACGTAATTTCTCAAAACTGTCAAAGCTCAATAGTAATTTGCCAGCCAAGCAGATTATAATACCGCCGGCAAATATTTCTGGAGACCTACTATCTGTCATATTATGTTCTCTCAAGGGGAAGATCAATAACCGTCAAGTTTACAACTCGCATTTTAAATTTGCGAAGATTATATCTTCCTAATTCGCCATAAACCGACATTCCAAGTTTTTTGATACTACTGCTCGTTTACCCGAAAAAACATAATCTGAATTATGAAGTAATATGTGCGTCCAGGAAATTATACACAATTTCCTGGACGAGCATCAAGAAAATATGACTTCAGAAGCAAACCACATTTAAAAATAAATCAAGTTAAATAATCTAATTAAAGCCTGAAAAAGTATCTGTTGGCAATTAATTCGGATGAAGAACTGCTTACATCAAGTCCAGTAAAATTAGTTGCAACGATATGCAAATTAAAAAGTTATGAGTGAATGGAAACAGTGGGGGTCTTGGGAGATCTCCAATAAATTTATTGTAATAATTCCTGCGTTCAATGCTGAAACGTCAATTGACAAAGCAATCTTATCAGTTTTAAATCAAGATTTTGAAGACATTGGAATCGTTATTAGGGATGATATGTCTACCGATGCCACAGACCAGGTGGTAAGAAGTCTTTTTAGCATCGACTCATCGGAAACGGATTTTTCTGTTAAATCAAATAAGCGAAACGTTATATATGTTAAAAACAAGAAAAAATATTATGGCGCAGGAAATACTTTTGATAGTGTTTTAAAATATGTGTCTAATCCAAATTCTATAGTTGGCGTAGTGGATGGCGATGATTTTCTTTTAAAGTCAGATGCAATTTCTATTATATATAACGCATATCAAAGCGATCCCAATAAATGGCTAATTTGGTCACAGCACCAATCCTCTGTAAGAGGGAAGTTAGGAATGGAAGGTTACTCGGCTATTCTACCTTCTGATGAGGTGATATATTCTACAAGAAATTACTGGGCTGTATCACATTTTAGAACAAATAAGGCCGGATTGTATTCACTTATAAATCCGCTGGTATTAAATGATATCTTTGAGCCTGGTGAATATATGAAAGTTGCAGCTGACGCAGCACTTTTATATCCAATGATTGAAATGTGTGGGAATGAACGGTGCCAATTCATCGATCAGTCTTTATACCATTATAATGATGGCACTCCAACAAATGATTTAAGTTTATATCCCGAACAAGTAGAAATTTACTCCGAATACATCAGAAAACAAAAGCAGTATTCAAAACTTGACTCGAATTTTAGGTTTTAAGTTTTGATTAATATTCAGCCAATGTCGATGAAACGCGGCGCCCATAAGACCGCTCAAAAACTACTGTTCTTCCTTGAATTTATCGCTTCACGAAATAACCGGCAGTTTTTATTTAAGAAAAGTATTTTGAAGTACGCTTAATGGTTCTTGGTGTAAATGTTAAATAGACTTCTTAATATAATTTAGCTTGTAAATTTAAATAATAAGTTTTTAGAATTCGAATATTTGTTTCATATTTGTAGTGTACTATGTATCTATAACACTATCTATCTATTTATCTGTTAAACATGGTTGAAATTAAAAACTTGCATTTTGGATATCGTGAAAATAAGCAGGTAATCAAATGTCTTGACTTGAACTTGGAAAGTGGGCACATCTATGGTTTGCTCGGAAAAAATGGTGCCGGAAAGTCTACTTTGCTAAAGAATATAACTGGTTTCTCATTTCCCCAACAAGGGGCTTGTCTATTTAAAGGCGTGAGCGTTTCTAAAAGATCGGTTGCGGTATTGGAAGACATTTATTTTTTACCTGAAGATATATTTGTTCCAAATCTGACTCCTAGACAATTTGAAGCAGGCACTGGATATTTCTATCCGAAATTTAATCAGGCTGAATTCTACAATAATTTGAAAGTTTTAGATGTTGATGCAGACGAAGTAATGGATAAGCAATCTTTCGGTCAGCAGAAGAAGGCCATGATAGCATTTGGATTGGCTGCAGGTACCAGTCTTTTGGTAATGGATGAACCCACTAATGGATTGGATATCCCTTCCAAAGTGCAATTTAGAAAACTGATTGCTTCGATTCTGACAATTGACCGATGTGTTGTAATTGCAACGCATCAGGTAAGAGACCTCGACAGTTTGATCGATACATTACTTGTATTACATAACGGTGAAATAAAGATTAATCAATCAATAGATGTAATTCAAGAAAAGCTGCTTTTTGAAAACTATAATGATACCGAAGATTTGGATATTTTATACGAGGAAAGTAGCCCGAAAGGTAAAAACGTCATTGTGAAAAATACTTCTGGTGAATACAGTAAGATTGATCTGGAACTTCTTTTTAATGCTATTATCGTAGACAACGAAGCTGTCTTGGAAAAATTAATATCGTCCAACAATGATTAATATTTTTAAACTGAGTCGTTTTGCCAAGCTATTCATAAAGTTCACAACTGAACATTACAAAAAGTATTTAATGGCATTAGCGGTAACAATGAGTATTTTGATTGTTGCTGGGATCTTTCTTGTTTATTTGCTAAACGTACGGTTACAAGTCGATATTCAATTAATATTACTTTGTTGGGTGGTCTTTTTTCCGGGACAATATTTACCTGCACTATTTTTTCCGCGTTGGGTGACAACAAAAAGGCCATTTATGCCCTTTCCCTGCCGGCTTCCCAATTTGAAAAATTCCTTGTTGCCTGGATTTACACATTTGCTGTTTTCTTGATAGTTGTCGTATCGTGTTTTTATCTCGTGATACTGGTTCTCCTGAATTTAAGCAAAGCAAGTGCACCTGAACTAACCATACTAAACCTATTCGATAATGTTGACAATACAGGGAGCAGCTCATTTTTTGCAATACTTACACTGTACAGTGTTTTTCATGCTTTAGCGTTATATGCTGCTATTTATTTTAGAAATTTACATTTCGTGAAAACCGCTTTGCTATATTTTCTAATTATTTCAATTTTAATTATTGCGAATAATACTTATGTCCGATTTATAACAGGAATGAATATCGTGGCGGCGGTGCCCTATACCACGACTGTTTTTTTGATAAACGAATTGAAATATCCATAAATCCTGGGAATTTTTTTGGATTAGACACTCGGTTTTTATTTTGCTGTCTTTTCTACTTTGGATTGCAGCATATTTTAAGCTTACAGAAAAACAGGTATGAAAAATACTCATTATGGAATTTAAAGACAAGGATGCAATCTATCTGCAGATTGCTGCTTATGTTAGCGAGAGTATCCTTTTAAAGAGATGCCTTCCAGATGAGAAGATTCCATCTACGAAAGATCTCGCCGTTGAATTAGAAGTGAATCCTAACACCGTAATACGTGCTTACGAATTTTTGCAAAGCATAGGTGTGGTTGTTTATAAAAGGGGGCTAGGCTTGTTTGTTGCTCCAGATGGCCTACAAAAAATTAAAGCATATCGTAAAGAGCGTTTTTTGAAACATCAATTACCGGATTTTTTCAGAAATATTTATTTGCTGGATATCGACTTTGGAGATTTGGAGAACAGGTATGTCGCATATAAAGAAAATATTATGCAGTCAGTAACAAAGAACAAAAAATGAAAACAAGTACCATGTTTTGCATTGCTGCAGCTAGCGTTTTAATCATGTCACTAATGATTTATGACAACGTTCTTAAAGCAGCACTTCTGAATCGCAATTATACTGATGAATACGCATGCTATAAGAATCTAAGTTTTAAAAACTTTGACGCTTTTGAAATCCCTGCATCCCAAATTGCAAATATCAAATTCATACAAGGACCATATGGTATTAAAATCGCACCTGGTGCCATTAAGCATGTGCAAATTCAACAGAACGGCACCCAACTGCAAATTGGTGTAAAGAAAGGCTCCCCGATTTTTTTAAATAATGATTCATTTTTGTTGATCATATCTTGTCCTCGAATTATTTCAATTAATATCAGCTCCATGTCAGTCCGCGATGGTCAGTTAATTATCGACACTACTGCCGATGAAAGCCCAAAGGGGCATTATTCATTGATAAAAGGATTTAAGCAGGACTCAATTACAATTCTTCAAAACTATGGAAGTCAGGTCGTCCTAGCCGGAAATCATATAAGTTTTGTAAAAGCGGTCGTTGGGCAAAGTTTTAGAAGTGCTTCAAAGATCACAATATTAGAAGACAATCATTTTGAATACGCAAATCTTCAAATTCTTAACAGAAGTAAGTTGGTATTGCGCAATGCCGAAATAACAGACCTCAATTATCATTTGGCTGATAGTAGCCAGTTAGTTGTGAACGGAGCTGCAAATAATTCGCTTATTAAACCATAATACTACAAATTCGATTTTCTAATGCAATTAGTCATCAATTCACTTTCTAAAACCTATTCGAACGGAGTTCAGGCATTGAATAATGTTTCCTTAACATTGAGCAATGGTATGTTTGGCTTATTAGGACCAAATGGCGCGGGCAAATCATCATTGATGCGGACACTCGCAACTCTGCAGGAAGCAGATGAAGGGTCTGTGTTTCTGGACGATATAGATGTATTAAACCAGAAAACAAAGGTGAGGCAATTATTGGGCTATTTACCACAAGAATTTGGTGTATATCCAAAAATCTCGGCAGAGCGGATGCTTGATCATATCGCTCAACTGAAAGGGGTTATTAATAGAAATGAACGGAAGGAACTTGTGAGGGCAATTCTCGATAAAGTAAACCTGAGTAATGATAAAGCTAAAAACCTTGGAACTTATTCTGGTGGTATGAAACAACGATTTGGTATTGCCCAGGCCTTAATTGGCAATCCGAAATTGATTATCGTGGATGAACCGACTGCAGGCCTCGATCCGGCTGAACGTAATCGGTTCTACAATTTATTGAGTCAGCTCGGGGAAAATACGATTGTAATCTTGTCAACTCACATCGTTGAAGATGTGAGTACACTATGTTCTGATTTTGCTATAATTTGCCAAGGCGAGGTTTTATACTCCGGTAAACCTGAAACCGCTGTGTATGATATAGAAGGTAAAATATTCAGTAAAGCCATCGATAGAAATGAACTCCGTATTTACCAGGAAAATTTTACAGTTATCTCAAATCAGCTTAAAGCTGGAAAGTTACATATTCGCGTCGTAAACGACATTCATCCTCAAAATGGCTTTATTCCTGTATTACCTAATTTGGAGGACGTTTATTTTAGCAATATTCTAACACGCATGGATATTAATACAATATAAATCATATCATTATGTTCTGGAAAATATTTGTTTTTGAGGTGAAAATTCGCCTCAGTAGGCCCACTTTATACTTTTATTTTGCGGCAGTTTTTATTCTTGTAGCATTTGGCTTTTCAACAGGATCATTACCAGTTGGTGAAAAAGAACATTTTAATAGTCCAATGCTAATTGCACTTTCTTCGGCTTGGATTAGTATTTTCTTGATGCTAGTTACATCCTATATTATGGGCATGCCATTGTATCGCGACATAGAATACAATACCAAAGCGTATTATCTCACTTACCCTATTAGTAAGGCGGGATATTTTTGGGGTAGATATTGCAGTTCGCTGATGTTTGTGCTAATTATTGCTAGTGGAATTATCTTGGGAGCTTTTACCGGAACAGTTTTAGGCCCATTAATGGGGTGGAGTGAAACAGCAAGGTACGGTCCCAATCACCTCGAATACTATCTAAAACCATTTTTATTCATTATTATTCCTAATCTTTTTTTACATCGTCGTTTTTTTTGGCTTAGTTGCTATCACTCGTAATATTAAGGTAATTTACAGCAGTGGAATCGTCATGTTTGTGGGCTATCTTATCGGTAGTTTTTCTTTGGCTCACTTGCAAAATCAATTTGTCACAAATTTGGCTGATCCTTTCGCTTTTAATGGCATTCGTTCGCAGTTCGTCTTAGCCAATGATCAAGTTAGGAATACAAAAATGATTCAATTTGAAATTCCACTATTGATCAACCGCATTCTATGGACCTCGTTAGGCTTGCTAATTTTACTGTTCAGCTACTTGCGATTTAACTTTGAGGAGTTTTTTAGTGATGTTCGGAGCAAAAGGAATAACATAAACAATGATATCATAAACCGGGGGGGGATCCGAATGTTCAAGTTAGCTTTAATGGCCTTTATAATATAAAGACGTTATGCGTTCTAATTAAAACAGAGCTTTCTAATATTGTTAAAGATAATTACTTCTGGATTATCATAGGTTGTGGCCTTTTATTTTTGGGTTTTGCTTTCAACTTGGGCGACACATTTTATGATATCCCCAAATTTCCGAGGACAGTAGTTTTAATGCAAACTTTCTTTGATGTATTTATATTCTTCATATTCTTTATCATCATTTTCTATACAGGTGAAACTATACACCGCGACAGGCTAACTCGATATGCACATATAAACGATTCATTACCTACCCCTAATTGGGTATTAAATGGTTCACGCCTTCTTAGTTTGATTATATTAAGTTTATTTTTATCGATGATACCATTAATAATGGGTGTCGCAATTCAGGTAATTAAGGGGTATCTCCACTTTGAATTTTCTATTTATTTTATGGAAATTTTCACCCTGATATTACCACGTTTTTTGGAAATGGTAATTTTTTCTTATTTCATTCATGTTCTGATCAATAACAAATTTGCAGCGCATGCGATTGGTATTATTATCTGGGTGGTACTTTTCTTTTTACACATCTCTAAAGTATTTAATTATAATATCCTTCTATTTTCTTACACACCTGATTATATAGTTTCCGATATGAATGGTATCGGTCATATGTGGCGCCCAGTTTTTTGGTTTAATCTATATTGGTTGTTAGGGAGCGGACTGATGATTATTGCAGCTTCTTTGTTTTTCTATAGGGGGTATCAACAACGTTTAGAGAGCGACTGCAACTTTTAGCGCAGCGGTTTGATCGAAAAACAAAAAAAATAACTCTAATTGTTTCGGTTTGTTTTTTTTCAGTGGGCGGGTTTTTATATTATAATTTAAATTATTTAAACTCGTATCTGACGCAGCCAGAGTTGGATCAGCGAACAGCATTGTATGAAAAGGTTTTAAAACCATATGATAAAATTCCTCTACTCAAGGTAACTGCTATAAAATTATGGGTAGATCTTTTTCCCGATGAACAGCAAGCGAGGACTCATGGATTTTTTACATTAGTAAATAACGCGGGCAAACCTATCGATAAATTGCTTGTAGATGGCGACGGCCTAGATGATTACAGTTTGAAAATAAATAATATTGGAATACCTTTTTCAACACCTCTTTTATATCCCCGTGGAAAATTCAATTGGCTACGTCCTCAGACGGATACAGCAGATTATAGATTATTTCAATTTAAGAAACCGGTAAATCCCGGAGATTCGGTCGAAATTGAGTTTAGATCATCTGTTAATCATAGAGGGTTTACTAATAATGTTTATAGTACAGATATCGTAAATAACGGGACATTTTTTAATGGCGGTATACCAGGACTGGGATATAATGAAGATGAAGAATTAAAAAGTCCTTATGAGCGAAAACTAAGGGGATTGCCAGCTAGACCCGGTGAAGATGTTTTACTAAAAGACTCTGATCGCGTTAATGAGCTTGTTTTTGGGAAGGCAGCAAACTTGTTTTCTTTAGATGTTATAATTAGCACTTCCGGAGACCAAACAGCATTGACAAATGGTGATCTCAAAAGTCGATGGACGGCAAATGGTCGAAACTATTTTCATTATGTCCAGAATAATCCCGGAATATATCCTGCTTTTTCTATTCTCTCTGCAAAGTATTGTATTTCGAGAGGTGTCGTTAATGTACCGAATGGGAAAAATGTTATGACGGAAGTATACTATCATTCAGATCATTTCCAAAATGTCCAACGTTATCAGGATGCTATAAAGGCGGGATTAAATTATTATTCTCTCGCGTATGGAGAATATCCGTTCAGATATATGAGACTTGCTGAAACAAATGTATACACTCGGAAATTAACATCGTCAGCCAACCTTAATACTTATAATGAAAATGGTGGCTGGAATGCAGATTTCAATAATCGCGGTGGCCAGGATTTTCCCTATGATTATTGCTATTATGAAAGTTTAAAGACATTGGCCCAACAATGGTGGATGTTTCAGGTAGCTCCGAATAAATCACCCGGTTCTCAAGTAGTATCTGATGGCTTGCCGGTTTATGATGTATTAGTAATGATGGAGAAAAAATATGGAAAATTCAACATGCAAGGAATTTTACGTAGGCAGCTTTGGCTCTATAATTTATTACATAATAAAGGCGAATTCATTGAGCAGCCATTAATAACAAGCAATGGTCGTTTTATGCCCGATAAGGCAGGCGTGGTATTATATGGATTAAGAGACCTTATTGGAGAACGGAATATCAATTCAGCATTACGTGAGTTTAAAGAAGAATATAAATTTAGAACTATTCCACCTTTTGCAGGAAGTAACGATTTGTATCGTTATCTTAAAAAGTACACACCAGATTCTCTTAGTTACTATTTGAAAGATACATGGGAAAATATTACTTTTTATAACAATAAAGTGCTCAATACTAAAATAATACCACTTGCCGGAAATAAATTTAAAGTAATTTTTCAAGTTAGTACATCTAAGGTTCATGTTGACCGCAAAGGAAACGATTTACCTGTGGAAATGAACGATTTTATAGATATTGGAATCTTCGGGCAAAAAATCAAAAATGAAACCTCGCCTAATAATATTTTATATTTAAAAAGGATGAAATTAAAAAGTGGTAATCATACAATCTCAGTTATTGTGCAAGGAAAGCCTGAAAGTGTTGGGATCGATCCATTTAATAAATTGATTGATCGCGTCCCCTTAGATAATGTAAGAGTAATGTGATAAAAGGTGAATGTAAAAGAAATGATTGTATTGATAATGAATTCCAGCACCACAAAATGTATAAGGCATTTGAATTGTGCGGTTTTCCCACCGATGAGTTTTATGCAGATTCGGACACTTCTTTAGATGGGTATTTGGAAAAGCTTTTACATACATCGAATTTGCCTATCCAGGTTTTGGCTGTTGATTTTCTGTCCCTAATTGTACCTGGAGGCTCTGTTAGTGTAGAACGGAAGGAATATTTACAGAACTTGTTTTACAACTATGACAATAAAAAGTACGACAATGAATTTAAAGCCATCGAAACAATTGTCACAGAGTGGGCCGAATGCAATCATTATGACGCTGAAGAATATATCAAGCGTTTTTTGCTTGCAATAAATGTCGGACCAACCTGGATTACTTATCGGGATAACGCAGTTGATTTCCCCAAATCCGGTTACTTTACCGATACGCCCTTTACAATAGAGGAATTGCAAAAAGTTTTTGATGCGTCATGATTAACGCCGCATAGGAAACATGCTTTTATAGAGATCGGGCCAGTCCAAAATAAAGTTCAATCCACTGTAATGGCCTTCAGGCAGGTGGTACCCTTCCAAACATTTTGTGTAAATGGTACTGCCAATATTGGTAGGCACCATGCCTGGTTGAACTTTATATCGTTTATCTTGTTCCACCACCGATACGATAACTACTTCCCCCTTTTTAAAAGTGGCACTCGCTTTTAGGGACGTGAGATCGCTAATCGATAAATTTAAACGGGTTTGCAAGCTCCATTTTGCTAATACCTGCTGAAAAATTGGTCGTAAGATACTTTCATAGAGTATATCCAGTTTGTCGAAATGCAACTTTGTCGAATCGCCAATAGAAATGTTAGGCATTAAATCCAAACCCGGAATAGAAAACCTGAATAGATTGGCTACTTCAATAAATAAAAGCGCAGCCTGCATAACATCGACCTGGTTACATTGCTGTGGAATTACGGAGAAATGCGTGTTTTTAAAAATGATCATCTTGCCCACATGCCGATCATGAAAAATCTCGTTTCTGAATTTTCGGAATTCATTGATGCGCCCATACAACCCGCTTTTTTTAACAGGGAAATTGTCGTACCCGAGTTTAGTTATTAAAAAACTTAGCCTCTGCTGGATTTCTTGCTGAATAATGGGTTCTGGATCAATATCATCTAAGAGCAGAGTTATTTTAATGATGCTATTGATATAGGCTTCTAAAGCCAAGTACCACTGCGCTATGCTAACGGATGCTCTTCGCCCATTATTGATATAATTAAGGGTATTTTCTAAATCTTTTAGATCATCAATGGTGCTATAAAACCCATGGATAGCATAACCATTGTAGGTCATTTCTATTTTGGGTGCATTTCTGACACTCAATAACCCTAAAAAGACGGACAGGTAATTATCATCCCGGTAATCTTCGAGAAAATTTTCTGTGTTCATTAATTAACAAGTTGTAATCGAAATTAAGCAAATGTGATAAAACTTTTCACACCATCCCATCACCGTGTTAAACCGTCCCCCAATTCCTACCCAACTTTGGCTTGCTAACAACTATCCCTAACGGTGCCTTTGTCCGGCTGACGCTTCGACGTTTCACTGCACGCCGCTTACTCAGATCTTCGAACGCTTTGTTCCGTTCAACTTACTCAGCAGCAGCCTGACCGCGCGTGAACAGCCTGCCATTGGTTTTTAGGCTCTATGCAGGCACTTCACTTTTTTCCATAGTAGAAATAGTTTACATGTTGGTGGGCTGAAAGTTTAAATCCTGACCGGGGCCCTTCGGGTACTGCGGCCGGTACCGAAACCGGCAGGCAGTCATGATTTGAACTTTTCTTAGTGGATATTGGGCGCAATTATTTTGTTATACGGGCTGTTTGCTCTCCGCGCAAGTCCTTTTTCCAATGGCATTTTTATTTAGTGAGCTTCATTTAGCCTTTGCTGAGGCAAATCTACACCTCTTCGGCGGTCAAGGCCAGGCTGCGTTCCGCTAAAAAAATCTCCACACCTCCGCTGCGCTCCGGGTAGTATTTTTTGCGTCAGCCTTGACCCGCCAGCCCCCGCGCAAGTGTATTGCCTCTATCAAAGGCCAAATGAGGTACCGCCCAATGGACCGGAGAACGATCTAAAACATTAAAAAATAAAATGATGCTATTCACTGGAAGAATTACCGCTGATGCTGTCGTTAGGGCAGTAGGGGACAGTAAAAAGGTTACAGGTTTTACTGTGGCCATCAATGACCGGTTCACCGCTAAGGGTGAAAAAAGAGAGGTAACCTCTTTTGTCGAATGTTCCTATTGGGTCAACCCCGGACTTGCTATGTACCTCACCAAGGGTGCTGTTGTCGAAATATTTGGCAGGGTCGAAGCCAAAGCATGGTTGAACAAAGAAAACAAGCCACAGCCATACCTGACCTGCAACGTAAGTGAAATCCGGCTGTTCGGCGCTGCCCAACCTAAAGACCTGATGAAAAGCGGGAAGCCAAAAGACGGTGCTAAAGCTAAAGTTGCTGCAACGTCAGGTGCAAATGCTTCAGGACATGATGATTTACCATTTTAATTAAAAGGCTAAGTTTATGAAAACCAACTTTTTTAACAACATAGCGGCGATGGGCTGTCCGGGCAGGTGGCAAATCGTTATTCAGCATAACGAAAACGGGAATTTTACTGTCTCTACCCATTTCTCGGTTGCGGCCACAGGGGACACGGCCTCAAAGAACCTTATCCCTTTTGTTTCAACGGGGACTGCAGCCGATTTTGATGATGGCTACTTTTCGGAGATCGAAAAGCCGGTCAGGGAAACGTCCGGCCTGCTCAATAACATGGAGGATTACGTGAAAGCCCTTGCAAAAACTAAGGAGCAATCCCGGATGTCGCAGGATGCAAAATCGAAGAACAAGGCGAATGGTGTTGCAGGCAAAGAGCAGACTGCTACAGAAACGGCTAATACCGACGAGAAGCTAAAAGCATATACGGATACACTTAGAAAAGTGATTGAACTGGACAGCCACTGCAAGTATGAGGAAGCTATAGCGGCTTTGCCGCTTGTTTCCGAATACCCCGATAAGGAAACAGAAATCACTAAGCGAAAAGCAGAGCTTGAACGCAAGCGTGAACAAAAAGCCAACCTTTTATTTTAACCTAATTCTTCAGTCATGTTAAGGACAAACGTATTATCACGAGTATTTATACACAAGGACAACGGTCAGGAAATAACCCTAACCGATCCGAACCCGGCATTCAGCCCGGAAGCAGTCATGAACTTCTATGCGGGAACCTACCCAATCCTAACCAATGCGCGGCTATCCGGCCCCGAAATCAAAAAAGATCGCATCCAGTATCGTTTTGAAAGCACACTGGGCACAAAAGGTTAATCATGGAAAATAAGAATATCAAACGCAAAATCAGCATCGGCAGGGAGGGCAAACAATGGAAACTATATCAGGAATTCGGAAAGTTCATCAAAAAACTGGATCAATTGCCCGATGCGGCAGAAGTGATCAACAATCCCGGCAGATGCGCACCGCAGGGGTTGACGGATATGGTTTTCTGAATCATACGTTTTCGCCTTTTACCGGCTATCATTTTCGTAGTCGGGTGCAGGCCGAAACAGAGTTTTTCAGATCAGCGGCTAACCTGTGCGCGCTTTATAATATGGAGCTGCCGGATGTGTCCGGTCTGCCATTTCCGGAGAACATGAGTAAGGCACATGCGATGATCGACAAGCAGCTTGATAATAAAAAGGGCATATCGTGTTATATCATGCAGGACAAAAAACGCATGGCGGCTATAGCAACTGCCCGGGCGTATGATACGGGACACAGCCTTTATTACATTCCTGTTAACCCACTGGCAAGGATTGGCGAAAGACCGGAACTGAAACCCCTATCCAAGCTTTTAATGGGTATCTGCCACTATTTGTATAAGGTAACCAAAATCGATTATTACAGGGACGAGACATACCTATATACGTGCGGTCTATGACACAATCGAGTACTGGATGAATGAGGATGAGGATGGCGAATCCTACGAGAACGAACTATCCGAACTGCAGGAAATGAAAAACTTCGGGAATGCTTATCTCTCCAGTCTAAAAGTCCCGTTCCGCAGGGCTGCCTTTGAAAAATCCATTAACGCGTTCAGGAAAAGTAAATGCTTCGAAGCGCGGCCGCTTGAGATCGCAATGGAATTTGCCAAACTGATGACTGACTACCCAAACCGCACGGTGTATGGTGCGATACCCAAGGGTATTTATAAGGACAGCGAAAATGGGAATGTGGAAATCAGCCATTACCTGGCTTTTTACTGGAGCGGGTCTGAAAATCTCAATGAGCAGTTTTTCAATTATGTAGACAACGATTTACAGGAACGGGGGCAAATTATCGAACCGCTTGCCCTCCAATGGTTCGACACGCCGCAGGTTGCAGAACAATTCAATTTTAATTATGAGGCACGGCTATTCCCCCTGCTCACTGAACTCAATAACTTTTTATACGGATACGATTATGCAAACAAACATCACTGACCAGATCAGCCATACTTATACCCCGGTTAAAGCCATGCTTATTTACCTGAAAGGCAGGTCGGACGTGGATGATGACTATGGTACAGAGGAAATGTATGTAGAAAGCTATGACATCGGGCGCAACGGCAGGCCTGTCAACGCCCATCCGCTTTCAGCCACGGAATGCGGGCGCTTCGCCGAAATGCTGCGCTCACAGCAACGGAAAGGCAACAGCTTTTTACGATGCAGGGGCGTATTGCCTGAAAACCTGCTTTACCTGAACATGGAAAACGAGGGTTTTGCTATCTGGCATACGCCCCCGATGCAAAGAAACCTGTTCTTTTCAGAAGCCCTCGGAATCCCTTCCGGTAACGCCCGCATCCCTGCGCTGTTATGGCAGGGAAGCCGGGACACACTATCCGTGTTCGCTCTTAAAGGAAACCGCAAGCCACAAAGCCAGACAGCGCTCTATCATGCCCCGTTTTTCAATATGTACGAGGATGGAAAGGTTTGTATGGGGACGGTCAAACGTAAAATCAAGGCGGATACCTGTCTTGAGGACTTTATCAGCCTTTGGGAAAATTATTTCTTCAATAGTTATTTCAGTCATACCATCGCCGGGGGCAGCATTGCAGGGAAAAATATCGTACAGCTTTGGGGGGATCAGCTTACCAACGGCAATCGGTTCCCAGAAAACGAGTTGCGCAAAACAGGAAAAACATTAGCAGACTTATTATCATGAAAAAAAGATCAATTCACATCCTGTCATCGCCCACATTGTGGACAATGAACTGTTACAGCCTGCCAACCCGGTTGTTGTCAACCTGATCGGGGCAGGGGGAACGGGAAGCCATGTCCTGACAGCCCTCGCAAGGCTTAGCCACATGCTTAATGAGCTGCAACATCCGGGCCTGCATGTCCGGTTATTTGACGATGATCTGATTGAAGACAAAAACCGCTTGCGCATGCTTTTTACTGGCGCAGAAGTTGGCTTGCAAAAATCTGCCGTTTTGATCAACCGCATTAACCGGGCATTCGGCCTCAACTGGAAAGCGGTAACAGAAAGATTTGACAGCAAATTGATCAAGGAAACGCCCGAACTGGCCATGGCCATGATTACCGTCACTGCCGTAGATTCGGTCGATGCAAGGTTTGAAATTGCTGACATCCTGATCAATACCCGTAATAAGTCTCATTACCTGCGGAATTGCCCCAAATACTGGCTCGACTTTGGGAACGGAAGGGAGTCGGGGCAGGTTGTCCTTTCAACGGTCGGCGATATTAAACAGCCGGAATCCAAAAGATTTTCTACACGGGCATCGCTTCGCATGATTACAGATGAATTTCCTGACCTCCTGCGGGCAGGAGAGGTTAAAGATGCAGGGCATAATTGTTCAACTTCGGCTGCGCTCGATGAGCAGGATTTGTTTATCAACGCATCTCTGGCTTATCCAGGTGTCGAGATATTGAAAAAAATGTTCCGGGAGGGCTTATTATTTGACCGGGGATTTTTTTACAATCTTAAAGATTACCGTGTGCAGCCTTTAAAAATTATTTAAATACCGGGATTATGTTTATCAAAGATTTAAATGGAAAACGCATCGAAGTGACCGATCTGCAACTGGCGATCCTGCAGGCCGACGATTACCGTCATTACCGCCTCTCGGGATTTGCGCACGAGGAATTCAACCGGGAGCAAAATGCTTATTGGGAAGATGTCTATATCAAATTATTAATTTTAGAAAGGGAGCAGCCCATTGCTGCCGATAACCACGAAATCTATGATAACCTATAAAAAAGGAAACCTGCTGGAAGATGACGCAAAGGCTTTGGTTAATACCGTCAACTGTGTCGGCTTCATGGGCAAGGGCATCGCCCTGGCCGTCAGGAAAATTTTCCCTGATAACTACACGCTTTACCGCGCGGCCTGCGTAGCCGGCCAGGTCAAAATCGGAGAGCTGTTCATCGTTCCCGATGCCAGTCTGCTTACCGGGGAAAAGCTGATCATCAATTTTCCGACAAAAACACATTGGCGTTACCCCTCCGAATATGCCTATATCGAAAAAGGATTAACCGCGTTGCGGATTTATCTCGAAGTAAATGACCTGCCAGGTTTAGCCATGCCTGCCCCCGGATGCGGAAGCGGCGGGCTTGACTGGAATATCGTGCGGCGGATGATCGAAATGGAGCTGTCAGGCTTACGAGCAGATATCCGGGTTTATGAACCTTAATACGATGGGAGGCAGTGATGGTCAGGATCAAAGAGGAATATGTGATGTCGGCAGCGGAAAATGCCGAGTATGAGCGGCAGGATGCTCTGCCACGGAAAACTTATGGTAAGGTAGATTATTACAAACCTCCTACCAAGTACCCGGCACGGATATATGTATTTATGCAGGCGGAGTTGTGGTGTGACCGTAACCGTCGGCCAATGGGCTTATATCAGGCTTTGCCTTTTCTTTCACGCGAGATAAACCGGGAAGAACTGGAATATCACCATTTTAACTGGGGCTTATGTTATCACCAGTACGAGCGGTGGGACAAACTTTTATCGGCGGAGGCCAAAGAAGCTGAACAGCTCGACCGGGAAATGCCGGGAAGCGGGACGGAATTTCTGAGGAGACTTGCGGAGTTTCGGGGTAAATACCTGCTTTCTGATGGCTTTGCTGTAAGAAAAGCAGCGGAAACATCGGACAATTCGCCGCCACCACCGATTGTCAGCCTTGATGAGCAACCGGAAAAGATAATCGAAATGTTAATAAATTCCGGCCATTTGCTCCCCAGTACTGAGATCGGCCGTTTGCTCGGTTTGGAACAGGCAGGAGGGAAACGCCGGGAGGTCATCATCGCCCTTCGTTTTTTGTACCGGCAGTCAGCAGGTGAGATCAACCCCGGAAAAAGGCTTGATCTGGTTACGATCCGCAGGAAAGCAGCAGCCGCTGACCTGACATCAAGGCGCAATTTTGTGCGGCGTATTTATCACCAAAACCCATTGTTTGCGTTATTGGAAATCCAAAACCGGTACCCCGGTTATTCGGAATCGCTCCTGCGGCAAGACCTGCGCCGTAAGGGTAATTCAAAGAAAGGTAAAATAAAGAGAGGCAAACCAATTACCGATCTGCGCCGTTGCCAGCTAATCAAACTCGCTGCAATCCTTCGCAATGGCAACCTTCCTGACAATGAATACGACCAGACCTGCCACCGGATCGCCCTTACCGAACAGGCGCACCGTGGACGGTTGCCCATACGGATCGCGGTCAATGTTGCGGGGCAAAAACGTTCCTATGATTTCCCGTGGCGCAGCAGGGAGAACGTGGTCAAATCATTTGTTGCGATGGCCAATACGGCGGGTATCACTCATGAGCAGCTTGCAGCCAGGTTCAGGGAAATATTATCATCAAATTATAGCTTTTGAAAGGGCGGGTCGGCCCCGGCATTCCCGGGGCCGCTTTTGGGTCGTTCGCCTTTAATGGCTGTTGACTTGCAGGTATTTCTCTTTTAGTCGCAGCAGGCACTTTTTTTAGCTGTAAAGGAACATTAAAAGGGGTATAAAAAAATAGCCACGCTTTTTCTGAAGCGTGACCTTAATGTGTGTTATTTAATACCCCTATTAAAATAACCTTTGGCTAAAAATATATGATAAAGGGTAATTGTTTGTATTGTAATATAAAAAATACAAAGCCCGTTCGGATCGGGCTTCGTTTCACAGGATATCTGTAGGGGTATAAATATTTGTGGGGGAACCCAAAGTTATATTAATAAGTCTTTAATGTGGCGCTAAAACAAATGAAATATTTGTAAAAATTCCATGTTTTTTTAAGGTTTTCTTAAAGGGGCGGATTAAACGATCCCAACCGCCACCATGACGGCCGCTACCAGGCCTTTTTTCATTTCCATCTGGTTCGATGGACTGTTGACCCAGGCTTCTCCGCTTCTTAAAAGCGAATACGGCGTGCCGTACATGTTTATTTTAACTTCATTGTCTTTAATGGATTCCACGAAAAAGTAGTAAATGCGGTTTTCGTGGTGAGCGGCTAAACGATCTGACATGCCGCAAAATTATAAAATTACGGCGCAACCGAGCTGCGATTGCAGTTATATTTGCATGCCCTTAAAGGACTTGCCGCATGCCTGAACAACAAAATATCGAATACAAACAATCCTGGAGAGATGAGTTCCTGAAATGGATCTGTGGTTTTGCGAATGCGCAGGGTGGCAGGATTTTTATTGGTATTGATGACAAAGGTATTGTTTCCGGCCTGAGCGACTATAAAAAATTATTGGAGGACATTCCCAACAAGATCGTTAACCATCTCGGACTCGTGGTGGATGTCAATCTGCGTGAGTCCGGGGGCTTCATTATATCGAAATCAATGTGCCGCCAAGCCAGGTGCCTATTTCTTACCAGGGGATCTTTCATTACCGCAGCGGGAGTACCAAGCAGGAACTCAAGGGGATTGCACTTCAGAATTGGTTGCTGGAAAAGAATGGCAAGCGCTGGGAAGATATCCCTGTCCCGGGTTCGACACTTAATGACCTGGAGGAAACAAGTATCCGGTCATTTGTAGGCAGAGCCGTTCAGAAAGGCAGGATCCCTTCAGGTGCTGAAAACGATCCGCCCGAAGTATTGCTGGAAAACCTGAACCTGAAACCCGGTGGTGAGTTATCCAATGCCGCTGTATTGCTGTTCGGAAAGAAACCTTCCCGGATCAATGCTACCTGCAGTTTCAAGATCGGGCGCTTCGGTAAAAGTTCAGATGACCTGTTGTTTCAGGATGTCATCGAAACAAACCTTTTTGACATGCCGGAAAAAGTAATGGAAGTATTGAAATCCAAATATTTGGTCCGGCCGGTGGGGTATGAAGGTATTGAACGTACCGAATACCTGGAATATCCTGAGGATGCCCTGCGCGAGTCCGTCCTTAATGCGATCATTCATAAAGATTATTCGGGAACGTTTACTTTTCTGCGGGTGTATGACGACAGGCTGGAGATCTGGAACCCCGGAACCTTGCCTGACGGATTGACCATCGAAAAGCTGAAAGGAAGTCACCCATCTGTTCCGCGGAACGCGAATATGGCCAATGTTTTCTTTATGGCGGGTTACGTCGAAACCTGGGGGCGCGGTACAACGAAGATGATCAGCAGCTGCCTGGCCGCAGGCCTGCCGGAACCTTTGATCGAGGAAGATCACGGAGGTTTCCGGGTCGTGTTCCGGAAGGATAAATTCAATGCGAAAGAGCTTGCTGCGCTTGGCCTCAGCGAACGGCAGATCAGGGCAGCTCTGTTTGTGAAGGAAAAGGGGCAGATCACTAATGCCGAATATCAAATGCTGAATGCTATCGGCAGGTCCGTTGCGGCTACCGATCTCCAGGACCTCGTGGAGCGTAAGGTGCTTTCCAGGATCGGCGCTACCGGAAGGGGAGCGAAATATGTAATTTTTAGGGAAAACGCTTAAACGTCCGAAAAACGTCCGAAACGTCCGGCCAATTTCCGATTACCACAATCATTCACCATAATGGCCCGGAACGTCCGGAAAACATCCGAAACGTCTGGTAAACATCCGTCCAAAAAAATTGACCCGCCGGGACCGCAAGCCCCGGCGGGCTTACTTTTAAAAAAATGAAAATTTTTATTCAGGTAAGGAGGAGGTTAACTGTCTTGTCTTGTAAGCCGGGCAAAGCCGGCTGTTGGATATGGACGAAAACGAAATAAAGAATCAGTCTCAAAGGAACATTAAGGGAGAGTTAACTGAAAAAGAGAAAGAAGCCCTCGAAGCCCGGTATTTTGAAATCGGATTGGATGCGCCTCTGCTGTCGGATGAAACGATCGCTAAGCATCGTGAAGCTATTTTTAAGAAAGTGACCGGTGATCGGGCAAAAAAATTCCTTATGGTTTTCTGCTGGCGGCTGCCGTTATTGCGACTGTCATGGTTTCTCTTATTCTCCTGCTCGTATTTCATAAAAGTGATCTTGTTGTAGAAAATATACAAAAGGATGTACCCCCGGGTGGTCATCGCGCGATCCTAACGCTCGCAAACGGACAGCGAATCGACCTAGCCAAAGCTGCAAAAGGAAATCTTGCCATTCAGGGTAATTCAAACATTATTAAAAATGGATCAGGTCAGGTTATTTATCTGCACGGACCAATTAAAAGCCGGGACGGGCAACCGGGGAACAACAAGGTTTCGACACCTGATGGCGGAACCTGGCAGGTCTGTTTGCCCGATGGCACCATGGTTTGGCTTAATAATTCCAGCTCATTGACCTACCCCACGACTTTTGAAGGCAGAAAACAAAGAGGTGTAGAGTTATATGGTGAAGCCTATTTTGAGGTTGCCAAAGATAAAAGGTATCCCTTTGTTGTCAAAAGCCCAGGACAGGAAGTTACAGTTCTTGGAACTCACTTTAACATTCGGGTATTTAAGGATGATGGGGTAGGCCGGACAACACTTCTTGAGGGAAAAGTTTCAATCACCAGTTACGATAAACAAGACGCTCAGATTTTGAAACCCGGCGAACAGGCCCGAATCTCCAATGGATCAATGACAATTGGCAAGGTAAACATAAACGACGCTATAGCCTGGAAAGACGGTTATTTTCGGTTTACAAATACCCCGATAGAGCAGGTTATGCGTGAGCTTTCCCGGTGGTACGGGATCGAAGTACACTACGATGGTCCTATACCTATGGAAAATTTTAATGGAAAAATATCCCGCCTAAAAAATATCAGCAAGGTACTGGTAGCCCTGGAAGCAACAAAAACAGTTCATTTTAAAGTTGAAGGAAGGAGGGTAACCGTAATGAAGTAAACCTGCATAATAAGAATCAGTTAGTTAAAAGCCAGGAAACCGGATCCGACCCCGGTGACCTGGCTTAAAGCTGGCATCCTAAAAATTAATAACTATTAACTCAAAGCGCTGCCGCCGCCACGTTTTCCAAATGCACGGTTGCAACGCTGCCAAACTTCAACAACGAATGTACAGATTTTATAAAGAAAAATTGGCGCGCCCGCACCGCCGTGCCTCATTGGTACTGAAAGCCTTCCGGCTTGCGGCCATGCTAATGGTGATCCTGAACATGCAGGTCAGTGCCTGGACTTTGACCCAAAAAGTAACATTGACGGAAAAAAACAGCACCCTGCTCTCTGTCATGGAAAAGATCAGTAATCAGACCGGGATTGATTTTGTCCTGCCCGAGGGTGTCATACCTTACGCAAAACCGGTGACTATCGCCGTTCAACAAGAGGAGCTTTCACAAGTGCTGAAAAAAATATTTGACGAACAACCGCTTAACTATGAAATGCAGGATAAGATCATCGTGATCAGCCGCAAGATTCCTGCAGTAACACAAAAACATCCGCCCGTACCTAAGGCTCCTGAAAAAATCACAGGTGAAGTCCTTGATTCAGCGGGCAAAGGTTTGAACTCGGCAACAGTACAGGTAAAAACCCGTAACATCATAAGCTATTCTGACGAGCTGGGACATTTTACCATCATAGCCGAGCCGGGAGACCAGGTATCTGTTTCCTTTATCGGTTACCAGCCTTTTGTCTTTACTGTAAGGGAAGGTATGCCTTTTCAAACTATCCGGCTGAAACCGGTGACTGCAACTATCGCTGAGGTGGCCATTGTTTCAACCGGTTACCAGAACCTGCCGAAAGAACGCGCTACCGGGTCATTCGGCCAGTTGAATAATGAACTCGTTAACCGCCGGGTAAGTACCGATATCGTTAGCAGGCTTGAAGGTGTCACACCAGGATTATTATTTAACCGCAATACCAGCGGAGCTTCGAGGGGGAATAATGATGTCAGCATCAGGGGAACAAACACCCTTTTCTCCAACAACCAGCCGCTGATCGTTCTGGATGGATTCCCGTTCGACGGAGATATCAGTAATATCAATCCCAACGATATCGAAAACATCACTATCTTAAAAGATGCGGCAGCCGCAAGTATATGGGGGGTACGATCGGGGAACGGCGTGATCGTATTAAACAGCAAGAAGGGGAAACGCAACGAACAAATGTCCGTAGAACTTAATGCGAATGTGACCGCATCCGCAAAACCTGACCTGTTCTATAACCCGGCATACCTCAACAGTTCGGATTATATCGGCATCGAGCAAAGGCTTTTCAAATCCGGTTTCTATGACGCGCAGATCGGTGATCCTTTGCAAATCACTTCTCCTGTGGTAGACCCGCTGGCCGCACAGCGCGCAGGTACGCTCACTGCTGACGCGGTCAGCAAACAGATCGATCAGCTCCGTAACCAGGATACCAGGCGCGGGCTGGATAAATATTTCTACAAGCACGGATTGCTACAGCAATACAGCCTGAATTTCAGGGGCGGGGGAGATAAAAGCGATTACTATTTTTCTGCAGGTGAGGACCATAATAACACACAGCTCATCGGCAACCGCAACAACCGCGTCACCCTGAGCGGAAACTACAATTTTTACCCGGTAAAAAATCTGCAATTATCAGTGGGGATCAACTACATCCAAACGAATACCGTAATCAATAACATCGTAAATAATATCAGACCCGGTGGGCGGTACTTTACGGTTTTTCCATACGATACTTTTGCTGATGCTTCCGGGAACGCGCTTTCAATCGTCAAGGGACTTAATTACGATTTTGCGAAAGAAGCGCAGCAACAGGGATATCTTGACTGGCAATACCGGCCGTTGGATGAATTAAATAATGCTGATAACCGTATCCGCACGACTGAAAACCGCATCAATACCAGTGCCAGATACCGTTTATTACCAGGTCTGGATATCTCACTTAAATACCAGTATGAAAATCAGGCGACAAACGGGAACAACTATTTCAGTACGGCAACTTTTTATACGCGGAACCTGGTCAATCAGTATGCTCAACCCGCTACGTCGGGCGGTTTTACATATCCCGTACCAAACGAGGGAATTCTTCAACAGACTGATGGAAAACTGAGCTCCCACAGGGCCCGGGCACAGCTAAGTTATGATCAGGTCATCGCCGGTCCGCACCGGATAAACGCAGTTGCAGGCGCGGAGATAAGTTCTGCTATCACCGAAAATCACAATGGTACAGTTTATGGCTATGATAAGGATACGCAGACCAGCTTCGCCCAGATCGATTTCCTGAGTTATTTTCCCTTAAACCCGAGCGGCAGCAATGCCCAGGTACCCACTACCCTCGGTTTTGAAAAGTTTACCGATCATTACCTTTCTTATTTCGGTAATGCTTCTTATACCTACCTTGACCGTTATACTTTATCTTTGAGCGGAAGGATCGATCGTTCCAACCTTTTCGGTGTTGCAACCAATCATAAGTCGGTTCCATTGTATTCCGCCGGTCTCGCCTGGGATCTCAGCAAAGAACATTTTTATGATTTGAGCTGGCTTCCTTACCTGAAAGCCAGGGCGACTTATGGCTACAACGCGAATGTCAATAAAACGGCGTCAGCGGTCACAACCCTCATGCAGCAAAGTAATTCTTATTACTCCGGCGTCCCGTATAACGTCATCAATAGTCCCGGAAACCCCGAATTGCGCTGGGAAAAAGTACGTATAACTAATATCGGGCTCGACTTCGCCCTGAAGAACAATGTGATTTCCGGAAGCATCGAATATTACCTGAAGAAGGGGATCGATCTTTTTGGCAGTTCGCCACTGCCGCCGTCGACAGGCTTTATTGTTTTTTACGGCAACTCGGCCAATACTTCCGGGCATGGATTTGACCTGTCCATCAATTCACGAAATATCTATAAAGAGGATTTCAGGTGGACAACAAATCTTTTGCTGACCCACGTCATCGACCGGGTGACGGTTTATGACAGCCCGAGTGCAGTCATAACTTATCTTGCTGCAGGGGATGGAAACGGCGGTTCGGTCACTCCACTTGCCGGTCAGCCTGTTTATGGTATTTATAGTTTTAAATCAGGTCCGCTTACACACGAAACAGGTGACCCTCAGGGTTATCGCCACGGCGTTCTGAGTACGGATTATAATGAGATCATTTCTGGGACTTCTGTCGAAGACCTTTATTTCAACGGGCCGGCACGACCGACCACCTTCGGTTCGCTACGGAATACCTTCAGCTTTAAAAACTGGACATTGTCCGCCAACCTGATCTTTAAACTTAATTATTATTTCAGGAGGACCTCAACCGCTTTGTCCTATGACCAGATTGCCTACGGAGGTGTCAACAGGGATTATGCTGACAGGTGGCAAAAGCCCGGGGATGAATTAAAGACCACTGTTCCTGCTATTTTGATGCCCCCTGCAAATACGGACCGACAGACTTTTTATCAATATTCACAGGCATTGGTAGATGAAGGTGATCATATCCGGCTTCAGGATATCCGGCTTTCCTACGCCTTCAAACCTTTTGGAAGTCAAACCCCGGTATTTAAAAGGCTGGAGGTTTTCAGTTACCTGAATAATGTCGGCATCCTCTGGCGGGCGAACAAGCACCATCTCGACCCTGACCTGTACTCCGGCGCTTACCCGCTTCCGCGAACACTTTCAATAGGCCTTAATTCCAGATTTTAAACATGAGAAAAAGAATCACCGGCCCTTTGTTCGGCTGCATCGTCTGCATCATGGGCATTTTTTCGAACAGCTGCAAGAAACAGGATAACTTCTTAGACACCAAACCCAATCAATCCCTGAATATCCCAACGACGCTTGAAGATCTGCAACGGCTTCTTCAGAACGAGGATGTATTCAACAGCCAGCCGGACCCCGGCCTGGGACAAATCTCTTCCGACGATTTCGTGGTCCAGGATGAGGTTTTACCGGATTTGTCATCACCGGAACGAAATGCTTATCTCTGGTCAAAAGAGATTTTTGACGCATCGGTAACCCAGTCGGTAGACTGGAATTTCCCGTATCAGATAGTTTATTACGCCAATGTCGTTCTGGATGCGCTTCCGGGTATTCAGGTGCCGGACAACCAAAAGGCCAGTTATGAGCAGGTAAAAGCAACCGCGCTGTTTTATCGGGCCTGGGCTTTTTACGCGCTCGTACAAACTTTTGCCATGCCTTATGATAAGGACAAGGCGGCCAGTTTGCCTGGAATCCCGCTCCGCCTGACATCTGATCTGAACTCACATCCAGGCCGGGGAAGCGTTGCCGAGTGTTATGCCCAAATCCTTTCGGATTTGAAAACAGCACAGCCCGCATTACCTGAAATGGCATCCCCACCCGTAAAACCTTCACAAATCGCGGTGAGCGCGTTGCTGGCTCGTATTTACCTGGCCATGGGAGATTACCCCAATGCCCTGGCCTATGCAAACGCCTGTCTTGCGAAGTTTTCTACGCTGACGGATTATAATACACTGAACAGCCCTGGCACGACAAATATCGACAAAGGATTTTTATCCGAGGATATTTATCATTCATGTCTTATCGGCTATTCTGTTTACAGTATCCGCCGGGATATGTATATCGCCCCGGCTTTCTATAACAGCTACGATCCGAACGACCTCCGGAAATCGAAGTTTTTTACGATCCTGGATAAACTTCCGCAATTTCCGCGGTTTGTCGGTTCCTACGACTATATGGGCCAGAAATATGATGGCCTTGCCACGGACGAAATCTACCTGATCAAGGCCGAATGTATAGCCAGGGCAGGAGATGGCGCGGGCGCGATGGACCTTTTGAATACATTACTGAAAAACCGCTGGAAAACAGGGACTTTTGTGCCTTTCACCGCCAGTGGTGCCGATGAGGCGCTGTTAATTGTTCTGAAAGAGCGTAAAAAAGAATTATTGCTTCGTGGCCTGGGCTGGACGGATCTCAGGAGATTGAACAAAGAACCCCGATTTGCGGTTACTCTGCGCCGGACGGTTGCTGGCGTCACCTACACGTTACCGCCAAACGACCCGCGCTATGCCTTCCCGATTCCCGACATCGAGATCAAATTAGGTGGTCTGACCCAGAACCCGAGATAAGCTAATCAACAACATTATGAAGAAATTACTTTTTGTGGTACTGTTATTATCGGCCTGTTCTGTTCAACTACTTGCCCAGATGAAGACCAGCCGGATCAGCGTCGCCACTGATTTTAGCAGGAATGGCGACAGTCTTACAGTGAGGGTGAGCAGGTACACCGGCAGACTTGACGAAATTGCCCGAAACTTTAAAGCCGTTTTCAAAGCAGGAAAGTTTGGGCTTGCGATCCCGGCGCATGAATATGCTCAATATATCCAGATACAATTCTTTCTGTCCGGAACAAAAAATTCTTGAACAGGTTTTGCTCTTTCCCGGAGATGATATGGCGGTATCGGTCAAAAATGGGAAGATCAGTTTTACAGGACGTTCAGCCATGAGGTTTATTGCGCAGCAAAATCTTCAGGCTATTGCGGACCGGTCTTTGCGACGAGACCGGTTACGGTTTACGCCTGCGACATTACCGCGTATTTTTGCACACACGGACTCCGCTGCAATAGCATCTTTGGAATATCTGGATAAAATAAAAGAGCAAATCGGACCAACTGCCTGGCGTTTGCTGGGAGATAATGTCAAAGCATCAGCGGCTTGTACCAAACTAGGCTATTTTAATTATGCAGGCATGAACAGGGCAGAAGATGTTCAGGAGAACTTCAAATCTGCAATGTTACAATATGGAAAGCCTTTTAACAGCTTCACTTCCTTTTCAGCGGCGAATGATTCAGGCATTGTGCTATCAAATTATTCAATCGAATATATTTACCAAAAATACCTCGCGGATTCCTGTGTGTTTAGGCACAAAAAATTTAACATACACGAATTCTATTTGTATACATTGACGAATTTCAAGGGAGAGATCCGAGAACAATTGATGACACACCTGTTTATCACGAAAAGAAATAGCCCGGAATTTAATGTTGCAGACATAATCGGTGCTCTTGCCTATGTAAAAGATAATAATTTACACAGTGTGCTTGATAAAATCAGGGCAACAAATACAGTAGGAGCGATTGCCCCAACTTTCACGCTTTTGGACAAGAACAACAGGCCGATTAATTTAATCGATTTCAGAGGGAAATTGATCATGCTTGATTTCTGGTTCACTGGATGCGGGGCTTGTAAAGATATGGCTCCCAGAATGCTTTATCTTGAAAAGAAATACGCTGAAAAACCAATTGTTTTTATTACAATCTGTGTCGATAGAAAGCGGGAGCAATGGCTGGCAACTTTGAATACCAATGAATATACTTCTCCCCTCAGTGTAAATTTATACACCGAAGGCAAAGGCCAAACACATTCCGTAATGCGGGACTTTGATGTCCGGGGTTTCCCGACTTTTATTTTAATTGACAAGGAGGGCAGGTTTTGCCCTAAACCAGTGTTGGAAGTTGAGGAAATGTCGCGGCTGATCGATCGTTATCTTTAATAGAAAAAAGCACCTGCCGGTTAATGCGACAGGTGCTTTTTGTTACTTGGTTTTATAAACCTGATTAGTCGGCGTATGACCGGCGGGAACCACGTTATCGGTTGGTGCAACATTGGTAGAAATCTGGCAGATTTCGTTTGCCTGTGGCGAACATGTTGCGGTGCTCGGGTTTGGAACTGTTTGCGTCCAATGGAAATTGCTGCCGGTGGTTTGCCTTGCGTAATAAGTAGTCGCGTTTGATTTAGGGCTTAATGCGAAAGCACTACCTACGCCTGAAAGGGCGGCTACGGCCATGAGGGCCATTCTGATCTTTTTCATGTTTTTTGTTATTTAGAGATGTTCACGGGTTTTACCACAGGACCCGTATTAACCTGATTTCGCGCGCGAGAAATATCTTATACCGTAATAGTTTTGGAATGTCGTTTTGGTTGTTGCTTCCGGTAATGTCGAAGGGCGATCCATCCCAGGGCAACAAATACCAGGTTCAATAAAAAATGCGAACCCCAGCCCAGTGATTTGATGATACCGCCACAGGCACACGGTGCTTTTGGGAACAGGTGAAGCAGTGCAGCCCCGATATATAAAGTAAACCCGGTCATCATTGTGAAGAATGCATACAAGCCCGCCACGCGGCTTTTATCGCTGATCAGTAAAACGGCAACTATGATTTCAGAAGCCGGCAGGGAGTAGGTCATAATCGACGTTAACCAATTGGGCATGTGCTGAAATAGCATAGAGACCTCGAAGTTTTTGAAGTCCAGTATTTTGCTGAAACCGGTGTAAAGGAACAACAGCACCATTAATCCAATGATCAATTCGTAAAAAATTCTTTTTTCATGTTTAAGCTATTAGATGAATAGGAAATGAAACTTCGTTGGGACGTGTGACCCGGAGCAGAAAATGCAGAATTCCCATATTGCCTGACCAGAAATCCGCCGTTGGGTTAAGCTGTGTACCGTCAAGCCAATAGCACTGTCCCTTTGCCCGGTAACAACTGTTCAGCAATGCGCCCTGTATCGCATTGGCACGATCAAGCCAGGCCCGGTCTCCGAAAACACGGAACGCTTCAAGATAGATCTCACCAAGACCGGCAAGACCATTGCCAAACGCGCAGTTATTGCTGGTAATATATAAAGGATGGTAAGACAGGACTTCCGAAGCAATTCGTTTATATCCCTCATCCCCCAATACCTCAAACGCTTTAATGTAAGTAAGTGCGACTCCCGAAAAACCGTGTTCAAGCCAGGGATCGACGATTTTGTTGCCAACACTTACCGTCCAGGTCAACCGGCCATTTTCCTGTTTGCGTTGCTGTGTAAGCCAATCCAGCGCTGCAACGATCCGTTCTTTGAGATCCTGAGTGCCATACCGCCCATAATAGCTTAACAGAAAGTAAACGATCCCTGAAACACCGTGTGAAAAGCCTGTGACCTTATCTCCCCTGTTGTTATCTGCCGATCGTGTCGTTACCCAGGAGCCATCTCTTTCCTGATAGGCCACGATCCGGTTTACGATCTCGGCAAGGTCAAATGGATTGGTTTCAAATAAGGTTTGTCCCATCAGGTAGAATAGCGATAATCCCTTTCCTGAAAACCCGTTGCAAACGGATAAGCTAATGATTGAACCATCGTCTGTTGGAACCGCCTTGCTCATAAAGTTGAGGAGAAGGACCGTACTGTCAGTCTGTTTAGATAGCTCGACCGCTAGTATCTGCAGGTCGCGTTCGGAGAGTTCGATCTTTGCAGAACCATTTGGCAATGCATCGGTATGAACTATAAAGAGCTTTTGTTCTTCATCAGGAAAATATTTGTTAAACAACAATAGGGTCACAATTTCAGCCTTACCGGCTTTTGCCAGTAGCAGATAAACGGTTCTAAAACCTTCGGTCAATATTGCTTCAACCGATTTGAGCTGCATGTTGAGAGGATAGTCAGGAGTTTTATGCGATGTAGTGGTCAAAACAGTATCGTATAATTCCAAAACATGTCGGATCTCGCTTAAGGATGGTCGCGATGCCGGATCTTCGCTGAGACATAATGTGATCAGTGAGACTAACGACCGGGATTCTATAAACCAGGAAAGGCTTTTTTCCAGTAATTCCATTTCCACATGGTTCAACCGGTTTGGCAGGAGACCTGTCAGCACCGAGATGAGCAATGCTCCTAAGCTATAGATATCATCAGCGAAAGCGGGTTCTGAACATGCGGTCTGCGCAGGCGACATATAGCCGGGCGTGCCCAAAGTAAATGCAGCAGTTCTTGCCGGGCTCCCTAAATCATAAGACAGTTCGATATCAATGGCAAACACCTGCCCGGTCCGCGTTACGATAAAGTTTGTCGCGGTCACATCACGGTGTACTATTTTTTCTTCATGAAATATGCCCAGGATCTTCACAATCTGTAACAGGTAGGCGATCATCGCCCTTTTTCTTTCGACCAGTACAAAACGCCATGTATGCCCCTCCGATAATTCAGCCGCTTTCTCCGTAAGTGAAACGCATTCTTTGTATTCCATAGAAAAGAAAGCATCACCGTTCAGCTCAAAATAGGCTATGGGTTTCGGGAGTATGCCCTTACTTTCAAATTTTCGATGTATATCGTATTGCTTATAGGTAAAGCCTAAAGTTAATCGTCTGCTGTCCGTGTTAGTCCTATCCTGACAGTTATAGCTCTGATAACGATGATTAATCATAAAGTCGTACCTGAATCTTATTAGATCGAGTACATTTTTCTCGATGCCTTTTGTTGTATCACAAATAAATTATACATGTATCTGAACTTCATCGACGGATATTTTTTATATAGTTGATTTATAGTTAACTTCAATAATTAATTATGGAAACTCCTATAGATGATCTCAAACACTGGTTCCTCGCACTTGCTCCGACAGAGCAGAACAACTTGGGGGTAATAGATCATTTTGCTCATAGTAGATCGAAACCTTCCATTGAACAACACGAGTACGCTTTTGGTTTTTTAACCCAACTTGGCTCTTTCAATTTGGAACCTAAAGAAACTATTCATAAGACTTTGTTTTTTTCTAATTCATTGATTTTAAGATATATGCATTTAATAAGCGAGAGACATGGCAAACATGGATGAGTATTCTGCTTGATACTCATGATGAATATACGAAGAAAGGCATGCCCGAAATTTCTTTGGAAATGCTTGATCAATTTAA
Organism: Mucilaginibacter sp. P25; assembly: GCF_050859465.1. Lineage (NCBI taxonomy): Bacteria > Pseudomonadati > Bacteroidota > Sphingobacteriia > Sphingobacteriales > Sphingobacteriaceae > Mucilaginibacter > Mucilaginibacter sp. P25. Next base: position 6,790,417 of record NZ_CP193937.1, on the reverse strand, counting down.
TAAGCTCAAAGAAAGTTGGGTTGCAATTTCTGAACGCTGGCTTGGCCTTACTACAGGTAAATCGAGCAATGAATCTATTAATAAGTGGTATTTACAGGAACTACTTAAAGAAGTACGTCGTGAACGCGATTGATTTAATTATGTCAAAGAGCCCTAAGCAGATTTGAACTGAAAATGACTGGTTCGAAAAGCTCACGTTTAAGGGTTAATGAAAATGCTCCATTTCATTTAAAATGCGCTTTTGTTCAATTAAGGGATTCGAATTTTGCCCAGTTAGGTGATGTAGAAACGATGGCGCTTGTTTACTTGGGCAATTTATTGAATAATACATTGTGAACTCTCGGTGTGGTAAAGGAGAGCATTTTCACTTTGTGGTTTAATCCCCGTTCAAAATTCACAGTCACTTTAGAATCGCTAATCTGGAACTTATCCGGTTCCGTTCTTACAAGAGTGAAGGTAGATTTATTCTTTCGAGTAATTATTAGTTTCCCTTCGACAAGGCTAATAAATAATCCCGATTCAACCTCATTAGAGTAGTATTCGCCTATATAGTCCGATAATTTACCAGGTATTCGATGAACATATGTAAGTTTTGCAGTAGGTGCACTAATACTTGCAGTCAGATCTTTCGATGTTTTAAATAACAAGTAGTGTAATGCTGCAAAGTCATTGGTGAATTTGTCTGATTCTGCATTGTTGCTAAGCCAAGCTATTGACACATCTTCATCGGGGTAATACTCAAGTAAAGCACGGTAGGCCGCTGTGGCCCCGTCGTGACTAATTACTTTTCGGCCTTTGACGAAATCTATACGCAAGCCGGCGGCATAATTATTTTGTTGGCCATTATTTAGATTTACCAGATGCAACTGTTCTGGAAACAACGACGGCATGCCCAGTTTTCCGCTTGTATAGAAGATATTCCAACGTAAAAGATCCTCAGCGGTAGTCAAAAGCCCGCCATTCCCATAAACATCTTCGTTGGGCATATCTGTATAAAAACCATTTTCACCCTTTGCATAGGCAATAGCGCGGTTTGGCACAATCGTCCTGATATCCGTTCTCCATTGGGTATGATTCATGCCCGCTGGAATAAAAATCCGCTTTCGTGTAAAATCTGCGAGGCTTTCCCCGCTTGTTCGCTCGACGATAGTCGCCAACATTACATAATTAGTATTGCTGTAAGCATATACAGTTCCTGGCTCCTGGTTTAATGATCCTTGTTTGGTCATGATGGAAAGCACTTCCGCATTAGTATATACTTTTGTACCGCGTGGCCAGTCGGATAAACTCATCAAGCTACCCCAGTCTTTTAGCCCGCTTGTATGGTGCATCATTTGTGATAGGGTAATTGTGTTTCTGTACCTGGGCAGTTCCGGAATATATTTGCGGACATCATCATCGAGTGACAACTTGCCTTCCTGTTGTAAAAGTAAAATAGCAGCTGCCGTAAATTGTTTAGATACAGATCCCGCTTCGATAAGCGAAATCTTGCTGAGTGGAGTAAAGCGTTCCATGTCAGCCATGCCTTGCGCTCTTGAGTAAATTATTTGACCATGACGGCTGATAGCGAGTTGGTAGCCGGGATTATCAGAACTGTAGTGATCAAACAGTTGATCGATTTGCCCGATCGTATCCTGCCAACTCTGACCCCGAGCGATTTCGCCAAAGAAAATGGAACAGATCAAAACCAATATAAACATTCTCATCGAAGCCTTTAATATTAAGACATATGAACTGATAATATTGTTACTGGGATTTGTGTTTTTAACCTGTAATGGGCTTGACGTCAGAACAGCCGTTTATGAACGCTCTACCTATGTTTAACTTGCAATGTTTTCGAATTTATTTAGAGAATAATGCGTCCACCAAATCGGATTCAAACCGAAATAATTGGTTCGAAAAACGCACACTAAGGGTTCATCAAAAGTGCTCTAGTTTGTTTAAGACATACATTTGATCTAAAAGTTGGTTCGAATTCCGCCCAGTTAGGGGATCATTAAAAATGCTCTAATCCCTTTAAAATGCGTATTTGGTCTAAGGAATGGTTCTAATTCCGCTCAGTTAGGGGATTGAGAAACGATTATCTTAGCCCAATTAGGGCTCAAATTATATTATTTAAGTGCTTAAAAACCTCATAGTTCTATTAGCGTTCCAAGCTCATTTGCAGAATTCTCCAAATAAAGCCTTACAACTATCTCAAGTTGAGATGAAGCAAGTGGCCGCAAGTCATCCAAAATGGGGAGAAAAGCTCCCTATTAGCTAGTCGGCGGAGTTAAGCCACAGCATTTAAATCATACAAGCCTCGCCTGGCTCAGAAGCAAGTTCCTGCTAATCGATGAGAAAAAACATCCGAACTCCGCTACTAGGCGGACGGTCTCTTTACGAAAGTATCCAGATGCAGACCACCCACCATTTGGAAAAGCATGAGCTTCTGATCACCGATAACCTGGACTGGATCAGATAGCCCCCGCTATTGCGGAGGGCGAATGCTGTCAGGGGTGAATGCCGGGTCCTTTGGTCTGACCGGCCAGAATTTCTTTTTGCAGATCCTGTAACTGCTTTTGCAGGGTCAACTCAGCAATCTCTCCCTGGTATTTATGCTGCACCCGGAAGTTGAAGAGCTGGGAAGGGATCGAAAACACTGCCTTTAAAATATTGACCGGGATGCTCAATCCGGCTTCGATCTCGCTGGGTTTACTTATATCCTGCTCAATGAGCATGCCGCTGGCAAATTTCGGAATGTTGACCCGTTTGACCAGTGGCGTCCTTTTCAAAGGTACGATCAGCAAACGGCTGCAATCAGGCACCTGGATATCGGTAGTAGCCACGCCCTGAACGCCGGGTGTGCTGGGATCGATGCTCACGCTCAACGTGGTCAGCGGCCGAGTAATGATGCCCGAAGCTACATTCATACTACCAGCTGCGATATCACCCCTGGTGTGGGCGGCGGTGAATTTAACCAGGAAGGAGGCGTCGATCGGCGTATCGGCGTCGGTGCGAAATTTCCAGTCAAAAGTCACATGCTTATTTTTCAGCTCCGCAGCGGTAACTACAAAAGTATTTTCATAGATTTTGATCAGGCTGCTGAGGTTTGCCTTGACGGCGGCGGGGCCAGCGGGCGGCGCTTTCAGGCTTAGGATCTTGGAAGGCGCATCGCTTAACTGGCCAATGATCGCGGCTAAGTGGTCATCGCTCGAACTATTGATGTTATTAAGTAATCCACTCGGACCGGTCACCAGCTTGAGCTCATCACTCATAAAAGGCGACGGCAGATAATCCAGCCCGATAAGAAAATCAGTATCCGGTATGATATTGACCAGCGTCTCGAAAGTAATCTCGATCAGCCGGGCGGACTGAAAGGCGCTGGAGCCATCGACTGCTATGGTGTTGATGATCTCTACACTGCAGCTTGCTTTGAGCTGTAGCGAGGCGGTAGGCAAATAATAAGCCATGGCTACGGTGGTCTGCGGCGCGGTCACCGGTATTGACTTTAAGATCTCCAGCGAGGAATGCCAGGCCAGGTAAATGTAGAGGAGGATCAGCACAGCGATTACGCCGGTGACGATCAGGATGGTTGCACTCATGATTATTTGCTTAACTATTTATTTACTGTGAAATATATCGTTGATCAGATCAGCGCGGATGCTAATACCGGCAGTGATCTGGAGCCCGCTCAACCCGTCCACAGATTCGCCGCTTTTCGGGAAAAGGTAATAGGCTTGCAAACCGGCAGTAATCTGGCCGAAGCTGAGCGAGAAGCCGCCTTCAAAGCCCAGGAAATGATCTCTTTTGGACGGGAAAACATTCAAATATTGTTTGGTGCCGTCTTCGGTTTGCAGCAGGTTCCTCACGTCACCTTCTATCCAGCGACCGGAAATACCCAATTCATAGCCACCTTCGACGCCGGTGTTACCGATGGTGCCATTGATGATCTGTCGGCGGTACAGCAAGGCCGCGCCAACGGTCGAGGCAGATTTTGCGGTGACCACTTTGGTTGTGGCGTCCTGGGCGATCTGCCAGGTGGAGGTGGCGCCGGTCACGTAAAAGTGCAGCCAAGACTGATCGTCCCAATCCAGTTTACGAAAAACTTCAAACAGGCCGGATTTCAGCGGACTGCCATTGCTGGGCGATAGTAAGAACGCCCCATAACCGGACTTAATGGTGTCCTGGGTGGAGGCGACCGCGATTTTGATTGTATAAATGGTTTTTGGGCTGGCATAGGTAAAACCGATCGTACCGGTTCCGGTGGCTGCTGTCGGATCGGTGGTTCCGGCGGCAACGCCCCTGACGTCGCCGGTGGCAAAAATTGCTAGCGAAGGAGAAGTGATCTGGCTGATGGCCCTTTTCAGGGCGGAGATCTCCTGCTGGATCGCAGTCACGTCAGCCGGCGCGGCGATGTTGTTATTGTTAAGGTAAGTCGCAATATTAGCGCTGGACTGGGAAGCCAGTATCGCATAGGCCACAGCAATATGGCTGGTTGGCTGACCGGCATTGCCATTGAATTGCACCAGGTCAGGATAAGCTTTATTTGCGCTTAAGAGCTTGGCAAAATCGTCTTTGTTATCCCGGGCGTAACGCGAAGCGGCCTGCCACTTGGCGATCTCGGTAGCAGCGCGGGTCGGCACCGGCGGGCCTCCGGGTGCGGGCGGAGCCGGCGCAGCGCGGGTAAAGGAGCCCAGGAAGGTCGGCGCGTCCGCAGTACTGACTTCCAGATCTGTGCTGTTTATCCGGCCTTTTAGGCTGTTCAGATTTGATAAGGTTTGAGCTGCAGCATTTTTTGGTAAAAGTGCGGCCAGCAGTGCCAGGCCTATCAGGAGTTTAAAAGTTGATTGGATAGTGATCTTTTTCATGATTAAAAGGTTGGGTGAATAGTTTGGATTAAACGATGGGGTTGAATTGTGCGCTGAAGTGCATGATGGGGGCCGCCGGGCCGATCCCCGTGATGGATAAACCGGAACCTGCGCCGTCCCACCAGGTAGCCGGCGGATTTCCGCCGGGCGTAAATGTGCTGAACCCGCTGGCATGGAAAAGATCAGTTTGATCGCCCTGGTTGGCATTGTGCTCCAGGTCATGATGCCCGTCGGCTTGAATAAGCGAGCATTCGTAATGCTGCGCCTCGGTCATCTGCTGGTTCTCCTGGTTACCGGCCTCATCAATATGCCAAATCGCCAGCCCGGCGGCGGGCAGTGCTTTATCCCTGCCACTTTGCTGGCGGTTCTCCATGAGGAAATACTCGGTCTCGGTTTTTTTGGCGATATAGAAATCATTCATACCGGCTTTGATCGGTACGGCGTTTTGCTGCGTGAGCGGCGTGAGTGAGGCTGCCCAACCTGCTTTATATTTCAGGTAAGCTGAGATATTGACCGGGTTGAATTTATCGGCATTGCCGCCGCCGCACATCAGGCAATACTCCCCGATACCTGCAGAATCTTGTCCATAGTCGTACAGATCAGGGAAATTGCAGACCATGTGGCCGTTCTCATGGCAAAATGTACCCAAGCTAAGCTGTGTACCCATATTGCTGATCTGGTAATCATAGGCGTTCCTGCCAGGGCCGAGCGGAACAGCAGCAGTCAGGTGGAAAGAATGCGGCCAAAGACCCTGCGACCAGTTGTTGACCACTTCGCCGGCGTAAAATACGTTGATGGCGTAGACATATTCCTGGTCGTCCGCGGATAAATCACTAAAATCAAAGCCGTTGTTGTTCAGGCTCTCGAGCGCTTCGGTAATGAGTTCGACTGCACGCAGAGGCTGCTCAAAAGATTCATCGGTATAATAGTCCCTGGGATTTTTAGCGGTATAATAGTCCGAAACGATATTGGTATACTGAAGCTTTCCTCCAGAATTCTCCAGGTAATAGTCATGTACCGAGCCGTTATTGCCATAACCTTTATAAACTTTTTGATTACAAAAGTCGCTGACATCCTTTTTGATGATGGTGCCAGCCACATCGGGAAACTGGATCAGCAGGCAAAGGCCGACATAAGTTCCGGTCGTTGGATGAGCGGGCGGCGCCGGCTGAAGGCCTTTAAAAAGTCTTCGGGCTTTTTCTGCTTCCCAACGCTGTTTCCAGCGCTGCCTGCCCGGCGGCAGGCCCGGCGATAAAAGCGCCAGCGAGCGAACAGCGCCGGGGATGTTGCGCAGCCCTTTTGTTATGGTCAGGGCACCCGGATCAGCTTTACCTGCTTGTATTCCCGAAGGAGTGAGCACGCCATTGGAAATGACAGCATAATGGTAGAACCTGGTCTTGGGGTCCCGGATCACGGTATAACCGTCCAGGGTTTCAAAATGCGCGTAGTGCTGGTCTCCCCAGCCGCGGACTTGCAGTAAACTGCCGTCCGGCTGCCGGAAGGTGAACTGCTGAGCGTAAAATGGTGCGGGCATTGTGCTAAGTATTTAATTATCTGTAAATTGACAACCAAATTTACCGGGGTGGCACGTGCGCTACAACCGTAGATCAGCGGAATAAATTACCGTATTTATACGGTAAGCGAATGCGCTAAAAATCCTTTGCTGGGAAACCCCGGATGTGCAACTTGCAGATGTATTCAGGAAGAATTACATTTAGATAATAAACATTATTCACAATTAAATCCTTAAAAAAATGCCTGTTAAATTAGACTTCGATCCCGATGGCAGCGCGCCGCTGCTCCCGATCATTTATGCAGAGATCGTAACGATGGTAAAAAATTACCATGACACGCCTGGCCGACCCGATGACACCAAATCCTGCTGGGTGAGTGTCAATGAACTGATGGAACTGATCAGCGCCAACAAGGCCAATGGTATCCGGATCTATTATGGCCGTCACAATCCTACGGACAAACTTTATCCAGGCCGTCACAATGTGATCTTGGTCTCGACTTTTGATGCCGAGAATCCACAGAACCCGACGTCGGAAACCAGTGTGGATCAACTGAACTACACCGCGCCGGCACTGATCAATTCGGTGTCTTATTCCGGCCAAGGTGGCGATGCGATACCGCTTTGCCCCCGCGTTGCCCGCCAGGCGCACAATTATAACACTCATCTAAAAAATTATGCTGGAAGGACTTCTTATTGGCTGTATACCGGCTGCCGTCGGTCTGATTATTGCCGCCTGCCGCTATCAAAAGCTGGAACCGCGTTGGTTTCGGCTTTTTCCCTGGTTCCTGCTGATCACGATCTTGTTTGAATTTGGCGGCTATGCCTATTCTTTTGTACTAAAGGCCGGCAGTAACCATTTTATTTATAACATGAACACCTTCATCGAATATAATTTCTATTTGCTGGTGTTTTACCTGGCGGTGAGCGGGCACCGGCAAAAAAGCTAATGCTTTTGCTGATCGGCTGTTTTCTGCTCAGCTACGTCATATTTGTGTTTATCACCGGTAGTTTCCAGGTCTATAACTCTCAGGCGATCAATACCGGTGAATTACTGACCCTGATCGCCTGCGTGATCTATCTGGCTGAGCTGCTGATGGCCGAACAACAAGTCAACTTCTTTTCGATCCCGATGTTCTGGATCACGACCGGTATCCTGATCGCAGTGGTGGGTGATTTTTTGTACATCGCGCTGTTCGATTATATCCTGAGTAATAAACTGGATCCAAATGGTGATATTTATGGGGTGATCTCGATCACACTGAGCGATATAGAATATAGTATGGTTAGTATAGGCTTGCTTTCAACTTTTCTATGGAAAAAACACAAATAATCTGGCTGGTCTGCTTTATTAGCCTCCTGCTGATTTTGCTGGTAGGCTTCCTGCTGTTTGTGCTGTTCTGGCAACGCGGCAGAAGCAACCGATATATCCGCGAGCGCGAGGCGCTGCAAGCGGCTTTTAACGAGCAATTGCTGCGCTCACAGCTGGAGATACAGGAACAAAGTTTTAATACGATCAGCATGGAGATCCATGACAATGTTGGCCAAACGCTGAGCCTGCTTAAAGTACAGCTCAATATTATTGAACAGGTCGATCAGCCGGAGAAAAAGCTGATCCGGGAAGCCAAGGAGAATGTCAGCAAAGCCATGGCCGATCTGCGGGATATTGCCAAGAGCATGAGTACCGAGCGCATCCGATCGGCTTCACTGGCGCAAATGACCGAGCATGAATTGAAAAGGATCAGCCAGACCGGCATACTTACGGTCGAATTTACCTGTAAAGGTGCCGAAACTAACCTGGACGTAGAGCGCAAGCTGATCCTGTTCCGTATTATCCAGGAATGCCTGCAAAATATCCTCAAGCATGCAGAGGCAAAACTGCTCACGCTGGGACTTTATTATGAAGAGGATCATTTACGGATACTAATCAAAGATGACGGTAAAGGCTTTGATCAGCAGATCGTGGATCAGCAGTTGACCACCGGGCTGGGCATCCGCCATGTGCTGAAACGGACAGCCATTATCGGCGGGGCCACCAAAATTGAAAGCAAACTGCAACAAGGAACTCAAATCACTTTATCTATCCCATATGCCTGATATCATTCATATCGCGATCGTGGACGACCATGCGCTTTTTCGCAAAAGCCTGAGTGTGCTGATCGGTCTTTTCCCCAAATACAAGGTGATCTGCAATGCCGCCAATGGTAAGGACTTTATTGGCCAGCTGCAGCCGCCAAATTTGCCGGACATCGTACTGATGGATATCAGTATGCCGGTCATGGATGGTTATGCCACCACCGCCTGGCTCAGGGCCAATTACCCGCAGATCAGCGTGCTGGCGCTGAGCACCATGGATAGCGAGACAGCGATTATCAAAATGATCAAAAACGGCGCGAAGGGTTATTTACTCAAAGATACCGAGCCGGAAGAGTTGAAAAGAGCGTTCGAGGATGTGATCGCGCGGGGTTACTTTTATAACGAGCTGATCTCACACAAGGTATTGAAGAATGTCAACCAGCTGACGGATGCCGGAAATACTATCTGCGGTTTTATCAAGTTATCGGAACGCGAGATCGAGTTCCTGAAACTGGCTTGCACGGAGCTTACCTATAAAGAGATAGCCGACAAATTTTTTGTCAGCGTGCGTACCGTTGAAGGTTATCGTGATATACTCTGCGACAAGCTAAGCCTTAAAACACGCGTTGGGCTGGCTATGTATGCAATCAAAAACGGGCTGGTGAACTTATAGATAGGATCTTTAAAAGCTGTGGCTCCGTCTTTCCTCCTTATCATCGGCAGAGTTACAATCGGAGTGAAAACAGGTTGCCGTTCGGTGGTCAATTGATTAGAAGGATTTTAGAAAACTAAAACCGGTTTTGTTTTTCAAAAAAGATTAAGGCGTAAGCCATTTACATTCGCATCCAGAAATTTAATGTGCATGAGTTTCAAAAAGTAGCCTATCTATTTATTTAGCAATCGAATAACAATAATATACCCAGCCCCAACAGGACTCGAACCATATAAGAGTGTCACTTCACAACGTATTTTTTGATAAACTCAGGTGTCCGCAAATGTTAATAATTGAAACCTTAATTTTTTTCTCCCTCAATTTTAATTCGCGTCACAAGTAACAAACGAGGGTCGCGTTTTAATAAATTAGAGACACGCACCGCATTTCATCCTATTTCTCTGACAGTCTTTAGTATCTGCGCAAAAATTTCCTTAGCTGTACGAGATTCTTTCAAAAAATCACCATCAGGAATTTTAACTAACGCGCCAACTACATCATCTTTTCATATTTTTAAGCTTTGTTCATTCCTAGTATTACATAATTCCGAAAAATGGTCACCTACTTGCCATGATTGCCTTTGCTTTTCTTCGAAACTGGTTTTATGTTTAAAATATTGTCTTTCGGCGCATATTCTCTCAGTTGAAACGTCAATTGATCGTCTTCAGAAATAATTGTTGCTACTAGCTTTTGTTTTTTTGGTTTTTGCATTAAATCGGTAACACGGTGATGTGATTTAATTTCGGTTTTAACATTTTCAGGTAATTGATCGAACATTTCCTGAGAAGTTCGAGGAACATGTAAAAATGAAGTCCCAATAATCGAATCAAGGTTCTTACCCAATTTGTGGTCACTGTATTTCTTGGGCTGTCCTTTTGATTCTCTAAGGCTTATAGCGATTTTAGTACTTTGGGGTAAGTCATCTTCTGTTGAAATTGGAAAATTGGGATTGCCAAGTTCGAAATATCTTCGACCAAAAACCTTGCTGATTTTTTCTGCGGTAAGCAAAACAATGCCCTTCTTGCCGTTAATAATATTAATTATGTCATTCGTGCTGAAATTGATAAGGGTTGCTAAATCACTCTCACTCAAATCAAATTTTTTAAATAAATGCTTAACTGATTGCCGAACTCCATAGGCACATCTAAATTTTCTCCGCTCACAATATTTGTATAAAAAAGTATTTGCTTTTTTCTTAATGTATTTGTATGTTTGAATTATAATAGAAGCGACAAACAGTTGAGACAGGATGACTGTCTCACGCAACGATGTCTCTCACACGAAAACCGCCAAGTTTACCCGTGAGATGAACCGTGAGTTCGCCCGTATGACTGAAATATTTTATCTTCGTAGATAATATATCGGTCGGGCGAGCCCTACGTCAGTCATTTCGGGGGAAGGCTTCATCTTCAATGGTGAAGTTTGGTTACTTGGCGGTACCACGTACGAAATGCAGTAGGGCTCGCCCGTTTGATATTAAACTCCCATTGCATTTGGCAAGAGACTCGTTTCAAACATAAAAAATGATGAAAACGAGAAAAAATAACCAATACCGATGCATGCCAAAAGCCGCCTGGTTCTTTGGTTTTTCTCCTGTTTTCTATTTTTCTGCTTTAACTGATCCGCATTGTCGGTCTGTAATAAAGAACGTACACAAACCCCCTGAGTAATCCTTTTTTGAATTACTTACCGTATGTTATTTTAGGTAATATGTCTTTCAAAAAAATGAAGGTTACATAGGACAGGGGAATGCTAATGTCTCAAAAATAGCCATAATCTTCCTCATTTGCTACCGGAACCGCTAAGTAAATTTAGCGGTACATCGAGAGTTATGTCCGATTGTAACTGGAGTTAATATCAGGCTCTTGGCCATATCACCTAATATCCCATCCGAAATGAACCGACCTTAAAACAAAGTTCCTGGATAATAGCGTGAAGTGGAGGAAAGATGGCCCATGTAAATTACAACTCATTATCAGATTCTGAAGTCTGCCAACGGATTAAACGTTCTGATCATTTCGCCTACACGGAAATTTACCATCGATATTTTGAAGCTGTTTTTCAGCATGCGTTCAGGAAACTGGGAGACGAAGACGTAGCCAGCGACATTGTCCAAGAGGTTTTTGTGAATTTATGGGCAAATCGGGATACTTATAACATTAACATAAATCCGAAAAGCTATTTGTTCACTTCAGTTCGAAACAGAATTTTCAACTTCTGGGCTAAAGAGAACGTCAGAAGCGCATACTGGGACACATTTCGGGAAAACCTGAAAATAGAAGAGCAAATGAATGCCTCTACAGACCATAAGGTCAGGGAGCAACAATTGAAAAACTATATTGAACAGCAGATCCAGGATTTTTCACCGCGGATGAAGGAGATTTTCCAATTAAGCCGCCATGATCAATTATCACATAAGGAAATCGCTGAAAAGTTGGATACCACTGAAGTAAATGTGTCGCGACAAATTAGCAATGCACTAAAAGTGTTGCGCGCCAAGCTTGGAATGATCGCCCTCGCGTGCCTGGCATTTTTAACCTTGTTTTAAGAAGTGGGAGTAGTAGTTCAGCTCAGAGATTTCGGATTGTAAAGCCCTGAGCAAGTGTTGCGTGTTTTTTTCGGTTGTTCGATTCTTCTGCGGTTGAGTTGCATTTATGGAAATCATTTGCCGCAATTGTCAAAGCCAATGACCTTATTGAAAGCGAGCGCCAAATCAACATCGATGAGATTGCATCGGTATTCGACGAACTCATCGCATTGACGAAAGCGGTCGAAGCATTGGTAAACGATCCACCGGGTAAATGCCCGATTTGTAAAAGATCGGAAGAAGTAAATGGTGAAGCGGGGTAATATGATCAATATAATTCTTGCCTACAGCATAGTTGGAAATAGCGATAAGCTGTAATCAAATAAATTTTTGTCCTAATCTTTAAAAATGAAATATGGTAAGTAGCAAGCAGATTGAATTTCTTGACAAAGTCTTTGTTCGGAGACCGTATTTCGAAACTTCATCTTACCGGGTTGATAACCTCAGGGATGTCTTAAAAAACAATGCTTTTAAAAATGCTATTTGGCTTGCATCACCAGAGTTTTTCAATGAGCTTGAAAAAAGAATTTCGACTATCAGTTGCTGAATCCAAAAGAACGGTTAACCGTGCTAAAGTTCTACAATCGGATGAGTTTTAGAGGAACCCCGTTTGGTGCCTTTTCAACTTTTGGGTTAACGAATTGGGATAATAAGGTAATATCTCGAAAAAATTATAGCCAGACTTATACGCTTCATTTGCTCCCGTCTGTACAGCGCGAATTAAAAGATTTGCAATCCAAACCGTTGACAGATGAAATATATATTGCGATTAACCCAACTTTATATAAATTAAGTTTAGGCTGGCGCTACTATCGCTATGAAGAGGATAATAAAGGAAAGCTTTCTTTTCCAGTTTATCTGCTTCAATATGATCCGGTCGATGAATTGTTACTAAATCACCTGAAAGATGGTTCTTTATCATTGGACATTTTGATTAAATACCTGGTTGAACTAACTGATTGTACCCGCGACGAAGGAGCAAATCACATAGCCAGGCTAATCGATGAACAGGTTCTGATGTCGTCAAATACTTTATCACTTTTAACTAATCGTGCTGCAATTAAACATCAGAAGCTAATTTTTGATAACGAACTACGATTATTTGACAAGGATGCTATTATCAAACTGGCGAAGGCCGAAAATGACAACGGTAAGTCGTTTTACGCTGGATTAGAGATGCACAATATCGCCGGCTTATCAGTTGAATGGAAACAAGATATCCTCGAAGCATTGCATATGCTCGACTGTATAGCGCCGATTCCCCCAAAGAATAACCTTGATAAATTCAGGGAGGCATTTGAACAGAAATTCGGTGATCGCAGCGTGCCGCTTTTGGAAGCCCTTGATCCCGACCTGGGGGTTGCTTTTGACAATGATCAGCAACAGGATGAGCACGAGCTGTTAAAAGGCGTGGTATTCAAAGAAGAGCCTAAAAAAATGACCAATTAATCTGGACCCCCGTACATCAGATGCTTACAAAAGTTTGGCTTCAAAATCATAATAGGAGTGCGTGGGAGCCAGTTGTAATAACTTCTTCAGACATTGCCAATCTGCCCGGAAATACATTGCCATTTCCGCCATCAACGAGTGTTTTTTGTTCTTTGTCAGGTGATAAAGTGATATTTCAAAATGTCGGCGGCTCAACCGCAAACGCGTTGACTGGCCGTTTTTCAGCTTTTAGCGAGACATTTGATAGTTTTTGTAAAGAAGTCGCGAGGCTTGAAAAAGAAGCCAATCCTCAAGTTTTGTTTGCAGAAATTGAACAGGTAAGCAACCGCAAGATTGATAACATAAACAGGAGGAAACAAATATACGACCATGTCATCGCGCTTAATACTTTTCCGTCGGAAACAGATATTCTGCCAAAAGATATCGACGTAAAGGTTAGAAAGGATGAAATCATACTGGTACACCGGCCAACGGCAAAGCGTTTAATTTCCCGTTTACCAACAGCGTTTAATTATCATCATAATGAAATGCCGTTATTCCGTTTCCTATGCGCTTTGCAGTATAAATCGATACGGGCCAATTTTGATTTTGATCCTGAAAAGATCTTCCCCGGTCTCAGTTTCTACCCGAGAATAGAATATGGCCGCTGTGTAATTAGTCTTGCCCGATGGTATTTAAAAGACCATGAAGTTACTGGTTTGGCCAAGAGGCCTTTCTCTATCAGCAAGCTGCATTTGTTCTGCCGCGAACGGGGAATTACACCAAAGATATCTGTTGGCAAAGAAGACCAACAGTTGTTCTTTGATCTGTCTAACGACGATGAGGCGGTATTCTTTTTGGAAACCTTAGTTGAACAAACCAATGTTGTATTGACGGAATCATTGGTGAACAATTGTAGGCTGGGAAATAAGGTCGATAAATTCAATTCCCAGTTCATAATATCATTACGCAACCTCGAACAGGTTTATGCACCGTTATCTTTATTGCCCCAGCCTAAGGCTTTGACGCGTGAATTTCTGCCTGGATCGGAATGGGTTTACATGAAAATTTATGCAACGAACCAGAGTGTGGCATACATTTTATCAGACGTTATTTTTCCATGGATCCAGCAAAATAAAAATCGCATTGAGCAGTGGTTCTTTGTTCGTTACTATGATACTGGAAATCATATCAGGCTTCGGTTAAAAACATATTTGACGGAAGTAAAGGATTTGCAATTTGAATTACAATCACTCCTCAACCCTTTTCATAAATCCGGATTGGTTCAAAAGCTACACTTTGATATTTATCAACGTGAGATTGAGCGTTACCATGGCGATTTGATCAGCTATGTTGAACAGGCTTTTTTTAAAGGAAGTGAGATGATAGCTTCGAGGCTTACCGGAAATATGCTGCAAAATCATGACGATACGGTATGGCCAATTGTTCATTGCTATCAAATAGTTTCGGCATTCTTCGATTTTGACTATGATCAAATAAATCAACTGTTTGCCTGGGCTGCAGAAGGTTTTTTAAAGAACATGGTGCCGATAAAGATTTAAAACGATCGATGGATGATCGTTATCGGGAATTACGACCAGATCTGTTTAAAGCCATTGGAGAAGGTCAGGATGAAGAATTCGGGGAGTTAAGCTTAGAAATAAGAAAACTTTCTAAAGAGTCGAAATTTCTAAGCAATCTGGAGCGCCAAAAATTAATTGCTGATATTATTCACATGCAGGTTAATCGAATGTTCACGTGTGATCAGCGCAGGTATGAGACGTTTATATGGCACTGCTTGTCAAAAATTGCGGTCACTATCATGAAAAAGCAGTTATCTATGGATGTTTCAATTATTGACGACCGTTAATGGTTAGTCGTTGCAGACTTGCCATAAAGTGCTCTTTGTATTGTCTGCCTATTGGAATAATCTTTTCGTTCTTTAAATAAACTTGTCCTTTTTCGACGGCCTGAACTTGTGCGAGGTTCACAATATAAGAACGATGAACCCTGGAGAATTGGTTAGCCGGTAACCAGGTCTCGATTTCAGCAAGCTTGTTCATCGCTGTGACCTTATTATTAAGGGTAGTGATATGAATTATGTTGTCATCGCTTTCGACGAAGGTAATATCACTAATGATGATCTGTGCATATTTCCCTTTCGGCTCTGTGCGGACAAAAAAGAAATCGATTGGAGTTTGAGAAGCCGGTTTGTTTGAAGCTTTTTGATTGCGTCAAGAAAACGCTCATAAGAAAAAGGTTTGACCAGGTAGTCCACCGCGGAAAGCTCAAAGGCCTCGGGACCGTAATCCCGGAAAGATGAAGTGATAATGATTTGTGTCTTTAATGTGATCAGCCTTGCAAAGTCCAATCCGTTCATCCCCGGCATTTCGATGTCAAGAAAAGTAACCTGGGGTGCATCGGCTGAATTGTAAATAGGCAAAGCGTCTATGGGATCTGTAAAAGTGGAATGCAGCTCCAAAAATTTCGTTCTTTGAATGTATGCAGAAAGTAAAGTTATAGCAGGTGGTTCGTCATCAATGATCGTTACGTTCATAGGCTAAGTTGATGTTAAGTTCAAGGCTAAACAAGTCATCTGACTCCGTTATGTGAAGCTCATAATTATTGGGGTAAGCGTAATCAAGGCGCCGCCTTGTATTGTCCAGTCCTACGTTGGTGCTTTTTTTATAAGAGTCTCGAGGTTTTGGCACGTTAGTACTTGCGTATTTCAATTTACCCTCCGGATTTACGCTAATCTCAAGGCTTCGGGGCGTTTGTCTAAGATCTCCATGCTTAAACATATTTTCAGTCAGTGTAATTAACACTAGCGGTATAATGGAAAACTCACCGGGTTCTCCGATAAGACTTAAATCCAATTGAACGTTTTTTTCATAGCGAAACGAGCTCAGTTCGATAAGATTTTTCAACTGCGCGATTTCCTTTTTTAAGGGAACCCGACCTTGGGGATCGGTATCCTCATAGCTGAAGTGCATAATATCGGAAAGTAACAGGACCAATTTTGAATCTTCGGGAGAATGGATGTAAACCGAGCTATAGATAGCATTTAACGTGTTAAACAACAAATGAGGATTAATTTGTTGTTTAAGGAAAGCGTTTTGGGCCTCCGCAAATTGAAATTTCAATTCAGTATTATGTTTTTCGATTACAGCATTTTTTAATAAAGCATCAATCGTGTTACGACGAAACCTGCCAAAGTTTATCGCCGACCATAATATTGTTGAAGAGTAAACATACAATAAGGTTCGTTGAAAGTCCAATGCAGCTAATAGCTTCAATTTTTTCCATAGATCTTGTGGCGGAGTGTTGCGATCCATCGTGAAATAATCGAATAATATTTTAAGGGCCGAAACGGTAACTATTTCAAACAAAACCATTATTGCCATCACGAAGTAGCGAAATTCTACCCCATTAAGATATCGATTGAGAATGTAAAAATGCCAGTAAAAAAGACCGATGTTGCATGAATAAAAAAATAAAAACGCGGTAAACGTAGATTTTTGGTGATATATAACTACAACAAAGAAGAGCTCATATATTATGTAAATCAGCCATGATATTAAGTGTAAGAAAAAGTTCCTCCTCATGGTTAAATGGCCTGATTTCTTCATTCCGTTCGTTTTTAATTCATGCGAATAGCCATAGATATTTATTATTCTGAAATTATCAAATCTTTATTAATATTAAAATAAACAATTATGAAAACTGAAAAATTAAAACTGACATCTCCAAAATTTCGCAAAGTGTTTGGCTCAGGTAAGCCACATTTTGGACTATCAACAGAAACTTCTAATACCACTGACCCAACAACTAGCTGTACAACCGTTGGTACTTCAACACACGTTTTTCAAGTCTAAGTAATTACAGAACCAAAATAAGATTGAAAAAACGCACGTCCTGTTGTGTGCATTGCCGGTAAAAACGACATTTTAACGTAGTCAAAATCTTTTACGGTAATTATAAGAGCGGATGAGCTAAGGAAACTTTGCACACCGCTCTTTTCTTATTGTTGTGTATTTGGCAATTAGCTAATTACTCGCAATTTGATATTTTGATGCCGATATATAGAGAATCTCTGATTAGAATAAGCTTCAATGAGTAGCAGTTTATTGGGCAGATATTGAGTAGGTATGGTCTGTTTTCTATGATTTAACAGGTTGTTCACTGTTCCAGAAATGTCTTTTACTTATTAATTAAGCACATCTATCGAATTTGTACTAATATTAAGATAATTATGGAAGCAAATAAGATTAGGTAGCAATGCGTAGGAGTACCCAAGTTACTATGTGTAGCAAATTAACTTAGGTTACCAATAATATTGCTTCCTAGTGGATTGATGATTCTGCCTGTCTTGCTTAATATTATTTCATTTATGCTAAAAAATGAACTTGCAATATTATCACCTACTTTAACCGAAATTCACAATGGAATATCCGGTGCTAATCGCAAGTTTTCAGCGGACTTTAGCAGATTCCTTTCGGAAATTTGTACTCAAACCAGAGAGGCCTGGTCAACTGCAATTTTTTCCGACCACTCGCAAGAAGTGCTCATCCGTTATTTCAATTATCATTTTCGCTTCCTGAACGATTTAATTACTGAAAAAAGCCCAGTATATAATTCAATAGATTTATACGAATTATTTTTATTGTTGGAGCACTTAATGCACCATTACGGCAAATTTTTAGAAAGAACACAGCTCATTGCTATCAGTTTTATTGAGTTTCGAATGAGGTCCGTTCAAACGAAATATGACCAGTTCATCAATCAACTTCATGTTTCGAGAATCGATGAATCTTTTAAGAAGTGTTTGATCGAGTGTCTGTCTCCAATTTATACTGGTTTGCCTGTTGAAGCCTTGAAGTTGTCAGACTTACTGTACCGCGAAGAACTTATTGCTGAACTTAACAGTAAACGTGGCCATTCTGAATTAATGAGCATTGGAAGTTTAATTTCAACCCTAATCTCATATAATTTTAACCACATGAACTTTCTCAAGTACTTAAGAAAAAGTGCTATTGATGAACTTCAAAACCTGCCTCCAGCAGGATTTTCAAAATATTTTGCCGAACTAATATCCCGCGTTCCGGAAGTTAATTTAAATGATACATTTTGTTTTGATGCTAAGTGGCCTCACATTAGTTCTATGTACAAAGATTGGTTAAGTGATTATGGAAAACTTTTGAATCTGACAATGCCACGGGAAGGAGGGAGCACCCCTACGATTAAAGCTCCTTTAACCATTTCCGTAAAACAGCTGGCGTGCATGATCCGAACGTTCTACGCGTCCGGTTTCTATGGTCATATTAGTTTGACAGCAATATTCGATCACGCTGCAACTGTTTTCACTACAAAAAGACAGGAACATATTTCAGCAGAAAGCATAGCAAACGCTTATTACAGCATTTCCCAATCTTCAGCTATAAAAGTAACCCGGATGTTAGGCAGTGGGATTGAATTTCTTAAACCCTACTGTTTCCCTGGGTAGGTTGCAACAAGTCCAAGATACCTTGTTCGGTCAAAAAATCTACTAACTCCCCCAACCAAACATAATTGAAATTTTTATTGGCCAGCAACTCACCAGGTTCTTCATCTATAATATCCTGTAAGGTCGTGAAGCCCATAATTTTGCTACCCTCTTTAAAAAAGATACTTGCAGGTAGATCAATTATTGGCGTTAATAATATCTCTGGTTTTGGGATCATCAATGATTGATTTTGGACTAAAAAGATAAAAATACCGAGCTTCTCGATTTCTCTAGGCTTCTATTACAGTCTGTTACAGGTTTTTTTTGATTCTAGATACATTATTATCAAATATAAGATTTATTTAAAAATATGCCAAATTTGGAATAGAAATTTAACTCGAATTGATTTCTTTTTGTTTTTATGCCTGCCCAGTATAAAGACAAGGAAGCATTAGCGTTGATAAGAGAAAAGCTTTGGGAAAAGGCTAAGGCCAATCGTATTACCTTGGCGGACGTTGAAGATCGCACTGAATTTAGTTATAGCCAGGTTTATCGGATTCTTCGCGGCAAAAACAATTTCTCATACAGCCACCTCATCGCGATCTGTAAAGCTCTTGGGATACAGCCCCGCGATATCTTCGATTTTGACATCTTATTACCAGATTATCCGCCTGTTCGAAAAGATCGCAAAAAAAATCTAGAAGGTAAAATGCTGCGCTCAAAAATCCTGCAATAAAATTTCATTGTCAGATTTGAATAAAGCGTTTGAATTCAAGATCGGAAGTTCTTTTTGAATTCCTTGGAAATTAAATTATAGAATTTTCGCTAAAAGTTCTAAAGAATTCCCAAATTTCGGGTAAGACGCACTTTCTTTCCATTGCATCAATCAAGAAAATAATCTACAGTAAATAGTATTGTTTTTATTGAAGTACTACTTTTTAAGTATCGTGATATTCTGTAAATAAAATTACTCTTCGTTAAATTATTCCAAATTTGGCATATTATTTCAAATAAATCTATTTTTTTAAGAAATAATAATTAATCATGGCTAAACATTTATTTCGTTTGCTTATTATTGTGTTAACTGTTTGTTAAAATAGATATTATTTAGATCGGAATGACAAATTAAATCATGATGGCATGTCTGATTGAACGATAGCTAATTGTACTTAAACCTTTAATAGAGTGTAGATGGTAAAGGAACTTTCGCAGCTCAATAAGTTTATAATAGAATCAGTTAATCCAGACCGACTGGCGAAAATAGAGCTTACAGAAAACGATTTTAAAAGGTGGTCGGAATTTGTCTCCAACATAACTCAAGTTCTAAATGGGTATATTTATTACGAGGTAAATATTCAAAGCGGAAAGATATCCCGTAAACTTCTACCTGTGTTGAACGGGTTAATAGACCTGATCAACAAAACTTGGTCATATTCGCAAAGAAAGAATTTGAAGCGAAACCAAGCTTCACAAAAAGTCATTTCTTTTTATAAATATACGTGTGAACGTCTGGAGAGCCTTTTGTTTAGCTTGCGTAGTCACACGCTATTCAAGCGTTTGCGCGTAACGAATTTCATGCGCGCTGAAGTAAAAATGCGACTTAAAACAATTCACAAGGCCCTGGTTGCAAAGCTGGAAAATATGAGTGATCAAAGTGAGTTGTACTTAATGGTACCCGATTTATACCTTCGACAAATAATCAAAAAGGAATTAACCTGGATTGATGTAAACAATATCACCTATGGTATTACATATCTCTTAAATGCCCGGTTTATCGATCCCGATGGCTTATTTGAAGCACTGATTGCTATTGACTTTGATTTCGTAGAAGTGTTACATTATAGGGTGGGCCTCTGGCGTGCAAGTTTGCTTGACATAATTGATATAAGGAAGCAAATCGAATACCTTGTAACGGAAAGACATAAAATTACCGAAATTGTATTGTTATCAAAGACTGCAGATACGGGAAAAAGCAACCAGTTAGCTGATGACCTCAGTGGTTATCTAAGTGAGCTTGAGCAATTCCTAAAACAAATACTTTCGCTTCAAATATCAGCTGCAAAGGATGTCGCAAATATAAGATCTGCAAGGCGTTTTCCGATTGGGCTTTCTGTACCGCAATTTGGTTTACTTATCAGGTTACAAATAGAACGCGGAATTCTACCCAAAGAAAACCTTTCACAACTGTTCAAATTTTTCACCGATCATTTTTATACGGATAATGCGCCATTTATTTCACCGGAAAGTTTGCAAAAAAATCCACTGACGTTGAATTTTCCACCGCCCAAAAAATGAAAGCGCAGTTGATCGGAATGATCAATTGGCTAAATGCTACCTACAATTTAGCGAATTATAGTTGATTGTCCTGGAATTGTCTGAGCAAGTGGTGTTCTTTAAGAAGGTCAAGCATGCTTACATACCATAGATAAGAGAAGGCCGGATTCTTTTTTAAAGCACGCAGGTTAATAACCATCATATCAGCAATCGTCCGCAAGCCAAGCCGGTCTGCCTGTTCGATAAAAGCAGAGTCCATTCCCAGTTCAGCAAATGTGCTGTTCAATTTGGTAGCTTCAACCATATACTTATCGGAAATAACAGGTTTAATTTCAAAGCAAAAATATAAACAAACAAGTTAACTTTAAGGCTTTTTTTAAAGTGTATAATGAAAGTTTAAAACCGCTAAACTATTGACGGTATATTTTGCACTGGATTTGCCGGTGTACTGGCCAAAGATTGCTTTCAATATCTTGCGCTATAATTGTTTTCTATACCCTTGAAACCTATTGTTTTTTTAACAACCGCACCCTTTTAACGCCACCCTACATTGATGTAAACCAGGAATGCGTCAAGGTGTTCAAGCGCACAATTGACCTTCTCCCTCCATTCTTTTTCATCATCAATTTCATCATAATCTGACCGGTAGTCAAAACCACCGCTGATATCAAACCGGTCAAGATCAATTTCCTACAGGAAGATGAGATCATCTTCTCGACGCTCTCCTTCTTTTGCTTCAGCAAAAATGAGCTTATGATTATCGACTGCGTGTCGGGTTCATTAGGATGAATTCCATTGGCTGTAGCCATTCCCACAAACGCTTTTCTTCATCGCTCATCTGTTGTGGTTCCGGTGGATTAATCAGGGATTGTTCAATGATAGGGGTGAGGATGCTTATTTCCGTTGCTGTGAGCAAACAATTTTGTAACGGATATCAGCCGCCCGAATACATGATTTCTCCCATCGCGATACCATCAATAAAGAACCGAGTTTTCGGCGGCATCTGGCATCATTCGGCAAAAAATATCTATTGCTTTCCGCGCGTCACCAAACGGCGCCCGTAAGGTTAATTGTTCCCTGCCATCCTTCGGGGTCATGAATTCTGGTGCTTCCATCATATAAATAAAGGTAAGGCTTTTTACCAGTTTTCACGCCAGCCAAGATCATACATTATAATTTTTTCATTTTTTTTTGATATAAAAATCAATGCTGATGTAACCTTTTATTAGTGTTATGTAGTTGAAAATAAGTTGTTTATTTGTTATAATAAGGGCCTGGCAGAAAGGGGTGAAATTTAATTTTCACCCCCTTTCCCTGTTTTGGAGTTGTTCATAAACCGTGCTTTGGATCATGAAGCAAACGGAATTAAGTCGTCTATTATCAATGCTTGCCACCCGGAGTGCCGATAGAGCGGTGTCTATGATCGGTGGATTTAAAGCAACGCTTACCCGCGCCGACGCTTATCGTCTTTATGGACGATCAAATGTCGATAGGTGGGTAACAGAAGGGCTTATTCAGACTGCCGGGACTTCTGGTAAATCTTCAAAACAGATTTTTTGCAGAACTGCTTTGGAGCGGGTAGCCGCTTCTAGTAACAGGGTGACTTATACACCTGTGGCGGAACGCTAAACCGGGGGAAAGCCCCGGGATTAAAGTTCTTTGACGTATGGGGATGAAGCATTATTCCGTACCTAACGGAAAATTTTGTGAAGGTGAGGTTGAAAGTATACCAATAACTGAAAGCACATTGGCAGGCGGAGCCCATATCGTAGGATATGACGCGAGTAATCCCAAATAAATAATCGGCACAAGTGAATTGACGGGGTCGTTACCCGGTGCCGGTTCATGGAAATCTCCAGGATACAGTTAGAAAAATTCATGCAGGATGTCGCAGAACTGGCTGCAATAACCACTTTAGTCAAGGCGGGCCTGCTCAAACCATACCTCAAGAAATCTGAAGCATTTAACATCTACGGGAGACGGAATGTTGACCGGTGGTTATCAAACGGGCTTCTGACACCAAGAAAAGACGGCGGTCATTCTGCCGCATGGCGACTCGACCGTGTGGAACTGGAAACTATCGCAAAAGCCACAGCCACCTATCACTATCTCCCGTCCTAAACATTTATATTATGACAGAATTTTTAAACGCAGCAGAGCTGAAAGACCGGGCCTCGCTGGTCGATTTGCTGGCCAGGCTCGGATTTAAGCCAGCACGAAGATCAGGTAAGGAGTATATGTATAAGAGCATGCTCAGGGATGATGATGACACCCCTTCCTTGAGTGTCGATGACAAAATCGGGGCCTGGTATGACCATGGAACCGGCGTTGGCGGTAACATTATTGACTTTGGCCTCAAATACTGGCCTGCCTTATCGTTTAAAAATGTTGTCGCCAAAATCAATGAATTGTTAACCGGCGCTATAGCACCAGCAGAACAGCACAGTGAACGCCGCAGGCGTGCGGATGTCAAGGTTCCCCATTTCGTTGTTGCCGAAGTCAAACCTTTGGGAACGCATCCCGCTATTACCAATTACCTAAAAACAAGGGGCGTATTTGATGCCGCGAAGGATTTAATGAGCGAGGTTTATTACCATGTACAGGGGGTAGTAAACCCAAAGACCTATTTTGCCGCAGGCTGGCAGAATGAAAACGGTAGTTGGGAGGTCCGGAATCGTTATTTTAAGCGTTGCATCGGGTTGAAGGGAATTACCTTTATTGTGGACAATCCCAAGAAACTGGCTGTTTTTGAAGGGGCCATGGATTATCTGACCTGGCGGATCGATAACAGCGAGGATGACCACAGCGCTTTGATATTAAACTCACTTTCACTCATTGGCGCCGGAATCGCCAAGGCAAAACAGTTTCCCCACATCGACATTTTCTTTGACCGGGACGGGCCAGGTTTAAAGGCCACTAAGGAAATGCTTTCCGAATTGCCTTACGCGGAAGACCGCTCCGAAGCCTATCGCGGGTTCAAAGACTACAACGCTATGCTGGTAGCCTTTATCCGCCAGGCGGATGCCATTGAAGCTGCGGAGCGCAGCAATAGTGCCGGAGCTGAGAGTACCCGAACGCAAGCCGTCAGCAGCTGACACAGTGCTAAAGCACTTTTTAAATTGCCCCGGTCAGTTTTGATTTTCTAACGGCAAGATGTCTTTTTGTCGGACAAAAATCCCGTTCCGGTCGATTTTTCTTCCTTCCATAAACATCTTGCCCTCCGGGGGAATGGCAAAACTTCGCAACTCGTTTTTCTTATGGATGATTCCGGAAAGCTTAAGGGGCGGCCCTTACTGGAAAATGGTAAACGGAATAAAAAAATTGATGTCAGGTTTTCCGAAACGGAATATGCCGAGATCCTTGCCATGGAAAAGGAATTTGGGATCGCAAGGGCGAAGCTCATCAGGATGCGGGTACTGAAAGATTCGGGTAAGGTCGTTATTAATTCAAAAGAACTCATCAGCAAACTC
Organism: Mucilaginibacter sp. P25; assembly: GCF_050859465.1. NCBI lineage: Bacteria > Pseudomonadati > Bacteroidota > Sphingobacteriia > Sphingobacteriales > Sphingobacteriaceae > Mucilaginibacter > Mucilaginibacter sp. P25. The sequence goes on along the minus strand of NZ_CP193937.1, from coordinate 6,766,025 downwards.
GATCAGGTCGCGGGTGAGATCGGGAGATGCGGCAATAACATTAACCAACTGGCGAGGTACAGCAATATTTTGCAGCTGAAAGAAATCCTTGATCCGGAGGTTAGCATTAAATTCAATGAGTTATTGGTTGAATATATCGGCATTCAGGCTTCAGTTGAAATAGCCTTGCGCAAAGTCATCCGGCTGATGGGAAAATGATGACCCTTGTTCGCTTAGCGTATTTTATTAGTGAGTTGATATAGATCTATAACGCTAACTATATAACACCATAGCTAAATGTGCCGGTTCTGCGGTTATAAAGTTATCCTGATTGATAGCGTCTCGATTATTCGTTTAGATTGTTATTGTGCTGCTGACGTATATTGAAACAGTGTTTCCACGCTACCGGGTGATTTGATTATATGGTTCCATTGCTCTGGGGTTATTCTGATAGCAGGTTGCATAGTTATGGTGTTATATAGAAAGATCGCCTGATCGTTATACAGCTCAGTGGCTGTTAAGATCCATAGTTGTATAATAATATAAATCTCAAGTTATTCCGAAACATTGCTATGGTGATATTCGAACATATCAAATGTCCCCTTCATCGTTATACCTTTCGCGCAGCACCAATCCGATCCTGGGTGGAGCGCCATTGCCAAGGCAGGGTGCTCAATTTATTTGCCGGCAAGACATTACTGAATGTGGATGAGGTACGATGACCTTGATCCGGATATGCCAGCAGAGTTCCATCTCGATGCCCTGCAATTCCTGAAAACCTGGAATGGCAAAAAGTTCGGAACCGTTGTTTTGGACCCGCCATATGCCTACCGCAAAAGCATGGAATTATATAATGGCCACATATGCAGTCCGTTCCGGCAATTGAAGGATGCCATTTGCCCGGTTATTGAACCGGGAGGCCTTGTGATCACCTTTGGCTATCATTCCATAGTGATGGGACAGGGCCGGAAATTTTACCTGGAACATGTAGCATTATTCAGCCACGGAGGTGCCATTCATGATACGATTGCCTGTGTCGAACGATATAATCCCGGGAGCCTTGGATGAAATTTAACGACAGTTTTGGATCCCTGGTGTTTTTTGAGCATTTATGATTGTCAAATTCTTAAAGCCTTCAACATCGTTTGCCGGTGTGTTCTATAATATGAATAAGGTAGATAAATCGCGTGCTGAATTGATGAAGGCGGCAAATTTTCGGGCCTTAGCTGTATTTACCTCGCCTAAGCTTCAGGACTATATCAACTACCTGGAAATGATAACCTCAGTAAACGAGCGGATAGAATATCCGCAATTGCATGTGACCATTTCAGGTAAAGGCAGGATGTATGATAAACAAGCCTTGACTGGAATAGCGGAAGGTTGGCTCCGGGAGATGGGCTATGCAGAACAACCTTTTTTACTTGTGTTTCATAAAGACACCAGTAACAACCACCTGCACATCGTAAGTACCAGGATCGACCGTAACGGCAAGAAGATCTCAAGCGCATTTGAACATCGACGTTCAATGACCGCAATCAATCAGGTGCTCGGCTATAGCACGGCCATGAAATACCATTTCAGCACCAAAGCGCAGTTCCTGATGGTGTTGGAGACGCTTGGCTTTCCGGGGAAGGATCCTGACAAGATAAAAGTGCTTGAACGCGCAGCAGGTTATAAGCGTGATCTGAAAAGGACCGCCACTATACGGGCGCTGCTCGAACAACATAAGGCTGATCCGCAGATGAAGCAAGTCATGAAAGAAGCGTATGGCATTGACATTTTATTTCATGCGGCCGAAGGCAAGCCAACATATGGGTACTCTATAGTTGACCATGAGCGAAAAATTGTTTTCAAAGGAAGTGAAGTGATGCCACTCCGTGAGCTGTTGTCAGTCAGTTCTGAAGCGACTCATGCATGGCTAAGCGATGAAATGCCAAATGAGGGCGGTGTGCTCGTTTCATCCGGCTATATTCCTCCAATAGCCATAGCCGATGATGTTGACGATCAGCAGGTCCATGGCATGCGGAGAAGGCGGCAAAAGAAAGCACGGACGAATACCCGTTAATTAAAATTCTATAGATATGACCATATTGATAGCCAACCAAAAAGGGGGCGCGGGGAAAAGTACGCTTGCACTCATCGCCGCCAATTACCTGACAACCGCTAAAAACTGCAATGTCACTGTTGTGGATATGGATTACCAACAGTCCATCTCACAGAAGTTTGATAAAGCTAAAATTTTGGAAAACGCGGAACCATACCAGGTAGTGGCCACAAGCCTTGAAGCCTATCCCGTTTTACGCGGGATCCTCGGTAAAAATAAGGATGAGATCGTGCTGATTGACCTGCCGGGAAAACTGGATGATGACGGCTTGATACCCGTTTTTCAGTCTGCGGACCTCGTGATCTGCCCCTTTTCTTATGATGAATTCAGCTTTACCTCAACCATTCTTTTTACCGTAGTCCTACGGAAGATCAACCCGAAAATTCCGATGGTGTTTATTCCCAACAGGGTCAAGGCTAATGCCAAATTCGAGATCATGCAGGAGGTGAACGAGCAGCTTGCCAAATTCGGGAGGATCAGCAGCATCCTCCCTGACAGGATAGATTTTCAACGTGTCAATACTTTTCAAACGCCTTTATCGCTGCTGCAGCTCATCGTCCCTGTTTTTGAACCCATATTTAACGAATATATCCATGGAAAACATGAAGTCGCTGGCCGACCAGCTTAGGGAAGAGTTAGGTAAACCTGGTGCCGGAAATACAAAAAAAGGCATGAAATCAAAACCTGCTCATTCAGTACCGGCGATCCTGCAGGCAATTATGGATTACGATAACAGTGATCATAAAAGTATGGTACATGCCCGTTTTACCACGGACCAGGTTGCGCTGATGGCCAGGTTTAAAATAGCTACAAACATCGATACCACGAAGCTCGTAGCGTTCGCGGTTAAATACCTGTTCGATCAGCATCCCGAACTCAAGAAAGCAATTACTCAATTTATGCAAAATTCAAATTTATGAGCTGGATCAAATTTACCTTATGGCTGATCGGAATCTATTCAGCCTATTATTCATCATTAATCTTCTGGGACAGTCGCCGCGGGAAAGAAGAAAGTAAGTCCGAAGCCGGCGACGAGCTAACATTTGTCGAGCATGCCGAACCTGTTAAACCTGAAGGTACAGACGTTCCGAAAGTCCCGCCATCACCGGTTGTTTCTTCCGGCGGCGTAACGATCAGGCAACTATTTAGCCTCGCCCAACAGGAAGCTATCGAGTTTACCCGGCCGGTCAGTTTCTCATGAGGCGCGTTTTCTGCCTTCTTTGCATTTGTCTGTTAACATTTTCTGCCCGCGCGCAGCCAGGAATTTCCGAAATGGAGCAGGCAAAGCATGACCTGGGTGCGGATTTTTACGCGGCAGTCGACCTCTCATTTGTAATTGCCGGCATCCTGGGCATTACGGCGGGTCTGAAGATCTACAAGCGGATCCAGGATGGCAACAAAGATATCACACCGGAGATATCAGCCTGGTTCTACGCAGCATTGTTCATGATGCTTTCCGGCCTTTTCCTCAAGGCGTTGTTCGGGATCTGAACGCCATTGACTAATAAAAAGCTGCCTCCCGGCAGCTTATAAAAGTTCCCCGTCCCTTTACCTCATTTTTTGGTCTCTGAATAGCCATAGCCGCTTTTATCGCGGTCCTTTTTTGCCCCCTTGGGTGTATTCGCAATGGCATTGCTCGTGATCTGAATGCCTGTTTACCATACCCGGCTGCCTTCCCGGGCAGTCCTAAAAGATCTCCGCATTAATCCTCATACCTCGATGAATGTTTACCAAAACAAAGAAGTTATGGGCAGCGGCGGTCCTGCTTGCCCTTTCAGTTCCTGCTTTTGCCCAAAATGGTGTTAATGGCCTGAATACTGCAACAACAACCCTCAAAACCTATATCGCACCGGTGACGAACATAACGCTCGTGATCGGCGGTATTGTCGGCATCGTCGGCGCCATCCGTGTGTACTCCAAATGGAATTCGGGAGACCAGGATATTAACAAAGAATTGATGGGATGGGGAGGAAGTTGCGTCTTTCTGGTCGTATCCGCGTTAGTGATCAAAGCTTTCTTCGGCCTGTAAATGCCGCCAAAGTTTGCTGTTTATAAGGGGCTTCAGAAGCCCCTTATTTTCAAAGGCTTCAAAGGAAAGTTCATTTACTGGGGCATCGGTTTCCTGTTGGTAGGCCTGGTATTGGGAGCGCTCACCATGTCGCTCATCAACATGTGGCTTGGCGCGATGGTGCTGATCGGATGCATCGTTGGCGGCCTGCTGTTCACCGCAACGAGGCAAAAGAAAGGCCTCCACTTGAAAACCCGCTCATCAGCCATTTATATCCTCAATCATTATGGGCGCAAAAAAATTATTTAATATACCTTACGCGGGAATCGACAAAAATGGCCCGTATCACATGCTGATCGGGGAAAGGGGAGAGTGCTCTGTCGTATTCCGAATGACCAACCCTGTCATACGTTTTTCTGCCGATGCCGCAGGATACGAAGAATTTCAACGCTTATTCATCAATATGATCTGCATTTTGGGGGACGGTTATATTGTCCAGAAACTGGATATCATCGGTAAGGTGGGGTATAAAGCAGGGCCCCATTCGGAATACCTGCAGCAAAAATACCATGAGCACTTCGATGGCAGGGAACGGTTCGTTGTCGAAACCTACCTGACGATAACACGGCCGCTGAAAAAAGGCAGGTTTTATGTGAAAAATCAGCAGACCCAGGATGAGTTTTTGCAGGCGATCACTAAAGTCGCCGGAATCATTCCCGGGGCATCTTTATTGCTGGAGCCGGATATCAATTATCTCGTATTGCGATTGCTGAGTATGGATTTTAAGAACGGAAAAGTAACACTTGATAATATTGCGGCGGCAGATGACAGGATCAGGATCGGTCAGCGCTATGTAAAGTCGATTTGCCTCGTTAATACAGATAGTGTTGATTTACCACCTGAAATCAGTCCGTATATTGAGCTTAATGATAGCGATAGCCTTCGGGGTTTCCCTGCTGACCTGATGTCCTTTTTGTTCAAAGTACCCGGTTTTGAAGTTATTGTCTTCAATCAATTGCTGGATTTGCTCGAACAGGTGATGACCCTGAGGGCGCTTGAAGCCAAGAAAAAAGCACAGTGGCATACCTGATCCGGTAAACCAGCTTTGTGTCGACGACATCGACCGCTTACTTGCTGACGTGGCGAGGGACAATCAGCCGCTGGTCAGGGCGCATTACAATATTCTTGTCGCCGCAAACGGAGAGAAGCTGACCGCAGCAACAAACTTTATAGAAAATGCCTTATTTCAGCATGGCATTATTTGCAGTGATAACGGCTATAACCAACTGGAGCTCTTCAGAACAACCTTGCCGGGAAACGGGGTAGAGGTAAAGCCCTATGATTGGTTTTTGACCACCGCGGCAGCGGCGACCTGTTTCTTTTTCAAAGAATCACTGCTCAATGATGAACCCTCGGAGTTCCTGATCCGGTTTACGGACCGCGACGGCATACCAGTCGGTATCGATCCGGCAGACTTACCGATGCGGACAGGCCGGATCAATAATCGCAATAAGTTTGTATTGGGGCCGAGCGGCTCCGGAAAGAGCTTTTTCATGAACGCGCTGATTGAACAGTACATGTTGTATAACATGGATGTGGTGATCGTGGATACAGGGCATTCTTACTCGGGCCTGTGTAAATACTACGAAGGAAAATACATCACCTATACAGACGAACGCCCCATCACGATGAACCCCTTTCGATTTACCAGGGCAGAATTCAATATTGAGAAAAAGGATTTCCTGTGCACATTGATCGGTGTTTGCTGGAAAGGCGCGGACGGCACCATCAGTACCGTGGAACGTGATGTGATCGCGGATGTTATTACTGCATATTATGATCAGGCATTTCTTGATGGCAGGGACCTCAGCTTTGACACTTTCTATGAATTTGCGCTGGCACTTATTCCCGATATCAGGTCGGCAGAAAAGATCTCCTTTGATTTTGACGAATTCAGATATGTGCTTAAAAAGTTTTACAAAGGCGGAGAGTTCGCGAGGATCCTGAATGAAGATGTTGACAGATCCCTGTTTTCTGAACGGTTTATTGTTTTCGAGATAGACCAATTAAAGGAAAACAAGGTATTGTTCCCCATAGTCACGTTGGTTATCATGGATGTCTTTATTCAAAAGATGCGTTATCGGAACAGCATGCGTAAAGCCCTGATCGTCGAGGAAGCCTGGAAAGCGATCGCAAGCCCGCTCATGGCTGGTTATTTGTTGTACCTCTATAAAACAGTTCGCAAATTCTGGGGGAAGCCATTGTCGTAACACAGGAATTGAATGATATCATCGGCAATGCAATTGTCAAGGATAGCATTATCAACAGTTCAAATACGGTTTGCCTGCTGGATCAATCTAATTTTCGCGACAATTTTGATGATATAGCGGCCTTGCTTTCTATCAGTGATACAGAAAGGAAAAAGATCTTTACGATCAACCAGTTTGAAAAAGCCCCCGGCAGGAAATTCAAGGAGGTCTACATTCGCAGGGGGACGATGGGCGAAGTGTATGGGGTAGAAGTTTCCCTGGCGCAATACCTGACTTACACGACGGAGAAACCGGAAAAATCAGCGGTCGAATATTATATCGGCAGGTTCGATTGCTACACAGCAGGGGTGGACGCCTTTATTAGCGATTTTGAACAGAGCGGTTTATTGCTCCATGAATTCGTTGCCAAGGTCAATGCGCGCACTTCTTTGCTGCAATAATCATTGACCTTTTCTTGCAGCAAAAGCCAATTTTTCATCCATTTAATTTCAATACCCATCATGAAAATCTCTTTGATTGTCGCGGGCATCTTTTTTGCCCGCACCCTATTCGCCCAGGAACTGGTCGTTGATCCGGCCACTTCCGCTGCTATTGCAGTAAACGCCGGCATGATCAATGGTCAACTCAATACGACCAATGACAAACTGAACCTCATCAGCCAGGGGCAACTTGCCGTGAGCAGCCAGCTTATACTGATCAACAACCTCCAAAACAAAATTTATAAAGGCCTGAGTGAAGTGGCCGCAGTAATTAACAACCTATATACCGTCAAAGATATCGCTGAATGTGGCAAAGATATCGTTAGTGATGTTAGCACTGCGGTAACAATGGCGCGGACAAATCCTGCCTTATTGCTATTCGCGGAACAGGGTGCCCGTGATTTTGAAACAAGGGCCACAATGCTGGCCGCCGACGTCAGCGCCTTTGTCCTGAAGCCGGGCGGGAATAACCTGATGGATTCCGGGGAACGGGGAAAGCTCCTGAACCATATCGCTGACAACATGCGCATCTTGCGGGGGATCGCCTTCGGCATGAACCGGGCCATCTACTGGGCGAAAATGAATGGCATTTTTCGATCCCTTAATCCCTGGTCGGAATGGCAAAGCCAGGACACGAGGATAGCCAATGAAGTGTTAAACAACGCCAAATATCTGCGAAAATGAGCTATTCAGGACTTGTAATCCGAAGATCGACCGTTTGGAGGTTGTTTTTCTGTTTGTTGTGTTTGGCAGTTCATGTTCATGTATCCGCTCAGCATAAACAATTGAACATTCCGGCAATTCACCAGCTTGTGGAAGAATCGAAGTCGGAAAATAAGCAACAGGTGACAGCTAAAGACAATCAAGCCAAAGCGCTTGCAAACGAACAGGCGAACCTGGCCCTTCTTGCGAAACTGAAGGTTACCTACCGCGATCTTCAACAACGATATAACTCCCTGGGAACCGCGATCAGTGCTGCAAATATCGGCGTATACGCTCTGCCAATGGTGGAAAGGATCGTCAGCAACCAGGGACAGATTATTAAGGCGGTGGAAAAGAACCCTGCGCTAATGGCTATCGGGTTCCAGTCAGCCTTAAGTTTTGCGCAACAGGCTAAAGCCTTATCAGGCTATGTCGCCGGGCTGGTTATTTCTATCGGCGATGTCAACCAGATGAAGCCTTCCGACAGGAAGCTGCTATTTGATTTTGTACTCTCTGAGTTGAGCAGTATACAGGACCTTTCAAATAATATGCTGGCCATGTTGCAATATTCGAGGTTATCGGACCTGCTAAAAGCCGCAAACCCTTTTCAGAATTTCATCGATGCCGACCGCGGGCTTGCATTGGATATCTTACGTAACGCCAAATATCTCCGCCAATGAAAAATCTGATCAGCATTTTGCTCGGAACGTTTTGCTTTACCGGCGTGCAGGCACAAAAAGCCGTTTTTGACTCCAAGCATTATCAGTCAGTCATAGCAAATGCCAGTGTCAGAAGCAGCGCTGAGATCACCCATGAGCAATATCTTTCAAAAATTAATACGGATATCGATGACCTGAATACCAATACGGGATCCGTTGTATTAGCGCAGGACATGATCTACCGGGGCCTTTCCAATGTAAATTCCGCTTTAAAAGATGGTATGCAGGTTAGATATATCGCGTCGGTTACTCTAGACATAACAGCTTACCTAAACGATTGCCTTGATTTGACGAAGGAAGATCCGTTTCTGCTCGTCTTCGCAAAACCGATGACCGCCGAACTGAGACAGCGGTGCGCTGCACTCCTTAGCGAAGTTTCTGGCTTTATATTGAAGGAGGGGGATAACGTACTCGCCGATTATAACGCCAGGGACCAGTTGCTGCAAAAGGTCGTCACTCAGTTACAGATCATTGATGGGCTTGCCTATGGTGCCTGGCGGGCTATGTATTGGGCAAAACAACAGGGACTTTTCAAGTCAATGAACCCTTTCAGAGATTTCATTAATCATGACCGCGATTACGTAACCCAGATTATCAGGAACGCAAAATACTTAAGACCATGAACAAAGAAAAACGAATGCTATCGGAACTCATTTTGTTATTATTCATGTTATTTTTCGCTGTCGGCAGTTATGCGCAGCAGAAAGTCAACGATGAAGCGCTGCGTTACCAGCAGCAGCGCATGGTATTCCAGCAATGGGACCAGAACAAGTTCAAACCTTCCTCGGGCTTCCTCGGCCTTAACCCATTTTACTGGCTGGTCTGGGGCTTCCCTTATCCGAACTATCATAAAAAGGACCTCCGGCCTTTGAGTGCCGCCGGTCCCCAAACCCAAAGGCTCGCACTCGTAGGGGCAATGCAGGCCAGCGACGATAAATATAAACTGCAATCCGACACGGTTAGGAACACGGCGATCTCCCAGATAGCTTCGCAATCGGGCTTATTTAGTGATGCGGACCCGCTTTGGCTACTGTATTACAATGATCAGTTTGATCCGGTATTGAATCATTCGATGGCTTCCATTCTTGCTGGTTTATCACCGGCGGTCAGCTCAAAATTGGTTTCCGAAGGATTGTATGATTGGTATTCCGCTGAACTTGACCGGCTGAAAGAACGGATCTATGGTGCCCATACGACCGACATGGACCGGGGTGCCCGGATCATGGCCTATTACCGGCTTTTGCTCGACTATCGAAAAATTGCCGGTGTTTGGGCTATAAGAACGGCTTCGGTGGAAGCATCCATCACAATGACCGCACAACAGCGACCTTTGCAGGCCGGGCATCAGGAGGTCATTAACTGGACGCCCCAAACTGACCTGGAGATCGCCCGTAAAGTTTTAAAACATATCCAATGAAAAAGATAATTCCCATTTGCATATTAGTTTTTTGCCTTTTTCTGATAACCACATCCGCGCAGGCGGCTGATGACGATCACACGAAAACGCTTGAGTTCCTGCAGGGGGACGGGGTTTACGAATCGGGTGTGATGGTGTTTTTGAAAGGCCTGAAAGATTCGATCTGGACCCATTTCGATTTATTTATTACTGACGCCAAAGCTCTGGCGGCGATTTTTATGATCATATTTTTCGCCATCAAATCTTATGAAATGATGGTGGGCGATAAACAATTGGAGATCATGCCACTCATGCGTCCCTTCGGGCTGGCGATGATCATTCTTTGGTGGGGGCCTTTCGCTAAAATGGTGGCTTTTCCTACTGATGTTGTAGCGGCACAAACCGAGCAAATGTTTAACAGCGAACAGGCTATTGTCAATAAACTACGGGTTCAGCGATCTGAATTAATGCTCTCCGTCGCCAACTCGCTTTATACCTACCAATCTCAAACTGAAGTGGCTGAAAAGGAAAGTGATACCTGGTACGGCGAAGCATGGGACTCGGTGACCAGTACTGTTAAAGAAGGGATAAGCACCGTCGTCGCTCCGCTGCTTGAGCTAAAGAACAGACTTGCGGTCGGCATGCAGTTGTTATTTACCCAGTTAATTGAATTGCTGGGTATCTGGTTATTGCGGATAGCAGTTTACGTCATATTCATGCTGCAGATCATTTATTCCTCGATACTGATCATACTCGGGCCATTTGCCGTTGCGGCAAGTATATTGCCGGCCTTCCGGGACAGTTTCAGCACCTGGATAGCTCGTTTTGTTTCCGTGAACCTTTATTCCGGGATTGCTTACCTGATCATGTACCTCACGGGACTGATGCAGGAATATGCATTGAGTTCAGAGATTAGTAAATATCAGGAACTGGTAGGAAAGGATGGGGCAACAGCGGATATGACCAAGTTTGCCGTATTCGCCGGAAACGGCCTGTTATCCTTTGGAACGGTCATCATCGTTTTCCTGATCGGCGCGATATGCATGTTCACCGTTCCCAGTATCTCTACCTGGATCATATCAACCTCCGGGATCAGTTCTGCCTCATCCACCTTTGGCAGAAGCGCAGGCACCGTCGGTGCTGCGGTTAAGAAGGCAGCGATCGCCGTGGTCTGATCAATAGTAATTTCATTAACGCTGGCCCTTCGGGGCCTTTTTTGTTTATTTTATGATCATTAAAAATATCGAAGATAAGATCAGGCTGGCAACGATAATTGCTATTGGCAGCCTGATTGCCAGTGTCACCATCGTAGCAATCACCAGCTTTTATGCCTACCGGCTGGTTGGCGCATCACAACGGAACATTTACATCCTGGACAATAACGTCCCCATCCTTGCCAAGCAAACCGATATGCAGATGAACCGACCGGCCGAGTACAGGGCGCATGTCGACCTATTCCATTCCCTGTTCTTTTCCCTGACACCGGATGACAAATACATGGAATACCAGATGAAGAAAGCGATGTACCTCATCGACGAAAGCGGTATGCAGCAATATAATGACCTCAAGGAAAAAGGATTTTTCAACTCCATATTGAGTTCAAGTTCCGTCTTAACGCTGCAAACTGATTCCATCGCACTGGATATCCCCAAACATTATTTCAGGTATTACGGCCGTTTGAAGATCGACCGGCGCAGTTCGACCGTGATCAGGTCACTGATTACAGAAGGTTATCTCAAAGATATCCCGCGAAGTGATAATAATCCACACGGTGTGCTGATCACTAATTGGAAGACCCTGGAAAATAAAGACCTCGAAGATGTTGAAAAAAATACGTTCTAACCGCGATCCCAGGGATACGCTGTTCAAAGAGGTCCGCAGGGAGTTCGGCCGCTATTTTTTATATGCGGAAAGGGCGCTTGAACGGAATACGTCGAAACATCCGCGCAGGTATTTCTATATGATGGTTTCCGCCATGTTCCTTTCCATGATCCTGTCATTTACCTTTTTCCGAAACCGCGAAAGACCACTGGCCATCCCCGTCGCTAAGATCATCGCTCCCGCATCGGACGGTTTTGAAAGGATCCTGCAGACCACCGGGGAAATCAGGCAAACATTGGCCCTGAAAAAAATCATTGACAGTATCACGTCGAAAAAAACTTTGTCATCCCGGGACAGCCTGCTGTTGGATAGCGCACTTAACCGGTTTAGGGAGATCCAACCCATTCATTAACTATAATCCTCATGAAAATAGATTTTAAACAGCCCAAATATGTGCTGCCTGCAATTGTTTTGCCTTTTCTGGTGCTCTTCTTTTATGCCTGGCAAAGCGGCTTCTCAAAAAAAGAACCGGCAACGAAACCATCAACGGATTTAAATGCCAATGTTGGTGATGTATCATCCTATGTCCGCAAAAAGATCTTGCGGATAAACTCGATGCTTACCGAAATACCTACAAGGATGCCGATGGGCCCTCCGCTGTCAACGTGATACCTAAAGAGCAATCGAGTAATGCAGGTTTTCATAATCTCTACACGAACAGTGAAAGATTTAAGCTCGATTCGGTTGAAAAGGCCATGAAAGCCAAATATGCCGGAACGGAGTTCCCGCAACATGCGCAGCAGGACCGCGAAATGTCGGCTGTCCTGAATAATTACAATTCAAGGCAGCGAGTCAGCAAGCCCGCGGCTCCTCCTAAGGAAATTGATCCGATGGATGTCTTTAAACAACAAATGGCCTATATGGACAGCATGAGCAAGTCGAATGATCCGGAATATAAGGCCGAAAAGAAGAAAATGCAGCTTGCGGAAAAAACGGCGCGTGAAAAAGCGGCTGTACCTATCCTTACTGTCTCTAAAAACGGTCTCCTGGATACTGACTTCAATAGCATCAGGCCTGAAAGCGAAAGTGCCTTTATCACCGCAATGATCGATGAGGGACTTACCGGGTATGCCGGTTCAAGGTTGCGCCTGAAATTACTGGAGGATATCCGTGTGGGCGATAAGCAGGTGGCGAAGGGGAGTTTGCTTTATGCGCAGGTCAGCGGCTTTTCGGAACAGCGGGTGGCATTGTCCATCAGCTCGGTTTTGTCGGATGGAAAGATCCTGCCGGTGAAGCTGGAGGTATATGACCTTGATGGATTACCCGGCCTTTATGTGCCGGCTTCCGCCTTTCGGGATTTCAGTAAAGACCTTGGCGGGAGCTCCGTTCAGGGCGTAACGCTCGACGGGACTTCCGGCAGCCAGTTCATCATGAGTTCTGTGAGTAAAATGTTCCAGTCTACGTCCTCCGCCATCGCTGAGCTGATCAGGAAAAACAAGGCCAGGTTCAAATACAATTCCTACCTGTACCTCATCGACCCTTCTGAAATCCAAAATAACAGATAATATGAAAACTTTATTATTCATGCTGTTGGCCATACTTATGGCCCCGGCACTTTACGCTCAGGATAAGTTGCCGCTTATCTGCCTCCCGCTTAACCAAACTATTCATTTTCTTTCCCCTGAACCTATCTGTTTCGTTGATATATCGAGTAAAGGAATGATCGGTGACCTTCCTTTGAAAAATGTATTTCGGATCAAGATGCGCGATTCGACTGTCAATTTTCAGGACGCCGTACTGACCATTATCGGTGAAACTTTTATTGCGCAGTACCGCATCGAGCCGGGTGGGGCAGGAGGCCCGTCCGAAGTGGAGATCGGCCCCGCCGATATGCGGCCGCTCGATATTTCGGGAGTCGGTTTTTCAGTAAATGAACTTAAAAAACTGGCACTGCAGGTATTTGCGGACAACAGGAAGCATCGTGTTGCCCGCGCTTCCGCTTTCGGGATAACAGGAAAACTCAACCAGGTATATACGGCAGGTGATTACATTTTTCTGGATTTAAGTTATCACAACGATTCCAATATTTCTTATGACATAGAGGACGTTCGGTTTCGCATCGACGATAAAAAGGTGACGAAAGCATCCAATGTCCAATCGGTTGAACTGAAGCCGGCATTTGTACTATTTGAGACGCGCAGTTTCGCAACTCGGTACCGGAATATTTTTGTCTTCAAAAAGATCAGTTTTCCGGGAAATAAAGTGCTGTCTGTTGAACTGTCGGAAAAACAGCCGTCTGGAAGGGTGCTCAACCTAAACATATCTTATAAAGATATCCTGAGAGCGGATATCATTTCCAACTAAACTTATGACCGAATCCATCGCCTACGATTATCTGAAAGCGGTACTGGAAGAGGAATTCCGGGAAACTTTTCTTCGGTTCAGCAACAATGGCATCCTTTACTATGAGCTGACCAATATCCTTGAATTGTGTAATCCGCTGATGGAAGGATTGGATGAGGATGACCGCTTTTTACGATACGAGGTGATCGGCACCATAGCCGAATACCTGACGGAGGAATAACCATGGCTTTTAATACTGCTCAAAAGCTGGCTGCCAACATTGCGGCCATTCGCATCGCCCTGGATTTTAACGGACAAACCCTTAAGCCCGCAGAAGTACAGCAATTGGGAAACTACGCAGGTTTCGGTGGTCTGAAAGCTATCTTAAACAGGCCTGGGACGTTGGACGACTGGAAAAAAGCAAACATTTCAGAAGCAGATCTCAAACTGTATCCGCAGGTCATGGAAATGCATGATCTGCTGAAAGAGAAATTTGAGGAACAACAATATAGGGAAACGATTAATTCTATAAAGAGTAGCAGGCTGACTGCATTTTACACACCTGCCTTTATCCCCGAAAGCATCTACTCCGCTTTGAAGAATAGCCATATCGTGCCCCGGCGATTGTATGAACCCAGTGCCGGAGCCGGCGTATTTATCGCAAAAGCTGCAGAAATATTTCCCGGAATTGCCGTCAACGCGGTTGAAAAGGACCTGATGACGGGGAAGGTGCTTGCTGCATATATGGCCGGTCTGGGTATTGCTGCCAACGTACAGATCAAAGGACTGGAAGAAACCGGTGCAGCGGAAAAAGGACAGTCAGACCTGGTGATCAGCAACATCCCCTTCGGTAATTTTGCGGTTTTCGATCCCGCATACCAGGGTAGTCCGGTTGCTTCGAAAATTCACACCTACTTTTTTGCTAAAGGGATCGATAAGCTTGCAGATGGCGGTATACTCGCGTACCTGGTAACGGACGCTTTTTTAAATAGTCCCTCCAACGCCACGGCGCGTAAGTTGCTGATGACGTCGGCCGCTCTGCTTAATGTATCGGTGTTACCTGCAAACCTGATGAAGGAAAATGCCGGGGTTGAAGTAGGTACGCACCTGATTTTAGTACAAAAGAACACGGCTAAAAAAGAAATGACATCGGCCGAAAGCCTGCTGATCGAAACTGTTGAACGCGAAAATGAATTTGGCAAATATTCAGTTAACGCCTATCTGAATGAACGGTTCAACCTGATCTTAGGCGACAGAACTCATTGAAGGTCGAAATGCCTACGGTGACGCCTGCCTGATGATATGGCAAAACGGCCGGATGGAAGCGATAGGCGATACCTTGCTGGAATTGCTCAGCAAAGATCTGCAGGAAAACTTTGACCGGCAGAAGTGGGAGGCCATTGTTTTTAATGAGGAAATCATAAAGGGTAAGGAGTTAACCTTTCTTCCGGTCCCGGAAGAAAAAAAGGTGAAGTGACTGGTCAGTTGGGCCTGTTCGACATGGCGCCAAAACATAACCGTGCCGCTGCCTATCTCAGTGATGTCGATAATGCATTAGTTGACAGTTCTTCTGCAAAGCAGGTTAGCGTAATCAGGACCACGCAGAATCCGCTGCATGATAGCCTGGTCCTGCTGACTGCACGTTCGAAGGCGAATGGCCGCTACTTGTATAAACTATTCAGTAACGTTAAGGAGCTTAAGTTTTCCAATAAATGGTTGAGCGGACAGGCGCTGGGCCAGGAACTCGATATCCTGTCAGCTAAATTGAAATATTATTCCCACGACTACCGGTATGCAGGTGACAGCAGTCTGGAACCTGCATTCAAGCTCATGCCTGACCGGCCAAAAGCATTTACCGATCTACGCTCTTTTTATATTGATGGTACGTTAGTGGTTTTTGGAGGCCGGGTTGGGAGGATCGGCAGCGTGCAAAACGGTGAGGCTCCCTTTGATCCCCTGGAAATACAGGAAGACGTGCCATTCTACCGTGACTATATCAGGTTACGGGATATTTATCTGCAATTGTCCGGCGATGAGGCGGAATACCTTGTCCAATATCCTGAATTGCGGAAAGATCTGAATTCCGGCTATGACCGGTTCGTTTCAAAATATGGGGAGCTCAATAAGACGGCAAACCGCAGCCGGATTTTTAATGATGCCGCTTTCGGTTTCAAGGTATTGTCCTCGCTGGAGCTTCGGTCGGATGAAAAGTACGTTCGATCGGACATATTCTACGGGCCGGTTTTTCCGCGGAAAGATTTGCTGCAAACCGATGATCCGGTGGAGGCGCTCGCAATTTGCCTCAATGAATTTGGCAGGGTAGACCTCCCTTATATCTCAGAAACAACCGGTCTTCAGGGAGCTGAAATAATCCTTCAGCTTGAAAAACAGATCCTTTTTAACCCGGGGAAGCGGACATGGGAAACAACGGATAAGTATCTTTCAGGCAATGTAGTCGATAAGCTGAAGCAAGCAGAACTAATGTTGCTTGAGGAGCCTGAAAATATCCAGATAGCCCGGAGCCTGGCCGCCTTGCAAAGGGTTCAGCCCGAAGTCATACCGTTTGAACTGCTGGACTTCAACCTTGGTGAGCGCTGGGTGCCGATGGGATTTTATAACCGTTTTGCGACAGCTTTCTTTAAGACCGAGGTGGATGTTAATTATTTCGCTTCAGTTGACACCTTCAAGGTTAGCCTCAAAAACCGGAAATCGGTTGTAGCCGAGGAATATACGGTAGTCCCAAGATCGGGGAACAAGATTTACGCCGCGACATTACTGGAGCACGCACTCGAAAATACCTCGCCCCAGATTACATATCCCGTCGAGCGCGATGGAAAGGTTGTCCGGCTTCCTGATACCGACGCGATACAGTCGGCGCACAGAAAGATCGAAACCATTCGTGAACGTTATGGGGAATGGCTGAAAGGGCTCGATGCCGGTGACAAAAAAGTATTGCAAACTACCTATAACGAACGCTTCAATTGCTACGTGCTCAGGGAATATGACGGAAGCCACCTGAAGTTTCCCGGCCTTGACAAAGCAGCGCTGAATATCGACAGCCTTTACCCTTCACAGGAAAATGCCGCCTGGCGAATTATCCAAAACCGTGGCGGTTTGATCGATCACGAGGTTGGCCTGGGCAAAACACTGACCATGATCGTCGCCGCCATGGAAATGAAAAGGCTTGGTGTCATCAACAAACCCATGATCCTCGCGTTAAAGGCGAATGTTGCCGATATCGCCGGTACGTTCAGAAAAGCTTATCCCAAAGCAAGGATCCTGGCCCCCGGAGAAAATGATTTTACGCCCGCGAAGCGCCTGCGGCTGTTCCACGAGATCAAAAATAATAACTGGGATTGTGTAATACTCACGCATGACCAGTTTGGAATGATCCCTCAGGCCCCGGAGATACAAAAGGAGATTCTTGGAATCGAATTGGAAAACCTGGAAAATGACCTCGAAACATTGCGCGATCTTGGCGGCGATATCAGCCAATCGATGCTGAAAGGGTTGGAGATCAGGAAACAAAACCTGGAAGTGAAACTCGAAGGTATTCTATATGCGATTGAACATAAGAAGGATACGGGTATTAATTTTCAGGAAATGAACGTCGACCATCTTTTTGTAGATGAATCACACAAGTTTAAGAACCTCACTTTTACGACAAGGCATACCAGGGTGGCAGGTCTCGGCAACATGGCCGGCAGTCAGAAATCGCTCAATATGCTTTTCGCAGTGCGAACTTTGCAGGAAAAATTTGATGCGGACCTCTGTGTAACCTTCCTTTCAGGCACACCTATTTCCAACAGTCTTACGGAAATGTACCTGGTCTTCAAATATCTCAGGCCCCGTGAACTTGAACGGCAGGGCATCAGCAACTTCGACGCCTGGGCCGCGGTTTATGCGAAGAAAACAGTTGACTTTGAATTCACAGTAACCAATGAGATCAAAGCGAAAGAGCGGTTCAGGCATTTTATCAAAGTACCGGAACTGGCTTTGTTTTACAACGAGATCACGGATTATAAAACCGCCAAACATATCAACCTTGACCGGCCGGAACTGGATGAGGAGCTTATTAATATTCCTCCGACCCCTGATCAGAGCGATTTCATAGACAGGTTGATGCAATTCGCAAAAAACGGTGACGCGACATTGCTTGGAAGAGCCCCGCTTTCAAGGGAAGAGGACATTGGGAGGATGTTGATTGCGACCAATTATGCCAAGAAAATGTCCCTGGATATGCGCCTCATTGATGAAAGCTTGTATGATGACCATCCCGGCAATAAAGTTAATACCTGTTGCCGCATGGTGTCAAAATATTACAAAGAAAGCATGGACCATCGTGGTACGCAATTGATATTTTCCGATCTGGGCACGCCCAAAACTGGCGCTTTTAATGTTTATGAGGAGATCAGGGACAAGCTCGTCAGGGGTTTTGATATTCCTCGTGCGGAAATATCTTTTATTCATGACTGGCCCGGAAAAAAGCGTGCGGAAATGTTCCGCCTGATGAACTCGGGTTCGCTTCGTGTCATGGTCGGCAGTACCGATATGCTCGGCACAGGTAACAACATACAGGAAAGGATCGTCGTTATGCACCACCTGGATACACCCTGGCGGCCAAGTGACCTGGATCAGCGTAACGGTCGCGGAGCCAGAAAAGGTAACTGGCTTGCCAAATTGTATTTTGACAACAAGGTAAAGGTTTTCATCTATGCGGTAGAAAAGTCACTCGACAACTATAAGTTTGGTTTACTCAAGAACAAGCAGACGTTTATAAGCCAGATGAAGAATAATGATCTGAGCGTCCGTACATTGGACAGAAGGCGGTATGGACGAACAGAGCGGCATGAATTTCTCGGAATACATCGCTATCCTTTCAGGCGACACCTCATTATTAGAAAAAGCAAAGCTTGATAAAAAGATCGCTGTGCTGGAAAGTGCCCGTTCGTCACATTACCGCGAAGTGGCGAGAGCACGGATGATCCTGGAAAGTCTGGAAGAGGAAAGTCAGGCAACGTCAAAGACGCTCGAACTGATGGCTACCGATGAAGTGGTCTATAAAAACGTGTTGCAGTATGATGAAGAAGGCGCAAAGAAAAATCTTCTCGTGCTGAGTGATTTTTCATCCGCGGATACTGTTGAGATCGGTAATTATTTCATCAACCTCTATCAGAAATGGCGGCCTGCCCGCGAGGAAAAGAATGAAATGCGCATCGGCAGCCTCTATGGATTCGATCTTTTTGTCCGGCATAAACTTAGCGGGATAGGTGATCCTACGGCAAAACTGGAATTTAGCACGAGCCTTTATGCGGAAAGCCCTCGTACCGGCGTCAAATACATGCTCAGTAACGGAGCACCGAATATTGATAATCCGAAAACGGCGGCACGTTACTTTTTAAATGCCATCGACCGGGTCGGGCAACTGGCAGAAAAATACCGGAAGACACTTGCCGGAATTTCCGAACGTTTACCGGCCCTGACCGAACTGTCGCAACGAAGCTTCGATCAGGAAGCTGAACTGATCGGTTTAAAACTGGAACAGGAAAAACTCGAAGCTGAGATCAATAAAAATATCGCCGAAAAACAGCAACCGGATTCCGACGAAGAAAATCCCGATCAGGATGAGGATTTGTCTCCCGGTTTAAATCCGGGTAGACCCAAACGCTGATTTAATATTTCCCACCATTTCTAATTATTATTCTATGGAAGAGACCCATGAACAGCAGAAGCTGCATGGCTTCCTCCGATGTGGTATATACCTCTCGGTACTTTTGGAAGCAGCAGTGTTTGTTTATATCGACGCCCCGTTCTGGGGCGTTTTTGCTTTGCCGCTTCACCGGCTTGCTGTACTCGCAATTTATCACAAACTTATTTACAGCAAGCTGGCCACGATGTTCCTGATCTGCCTCGTCAGTATCGGGACGCTGGCAAAAAAGAAAGAGAACTCGATCCGAAAAAGCACATTGTTTACCCGCTGGCGCTTGGCTTGCTGCTTTTTTTGGCTGTATGGTTTATATGGGGCGGGCTTCTCCGCCTTTGCTGCCCTTTACCACCGGGTTTAACCTGCTTTACCTGGTCTGCTCGCTTGCCGGGGCACTCATGATCAGCCTGGCGATGGACAATATTTCCAAAATGATCAGGACCGGTTTGGGGAAGGACAAATGGAATGTTGAGGCCGAAAGCTTTATGCAGCCGGTGAAACTGGAGGGAACACCCTACTCGGTCAATATCCCGATGCTGTTCTACCACGATAAGCGTATCTGGCGGGGATGGATCAACCTTTCCAATGTTTTCAGAGGCACCATCCTGATCGGGACACCAGGAAGTGGAAAATCCTTCAGTATCGTTAACCCCTTTATACGCCAGCTGATCGGCGACAAAAATTTCGCGGTATGCGTGTATGATTTCAAGTTTCCTGACCTTGGCAGGATCGCTTACTACCATTATCTGTTGGCGAAGCAGCGCGGAAAGATGCAAGATTTCCGCTTTCATGTGATCAACCTCGATGACATAGAAAAGAGCAGGCGCATCAACCCATGGCGGTCAGATTATATCAACACCCTTGCAGATGCCGCTGAAACGGCAGAGGCACTGGTTCTGGCACTCAAAAAAGGCGATAGTTCGGGTGGCAGCGATCAGTTCTTCACGCAGTCGGCAATCAACTTCCTGGCATCATGTATCTACTTCATGAGCAAACATGATGGTGGTAAATATTCAAGCCTGCCGCACGTACTCGCGCTGCTCAACCGCTCCTACGAGGAGATCTTCAACGCCTTGACTTCTGAGCCGGAACTAAAATCAATGATGTCACCCTTTATGACAGCCTACAATGCAAAGGCATTCGATCAGCTGGAAGGCCAGATCGGTACACTGAAGATTTTCATCAGCCGTTTGGCGACAGAAGGAAACATTTTGGGTGTTTTCAGGGGACGATTTTAATCTAAAGATCTCGTCAAAGGAAAACCCTGGCATACTCGTCCTGGCCAATGACCCCAACACCCAAAATATCAATTCGGCCTGCTATTCGATCGTGATCAACAGGCTTACCAAGCTGATCAATACCAAAGGAAACCTGCCTTCAGCCCTCATTGTGGATGAGGTCCCGACACTGTTTGTTCACAAAGTCGAGAACTTGATCGCTACTGCCAGAAGCAACAAGGTCGCTGTATTGCTGGGCCTGCAGGAGTTGCCGCAGTTTTCTCAGCAATACGGCAAGGATACGGCAGCGACGATCACTGCGGTAGTGGGGAATGTGCTTGCAGGGTCGGTGCGCAACAAGGAAACACTGGACTGGCTGGAACGGCTGTTCGGCAAATCCAAGCAGATCGGAGAAAGTCTGTCCATTGATCGCAATAAAACATCGACCTCACTAAATGAAAAACTGGAAGAACTCATTCCTGCTGGAAAAATAGCATCTCTCAATACGGGTGAGCTCGTCGGGATCATCGCCGCTGACGCTGAAGAGAAATTTACCGGTAAATATACAACCTCAGCCATCCATTGCCGGGTAAACCTCGACATGAAACAAATCGCCAGGGAGGAGCGGGAATATAAACCATTGCCGCAGTATTATGATTTTGGGGAAGCTAAGGAAGCCACGCTCACACAGAATTTTTTCCGTATTACCCAGGAGGTCCAGGAGATTGTACTCAAATTCAAATCTCCGTCAATCTCCCCTTCAGGTATAATCAAAGGCACCTTCAAATCTAAACAAACTTGAACAACGAAGAATTAATTGGCCAGCGTGTGTTGGTGCATCCGGTCCTGTGGGATGATCCTGCTGAAAAGAATGGTGAAATAGGAACAATAACTGAAGCCGATATTGCTGATGACCTCATCCGTGTGAAATTCGAGGACCAGAAATATGGTTTTTACGGCAGCGACAGCCTGCTTGTATTTCGTCCTTCCAACGATATCTACGAGCAACTGAAGCAAAATGCAGGTCAGCTCTCCGCTGAACAGTTTAAGGACCTTAAAAACATTGCGCTCCTGCTTGATTACGGAAAAGAACCGCAGCTGCTGAAGGCTATGGAGATGGTCCGTGAAAACCCCGAATCCCTGCACGGCAGCATGATATCGCTTGAGAATAAACTCAGAAACGCTGAAGTGCGTCAGGTTGGCCGCTAAAACTGATCATAATATCAACATCAAAAAACGAAAGGTATGACATGATGAACAATGAATTATTAGGCACGCTCGCACTCGTGCGCCCTGGTCTCGAAAATGACCCGGCAGAACGGCAGGGAAAGATCGGCATCATTACCTATGTGGACACGCTTAAAGAGCAGGTCTACCTGAGCTTTGAAGGCGGACAGGAGGGGCGCTACCAGGCGGATGAACTGCTACGCCTGAAGGAAAGGGATAAATTGTTCCCTGACCTGATGAAAAATGCCAGCAGCCTTGACCTGCACGATTTCAAAACCCTGTTTAAGATCAGTAACCTGCAGGATATGGGCAGGGGACAGGACCACTGGCAGGCATTGGAAATTGCCAGGGATAATCCGACAGTTTGGGAAGGCAGCCTGGTGAGCCTGGGTGATAGCGTGTCTCACAAACAGTCACAAGCTTTAGGCCGGTGAGGCCGATTTGGCTCTGCGCCCTCATCTGCCTGCCCCTGAAACACCTGCGTATCACTTCCGGATATGGTTACCGTATCCATCCGTTGTCCGGAAAATGTGCATTCCACGCCGGAATTGACTTACGCGCCCGCCGAGACACAGTATATGCGGTCATGGATGGCCGGGTCTGCAAAGGCGGCTACAATTCAACGATCGGTTACTATCTCCGAATCGATCATGGCGGAATCTATTCAACCTACGGTCACCTCAGCAAAATGCTGGTAATGGCCGATGATACGGTTACGGCAGGCCAACCGATAGCGGTTACCGGAGCGACCGGACGGGTTACAGGTGAACACCTTCATTTCTCCATTCGGCTGAACGGCCACAGCATTGACCCCCTCAAATTTCTTTATCAAATATTAATCAATAAAACTATGGCAAACAATTTTAAATCCTTACCTGAGCTTGTAGCCAACAAGCTCGCTTCTGATCTGAAGAACGGCACGTCTTTTCTTCAGAAACCTGTTAAAGACAATGGCAATCCGGCATTTGTGTTGCCTGTTAACGCCAATTCAGGAAAAGGCTACAGCGCCCTGAATGCCGTTAACCTGGCCATGCGCGGCCACGACGACCCGCGTTGGCTTTCTGCAAAAGAGGCCAGCTTCACCGGTTATGTTGTAAAAGCCGGGTCCAAGGCGACCATGATCAGCTTCCTGAAAGACAACGATATCCAGGCAATCCGCGATCATACCGGAGGCAAAATGCTGGATGAGGAAGGTAAGACACAGGTTCGGGTAGTGGAATATGAAAAACCCCGCAATGCTACCTTCTTCCTGTTCAATGCCGAACAGATCAACAGAATCCCGCCGCTGGAGGAGTTTCTTGAAAAAAATAAACCGGAAACAGATTTGTCGCCGGTTGAGAAAGTGGAGAAATTGATCGCGGAACGTAAAGCCGTGGTTGTGCATGGTGGCCAGGAAGCTTTTTATGATAAGGTAAAAGATGAGATCCACTTGCCGGAAAAAGATCAGTTTGAAAATGAAACGGCCTATGCCCGGGCGGCAGTTCATCAACTTGCACATTGGTCAGGTCACGAAAGCCGCCTGGACCGGCCAATGGAGGGGAACTTCGGATCGCTTGCCTACGCTAAGGAAGAAATAAGAGCAGCGATTGGCGCTGCCATGATCGGCGCGGAACTGGAGATCGGCCACAACTTCCCGCACCATGCCGCCTACGCCGGTACCTGGGCGAAAATGCTCAAGGATGAACCATTCGAGATGTTCAGGATCGCCAACGATGCACAAAGGATCAGCGACAAGGTGTTAGGCGTGAACAGGACCCGCGAACAGGAGCAGGCACCGGGTCCGGAGGAAAAGAAAGAATTCAAAAAGGGCGACGAAATAGGCTATAACGACATGATCTATAAAGTCCTTGAAGTGCATAAGAACAGTAACATTAAAGTTGAAGATCAGCAGGGATCGAAAAATGTATTTAAACCAACTGACGGCATTTACAACTCATTGCTGGAGGTGAAATACGCACCGAAGCAAATTGATTTGGATGCTTCGGAATCGCAGGAACAGGAACAAGGTGCTAAAATAGGGAGGTAAGTATGGACCTGGTGAGATTTAAAGAATCCGAGCTCCCTATGAAGGACCTCGAAACTATGGGGCTGGCCGCAGATGGCCGGCTCCTTTTAGAAGAAGTTGACCTGCGTGCTTTGCTGACGGGGCACCGAACCTCGCTGCTCCAGCTGGAAAACCTCAAGAACGATAAAATAGCCATTAAAGCGCTCGACGCTAAAGTTTCGCTACGGACCGCCGGTAACGGCAAAGCCGAATTGCTGATCCATCCTGTTTACCATAGACCCCCGACACCGGATTTCCTCGACAATGATGAAGCTGCCCAGCTCGAAAAAGGTGAGGTAGCCAATCTGCAGAAGATCGTGGATGACGGTAAAGGCGGAAAAAGGAAATGCTGGTCGAATATGACCCGGAAACACGGGAATTCATCGTTTCGGATACCGACAGGATCCTTGCTCCGGATATGGTGAACAGCGAGTACCTAACGCCGGCACAAAAAGAACGTTACCGAAAAGGCAAGGAAGTGGAGATTGATGACCGCACCAAATTCAGCTACTCTGCAGTTGATAAGCACGGGATCCGGGCCAATAAACTGGCGCTGATCGCTTCCATTCTCATGGATGGCGGAATGTCCTATGTTTTATATAAAGGGTTGAACGCGCTGTTTAACAGGAAACATGATCCCATAGATTCGGCGGAATTAAGTCCGGGTTATCACCAGGCATTAGAACAACTGCAGGCCGATAATCCAGTAATGAACAACAGCCATATTCGTTTCGGCGCGAAGCAAAGGTATTTCAGGTAATGAACAGGCTGTTGAATGGTTTGGGCATTCCAAGCGAAATTCAATCTTTTTTCGGCATTGAAAATCAACTGCAATTTGATTATGGTTCAGGAATTGAAACTTTTGATGCAGGTTTTCATTTTGTACCATCCGCACACACATACTACTTACGCGTCTCGCCTGTTTCCAGGAAGGTCGTCGTTACCTGTTCTGTTATGGAAGCGATAGCATGGTCGTTTTTTAACCTGCATGGCTACCCGGATATGGAACATTATGCTTTTATTGCACTGGGTAACCGACCTGATCTAATCAATTTTCAGGAGCTTACGGCATTGTTTCCCAAACGAAAATTTATCCTCGTTTTCGGAAGGGATGTCCTGGGTCTCGCAACTGATATTTTTGTCGCGGCCGCTTTGAATCGACATTTTCCAAGGCTTGTCATTATCGGCCGCGAAACCATCGAAATCAGATTGGGGGAAAGGGCCTTTCGTTTTGAGGAGGAACGTTTGTCATTGAACGCTTTCCAGAAATCTTTCGGAATAAGAACTGCTTGCCGGACATCGAAATCCAAAGCATATAACTCTTACCTGGATCAATTAATCGCGAGCTACTTTCCTCATGAACTATAATACTGAAAAATGAATGATTGGTATGGAAATAAGGTGTCTTTCGGTGGTAACGAAGAAAATATACTGGAGGTTCTCGCATTTTTTAAGGAGATCATCTATAATCATAGCGACGGGTTATCAGGCTATGGCGATTTCAGGAATTTTGGATTTTTGAACGACGGCAGGGTGGTATTTGAGAGTGACGGGAATTCAGGTATTAATGCGCTGAAGGACGTTGCCGAGCATTTCCGGGTTGATTTTCTATTGCGCTTTTCGAACCGATACAGTTATGGCGAAGCTGTTTTTACAGATGGGCAACTGGACGTGCTGGTACTTGATGAAGCCGAAATGCGGTTGCCAGCCTATAATCAGGAACTGAAAGCTTACACTTACGGCAATTTAAAATTTGCGACGCATCTCCAAACATTGCAATATATCCTGGACCAAAAAAGGTTGAAATTATCGGAAGATCGCCAGATAAATCAACCCCAAAGAGGCTTTAAACGATAGTTTTCCACGATTTCTTTTGCCAAATGTTAGTTTCTTTTCTGGTTTTATGTGCCTGTTTTCTTGATGCTTACTAAAGAATTTAGTACTTTTAAGGGTTGAATATGATGAAGATTATTTTTTATTTTATTGTAACATCCTGTATCTCAACGTTCGCGTTCTGGGGCGCTCTCGGTGCGAAAAATCCATTTCCGCTTTACGCGGTCGGCTTCGGGATCTGGGGGTTATTCCTATGGGGATACAACAACCGCATGAAAAAGGAAGCCGCCAGAAAATTCAGGGAACGCGCTTTCGAAAATTACATGCGTTCAAGGGGACGCGGGCGCTATCCCTTTTAGGAATTACGGCAGAAATATATTATATTACAATGTCCATTGGTGCAGGACTGATTGCACCTGTGATAAGGTTTAGGTTAAAATCCCCGGCGGCGAGCGCTTTGGGGATTTTTATTTAATACCCGGCTCCTTTCTTTTTTATCAATTCTGAGACTTATGGAAAAACCCGAGCATGCTTTCTTCAAATCGGAAAGCCATATTTCGCCTATGGATGTAGTCCTTCGATATGGTAAGATCAACCCCTGGGAACTCTACTTCAAACTTGCTGAACACAAGAACTTTGAGGCGGCAAAAGCAGTGTTTGACCGTTGGGACGATGATTTCGTTAAAGAATCAGACATGTACCTGATCACAAGGTTTGTTCATTCCGAATGGGCAAAAGAAGAAAGGCCGCTTTACATCGCCCATTGTTACCTGATGAAGCTGATCCGCGACAGGAACGTCCGCGATGAATGGGCAGTGGAAGAGGATGACGAAGAGGACGTAAAGACGCTGAGACGGCTTGCCGGTGTGCTGCCGCGTATCGACATCGATGGCCATGATTTTATTGTCGACTGGAAACTCCGCGAAATGAGGGAAGCAGCTAACCCTGCAAACAAGATTGACATCCGTCAAATGGAAGCAACACGGTTTAACGACGGCTACATGGGGTTCTATCATATGAAAGATAAGGCTTTGGTTACGATTCCAGGGGATATTACCGTGCTGCCGGAGAATGTTATGCTACTGCGGATCCCGCACTAACTCAAACTTGATCCGCTGGCAGCAGCGCTGGACCGCGGATTTGATGAGTTGGCCCTGTTGAATGGAAACCCGGTAAGGAAGTCGCTTAAAGCCGAGTTCTCGGAGCTAAAATATACTGATCTGCCGGAGATCATCGAACGGAACCTTCAGGTAATACGGGCAGGCGGTATCGAAACAGTGCCAGGAAGGAAACAAAGTATCTGACCAGACATTTAAAACTTTACAAATTATGGAACAGCCCGAAGACATCCTTTTCAGGACCACAAGCAACATTACCGTGGCTGAGCTCCAAGGGATCCATGGTGACCTGTTGCCGACAGACATCGTTCTCACCATGGCGGAAAATAAGAATTTCGATGCGGCAAAAGCGGAGTTTGAGACCTGGGACGATACGGCTGTATATGATATGCAGTATTTTCTTAATGTTGCATTTCCTCATAAAGAATGGCTCAATGGGTCCGCGGACACCTTTATCGCACGTGGTTTTGTAATGAAACTGATCGATGAACACAATGGGTGGCCGCGCGAAATACCGGGACAGCCGCTATCCGCAGATGTGTTAACACTTCGGAGGCTGGCCGGCTTTCTTCCTCATATCGACCTTGCCGGCGAAGACTTTACCATCGACTGGCGATTAAAGGAATTGCGTGAAACAGCAAAGCCGTGGAACAGCCTCCGGATCCGCGAAATGGAATTGTCTCCGGAAGGGGGTGCCTACCTGGCCTTTTACGACAAAAAGGATCATCGACTTTACAAAGGAGACCCTGCTTCACCGGAGGTTCAGGACAATATGGTCATCATCAAAATCCCCAATGAATTAACCCTCGACCCGGTCGCCGTTGGATGGGAATGTGGCCTTAATGACCTGTCGCTGCTTGCGGCGAACCCGATACGGGAGAAGCTCGTTGCCCAGGTCATACCAGTGAAAGCTTATTTATCTGCGGGTGATGCCGAAAATAAAATGCCGGATGAGAATGATCGAACAAATGGAGTTAGGCGCATGCGGTAAAAACGCTCGCCGTGGTAATAATATAGGTTAGAATATTTTGTATCTCATTGAAAATCATCGTAAATTGAGATGGTCATTTTGCCATTTACCTAAACTCAGCATAATATGCCAGTATCAATACTTCCGGGAATCATCGAGAAAGCACCCGCCGGAAAAAAGGGTTCGATGTTAATTCGCAGCTTTCCGCAATTCATGCCAACAACATTAAAAACGCCGGTTACGATTTCTGTATCCGCTACATCCCGCGAAAAGCCAGCCTGATCAAAGGCAACATCACCCACCAGGAAGCGCTGGACATTTTGAATGCAGGCCTGGCACTGATGGTCGTACAGCATGTGGACAATCCAGGATGGGTTGCAAGCGCTGATCTGGGTAAGGCCTATGGGGCTTACGCCGCCGAATACGCGCAGGAAATAGTTGGTTTACCGCCCGGAGTAATGATCTGGCTTGATCTGGAAGAAGTATCAGGATCCAGAGGAGATCAGGCGATCATCGATTATTGTAATACCTGGTACGAAGAAGTAAAAAATGCTGGATATGAGCCGGGCATCTATTGCGGTTTCGGCACCCAGTTATCCTCCATTCAACTGTACCAAAAGCTTAAATTCCAGCATTACTGGCGCGCCTACAACGGCCCCGACGTCGCTGTGAGAGGATATCAGCTACTGCAAAAAACGCAGAAACTCATCGATGGGTTTTGGATCGATCCTGATGAAACCAGGGATGATAACCTTGGCGGAAAAGTGCAATGGCTAACGCTAACGCCATTTAATCCGGTGCCGATTCCTCCGCCTGTTGTGTAACAAGCGGAGGACAATGGTTTTATGCGGTTAATGTCCTGGCGGAGGCATTAACAATTGTCCGGCTTCTTTGACCTCAATCTCAGGCTTCCCCTTGAAGTCAATCAGTTTGCCCAATACAATGAGCCTCGTACCTTTTTCTTTGATCTTTTCACCAAAAGCTTTGGCTTCACCCCTGAACAGAAGCGTAAGCTGCTGGTTAGGATATGCCGCGCCCAGGTTGACCAGTAATATTTCTCCCAGCTCCTTATAATCTGCTACGGTTGCAATGACATTGACCTCCTCTCCGATATGCTTGCTGACCTCATCCAGCTTAACGGGAGGGTAAGCCTTTGATCCCGGTTCGCTCTTTATTACAGGCGGCGGAATACTTTGACTTAAAGCAGCAACATAATCCTTGCTGAACAGTTCGTTCAACAGGCCGGCCAGCCTGATGCCGGCTTTCTCAATACGTTCGTCGATAATAGCGATGTGCGAACGATAATAATCTTCTTCCAGTTTACTGCCCGGCATGCTTTCCGGGTATAATTTCGAACTGATCTGGTAACTTTCCCAGATCCACACCATCAGGCTTTCGGCCTGCCATTGTTTGACTTGCTCAGCAGTCGCCTTGTCAAACTGTGCCGCAATCTCTTCCGCCTTCAATCCCTGCTTATCAATCATCCGGCTGTCCCACAGCGCATGCATATTGGTTCCTTTGTCCTCAAATTGCAGTTGGATCGTGTTTCCGCCCTGATCTTCCTTCCTTGAAACGTGCATCGGCTGATGCAGATCCCCCACGAAATGCACAATAAATTTCAATGCATTCTCTTTCTCCTGTTTACCGGACGCAGGGTTTTTCAGAATCGCTTCATTGGCCTGTATGGCTTTATACACGTTGTCCTGCGGCTGGTTTTTGACCTCGGTAATCAGCTGTTCATAGCTTAAACCAAGAGGGGCATTGATAAAATGCTCCGGGAACGTCTTTGCATCCCGGACCTCATCCGCCCAGCTCGCAATGTCGCCGAGCGATCGGCCACTTAGTAAAAGTTGTACCGCCTGCCTTGCTTCAGGCGTCAGGTGGTTCTCAGCGATAATACCTACGGCCTGGTGGCCGATATATCCCCATGAGGCCATTGTAACGATCACAACGGCTGATATCAATCCCAGAATACTCTTTTTCATAGAGCCGAAAATAAGCCTTGTATGTTAACTTAAAATAATCCGTAACGATTTTAAGTTTTATGGATTGATAGCCAGCGTATTTTATATGATACTGCTTTTATGCAGTTGAAAAGTTTCATTTTTTTGAATCCTTTGCCGGATGAAATTGAACGAATTTAATGAAATGACCGGGGACCCGGATAAAGACAGTTTGCTGATGCTGGCAAACCGGATGAAATATTTAAGGTTGAAGGGCGGTCACCTCAATTACGAGAGATTTGCTTTAAATAACGATATTTCCAGGGCCCAATACCGAAATTATGAGATGGGTAAAAATCTTACTTACAAATCTCTGCTAAGGGTCCTGAGCGCCCTTGATGTTACGCTCGAAGAGTTCTTTTCCGAGGGTTTTTAAGCCGGAATTTATGGGTGATGAACGGATACCGGAAACGATCAAAGATCCGGTATCCCTATCTTGGCCCAGAACTCGGGTGTACAGTTTGCTATTGTAAGTTCAGAGCCCAGGAGTTTTTCCAATGTAAATCCTCCCTGCTTTTTTCCTGTAGCCGCCTGGTTGCTGTTGTAATAATCGTATAATGCCCGGTCCCTTAGGGAAAGAGATTCCCGGTAAGCCTTGTCCTGATCGGACAGGGAATTCAGATGGTTATTATTGTTCATCAGGATTGCTTATTCCTCTTTAAATAAATAGGATTGATATGGTAACGCAGGCTGGTAATTATTGGTTCTCAACACCTGCGCAAAAAGAAATCGAGCGCGTCGAAGTATATTGGCTCCGCCCTCATGAAGCCGTTGATGTCCTGCGCACATTCCAGTATCGTAAACACATACCGTGCATTGATTTCCCAATCGTCATAATGAAAACGCAGCGGTTCTGCATCCACAAATGGCTGGAACAGCGTGGCCGTCAGGATGGGGCCACTTTCTCCATCAGCGAGCTCACGTTCTTCAATCTTCATCCTGAAACTGCCGTCCGGCAGGTAGATCACCTTTCGATCGCCCCCTTCAAAATATTTAAAATCATATTCCGCCTTTTCAGCGGGTTCTCCTATGCATTCGTCAAAAAGAGCTTCCAGGCTGTACAGGTCCAGGATTTGTAATTGCTCCCTTCTTGCCTTTAACCGGATTGTACAATAATATTCAATCGCCTCCCTGACCTGGGGGACGGCGGAAGCCTGGTTGATCCAGTCAGTATCCAGGATCAGGAAATCATAGATAACGGTTACGGGAAATAAGGTGTCCGGAAGCTGGAGGTCGCTGATGATCACACTGACACTGTTCCCGCTGAAAGTAGGACGTTCCCCTTCAGCGCGCTCCCTTGTGGCCCGTTGTGCAGGGGTAACGACCCGCATGATAATGCCGCCATCTCACGACGTAATCAAATCGTCGCCGTCCTGCCTGATGATCTCAAATTCCTTGTTCATGGTCAGAAAATTAATTTAAATTTCCTCCCGGTCAGATCCCGGTGTCTTCAGTATAGCCATAATGAAAGACCTGCTGTCGTTCGGAGCTAAGCATTCTACAAAGTTATACTAAAAATATTAGTAATGTCAAGTACAAATTTCGATCCGGCATTTGGTGAGCAATGACAAGTCCGTGCTTTACCTGCCGGTTAGTGGTCTAATTAGTATCTTGGCCCCCTTAAAATCATAAAATGGAAAAATTAGCAGAACTAAAGGCACTTGTAGAAACTGCCGAAAAAGAAGGACAGGCTTTCTATGAAAAAAACAACAAAGCAGCAGGCACACGTTTGCGTAATGCTTTACAACAAATCAAAGTGATAGCCACTGATTTGCGCAAAGATGTTACTGAAAAGAAAAATGCGGAAAAATAATTAACAACGTAGATTGTTTTGGGAAGGGTGCTGCGAAAATGCGGCACCCTTTATTTTTGAAAATGCTTTAAACAATTTAGGAATTTCATGCTTATTGAGTTGTAACAAAATACCATCACAATTATTTTCGCCCTATGTTAGTGCCGGTACACCTCGAAAAAGAAACGCTGATTATTCAATCCTTCGGCGCTGAAGACCTTCAGAAATGGCCGGCAATGGTTACTGATATTTATGCCTTGCTTTCAGATAACCAGACGCTTAAGTATTTGCCTTTCAAGCGGCTCAATTCCATCGATGATGCTGATGTCTTATTGAAAAACGCCCTTTTGAACCTGCATTGCGGGAGAAATTACCTGCATTTTATCCGTAAAAAAAGTGACGGACGTATCATCTGCTTTATAGATGTTATTTCGCCGGAAATGGCTAGGGAACATTACCGACTTCATCAATATCCTTATTTTATCGAGTTCTGTATCAAGACCGAATATTCGAAAAAAAGGTGATGTCCTCTTTGCTGCCCGAATTCCTGAATTTACTTCGAAGACAGCAGGTAGGAGATATCGCAGCGGTGATTAACCGCAAGAACATCGCTGCACGAAAAGTGCTTGACAGATCCGGTTTTAGTTACGACAGCCTGTTTGACGAGTACCAGGATATTTATCAATTTTCCGGTGAGCGGTCCGCGGTTGCCTGGTCGCCAGCCTTTAGCCGATAAACTTTGCTGTCGGATGAACGGGGTCAGGAGGATTACTTAATTTAAAGCAAAACAGATGCAATGGGAGTTATATCTTTTATAAAAAGAATGCTGAGCCGTACACCGAGGTGGAACGGGAGCCCTGAACAATATCTTGCGATGGTGCAATACATGGCCCAAAAGAATAACCCTCATTACGACCTTCGTGAGTTTTTACAATGGGGAGAGGTTATGCAAAAGGTCATGATCGTTAAGCTCGCACCTTATAACGACTTCAGGGACCTGTTGGAGCGCGGAACGCCTGACTATTCGGTTGTATCGCAACTGGATAAGAGGATGCAGGAGCTGAATAACCAGCGTGAATTGAAGGTAGCCATTTATGGACCTAAAGCCGATACCGATGTTGAGGATATCCTGAACGATGGTTCGGAAGGTTCCGAATCCGTGCGCAGTATGATTAAGGAACTATCAAAGCATGTCAGGTTCCCGGATGAAGACCAGCGCAAAATTGATCTTTTATAAGGCCAAAAGTAAATTTTAATGCCCCGTGCTTGTTTAGCCGCAGCTCCAACTGCTTCGCTTAAAATGATACAAGGGGGATATGTTTGAAACTATGTAAGTCCGACTACCCTAAAATGCTTTTTAATAATTCATCCATTTCCCGCCGACAGCCGGTGACCACCGCTGCAACATCTTCCTGCTCGCCGACATCCAGCAAATCCCCGTCGTAAATCCAGTGACCTTCCTGGTCGAATAACAATCTTCCCAATTTTCTTTCAGGTAAAGGCTCATAAAGCCAGTAACCACCTGTGGCATCCGGTACAAGCTGAACCCAGCGTCCCGAGGCGGTTTTGACGCTTTCTACCTTTTCTTCGAATAACTTGCTTCTCATTAAAAACAAAGGTGGATAAAAAATTGTAAAAAAGGATAGTGATTTGCTAAAAATATTAGCATAATTTTGTAGTCCCCAAATTGAAACGTTATGGCAGGCGAGAAACAGGCAATCATCAACAAGCTCAGGCAGGATATCCTGGCCTGGGAAGGCTTTAAGCCCGCAGCAACCGGGGGCGCTCATTTCGGCCTCGGTCCGCTCGAAGCGGCATTCCCCAATAAGGTTTTTCCGACAGGGGCGATTCATGAATTCATCAGCGGCCGGCCCGTGGAAACGGCGGCATGCGGTGGCATCATTGCAGGCATACTCCGTGTACTGCTGGAAAAAGGGGGATTTGTGTATGGGTTAGTTATACGAGGCGGATCTATCCGCCTGCGTTGAAACGGTTCGGACTGAACCCTGACCGCGTAATCTTTGTCGATGTGCCCTTGCAGAAAGATGTGTTATGGGTGATGGAAGAGGCGCTCAAATGCCAGGGGGTAGCGGCCGTGGTCTGCGAAACGCATAGCCTGAGTTTTATGGAATCCCGACGCCTGCAGCTCGCGGTAGAGCAAAGCCATGTAACGGGCTTTGTGCTTCGGAAAGATGTCAAAAAAGAAAATACGACAGCCTGCGTTTCACGCTGGCATGTCCAGCCTGTCCGGAGCCAGCTCAGGGCAGGAATGCCCGGCGTGGGTTTGCCCCGCTGGCAGGTTGAGCTCACAAAAATCAGGAACGGAACCCCTGGTACCTGGACACTGGAATGGTGCCAGCACCAGTTCCGCACAGTGACGCCGTTTACCGCACCTGAAAAATTGAACCGGTATGCCTAAGCGTTTTTTGTCCCTTTGGTTCCGTTATTTGCTGACGGATTGGAAAGCGGTCCGCCAGCCGGAGCTCAGGGGAAAGCCTTTTGTTTTTGCTGAGCCTGATCACGGACGGCTGATCATCAAAGCGGCGACTGCAGTTGCCCAGCAGTTCGGAATTGAAGAGGGCATGAACCTGGCAGATGCTAAGGTGATCACTCCTGAACTGGTCGTCTTTGACCATAAGAAAGGCAGGGAGCTGAAATTGTTGGGTGGTTTGGCAGACTGGTGCCTGCGCTATACGCCATTGATCATGCTGGACCCGCCGGACGGTTTGTTAATGGATATTACCGGCTGTGCCCACCTCCGGGGAGGAGAGCGCGAATTTTTAAAAGATATGATCGGGAGGCTTAAGGCGATCGGCTACGATGTTCGCCCGGGGATTGCCGATACAATCGGTTGCGCCTGGGGTGTTGCCCGCTGTGCGCAAAAAGGCCTGATCGTTCCCGAAGGAGGTCACCGTAATGCCTTAATGCCATTACCTCCATCGGCGCTGCGCTTACCAATGGACCTGTTAATGAAATTGGAGAACCTGGGGCTGGATAAGATCAGCAGTTTCGTGCATATGCCTCATTCGGTGCTCCGCAGGCGCTTTCAAAAAGAGCTGGTACTACGGCTTTTACAGGCGCTCGGTCAGGAGGAAGAATTTCTCATTCCGCTGAAGGAAGCGGTGCCTTATAGTGAACGGCTGGAATGCCTGGAACCTGTCCGTACCCGTGAAGCTATCGAGATCGCGGTTTTTAAATTATTGGACACACTCTGCAAACGCCTGTACGGTGAAGGCAAGGGCTTGCGGCAATCAGAACTGATCTGGTTTCGTATTGACGGTAAAAAGGGGCAAATAGCCATTGGTACCAGCCAGGCCAGCAACCGCACCGATCATCTTTTCAAACTTTTCTCATTGAAGTTTGATCTGATAGAACCGGCACTCGGAATAGAGCTTTTTGTACTGGAGGCCTCACTTGTGGAAGCTGTCAATGATAAGCAGGCAGGCCTTTGGGCCGGAAAGCCGGGGCTGGAAAGCGAAGAGATCGCTGAACTGATCGACAGGATTATGGGGCGTATCGGTAATGAGGGCATCAGGCGTTACCAACCTTCGGAACATTACTGGCCGGAGCGCGCCGCGGCCGCCGGCGACCACGAGGATAACCGCATCGATGGTGAATGGTGGAACGACCGGCCACGGCCTATCCAGTTATTGGAACAGCCCGAGCTGATCCAGGCGATGGCTTTGACACCCGATTATCCGCCCAAAATGTTTACGTACCGCGGTAAACGCCATGTGATCGTCGCTGCCGACGGACCGGAACGGATCGAGCGGGAGTGGTGGCTGGACCCAGGTGAACACCGTGATTATTATGTGGTCGAGGATGAAGAGGGTGGAAGGTATTGGCTGTTCCGTTCTGGCCATTATGATTCAAAAGAGTCGCAGTTGTGGTACTTACATGGTTATTTCGCATGAGCTACGTAGAATTACAGGTAACCAGCAATTTCAGTTTCCGGCGCGGCGGCAGCCACCCGGAAGAGCTTGTCGACCAGGCGGCCGATCTGGGTTATGATGCCATCGGCATTACGGACCGCAATACTTTTGCGGGCCTGGTGAGAGCCTACGTGGTCGCTAAGGACAGGAACATCCGCTTAATACCCGGTGTACGTTTAGATCTTGTCGACGGCCCTTCTTTATTGGCTTACCCGACTGATAAGGATGCCTATTCCCGAATTTCGGCCTTGCTGACCAAAGGTAACCTGAGGGCCGAAAAGGAAAAGTGTTTTATCTACAAAAAAGATGTTTACGAGCACAATGAAGGCAGTATTTTCATCATCATTCCCCCCGGCAAACTGACGGAGGATTTCGAGTTTGAACTGGTATTTAAAACCCATGTTCAGGAATACCGGGCTAACCTGAAAGAACTTTACCTGGCGGCGACGCGATCTTATCTTGGCGACGACCTGAAACGTCTTTTCCTCCTTTCGGAGCTAAACGTGCCGCTTGTAGCTACAAACGATGTGCATTATCATTCTCCTGAACGCCGCGAGCTGCAGGATGTGCTCACATGCGTTCGTGAGAAATGCACCATATTTAACGCCGGGTACCGGCTGCATCAGAATGCCGAACGTTTTCTTAAGCCCGCAGCCGAAATTTACCGGCTCTTTAACCAGTACCCGGAGGCCGTAGCAAACGCCCGTAAGATCGCGGACGCCTGCACATTCGATCTCAGATCCTTAAAATATCAATACCCGCATGAATTGACTACGGATGGCAGGACTCCCCAGGAACAATTGGAATGGCTGACCTGGAGAGGAGCGGAGGAAGTATATCCGGACGGTGTACCGGCGAAGGTGCGCGCATCTCTGCTCGATGAATTGAACATTATCCATGAAACAGAGACCGCGAATTATTTTCTAACCGTAGAAGATTATGTCCGCTGGGCGAGGAGCAGGCGCATACTATGCCAGGGGCGCGGATCTGCAGCTAACTCGGCAGTGTGTTTCGTGCTCGGTATTACGTCCGTCGCTCCGGATAAATTCAACCTGCTTTTTGCGCGGTTTTTGTCCAAGGAGCGTAATGAGCCTCCTGATATAGATGTTGATTTTGAGCACGAACGTAGGGAAGAGGTTATCCAGTATGTGTTTGAACGGTTCGGACGGGACCGGGCTGCGATTCTTCCAACGGTGACGATGCTGCATTTCAAAGGTGCCGTCCGAGATGTTGGGCGTGCGATGGGTTTGTCTTCAGATGTGGTCGGCAAACTATCTGATGCTTTTGGCGATTTCTCCGAGGAAGATATGGATTCAGATCAGCTGAGGTCGTTTGGCCTCAATGCTAAGGAACCCTTACTCCTGAAAGTGATGCAACTGACTTCCCAGATGATCGGATTTCCGCGTCAGTTAGGCCAGCATACCGGGGGCTTTGTGATCACCGATGGTAAACTCAGTGACCTGTGCCCCATCTTTCATGCCCGCATGGTAAACCGGACGAGACATAGAATGGAACAAGGACGATATCGACGCGCTAGGGTTCATGAAGGTGGACATCCTGGCTTTAGGCATGCTCACCTGTATCCGAAAAGCATTTGACCTGATTGAAAGTCACTACGGGAAGCTGTGTACACTCGCAAGTATTCCTCAGGACGACCCTGCTGTTTATGAGATGATCACCGAAGCCGATACACTGGGAGTATTTCAGATCGAAAGCCGTGCGCAGATGTCTATGCTGCCAAGAATGAAACCAACCTGCTTTTATGATCTGGTGATTGAGGTTGCTATTGTCAGGCCAGGACCCATTCAGGGAGATATGGTACATCCCTATATCCGAAGGAGAAATGGGGAGGAAGCGGTCGATTATCCTTCCGATGAAATTAAATCGATTTTGGAACGTACCCTTGGTGTTCCGCTTTTTCAGGAGCAGGCCATGGAGCTTGCCATTGTAGCTGCTGGTTTTACACCCGGTGAAGCGGATCTGCTCAGGCGCAGTATGGCAACGTTTAAATTCAACGGGTTGGTCACCAAATTTGAACACAAGCTGATCAACGGCATGACTTCCCGTGGTTACAGCAAGGACTTTGCACAGCGCATTTTCAAGCAATTGGAAGGTTTCGGCAGCTATGGTTTCCCAGAAAGCCACGCTGCAAGTTTCGCTCTTCTGGTCTATGTTTCCTGCTGGCTTAAACATTATTATCCGGACGTTTTCGCGGCTGCACTGTTAAATAGTCAGCCTATGGGATTTTATCAGCCCGCGCAGATCGTACGCAACGCGCAGGAACACGAAGTGAAAATATTGGAGATTGATGTTAACCATTCAGAATGGAACAACACACTGGAAGAAAAAAGCGGGCGCTATTGCCAGTTACGTCTCGGCTTCAGGCAGATCAAAGGTATCCGTGAGGAAGAAATGGAAAGGCTGGTTGCGGGCCGCCTGAAACATTATACGGAAGTACATCAGCTTTGCGACGCCGGTGTCACTGTCGCAACCATGGAGAAACTTGCTAACGCTGATGCATTTCGTTCGATGGGCTTGGATAGGAGAAAGGCCCTTTGGGAGGTCTCCGCTTTGCACGACCGCCCGATAGCCATCTATGAAGGGCAGCCTTCAGAAAGTAATTATGAGCCACAGGTAGATCTCCCCCTTTTGCGTCAGTCAGAGCATGTTGTACAGGATTACGCTACAACCGGATTATCAGTCAAAGGTCATCCCCTTAGTTTTGTCCGGGATAAGCTGGAATTACTGCACATTATCACCGCCAGGCAAGCAAACGCTGCAGTAAATAAAAAAGTAATTAAAACTGCAGGTTTGATCCTGATCCGTCAGCGGCCTGGTACGGCGAAAGGTGTTTGCTTCATCACGCTCGAAGATGAAACAGGTACGGCAAACTTGGTTGTATTCCCGAAACTTTTTGATAAATATCGCAAAGAGATCCTGCACGCGCGGCTGCTGATGGTAGAAGGGGTGGTCGAACGTACTGAAGTAACCCATATCATCGTCAGGCGGATTTTCGATATCACCAAGCTGTTGGGCGACCTGACCGCTATCAGGAATGAAAAACAACCGGTGTTGACCTTATCGAGGGCTGATGAAAAAGCAAGCCCGTTCATCCCTATTGAAAAGCCACTTAAGCCCGCCGATACTGAACCTGCAAATTATTTACATAAAGGCAGAAACTTTAAATAAGAAAATCAACTGAAAAGGTCACCCTGTTCCGCCATGCGAGGCGGATAGTAAGTCCTGACTATACTTTCAACAACAATAGTTTCAGGCTGTGGTATACCTGTGACAGGTTCAAGATCATCCGGCCAGGCATTGAACTCCAGTTCTTCAGCGACATCCAGGTAAGTAGTATTCAGAGGTGCGAGCTCGGGAAATTCTCTTGGCGTCGCTTCATTCGCCGTACGGTAGTTCGGATCGATCGTACAAAATTCCATCAAGCGGGAGGGAATCTGGGTTCTGGCGATGGTACCCAAGCGATCTTTCTCCGGATTTCCTAATAACCATTCATAAGCCAGGTCTTCCGTTAGAATGGTGGGCATTCGTAATTTGGAATTGTGAATTTGTCGCATAAGCGCGTTTGCCTGGGTAATTCCTATGGCCACGGTATTTACAAACTGACTTGTTTCAGGATCTAACCATTCATTATAAAGTCCGGGCATATAAAAATATTCCTGGCCTTTCAGCCCAATATGATATGGATACTTGATGGTTTCTTTTAATTGCTGGCCTTTCTTACCGATCTTTGGAACGTGACGGCTTTCGACAATGCCGGTAGAAAGCACCAGGCAGCGCCGGTTTTTCGCTGCGTCGGCCCACATGGACCGTTTTCCGGATTCATTTATGAACAGATTCTCTGACTTGAAGTTTAAGGTGGTAAATTTTGCCCGGAATAAATTAGCCTCTGCTCTTGTTTTAACAAATCCCGGTACATAGCCCCATTCAGCCTGCACGATCTCAAAATCCTTGCCGTCTTCAGTAGCGACAAGAATGGCACAGGGCGCGTAGTTGAAACCGTTGTGAACACCTGTAGTAAGAAAATTATATCTTCTTACCTCTTTTTCCAGGTTCTTCAGTCGAATAAACTCGGAACGGGTGACTTTTTGGCCGTTGTAGTAACACATATTTCTTTTTTCTTATTTCTGATATAAGCAGCAACAAGCTTGCCGACCTGTTCTGCCATTTCCTGGCGACCTTCCGGCACTGATGTCCAGAACTTTTTATCATCAGCGTCGTAAGCAACGGTTATGATCAACGGCTTAATGCCTCGTTCTGCAAAGTCAATATGAAATACCCTGCCGTTTTTGAAGCTATGCTCTGCCACGTTCGCTGCTGAACCTAAATAGGTGATTTCAAATTCCTGTATTGCCGCCATGTTAAAATTACTCATTAACGCGAAAAAAAACAACAATGCTAAATTAATTAGTATTATTGTATATTCAAAGTATTGTAGCGAAATTAATGTTGATGTCGTAATTAAAGTTAGCTATTCTATCTTTTTGAACTGTTTATAATGGAAATGAAACCTGCCCCTGAAACAAACATTACAGCAAAACCCCGTTGCCCAAGCTGTGGCACATCACTTGTTTATGAAGTAAAATTAGGTTGGTTTCACAGGCTGATCAACAGAATTTTCCCTGTCCGCAAATTTTTTTGTGTAAGCTGCATGTCTGGTAAATATATCTGGGGCTGATAATTCGAAAAATATTCGCGACTATTTAATTAAAAGCTGCTCAATTCGGCATCAATCTGTTCTCCTATTGCGTGGATGTCATCCCTGGTCAGATCAGATTGACCAATGACAATATAAATTCCTTCGACTGTTTTACAGATTTTTCCTAAAACGGTGCTATCCCGCTCCTGTTTAAAACAGGGACCGTTATGTCCGGAACATTCTATTTCGCTCGCTTCTATA
Organism: Mucilaginibacter sp. P25; assembly: GCF_050859465.1. Classification (NCBI taxonomy): domain Bacteria; kingdom Pseudomonadati; phylum Bacteroidota; class Sphingobacteriia; order Sphingobacteriales; family Sphingobacteriaceae; genus Mucilaginibacter; species Mucilaginibacter sp. P25. Next base: position 6,725,446 of record NZ_CP193937.1, on the reverse strand, counting down.
TCGCATTGTTGCGACCCTAACTGGCAATTAATCATAATCGGATCCATAATTAATCGTGACTTGCTTCAACCTTTGATATGATTTTAGCGAACAGCTCATCGCCTAAAGGTTTACCCTCGGTCTGCTGCCAATCTTCGAGATGTTCGATAACCGCAATAAATATCCCATCCTTTTCAATCCCAAAATGTCCTTCGTTGTCTGTGATCCGGAAATGGCTCGTTACCCCATTTATTGTTTCCGTGAACGTAATGGAACCAAACGGTTCATTTTCTCTGATGAAGTTAACGATCTGTTCCTGTTCTTCTATGCTGAACATGTCGCCTGTAAACTCCCAAATCTGGTTGTCATCCAGGTTGAAGGCGACTTCTCCAAGTTCCTCTCCGGTCATATCAGTTTCCAGTATACGGTAAACACCTGAAAAGAAACGGGCTTCGGGCAGGCTAATAAAGATGGGTTCCAGCGTGACGTTAATCCGGGTGCCGTCATCCTTGGATAAAGTAAGCGATGAAATTTCGATCATAACAGCGTTTTAAAATGTAAAGGTTTGAGCATCCAAAATGTTTCACTACAGCCATTTGCCGTTCAAGCCGGCATCGACAGGAGATTATGATAATACATCTTAAACAATGATGCCGATCCGGTTCAGAATATCCATATTTGTCTGCGATAACATTCAAAACGCCATTTGAGCTGCTTATGCATTTTGGAAGAAACGAAACAGATATATCAAATTTTGATTATCATTTGCCGGTTGATGCTCCCATGACTAAATCTATCCTGCGAGGCAGCCAGCCAGCAAATGGGTTTCAAGCATATATAGGTGCTCCAAAGTGGGGATATAAAAGCTGGATTGGTAAATTATTTCCGACGGGAACCAAGGAAGTGAACTTCTTAGGCAAATATGCCAGCCATTTTAACTCAGTTGAGTTCAATGCGACATTTTATCAGATCCATTCTCCGGAACGGATTTTTGCCTGGAAACAATTGGTGCAAGATGTTCCAAGTTTTAAATTCTGCCCGAAATTTCCGCAAGCCATCTCTCATATAAGAAGGTTGCGAAATGTGGAAACCCAGACCAATGAATTTTATACCAGCATATCAGTTCTTGGTACGCACCTCGGGCCATTATTCCTGCAATTGCCGGATAACTTTTCACCCAAAGGTTTACACGACCTAAAGGCTTACTTGATGACTTTACCGACAGAGGTCCCGGTATTTGTAGAAGCACGGCACAAGAATTGGTTTGCCGATAAAGCGGAACGCGACGCGCTGTTTAATTGCCTCAGAGAATTAAACATCGGTGCAGTAATCTCAGATACTTCCGGCCGAAGAGATTGTCTTCATATGGAATTGACTATACCACACGCCTTTATCCGCTTTGTCGATTCCGGGAATGAGCAAACGGACTTGCTGAGGTTGGGAGAGTGGGTAAAACGACTCAAGGAGTGGAAAGAGCATGGCCTGCAATCGCTATACTTTTTTATCCATGCCGGGGACACCCCATCGTTATCATTGTATAACTATTTTATAGCTAAACTTAATCAGAAACTTGATTTAAATATTCAGATCCCCGGAGAAACACTTAATTAATCCATCATGGAAGACCAAAATCCGGTATTTAGTTTTGAAATGGAATATGCAGGCGATATCGTAATTTGTAAGATTATTATGCAGGCGCAATCCTATGATATACTGTTTGATAATCGGTTTATGACCTCGATAGCCCATACCGGAGAATGGACATGGATCCAGGAGTCCGGTGTCATACTTCCGGATTCCATAATTGATGAAATCGGTTGCCGGATAGAAAGTGAATACAGATAACCTAAAAATTAAAAAGATGCCAGAAATTCCAGACCTTAATATATTCAGCGGTAACCTTGCTAAGAGATTAGTCGGCAAATCATTAGCCGCAGTTAATATTCTTATCACAAGGCAACTCAAAGTCCCGGAGAATACAATACAAGCGGCACTGGAAGGCCAAGCTTTAATGTCGATTACCAGGATTGGCAAAGAATTACATTTCTTGTTTCAAAACGGACATGTGTTGGGCGTTCACTTGATGCTCCATGGTACCATGTACTGGTATGAAGGCAAGAACGAAAACCGGTTTACTATTGCAGAATTGTTATTTGCTGATGGCACGGGCCTCGCGATTACCGATTGGCAAAAAGCTGTTATTTTAACACTAGATCCGGCACCGTCTTCCGTACCAGATGCCATGAATATGCAGGCAGGCTACCTGTTGAACGCATTGAAAAAACTTAATAAGCCGATTAAGACCGTATTAACTGCCGGGAAGGTCGTTCAGGGTATCGGAAATGCCTATGTGGATGAAATTCTTTATGCCGCTAAAATATCACCGCTATCTATAGCAAACAAGATTCCTGAAGCCAACGTTGAAATCCTGGTCGAGGCGATCAGCGCTGTATTAATGGATGCGGAAAATCATATCCGTCAGCATTTTCCGGATACGATCACAGAAAAGGAAAGGGATTTTCTGCAAGTACACCGTCCCAAACAATCCATTACGCTTCGCGGTGAGCCGATCCTCAAAGTAGAAATAGATAAGCGAAAAACCTATTATACCGAAGACCAGCAACTGTTCGAATAAGTTATATTTTCCACATTAGGTTGCCTGCATATTTTCTATAGGCAGCTTTTTTGGAAGGTTTTTTAAATTTATGATGCAGAATGGAGACCCGGAACCTGCGATGTTTCAGCGCAGGGAAACAACGGTGTAGAATGGACTGGCTGGATCCAATGCCGAAACCTAGAATGATAGCAGAACTGGCGGAGAAAGGGATCTCTGCCGAGCTCGCTACCTGCGATTCACCGCAATGGAAGCATACCGAAATGTATAACCGTGCTTTGGCGTTTAAACGCGAATTGCATTATGAGTTTACACAATGGAAATCAAAGGATGATGTTGAGGATCCCGATGTTCACGGTTATCTCTTTACCCATGGAGATGGCGCAATTGTTGGTGCCTGTGCCTTTCGAAACCGCACCTGCAACCCTGGTGAGATCCGGTGGGGGCTGCAATGGATTTGGATTTGCCCCCGCGAACGTCGCAATGGCTACCTTGCCCGGCGCTGGAAGGCCTTCCGCGAGAAGTTTAGTAGCTTTATCGTCGAGGCCCCGGTTTCGGAGGAAATGAAGGCCTTTCTTCGTAAACATGGCGATGATGACCTGATGCGCTATGACCAATAACCCCCGTATATTTGCAGGACATAGAAATGGAACATCCATAAGATCATCATAGCTAATTCGTTAACTTTAACGCCCAATCAAGTTTTTGTCAATCGCTAAGGACGGATGTCCAAGAGCACTGTAATCTATATATTCGCCGTCATAACCGAGGCTTTTAAGCAAAACGCGGTTGAAAAGTGATTCATAGGCATGCGTCAAAATGATATAGCGGCGAACCTCGTCATCGCTACTCCCCAGGGCACCATGCGTCATTGCATTACGGGCCTGCAAAGCTTGCCGCTCCAGATCTTTGTTTCCAAAAGCGAATCCGAGGTGCTGGAAAAATAGTACGAGTTTTTCTCCCACTCCGATGTTGAAAGGGTTCTCCATCTTATCAATCACCCGTTTGCCATAATCAAACACCTTCAACTTCATTTTTATAGCACTCAACTCTTCCGTTACCAAATTCCGGTAATGCTTTTTTCCTCCTTATTATATTCACGGTTCAGGCCATTGGATTTAACGTAGGACTCTGCGAGGGTCTCGAGGCCACTTGATAACACGGGAAGGTTCGTGCCAATTGGCAATTCCCTTGCAATCCAGCTTTTCCAAAGTACATCCGTCAGATGATAGGCCTCACGTTTCTCAAGGTAAGCTGGCAGTAACTGATTTATTAAAATTTCTATTTTGCCCCAATCCTCATAGTAACCGATACTGACCGGAGGCCGCGACTGAGAACTGCACCTCGAAATAACATTGTCCCCCCAGGGACTATAGGCATTTTTCTTGATGACGATGTCCGAATCATCCAGGTGTGACTCCCCTATTTTTAATAGTTGACTTCCTATCAGAAAACCTACGAGTTCTGAAATGGCTTTGCGTTCTTCTTCAACTGGTATCGGCGCATCTTTGCGTCTATACTCAATCTGTATGCCCTTGCTCCATTCCGGCAGATAGGACTTGTCAACCTCCTGTACGAATATGTAGTGAGTAAGGGTGTTAATCAGCAGGTAGTCATTACTGATCCCGCCGAGCTGACGGCAGGTTTGAACCGGCTCGTTTATCTCTTCATCTACACCTGACCTTACTTTAGCAATTTTGGTTACCTCTTTTCGTTCCGTGCCGCGTGGCCAGTGTAAATGAGTCTGTCCGCATAAATAGAACTCGAGCAGTTTCTCCGTCCTGTCTTCGGCATAATCGGGACCTGTAAATTCAATACCCGTTAGCCTTACAGCCGCCTCAAATGAATAAGATGTCCCGGGTTTTGCGATCAATCCGCGGATCTGATGTGCACCCAGAACTACTCCGGTGAGTAACACTTCTTCCCTCGACGTTTTCCTTGCCTGGACCCTTTCAGTTTCCATGAATTCGCCTGGGACGGGCTCGTTTTCGCCACCACCCTTATATGCTATGGAAGCCCTGTCGAAAATTTGACCGCTGAGCCGTCCCGTTAGTTTATAACTATCATTACGGGTAATGGTCAGCTGGCAATCCGGCGGTAACTCATAAATACCGTCAAGGCATTTCAGGCCGGAAACAGTAAGCGGCCATTCGAAGTTTTCCCATTCAAGGACGGCCATAGGATCTAAATTTTTATTTTTCATATTCGAATAGGATTACCATTTGATATCTGGGAAATCATTAAACTCAAGGTCGGTTACAGCACAGTTGCTGCTTGCTGCAGTGCGTTCAAATGACGCGATCAACTCTTTATAATGATCGGACCAAGTATTAAAATAGCTGCCGATCATTTTGGGTATTCGCCGGAAGCGTGTTTTGCCGGGTTTGGCTGAAATGAACTCGATGTGAATGGCCTGATAAATAATGAATGCGTATGGAGTACCTACGGCGATACCATTCGTAATGTATGGGGCAATCTCCGTTGCACCTGCCGGATCATATTGATGTAACGCCCGCTCAACCACATATTCAAGCAGGTATATACATGCCTGATAAAGACGACCGGTTTGGATATACCCGGCATGATGTCGCATCGTAGCTATGAAAATCAAAATATCTGTCCAGACTAACTGGAAACCGTAATAATGCAGAAGATGTTCTTCCCCGGGAACCGCATTTCTTCGGTAAGCTGTTGCCCCTGGTAGGCCTTGCGGATTTCGTACGCAAAGTTCATCAGCAACTGGTTTTGACCCTTTTGCGTGGGGATATCGGCGTTAATGGAGACTGCGATCCCGTGGACTACTTCATAGAGACTTTTAAGGTCTCCGTAATCGCCGAAAATAGAAACACCTGTGCCGTTTTTTGTTGGGTAAGCCTGTAGCATATAATGATAATTTTAAAGGTTAAATGTTTTAAAGTTCTTGCTTTGGTTGTGTTTCTTTTAGGCAAGCTTGCAGCAACGGTATTGGAATAATTAGTCCTGTAAAGCAGTAAGGAATTATATGGGATAATGCACTCAGCGATCCCTCATCATCTTATTCTGTTAATCGTGGGGGAGCCAGTCACTAACCATCAGAGTCAGGGTTTTTACTAAACGCTCCCAGAAATCGAATATCAATTCCGGTAAGAGTTCGTTCAGCTTGACTTCGTCGTCAAAAAAACGTTTTCTGTTCTTAACCGTCTTGATAATGCCGTTTTCAAAATCAGGCAGGAAGATGAATTTTTCGATAATATGGTTCTCTCTGAATTCGAGGAACACTTTAGGGATATTCTCGAAAGAACCGTTGTGAACAATTTCGTTACGCAAAGTTTGGATCAGCCGCAAGTTGTCAGTGTCTTCGAATAAAGTACCCTTTTCTCCATGAAGTTTCAGCCTTTTTGAATCGCCATAGAGGATTTTGGAGGACTTTAATTTCGGATAGCTGCTGAAGTCGGTTTGCAGGTTTTCCAATTCGAAACAAATTTTACTAATGAAGTCAAGCTGGCTGTAAAGCGTAATAAAAAGGTGATTGGTAAAACTGAAGATACTGGTAACCATCAGGCCGGAAGCTATCATCGTCATGTCCGGTTCAAATGGTTCAGGGCTGAGCATAAAACTATTTCTGTTCAGTTCACGGTAGAATTCACCCATCAGGTGTTTTGCCTGCTGTACTGCATTTTGCATGGAGCCGATCAGTGAAACCAGGTCATGATAATACAAAAGCTGATTTTCGGCCTCATCTGTTTCTCTGATCAGTTTATCGAATTCATCCCTAGAAATTTTAATGTCGGAATCTATACCGCCATAAGTAATCCAGGACGGTGTGAATGGAATTTGGTCATGATATTCTTTTAAGCTACCGAAGATCTTTTCGGCCGCCATTTCCCGCAGATGAAAAGCGAGTGTTTCAATATCGTTGGTCAGGTCATTTCCGGACAAAACAAAAGAATGTCCGTTCCAGCACATCCAAAATATTCCCTCCGGCACTGTCGCCGCCGGGATTCCGTTTTTTATAAAACATAGCAGCCATAAATCAGATGGTCCTTTTCAATATTTCCACCGTGCTCATAAAACACAGGTCTGCCTTCGTCCGATCAATTGCGTCGCCTAACTCTTTTCCCGGGTGTACGTAATTGCGGTAGATCCTTGAAAGGTTAGTCAAGTGACCAAAATCCTTTCCAAATGCTTTAATTTGTTCAACATACGTGATTAACTCGATAAGTACACAGGAATAGAGTGGCTTATTTTTGGTTTTGCTTCCTTCTGTTACAGCGATTGTCGCGACGCCTGCCTTGTCACAGTAAAATATCAATGCCAATTCAACAAGCGAACCGGCGAGGACTATCGTCGTTTTTTGATGACCCATCAGGTAATTGAAAAACAATTCGTTGATGTCGCGCTGGAAGATCAGCCGGAACTTATCCCCAAGTAATTCCGTACGGTTGATAAGGTCAAAGTAGCCTTTGTTTTCCAGACCATCAGCCGTGATCTGCATGAAGCCTCCGAGCCATGGCTGAGGGATTTTTAGCTTTTGCAGATTCTTGAGGGCCTCTTCCAGATAGGGGTTGATACTATAAATCACAACTCTGTACTCGTCCCGCTCCCCCGTATCAGTCAGATACTGTTTCCTGAGCCATTGATCCAGCAAAGAGTTTGCCATATCCTTGGTCAGACTAAGCAATCTCTGGAAATTTTGTTTCGGAACCGGCAATTTCCAGTCATTAAAATTTGCTTCTTTTTTAGCTCGATCAATAAAGAGCGCAAGTTTGTCAAGCACAAAGTCGTTCTCCGTTTTCAGCAGGCTGACCGCGCCCATAAACTCCCGCTGCAACGCTTTTTCTTTTACTGCCTTTTGTTCGGCTGCTGCCAGTTTTTTCTCGAAATCAGGATGTTTTGGTTGAGATTGGTGTGCTTTGGATCAATGGCCAGTCCCCTTTCATATAATGCAATTGCACCGGCATAGTCACCTTTGTCGTCGAGAATATTGCCCAGGTTATTTAGCACCGAAGTGTTATCGCCGCATTGCTCCAGGTAATAGCTGTAGTACTCTTCGGATTTGAGATTGTTATTAAGTTCCGCATAACTGTGGGCGACTCTGAACAAGCCGTCGTGTTCGGCAAGTTGCTTTTTGTTGAAATACTGGGAAAGACTGATGAGTTTTTCATAGCCGCTTGGACTGAAAAACGGATCAAATATGTCATGAACATAGGGTGCCAACGATTCTGCCAACGCCGGCTTTTCGTCAAAATCAGCTTTCAGAAACTGATAAAACCGATCTTTGTCGGTTTTCGTTTTAAACTCGTAAGACAGCAGGTTCAGCACCGAATCAGCATATAAATCCGCTACAAACGGATAATGGTAGAGAGGAAGAGATTTTAGGGCATTTCTCATTGCTTTGTATTGCTCATTATAATCGGAATTGAGCCCTGCAATGCAAGATTGTAACAGCCATATTTTTCCATTCAGAATAGCCGAACTACGATTCGGCTTAAGTTTGCTTAAAGCTTCCTGCACTTCATCAAGGTTGTCTGCTCCGATATCATCGACAACATGCTCGATCAAAAAAACTGGTCCGCCGACTATCCGGCCATCAACTTGGAATAATTCTTTGGTTAAGTTCAGGTTTTGGATAAAGTCGTAAAGTTTATCCTTTTGATCGCTCAACATATAAGTTGTTATCAGACCAAATACACCGAACAGGATATCCTGGTCGGCGCTTTGCTCCGCACAAATTTGTAGGTAATAGGCTTCTGCGCCGTCGTAATCTCCGAAGGCTTCAGCGATCCGGCCTAAATAATATTTGATAGGAAAATAATTTCCTCTTCCGGAAAGGTCGGATAAAGCCTTTTCAAAATACAGCAATGCCTGTTCAAATTCTTGAAGCTTAAAATAATAACATCCAAGTCTGTAAGATAAGGAAAGCGATTGTATACCGTTTTGTTCTGCCCGTTCGAGGGCAGAAAGCTGTAGTTGAAATAATTCATGCTGGCCGTAATGCTCCGAAAGCAGTAAATAGAATTCTGGCCTTTCGGGAAATGCTTTGATACCCTTTTCCATCAAATCTATTCTTTCCTGGCCTTTCGCTTCGTATTTAAATTGCAGCAGGGCTTCCGCGGGATAACTGCGGCAGTCAACTGCCAGCCGGAAATATTCTTTCGATTTTTCCGAATCATAAATATAAGCTGCATTACCAATTTCCGGCCAGCCGGAGGTGCCGTAAATAACACCAATCCAGTAATAAGCATCTCCGCAGATTTTCTCATCCACATCCTTTTTTACAGTTTCAAGGAATTGTTCTACAGATTCCTGGAAGCGTTGAACTTCCATCAAGATATGGCCCAAGAGATAATGGCACCGGACTTTATCCGGAAACTCATCGATTAGCTTCCTGCAAATGGCCTCGCCCTGATCGAAATTCTGTCCTTTATAATATTCCAACGCCTGCTTAAATTCGGTCTGATAATCTTTCGCAGCGTCGTTTTGTATCTCTTCCATAAAATTTGCCTTATGAGTTTATTTTCCTAAATTAATAATACGAAATAATAACCTAACTGCGCAGTGTATCTGCGCAGTGAAAAAAATTTATTTTTATAGAAAACCATATAGTCTCAACCGGATCAAAATCGTAAAAATCATTGCTATGTTCGACCTGAATTACCTCAACCAGCTCATCGCTTATGCGATAGAAGAGAATCATGAATTGGAATACAAAGCTGCCCCGTCGCTTTCAAAAGAGGACAGAAAAGTTACGGAAATCACTAAGGATGTTACCTCCTTCGCGAATTCAAATGGGGGCATTATCATTTATGGATTAACAGAGAATAAGGCCGAACGGAATAAACCTGGAGAGATCGATCCGGTTAACCGAAAGCTCTTAACAAAGGAATGGCTCGAACAGATACTCAATTCCAGAATCAGGCCGCGCATCCACGGTTTGAAAATCCATGTCATTTCAGTTAACGGCGACAGCGATCAGGTTGTGTTCATTCTTGAGATCCCGAAAGGAGAAACGGCACACCAGGCAGATGACAAGAAATATTATAGGCGACATAATTTCATGGCTGAGCCCATGTATGATCACGAAATAAGGGACATCATGAACCGCCAGAAGGGCCCTCAAATAGTTTTAACTTTTGATATCAGTAAGACTATCAACTATAAAAAAAGTGCTGATTTCGAAGCAAAGCGAGATGATAAGCAGCCTTATCTTTATCAGTTGAACATCTACGCCGGTAATATCGGCAAAGTATATGCAAAGTACGTGAACCTAATATTGACTATTCCCCAGCGTTGCACCTCGATTGAAAATTATGATAAGTTTAATGATCAAACCGTAGAAGTAAAAGCAGATAATAAGGTCAGAGACGAAGTTTCTCCCGACGCAGACAGGTATTATCCAGGCCCGATCGCCAAGCCAAAGCAATTCGGACCGGCACGTTATGAGCCCATTTTACCGGGCCTACGGATGTTGCTTAAGTCGATCCCCGTTCATGAGTTCGCACGGGATTTCGGTAATGAAATGAGCTGGACGATTTATGCAGATAACGCGGAGCCAAACACCGATAGTGTCGACATGAGCGAAATAGAAATCTTATACCCTTAGGTGCTCCTTACATCAATTCATAATGGAATTCCAACTCCGGTGATAGAGATATCTTTAGTCAATTTTTTTAATTACTTTTTTTGGAATTTTTGATGGATTTCAATTCCCGACTTCAGGCGAATTGGTTAGGATCATGTCAATGATTTACTTAAATTGCTTAATGCTCAATTATAAAATGGATACGCTCATTCATTTAATTCAAACCATATTTTATCCGTTTTGGTACTTTCTTGTGTTGGGCATAATTCATGAACTTGCCAAGTTGACAACCATATTTTTTGTGGCTGGCGGTCGTTTAAAATCTTTTCATGTAATCGAGAAGTACTGGATTTACCTGTTAGTCACCTTGTTTTGCCTAATTATCGGTATTGTTGTCGGTTATGGGGATCTTACCGTATTTTGTCGATGGTTCATCTGTGCTCAGTTAGCAGCGTTGCTGGGCATTCATAATGGGTACGACAAGGCTTTGGGCATGGGTGACCTGGATTTAAAAGAAATTGAAGATGATATAGATGACGATGACGAATAGTTTGTAACTCCTCCATTGTTCAGCGTTTCGAGGCAAATATTCTTCGATGTGTGAAATTTGATTCTTTAATTTATGTTTGTGTCTGGTCAAATCACGGAAAAAGTTAATGAGCTTACAAAGTCTATTTAATGCAATAAGAAGAGAAGACACCGCGCTTTGGGTAGGCGCTGGCTTTTCTTTGTATGCAGGCTATCCTGGCGGTGGTAAACTGCAGGACATTTTATTCAAATCATTAAATACTGAAGAGCAGTCTCAGCTACCGGCTAACTCCTCGTTAAAACAAACTTCCGCAGCTTTGGTTACGTTTCGCGGTGGTTCGAGAAATGAACTTAATCAAATCTTATTCGATGTATTCGATAAGCAACCGGAAGCAACCCATTTGCATGATTTGCTAAGTAAAATTCCGCATTTCCATGAAATCATAACTACTAATTATGATGCTTTGATTGAAAATAGCTATACGCGGCGGGCGCATGTTATCCGTAGTGCGAAGGATGTTCCATACATTAAATTGAACAAGCCGGCTATTTTCAAGCCGCACGGGGATCTTCAAAATCTGGATAGCATCATAATTACAGAAAACGACTATTCCGGATTTTACAATCTTGATAAAAATGATCCGTTTTGGACGGCGATAAGAGACATCATTGCTAAAAAGAACCAGCTTTTCCTGGCCTACGGTTTTGAAGATGAGAATATCTGGTCGTGGTTTGACCTAATAGACAACGCTGTAGGCACTCATCGGAAAGAGCGTTTTTTAGTTGCGCCAAATTGGAAACCATTACAAATAAAAAAGCTGGAATCCAGGCACATTGAATATTTTGATATGACCGCTGACCAGTTCCTTGCAGACCTGAATGAGCATTTAAAAAAACATATTGCCACAGACCTTGAGAATCGAATCGTCTCCCACGACACGTTCAACACATATATTAGTTTTCATGACCTCGATTCAAAAGTTGCCATAGTCAGCGGCAAACCTAAAATTATGTCACTGAACAAGCAGGGACAGGCGCCGACGCTCAATACGATCAATTTCGGCGTGAATGATAAGAAAACATTCACTCAAATAGAAAAACTGGCTAATGGGTTTGGCAGATCTGTGAAAATCGGAGCTGCCAACATTAGTTTTCTCGAACACCTTGTCGAAGGGTTCACATTACCATTAAGCAAAGAATCGATATCCGAATTTCATATCATTAAGCTGTCGAAAACTCATAAATGTAGTATTGAAATACCGGAAGAAGATTTGGTGCTTGAAGATGTTAAATTCAAAATTACTCCCCTGAGTCAAAATAAATATTCGGTTGAAGGCGGTGTATATGGCTTCAGGATAAAAGCTAATCTTAATTTTAAAGACGAAGGTATTGTTATCGATATTAACTTTTCGCATCCTCCATTATTACCCTCACTTCATAAATGTTTACAGTTCCAAAGGGTTGTTGCAGCCTATATTTTGGGAAAAAAGACATTATTAAACTGGGATGGTAAAGTTAGGGACATCAGGCCGCTCGATGTTAAAATGGAAGCTGCCTCGAATTTGGATTTGCTTCGGTTCTTTGAGGATTTGCGAATCATTGAAAAGTGCTTTCAGGTACGCTTCGAAGGTGCATCAACCGGATTCACAGAACAAAATTTTCACCTGGCCTCAGAGCTTGCCAGTTTAATTACTAATGGATACATCCAACTTGATTTTCCGGATGGAATCGAATTTACCAGAACTGACGGTGTCAAGTTAATCCAAATGGATCATTTACCTGATAGTGGTTCAGTGTTGATTGTAACCGGTTTGGATGAAACTGTGAATATTTTAGGTATTGGCGTCGAATTAGGCCGGCCGGGGATTCAAATAAATGATATTGAAAAACCGGAGTATAATGCGGACAGAACCGAAGTTCATATCAAAAGTAAAAAAATCAATATTGGCAACGGTTCAGTGCAATTTTTCCGTTTCAACAGGAAGACGGGGAAGATGAAGAGTTCAATAATGGTTAAATTAAAGCAGTCAAATCAATAGTCTGGATTAGCATATTTCAAAACAGAACTTGGTGGATAAATGATTCATTATCGGCATATCTGAAACTGTCGTGATCGATTCTAATTACAAAATAGATCCGCTATTATTCTGGAAGTGCTGCACCTTCAGTTCAAACATTTGCGCGATCCTTGCTGCCCGCCACTTCGCCTCATCAGCTTTTTCTCCAGAAAAAGTTCGTCAATAGTTTGCGTAAATAAATTTACCCAGCAGTTGAAATGTGGAGGACCTACCGGTAATGTCGCGTGCGGGGGAAAGGACGACCGCTGTAGGTGTGCTCACCAAGTAACGTTGTCTGCCAGAATGAATACATTTTTTCGAGATGCTCTGACCACTTATCCCCAATCCGTTCATTAAAAATTGGACCGAGCAAATCGTCTTGCCTAATTTTCGTATAGAACGAATCAACCATTAATTTCACATCAAGCATATTGATAAGTGATTTCTCCTTTCCCATTATGCAAGTTACACCTAATGCGTTTAGTACCACAATGAATGTGTCAGATACGCGTCAATTCAAATTTCTATGAGCGAAGCTGATAGGTATGGGGCTAACACGATTTCTCGTTCTAATTAGCCTGGTTCCAGCTTTTGATGGATTTTATGATCTTTTCCATTTCGGTTCTTAATCCGTTCGTCTCTAAATCCTCCACCGAAAATTCTTCAGAAATTTGATTGGAATACATGTTTTTCCTGGCATTGTAATTAATTCGCGCACTGGTATCTCCTGACTTTACGATGTCGCCAAATAATGGAAGCGAAATGTCAATTTTCTTTCCATTGTAAACTTTTAATTTCGTCAACCACTTCCTTACGGCTTCGGCACTGATATAATTTTCAATTTCCTTCTCACTTGTAATCCAACATTTATCGGCACCGATCTCTTCCTGAATTCGTTCTTTCGTTGCATTTATTTCATCTTTACCATTTAATCTATCACTGTCAATCACAACGATCGCATTCCTGTTTATCTTCAATAGTGGGATGATATTATTTGTCGTCCCCTCAAGATCTTCAGTTAGAAAACTGGCAAATGTAACATTAGCGAGATTTCTGCCGCCATAGAACATGATTGAAAAATGAAGTCCTTCTTTCAATCCTTCGTCCAAAAGACTTATCCATTTAAGTAAATAATTGCGGTCACTTGGCCCTTCAACCCAAATAATACCATTTGCCTGGATCAGATCGCTGGCCTTGTAACCCATATCATCAAGTAATTTATATGCAGACTTACTATTTTCTATTTTCGTAATACTGCTTTTATTCTGATCGTGCTCAATGTGATAAATGGAGACATTCTCCGAGTAATTTAGAAAAGTGTTAGAATGACTTGTGATAAAATAGGTATTGTCTGTCTCTTTCAAAATAAAATCGAAAAACTTCCGCTGCAATTCGGGATGCAAGTGGGTTTCAGGCTCTTCAATACAAACGATTTTATCTTCATTCGCCAGCAAAGCTCCGCAGAGTAAAATAATTTGGTAAACTCCTGATCCGTAACTATCAAGGGGAAGCCTTTTTCCGTGCATTTTAATTAGGATAGATTGCTTATCATGGGAGATTTCCAGTACTAAATCATTGCTGTTAAGCAACGATTTTACCAAACGTTCCAATTTATCGAAGTTTTCTCGTTGATAATCATCGCCCGGATTTGGATGCTGCATTTGGTGTAGTTCCTTGATTATATTTTTCCCATTGATTTTAGAGTTTCCGTAATTATGGGAATCCGATGGATTTATAATTCGCAAATCAGGAATGTAAATGAGATCTTTCAGTATTTTAATGCGCGCCGAAAATTCATTGTCGATCCGTTCTGCAATATCATTCAGAATCTTTTCTTTAACAAATGTTCCGCTTCCATCTGTGAATGCCATCAATCGCTTTACATCCAGTTGCCGGAGCTCTTCCGGAAGCATATCGGCGCGATATCTTTCTTTCGCGAAAGGGAGCCAAACCTCGAATGGATCAGGTAGGACGTCTTTCAGGTTAATTCTTGGTATAAGGGTATTATTAAGAACTTGTGGGAAATTCAAATCTGCGTGGCTAAAACTGAATGATACGGCCATTGCATCGCCAACTACATAGCTGTCAACATAACTTGGGGTGCTCAGTTTATGAATGTCATTTGCGTTTGCCGCGAGGTGTCTTAAAAAACGTATCAGGTTTGATTTTCCACTATTGTTCTTTCCAACTAAAATGTTAATCTTAGAAAGCTTGGGCAGAAATACGCCCTCTAAATCAAAACTTCTGTAGTTTCTAACTCCAATATTTGTAAGCATCAATGTGTGCAGGTTTTCGGTGAAATAGATAAAGTCAACAATTATTTAAATAGTATTTGTTTTGCTAAACAAAAGAAATTATAAACGAAATATCAAAACAAATAACAATGGTATCGCTATTCCGGTAGATGTAAATTCCGGTAACGCTTTATACAAGGCTTTTTGATTGCAGTTGTTGTTTCTTTCATTTGATAATACCGAATATTCAGCTCTAAGATTTTTCGGGACGTAGTCTAAAAGAATTGTAGTCAATAAAATGACGCCGCCTAAGATTTAAACAATACCCAAAAATGTTATTTCGTCGATCAGAGCTTTCATACCCATCCGGAGCATCATTAAAAATCTTTTTCCATATTCTTTTAAAATCAAATTTTAAAATCCATAAATGTCCCTGCGCTTTTTGAAAGCCATTTCTCCACCTTCCAAAATTTCGCAGCAAAGATCTCTCGTTTCCGGTCTGTCGATAGAACCGCTGTTTATTACCATTGACTTTAAACTAGTACTTTTTAATGGCACAATAAGTTCTGCGTCACCCAAGACGGCAATATTTGCATTATGAGTAACAATAATAACCTGCCTGGTTTCCTTGATCTTTTTGAGATTTGACACTATTGTCTTGTAAATGAATTCGCTATCTAAATTATCCTCTGGCTGATCGATGATTAATGGACATTTACTTTTTGAATGAATCAAAATAGCCAGTAAAATTGATTGTTGCTGACCGAGTGACAACTGAGAGATATTACGCATCAGAGTCTTTTTAGCGCCGGCTCCGTCGTCAACTATCTTGGTCACAGTCAGTATAGGAAGGTCGTCAAAAAGGAGATTTTCAAAATCTTCGTACCCGTAATTTGCCTTCGCTTTTTCAATTATCGAAGTAATTTCTACATCTGAAAATACGCGGCTACCATCCTGGGTAATAGTTTTTAAAATATCTAAATTTTGTTTCTTGACGCCAGCAGAAAAATCGATCGGCGATATTGCGCGAGCCAATTGTCTTGCCTTGGTAACCGCGCTGGTACGCCAACCCATCAAATTTTTAAGGGCCTCTTCGAAATCATTAGAATATTTACCTTGGTCGTATTTTACGTTGACAAAAAAGCCGTCAACTGAATTTTTTAGATTTTCGTTAATTCTTGTAGCAAAGAGGTTCCGATTTACAAATATTTTGTCGCGGTATTCTTTACGTTGTTTTATTAATTCAATTCGCCCTTTGAGAAGATTTGTAAGTTCATCTTTTTTTCCAGCAGTTTTCTTAATCTGTCCTGATAATAGGTAACGTCATTAGCTATTTGATTAATTTTTCCAAGATCAAACGGGATGCCTTTGCTTTCCAAATCCGCTTTTTTACATCAATTTTTGCTTGTATTTCAGTCTCCTTCGCCCCCCACTGCTGGAGCTGCACTTTTAACTCAGCGACTTTGGCCTCCAGACTTGCGTGCAGTTCATCGGATTTCAAACTTACTATGCCTGCAAATTCATCGACAATTCGTTTGACAGCTGCAAAATTGTCCTTTCCGACAATAATATTCGCATCGTTGAGACTTGCAAAATCCTTAAATAGCGAATTATCTTTAAAGATGTCCTGATACTTTGCAATTAAAGCTTTCAGACCATTAATTACATTGGCACGTATCTGACGTTCAGCAATTAATGCTGTTTGGTATTTTACCAAATCGCCAACTTTATCGTTTTTTAGTTGTTCCAGTTTATCTTCAAGATTCTTTTTTGCTTCTCGGTTTCAGGAATGTTAACTACGTCAAGCCTCAATTTTCGCAGTTCACTTTGGTTTTCAATTAATTTTAAACGATACTCTTCCTCAGTTTCCTTGAATGGCGCCAATTCAATAAAGGAGTCTAAAAAGTTTAGTAGGACGTTTGGGTTTTGATCGCTATGCTGGATAGTATCAGCGGTCTCTCCTTGACCATAACTTTCAATTTTTATATTGGTAATTCCATTTGTCGGATCACTAATGTTGAATACGCCTGCATTTTTTCCCGTGTGAGTATTATTTGGCGGCCAGTTTCATCTTCATAAAGCAAATTGATTTTCTCGGGCCATACTTCACTATCTACCACCCTTGATATTGAGCTATTACCGGAAGTTTCCCTTAACGACTCCAGAAATGTGGATTTACCGGCCCCGCGGCCGCCAATAATACAAGTCAGGTTGTTGCTAAAGTGTACCCGCTGTTTATCTAAGAGACCGCCCGCAATTTCCATCCCTATAAATCGCGGCAGGCGGTCGGGTATCATGTTTTCCAATCTTATGGTTGATATGCTGTTTTGGAGGGCAACTTTAAATCCGTGAAAAGTTAGTGCATCAGTTTTCACTCTCGTTAGCTTCTTTTCTCCTGATGCATTAACTCCTAATTTAGCGAGCGTGTGGGAATCGGACGACATCAACACAGGAAACTCATAATCGCTGTTGAGCGACAGTTTGCTTCTTCTTAAATTGATCATGTTTTTCCTATCAGACGAATCATCGCGGTCAGTGTATCGATTTACATTTGACTTTAGAGAAACTTCTAAACCCATTAGACAATCGTGGCATATTACTTCTTCCATCGCCGGCCCAAAACGTCCGATTGTTTCTTCAAACCCGGAAGTTAATTCTATATGCGCCAGAACACCGATGCCTCGAAACTGTTTCGCCAAGTTCAGGCAATCAACGATGCCGTGTGTACAAGTATCCTTTTTTGCGGAAATGGTAAGTTTTCCGCAAAAGTCCTTAAGTTGTTGATATGTCTCGAAATAAACTAACAGATGGCCTTGAATTGTGCTGATCTCAATTCCGGGAATAACCAAGATATTTTTGCCTGAGGCATGTGTTATCGCGCGTTCGACATTGCGATGCTCATTATGATCCGTAATTGCAATTATAGAAAGGCCTTCGGAAATCGCAGTATCAACAATAGCTTCAGGAGTCATTGTAATATCGGTGACGTCATAGGATTCATGATCACCAAAGGAATGTATATGCAAATCAGCTCTTACAAATTCGGCGCCTGCTTTGATATCGGTGAAGGTCAAATTCATTTTAAAAGGTTTAAGTGAGGCTATATTAGCAGAAGATTTTTAGTTTTGCTCCAAATATTATTCTTTGAATATAAATCTAATAATGAAAATAAAACACTAAAAAAGAATAATTTAACCATCGGAATAATATTTATAAGCGAAGGCTGTTAACAGAATTCTGTTTTGCGTTTAAAGAAAATTCCCTGTGTATTCCAATACTACCGTGTGGCTAATTTTGCACATTGCTGAATTTCTAAAATGGCTTTGACATTTATTAGAACTGATGAATATTTTCACATACTTAAAATTAACGATGCGTAACTAAATTTTTGGCCAAGTAATAAGGCGGTTTTATGCTATCGCTATTCGCCTAGCTCGCATTGGAATTTTATGAGGATACGGATTGGATTAATTTGGTGGTCATTAACGATTCTTCTTTTGCATTTCCAGTGGTATGCTCCATTTCATTAGAGGACATAACGAGATTTCATGAAATCGGAAAGTATGTAAGCAATAATTGGTACAAATGTGGTACAGGATATTTTTGTGTAATGATTTTTTTCGTAAATTGCTCGCAGTAAAGATGATATGATGACTTTCTCAAGATAACTTACAGATTTCTAATCTGTAGGTCTTTGGTTCGAATCCAAATGGGATCACTTATAAGAAAAGCCGTTTCGTATACATAGAAACGGCTTTTTTTGTACATGAGGGCACTTTTGAGGGCCGGCCATATCTTGAATAGACGCTCGTCGTAACAGCTTGTCCCGGAACACAGTGGGCAAGTTCAACAGAATCTCCACCTATCAACGAGTATCGTATCGACTTTATAGCCAGTTGTAAAAGTCATTGCTAAGTGAGTTCATGTGTGCTGCTTCCCCGGTAAGCGAGCTATAGACTATACGAAAGTCTGATGCTTTTTTCAGTAAAGCACAGCAGTCGGCGCAAGCCCGAATTGCTTTTTAAAGGCAAAGGAGAAATGGGACAGATTCTCGAAGCCCAGCTCAAGATAAATGTCTTTGGGCTTTTGGCTTTGCTGGTGGATGAGAAAGTAAGCTTCTTCCAATCGCTTTTTTGTCAGCCAGCGTCCGGGCGTGTCGTTATAGATTTGCTGGAAGTCACGCTTGAAAGCGGATAAGCTTCTGCCCGTCAGAAACGCGAAGCGCTCTAAAGGGACATTAAACCTGAAGTTCCGGGTCATGAAGGCTTCGATGTCTATCTTTTGCGGCGCACCGAAGTTGAACAATGCGGCAGCAAGGCCTGGGTCGCTTTTGAGCAGGATCAATAGCAGTTCTTCCCGCTTGAGATCTGCAAAAGCTTCCTCGATCTCGGCCTCGCCCCTATAATAGGGTTCGAGGGAATGGATGAAGCTGGTAAGCAGCTGATCGTCCTTGACCGGCAGGATGGAATCGTCTGACGTGGCGATGCCGGTATCTACCCTGTGCCGGGCTAAAAACCGTTTTAGAAAAGCTTCATCCAGCACGATGACGATCTTTTTAAAGTCACCGTCCTGTTGCTGCTTGGTGTAGCGTAGCAAATGGTTCTTACGGGCGATGCAGCTATCGCCGGGATGAAAGTGGTAATGCTTGTCGCCACTGTATGCAAGCATAGAGCCTTTTAGGAGGTACAGAAAGAAATGATCGGATATTACCTGTTCGGGAGATATTCCGGGCCCTAAATGACAGGATTGCAGACTACTGGTGATCATGCTCAAAAATACTTAATTCAAAAGACTATCCACACTTGCCAATATCACTTCTTCCTTACTGCGAGGATGCCAATTCAATACCCGCTGTGACTTTTCGTTGGAAATGGCGATATAGAAGGATTCATCCAGCGGTTTCAAGTCGGCGATGTTTCCGGCGTATTCGGGTCTTTCTTTCCGGATAAGCTCAGCCACGTCGTAAAGGCTCATGACCCCGGTGGCTGTTGCCAGGAAGCGCTCACCCGCTGCGGCCGGATGTGTCATTGCTTTGAGGTGAATATCGGCTACATCACGCACATCCACCACGCCAAAAGTGAAGGGCAGCGTTTCTTTGATCTGGCCATCCAATACGCCTTTCACAAAGCCGATAGAGGTGGAAAAGTCTTTTCCCAGGGCAGGGCCGAATACGCCTACCGGGTTTATTACGGTGAGTTCCATGCCGTCGCCCTCGCTGTTAATCCAGTCCCAGGCAGCTTTTTCGGCAATCGTTTTAGATTTGATGTAGGCGCGGTCTGTCAGTTCGGGGTCTGTCCAGTCTTCTTCGGTAAAGGTGTAGCCTTTGGGATCTTTGCTGTAGCCGATGGCAGCAAAGGATGAGGTTAATACCACGCGTTTCACACCGGCATGGCGGGCGGCTTTCAATACCCTTAATGCGCCATCCCGTGCGGGTATAATAAGGTCGTTGGCATCTTCGGGTTCTTCGGCAGGAAATGGGGAAGCTACGTGCAGCACATAGGTGCAGCCATCAGCTGCCCAATTCCAGTTCAGGTCATTAGTCAGGTCTGCTTCCACAAAGGCGAGGTTTTCAATGGATTTCATTCCGGCTCCTTTGAGCAGGTTAATTACTTCGTCTTTTCTTTTTAAGGAGCGAAGGGTTGTTTTAACAGTGTAGCCTTGTTGTAAGAGTTGAAGGATACAATAGATGCCAATGAAGCCTGTGCCGCCTGTTACTAATACGGTTGGCTGTTTGATGTTATTTTCCATGTTGAATTTTCTTTTGACAAAGATGGCGCTAATGCGGCTTGCCTGTTTTGTTTAGAAGTTCAATTTTGTTTTGTTTAAAAGTCCAGGAGATTTGATTTTGCTTTAAGCCGCTGACTATAAGGTTTAGCACATAACTGTGTTATTTACCAAGCGGATAAAGCATTTTAATTCCAATCTGTCTTTTTATTGATGTTAAAGTAACACTTAAAATTGCACTGAATTCCTTATGAAAAATTCTCATATCGCTGGCAAGTAAATATTAATATTTGTTTTTTCGGTATATCTATCGAACTTAAAATGAATGTTTATTTAACAATTAATTTAAGTTTTTATTTGATTATTGATTTAATTGATTTAGATTAGTAATACAATTAAAACCTAATTATAGTTCCCTCTACACGGTGAATTTTTATTGACTGGTAAACAAATTAGTTGTTTTCAATGAAGACGGACTGTAACTATTATAAACATCAAATTTATAATGAAATCAATTGAGTTAAATCATACTGACGACGTTTTATTGTTACAGCAAATAGAACAGGGCAGTCAACATGCATTTAATTTATTGTATGAAAAGCATTGGGGAAACGCCTATTCTGAAGCCTATAAACGTTTAAAGGATTCGGATCAGGCAAAAGATATAGTCCAGGAAGTATTTACCCATATTTGGCTCAAAAAAGAAAGTCTCCGTATTCATAATCTACCGGCTTATTTAACAGTAGCTATACGTAATAAGGTGTTTAAACTGGCTGAAAAGCAGAAAATCATTCATCCATTTTTTGATGTCATTGATGACCTGCCTGCATCTTGCCAACAAGCTGACGACAATTTGCTTTGGAAAGAGTTTTTAATATCTTATGAGGCACTTTTAAATACACTTCCTCCTAAAAGGCAAATTATTTTCCGGCTTCATTATCAGAACGATTTACCAACGAAAGAAATCGCGGCACAATTAGGTCTCACAAGAAAAACAGTTCAAAATCAGCTCGGAAAAGCTATTGAAAAATTGAAAGTGTCATTATTACCCTTCCTTTCTTTATTGATCATTTTATTTGGGCAATAAAATAATTAAGTCTGAAAAAAATTTTTTAGCAGAGTGGGACTTTTGTTTGTTTATAGGTCATATCTATAATCAGTAGTACAACCTATTTTAAATGGACAAGCAATATTTTCTTGAACTGTTGCATAAATATCTCAATAATGAAGCAACAGATGAAGAACAACAATTTTTAGTTAAATATTATGAGTTGTTTTCTGCTGAGCCAGATATTGTTTCTCTATTGAGTGATGAGCAGAAGAAGGAAATCAGGGAAGAAATAAATGCCTCAATTTGGGAAAACATCGATAAACATACCGGTGTTGATAAAAAAATAATACGCCTCAAGACTTGGGGCAGAAAAATAGCTTCCGCAGCGGCAATCATTGGGGTTTGTGGCATAGGGTATTTGTTTTTACACAATAAATCGGTTGTTAAACCGCCCCAGTCATATTCGGCCCATCGGCCAAAACCTAACCTGTTTCTGGTACTGCCTGACGGAAGCAGGGTAATACTCAGCTATGGTAGCAAACTTAGTTATGCTTCATCATTTGATGGCCTTACGAAACGCGAAGTATATCTTACGGGTGAAGCCTTTTTCGATATAAAACACAACAACTTAAAACCGTTTGTTGTACACACCGGTAAAATAAAAACAATCGTGTTGGGTACTGCATTTGATGTAAAAGCAGTGCCCGGTGATAAAACCATAACAGTCACCGTTACCAGAGGCAAGGTAAAAGTCAGCAATAATAACAAGCTCCTGGGCATTATTGTTCCCAATCAGCAGATCACCTTTGACCGGCAAAAATCTATTTCAATGCAAACTAACATAAATGCAAAAAATTATACAATCTGGACGGCGAAGGATGATTTGTATTTTGAAGATGTAACTTTTGGGGAAGCAGCCAAGGTATTGGAAGACAGGTTTAAGGTTAAGATATTATTTACAGATCAGTTGGTTCGCTCAAAACACTTCACCTCTACTTTCAATAAATCTGCCAACCTGGATCAGGCATTAAAGAGCATTTGTGAGTTCAATGACGCCACTTATTCGTACGATAAAGCGAAGACTACCATAACCATCACCACTAAATCTCAAGCCAATTCAACTAAATCTCAAACCAATTAAACTTAAAGTATATGAAGAAAAAGTACCTCAAAAATCACAAACAGATCCTGTTTAAAAGAAGTCCGGATAGTTCTCCGGCATAAAAAACCCTCTGAACCATTTCCGGGGAAATAACCTCAGAGGGTCGCTAACGCTATTCGACTGCAATCGATTGTATTAGCCGGGTGTTTTAAATTTTAACATTCAATCGAAGACATTAATCACTTAAAACAAACTAAATTATGAATTTTTCCATAATTCTGGCAGAACCGCGGCATTTTGTTAAATACCCGCTCAGATTTCATCTGCTAATTGACTTAAATTTTAAACAGTGTATGAGAATCGGGATAATTTCAATGTTCATATTAGCTACTTCAATTCCTGTATTTTCAGCAGCCCCTGTAAAGAGTCAGACAATTGACCAGGTAGCGGTGAGTCTTACACTCAAGAATGAATCACTTGTAAAAGCTTTTCATAAAATCGAATCACAAAGCAGTTTTCATTTTATGTATCGCAATGATGATGTGAAGGATATTCTCAACCTGGATATTGCTGCCAGTAATAAATCGATAGCAGTAGTTCTGAAGGCCATTTTGTCTAACACTTTACTCAAATTCAGACAGATTGATGACCAGATATTAATTACAAAATCAAATCAGGATAAAGCGGCAACCGGTGAAAAAGCAGATGTCACTACTGATATAGTAGCATCCAAAGGCATAATTAAAGGAACGGTGACCGATTCAAAGGAGAGTCCGTTAGCGGGTGTTACGGTAAAACTGGATGGCGCAATTTCATTAAATAAAGCAACAGACGTTAACGGTAACTATAGCTTCGCTAATTTACCGGCAGGTAACTATACGCTCACTTTTACTTTTGTTGGTTTTAAATCGGTAACAAAAACATTAGCATTAGGGGAGGATCAGCAAAGTGTAATTAATGTGGTGTTAACGGAAAGTACAAATGGCCTGGACGAAGTTGTTGTAACTGGTTACGGAACACAGAAAAAGCGGGAAGTAACCAGCGCAATTACCTCTGTAAGTGCAGCACAATTTAATAAAGGTAATATCAGCGATGTTGCACAGTTATTACAAGGTAAAGTAGCCGGTCTTTCTATCGCACGCCCGGGTGGCGACCCTAACGGTGGTTTTGCCATCAGGTTAAGGGGACTTTCTACTTTAGGAGCTAACACACAGCCGCTAATAGTGCTTGATGGCCAGGTGGGGGCTGATATTAATACAGTTGATCCAAATGATATAAAAAGTATTGACGTACTGAAGGATGGTTCGGCCGCTGCCATTTATGGTACACGCGGGTCGGCGGGCGTTATCATTATAACAACCATCGCAGGAAAGAGAGGGATGTCAAAGCTTACTTATAACGTTTCAGGTACTGAAGAAACCCCTGCCAAATTTACCAAGCATATGACAGCCGCCGAGTTTGTTGCGCTTGGCAAAGGGACAAACTATGGCTCTTCTACCGATTGGAATAAAGAAATAACCCGTTCGGCTTTTTCACATGTACATAATTTAGGCATTTCGGGAGGTGATGAGCGTACTGTTTATGATGCAACTTTAAACTATCGCAATAGTCAGGGTGTTGCAATCAGAACTGGTTTTCAGCAATTAAATGGCCGTTTGAATATCACACACAAGGCGTTGGATAACAAATTGGTCCTCAATTTAAATATAAATACTACTAACAGAAACTCACAATTTGGTTTTCCCGATGCTTTCAAATATGCAACCATTTTTAACCCCACAGCACCGGTGCATTCTACAGATCCTTTATATGATTTAACCGGCGGGGGTTTTTTGAATCCAACTTCGTTGATTATTCAAACCCGGTGGCAATGTTGGTTCAAAATACAAACGAAGCACGGAATAAGAAATTTAACATTGGCGGAACCGCGACGTATGAGCTAACTAAAGGATTGAAGTTTGCTACTAAATATTTTAAACAAACAACAAGCATCTATCATTCAGAGTACTCCCCAACTACAGCCTTTATTTCCAGGGGCTTTCCGTTGGGCAGTGGTTTTGGCCGTTCGGGTATTTCTGCAAAATTTGATGATGAATCTGAAAATAGCCTGCTTGAAAGCACCTTGTCTTACGACAAAACAATACATAAACTGGAGATTGCTGCTGTCGCCGGATATTCGTATCAGGATTTCTTCTACCAGGGATTTGATGCCCAGGGCGGTAATTTTGTAACTGATGCTTCGGGTCAGAATTTTGCAGCCGCTCTTGATTTTAAAAATGGTATAGGTGTAGTTGAAAGTTATAAAAATGAGAATAAGCTGATCTCGTTTTTCGGGCGGGTAAACTTAAACTATGATAATATCGCTTTCCTTTCGGCCAGTTTAAGAAGAGACGGTTCAACAGAGTTTGGTGTAAATAACAAATGGGGCTTTTTTCCTGCTGTTAGTGCAGGTTTTGATTTGAGCAGAATATTAAAGATTCAAAGTATAAGCAACCTTAAATTGCGCGGCAGCTACGGTGTTACCGGTGCATTACCACCGTTTCCGTATCTTTCATTGTCTACTTTATCAAATAGCGGCGGTACCTACTATGCGGGCAATGGTGTATACCTCAGTACCTACAGTGGCACCAGGAACCCTAACCCCGGTCTGAAATGGGAGAAAAAAGCTGAAACAGATATCGGTTTAGACTTTTCACTGTTAAACGGAAGGTTAACCGGCACATTTGACTATTTTAACCGGAAAACTACCGACTTGATTTTTGACGTTACGGTGCCTTCGCCACCGGCGTTATTCAACAACACATGGGAAAATATTGGTGAATTGAGTAACTCGGGTGTGGAATTAGCTTTAAGCTATGAAGCTATTAAAACACCTGACTTCAGTTGGACGACTGGTGGTAATATTTCAAGTTACCACGTAGTTTTAACAAAGCTGATTGACGCTTTAAAAGGTTCGTACGTAGGGGCTACCAACCTTGGCACTCCTGGCCAGGAAGCCACGCAGTTAACGAGGGCGGTAGAAGGTCAGCCGATCGGTATACTTTACGGGCCCAAATATGTAGGTGTTGACGCAAATGGTGTATACCAGTACTCTGACGGCAAAGGCGGCACTGTTGGATTAGCAAATGCGCCACGCCAGGTTATTGGTAATGGCTTACCTAAATTTGAATTTGGGATTACCAACGCCTTTAGATACAAACAGTTCGATTTTAACTTTTTTCTTCGCTCATCTATCGGTCATCAGTTAATCAATACTTACCGCGCGTTTTACGAAAATCCAAATGTTGCAACCAGCTACAATATAGTAAATACCAAATATTTCAATCCCAAAGTTACCGATGGTGCCGCATACAGCAGTTATGACGTTGAAAAAGCATCTTTCCTGAAATTGGATAACGCAACGTTTGGCTATACTTTCAAGATTGCCAAGAGTAGTAAACCGGGGATGATTAGCAGTTTGAGAGCCTATATTTCGGGCCAGAACCTTTTCACTATTACCGGTTATACAGGTGTCGACCCGGAGGTTAGGTACGCTGACTCTGGAAATGTGTTAGCTCCGGGTATCGACCGCAGGGAGACATGGGTTTATACAAGGTCATTTACCCTCGGCGTTAATTTGGGATTTTAATTAAGGTATTTCAAAGTTTAATATATACAAATTATGAAACATAAATCATTAACAAGATATTCGTTGCTGGTGTTTCTTGCTGCGGCTTCATGTACAAAGCTGGATGAAAAAGCATTGCTCTACGATCAGGTAACTGAGGATAGTTTTTATAAAACAGATAAGCAACTGGCGGCCGCTGTGGGCGCTGCATATTCTTCTATTTATGGTTATAACGGTGCTTTCTTTAACTTAAATGAGGTTACTACCGACGAGGTTGTTGTACCAACACGGGGCGCGGACTGGGGTGACGGTGGGCACTGGGTACGTTTAAAAACACATAAAACCAACAGCACCGATTCACAACCAGCTAATGGCTGGAGCCTTGGTTTCGGCGGGGTTACTACTTGTAACAAAATTTTAGCTGCCCTGGCTGTAAGTAAATCACCAACTGCTGCTACTTATGTAGCAGAATTAAAATGTTTAAGGGCCATTTACTACTACTGGCTGCTTGATTTGTTTGGCAACGTGCCTATCACTACTGATTTTTCGGATACCAAACCCCCTGCAACTAAAAGTCGGGCCGAGGTTTATGCTTTTATTGAATCAGAATTACTGGCAAATATTGAAAAACTACCCAAAATAGGCACAGGAGATGGCCCATACTATGGCCGTGTTACTTATTATGTTGCTGAAGCAACTTTGGCCAAGTTATATTTAAATGCCCAAACTTATACCGGGACCCCACAATATGATAAAGCATTAGCTGCATGTGATGTAATCATTAATTCCGGGAAGTATACCCTGATGAATAATTACGCTGATAACTTTTCAAGGAATAATACCAGTTCAACCGAGTCTATTTGGGCGATACTGTTTGATGGGGTTAAAGCGGGCGGCTTTAATATGAATATGGAGACTTTGCACTTGCAAAGCCAGAATACTTATCAAATGAATAACCAGCCATGGAATGGATTTGCTTCGGTACAGGAATTTTACCAATCCTATATTGACCCGGCGCAAAATCCGGGCCCGCAGGGAACAGTTGTAGGTCTTGACCCCAAAGGTACACCTACTACCGGTACCCTCGATAAGAGGATGCTGAATAATTTCCTTGTTGGACCTCAATACCAGGCTGATGGGGTAACCCCCTTAACAGACGGCGGTGCAGATGTGACGGATCCTAATGGTCCGCCTATTACCTTTACCCCTTACATTAACGAACTGCAGCCCAATGCCTGGAGACAGGCAGGTGCACGTATTGGTAAATGGCAATTTTATAAAGGTATGCAGACAAGTTTGGATAATGATTTGGCAATTTATAGATACGCTGATATTTTGCTGATGAAGGCCGAATTATTAGCCAGAAAAAGTGGCAATTGGAACGATCCGGTTACGCTTGCACTGGTTAATCAAATCCGAACAGTACATGGAGGGGTTGCACCATTTACCAGTTTAACTCCTTTAATATTTTTAGCAGAGCGCGGCCGGGAAATGTTCGCAGAAAGCTACAGAAGGCAGGACATGATCCGTTTTGGTGTTTATAATGATGCGTACCGTTTCCACCCGGCCGATCCGGATGCTCACGTTAATATTTTCCCGGTACCCGAACCTCAAATTAATGCAAATCCAAACCTGAAACAAAACCCCGGGTATTGATAAAATACCTGAGTTAGTAAAGGTGCTCTTTTAAGGAAAGCAAGTAATAAATCACTTGCTTTCCTCATTAAATACCACGGATTTACCTAATTGACCTGGATGTTGGTTTAATTGTTTGATTATTAGTTGGTTGTGTTTTGCTGTTTTGATTGAGTTGTTGTCAGCTCATCAGGTTTAGAAATTGCGACGACTACAATATTTGAACAAGGTGAAAAGGAACTTATTTTATATAAAGTGAATGATTAAACGGGTACTTAATATTATTCATGAGCTAATTGTATTATTGGTTTATTCTCCAATAAAACGTAGCTCCCCAAAGGTCATTTTATTTTTCACAGCCTTTTGGCGTTCCGTTATGGCGGCAAAGATATATGCTTCATGCACCGGGGCCAGCTATATTCGGCAGGTGTTGTTTTTTGCATTTTTATTTTTGATTGGCTGCAATACCAGTGAGCCTAAAAAAGACGAAGGCAACAAACTTTTTTCACTGCTTCCTTCATCATCTACAGGAATAACTTTTGCCAATGATGTTAAATATACCGAACAATTGAATGTTTATACCTACCGTAATTTTTATAACGGTGGGGGTGTTGGTATTGGAGATATTAATAATGACGGCTTGCCGGATGTTTTCCTTTGCGGAAATCAAAAATCAAACAGACTCTATTTAAACAAAGGCAACTTTCAGTTTGAAGACATAACCGATAAGGCCGGACTCTCTTCGGCAGGTGTCTGGTCAACTGGCGTTACCTTTGCGGATATTAACGGCGATGGGCTGTTGGATATTTATATATGTAAGTCGGGCGATTTTTCCGGAAAAAACAGAAGTAATCAGTTATTCATTAATAATGGTAACCTCACGTTTACCGAAAAAGCGGCCGAATACGGGTTAAATAATAAAGGCTTGTGTACTCATGCTGTTTTCTTTGATTACGATCACGACGGAGACTTGGATTGCTACCTTCTTAATAATTCGTTTCGTTCGGTAGGGAACTATGATTTGATCAAAGATCAGCGCAATATTCCTGATCCCCTGGGTGGGAATAAACTGTATCGTAACGACGGTAGTCATTTTACAGACGTGACCCAACAAGCAGGAATATACAGCAGCAAAATTGGTTTTGGATTAGGTGTAACCATTTCTGATGTAAACGGGGATGGCTGGGACGATATCTATGTTTCCAACGATTTTTTTGAACGTGATTACCTCTACATTAATAATCGCGACGGTACCTTTAAAGAGTGCCTTACCGACGCAATTAGGGAACTAAGCCAAAACTCAATGGGAGCTGACATAGCCGACATCAATAATGACGGCTATCCTGATATTTATGTGACTGATATGCTTCCTGAACCGGAATCAAGGTTAAAAACAAAAACAGCTTTTGAAAACTGGGATAAGTATCAGTCCGACCTCCAAAATGGATATTATCAGCAATTCCTTCGCAATGTTTTGCAGCTGAACCAGGGGCCGGTTATGAATAAAAACTTAGTCACAAATAAGATAAACTTCAGCGAGATAGGCCGGCTTTCGGGAGTTCATGCAACCGACTGGAGTTGGGGCGCACTGATCTCGGATATGGATAATGATGGGTTTAAAGACATTTTCGTTAGCAACGGTATTTATAAAGACCTAACCGATCAGGATTATATCCAATTTATGGCTAATCCGATACAAGTAAGAAAGATGATGGGTAGTGAGAAGGAGGTAATTAAGAAGCTGATAGATAGCATGCCCTCGGAGGCTGTGCCTAACTATGCCTACCGAAACAATGGGGACCTGACATTTACCAATAAGGCAGCCGAATGGGGACTTGGAGATCCGGGTTTTTCGAATGGTTCGGCGTATGGTGATTTAAATAATGATGGGGCGCTTGACCTGGTGGTTAACAATGTAAATATGCCGGCCTTTATCTACCGAAACAACAGCAGGAAGCTGGAGCCGGCGAATAAATATTTGAAAGTGGTATTGCAGGGCGAGGGGAAGAACCGCTTTGGCGTAGGGGCGCAGGTAACGTTATACTATAATCATATCTTAAACTACCAGGAGCAGGTTCCGTCGCGGGGATTTGAATCGAGTGTAGACACCCGGTTGAATTTCGGTTTAGGTAAAATAAAGGAGATCGATTCGATAGTGGTAAAATGGCCTTGCGGTAAGCAGAAAGTATTAAAAGGAGTAAAACCCAACCAGACAATCACGGTAAAAGAGGCTGAATCGGGACTGCCCGGGAAAGCAGTGAGGGGGCAGCCGGTTCAAAGCCGGTGTTTGAACAGAGTACAGATAACCATGGGATAGACTTTGTGCACAAGGAAAATGACTTTATAGATTTTGACAGGGAAAAGCTGATCTTCCAGATGCACTCGGCCGATGGCCCGCGGATAGGTAAAGGCGATGTCAACGGCGACGGTTTGGAAGACTTCTATATCTGCGGGGCCAAAGACCAGCCAGGCGCATTATATATCCAAACCCGGGCGGGTCGTTTTAAACGGAGCAACGAAAAGCTGTTTGAGCAGGATAAGGCCAGTGAAGATACAGACTGTTTGTTTTTCGACGCGGATGGCGACGGGGACCAGGACCTGTATGTATGTAGCGGGGGCAACGAGTTCTCGGCTAACTCGACGGATCTGATCGACCGGCTATATATCAATAATGGGAAGGGTAATTTCAGCAAATCGCAACAGGTGCTGCCGTCATTTCAGTTTGAGAGCAGCTCCTGCGTAACGGCAGCAGATGTTGACGGGGACTGGGACCAGGACCTGTTTGTTGGAGTGCGTTTAAAGCCGGGTGAATATGGCTACCCGTGTAAGGGTTATCTCCTGCAGAACAATGGCAAAGGCTATTTTACAGATGTAACCGACGAGAGGGCCCCGGGCTTAACGGAATTGGGTATGGTTACCGATGCCAAATGGTTTGATTATGACCGTGACGGAAAACCAGACCTGGTGGCCTGCGGGGAGTATATGCCGATCCGGATATTCCATAATGAAGGTGGGCGTTTAAAGGAAGTAACGCGCGAAGCGGGCCTGGAGTGGAGTAATGGGTGGTGGAACCGCCTGGAGATTGCGGACATAGACGGCGATGGTTACCCGGATATAGTAGCCGGCAATCATGGGCTAAACTCCAGGTTTAAGGCAACCCGAGCGAAGCCTGTAAGTATGTATGTAGGGGACTTTAGCGGCACGGGCAGCATAGAAGATATAGTATGCACCTATAACGGCGACAAACAATACCCGATGGCATTGAGGCATGACCTGGTAGGCGAACTTCCCTACCTGAAGAAGAAATACCTGCGGTACGCCCAGTACAAGGAACAAACGATGGAAGGTATATTTGGCAGGGAGCTGTTACAAAAGATGGTTAAGCTGGATGCCTGCGAAATGCGGAGCAGTGTGCTGCTGAATAAGCGGAATGGCAAGTTCCTGATGAAGCCATTGCCGGTGGAGGCGCAGTTTTCGACAGTTTTTGGGCTGGTGGTGAAAGACTATGACGGGGATGGAAAAAAGGACATTGTGCTGGGAGGCAACTTTTACCAGTCAAAGCCGGAAGCAGGGATCTACGATGCCAGCTATGGATTGCTGCTTAAAGGAGATGGGAAAGGTAGCTTTACGGCAGTTAAACCGCAGGTAAGCGGCATCGTAATAAAAGGGGCGGTACGAGATATGAAAGAGATTAAAGCTGGAAACAACAAGCTGCTGATTGTAGCTAAAAATAATGATAAAACAGAGGTGTTAAGTTTTAAATAAGATGGTGGTTAACTATGAGATATTTTAAAGGGATCCTGGTTGTTGTATGTCTCATTTCTGTATTTTCTTGTAATTCAGACGACAGAAAGTATGAAAACGCAGTAGCGAGTGAACTTTCGCGGGGAGTGAGAAGAGATAGCCTGTTTCAGGGAATAAAATTAGGGATGACCTCAAAAGAGTTTTACACCCACTGTTGGGAAATGAATAAAAAAGGGATCTTTTTTGCAGGCCCCGGTAATACAACAGTTTTATATAAACTAAATAAGGAATTGAAATATCCGGCTTCCATGAATTTCTACCCTGATTTTCGGCAAGGTAAGATTAGCAAAATGAGAGTGAGTTTTAGTTACGATGCTTTCGCCCCTTGGAATAAACAAATGTTTGCTGATAGCCTGCAGTTGGATGTATTAAATATGCTGAAAAAATGGTATAAGGAAAAGGACTTTATCCTTATAACGGACCCGGCTAAAGGGACGATTTTTGTGCAGGTAGATGGTAACCGGCGAATTATCATCGGGAAATATGATGACGCCCACGTAAAAGTAGATTACACTGATTTATTGACAGATGAAAAAAATAAGGTGAATTTTACTTTTTTGACAGAAAAAACTATTCATGATGTTTTTAGCATCAGGTACTGTTTTGTGTTCTTTTTATTGGCTTTAACCAGTTGCCAAAAAAAGCAAAGCGGGGGTGGCAATAAGCTTTTTGAACTTTTAAATTCCAATGAAACGCATATCGATTTTGTTAACCAATTATCGTATGATGCTAATTTCAATATTTTTACTTATCGTAATTTTTATAACGGTGGCGGTGTAGCAATAGGGGATATCAATAATGACGGATTGCCGGATCTTTTTTTGGTGGGCAACATGGTGCCCAGTCATCTATATTTAAACAAAGGCAATTTTCAGTTTGAAGACATAACCGGAAAAGCCGGAATTGCCAAGCTCGGCAGATGGTCTACCGGTGTTACTATGGCAGATGTTAACGGTGATGGACTGTTGGATATTTATGTTTGCAATAGTGGCGATGTTAAAGGCGATCATAAACAGAATGAACTATACATTAACAACGGTAATCTCACTTTTACCGAACGGGCAAAGGAATATGGAATTGGTGTAAATGGATACTCAACCCATGCTGTTTTCTTTGATTATGATCATGACGGAGACCTGGACCTCTTTATGTTAAGCAATTCTTTTAAGGCAATCGGCAGCTTTAATATTCAGAATAATGAACGGAATAAAAGAGATTTATTGGGAGGGCAAAAATTATTCAGGAATGATGGTGGCCATTTTACCGATGTGAGTGAACAGGCCGGTATTTATGGTAGTGTAATTGGTTTTGGTTTGGGGGTAAGTGTGGGAGATGTAAATGGGGATGGCTGGGACGACATCTATGTTTCCAACGATTTTTTTGAACGTGATTACCTATATATTAATAATCACAACGGTACGTTTAAAGAATCGCTTGAGGATCAGATGAAAAGCATTAGTAATGCATCAATGGGTGCCGACCTGGCCGATATCAACAACGATGCACATCCTGATATTTTTGTGACGGATATGCTTCCGGCATCAGAATCAAGGCTTAAAACAAATACCACTTTTGAAAACTGGGATAAATACCAGCTTGATTTAAGATATGATTATTATCACCAGTTTACCAGGAACACGCTCCAGTTGAACAATGGCAACGGAACCTTTAGCGAGATAGGCCGGCTTGCAGGTGTTCATGCAACCGATTGGAGCTGGGGAGCGTTGATCACTGACCTTGACAATGATGGATTCAAAGATGTTTTTATCGCTAACGGTATTTATAAGGACTTAACAAACCAGGACTATATTCAACGTTTATCCGATCGGAACGTGATGGGGAGTGTTTGGACAAATAAAGGCATAAATTACAAGAAGCTGATAGATAGCATGCCCTCGGAGGCTGTGCCTAACTATGCCTACCGAAACAATGGGGACCTGACATTTACCAATAAGGCAACCGAATGGGGTCTTGGTGACCCGGGTTTTTCGAATGGTTCGGCATATGGTGATTTAAATAACGATGGGGCGCTGGACCTGGTGGTGAACAATGTAAATATGCCGGCCTTTATCTACCGAAACAACAGCAGGAAGCTGGAGCCGGCGAATAAATATTTGAAAGTGGTATTGCAGGGCGAGGGGAAGAACCGCTTTGGCGTAGGGGCACAGGTAACGTTATACTATAATCATACCTTAAACTACCAGGAGCAGGTTCCGTCGCGGGGATTTGAATCGAGCGTAGACACCCGGTTGAATTTCGGGTTAGGTAAAATAAAGGAGATCGATTCGATAGTGGTAAAATGGCCTTGCGGTAAGCAGAAAGTATTAAAAGGAATAAAACCGAACCAGACAATCACGGTAAAAGAGGCTGAATCGGGATTGCCCGGGAAAGCAGTGCGGGGGTAGCCGGTTCAAAGCCGGTGTTTGAGCAGAGTACAGATAACCATGGGATAGACTTTGTGCACAAGGAAAATGACTTTATAGATTTTGACAGGGAAAAGCTGATCTTCCAGATGCACTCGGCGGATGGCCCGCGGATAGGTAAAGGCGATGTCAACGGCGATGGTTTGGAAGACTTCTATATCTGCGGGGCCAAGGACCAGCCAGGCGCATTATATATCCAAACGCCGGGGGGCGTTTTAAACGGAGCAACGAAAAGCTGTTTGAGCAGGATAAGGCCAGTGAAGATACAGACTGTTTGTTTTTCGACGTGGATGGCGACGGGGACCAGGACCTGTATGTATGCAGCGGAGGCAACGAGTTCTCGGCTAACTCGACGGATCTGATCGACCGGCTATATATCAATAATGGGAAGGGTAATTTCAGCAAATCGCAACAGGTGCTGCCGTCATTTCAGTTTGAGAGCAGCTCCTGCGTAACGGCCGCAGATGTTGACGGGGACTGGGACCAGGACCTGTTTGTTGGAGTGCGTTTAAAGCCGGGTGAATATGGCTACCCGTGTAAGGGTTATCTCCTGCAGAACAATGGCAAAGGCTATTTTACAGATGTAACCGACGAGAGGGCCCCGGGCTTAACGGAATTGGGTATGGTTACCGATGCCAAATGGTTTGATTATGACCGTGACGGAAAACCAGACCTGGTGGCCTGCGGGGAGTATATGCCGATCCGGATATTCCATAATGAAGGTGGGCGTTTAAAGGAAGTAACGCGCGAAGCGGGCCTGGAGTGGAGTAATGGGTGGTGGAACCGCCTGGAGATTGCGGACATAGACGGCGATGGTTACCCGGATATAGTAGCCGGCAATCATGGGCTAAACTCCAGGTTTAAGGCAACCCGAGCGAAGCCTGTAAGTATGTATGTAGGGGACTTTAGCGGCACGGGCAGCATAGAAGATATAGTATGCACCTATAACGGCGACAAACAATACCCGATGGCATTGAGGCATGACCTGGTAGGCGAACTTCCCTACCTGAAGAAGAAATACCTGCGGTACGCCCAGTACAAGGAACAAAGGATGGAAGATATATTTGGCAGGGAGCTGTTACAAAAGATGGTTAAGCTGGATGCCTGCGAAATGCGGAGCAGTGTGCTGCTGAATAAGCGGAACGGTAAGTTCCTGATGAAGCCATTGCCGGTGGAGGCGCAGTTTTCGACGGTTTTTGGGCTGGTGGTGAAAGACTATGACGGGGATGGAAAAAAGGACATTGTGCTGGGAGGCAACTTTTACCAGTCAAAACCGGAAGCAGGGATCTACGATGCCAGCTATGGGTTGCTGCTTAAAGGAGATGGGAAAGGTAGCTTTACGGCAGTTAAACCGCAGGTAAGCGGCATCGTAATAAAAGGGGCGGTACGTGATATGAAAGAGATTAAAGCCGGAAACAACAAGCTGCTGATCGTAGCTAAAAATAATGATAAAACAGAGGTACTGGTAAATGCTCCGGATAAAAAGGAGTAAATGGAATACAGTATAGGGAATAGTGATAAAATAAAATTACCTGCATTGTAAATAGGGTGGTAGTAAAATACAACTGAATCACCATCGTTGAATGATGGGCGGATAATTATACAATCCGAAGGAGCAGAAATTTATTACTGAAAAATAGAAATTGCCGAACTATAATTTAACCGAATACCAAAAATCTAAATATAGTCACATGCCAATAGATTCATTGAACGTAAATACCAAAGCTAAAATTCAAAACACCTACGATGCTATTGTAATAGGCTCGGGGATTAGCGGTGGATGGGCTGCAAAGGAATTAACCGAAAAAGGTCTGAAAGTATTAATGCTTGAACGCGGTCGTAATTATGAGCATATAAAGGATTATGTTACCGCTACAAAAGATCCATGGGAATTTGAACACCGGGGCAATGCTACCTTACAGCAGAAAACAGATAACCCTGTTATATCCCGGGATTGGGCCATGTATGGGACCGCGGCCCAGGAACCCCTGATGAAATCATGGGTAAATGAAAAGGATTGTCCTTATGTAGAAGTTAAACCGTTTACGTGGTGGCGTTCGTATCAGTTAGGCGGAAGGTCTACTTTATGGGGGCGGCAAAGCTACCGGTGGAGCGATTTTGATTTTGAAGCCAATGCAAAAGATGGTATTGCTGTTGATTGGCCTATTCGTTATAAAGAACTGGCGCCATGGTATGACTATGTAGAAAAATTTGCCGGAATAAGTGGATCGACGGAGGGCTTGCCCCATTTACCCGATGGGCACTACTTGCCGCCTATGCAACTAAATTGTGTGGAAAAAGATGTGGCATCAAGAATAAAAGCTTTTTACAAGGGGCAGCGCCACATGTTTATAGGCCGCGTGGCCAATCTTACCGCGCCTATCCAGGCAAGGACGCAGTGTCAGTTTAGAAACCGGTGCTGGGAGGGCTGCCCATTTGGCGGTTATTTCAGTACACAATCTTCAACGCTGCCCGCAGCAATGGCAACGGGTAACCTTACCGTCAGGCCATGGTCAATCGTAACCAAAATTTTGTACGATAAAGACACCAGCAAAGCGACGGGTGTTGAGGTGCTGGATGGCGAAACGAATAAAACCTATGAATTTTATTCAAAAATTGTATTCCTGAATGCTTCTGCACTGAACAGTGCATGGGTTTTGATGAATACCGCAACAGATGTATGGCAAGGCGGATTGGGCAGTAGCAGCGGCGAATTAGGACATAATATTATGGATCATCATTATATGCTCGGTGCACAAGGAACAATAGAAGGCTTCGAAGACAAATACTATTTTGGCCGCAGAGCGAATGGTTTTTATATTCCCCGTTTTGTTAACTTGTTTGGTGATAAAAGGGACTTTCTGCGCGGCTATGGTTACCAGGGAAGCGCCAGCAGAGACGGCTGGAGCCGGGATGTTGCGGAAATGAATATAGGTGCTGATTTTAAAGATGCGCTTACAGAACCTGGTGCATGGCATATCGGAGCAACCGGTTTTGGTGAAATTTTGCCCTATCACGATAATAAAATAACGCTTAATAAAGATGTGAAAGATAAGTGGGGGTTGCCTGTACTTTCAATGGATGCGGGTTTGAAAGAGAATGAGCTAAGTATGCGTAAGGATATTATTAAAGAATTGGTGGCCATGTATGAAGCGGCCGGGGTAAAGAATATCACAACCTGGGATAAAAATTATGCAATTGGTCAG
Organism: Mucilaginibacter sp. P25; assembly: GCF_050859465.1. NCBI lineage: Bacteria > Pseudomonadati > Bacteroidota > Sphingobacteriia > Sphingobacteriales > Sphingobacteriaceae > Mucilaginibacter > Mucilaginibacter sp. P25. The sequence continues at coordinate 6,687,921 of NZ_CP193937.1, read as the reverse complement.
GGCATTCACGAGATGGGGAGTGCACGTATGGGTAAAGATCCAAAAACATCGGTACTCAACGCGCACAACCAGGTTTGGGACGCGCAAAATGTGTTTGTAACTGATGGGGCCTGCATGACTTCAAGCGCGTGTCAAAACCCATCGCTCACTTATATGGCGCTGACCGCACGCGCGGCTCACTATGCTGTGGATGAGTTAAAAAAAGGCAATTTATAAGCGATATATTTAAGCTTTAATTTTAATAATTAATCAGACGAAATATAATTAATACAATACAGCAATATTGGTAAGCATCTGTTTTATCGCAAAACGCAGCAAATTTCAAAGCCCGAAGATACCGGGATAATAGTTCCGACTCATTATCATGGGCAGTAGATTTAAATGTCGCTATCATTTTTAGATATTATCAAATAAAAAGCACCTTTTCATATAGTAGCTATGCTGCGTCACAATTAATAAATTTTTATGAATCGTTTTTTACTTTGGCTTTCAGGGATTATCATTTTGCTTAGTTCCTGCCAAAAAGCTGATTATCAAAGGATAACTGATAATCCGGAATTGTACCGTATTACGGAAAAAAAGTTAAATGACATTATACTTGAAAATAATTTTCCGCCGGTCATTGCTTCCCGTAACTATGCGTATGCTAACATTGCCGCATACGAGGTAATATCCGCCCAAGACCCTAAAAAATTCCGGTCGTTGGCAGGTCAAATCAGGCATTTAACCGCTACACCAAAACCTGCTCCGGGTGTTGAAATTGATTACCCGTTTGCATCCTTGCTTGCCTTTTGCTATGTAGGGAATGCGGTTACATTTCCTGAGGGGAGTATGGACGAGATATGTCGATGCATTAAAAAAGGAAGCAAAAGATGGCGGAATGCCGTCTGATGTATTTGAGCATTCGGTGAACTATTCAGATGTAGTTGCAAAGCACATTATGAAATGGAGCAAAACGGATCATTATGCACAAACTCGATCCGCTAACAAATACACGGTTACAAAAAAGAAGGGCGTTGGGTACCTACACCACCTATGTATTCACAAGCATTGGAACCGCATTGGGGAGAGATTAGGCCTTTAATACTCGATTCAGCTTCGCAGGTGGCGCCACCACCACCTCCTTTATTTGATATGAAGGACATAAATAGCCAGTTTTATAAGGACGTATTAGATGTAAAGTCTGTTGGTACAAATCTTACCAAAGAGCAAAAACACATCGCTGATTTTTGGGATGATAATGCCTTTAAGTTAAACGTTGTGGGACATGCCACCTTCGGAACTAAGAAGTTCTCACCAGGCGGGCATTGGATGAATATCGCGGGGATAGCCTCAGAAACGTGCAAGGCAGATTTTAGCAGCACAGTTTGTGCATATGCTGAAACATCGATTGCTTTATTCGATGCATTTATCAACTGCTGGTATTTTAAGTATAAATATAATTTAGTTCGCCCCGAGACTGTAATAACCAAATATTTGGACCCTGACTGGAAAACATATATTCAAACGCCCTCATTCCCCGAATATGTAAGCGGCCATGCTGTAATCTCGGCCGCCGCAGCCGAGATTTTGACCAACCAATTCGGAGATAATTTTGCATATCGGGATACATCAGAGACTGAGTTTGGAATAGCACCCCGTAGCTTTAGATCTTTTAGGGAAGCAGCAATGGAAGCGGGCATATCGCGCGTTTATGGCGGTATACATTTTAAAAATTCCTGCATAGTTGGAACAGAAGAGGGTAAGCAAGTTGGGCAACTGGTATTAAACAGGTTACTTATGAAGATTAAATTGCATGAGAAATGAGTTTATATCTTAAGATCGATTCAATCTTCGCTTGTTGCCTTTAATATACATTAATGTTATACTGAATTATGCTCAGCCATTGCATTAAAAAGGATAATCACCAAGAGTGGCGTGAAAATCTCCTACATAACATATGAATGTAATATAAACAGCATTTATCGGGTAGCCCGCCTGGTTGGGAAATGTTCGGAGACGGGAATACCGGCCTGCAGCACGTTACTGACATTTTTTAATACGGCCTCGTCAAACCCACTTTTGTCAACCATTTCCACAATTTTGAAACTATAGAATTGCTTTTTTAATACATCACATTCAACAGATAGTGCCAGCGCCAGCAGTTGTAGCTTCCCCGGAGGAAAGTCCTTTTTATCTGATTCTATTCTGCTTAAGTCGCTCCGGTTCATTCCAAGTTCTGCGGATAAATATTCTTGTGAAAACTTTAATGTTGTCCTGTACTTTTTGATCAATCCACCAAAACTCAAAGCGGCAGGTGGGAGGCTCTCTTTCCCGGAAGCGACGGTGTTAGGGTTTAGTGGCTCAATAGGTGCGTAGCTGCCGATGATTTTGAAAAGATCCGCCAACTGCCTGGCAGGGCGGTTTATATCGGATGTTTTAAGCTCATATCTGATCTTTCTATTCTCGCGTCTGATGGTTACAAAGCCTGCTTTTTTAAGATCAGTGATATGCTTCGTTAATTGGCCTGGGTTAAAAGGAAGAGAAAGTAATGCCTCGTGAGACAGTATGTTGTTATTAGCGATAAGCGTTTTGAAGATACATACCCTGATTGGGAGCGCCAGCAACCTGGCAAAGTTGCAAAGTTCCAGATCTGCTTTATTGATATCCATATTTGAACCGGGCATAGATACGATATTATAGAATATAAATTAATGTTGTTCCGGTTCAGCTTCGTGGGAATCCGGTATGCCCAGTTCTTCTACGAGGCGACCATAATGTCTGGCGAATCTGCTCCACATATTTTCATTTAATGTATACAAAGATCTTTTTCCATCGATGCTAACCGAGATCAATTCGGTTTTGATCAACTCCTTCAAATGGTGGGATACTGTAGATTGTGCGAACGGTAGAAATTCAACGAGCTCGCCTGTGGTAATCCCAGGTTTCCTTGCAATGATACGGATAATAGAGATCCTACCGGGGTGCGACAGTGCTATGGATACATCTGAGATGAACTGGTCGGGATAACTGAACTCTTCTGTTTTCTTTTGTGCCATCGCTGTTTACAATTATTTGATCGTGCTAAAATAGAGTTTGTTTTTTGAATGTTGGAAGCTTCTTGATCTATTTAAGATTGTCTATAATATCGATTATTCAATATATTCTTTTTGATAATATGAAGTTAACATTGGCTTAATTTATCGCCGATAATTTTGAGCGTCATTTAAGATTATGCAAAAGTTTACTCGGCTCTTTTCTTTCATTCTTTTAAGTTTTTTAATAAGCTCCAATTCATTTGCACAGTCAGTGGGTAAAATTGCCGGTAGGGTAATCGACCAAAAGACTGGTGAAACACTCATAGGCGCGACAGTTGGCTTACAGGGCGGCAGCAAGGGCGCTGCCACCAATGTGGAAGGCCGGTATATATTGAGTGGACTTCAGCCGGGCAAATACAGTATCGTTGTTAAATACATCGGTTACCAGAGCAAATCGGTTTCTGATGTGGAAGTTCAGGCAGGTGCAGTAACCTCGCTGGATGTCGCTTTGACCCAATCTTCAACGCAAGCTCTTAATGAAGTTGTTGTGAAAGCTACTTACCGCCAGGCTTCAGTAAACGCCCTTTACGCAAGGCAGAAGAATAGTATACAATTAAGTGATGGTATATCTGCCGATATGATCCGTAAATCCCCTGACCGGAATACTGGTGACGTTTTGAAACGCGTCAGCGGAACAAGCGTGCAGGAGGGTAAATTCGTTGTTATCCGTGGTTTATCCGAAAGGTATAATAACAATATGATGAACGGGACAACGCTGCCAAGTTCCGAACCGGATAAAAAAGCTTTTGCTTTTGACATCATTCCTTCAAGTCTTGTCGATAATATTATCGTGTACAAAACGGCGACGCCAGATCTGCCCGGTGATTTTGCGGGTGGTACAATCAATACTATTACCAAAGATATTCCCGACAGCAGGTTCCTGGAAGTGGCGATAAGCGTTGGCTATAATTCCAAAACTACCCTTAAGAATAATTTTATTGATGCGAGGCCTAACGGGAAATATGATTTTCTTGGATTCGATGACGGTTCAAGAAAGCTGCCTGCGGCTTATTCTAATGTGAAAAAAGACTATACATCCGGGACAACAAGTGCCGAAAAAACCGCTATAGCGCAGCAATTTCCCAATACTTTTTATTACAAAGAAGGGCAAATGAGCCTTCCCAATATTGGTTTTCAATTTTCCACGGGCAATTCCAAAATCAATACAAATGGCAATCGCCTGGGTTATAACTTCAGTCTGAACTACAGCAATGGGCACCGTGCATCATTTGGTGACAGAATTGGTTATACCGGGTTCAATGACGCATCGAAAGAGCTTCCCCTGTACAGCTTTGACCGTAATACTTATACCAACTATAAAAGCCTTGGCGGTTTGCTGAATTTCGCTTATACATTCGGAAAAAACAAAATTGCCTGGAGAAACCTTTACAATAACGACTTTTCTGTTGACTTCGAGCAAACCAACAATGCCCTGAATTTTGAGGCCGGTCAAACAGACCCGCTGCGCTACAAAGGCTACTCTGTGGAGACAACTCAAAACGGCATTTATACTTCCGCATTGGAAGGGCAGCACACGCTGGGAAAAAGAATATTATTTTTGACTGGAATGCTTCCTACGGTTTATCATACCGGAACCAGCCCGACCAAAGGATCGTAACCATCTATACACCTTTGAACCAGCCCGAATATATCTCATTATCCAGCGAAAACAGCCCCAAACCTAATGACCTTGGCCGTGTGTATTCAAAATTAAATGAAAATATTTACGGCGCGAAAGCAAACCTGGCAGTTCCGTTCAAGTGGCTTGATGAGTCGCAGAAATTGAAATTTGGTGGGCTTATTTCTCATCGTGACCGTGATTTCAGCATTGACGCGCTGGGATACACTGACGCCATAGGCTTCGGAAACAAAGCAATCCCGCTCACCGGCGGTTATACGATCTTTAATGTGTTCAGTCCTCAAAGTATTGCTCAAAACGGGATCGATCTGTCGCGCCTGGACCTTAGCTCCACCGATTACAAAGGAAAAGCCGATCAGGACGCGGGTTATGTGATGCTGGACAATAAGCTGAACAAAAAAATCCGTTTGGTTTGGGGGCACGTGTTGAACGGTATGCGCAGTCGCTTAAACCGCTGGGCCAGACCGAACAGAAATATAATAATACCGATGTTCTGCCTTCGGGTAACCTGACCTATAGTTTATCGGAGAAGGTGAATTTACGTGCGGCATACTTCAGGTCGGTAAACCGCCCGGAGTTCAGAGAGCTTGCCAGTTTTCGCTATTTTGACTACCAGACTAACTTTATCGTCAGCGGTAACCCGGACCTGCAGCGAAGTATAATTGATAACGCAGACCTTCGCTTTGAATATTATCCGTCAGGAGGGGAGATCATCTCGGTTTCGGCTTTTTACAAGAAATTTAAGAATCCGATCGAGCAGATTAATCAGGGTAACGATATTTTGACTTATCAGAATGCGCTCAATGCCAAGGATTTCGGTTTTGAAGCCGAGATGAGGAAGAAACTGAATTTTATTGCTGAAGGAAGTTTCTTGAATGATGTAACATTTTATGTGAATGCTTCCTATATCAATGCCAAGGTAAAGCTGGCTGATGGCCGTAACGCGTCTACCCCCTTCAGGGACAGTCACCCTACCTGATTAACTCGGGCCTGTATTATACGCCAGAAGGTAGTGATTTTTCTTTCAACGTGCTTTATAACAGGATAGGGGAGCGTTTACGTTTCAGGGCCGTTACCGGTGGTGTGGATATCTATGAGAAGCCGCGGAATGTGATCGATATGCAGCTAAGTAAGGCTTTATTTAAAAAGCGTGCCGAGCTTAAACTGACCGTATCCGACCTGCTTGCGCAGCCTTTTGCATTGTATAATAATTACGGAAGCTCGGGGAGTACCGCATATAATGCTAAAGAGGATAAAATAATCCAAAGCCGTTATTCGGGTTTTGGAACAACCCTTTCGTTCAAATATAATTTCAGTTTCAAAAAATAATCACGCTATACAGTAAAAGGCATTGCAATTTATTATCAATTATTATTAACAATTATTATGAAAAAAACGTTGTATTTACTTGGCTCATTAGCCATGATAGGATTAGCTTCCTGCTCAAAAAACAATGACCCGGGTACAAATCCGCCGGTTAATCCTCCTGCTGTTACCAAAATGGATGTTAGGGGAAAGATTACTAAAGACACGCACTGGACCGCCGATATTACTTACAGGCTTCGCGGTTACGTTTATGTGGATAATAATGCAACTTTAACCATCGATCCGGGAACCAAAATTGTGAGCAATAAAGACTCAGCAGGTGTGCTCATTATTTATAAAGGAAGTAAGATCAATGCCGCCGGAACTGCTGATAAGCCAATTGTTTTCACCTCGGCGGAGGCTGATCCGAAACCAGGTAATCTCGGTGGCCTTGTGATCGTTGGGTCGGCTACCGGTAATGGCAACCACGCAGTACTTGAAGGTGGCGTAGATACCGAGCACCAGCCATTCGGCGGCACAAACGACGCTGATAATTCAGGTGTTTTACAATATGTACGTATTGAATATGCCGGTAAAGCGGTTAATCCAGGTGATGAAGTAAACGGCTTAAGTATGTACACTGTTGGCAGCGGTACCAAAGTAGATCACATTGAAGTGCTTCGCGGCCTTGACGATGCTTACGAGTTTTTCGGCGGTTCATTTAATGCTAAATACCTGGTTGCCTATAACAATGCCGATGATGACTTTGATTTTGATGATGGATACCATGGTAAGATCCAATACGCGATCTCTGTTAAAGATCCGGCATTTACTGATAATAAAGGTACCAGCGGTGATATCTCCAACAATTTTGAAGTGGATAACACAACAGATGCTAAAGGTTATTTATTAACTCCTAACACATTCCCTTTGTTGTCAAACTTTACGGCTATAGGGCCTAATAACGCCACAGGAGTATCTGCGGATTACGGCTATGGTATGCGCTGGAGAAGAGGTGCAAAATTTATTTTGGCTAATGCCATCGTAATGGGAGGTCAAAAAGCGGGCTTAGACCTGGATAATGACCCAACCGCTCAGTATTATATCGCCGGAACAAGCGGTTTAAAAAACAGCTTGCTGCAGGCGGTAACATCACCTTATAAAGTTGACAAATTGGCTACAGCTGGTTTACTGGACGCAGCAGGTTTAAAAACATTAGTTGAAGGCCGTGATGGCACAAAATCATTCACTGCTGCAGCAGATATTATGTTGACCGATCCGTTTAACAATGCTGCTCCAAACTTATTGCCTAAAGCAGGTTCACCGGCAATTGTTGCGGGCAAGTTTGATGGCTCCTTATCCGATTCGTTCTTTGATAAAACCAACTATATAGGTGCGATCGATCCAGCTAATGACTGGTCAAAAGCTTCCTGGATAGTTTACGGAAAATAATCCGCAGCGTACTAACAAAAAAGACCTTTTCAGTAATGGAAAGGTCTTTTTTTATTATATGAGATAGTCAGCTTTGATTGGATCGCTAAGTTAACAGTAGTTAAAAATGTCCCGCTTCATTGGCGGAATTTTAGTGTTAATATCCAATTTCAACTGTTGCCTGGTAAATATCCCGGTTAGCAATGTTATTGATGATAAAGTGCGCAACATCAGCCCTTGATATTTTCAGGCAGTTTTTAAGAAATGCATTAATAGCTATGCGATATGTGCCGGTAACAGCCTGATTTGTAAGCTGCGGTGGTCTAATGATAGTCCAGCTAATGTTACTGCTTTTTATCACCACCTCCATTTTGAGCAAATCGGTATACATATGTTTCAGCAGTTTTTGAACTACATATTTTTCAACAAGCCTGATATAAAATGGGAGTACGGGGCTTATTTCAATTGCACTGGCCGAGATCAGGAACATGCGTTTTATGCCTTTTTGTTCCATCGCTTTTAAAATATTGGCATTGCCTTGCGAATACAAAGCCGTGGGTTTATCTGATCCGACGCCACCGGCTACGCCTATTGCCGAAATTACAGCATCCTGGTTTTCAAAATTATTTTCAAATGCGCCGGGTTGCATAACATCACCGCTTACTTTTTTAGATTGGGGTGCTCGATTGCTAATTTGGCCGGGTTTCGTAATATTGCGGTAACCAGGTGCCCGGCCTGAAGGGCCTGTTCAACGCACTGCCTGCCAATGCCGCCGTTTGCGCCTACAATTACTAACTTATAAATAGGGATGTTTTGTTGCATTTCCATTTTTTGCGATTAACTAAATTTGAAAATGCTTAAAAAAACTATGCTGAAAAACAATATCAGCTGTACTGTAAAAAAGATATTAAGGTTCACCTTAATTTGGTCAACCCGTTCTGCTAAGTAAGCTTTGTCGTTATTCATAATCATTCGTAACTCTTCGCCTTGCTTCCTTCCAAAAAATATCCCGTTTAGCATTAGAACCAAAACAATTCCTATTTTTATTCTAAACCATAGCTGTTCGCCAAATACGCCATGGGTTAAGGCCATCATGCCAATGCCTGTTATAACCAGCAGGGCGGCACCTATTCCAATCAGTGTTGATGACTTAGATGTACCTGCCAGTATACCTTTTGATTTTTCTGTATTATCATCAAAATGCTTCCAAAAGGTTTTAAATACTGTAAAATCAACAATGGTGGTGCCCGCCATTATCGTTAGCCCTGTTAAGTGTAGTATTAATAGTGCTGGTAAAAAGAGTGAGGTATTCATTTGTTATGATTGATTAAATTTATAAAATATACCATATGGTAGTAAAATAATACAATATTATACCAAAAGAAAGTAAATAGCAAATATTGGAGACGTTTTTTTAGATTTGATACCAAAAGGAAATAACACGTGAATAAAACAGTTGAATTGGTTAAGCTTTGGGGCGATTATGAGGAGAAAAATCCCGGTTGTAATTTGGATGATTTCTTCCGGCATCAGCTAATGGCCAAGGCAGCAGATGAGAAGAAAGCAACGCCCGACTGGCAGTTAAGGCCGGGAATTAACGGCAAGCTCATGATTTTGATAAGACGGATAGGGAAGTACCATATGGTATATTCAAACAAAGCGCTTGAAGGTACAGGGCTTGATCAGATAGAGGAGTTCGGTATATTGGCTACTATTTTTAACCAGGTTAACCCAATAAAATCTGAGGCTATTTATAATAATATAATCGAACTATCAAGTGGTACCAATATGCTTAACAGGCTAAAAAAACGCGAACTGATAACCGAGTATGAAGATATTGATGATAAACGTATTAAGCGTTTAAAATTAACAGCCCTTGGAGAGGAAACTCTTGGAAAAGCCAAAGTACGTGTAGTTGAAGTTGCGCGAATGATGACCAGCGCATTGAGCGAGGAAGATAAACAGCTTTGTTTTCAACTGCTTAACCCCGTTAGCGAAAAGTTTGACGGAACCTTCCAAAAATTTAAAAGCAAAAGTTTTGATGAAATTTTTGAAGCTATGATAAAGTAGTTTATTGGCTTTTTTAACGGAAAGAAAAGTTTTGTGACCGTAATGCGGCAAGTGTTAATATTTGTTAAAAGCGTAAAGGTTAATAATTTATGCGTATATTTAGTTAACCTGCTCACCTGTTAACTGAACCCGTCATGAAAACATTGAAACTTACCTCAACAGTAATATTGATGCTCTTGTCAATAAATCTGTTTGCCCAGCGTGTTAAAGGTATCGTTATTGATAAAACTACCTATTTGCCGGTGGCAAATGCTTTTATCAATACACCGGCATCAAAAAGCATAAGTAATGTCGAAGGGAAATTTTTGTTAGCCAACGTAAAGCCCGGTGACACTTTAAGGATCACCAGCATAGGTTACAAGCCTTTTAAGCTTATAGTCAGTTTTTTAAAATTTGATACCTTAAGATGTTACATTGAGCCCGCGGCAACTGTTTTAAGTGAGGTAAAAATCAGGGCCAGGCGTAATGCCAGGGCCGATTCATTACGTAACAGGAGGGAGTTTGCCTCTGTTTTTGCCTATCGTGGCTCAACCATAAAAGATGCGTTTATAGCACGTCCGGCTGATCTTGATTTTGGTAAGCCCAGCAATCACATAAATGCGGATAAAAGTACAGCAACTATCTTGAGCATCAACTTGCTGTCGGTGATCGATATGTTGAATAAGAACAAAGCTCCGCAATCAAAGTTGCAAAAGATTTTGCTGAAGGATGAAGAAGATGAATATGTGGACCGGTTTTTTTCGCCGGAAAAGGTGAGTTCAATAACTAATCTTAAAGGCGATTCGCTGCAAAATTTTATGAACCAATATCACCCCGAAATTAAAAAAGTGAAAAAGATGAACGATTATGATATGATCAGTTATATTAAAAAAAGCTACGCTGAGTATCTCAAATCGGGTAGCAGGCAAACGGCCCTGCTTTTTGCAAAGTGAAATGGTCTTGTATTATTAAGCGATACTGTGTTTTGAACAATAGAACGTGTATTGTTACTGACCGGTTTCGTTACCTTTCAATTACCAGGTATTTTTTGTTGCAGCTATAGCAAAAATACCTTTTAACCGGCAGCCAAAATGTCAATAGCTTTAACAATGCCGGCCTGTGAATCCTTTGGCCGGTATTAGTTTGGCACTGTGGACAAAATGTATAGCTGTGCCTTTTTTTTGAAGGTTCATTTTCAGTATCTACAATATGCATAACATGAATACAATTAAACCCATTGTATCCTCATAAGCAGGCTTTTATTGGTTAAATACCCAAAACTGAAACTATTACTTTATGGAATAGTTTTTATGAGGCTTTGCTTTTATATTGTGTGCCTGTAAGCACAGGCGATTTTTGGTTAAACCTGTTCCATTCGTCAATATTTACCATACCGGGAGCAGTTGCATAATGTTTTTTATTTGTTGGGCAGGTAACTATAAAACCTTTACGGGTTTGATCAATTACGGGACGTGCACCACATTCTTTGCAAGGCTCACAATGGATATTGGGTTGAATTTGAATAGATTCGGACATTACGTTTTTTTAAAGGTTAAATGAACCCTTGCTGCTGAGCAAGAGAATTTTTTCATTATGAATTAGGGTTGGGCTGTGTTGCTACAAAGATGCAAATAATATTTTTATTAAAAAAATGCAATTTGTGAAGCAGATTTTACAATTATGTAACATGTTTATTAGCAAAAGTGTAAGTTGAGTTGTTTTGTGTGCATAATTGTGCAATCGTTAGTTTACAACACGCAATTTCAAGTTGTGAGGTTTTTGTTTATTAACAACTTTTTTACACTTTGAGATATTGAATTCCTCCTCATGAAAAAAATCATAAGCCCACTGTTGTCGTTATTATTTTGTATTCATTTTGTATCTGCACAACCGTCATCTTCTTCGATAAAGCAATGGCAAGATCAAAAGTTTTCCATGTTTATCCATTTCGGTGGCATTTATTCAGTTTGGGGTGGTGTTTGGGATGGGAAGCCGGTTACCCGCGGCTTAAGTGAGCAAATTCAGGCCCATGCTGGTATTTACAGTGATACTTACGCCAACCTGGCCAAAAACTTTAACCCGGTAAATTGGAATGCTGATAGTATTGCCCTGCTGGCTAAAGCGGCTGGAATGCGCTCTGTTGTACTAACTTCAAAACATCACGATGGGTTTTGCATGTTTAAAACTGCAACTACCGATTTTAATGTGGTTGATGCTACTCCATTTAACCGTGATGTGGTAAAGGAAATGGCCGAAGCCTGTAAAAGGCAGGGTTTAAGGTTCGGTTTGTATTTTTCGCTGATAGACTGGCATTATCCGCAGGCGTCACCCATATCAAGTCATAATTCTGATTATATAACACCCGAGCATCATGAATATAACAAGAAGCAGGTAACCGAGTTACTATCAAACTATGGCACTATATCCGAACTTTGGTTTGATATGGGGTCGCAAAGCCCTGAACAAAGTAAAGAACTTTATCAATTGGTGCACCGCTTGCAGCCTGATTGTATGGTAAGCAGCCGTTTGGGTAATGATCAGGGCGATTTTGCCGTAATGGGTGATAATCAGTATCCCGATTATTCCATTGGAGTGCCCTGGCAGTCGCCTGCTTCATTTTTTGACGAGAACCTGGGGCTACCGATCATGGCAAAAACGCGGAAGCGAGGATGAAAAGTATAAAGAGAAATTGGAAAGCCTGATCCGCGTGATTAGCAGGGGAGGTAATTACCTGCTTAATATCGGTCCCAAAGGCGATGGCTCAGTAGTTGGTTTTGAAAAGGATGTTTTATTGAAGATAGGCACCTGGCTCTATAAAAATGGCGAAGCTGTTTATGGCACAACTGCCGATCCATTTTTTACCCCCTTTAAATGGGGTAATATAACTGCTAAACCCAATAAGCTTTATCTTTTTGTAACCTCGGTACCCGCTGATGGCCTGATCTCTTTACCCGGCCTGGAAGGCAGGATCAGTAATGTTTCTGTTTTGGGCGAACAACAATCGCTTAGCTTTAAACAGGCAATTGATGCCGCTGTGATAACCTTACCCGCAGGTTTTGACAGTGAAAACCAAATAAAAGTTATAGCGGTTGGCATTGCCGAAGGTTACAAAGTGCAACCTGTTCATATCCTGAGCAGCATTTATGACCACATGAAACTGGATGAGCACAACGCTTATAATTATTATAGTTCATCGGGCATTGATTATAACAGCAATTATCAAAGTACGGTAAAGCAAAGCTGGACAATTAAGCCTAAACACAAAGGTAAATACCAGCCTGCTATACAATATACCGACGAAGAAAAAGGCAGTATTGTTGACCTAACTGTAAACAATGTAACCACCACGCTCGAGCTCGACAGCGATAGGAAGATGAAGTATAAACCTGATACGGCTAAAATAAAATGGGGTCCATTATATATAACCGGCCCATACTCCGCAGGCTTAGGAGGTTTAAATGGCCGCGCGGATAAAATCGATATCTCAAAACCTTTTACCAAAGACACCGATAAACCATGGCGGTCTATAGACGATTATAAAAACGGGCAGCTGATTGATTTGCCCGCAGGCATGGATAATGCTTACTACATTTTGCAAAACATCAACGCAGGCAAGGATTTAATTTACGCGCAGGTTAAGATTACCAGCGGCGATGGCATAATTGTTTTGCTTAATGGGAGGCAACTGCTCATCAATAATAATCCGGGTAAGGCTGCCTCTGTAAGTCATGTCATCGGTTTGGATTTGATACCCGGCAATAACCAGTTACTAATAAAAGTGTTCAACAACTTTAAAAAGAACATCCCTTTTGCGCTCACACATAGTATTCCACAAAATATCTATATTAAAGATCTCGAACCTTTAACGCTTGAAGCAAATGAACTTTACCCGGTGAGTTTAAAGTTACATGATCCCGCATCGCCGAATCAAACTTTAAAGTTGCCTAATCTTGAAATTGTGTTTACGAAAAAGTAAGAAAATAAAAGCCGCCTTGCCAAGGTTTCAAACCTCGTAAGGTGGCTGATGCTGTTGTAAATTGTTACTTCAACAACACCTTGGTAGCGCCGTAACCAAATTTTTCTTTACGGGCATCCATAAAGGTTTGTACTTTTTTATGCCTGCCCAATTGTTTGTGCAGTTCATTACGCAGCGTGCCATTGCCAGCACCGTGTATAAAAGTAATATCAGGTAGTTGATGAACAATAGCTGCATCCAGCGCTTTGTGAAAATGGGCCAGCTGAATCTCCATAATTTCAGCGCTGCTTAAAAACTGATAATCGTCACGCAGCTTTTCTATATGCAGGTCAACTTCGCTAACCGGCTTTTCAATCACTATTTTTTCGGTAGGGCTTTCAAAAAAGCTTTCCTTCAGTTTTTGAGCATCAATAACCAGTTCAGGCTCGTCGAGCCTGATGAGCCAGCCGGCCTGGTTAAGTAATGGAATGTTCTTTTTAGTGGTTGAGAAATCCTTGGCCTTAAACTTTTCATGTACAGCCAACGGTGCCGGTGGTTCAACATTTTGTTTGGTGCTGAATAAAACGCCGAAAATAAATTTTGGCCAAACCTGCAGATCGGCCAGTTGGGCGGAGTAGATATTTTCGGTTGATTTTGGCGCAATAATCCCTGCAAATTCGCCTTTAAATACCTGTTGCTTATCCGTTGTTAAAGTAGCGAGCAGCTGAAACGAAGTTTCATTGATTAAATGAAAATGTACGACAGAACTTGCCCTGGTATCAGTAACCACACCTATATAAACGCCTTTTTTAACAAATTCACCTGGTGTTACGAGCTTTTCATCCGTTGTATTGTTGCTTTTTGTCGCCCCTGCAGGTTGGTAACCATGAACGTAAGTTACTTTGCTGGCAAGTACCGGAATCTCAAAATCGTCATCGCCGGTAACACCTATCATCTGTTCGTCGATGATGCGCGTTACAAAACCTTCCATTTTTTCATCAACAAATCGAACAAAATTGCCTAATTTATATTTCATAGCATTATGTTATTGTAATGCAAAGTTAATTTATCCCGGCACATCTGTCCGGGTAATAAAACTTAGTTATTTTTAAGGTAAGTTTGATAAGCAATTGCGTGAAACAGCTTTTAAGAAATATATAAACCCTAACTATATACTTTTAACTTCATACCATGAGCAACAATACCCCTAAAACACTGGATAACGATTTGTTAAAACAGGTATTTGTCCACAATCTTAACCGTATTTATTTTGGTAAATGTTACCTTGATAAACATCTTGCACATTTGAAAAGTCTCGCTTCGTTTACTGCATTGCAGCAGGCTATACAGGAGTTTTGGGACGATATTAAAAAGCAGATAGAACGGATGAAGAAGGTGTATACCCTGATTAATGAAATTCCGTCAGACAAGAACTGCAACCCTATAAAGTCCATTGTTAAGGATGAGTTTTGCCTGGATGAAGAGCAAACTATACCTGTATTGCTGGATATGGATATTATGTTGTATCTGCAGTTACTTGAGCATATTAATATTACATCGTGCCATATGTTAATAATGGTGGCCCAACAGCTTAATTATACTGAAGCTCAACAATTACTTACCGAATGTAAAGATGAATCAATTGACAACGATGAGCTGTTTACGCTTATTAGCAAAGAATATATAATTGCAGATTAAGTATCTATAAAAAAGAAAGCCATCCGCATAGCGCAGATGGCTTAAATGTTAGTTATTTAATACCCCTATTAAAATAACTGATAACAAAGTAAAAAAATATATCCGATACCGCAAAATATTTATTTGTAAATAATCTTTGTGACAGCTTTGTTACAAAATAAGCTCTGATATAGCGATTTATCAAGCGATTTTTTGTTTTAAATTTTCCGATTAATGTTTCCTGCATATCGTTATTTAGTCCAATTAATTTAAATTGGCAAAGAAATTTAAGACATATGACCAAACCCTTCATTTTATCTGCATTAACCTGCATTGCATTTATACAGGTTAAGGCCCAAACCTTGTATATGCCCCGCGATATACAAAAAGCATTCAAAAACGAAACGCGCTCGGCTGATGGCCGCCCCGGCAAAAAGTACTGGCAAAATTATGGTCGTTATAATATCAGTATTACGGCTGTGCCTCAAAATCGTACTGTGAAAGGCACAGAACAGATCACTTATGTTAATAATAGTCCGGATACTTTAAAAAGGCTTAACATGAAGCTTATCCTGAACATTCATAAACCGGGTGCCGCCCGTTTTGGCGATGCAGGGGCTGACTATCTTACACCGGGCATTCAGTTTGATAGCTTTTCAATTAATGGCGAAGCAAAAAAGTTGCATCAGGTTCAACAAATCAAATGGTTGGTTTAAGTAAGCCGTTGATGCCTCATGATTCTGTTAAGCTTGATATTGGCTGGCATTTTGAAGTTTCGAAAGAAAGCGGCCGCGAAGGAATGATCGATTCGACTACCTGCTACCTGGCTTATTTTTATCCGCGGGTGTCGGTTTATGACGATTACAATGGCTGGGACAGGCTACCTTTTTAGATGCTCAGGAATTTTACAACGACTTTAACGACTATACCCTGCACGTTACCGCGCCTAAAAACTACGTAGTTTGGGCTACCGGTACCCTGCAAAACCCTGAAGAGGTGCTTCAGCCTGAATATGCAAAACGATTGAAGGCTTCATTCACCAGTGATTCAACTATCAATATTGCATCGGCTGCTGAGCTTGCCGCCCATAAAGTAACGGCTCAAAAGGAGATGAATACCTGGACCTGGACCGCTAACGATATCAGCGATATGGCTGTAGGCATCAGTGATCATTATGTATGGGATGCGGCCAGCGTTGTGGTTGATGACGCAACAAACCGCCGCGCCAGTATGCAGGCAGCTTTTTTAGATAGCTCGGAAGATTTTCACCATGCGGTACAAAACGGCCGTAATTCATTAAGCTGGTTGTCCCACAACTGGCCGGGCGTGCCATATCCGTTCCCCAAGATGACATCGTTTCAGGGCTTTGCAGATATGGAATACCCTATGATGGTTAACGATAGCCATACCAATGATGTACGCTTTTCGCAATTTGTGCAGGATCATGAAATAGCGCATACCTATTTTCCTTTTTACATGGGTATTAATGAAAGCCGTTATGCATTTATGGACGAGGGCTGGGCAACAACTTTTGAACTGTTGATAGGAACATCAGAAGTTGGCAAAGAAAAAGCTGAAGCATTGTACAAAAATTTCCGTGTTGACAGATGGATCCATGATGCTTCAACCGCCGAAGATCAGCCGGTTATTACACCATCGAGCGAATTGCGGGGTGGGTACGGTAATAACTCATATGGTAAGCCATCATTAAGTTATTTAGCGCTGAAAGACATGCTGGGCGATCAACTATTCAAAAAGCCCTGCATGGATATATGGACCGCTGGCATGGCAAACACCCAATACCATGGGACTATTTTAACTCTATGAGTAATATTACAGGTAAAAACCTCGATTGGTTTTTCAATAACTGGTTCTTTACTAATTACTATATTGATCTGTCGGTAAAAGGCGTAACCAAAGCAGCCGGTGGTTATACAGTAGCAATTAAAAACGTGGGCGGTTTTGTAATTCCGTTTGATGTAAAAATTACTTATGCTGATGGTTCCGGCGAGAGCATTCATCAAACCCCCGTGGTTTGGGAAAAAAATCAAAAGCAAATTGCAATAGATATCAAAACCACTAAGACCATTAAATCAGTTACTTTAGACGGCGGCATATTTATGGATGCCGATGAAAGTAACAATTCATGGAATAGATAATAGAAAAGCTTATAAAATAATAAAACCCTGCTAACTGGCAGGGTTTTATTATTTTATAATAGTACTAAATATTATGCGTTCTGTACAGAATTGTTCCAGTCATTGGCAGTCGCTTTGACTTTTGATTTCGCTTCATCCGCGGCGTCACCTGCTTTCCCTGCAAGGTCGTCGGCTTTTGATTTTGCAGCATCAACAGCTTTATCTTTAGCGTCCCAAAGGTCGCTAACAGTTCCGCTAAACTTGGTTTTAGCTTTGTCAATCACACTATTACTGTAATCTTTAATATCTCCGGCTGTTGTTTGCGCTTTGGTTTTGGCAGTATCAACCAGGTCGTTTATATAATCTGCTATATCGCCTCTTAATTCTGTTCCTTTTTCAGGAGCTAACAATAAACCCAAAGCCGCGCCCGCCGCTGCACCTACCAATAGTGCTGCTATAATTTTTGCTTGATCTTTCATGTTCTTTTCTTTGTTTTATGTGTAGTCGATTTATGATATTATTGGAATAAACAACAACAATGCCAGTTTTTATTTGAAAGTAACATTCAAATATTAAGCTGATGTACGCAGCAGGTTAACAAAAAAATAAAGCAAAAAAAGGCACTCAAACTTTGAGTGCCTGGTAGGCTTAATGATTATATTATAATTATATAACTTTTACATTTACCGCGTTAAGACCTTTACGGCCGTTTTCAACTTCGTATTCAACGGTGTCGTTTTCACGAACTTCGTCAATAAGGCCTGTTGAATGAACAAAAATATCCGGACCACCATTGCTTGGTACTATAAATCCGA
The DNA here is from genome assembly GCF_050859465.1 of Mucilaginibacter sp. P25. Taxonomy (NCBI): domain Bacteria; kingdom Pseudomonadati; phylum Bacteroidota; class Sphingobacteriia; order Sphingobacteriales; family Sphingobacteriaceae; genus Mucilaginibacter; species Mucilaginibacter sp. P25. Next base: position 6,669,835 of record NZ_CP193937.1, on the reverse strand, counting down.
AACCTTTTGTTTCATTAAAAAATTTTACTGTTCCTTGATTTTGCATTCTTTTATTTATTAATGCCGCCAAGGTAGTTATAATTTACCGTAATCAGCAATAGCCAAAGCGTAATTTAGGTGTAAACCAAACCTGTGGAATGGTATTTGGATTTTAGATAATTGATGGTCAGGCTACTATTGCCAAATGGCCTCCCTGGATGGTATCTTCCGAATCTTTTACTATTCCCCGTATCTTTTCATCCAGTTCGTTAACGGTATGTTCTATTATATTAAAGTAACCAAAATCAATATTTTCCATCCGCATGAGGTCTAATATACCAAGCAGGGATGCCACCGGCCTCCGCAATTCGTGCGATTGTATGATAGCTATACGGTTAAGCGCCTCTTTTTGAATATTGATTTGTTCCTCGTGTCTTTTGCGTGTAGTAATATCTGTTGAGTTAATAGCTATCCCGATTACCTCGCTGCTATTATTTTTTACAGGGATAAATGAGGTTTCTTTCCAGCAGGCATTTGGCGTTCCGGACAGCAGTTCCCATTCCCGTTTAATGGAACGGCCGGTTAATGCTATCGCAAAGTATTTCGAAAATGAATTTACCAGCGCCGGCTCTGTATAAGCGATAATATTATCACCATTGGCCAGTTTTTTATTATATAGGCTTCTGATAAAAACCGACGCAGATTTATTGAATGCCATAACCTCAAGATTACGGCCAACCAGGATATGGGTATCTTTTGAACTGTCGAAAATTGCTTTCAACTTCATTTCCGATTCGCTGATAGACGCTTTTTGTGATTGCGACTGCTGGTGCTGCTGCTCAAGCGAACGTAAACTTGAATTAAGTTCCATGAGGTTTACAACCTGCCTGGCCAGCGTTTTTAATGATTTAATCTGTTGCTGGTTAAGTTCATGGGGCTTAAAGTCAATAACACATAGGCTACCAAGGGCATGGCCATCTTTAGTAATCAAAGGGGCGCCTGCATAAAACCTTGCCTGTGGATCCTCAATAACAAGAGGGTTGGTGTTAAAGCGTTTGTCATTAAGCAGGTCGGGCACAACCAACACCTGTTTTTGGATAATGGTGTGATTGCAAAATGATAAATCACGTGGGGTACAGCTGATATTGATGCCGGTAGCGGCTTTAAACCACTGCATGTCGGTATCGAGCAAAGTAACCAGGGCGACGGGAGTGCCGCAGATCTGAGCTGCTAATCCTACTATATCATTTAAATCAACCGCTATGTCATTATCCAGATCCTTAAATCTCTTAACGGCACGCAGGCGCAGGGGTTCGTTATTCATTGTATATTGTATAAGGATTAGTAGTTTTTTATAAATCCAACACGGAGCTTACGCACACTATAATAATAATGAGCTTATTAAACACATACGCAATAGTTTAGCTAATAGTTGTATAAATTACAGAATAAAAAGATATAATGGCAATGATTTTAATACAATTTAACTGGTTAATTATTGTTTAAGGTGGAAATTCACTATAGATAAAATCTTTCGGATTAAGTACCTTTTTTATCGGATGGATTGAGTACATGAAAAGACTAATGTCCCGCCAAAAAAATCGAACAATATTATTCATCCATCGTGCAGCTGTTAAAAACAAATCACTCATGTGTTTAAAGAATATGTGGCATAATTCAACTTTTAGTTTTTTAAAGGTTTAAGTTTGCCAAAAAACCGCGCTCGGTTTATCTCTTAAATTGAAAATTAATATATGAAGGCCTTTATATTCGACCTCAACGGCACTATGATCAATGACATGCCTTATCATACCAGAGCATGGCAACATCTTTTAAATACCGACCTTGGCGGCAGCTTTACCTGGGATGAAGTAAAACCACAGATGTACGGCAAAAATCAGGAAGTACTGGTACGTATGTTTGGCCCTAACCGCTTTACTACCGAGGAAATGAACAGGCTTTCGTACCTTAAAGAACAGCGCTACCAGGATGAGTTTTTACCCCACCTGGCACTGTTGCCCGGTTTGCATGAGTTTTTGGAAAAAGCTTATCAAAACGGTATCCCTATGGCTATCGGTTCAGCAGCTATTCCTTTTAACATTGATTTTGTACTGGATAACCTTAACATCAGGCATTATTTTAAAGCTATAGTAAGTGCCGATGACGTGGTACTAAGTAAACCCCACCCAGAAACATTTTTAAAAGCTGCCGAATTACTGAATTCCTTACCTACAGATTGTGTTGTGTTTGAGGATGTACCTAAAGGTGCTGAAGCTGCCGCTAATGCAGGTATGAAAGCCGTTGTACTTACTACAACGCACCAACAGGATGAGTTTGAAGCGTTGCAAAACGTAATTCATTTTGCCGATGATTTTACGGATGACTTTATTGGCAGCCTGGTATAATAAATAGCCAGGGTAAATGTATAACATTTGAATGTGTTAACTCATGTTAACCCCATTTAAATGCGTTTGCCCAAAATAAACAGTAGGGTGTGTTATTTTATTACTTGTTTTAGCGTATAATTGTTCAGTATCCAGTTTATAAACCCGATCCGGACCTTTTACAATGAAACTTAAATTCAACCTGCTTTTGCTCCTGGCCAGTATGATCATAAGCTCGTGCAGTGATCATATTTATGCGCCGGCCATGCACCATAGCGATATTGCTTATCTGCCTAAACCGGTATCTGCCGATGCTGTTAAATCGGCAAATTATATTTCGGGGGCTTTAGTAGTTGATGAAAGCCCTAATTACTCAGACGAGTTGGTTAGCGCACAGCTTAATTTTAGCCGCGCACATGTATTTGATCATTTCAACCTGGCTTACGGCGCATTTGGTACATTAGGTAATTATCATAACAGCGAATTGGAGCCGCAAGATCCCAACTACTTTAAAAATAAGTTCTTTGGAGCGGCAGGAGGAAGGTTATCGGGAAACTTTTTTGTGAGCAGCGGGCATATCGATTTACGCTTTATTGGCTTTGAAGCGGCCTATAGTCATGAGTTTGGCGATTACCTTAACTTTAGGAAAGCTGTCACCAATAAACCGGGCTTTTACACTGATCCGCGTGCCGGTCTGTTTACATTAGGTGGCACAACTGAAATTATATTTCATACCAATAAAGTTGCCAATCAGTTTGGTTTCCGGCTTTTTTGGGGCGGTACATTTGGCAACGACAACGTATACCGAAACAAAAACAGCGATTACGTTTACAGGGCTTATAACCCTGGTTTTGTAACCGCTGCTTATTTTATGCAGATTAAAAACTATATGGCCGTTGTTGAAGCTGGTACCTATGTACAGTTAAGACTTGGCTACCGGTTCAGATAGCTTATTCAGAATAAACGCTGCCAACCCTGTCGCGCAGGTTATAGCCTGATGCCATCACCTCGCCATAAGCACCTGCGGTACGCACCGCTATCAGGTCGCCGCGAAATGACTCAGGCAGGCTCACATCCTTCTGAAAGCAATCCGTGCTTTCGCATATCGGCCCAACAACGTCATACTTTAAACTTTCGGACTTTCCTGCTTCCGGACTTTCTGACCTCCGGCTTAAATTTTCTATCTGGTGATAAGCCTGGTAAAGCATCGGGCGAATCAGCTCGGTCATGCCGGCATCAAGGATCAGGAAGTTCTTTTTCTGTCCGTTTTTAACATACAATACACGCGATATAAGCGAAGCACTTTGGGCTACGAGTGCACGGCCAAGCTCAAAGTGAACTTCTTGCCCCGGCTTAACATTCAGAAAGTTTTTAAACACCTGGAAGTAGGCCTCAAAATCGGCTATGTTGTTATCCGGGCTGTAATAATCAACCCCAAGACCACCGCCGGTATTAAGCACTTTTATCGGGAAGCCACGATCTTCAAACCAATCCTGCATTTCATTAATGCGGGTACACAGGTTTTTGTAAACTTCAAGGTCGGTAATTTGTGAGCCGATATGGAAATGGATCCCTAAAAACTGCAGGTTATCACATTTGCGCAAAGCAGCGGCAACATCAGGTAATTGCCAGGTATTAATGCCGAACTTATTTTCATCGAGTCCGGTGGTGATGAAATGGTGAGTATGTGCATCAACATTCGGGTTAATGCGGATAGCCACACCAGCTTTTTTGTTTTTTGCTTTAGCAAGGCCATCAATAATAAAAAGCTCCTGGATGGATTCGACATTGAAGCAGAAGATATCCGCATCAAGGGCCAGGTTTATTTCACGGTCTGATTTGCCAACACCTGCAAATACCACTTTGCTTTTATCAAAGCCATGATCAATAGCTGCCTGAACTTCATTGCCGCTCACGCAATCGGCGCCAAAGCCATAGGTTTGTATGGTGTCAATAACTTTTGAGTTAAAGTTGGCCTTCATGGCGTAATGCACATGGAAGCCGTGCTTTGCAGAAGCATCGCGGCAGGCACTCAGGGTGTTTTTAAGCACCTCGAGATCGTAGTAATAAAACGGAGTTTCTAAGCCGTTGAATTTATCTATAGTTTTACTTGTGAACATGGGTAATATTTCATCAAATCATGCTGAACTATTGCATATCAGGGATTGCTTCGTTCCTCGCGATGACGTTTTAAATTAAAAATTTCAAATAAGGCAATTCCGAAATCGAAAATCCGACATCCGGAATTAAAACAACCTGTTATGTAAACTCCTTAAAGCCTCAACCTTATCCTCTGTTTTTACCAGTAACGACAGGTTGTGATCGCTGCCGCCGTATGATATCATCCTTAATGGGATATGCTTAACGGCTTCCAGTACCCGGGCTGCATACCCATGTTTTTCGGCCCCGAAATCACCTACCACACAAATAATGGTTTGGTTTACATCAATTTCTACCGAACCGTAAGCGTTTAATTCTTTGGTGATGTCGCCCAGGTAAGTGGTATCATCGATGGTAACAGAAACACCAACTTCTGATGTGGTGATCATATCGATAGATGTTTTATAACGTTCAAATACCTCGAATACCTTGCGTAAAAAGCCATGTGCCAAAAGCATCCTGCTCGATTGGATCTTGATAGCCGTAATGGCATCCTTAGCAGCTATAGATTTGATCTTGTCCTTTTCGCTGGTATTGGTGATTAGGGTACCCAGCGCTTTAGGATCCATTGTGTTTAATAAACGAACCGGGATCTTATATTTTTGAGCAGGGAACACGCTTTGCGGGTGCAGAATTTTGGCACCAAAATAGGCAAGCTCAGCAGCTTCATCAAAAGATAGCTGAGCAATAGGCTGCGTGCCTTTTACAATGCGCGGATCGTTATTGTGCATGCCGTCGATATCTGTCCAGATCTGTACCTCTTCGCTGCGGATACCGGCACCAATCAATGAAGCGGTATAATCGCTGCCGCCGCGGCGCAGGTTATCTATTTCGCCGTAGGCATTGCGGCAAATGTAGCCCTGGGTAATAAACAAGTTTACTTCGGGGTGCTTATCAAGCAGCGGGAGCAGGTTTTCGGTAATATGATCAACAATTGGCTCATTATCCTCATCTATCTTCATAAAATCCAGGGCAGGCAGCAATACCGATGGGATACCTATCTCCTTTAAATAAACATGATAGAGGGTAGTTGAAAGCAGTTCGCCCTGTGCAACAATGATCTTATCTTCAATATGGGTGAAAAGATCATTGGCAAGATTGCTGAGCAACGAAAAATGGTAGTCGATAACCTCTTTGCCCTGGGCTAAAAATTCGGGTTTCGCAAACAATTCCTTAATAAAAATTTCGTACTTATCCTTTAGGATAGTAATAAGCTGCACTGCCTTCTTCTTATCGCCGGCGAGATATGCTTGTCCAATTTCTACGAGGCTGTTTGTTGTGCCTGACACTGCCGATAGCACCACTACCTGGCGCTCGGCCGGGTTAATGATATCAAGCAGCGCTTTCATCCGGGCGGGGCTACCTACTGATGTCCCACCAAATTTTAAAACTTTCATTTTTATGTTGCTGTTAACCGTATATGATCGGTGTTCCTGAACATCAGCTTGCTGATATTCAAGCACCAATATTTGAGGCGCTAAAAATAGTGTTTTAAAACGCTTTAATGTAATGTGATTGGAATTTAAATTTGACGGGCCATATCATCCTTGAGCTTTGAGATCCGTGGTACTCTGATTGGTAAATGATATCCTCACGTTGTTATTCGGGGTAAGATGTCGCCACTGCTACAAAATATTTTATCCCCTACCTTTTAACATATCAAGCGAGTAAAAACTGTCCCGCCAGTAAATGCCTCCCTGTACAACTGTTATTATTGATGCTTTTAAAAAATGCCAGGCCAGGAATAGCCCCGAAAGGGGGATCATGAATGCATACCACCATTTATTGGGCGGCACCAGCTCCATATAAATTATATGCACTATGAGCATAACAGAAGCCATGATCCTGATAACCGGGGTGCCGAAAATGAACATTAATGGCATAGGCAATGCCACCGTTAATAGCATATTCAGTACGTTAACAATGGCTTGCGTAATACTGTACTTAGCCATAGCAAATGAGTTTTTCTGCACGCCGCGCCCAAGCTCACCAAGATTCCTATACCATTCCAGGCAAACGTAACCCTTACCGGCTAAAACATCCTGCCGTAAACCTTCCTTTTTTATCAATTGACCAAGTTGAAGATCATCATCCGGGCGCTGTTTTATGCGTACATGTGTGCCAATTTTTTCATAAGCTGTACGTCTGACCAAATTGAAAGCCCCTATGCCCGACGATGCTTTTGATTTCGGGTTTTTGGCCTCCCATGGTTTCATGGCAATCATGAGCATAATACTTAATGTGGCAAATACACTGTTTAAAATTGACGACCGGGAGATCAACTCAGGTAACATGGTTAAATGATCAACCTCGTGTTTAACTGCATAACCGACAGCCTGGTTAATAGCATCAGGATGAAAAACGATGTCGGCATCGGCAAAAAGCATCCATTCTTCAGTACTGCTAAGGTATCCCTGGTAAAGTGCGTTGTTTTTACCAAGCCATCCGTCGGGTAAAGTGTCTATCGTAGTCACCTGAAGTTTTGGATAGCGTAAGCTAAAATCTTTCAGGATGTCGGCGGTACGGTCGGTTGAGCGGTCGTTCACTACAATAAGGCGATGGTTAGGATAATTGATATGGCAAACGCTTTGCAAGGCTTTTTCAAGGCCTTCCTCCTCGTTTCGCACAGCTATAATGATGGCAAGGGGTGGGGGACTATCCATCACAGGTTGTCGGCTTACCTGTTTAATTTGTTTAAAGCCGATAAGCAGATAAAAGTTAAGCGCTAAGGTGGATACAAACAGTATCACGCTGTACCAGAATAATATCATGATAAATAGGTTTGGATAAAGGTGGGTAAAATCAGGAAACAATTACAACAAAAAATGGCATATTGCATTACCAATTTTAACACCTATGAAAAACATCAGCCGCAAAAAATTTATTGCTTCGGCCGCAATAGCTGCTGCCGGCTTACCTTTTGGTTTAAGTGCTTTGGCTAAGCAGTCACCCTTAAATACAAACCTTGCTACAGGTAACCCCTCTCCGGGTGAAAAAATAAAAGTGAGTATATTTTCCAAACATATGCACTGGCTTAATTATGCCGATATGGCCGCTTTAACGGTACAGCTTGGTTTTGACGGAATTGACCTTACTGTAAGGCCCGATGGCCACGTGCTGCCCGAACGTGTTGCCGATGACCTGCCTAAAGCGGTTGAAGCTATTGAAAAAGCCGGGCTCAAGGTTTATACCATAGTAACCAATATTAAAACTGCTGATGAAAAATACGCCGGGCCGATCCTGAAAACGGCATCAGCATTGGGCATTAAATATTATCGTACCGCCTGGTTTAATTATGATAAGGCTACCAGTGTACCTGCCAATATCAGGGCTATCAATAAACAACTGGTCGGTCTTGCCGGGCTCAACAAAAGGTATGGCATGCACGGCGGCTATCAAAACCACTCCGGCGACTTGTTTGGAGCATCGCAATGGGATTTATGGCTGAGCCTTGAAGGACTTGACCCCAATTACATCGGTTGCCAATACGATGTAAGGCACGCTACCACCGAAGGTGCTGACACATGGCCTGTTACACTTAATCTTTTGAAGGCTTATTCCAAAACAATCAATGTAAAGGATTTTTACTGGGAGAAAAAGGGCGACAAATGGCAGGTGAAAAGTGTACCATTAGGCGAGGGTATGGTTGATTATAAAAAATACTTCAGTCTGCTAAAACAATACAATATCAATGGCCCCATGAGCCTGCACTGTGAATATCCCTTAGGCGGGGCAGAGGATGGTAAACGTGAGCTGTCTATTAGTAAAGATGAGTTTTCGACCGCTTTAAAAAAAGATTTGACCAGATTACGGGGTTGGCTGGCAGAGTATGATCTGTAAGTGCCGGTCAACGCGATTGCAGGTTTAAGTATCCGTGCTTGAGTCTGCGAATTTTTTTCCTCTCCTTAAAACTTGTTTTATAACAAACTTGTTACTAAATTTAGTAGAAGCATTTCGGTCGCTTGATCTCCCTGATCGCCCCCGGGTTGCTGATAACCAATTATTAAACTAAAAGGAGGCCTTTATGAATCTGGTTCATAAAATTGAACACTGGGGTGATACTCATCACCCTAAAGTTTTGGATATTGTGCGTATTGTTCTTGGTGTATTTTTATTGGTGAAGGGCATAACTTTTATGGAAAATACATCATACCTGCGCGGTATTATTACCGATCAGGATGTTATTGATGTATCGCCTGATATGCTGATGATCCTGGTATACTATGTATCATTTGCCCACATGGTTGGCGGTATACTCATAGCTATGGGTATATTAACCCGTTTGGGCTGCATTATTCAGATCCCTATATTGGTTGGCGCGGTATTTTTAACAGGTATTTTCCAGGAGCCTATCAACACCATGTTATGGCCATCAATTACAGCCCTGGCTCTCCTTATACTATTTACCATTTTAGGCTCCGGCCCATGGTCGTTAGATAAAGTACTGTCGTTTAAGGGATAGTGGAGAGATATAAGAGATCAAGAGCCGGAAACCAAGAAAGGAATTGCTTTGAACTAACGCCAAACTCTAAAGCTCCCGACTTAGGGCTTAAAACTTAGAAATCAAGACTTCTAACTTCTAATTAATATCCTTTAACGGCTTCATCCACATAACACCATAGCCAGCGCTCACCCGGCTCGGCAGATATAACTACCGGATGGCCGGTAGCGTGGAAATGCTTGGTCATATGTGTATTAGGTGAACTATCGCAGCAAAGCGTAACGCCGCATGTTTGACAGGTACGCAAATGCAGCCATGTACCATGGTGCTTTATACATTCTTCGCAAACATAATCCTTAGGTTGGGTTATGCTTTCAATAGCTTCGATATGGGCGCAGGTTTCTTCCATAGGTATAGGTAGTTTATGATTAAACTTCGGCCAGGTATTTATGTACAAAACTTATCGCCATCGAACCTTCGCCTACGGCAGATGCCACACGGTTCATGGCCCCGGCACGCACATCGCCCGCGGCAAAAATACCGGGACAACTGGTTTCTAACAGGAATGGATCTCGTTTAAGCTTCCAAACTTTTCCAAAGCTTTCATAGCTGCGCAACTCGCGGCCGGTTTCAATAAAGTCTTTACTGTTTTTAATAATATCCAGCTTTATCCAGTCGGTATAAGGTTTAGCACCAATAAATATATATAATGCGTTAGCCGTTTTAACCACAGATTCTTTGGTCTTGCAGTTTTGTATCGTGAGCTTTTCAAGGCAGTTGGTACCTTCGGCCTCAATTACCTCGGTATTTGGCATAACCTTTATATTTGGCGTATCGGCAATCTGGTTGATCAGGTAGGCAGACATGGTTGCCGTCAAATCATCCCTGCGGATAATGATATGCACGTTTTTTGCAAATTTGGAAAGGTACATAGCTGCCTGTCCGGCCGAGTTGCCCCCGCCAATTACAAACACCTCTTTACCTGTACATGCCGAAGCTTCGGTAGTAGCCGCGCCATAATAAATACCTGCCCCGGTAAAGTTATCAACGCCTTTAACTTCCAGCTTGCGGTAATCAACCCCGGTGGTAATTACTACTGTACGGCTGATGATCTCGGGCCCATCATCCAAAATAATGGTTTTGTAGCCATCTTTTTGTTTGATATCGCTAACAGATTGGGGTGATAAAAATTCGGCGCCCAAACGCATAGCCTGACTTATGGCGCGACGGGTAAGATCGGCGCCGCTTAAACCTGCCGGGAAACCCAGATAATTTTCGATACGGGAACTGGTACCGGCCTGTCCTCCCGGTGCTTTACGCTCAATCAATAAAGTTTTTAAGCCTTCTGATGAACCGTATACAGCGGCGGCTAATCCTGCCGGACCTGCACCAATGATCACCACGTCGTAAACATCGGTGAGCTGGGTTGGATTTTTCCCCATTTTATCGGCAATATCCCTTATGGTAGGTTTTGTTAAACAACTGCCATCCTCAAATATCACCATCGGCAAATCATCGGTTGTGCGATTATTGATGGTAAGCAAACTGGCCGAATCGATATTTTTTTCGATATCAAACCAGCGATAAGGGATCAGGTTACCGGCTAAAAAATCTTTTATCACATGTGATTGCGGCGAAAACTGGTAACCTACCAGCTTCATACCCACAAATTCGGGGATGTAGTGGCTGTGCCAGTCGCCAAGCAGATCATTAATTACCGGGTAAAGCTTTTCCTCGGGAGGGTTCCATGGCTTCATCAGGTAATAATCAAGCTGCACATCGTTGATGGCTTTAATGGCGGCATCAGTATCGGAGTAGGCGGTCAGCAGTACACGTTTAGCTTCGGGGAATACTTTTTTAGCTTTCTCCAGAAATTTAACACCTTCCATTTCGGGCATGCGCTGATCGCACAAAAACAAGGCAACCACTTCCGAACTGTTTTTCAGTTCAATAAGGGTTTCATATGCTTCATTTGCCGATGTTGTGCTTAGTATTTTATATTCTTTGCCATACTGCGACTTTAAATCGCGGCTTATTGATCGCAGTACCTGCGGATCATCATCTATGGAAAATATTATCGGACGGCTCATAGGGTAAATATGCAGGCAAATTAACTAATATTTTTGGTAAAATCAGCTTTTTGCTAACCATTTATCGGGAAGCAAACTATAAACTCGGTATGCCCGGGCCTTGATTTTACCTTTATCGAACCGCGGTGCTGCTTCACAATACGCTGCACCACTTCAAGGCCCATACCAGTACCTTTACCCATTTCTTTAGTGGTAAAGAAAGGGTCGTATATACGGCTAACATTATCTTCCGGTATACCGGGTCCATCATCAATAATGGTTACCTCAACAAAGTCGTTATCTTTTTTAGTGCGGATGGTAAGCGTCCCTTTCTCATTCACTTCCATAGCATCAAGAGCATTATCGACCAAATTGGTCCATACCTGGTTAAGTTCGCCAATGAGTGCTTTAACCTCTGGCAGCGTATCATCAAACTCCTCAATCACCGTGATATTCTCCTTCCTGATCTTGTAGCCCAGCATGGTAATGGTATTACGGATACCCACATGAATATCGGCATATTGCTTATCCTGAGCACGGTCCATATGGGTAAACGTTTTAACTGAGCTTACAAGCTCGGCGATACGGCGTGCCGATTCCTGGATATCCTCGATCATTTTTTCGCCCATTAGCTTGGCGCTAAGCCAACCCATAATAATGGATACCGCATGTTCGGGTATATGCGCTTTCAGGGCCTCCAGGTTTTCGGTGGTAAAACTAAAGTCTACAAAGCTTTCGGCTATATCATAGGCGTCTTCAACGCCGTTATCTTCCAGCCATTCAGATATTTCATCTTCAAGCTGGGTGCGTTGTTTAAGTGTAAGGCGGGTATAGCATTCTTTTTGTTCAGGATCCTGAACAACTCGTCGGTAAGACCGTCAACCTGTTCATCGCTGGCCCTTATGGCAAACATATTTTTTAGGTGGGCGGGCACCATACGCAGGTGTTTTCTTAATGATAACGAGTCGCGCACTATGGCCGATGCCGGGTTATTAAGCTCATGAGCCAAGCCGGCAGACAACTTGCCTAAAGCCATCATTTTATCATTTTGCTGCTGCATGGCAGTAAAATCTCGTACGCGGGTGGTCATGATATGAACCAGCGCCTGGGTAAGCTCAAAATGGTTCCGAATCATCTCCATGATCTCGCCCGTGGGATAGCTTAATACCGTTAATTCGCCAACGGCCTGTGCATAACCTTTGGCTATAAGGCCGCGCGAATAGGGCATATAGCCGGTGATACTTCCTTTTTCAACCAGGGTGTAATCACGGCGCGAACCTTGCTGCATCATAAAGAAGCGCATATTGCCTTCGATGATAAAATGCGGGCCAGTAAGGTCCTGCCCCGGCTCCATCAGGTATTCACCATCTTCAAATGTTAAGATCTCGCTTTTATCAATCAGCCACTGCAGCTGATCGTCGGGTATATTGGCTAAAGCTTCAAAAGCTTTCAAGTCTGATACGCTTACCTGTAGTTCACTTACCTTTTGCATAATTTAAAAGTAGGGAATATTATTTAATGATGTAAAAATGAGGTGAAAAATTGCAATAGGGTGAACCTGACCGCTGGTTTCTTTGATTGCGTTGATTCTATCTGTGTTTGGAATAAATGGATTTGAGGATTTATGATATTGACTTAAAGAATTCAAGGAATTAATTGATGTTGAGCAATTCTATAAAATCAAACAATGGTACGGTGATAGCATCCACCATAAGCTTAATGACATTAAAATCCTTTAATCCGGTAAATCAGCTTAATCCCGGTTCAATTCCACCTACTCAAAAACACCCCGAAAGCTTCTTTGTACTGATCGCCAACGGTGATATTTACTTTGCCTATCTGTAAAGCGTTGCGGGTAATGGAGTTAATTTTATTGAGCGAGACAATGAATGAGCGATGTACGCGCATAAACCGTTTGGACGGCAGTTTTTCTTCTAAAACCTTTAAACTGGTGAGGGACAGCAGCGGCTTTTCTTTATCCTGCAGATAGATTTTCACATAATCTTTTAAACCTTCAATATAAAGAATTTCGTTAAGTGCTATACGAACCAGTTGGTATTCGATCTTTAAAAACAGGTATTCCTCTTCTTCCGGCTTTGCGGCGACTACGGTTGCAGGGATGTTTGAGCGGTTCACCAATTCAAAATAAGTTAAGGCTTTATTTGAAGCATGCAGAAACTCTTCGTAGTTAAAAGGCTTGAGCAGGTAATCGAGAGCATCAACCCGGTAGCCTTCAATAGCAAACTGGTTGTAGGCGGTGGTAAAAATAATGCGGGGTTTAGCTGCTCCGCGACTGTCAAGCACCCGGGCCAGCTCCATGCCATTAAGGTTAGGCATTTGGATGTCCAAAAAAATAAGATCAACCTTTTGATCCTGCAAGCCGACAAGCGCCTCTACGGCACTGCTATAACGGCCGATCAGTTTCAGGAAGGGGTTTGCTCGATAAAAGCACAAACCAGGCCCAGCGCAAGCGGCTCATCATCAATCGCTATGCAGTTAATTATCATGACAGGTTAAGGGTTAAGTGAACAGTATAGATATTGGCGGTTACATCTTCAGTAATATCCAGTTTATATTTTCCTGCATACAGCAAATCAAGCCGGCGAATGGTATTGGTTAAACCGATACCTTTATTTTCGCCAATGCTTGGGTTATGATCTTTATAGATACCATTTTCTACCTTTAACTCCAGCAGGTTATCATGTTGATCGATAATGATGTGGATAGCACTCGGCTCTGTAGCGCTGATGCCGTGTTTAAAGGCGTTTTCTACAAAAGGTAAAAAAATCATTGGGGCCACGGTTACATCATCAGTATGTGCAGGCGGTGTAAATGTAACGGTTACTTTTTGGGTAAGGCGCAGTTCCATAAGGCTGATATAGTCTTTAATGAAAGCTATCTCCTGGCTTAATAATGCGGTGCCATGCTGCGTATCATATAATACATACCGCATCATGCGCGAAAGCTGGTGCAATGCCTTGCGCGATGTTTCGGCATTAACATGCGTAAGCGCATAAATGTTATTAAGCGTATTGAAAAAGAAATGAGGGTTGATCTGGGCTTTCAGGAATGATAATTCTGAACTGATCTTATCCTGCTCCAATGCCTGGCGCAGGCGGATATCCATTTGCCATTTTTGGATTGCGGTAATGCTGGTGCTGATCCCTAAAACCAACGCTACGATAACGGTACCAAAAAATCCCATCCTCCGCGGTCCCTTGGTTTTGGCGGGCGGTGCTGCCGGTGAAAAACAGCTTCCATATGCTCATGCATATGCAGCACCTTATCAGCCCAGCTATTGAGCATTAAAAAAACAATTACCACCCCCACAACAGCCATAAAGTACATCCCTATGCGATCATGTAATAAAAACCGTGGAACAAGTAATTTGCTGTTGAAGTAATAAGCAGCAACAAGTATAAAAAGAGTAACCGCCTGTTTGACCCAGAACTGGTACGGTATTTCAACATTCCAGCTAAGGGGTTGGTAGAAGAACAACAGCAATCCAAAAACTACCCATATTAAAACATGGATGAGTATTGTGATGGTGTTGCTTTTTGACTTAAGGCTCATTGAAAGAGTTTACTATAGTGCACGAAAAATAAATTTACATATATAATTCAGCAATATTACAAATCAATAAAGCTTTAGGACAATCATAATCGCCCGGGAGGCAAAAAACACCGATGAGCGCTTTGATCTGATCTTTAAAGGCTGCTAAAAGCTTTATACAGAGTAATTATCCGTTTTCATGGGCGAAAAGTGGTGCCCTGTCTATACATTAATAGTGCCTGTCCATTATGTTTTTTACACTACAAGCAATGCTATTGTTTTGTGGCTGTTAAACAGCACAAAATGAAAATCCTATACTCCTTTGCGGTAATAATTGCCTTAGCGCTTGTATTACCATTTAACGCAAATGCCGAAACCGGTCGTACGGTTAAAGGTGTCGTAAAAGACTCTACCGGTTACCTGGTTGCGGGTACGAGCGTAAAAATGCTTACCGGTACCGACAGCACTACCGTTATTACGGGTGCCGATGGTACCTTTACATTTAACAATGTGACAGTAAGCCAGTTTAGTTTAGTTTTTAGCTCGATAGGTTATGAACCACTCAGGCGCAGGTTTGTGTTGGCTAATGATAACAAGCCGGCTAATTTGCCGCCGGTTATCCTGAAAATAGGAACTACGATGTTAAAAACCGTAATTATCGCGGATGTGAACCCGGTAAAGCTTAAGGAAGATACCATTGAATTTAATGCCGATGCCTATAAGGTGCGCGATAATGCCCCTGTTGAAGATGTGATTAAAAAGCTGCCCGGCATGGATGTTGATAAAGATGGAAACATCACCGCCCAGGGCAAAAGCGTGACTAAAGTGCGTGTTAACGGCAAGGATTTTTTGGAGGCGATGTTAAAACCGCCACTAAAAACCTACCTGCCGATATCGTACAAAATATCCAGATCATTGATGACTATGGCGATCAGGCAAATCTCACCGGTGTAAAAACCGGCGAACCGGATAAGGTACTGAACATTACCATTAAACAAAATAAAAACTATGGTTACTTTGGCCAGGCCAGCTTAGGAGGGGGCCGTGATGCCATTCCCGGTGTCTCAAGCGATAAGGAGAGCAACAGGTATGTGGCTTCGGCCAATGTGTTTAGCTTTAACGGCAACAGGCAGCTTGCCTTTTTAGGTAACCTTAACAATACCAATACCAATCTGTTTAGCTTTGGGGGTGGTGGTCCAAGAGGCGGCGGACCGGGTGGGCCTCCGGGAGGCAATAGCAGCTCATCGAACGGCATCACTACAGCACGTTCATTCGGGTTTAATTATCGCGATAGCTGGGGCAAGAAGATTACCGCTTATGGTAGTTACAGCTTTGCCGATAATTCGGTGAACACCATCAGCAGTACCATTCAAAATAATCTTTCATCAACCAACCCGAGCACCAATACGCAAACCAATAACCAGCAGGACGAAAAGCTGAACCACCGGGTTAACTTCAACATTGAGTATAAACCCGATACCGTAAACTATATAAAGATCACCCCAACATATGCCTACGCCAGCACCAACACCACATCTGATGCAACCAGCTTGCTGCTCCGGAATTCGGAAACGGTATCAAACTACAGCCTCGCCAACCTTAGTAAATCAACCGAGCCCAATTATGGTGTTAATGTATTGTTTAACCACAAGCTTAATAGTCATGGGCGCAACTTCAGTATAAATGTCGGCGCAGGGAGTTATACCATTAACAAATATCAAAATCCGGTTTATACCTATATTGATGGCGCCCGTAATGCCCCTCTTAACCAGTTCATCAATACCGATAGCCGTACGGATAGCCTTGGGACTACCGTATCGTACATGGAACCGATAAGTAAAAAGGGCTACATGGAATTGAACTATGCCTACCACTACGCCTATACCACTGCCGATAAAGCTACCGACACCCTGGCCGGTGATGGAAATATAAACAGGTATGATTTGTTGAGCAATAACTATAATTCAACCTTCGTTACCAACCGGTTCGGGCTTAACTATCGTTTTATCGATAAAAAATACAATTACACTTTAGGTATTGTGGCCCAGCCAACGCTGTTAAGAGGATCGTCGATAGTTGATGGTACACCGTTTACAACCAATAACAATACATTTAACTGGGCACCTACTGCAAGGTTCATTTATAACTTTTCGCGTAGCCAATCGCTTAGTTTAAATTATAACGGCAGCAGCAATCAGCCTACTTATACAGAATTGCAACCTGTTACAGATTTCAGCAATGCATCATACCCGGTACAGGGTAACCCCGATCTGAAACCGGAGTTTAATAATACACTTTCGTTAAAATACAATAAGTTCAATTTTGAAAGCGGCAACGTATTTTTTAGTAACCTGTCGTTCATTAAAACTGATAATAAAATAGTAGCCAATACCATTACCTATCCTAAAACCTATACGCCCAACAGCAAACTGGCCGGAAGTATTTTAACCCAGTATTTGAATGCCGATGGCTATTACTCGGCACAAGGATTTTATGTGTTTGCTAAGCCATGGCAAAAAAGAAAATATAATCTGTTCATGATAGGTAACATTTCATACAATAACAACGTCTCATATATAAGTAATGTGGATTCCGCTACCTATAACATGACAACCGAGAAAAATATCGCCAAAAACCTGGTGTTATCTCAAGGCGCACGCTTTAGGGTAAGCATTACCGATGTTATTGATGCCGAAGCAAGTACTACTTATAGCGTTAATACCTCAAGCAACTCCATCAAACAGGCAAACGTTAACAGCAATTTCCAAACCCTTAACCTGGGCGTTAATGGCAAAAGCTATTTTAAAGACTGGACATTGAGTTATGATTATTCAAAAATGATCTATTACGGCTATACCGGTGCTACTAATCCTAATATATTGAATACCTATGTAGAACGCCGGTTTTTGAAGGGCAATGCAGGCACCCTGCGCTTTTCGGTCATGGATGTGTTTAACGAAAACACCGGTTATACAACCACTCAGAACGGCAGCTATATCACTCAAACCAACAGTAACCGTTTGGGGCGTTACTATCTGCTAACTTTTACGCTTAAGCTGCAGAAATTTGCCGGCAAAAGGCCAACTATGGAACGTGGCGGACCAGGTGGTCCACCTCAGGGCGGCGGTCCCGGCGGACCGCCACCGTTTTAATGAACGGCAAGGTTCATAAAATATTAAAAACCTTCCCATCCCTGAGAAAGATGGAGAGTTCAGATCAAAACATGATGATCTGAGATTTAGTTGATGTTATCATAAGATAACTGCAGGGCGTTCCGAGGTGAGATACGGGACGCCCCTTTTTTATTAATTATACGTTAATGAACTTATTAAGGTTTTGATTTTTCCGTTAAACTCACTTATTATTTAATCAATCTGTATATCAATCCAATAACCGTGAGGTATTATTCTCGTTTTTATTATTATTTAATTAAGCTACACAAACCAAGATTAAACTTTTATGTATTGATTTACCCGGGCCGTTTTTGCGGGGCTTCGCAGCTCGAATATTTTGTTAATTTAGCTCCTCATAAAAAATAAGCTTTTTTTACAGTTTTTATCTACATTTAGCCCGTTGTTTGTAAATAAAACTGAATGAAGCCGCTTTTACTTAAAGTTTCTGCCGATCCTGCGCATTCCTTTAGCGTAAGGCATGATGTATCACCGGATATCAATAACCGCTGGCATTGCCATCCAGAACTAGAACTGATTTATTTCGCAAGTGGCGGCGGAACGCAATTTATAGGCGATAGTATTAAACAGTTTGAAGCCGGCGATATGGTTCTGGTTGGCTCAAACCTGCCACATTACTGGCGCTTTGATGATGTACATTTTGGCAGCGGTGCAGAGCATATTCCGGTAGATACCGTTGTAGTACATTTTTGCGAAAACTTTTGGGGCGATCAGTTTCTTCAGCTCCCGGAAAATAAGCTGATCAAGGTATTGCTTGAACGCTCTAAACGTGGATTGCAGATAACAGGCGAAACAAAAAAGCAGGTTGCCAACACTTTAGCCACTATGCTCAACACAGATGGGGCAGAAAGGATCATTATGCTACTCAAAGCATTGAATACGATAGCAGGCAGTTCGCCGCTTAATTATTTAACTTCTATAGGTTTTAAGTACGATCATAATGAATCGGAAAGCGATAGGCTCAATAACATTTATGAGTACTCGGTACGTAATTTCCGTAAAAAGATCTACCTGGAAGAAATAGCAGATATAGCTGGCGTAAGCGCTAACTCTTTTTGCCGATACTTTAAATCAAAAACCCGTAAAACCTACTCGCAGTTTGTAATCGAGATAAAAGTAGGTTACGCTTGCAAGCTCCTGATTGAAAACAAGCTCAACATTAAACAGCTTTGTTACGATAGTGGGTTCAATAATTTCTCCACTTTTCACAAGCATTTTAAACAGGTAACAGGTAAAAGCCCACTCATGTACCAAAAGGAGTTTACGAAGAAAACATAATTTTTTGCTATCCCCGAGTGGTTTTAATTGTATTGAAAATAACTCGGGATGGGCTGACCTTTAGAAAAAAGGCAGTTCATGACAGGGCAGCAGTCCCTTCAATATCCTTTTCCATAAGGATGAAAATAATTCTATTATCCTATCCTGGGAATAATTTTTTAAATTCACGGTGATATATCTCTCGTTTTGCGCACTTATTATTAAACGCATTGATCATGGCACATGAGATAGTTTTTGATAAACCGGCCGCCCAAAGGGAACAACTCATTACGGAGCTTTACCAAAGCGCTTTCCCAACAGTGGCTAAATATATAAGCAAGATGGGTGGTTCCTTTGACGACGCAAAAGATATTTTTCAGGATGCCCTTGTTATTTATTATGAAAAGGCGGTGAACAGTGATCTGTCCCTGCATAACGGTGAAAAGGCTTATCTGCTGGGTATTGCCAAACATCTTTGGTTCAAAAAGTTTAAGGGTGACCGCAATAACCTGCCGCTCGATAATTGCACCGAAGATTTTGATGTTACAGATGAAACTGAAGATCAGCCATCGTCAGTTAAACTAATGAGATACCTGGAAACGGCCGGTAAAAAATGCATGGAGTTGCTAAGCGCTTTTTATTATCATAAACTACCCATGAAGGAGCTTGCGGATTTGTTTGGTTACGCGGGCGAGCGGTCTGCTACTGCGCAGAAGTATAAATGCATTGAAAAGGTAAGGGAAACAGTTAAAGAACAATCACTGGCTTATGAGGACTTCATTGAATGAGATCAAAGAAATTGACGATCATGTGCTTGGGCAAACCGCGCCTGATGATGCACTGTTGTTCGAGGCCAAACGGATCATCAATCCAAGCCTTAAGTATAAGGTGATGTGGCATAAACAAACTCTGACCCTGGTGCAGCAATATGGCCGTAACAGCCTTAAGGCCGAAATTGAAACCGTACATCAAAAGCTATTCAGCTTGCCTGAGCATGCGGGTTTCAGGCAAAAGGTCATGCGTTTGTTCGGTAAACGCTAAACATCAAATTTTATGAATATCAATCAAAACGAGTTCCGCAAATATGCGGTGGGGCATCGCCGTGTCCGAAGTTTACATGTCGACAGGTTTATTGCGCAGGTGAATAACAGCCAATTAAGGATGGGTATGACGCCCTATATTATGGAAGAACGACAGCTCAATATCTCGCAAATGGATGTTTTTTCGAGGCTGATGATGGATAGGATTATTTTCCTGGGCACTGCGATAGATGAGCAGGTGGCTAATATCATCCAGGCGCAATTGCTGTTCCTGCAATCGGCCGATGCTAAAAAGGATATCCAGATCTATATCAATTCACCGGGCGGTTCAGTATATGCCGGACTGGGAATTTATGACACCATGCAGTTTATATCGCCTGATGTAGCTACCATCTGTACTGGTATGGCTGCCTCAATGGCTTCGACATTACTTTGCGCCGGTGCCAACGGCAAACGGGCTGCGTTGCCGCATTCACGCGTTATGCTGCACCAGCCATCAGGTGGAGCGCAGGGGCAGGAATCGGACATTGAAATTGCTGCCAGACAGATCTCTAAAATGAAGAGAGAGCTGTACGAGATCACAGCCAAACACAGCGGGCAAAGCTACGACAGGGTTTATGAAGTATCCGACAGGGATTACTGGATGATAGCTAAAGAAGCGAAAGCTTTTGGGATGATAGACGAGGTTTTGGGAGCTAAGGAGGACTGATTAGCATATTGAAGACTTACGAAGTAATTAAACTTCGTAAGTCTGGTTATTTAGATCACTTATTCAACGCATCTACCTTATCAAAAAACTCATTTTGCAATTTGATGGTACTGGTATCGGCCTTAATTGCTTTGAGCGCTTGTACAAAGCTGGCTATTTCATGCTCTGCTATAAATTTGCCAAATTCGGGTGTAGCTTTAGCACCTTCACCGGCATAGTGGTTAGGGTAAGCGGCATACCACCATATAGGTGTATAAATATTAGCCAGGTTTAAACGGTGCTGATTATCGCCCGATTGTGATGCCGCCCTGTCCATCTTCATCAGATCTGGGCGATAGTAAAGCATCGACGCGGTTTCACTTTCGCCGGCATCTGATCACCTTCAATAGCTGATTTATGCATTTTGCGGTATTGATCTGTGTATTCCTTATCTGCACCATGCGGGTTATAAAAATATACTGCATAGCTGTGACGTTTGTTGAGCAGAGATTGCATAAAGAACTGGATAAACTCGGGATTGCCGCCATGGCCGTTCAGTATTACTATTTTATCAAACCCGTTTCGCGCAATTTCATCACAGGTAGCTTCCAGTAAATCCCAGATCACTTTGCTTGGCAGGGCAAATGTTCCGGGCTGATGGCGGGCCTCATTGATCTGTCCATAAAAATAATCGGGAAATACAACAGCATATTCCGACTTAACAGCATGGGCAGCCCACTCACGTACGTGGATCAGGTCGGTTCCCAAAGGGGAATGGGGGCCGTGTTTTTCCAGGATCCCAATGGGCAGGATACAAGTTTTCGACGATTTTGCGAGCGCAGCAGGAAAATCTGAGGCAACAAGCTCGTCCCAGCGGGCAGGTATTTGCTGGGCAAAGGAATATGCAGAAAGCAGTAGCGCTGCAAACAGTAATAAATAAGTTTTCATAAATTATAGGTTTAATAACAGGGTATAGCAAACTGTATTTGAACTGAAATTTACGAACTTAAAATATTGTTTTTCAACAGGTAATTTAAAAATTACAATGAAGAGGTTAATGGATATTGGGCAATGAGTAGCAGAAAATAGCCCCTTTTTCCTTGTTGTTTTCAACCCAGATCCGGCCATTCATTTTTTCGGTAAAATCTTTACAGATCATGAGCGCTACGCCCGCGCCTTTTTCCTTTTCGTTACTGTACTGCATGTTGGCTTTAAAATTAAAGAGCAACTTCAGCTTATCGGGCGAAATACCTTTTCCCTCGTCCTGTACACAAACAGTTACATCGTTGTTATCGCTTGATGCACCTATAGTAATGGTTGAATTATCTGGCGAAAACTTAATGGCGTTATGTATAAAATTGCGGTGGATAAACTGTACCAACTCTTTGTCGGCGTGAATAACAATGGCCGGATCCACTTTGATTACGAACCTAAGCCCGCGGTCTTTACCCATTAAATAAAATGGTTGTATTGCCTCATCTATCAGGTCCTTTAAAGGCAGTGGAACAGCTTTGTAATTAAAGCCCGACAATTGCTGTTTGATCCATTGCAATATGTTTTCAAAAATCTCCAGCGAAATATTTGAAGAATGCTCCATGGTATCTACCAATTCCATCAATTCTTCCCGTGTAAAAGTATCGGCGTCTTTAAGTACTGTTGCCAGTGTTTTGAGTGCGCCTATTGGCTGCCTGAAATCATGCGCAAGAATAGATACCAGCCGGTTGTTGAATTCATGATCTATTTGCAGTTTTTCGTTTCGTAGCTGTACGGTGTGATTAAGCTCTTCCAATGTTTGGCCATGCTTTTTCTTCAGGTTGTAAAGGCGGTAAGTAAATATTACGGTAATGGCGGTTATCACAAATAAAACACCAAGTACAATCGCAAGCACCTGCCTGTTTTGGCTCCGGATGGTTATAGCTTCCAGTTCCTGGTCTTTCAGGGCATAATCAATATAATCAAAGCCTGTTGTATTAGTGTACTTCTCCTCGTCGTCATATAGTTTCAGCAATTTTGAACTGTAGCGCTGTACTTCGGGCAGATTATTTTGAGCAATATAAATATCATATAATTTTTTCCCGAAGATTTTTTCATAATAGTGATAGCCGCTTTTTTCGGCAATAGAAAGTCCCTGTTTGTAGTAATCAATAGCTTGGGGAACATTATTTTCGAGGTACAAATCGCCAAGGTTCATGACTATATCAAGGCTCAGGTAATAAAGCTCCATGGCTAAACCATTATCTACTGCTTTTTGTAAAACCGCCACACCTTGTTCACGGTTATTGCTTTGAAGGTATAGCAATCCCTGTACCTGGTCTGCTTCAACGAGCATACGTTTATCTTTATACCTTGTGCCAATTTCGCGTGCTTTATCAAGGTAGATTTCAACCGAATCTTTGGGGATTTGCCCGGGGTATAAGAGGAGGTAATTGCACAGCACCAACGCCACGATAGAGTCGCGCTGCAGGGTTTTACCAATGTTTAATGCCCGCTTAAAAAAGTTTATCGCTTTTTTATCTTCCTTGTTCTCGTTAAACACAAGGCCAATATTCATTAACCCCTGTACAACGTTTGAGGTATCATTTAATTCTTTGTACAGGTTATAAGCCTCGTTATAATAGCGTAGTGAAAGCTGCAGATTTCCTTTAAGATCATAAACAATGCCTATAACATTTAGTGCATCGGCCTTTCCGGCCTTATAGCCAAGCCGCTCAGCTATAGTTCTGGCCTTTTTAGCATAATTGAAAGCACTGTCGATATTTTGCTCATACATAAGCATCCCCAGCCTGTTAAGCGTATTTACATACTGTATGCTATCATGAGTTAAGGGCAAGTCTTTTTTTAGTTTATTAACCTCCCTGAATTGGCCGAAACATTCAGATACAGCAAGCAACAGTAATACTAAAAGGCTTACGTTTTTTTTCATTAATTAATATTTGCAAAACGGGCTAACGGTTCATGATATAGCCTAAAGCTATTATACGGATAAAAAGCTGTATGGTTGAAGAATGTTAAATAAAAAAGGCTCAGGTACAGTTAGTTTTACTGTTATTCAAAAATATTAAACCTTCTGCAGGTAATACCGGATAATGGCTCAAATAAAAAATGATTCAAAGAACTGTTATAGCGAATCGGGATTAGGAATAAAGTTCATAAATGCCTGAAACTTGGCATAATAGTTTTGCATGTTTAACTGGTAATAAT
Organism: Mucilaginibacter sp. P25; assembly: GCF_050859465.1. Lineage (NCBI taxonomy): Bacteria > Pseudomonadati > Bacteroidota > Sphingobacteriia > Sphingobacteriales > Sphingobacteriaceae > Mucilaginibacter > Mucilaginibacter sp. P25. The sequence continues at coordinate 6,645,873 of NZ_CP193937.1, read as the reverse complement.
AAGCACCGCGTTTTGAGCCTGCTTTATCCTTATCGGCCAGTTTAATGAGTAAACCGGTTGCCAGCACCCTTTTACTGAAATTGCGTTTATCAATAGTGGTATTAAACACGCTTTCGTAAAGAGTTTGCAATTGCGGGATGGTAAACTTAGTGGGCAAAAGCTCAAACAGGATAGGGTGCATAGCTGCTTTGTAGCGGATGCGTTTGCGGGCCTGCTCAACCATTTCCTGTTGGTCAAATATCAATTTAGGGGCACGTTTAAGCTGAAACCACTCGGCATGGTAATCATCACTGATCTGGGCTTCATATTTATGGATATCAACCAGTGCAAAGTATGCTACAGATACTGTACGCTCAATAGGGTCGCGCTGGGGTTGCCCAAAAGTATATAATTGTTCAAGGTACACGCCCTCCAAGCCGGTTAATTGCTTTAAAATGCGGTTGGCACTTTGATCAAGACTTTCATCTGGCTGAACAAAGCCACCCATCAGGCTCCAGTTTCCCTTTTCGGGTTGAAAGCCTCTTTTTATCAGTAGGATCTTTAAAACTTCGCCATCAAAGCCAAAAATGATACAATCAACAGCTAATAATAACCTTGTTTGCTTGGAGTACTTGAGCATTTATAAACAGTAATAATTTTATGGTAAAAACAAATATAGAATAACATTCGATATAAGCTTGCAAATTTGCTGTGTTACACCCGTTAAAAAAGCATTAATTTACAATTGTTAATCAAATGTGTAAATTAATTGTGCTTTTTACAATAATAATTAACACTTATTCATTATTTATTCGCCCCATGCCGATATTACCAGCATGCGGTTGCCGCCGTGGTTACGATGCTCGCACAAATAAATTCCCTGCCACATTCCTAAAGCCAGTCTTCCATTGCGGATAGGAATAGTTACTGAACTGCCCAGCATCGCAGCTTTCAGGTGGGCAGGCATATCATCAGGACCTTCATCATCGTGTAAATAATCCGGGTCGTTTTCGGGTACGGTTTTACTGAAATACATTTCAAAATCCTGCCTTACGGTTGGGTCGGCATTTTCATTAATGGTTAATGATGCCGAAGTATGTTGGATAAATACCTGGCAAATACCGGTTTTTAACTCGTGTATTTGAGGTAGGGCATTAATTACTTCGGCCGTGATGAGATGAAAACCTCTTTTGCGCTCCCTAAGCTGAAGGATTTGCTGAAATATTTTCATAAACAGTTTGCTTTATAACAGTGTTGCAAACATATCTATAAAGATTGTTCCGTTTTGTTTTGAATGGCGTGCCAATTAAAAATTGTTTGCAGGTTTACATTACTTATGCAGCAATGGCCGGATTAAGATCATCGCTTTGAACTGCGAACAAGCGATCAATGAAAGCTTTTATCTTTTCGATGAAACTTTTCCTGACCGGTTTTTCAACCATTTGAATTTGATTATCGTCCGGAAGCTTTGGAGTATCGGCGTCCTGCATTTCCTCCAAAACAATTTCACGGATCTCAGGGTCACGGTTTACGATCTCATCCAATTCGGTGAGCTCGTTAAAGGTGGCTGTACCGTTTTTTTGCCGCTTAATAAGTATTTCAAAACGGTCCTGGTTGAAAGTACGCCTTTCCAGTTGCTTGCCGTGTCTCATGATATATACAGTAATCTTTATTAAGAACTCAAATTAAGTGCCATGTATTTATAGTATTGTTAGTCAATTAATTACATTTGTTTTCAATCCAGTAATGTGCATCGTTATAATACATTTATTGTTCGTTTTCGCGCAGGGGTATCTATTATTTAGATAGGTTTTGATGAACAGTATTGGTACTTTTAATGTAACTATCTATTAGTTATGAATTGGTGGCCATATGAAAAATTTTCCATTATAAGTCCGCTCAACCCCGAAGAGGTAAGATTAAGATTGACAGAACAAGTAAGCCCTGCTTTCACAGGAAGTTTCTTTGAACAATTAACCAACAGGTATCCCACTCCTTTTAAAGGGTATGTAAATATTAGTGAGTTTAAAATTGAACCCGTAGTTGTTGGTAGGAATTCGTTTATACCTTTTATAAAGGGGCGCGTGGAGTTTGCGGAAACGGGAAGTTGTCTTTATATAACCATGGCTATGCACCAGGAAATAGAATATATTATCATTGGAATGGCTGCTTTTTTAATGGTCGCGGGTTTTGGCGGTTGGATACATTCTTCAATGTCTGATAGGTTTGATCCCTTATCAATAACTCCATTTGGTATGTTGGTATTCATTTATCTTATTATGATATATGGCTTCAACTCGGAAAGTAATAGCTGTAAATCTTTTTTATTAGAATTATTAGAAGGAGATTATGAGCGATAGCACTACCACAAAACAAATACAGGGCATAGCCCCCTTGCTTCAGGTTTTTGATATGCCCGTGGCCTTAGGATTTTACCGCGATGTGCTGGGTTTTGAAATAGTGCAGGCATCTGGCGAAGGAGATGATGTTGATTGGGTTTTATTGAAACTTAATGGTATAGAACTAATGCTCAACACCGCGTACGAAAAGCCCAACCGCCCTGCCGAACCCGATGAGCAACGCACAGCAGCGCATACTGATACCTCACTTTATTTCGGTCACCCGGATATTGATATGCTATATAGCTATTTATTAAGTAAGGGCATGCACCTTAAACAACCTCAAATTACAGGTTATGGCTGGAAAGCCATTTATCTGCTTGATCCGGATGGATATCAGTTGTGCTTCCACTGGTCTGTACCATAATATTATAACCGCTCATAGTGAGATTCCGGCCCGTCTGCTGCAAGGGGAACTGTTCCGTAGAAAGTGAGTATTTTACCTTCTATCCTGAAAAATGTGATGCTTTTGCTGGAGGTATCTTTGTCATACATGATCTGCTCATGTGCATTGTCATATTTACGGGTACGGTAAGTGCCGCTGTTTATCAGGGTGTCTTTTTTAAATCGTTTGTAGGTACTGGCGGTAAAAACAATAATGTTGCCGTTGCCTGCCTTTATCGAATTAAGATCTTTGGGAGGCTCGCAGTAACAACTGGTGCCGCGGTACTCCCACCTGCCAATCAACTGATCATTATTAGGGGTATTGTCTTTTTTACAGCCTGATAAAACGGCGAGTATGCCAAATAAAAACAGCTTTTTCATAGCATAAGGTTTATAATACTTTACGTTAATACCAGGCAAAACGCTACAAGTTAACTTTGTTAGTAACACTTTCAATACACAATTTGCAGGCATCAATTAATTGATAACTTTGGTGTAAACCAATGTATTTCCTATAAAATTTATGAAGCAGCATAACTTATCAAGGCGCAGGTTTATTGGCAGCAGCGCACTTGCCGCAGCGGGGCTTTTAGCATTTTCAAAATCATCATTTGCGGGCGTGATTTCAGGTAGGGTTGATAAACCCAACTCGCTTATCAATGGCGTACAAATAGGCGTGATCACCTACTCATTCAGGAGCATGCCTAGCACAATTGAAGATTTACTGAGGTACTGTATCGACTGTAATATTAACGCCATTGAACTGATGGGCGATGCCGCCGAAATGTACGCCGGTGCCCCTAAACATGAAGCTGGCGAAGACTGGGCTGCATTTGGGAAAAAGATGGCCGAATGGCGCGTCTCCGCGCCAATGGATAAATTTAAGGAGATCAGGAAGATGTACCATGATGCCGGTGTCAATATTTATGCCTGGAAACCCAATGCCCTCGGTACTAAAAACAGCGATGCCGAAATTGATTATGCCTTTAATGCAGGGAAAGCTTTGGGTGTAAATCATGTAACTGTTGAGTTGCCTGATGAGGTTCAAACCAAACGCCTTGGTGATATAGCCGCCAAACATAAAATGATGGTTGGCTACCATGCCCACACCCAGGCCACGCCAACCCTTTGGGACGCGGCCCTGGCCCAGTCAAAGCATAACGGAATTAATTTGGATATCGGCCATTATGTGGCAGGTACCAGCAGCAGCCCCGTTCCCTTTATTGAAAAATATCATGACCGTATAACCAGTATGCACATCAAAGACCGTAAGTTTCATGACGGTCCCAATCAGCCCTGGGGGCAGGGCGATACCCCGATAAAAGAGGTGCTGCAACTCCTTAAAAATAACCATTATAAATTCCCGGCCACTATTGAGCTGGAGTACAAGATACCTGAAGGATCAGATGCGGTAAAGGAGGTGAAAATTTGCCGGCAGTTTGCTGCTGATGCACTGGCATAAAGTATTGTATTAGTTTATTCGTGATACGAATGCCTCTTATTTGTAAATTTATATTTATTTGAATATAGATATGGATAACTCATGTAAACTAAAGTTGGAATGGATTCCTGCCGCCTATAGCAGAGTAACAGACCATAGTTTTAACGATACATCGGCTGATAAGCTTAAACAAAAGCAACCTGCAAACGGGATTTATGAAAGCGGCAGAGGGTTTACAAAGCACAAGGTTTACCGGCGGAAACCATAAGAAGTTGCTTTGCTGATGTTCGGCATATAAGCCTATCTTTATCAAATGGAATCTAAAATATTTTCATACAAGGCAGATGGTATTATACTTACCCCGGTTGACGATCAGTTAAGTATCAGCCCCGTATTTGATCGCAAAGAATTGCTGAGCAAACTGAAGGACCTTTTTCACGATGATGACTATAAAGTTGATGACCGTACCCTCGATTATAAAATTAAGGATGGTCAGCTTTACATTGAAGGCGTAGTAACGAAACAGGTTCCGGCAAAATCGATAGGATTTATGGGCGGAAAGTAATTAACTGCAATACCCCGGCCTTATTTTTTTGCTTGTCTTTTTTGGGGATCAATTAATGGCGTTTCTTTCCTAAACCCGTTTAATCAAGCCTGTTTACTCTGTAATTTAATGCTGCAGTTGTACCTCCGGTTACATCAATGGTAACGCCTGTAATCTGGCCAGCCAGATCCGATGCCAGAAAAACCGCTGTATTGGCAATATCGGCCATTAAGGGTAGTTTTTTGAGCATGGTATCAGCTTCCATTTTTTAAGGATAGGGTCCATAACATCGGGCATGGTGTCAATTGCGGTTTTAAACACGCGCGAATCGGGCGAGCCTCCCGATCGGATATTAACCACCCGGATGCCGTAAGCACCCAATTCGGATGCCAGTGTGCGCGAAAAACTTTCAACACCGCTGCAAGCAGGGCCAAAGCCACCTGTGTGAGGATAGCCTATACCTCCTGGCGTAGCTGTAAGCGATAAAATTACCCCCGATTTTTGTTTCATCATCATCTTGCCAGCTGCAATGGCCGTCATGAAACGGGTTTGCATCGTAAGCGTAATCGGCTTTACAAAATCTTCGGCCGATATTTCGATAAGCGGTACGTTCTGCACCACATCAACTCCAACGGCGTTAAATGAGATATCAATCGTCCCTGCGCTGCTTACCACTTGCTGTAAATGCCGATCAATTGCTTTTTCGTCAAATGCATCTACAATTGCTATTTCAGCCAATCCCCCTGAAGAAATAATTTCATCGGATATCTTTTTAATTGACCTGGGGTTAGGCCCGGTTAAAAATACGCGCGCGCCGGCGCCGGCCAGTGCCTTTGCAACTGCACCGCCTAATGAACCGCCTGCACCGTAAATTACCGCGTTTCTATTTTGAAGCATCATGATGGTAGTTTTATTTAAAGTTAGTTTTAAAAACACCGGCTACATAACAAAACTAATTGTAAATGATGTTTGAGGGAAGGGGAAAAGATGACAATTACGGAGGGAGCGGGACAAGAAAAGGAATATGCCAAATTAAATACGAATGAACTTACCAGGTAAATTTAAGACCCAATAGAGGCTATTGAGCTATATTCTTTACTTGATAAGGTTAAATTGTGTTTGATTGCCTGCCACATTAACATTCGCTAAAGGGAATCTGATGGCAATTAGCAAACAAACGTAAACGGCTTATTTATAAGCCTCAGACCATTTTGATAATATACAGTTGCTTAATCTTAAGCTCCCGCCTTTTTTCTGATCCTTAACAAGCCATTGGCAGTAGTGGCGTAAATAACGCCTTTTGAATCCTGAACTATCTGGTAAATAGTAAAACCAGGGAGCGGCGAATTGTTGTTGTGGTAATTTTCCCACCCATTATTCAGGTCAAACCTGGCAATGCCCGATCTCGTCTGTACCCAGCCACAAAACATGCTCAAACTTATCATACAACATGGTATTAACATGGTTAGCAGGCATGCCCGAGTTTTTATCATTATAATGCAGCCAGTTACCATTAAACTTTAGTACGGCTATACCTTCTTTATCACTATCATTTTCACCAGTTTGTTTATTACAATCAACCAGTGAGAAGTAAACATTTCCTTTTTCATCCTCCACCGCGCCCGAAATACTGGCATTTTTCAGCGGAGTGTTGTTAAGGCTGTTAAATGAGGTGATAACGCTTTTATCAATCATGATGGTTCCTTTTGACGTACCAATCCAAAGCCGTTTCTGACTATCTACATAAGCAAAAAGTACATTGCTTGAGGGCATTTCAGGCATCGATTTTTTGTTTATCACTACCACTTTATCTTTCCTTTTTACAACAAGACCGTTTTGAGTGGTGAAAAGTAATTCGCCATTGCGGCTGTTCAGCACCTGGTTAACCCCACCTGCCAAAAACTGCTTAAAATCAAATAACTGCCAGCCACCGCTGCCGTACATAAATATTTTATTATCGTAATAAACCCATTTATTATTATCTCGGTCGATGGTTACTTCCTTTATGTTAGCATCTGACGGGAATGGCGAATTATATTCATTAACCGGGATAAATGTTGTTCCCTCAAAGCGGGTCATCCCTTTTTCCGTAGCATACCATAACAGATCTGATTGATCCATAGCGGCTGATTTGCCGATGTTATCAACCAGGGGCGAGTTATATTTTGTCCATACCGTAAAGTCGTAGTTTTTTAATGATGGATTGGCGTAGGTGAAAGTTTTATTGTAGATGGTTGGATCGCCGGGTGGTTTCATTTCGGCAAGATCCAGCCTTTGTACCTGGCCGTAAACGCCGCCACTTATAAAGCGAAAGATCACATTTACAGATGAGGCTACCGGTTTGCCATCTACCTTGGCCGGCTTCCAGATGCAACCGTTCAGATAGGTAATCAACTCGTTGGTGAGCGCGCTTTTGCTCGCATCATTATGGCTAAGCACGCAGCTAAAACCCCGCTCATCCACCAAAACCTGGAACGTTATGGAACCGGTAGCTTCTTTTAGCAGGTAACGGTTATTGATCCTCGCAGAAACAAAATCAATGGCAAGCTGATCGCAGCTGGCCTTTGTATCGCCGCAATCCATGCAATAATTGGTGATATTACACATCTCTACCTTTTGCAAAAAAAGATTTTGTGCAAACAGGGCCGATGGTAAAATGAAGATAAACAGGCAGATAAATAAAACTCTGCGGATTTTAGTTGGGGATAACAATGCCAGCATTACGCTTATAAATAAAAGAAAGCAAACCCGAAACTCCAAGCGAATGATAGTTAAATAATGTTAAACAAAGATACAAATCCTAAATGAGGATAATATGAAGCCTTTTGCATTTGACTTATATTTCTGTTAAACCTATTTAAAGCTCCTTTAGGTTCCTTTTTGTCCGCTTCGGCAGCAAATTGATACGGCACTTATGCCTATTAATTATCTTTGAGTAATATGCCGTCTCCATTACCAATTAAAAGCCTTGTCCGGCTCAACTGGCTGCTTGTATTCACTTTTACCGCGATCATATCGCTGTACTTTATTTTTTTGCTGGACGAGAGATTCCTATATAAAGTGTTTTATATGGGTATGACTGCGTTAGGAATAGGTTTGGTAGCATTTGTAAATGTCAGGATCCTGATTTTATTGGCCCGGAAGCACGGCGTCAGGGGAAAAGCACTTAAGCGGTACCGTTATTTTTTTACATATGCTGCCAGCGCCACTATATACCTGATGCTGGCGCCTGCGTTTGATTATTTTGAACATAAAAGTAAATCATTCCCTTTTCCGTTTTTCCTGGTCATTTTCTTTATTTCCGGTATCCTTGTAAATACAATGATTATCCTGTTGCAGGACTTTGTGATCCTGCAGGCCGATAAATCCCATGCCGATCTTGAGCTTTCCCAGATAAAAGCCGCTCATGCCGAGGCTACAAACCTTCTTTTAAAACAACAGATCCACCCTCACTTCCTGTTTAACGCACTTAACACACTCAAAGCACTGTACCACAAAGATCCTGTTGCGGGCGATAATTATATTGTTCACCTGGCTAATTTTCTCCGGGCCTCGGTTTATAATCATGCCGCAAAAACTTCGAGCCTTGCGGATGAGCTGGCACTACTGCTCGACTATCTGGAGATGCAAAAGATCAGGTTTGGTTCGGCATTAAATTGCGTTATTGATTTGCCCATTGATATTTTAAACGACCGCTACCTGCCGTCTTTTTCATTACAACCGCTTCTTGAAAACGCGCTTAAACATAATGAGCTAACCCAACAGTCGCCGCTTGTGGTAAAAATCTTTTGTTCGGAAGACAGGATAGTGGTATCCAATACCCTTAAAAAGAAAAATCTTAATGTAACTTCAACTCATCATGGTCTGGCCAACCTTGCCGAGCGGTATAGCCTGTTATCAGGTGATGAAGTTATTATCAGCGAAAATAAAGACACATTTTCTGTAAGCATCAGATTATTGAATAATGAATATAGCGATCATAGAGGATGAGCCGTTAGTTGCCGATGACCTTGAACTAAGTATAAAACAACTGATTAGCGAGCCGGTAACCGTAGTACAGCTTCATTCTGTAAAGGAAGCCGTTACCTATTTTTCGGGAAGTAATAAAGCTGATCTCATATTCAGTGATATTCAACTGGGCGACGGGTTAAGTTTCGAAATCTTTGCCACGATATCGATTGACGTCCCTGTGGTTTTTTGTACCGCATACGATGAATATGCGCTGGATGCGTTTAAAGCAAACGGAATAGATTACATATTAAAACCCTTTACAACAAAAACGCTTCAACTGGCACTTGAACGCTATGGGCAGTTGAAAAAAGTATTTCAAACGCATCAGCCACCGCAATATGAGGCGCTTATGGAATTGCTGACTAAAAAAGAAACCACCAGACCTTCTTCTGTATTGGTTTATCACCAGGATAAGATCATCCCGATAAAATTAGATGATATAGCGTTGATCCATCTTTCAAATGAAGTTTCACATTTGGTAACTTTTTCAGGTAAGATATTTTACCCTAACAAAAATTTGGATGAGTTGGAAAAGACATGCGGAAGTTATTTTTTCAGAGCTAACCGCCAGTTTTTGGTGAGCAGGAAGGCTATTGCTGATGTTTCCAGCTTTTTCTCGCGTAAACTTTCTCTCAACCTCAATATCGCATTCAGCGAAAGAATTGTGGTAAGTAAAGGCAAGGCTTCCCAGTTTCTTGCATGGCTGGCAAAAGCCTGATAGATCTGTGTACATACATCCTGTTAAATGCTCTACTGGCTTTAAGCTTTGAGCCTTCCGCTTTAAGCTAAATAGCTGTAACGCATCTGCCCATTTTTTCCACTTCCGGTGCCACTTTGCCCGCTTCGGTTACCTTTTCCTTCTATAGGCCACAGCATAAGCTCACTTTTGCGCTATCAATAACAAATGCGCTTTCGGGCAGCAACATTATCTCAAAAATTGAAATTAAAATTTATGAAAAAGCTACTCTTCATTTTAACTTGTTTAATCCTGGTATCAACTAAAGGTTTCAGTCAGGGCATCCTTTCGCGCCTGGAATTTGGGCTTAAAGCAGGCGCCAACTATAGCAATTTTACCAATGCCAGTTTCCCTACCGATCCGTTGGTTGGCTTTCATGCGGGCGCTACTGTTGCATTTAAGTTCACTGATAATTTCCTGGTGCAGGAGGAATTTCTATTTTCATCGCAGGGTGCAAAAATTAAAGGCGGCTCCCTTGGCAATCAAAACCTCAAGCTTTCCTATATTTCGGTTCCCTTTTTATTGAAATACCGTGCTAACTCAGGCTTCTATATCGAGGCTGGTCCGCAGGTAGGTATGAAAGCCAAAGAAGATGTTTCGGGCTTAAGTGCCGGTGATTTTGCTAAAAAACTGGACCTGGCAGCGGCCGGAGGTATTGGATACCAGTCAAAACTGGGCCTTGGTATTGGTGTAAGATATGTTTACGGCCTTTCAAAGGTAGGCAACTTTAATATCTCCAATATCAACAACGATTTTAAAAATAATAACGTTCAGGCCAGTTTGTTCTATGTGTTTTAAACAGCTAAGAGATATTAGCATTGAGCTTTGTGCTTTGTGCTTTCAGCTTTTTATTTAAGCTTAAGAGCCTGGTATGAAAATGCCGGGCTTTTTTACTTTTGCACCATGAGCTACGAAGAATTGAGTGAATACTTTACTAATGTTACATTACCCCAGGAATTAAGGTTAGATCGCGCTACAACTCAGCTCCATGTTGCCGATTTTGTTAAGCAATTATTGAAAAACATGAAAAACTATCCTGATAATTGGCGTCACCAATACCAGTTAATGAGGATCAAGAATGCCCTCGAAAATCCATATAACGGCCCGGAAATTCCGAGGTTTTAAATATCCGGCTTAAGAAAACAGGTCATTTTCGCCTAAATAACTCCTGATCATTTTTAAAATGGGTTCGCCTAAGTCTGTTGCTTTTGCATCACCGAAACTTTTTAACTGTGAAAGCTGGTTTAATGACCGTGGTAGCTTAGCAGTGATATCGCGCAGCATATTTTCAGACACCAGCGTATGTTCGGGGATTTTACGTTCGAGGCTGGTTTCTTTACGCCAGTTGAGTAATTGCTTGTATAGTTCGGGGTTAGCAATTTCTTTCTCTTTTGGCAGCGCTTTAGGGTTCCAGTTTTTGTATACAGGTTTGTAACTCATCCCGGCCTCCTGTACTGATGATAAAACATCCCTGCCCGATGTGGCAATGGGCAGGCGTACAAATGCCGCCGTTTTTGCTTTCAGATTAACTAATAAATGATTTAAACTGTCGTAAAACTCGGCAGGAGGGTTGGTGTTATTTACAGCGGTGTAAAAACTGTTAATAGCTTCTGAAAAAACATTCAATTTAGGCAGAAAATAGCTGGCAGCGTTTTTGAGTCTGCTTATAAACGGTGCATTGTTCCAGATAAGCTGATCATCAGGTAAAGCGCCCAGTTCCTTCCTGATAAAACGGTCGCCGATGGTTTTAATTTCAGTTTCCCAGTTATGGTCAGTTTTGTTGATGGTTTCGGATAAGGGGCTATTTTTAATCGCGCCGTTTAGCATGATGGCTTTAAGTTGCCTCCATGCACCTGTAAGCATCGAAAAATCAAAGATGTCCTTCATTTCTTCCAGGGCTATTTGCCGGATAGTACTTTCCAGCAGATTTTCATCGGGTATGGAGACAGCTGCATTTTGCATAAAGCTGATGATCTCCGGATCGGTGCGGATATTTTCGGGGCGTACCGGCGATTTCAGGATCATGCCCTCAAGCGAACGGCAACGGCTTAGCGCAACATAAGCTTGCCCGAAAGCAAAGGCGGCGTCGACATCAATAACCGCTTTTTCAAATGTAAGCCCCTGGCTTTTATGTATGGTGATGGCCCAGGCCAGCCTAAGCGGATATTGGCTAAACGAACCGTTATTTTGTTCATTTACTTTTTGCTCATTTTCGGCCAATGCATATTTTACGTTTTGCCAGGTTTCGGGGATCACTTCAAACTCAGAGTCGTCATCAAGAAAAGTTAAACGGATGTTGCCTGGCCCCATAGCAGCGATACGCCCTGTTCGGCCGTTATAATATTGCTTTTTGCCCGAGCTGTCATTTTTAATAAACATTACCTGCGCGCCAACTTTCAACACCAGTTCCTCTTCGGCAGGGTAGACCTCTTTCGGGAAATCGCCGGTTATGGTGGCTTTAAAAGTATGTGCTTCGCCGTCAAGTTCCGTTAAACGCTGCTGGTTAATTTCATTAACCAGTTGGTTATGGGTTGATAGGGTTACATAATCTTTAAGCCAGTTGGCATTCAGATTAGGGTTATAATGCGCATTCAGTTTGTCGAGCATTTCGCTGTCTGCATAGCCGTTCCTGATGCTATTCAATATCTCCACAAACACCGGGTCTTTTTGCCGGTAAACCTGTGTGAGCTCAAAAGTTAGCACCGGGAATTTTTGAAAAGCGAGGCTATCGAAAAAATAAGGGCCTTTATAAAAATTTCTGAGCACCGGCCAGTCCTTTTCATACACTGGGGGCAATTGAAATAGGTCGCCAATCATCAATAACTGAACACCGCCGAAGGGGCGTGTTGATCCTTTAACCTGGCGTAATACGGTATCAATGTAATCAAGGGTATCGGCCCGCACCATACTGATCTCATCAATAATAAGTAGGTCGAGACACTTTAATATGTTTGATTTTTCGAGACTTACCTGCCTGAGCAGGGTGCTGTGATTGTTATGATCGGTTACAGGCACTTGCGGCCCGAAAGGCACCTGGAAAAAGGAATGAATGGTTACGCCACCGGCGTTAATAGCTGCCACTGCGGTAGGAGCTACAACCGCCAGGTTTTTGGTAACGTTTGCCCTGATCCAGCGGAGAAAAGTGGTTTTACCGGTACCTGCCTTACCTGTTAAAAATATCGGCCGGTTAGTATTTTCAATAAATTTAAGGACGAGTTCATGAAAAGGCTCCAACACCATACACTTGCTATATTATCGATTCCCGGATCAGGAAATTATCTTCAAATTTAATAATTAGGTGCGATAGTGCTGAAAACTGTTTGTCAACATATTAGAAAACGACTTTAAATAAAACACACCCAAACGGATAAATTAAGTACTTTCTTTGCCCTTTTCTAAGTGCCTGTTTCTTACACGGACATCAATTACAAACCATAACAGGTGTGGCGATAGGTGTAAATATTTGATTAAAAATGTGTTAAATTTAATTTGCGAAATTTTTAAAAATATTTTGCCAGCACCTGGTGGAAGTTATATATTTGCGGCCACCAACGCGAAAGTAGCTCAGTTGGTAGAGCACGACCTTGCCAAGGTCGGGGTCGCGAGTTCGAATCTCGTCTTTCGCTCTTAAGCCTTTCCCTATTCAGGGAGAGGCTTTTTTTATACTTCTATATCATCTATTCCCCCCAATAAAGTAATAATTGGAGACTGGGCAGAAATTTGAAATGCTTAAATTAACCCAAAGCAATAGCTGCGTTTTTACTGCTTCCAATTGGGTTGAGATCATTTTAGTAAAAGCCTATCTGTAACAATATCAATACAATGAAGATAGATAATGAGGGTTGGCCGAGGCAGCATCATGGCAGGGTTAATTCTTCCCCGGTTCGGGAAAGTTTATATACGCTAATTGAGCTTATGGGCGGGCACAAAGGCTGTTTGCTTGTAAAAATTGCCTCAATATTTCAGGAAAAAGTTTTGCGGTAACTGTACCAGCGGATAACTTTTAATAGCTCATCTTCTGAAATAATATTGTTGCCTGTGGGCTGAAAAACCAGTTCTTTATCCAGTATTGTGGCCCGCAATAGTTGGGACGAACCCGCACTGGTTTGCGTTTCCGGTTCGAAAACGCAGACGCTACTGCCTGAACCGGGAATTAAGATAACGTCGACCCCATCTATGGAGTTCAGTAAATAATTTTGATCCATGCTATACCTTTTGCAAAAAGTATACCTGTTTAGTAACTATCTCTATCAACGTGGATGACCGAAAAATAAAATATAACCGTCAGCGTCTTCCAATTCAAAGCCGCGCAAGCCATCAGGAGTATTTTGTAGTGGTACAGTGAAACTAGCACCGCGCGATATAAACTCTGCGGCCAGCGTATCCGGCTCAGGTACACTAACATATGCGTCCCACCGGGCATCCGGGGCTTGCTTGTAGTTCGGAAGCGGATCCCCGCTTACAGATTTCGGGAAGATCATTGCCCCATCCCGCTGTACAATAGCAAAAAACGGATCGTGATCTGGCTCCTGGAAAACGGTATCAAAACCGAGTTTCTCCAGATAAAAGGATATTGCCGTTGTGACATTGCGTACAATGAAGAATGGAGCAATGCCGGCTATATGTGGCTGATTCATAAGTTGATTTTACAAGACCGCATGTATAAATATATGAAGCAGGTACTGGATTGGCAATATGTGAAATATGGTTCTCCTTACTGAATAATGTGAACATAAAAATAAGTCTGTCGGATATAAGTCTTACCCGACAGATTTGCATTGTAATGTCCTTTATGGCCCGTTATAAATAATTGTACAACACAGTAATTGTAAAGTGCTTATGATATTAATTTTTGGCTATAGTAGATAGTCTTGCTAATGAGAAGGCGCCGATGGCCATTACAATATCACGCACAGCCACATCTAAATAGTTGCCGCTTGCCAATAAACTAAGTGCGATTAATACTAACCAGGCACTAACAAGATAAGCTCCTTTTTGAGGATTAAAAAGCACTAATATTCCGGCCACAATTTCAATTATGCCAACAATCATCATAAATACATGTTCGCCAAAAGGAAGCATGGCTTTAATTGTTGGATTGAGATAATGTGACCAATCAGTCAATAGGTTGGTGAATTTGTCGGCTCCCGCTACAACAGGCACTAAACCATAAGTAAACTTTAAAAGAGTTTGAGTGTTTTTAGTTTGATCTTCCATGATTATTTTGAATTAATATCCATTAGAGATTGCCTTTGAACAAAGGGTTACAAAGTTTAATTAGAGGTAATCTGTAACCCTTTAGCTTTACAGTGCTCTATTATATAAATCATATTTTATGAACCCACCTGCCGATCATATGACAGATACTTTCAGTGACGAGGAGATTGTAAAACGAGTAGTTAATGGCGAAAAGCATTTGTACGAAAAACTAATGCGCAAATTCAACGAAAGATTGTATAGGATCAGCATGTCCATCATTAACGACGATAAGGAGGCTGAAGACATTATGCAAACGGCCTACCTGAACGCCTATCGCCAGTTGTCTAATTTCAAACATCAATCGAGTTTTAGCACTTGGCTAATCCGGATCCTGATTAACGAGAGCCTGTTGCACAAAAAGAGGAAAGCTCAATTAGAAAAAACACTTACCGAACATATTCGCATTGATCACCAACCTGAAACACCTTTAGATAATCTTATGAACAAAGAATTAAAAGCTATTTTAGAAAAGGCGGTATTAACGCTCCCCGAAAAATACAGGTTGGTATTTGTAATGAGGGAGATACAGGGAATGACCACTAATGAAACAATGGAAGCGCTGGAAATAGGGGAGTCTAATGTTAAAATAAGATTGAACCGGGCCAAAGAAATGTTACGCACCGAGTTAAATAGTTATTGGCAGCCCGGAGAACTTCTGGAATTTAACCTTACTCGTTGTGATGTGATCGTTAATTATGTGATGCATAAAATCAATGCCGGTTGATAATAATGTTACCAGAAATTTTGTTTTTACTATGGTTAATCTTTTAAAAACAAACCGCGATGGGTAACAATCTGGTCTTCGTCGATTTGTTTGCCACTGGCGGAGATAGCAAAGCCGGGATCAGTATATTTGTTTTAAGGAGAGATCACTCTTAATGATCGGCTTCGTTACTTTTAAACGACTTATAAACCGCCCTTCAATTAGTAAACCGCATGAATAAAACAGCATTCGCCCCCAATTTTAAAGCGATGAGATTTGACATGGTCAAATTACTCGTCGTAAGCATATTATGGATTCCGATGGTTTTTATTTCAAACAAATGTTCAGCGCAGGCCACACCCTCACGGGTTTTACTTGCACTTTCAAAAAGCGATCATAATTTGGCGATCATCAACCCGCTGACTTTAAAGGTTATTGCACGCGTGCCCGTGGGTTCCGATCCTCATGAAGTTATTGCCTCAGCCGATGGAAAGACGGCTTATGTTTCCATCTACGGTGGAGGAAGCCTGCACGAGCTGAGCGTAATTGATCTTGTGGCGCAAAAAGCGCTGCCCGCCATTGATACCAAACCATTGATGGGGCCGCATGGACTCACATTTGCAGGAGGAAAAGTTTGGTTCTCGGCCGAAGGCGCTAAAGCTGTTGGCCGCTATGATCCTGCAACCGGCAAATTTGACTGGGCCATGGGAACAGGCCAGGATAGAACGCACATGATCTATGTAACCGATGATGGGAAAAAGGTGTTCACCACAAATGTATCTTCAGCAACGGTAAGCATTTTGGAGGATAGTTTGCTGAAGCCAACGGGGCCTCCGGGCGGTTTTGCACCTCCGGCACGCCATGACTGGGTGCAAACTGTTATCCCGGTAGCTAAAGGTTCTGAGGGCTTTGATCTATCACCCAATGGGCGCGAATTATGGACTGCAGGTGCTGAGGATGGCAATATTTCGATCATCAATATCGCGACCAAAAAGGTAACTGCCACAATTGATGCAAAGGTAACGGGTGCCAACCGACTTAAGTTCACGCCGGATGGTAAACGTATTCTGGTTACGAGCCTCCGCACTGGCGACCTGTTTATTTTTGATGCAGTATCGCACCAGGAGTTGAAACGTATAAATACAGGGCATGGCGCGGCCGGCATCCTGGTTGATGATGACGGATCACGTGCATTCATAGGCTGCACCGGCGATAATTATGTGGCAGTGATCGATCTCAATAAATTAGAAGTGGCCGGGCATATTGATATTCGCGGGGCTGATGGTTTGGCCTGGGCGGTGAGGCGTTGATGCCGTGATAATTTATTAGCTTTAGGCTTCGTATTCTGCTTTTAGTCGTATAAAAAAGTATTTACAATCAAAGGGGTAAGTAAGGGACAGTTAAGTATCATTTTATTAGCATATTGCTGTACCAATTATTTTTACTGTAAACCCAATTATGACAAAAAATCCTGCCCCGATAGTTAAACCGGCTATCCTGATTTTATTACTGTTATTTTCATTTATACAAATTAACCTTTACGGTGCTGTAAAAGGGACCCGGATAGTTAACCTGCAGGTGGAATATACTGACCATCCTATTGGGATTGATGTTAAACTGCCCCGGTTTAGCTGGCAAATGCTGGCCCCTGAAGGATCGAGAGGCTATAACCAGGTTGCTTATCAGATCATCGTAAAAGATGCACAGGGAAAAGTGGTATGGAATAGCACCAGAATAAAAAGCGGAACAGCCTTAGCTGTGGTTTACGCAGGCTCGCCGCTTAAAGCCGCAACCCGCTATAGCTGGACGGTAACTGTTTGGGATCAGGCAGGCGGTGTTTCTTCCTCGGGCTCCTGGTTTGAAACGGGGCTCATGGACACGGGAATGTCGGCATGGGATGGCGCGCAATGGATAGGGGGAGGAGATAATGACCTGGTGCTTTATGCACATTACCTGCCGCTGTATAACCTGAAATATAAAGTGGCTATCGCTCCGGGGAGCTCCAGGGCAAGCCTGATTTTTGCCGCTAATGACCCACGGCTGATGAACAGTAACAGGAATATTTTTCAGCTTGCCAATAAAAAGAACCAATCTTATTTTAAAGTAGAGGTGGATATTTCAGGGCTGGATCAGGGAGGCAATGCACGGATCAACGTATACAGAGCAGGGTATTCGGAAAAAGATACATTGGATAAAGTATTTAAAAGCTTCCCAATAAAAACCGACCTGATTGGCAACGGTAATAAGAACAAACAACACTCCATATTGATCAATAATGAGCTTGGTACACTTACATTCACTGTTGATGATAATAAAACATTTTTAGCCGATGAGAAAGATGCAACTGCTATAGCCCAGCCTGTGCCTGCAAACCGCGACGCCGTGATAACACTTAATCCGCTTGGCCGCCGTGATGTAATCTCTTTTGGAATGCTTGGAGAGATAGGTTTTTCTGTAGATAAAGGTCAGAAAGCCGAATTTTCTGAGCTGACGGTTTCCAATTTCAGGTCGCCGCGCAACAATTTATTCAGCGAAAAGCCCGAAGAAAATAATTACAAAGGGATTTTTAAAGAAGCTGTTATTACTCCTTCATCCGGTTTAGTTATAAAAGATGGGAAATATGAGGTAGACGGCGGAAGTGCGGGCGCATTTATCCTTGCCGATCCCAGTCATAACGCTATGCCTATGCTGCGCTCGGTTTTTAATGCCGATAAAGGTATTTCGCAGGCAAGGCTTTATGTAACGGCAAGGGGGATTTATGAAATCTATCTTAACGGTAAACGGGTGGGTAACGATTATTACAACCCCGGCCTTACACAATATAACAAAACTCATCTTTATCAAACCTACGATGTAACCGGTATGGTAAGTAAAGGGAAAAACGCTATTGGTGCTATGCTCGGCGAAGGCTGGTGGAGCGGTTTGTTGAGCTACGGCTCGGTCTGGAACCATTTTGGCGACAGGCAATCCTTGTTAGCTAAGCTGGTTATTACTTATACTGATGGTTCGCAGGAGGTGATCAAAACCAATAACAAAAACTGGAAATATTTTAACGATGGTCCTGTTGTTTACAGCAGCCTGGATATGGGCGAGGTTGACGATGCCACAAAGGAAGTTGCAGTTAAAGACTGGAACACGGTAGCTTATGATGATCATAACTGGCAAAAGGCGCAGGAAGTATCTCTAAAAGGAACAACATATATGGGGGATGACGTTGACTATTTCGGGAAAAAGATCCCGCTGGATTTTGATCATATTTCGATGATCGGGCAGATCGGAACATCGGCAGGAATTTATAAAACCCTTACTGCTAAAGGAGTGAGGGAAGTTAGAAAAGGTGTTTATGTATATGACATGGGACAGAATTTTGTAGGTGTGCCCAAGATCAGCATCAAAAATGGTATCTCTGGAAAAAAACTGACCTTGCGTTATGCCGAAATCCTGTATCCAAACCTGAAGGAGTCTGGTAAAAATGTCGGTATGATTATGACCGAAAATTACCGCGCAGCGCTGAGTCAGGATCTTTATATCATGAAGGATGGCGATCAGGTGATCCAACCGCATTTTACATCGCATGGTTATCAATATATCGAAATTACCGGCATTGACAAGCCGCTGCCGTTAGAGGATGTACAGGGCCTGGTTATAAGTTCCGTAAAAAAACTCACTGCAAATTACACTACCTCTAATCCAAAGGTGAACAAACTATGGTCCAACCTAACGTGGTCAAACATCGATAACTTCCTTACTATACCAACCGATTGCCCGCAAAGGAATGAGCGGATGGGCTGGTCGGGCGATATCAGTATTTTTTCGCGTACTGCAACTTATGTATCCAATGCCGATCAGTTTCTGCGCAGGCATATGCTGGCCATGCGTGATTTGCAAACTGAGCAAGGGCGATTTACCGATATAGCACCAGTTGGCGGTGGCTTTGGTGGTGTGATCTGGGGGAGTGCAGGCATCACCGTGGCCTGGGAAACTTACCAGCAATATAATGATGTATCATTACTTGCCGAACATTATGATGCCATGTGCAGGTATATGGATTACATCGACTCAACTATTGATCCTAAAACCGGCTTCAGTACGGATGGTGTGCTGGGCGACTGGCTTGGACCACAATATATGCAGCTTGGTACTGCTTTCCCGGTTACAGCTTATCATGTTTATGATTTGGGCATTATGACAAAGGTGGCCGCTATTTTAGGAAAGAAAGATGATGCTGAGAAATTCAGGAAAAAATATGAAGAGCGAAAAGCCTTCTTCAACAAAACATTTGTTAACGCTGATAAAAAAGCCGTAGGTGTTGTTGGTGGTGGGATGTTTGGCGAGCCCGGCAAAAAAGAGTTTAAAGTTTCGGATACGCAAACGGCCTACGCAACAGGTTTGGCACTTGGCGTATTTAGCAACGAAAATATCAGTTATATGGCAAAGAACCTTGAGGCTGCCGTTGAACACGAGAATAAAGATGACCAGGGGATTGTCCGCCCTGCTTATTCTCTTATGACCGGATTTGTAGGTACGGGCGCGATCAGTAAAGCTCTTTCAGATAACGGGCACTCGGGCCTTGCTTATAAAATGTTGCAGAACGAGCATTATCCGTCATGGCTGTATGCTATTGACCAGGGCGCTACAACTATTTGGGAAAGGCTGAACGGATATACTGTAGAAAACGGCTTTGGCGGTAATAACAGCATGAACTCTTTTAACCACTATTCATTTGGTGCTGTTGGTCAATGGATGATTGCTTATTCTATCGGGATTCAGCGTGATGAACCTGGTTTTAAGAAATTTATTTTGCAGCCTGAGCCCGACCCCACCGGGGAGATGACCTGGGCTAAAGGATCTTATGATTCACCTTATGGACGGATAAACAGTAGCTGGTCCGTAAGCGGTAAAACATTGACCTATGATGCAACTGTTCCGGCGAATACCTCAGCTACATTGTTTCTTCCGGCAGTTACTGTTAAAGGCATAACTGAAGGTGGTAAGCCTGTGGCAGGGGCAAAGGGTATCAGCTTTATCGGGTTTGAAGGAAACAAAGCAATTTATCGCTTGATGCCGGGAGCTTACCGGTTTACATCAAGCTTATAAAGCTATGCCCGAAGCAATTTTGGAAGTATTGATCGCAATGATTATTAAGTTGGGGATCGATACTTCCAAAATCTATAATGAACCTTACTTGATCAGTGTAACAAGTGGTTTATCTTTTTCAACAATATAGGTAGCAAGCTCACTCGCTTTGGTGGTTCCTACATTTTTCACCGAATGCACGGTTCCGTAAGGGATAAATAAAACGTCGCCGGCTTTAAGCGTCACCGGTTGTTGGCCTGCTACCTGGTATTCCAGTAACCCACCAAGTACATAAATAATTTCTTCGCCGAAATGTGTATGCTGCGGGAATGACATTCCTTTTTCAACATCTACGCGTACCTGTACCATTTCACGGCCGGGAATACTAAGGTCATGTCGCTGTAACTCTGTGCGGCCTGCTACGGTTTGCTGAGCCAGGACAGATGATGGAAGTGTAAGTACTGCAAGAACTGCGATAATAATGGCGGTAGCCAGTTTGTTTTTGTTAGTTTTCATAGCTTTTGGTTTTAATTTTTAGTAAAACTACAGCCTCACCCATCCTTTAGCAATTGCCATATCAATGAACCGGACTAAATCATCGTTCATGCAGACATTCGCTATACCGAAATAGCCGTTTTTTGAACCCGGATTTTGTTGTGCAAGCCAGTTTTATGTACTGACAGGTTTTTAACAATGTTTCGACCAGGATAGATAATATTTTCGGGAATCGATGCTGTTCCTCAAAAGATGAGTGCGAAAGCAGGCATGCTGCGTAATGTTTAAACCAAAATAAAATAGCTATTGTTTTAAGTCCAAAGAACGAAGAGAATTTTAATTTACCGCAATTCTATCAATGCTTTTTAGCTTAAACAAAGCGGCATACGTCGTGAAAATATCAACCATTGTTGCTTTGCTTTAATGCTAATGTTAAAAGCAATGGTATATTGAATATTTGTCAGGTCGAACTGAAAAAAAGCATTTTTTGTGAAATTTTTTCAGTGATCTCAAGTGTTTACTCTACTGGCATTAGCTTTGAATTAAATGAACCGGTTTAATTAATATAAGTTTTAATCATTAATTTATTTAAGGAGGAAGACCTATGACATTGGTTAAATTTAATGCCGACAAAAAGAATAACAGTTCGTTATTACCGTCATTTAATGATGTTTTTGAATCAATCTTAAACGATTCTTTTTTCAATGACCGCTTGGTAGCGCGCGTTCCCGCAGCTAACATCAGCGAAACCGAGGATCATTATCATGTTGAACTGGCTGCGCCCGGCCTGAAAAAGAAGATTTCAAGATTAACCTTGATCGCAATGTGCTGCACATTTCGGTAGAACGACAAAACGAAAGCAGCGACGTTCAAAAAAATTACAGTAAACGTGAGTATAGTTACAGTTCATTTGTACGTTCGTTTACGTTGCCCGACAGCGCCAACGCCGAAAATATTGAGGCGTCTTATACAGACGGCGTCCTGAAGATCGATATTGCTAAACGCGAAGAAGCTAAGGCTATACGCAGGCAAATTGACATTAAATAAGTGGGATAGTTTTTTAAATGAGGCTCCTGTTAAAGCAGGAGCCTCTTAATTTATAGCTATGGAACTCGGGTTTTATATTTTGCTGAGCGTTAGAACACCGGCAGGATTTGATAGTTATGGACAGTATTTTTTAGGTAATGACCGAAATTTCGCCGACCTGCTTTTTGACAACTTTAAGGGTAGGGAACCTTTGAGCTCTGATTTACTGCATATCGACCTGATGGAAACGACGGATGAAATCCCGGTAAAAATCAAGTCGATATCCTGTACACTTGAGGAGCTAACCTGCACTATCAAATTGATTGTCCGGGGTATCTTCCGGCAGAAAAACCTCACAGAATTTAACGGATATGGACAGGCAACAATGGAGTGAAATGCTCATCGGCATGCTCACGATACTGGTGTTATTGACAGAATTGTTTTTATGTTTAACCAGCCCAGGTCACCGCTTGCCCGAAATGAATCAGAAATTATTGCTCACCGGCGCCTTGCTTTGGATATCGGGCATTCTTTTTCGTATAAACAAAACAGACAGCGATGACTGGGCGATATAACATTGACACGCTTGTTCTGCTCTTAACTTCGTGAAATCGTATTTTTTCCTGATTGGGTGCAGTCTTCGTACTCCAGGTTTCCACGGGGCGTTTTTGCAGCAAGTGGATTAAAAACGGTAACCCATACCTACGCCGATTATCCAGGGCCTGATTTTTACATCGGCCGGTATGTTTTTCAAAACCGGCGCAAGTTCGGGTTTGCCCGCAGGCGTTAAATTGGATGCATCAACCTTTACATCGGTAGAGAGAAATATTTTCTTCAGATCAATATTCAAGAATACTTTTTTACTGATATCGAAATCAGCACCCAACTGAGTTGCAAAAGCAAAACTGTTGTTGTAATCAATGCCGCCTACGGTTGAACCTTTATCGGCATTGTAAAAAATAGTGTAGTTAAGCCCCGCGCCGATATAGGGTTTAAAAAGGGTACCTGTGGGCAAATGGTATTGCAAAGTAAGCGTAGGCGGAAGCAACCATACTTTACCGAGATCAACATCGGCCGAAGAGCCGGCACCAATAGCACTCAGGTTGGATCCTTTTGTTTTTACCTGGTGCTTTGTTGTCGCCAGGATTAATTCTGCAGAAAAGTTTTTGGCAAAAAAGTAGGTAAAATCGAGCTCGGGAACAACAGTATTGGAAATGTTTATGTCTCCGCCGATAACGCCTATCGTCGCACTTTCCTGGGGGATAACCCCAATTGCCCTGAGGCGGATATCCCATTCATTTTTTTGCTGAGCGAAAGCGGTTATCCCGCTTAATAAAAATAAGATCAAAGTAGTAAAGAAAATCTTTTTCATAATGATTTGTATTAAATTATGGGGCAAATGTATCCCGCAGGTGATAGACTTTGCCTGACCGGAAACAGTTGTTCTCATGATACTCATCATTTCGCGTTTACCCGGTTTATCACTGGAATGGCGACCCGGAAGCGAGCATAATACCGATGCTGCCCGCAATAAAAAAGACCCGCCCAGGGAGCGGATCTTTTTAAAGTAACTTAGTTTGAGTAGGCGCTTAGGCACGGTATATTGCGTCAATGAGCAGTTTGGCCCGGCCTGCCGTAAAAGTTTTTGTTATTTGCAGATTAGGGTGTAGCTATTTCAAGTACAATCCGGCCATCTACCTTACCATTTTTCAGGTCGGCCAAAACTGTATTTATGTCCTCTAATTTTGCGGTATGTATGGTGGCTTTAACTTTTCCTTCCACGGCGAACTCGATGGCTTCCTGCAGATCTTTACGAGTACCTACAATTGATCCCCTGACGGTATAGCGGTTCAGTACGGTTTCAAATATGGGGAGGTCGAAACTACCGGGCGGTAATCCATTCAGCGCGATAGTCCCTTTTCTTCTTAACGCGGATATACCTTGTTTAAACGCGATGGGTGATACAGCGGTAACCAACACGCCGTGCATACCCCCTGTTTCTTTTTGTAAAAACGTGCCGGGGTCGGTAGTTTTGGCATTAACGATCAGCTCGGCGCCAAGGTTTTTAGCTAATTCCAGTTTTGTATCGTCTACATCAATAGCCGCAACATGCATGCCCATGGCTTTGGCATATTGTACAGCTAAGTGCCCAAGGCCACCTATGCCGGAAATAGCTACCCATTCTCCCGGTTTGGTTTCCGTTTCTTTAAGGCCTTTGTAAACGGTAACACCCGCGCAAATGATCGGTGCCATCGCGGTACAATCCGAGCCTGCCGGGAAATGCCCAACATAACGGGAATCGGCCACTACATATTCCGCATAACCGCCGTCAACGCTATAGCCGCCATTTCTCTGGTCGTTACATAAGGTTTCCCAACCGGTAATACAAAACTCGCAGCATCCGCAGGCGCTGTACAGCCAGGGTACACCTACAATATCACCTTCCTTCAGGCCTTTAACATCAGGACCAAGCGCTACTACATAACCAATAGCCTCATGGCCGGGGATCAGTGGCATTTTGGGTTTAACCGGCCAGTCGCCGTCTGCCGCGTGCAGGTCGGTATGGCAAACACCACTGGCTATTACTTTAACCAGTATTTCATGTTGGCCCGGCTCGCGAACCGGCATTTCTTCTATTTGCAAAGGCTGGCCAAATTCGTGCACTACGGCGGCTTTCATTTTTTTAGGTATCATATTTTCAATGGCTTATGACTAATGATTTTTTTATTAATGCAAAGCTTGCGGAATTTAGCGGCTTAAATAGTGATCAAAATCACCTGCTGTGGTGATATGGGGCATTCAACTGGGGAAACTGCACGGAGATCTAAAAAAATGGGAAAGATAACTACGCTATTTTCCTTCATAAATGACCCCGGATGTCGGCGTTTCTTTCAATTCAATTTTATTAAGCCCATCCAATTTGTCGGTTATGCTTTTCCAGATCCATATGGCCAGGTTTTCGGCCGTGGGGTTTTCCAAACCAGGGACTTCGTTCAGAATGGTATGGTCCAACTGGTCAACTATTGGTTTAACCGCGTTTTTGATCAGGGCGAAGTCAAGCACCCATCCTTCGGGGCTTGTTACCTCGCCTTCAAAATAAACTGTTAAATGGTAGGTATGGCCATGTATGTTCCTGCATTTGTGGTGCAGCGGAACGTTGGGTAAAAAATGTGCAGAATCAAAAGTGAAGCTTTTGTAAACGATCATATAATACGCTTTTTGCGATTTTTAGTTTGCGGGCAAAAGAAGCGCGGAAAGTATTTTAATAAAATGATCTGTATTTCTTTATTCGTTGATTGAAATCACTCGCGCATTGGTTAAAATATCTCTGGGTTATATTTACTATACCGGCAGTAATGATTTTTCGTGGTACTTGCCCGTGTCCGCAAGTTCATAATTCGGTACAAGTTTTTCACGCTGGTAAATAGTTTTTTCCTTATTAGTTTTTTGGGGTAGATGTTGTTTTATAGATGTTGACAATCAGATTGATAAATGACAATCGTCACTATTTTAACACCCGGTACGCTCCAACTTTACATTATCAATAACGATGTTATGAAAATATATGAAAGCGATGATATACCTGTTGTTTTTAGAACACACCTGCAAAAAATGATGATAATACAGGGGCTATTGTCGACGGGCACTTAAATATAACGACATATAACCTTAATAGCCTGTTTGAAAGCCAGCTCTATAATAGCGAACCACAACATAAAAAATATCAGCCATATCAATTAATCAATCCTTTAAACATGAAAACAATCTTAGTACCCACCGATTTTTCGGGACCTGCAAAAAACGCGGCAAGCTATGCTATAAACCTTGCGCAAAATATCAAAGCAGGTTTAATATTATGTCATGCCATCAAAATACCTTCAGAAACGCCCATGGCAGCGCAAGTAGCCTGGCCTTTAGAGGATTATACGTCGCTCAAAGCAGATGCAGATAAGGAATTGGAGCAACTTTCTGTAACCTTACAACAGGAAAGCCCTTACGCTAAAGCGGCGTCAGGCCATAATGTTATTACAACGTACTGCGACGTAGGCGAGGTAGTTGATGTAGTAACAGGCAAAATAGATGAAGAAAAAAGCGTAATGGTTGTTATGGGCATGTCGGGAGCAGGAGCTATGAGCAGATTTTTTTAGGCAGCAACACACAGGACATGATCGGCGATGCCGCCTTCCCGGTTTTACTTATACCATCGCAAGCAAAATATCACCCTGTAACAAAAATAGCTTTTGCTACCGATTTGAACAGCAGCGATATAGAAATGATCCATTCGGTGGCAAGCCTGGCACGCTATTTTAATGCAGAGCTATTGATAGCCCATGTAACCGACGAGAAGTACGAAACAGGAGATGAAAAACAGCAGGTTGAAGCTTTTTAAATGAAGTTACCTGTAAAGCCAACTATCCTAAAATTTATTACAGGCACATTAAAGGTACGGGTATAATGCGCGGGCTCGATTGGCTTAGCGAGCACGGAGTGATTGATATGCTGGTGATGGTGCACCGTAAAGTTAACCCGCTTGAGCGCCTGTTCGGCATCAGTTACACTAAAAAACTTTCGCATCATATTGAAATACCTCTGCTGGTGTTGCCGGAGGGGCTTCCACCGCTGCATTTCTAAAAACAGGGGATGGGAGTGAGCGTATAAGATCGGATAGCAACGTGTGTTACTCTTTGTTTTAAGCTGTGAAAAATGATACTCATCACTTTTCCATCCAACAGCCATCATTTTTCAAGTGGTGGATTACAGCCATTTTTGATCTTATAAATAGATCATCAATGGCTGTAAATATACTTACCCAAACTACCTGCTACCACTGCGGTAACGATTGTGATAAAGATCATTATGTATTGGATGACAAAGATTTTTGCTGCACGGGCTGTAAAGGTGTTTACAAGGTGCTATCCAATAGTGGGTTATGTAACTATTACAGCTATAATGAACATCCCGGCGCAACACGTACCCACGTGGAAAAGCGGTTCGAATACCTTGATGATCCTTCGATCATAGCAGACCTGGTTGATTTTACAGACGAAAACATTACCATATTAACGCTTTATATCCCTTATATCCATTGCAGCTCATGTATTTGGCTGCTTGAGCAGTTAAACAGGTTTAACCCTGCCATTTATTACAGCCGGATTGACTTTTTAAAGAAACAGGTAAACCTGCGCTTTAATAACAAGGAGATAAGTTTAAGACAGGTTGTGGAACTATTAGTTGATATCGGTTATGAGCCACTTATTAACCTCCAAGATGTTATTAAAAAACAACAAACCGGTGCTGGCGATAATCTTGTAAAAAAGATAGCGGTGGCCGGGTTTTGTTTCGGTAATGTGATGCTGCTCAGTTTTCCGGAGTACTTGGGATTATCGGAATATGAGCAAACTTTCAGGCATTTTTTTGGCTGGTTGAATGTGCTGTTTTCGCTGCCGGTTGTTTTTTACAGCGGGAGGGAATATTTCCAATCGGCCTATACAAACCTCCGTAATAAAATATTGAATATCGATTTTCCGCTGGCGCTGGGCATAGCCGTGCTTTTTTGCGTACGCTGATTGAGGTACTAACCCATGCGGGAGCCGGTTTTGCCGATACGCTTTGCGGGCTGGTGTTTTTTTACTGGTGGGTAAATTTGTTCAGCGAAAAACCTATTACCATATCTCTTTTGAGCGGGACTACCGCTCGTTTTTCCCTGTTGCCGTACAGGCTGTTGATAACGGTATTGAAAAGCCGCTGCCCTTATCAGCCCTGAAAGTAGGTCAGCGGATCCGCATTCGCAGTAATGAGATTATTCCGGCCGATGCGATATTACTAAATGGTGAAGCGCGGATTGATTTTAGCTTTGTTACCGGCGAATCGGCTCCTGTGACAAAGGTTTGGGGTGAAGTGGTTTATGCCGGTGGCCGGCAAATGGGCGAAGCTATTGAATTGGAGGTAATTAAACCAGTATCACAAAGCTACCTTACCCAATTGTGGAATAATGAAGCTTTTAGCCGTAGTCAGGACAACCGGATGCAAACCTTTAACCAAAAGGTAAGTAAGTATTTCAGCATTGTTTTACTGATGATTGCATTGGGTTCATTAGTTTTCTGGTTGCCGGTCGATGTTTACCGTGCTTTTTCGGCATTTACAGCGGTGTTGATTGTAGCATGCCCCTGTGCGCTGGCTTTAAGTACACCGTTCACTATGTCGGCGGCACTCAGTATTTTTGATCGTAATTTTTTCTACCTCAAAAACACCGCCGTTGTTGAACAACTGGCCCGTATTAATACAATCGTGTTAGATAAAACCGGCACCATTACTATTGGCGGCGAAAACGGTGTAAGCAACAATGCACAGCTAAGCAGTTACGAGGAACAGCTCATATACAGTATTTGTAGTAATTCGGCCCATCCCTTAAGCATTCAGATTTGCGATTACCTCCAGGGGGCGGATAAACTTCGGGTAAGTAATTACCGGGAAATAGCCGGAAAGGGGATTACTGCCTGGGTTGATGGGCATAATGTTCAAGTCGGCAGCCAGTCGTTTTTAACGGGAGGAGTAGATATCGCAAAATCAACTGAAGTACACCTGATGATTAACGGGCGATACGCCGGTTATTTCAGCTTTGCAAACAAGTATCGCGAAGGGCTTGAAGATATTGCGCGGCTGGCCGCGGATTATAAAATTTACCTGTTATCAGGCGATCAGGACCGGGAGCGGAAAAATTTACTGCCTTATTTTAAGGGGGAGGGATATATGCTGTTTAACCAATCCCCGCAGCAAAAGCTTGACTTTATAAAGGCTTTACAGCTGGCCGGTAAAAAGGTAATGATGATAGGTGATGGCTTGAATGATTCGGGTGCTTTAAAACAAAGTGATTTGGGGATAGCTATTACGGATAACGTTAACAATTTTTCGCCCGGCAGCGATGCTATTTTGGATGGGCGTTCGCTCAGGTTGCTGCCCGCATTTCTTAAATTCTCAAAGGATAGTATCACCATTATCCACATTTCGTTTTTTATATCGCTTTGCTATAACCTATTAGGATTAAGCTATGCAGTAAGCGGCAGGCTTTCACCGCTCATAGCGGCCATATTGATGCCTTTAAGTACTGCAACCATCATTTCGTTCACAAGCATAGCAACACACCTCGCCGCTAAAAAAAGAAAATTATCATGAACATTATT
Source organism: Mucilaginibacter sp. P25 (assembly GCF_050859465.1). Taxonomy (NCBI): domain Bacteria; kingdom Pseudomonadati; phylum Bacteroidota; class Sphingobacteriia; order Sphingobacteriales; family Sphingobacteriaceae; genus Mucilaginibacter; species Mucilaginibacter sp. P25. The sequence goes on along the minus strand of NZ_CP193937.1, from coordinate 6,616,639 downwards.
TATTTCCTGATCGGGTGCAGCGTATTGCTTGCACTTGTGTTTTTGGGCGCTTTTTTTGGGCGCAGCGTAACGGCCAGCATGATGATCTGTATACCCCATCGGTAAGGATCCTGCTGGATGATGAACCAACTGATAAAGATAAAAAATGACCAATGTCATTATTCGGGCAAACCGTAATCATTCTGTCGGCGGCAGCCCCTCAATACTTTTACACCATCAAATTATTTAATATCATATGCAGCCCGAAAATTTTTACTATGACAACAAGATCGTCCGTAATTTTGGTATCGCCACGGTGATCTGGGGTATAATTGGGATGACCGTAGGCCTCATCGTAGCCATACAATTGTATAGCCCGGGGATGAACATGGGCAACCAATACACTACATTTGGCCGCATCCGGCCCTTACACACCAACGCGGTGATTTTCGCTTTTGTGGGTAACGCTATTTTTATGGGTGTTTACTATTCATTACAGCGGCTGTTAAAAGCGCGGATGTTTAGCGATGCCCTTAGTCAAATTCACTTTTGGGGCTGGCAGCTCATCATTGTTTCGGCTGTTATTACGTTGCCCTTAGGTTTAACCACCTCGCATGAATATGCTGAACTTGAATGGCCAATAGATATTGCAATTACCCTTATCTGGGTTGTGTTTGGCATTAATATGTTTGGAACCATATTTAAACGCCGCGAACGGCATTTATATGTTGCCATATGGTTTTACATAGCCACGTTTGTCACCATTGCCGTATTGCATATTGTAAATTCATTTGAACTGCCGGTATCAGCCTTTAAAAGCTACATGGTATATGCCGGCGTGCAGGATGCACTGGTACAATGGTGGTATGGCCACAATGCGGTGGCATTTTTCCTGACCACCCCATATCTGGGCATGATGTATTACTTTTTGCCCAAAATGGCCAACAGGCCTATCTATTCCTATAAGTTAAGTATCCTGCACTTTTGGGCGCTCATTTTTATCTATATCTGGGCCGGCCCGCACCATTTACTGTACACCACGCTTCCCGGTTGGGCGCAGTCATTAGGTGTGGCCTTTTCTATTATGCTGTTAGCGCCAAGCTGGGGCGGCATGATCAATGGCTTGCTCACCCTGCGAGGTGCCTGGGATAAAGTTCGTGACGACGTGATCCTGAAGTTTATGGTAGTTGGCTTAACTGCTTATGGTATGGCCACGTTTGAAGGTCCTATGCTTTCATTGAAACAGGTGAACGCCATAGGCCACTTTACCGATTGGATAATTGCCCACGTACACGTTGGCGCTTTGGGCTGGAACGGCTTTTTAACCTTTGCCATCCTTTACTGGCTTATTCCGCGTATTTATAAAACGCAGTTATATTCAAAAAAGATGGCCTCGTTTCATTTTTGGATAGGTACGCTCGGGATCCTGTTTTACGCTATACCAATGTATTGGGCTGGTTTTACCCAGGGTTTAATGCTTAAAGAGTTTACACCCGAGGGGATACTGAAATATCCCGCTTTTCTGGAAACAACGATGCGCATATTGCCTATGCATGTTATGCGTTCTGTAGGTGGTGGATTATACCTGCTGGGCGTTATTGTAATGGCATATAACCTTTGCCGCACCGCGCTGCAGGGCAAACTCGTTGCAAATGAGCCTGCCCAGGCTATGCCGTTGCCTGCTTTAAGCACAACCGGGCATGAAGAAACATGGCACCGGGTATTGGAACGCCGACCAATACAAATGATGATAGCCGCATTGCTGGTTATACTGGTGGGTACTTTTATTGAGTTGATGCCAACGCTGACTATATCATCAAATATCCCAACTATCGCGGCGGTAAAACCTTATACTCCGCTTGAGTTGCAGGGACGTGACCTTTATATCAGAGAGGGCTGCTCAAACTGCCACTCACAAACTGTAAGGCCTTTCCGCTCAGAAACCGAGCGCTATGGCGAATACAGCAAGGCCGGCGAATTTGTTTATGATCACCCGTTTTTATGGGGATCAAAACGTACCGGGCCCGACCTGGCGCGCGAGGGCGGCAAATACGGCAATGCCTGGCACTATAACCACTTGATGGACCCACGCCTCATGTCGCCGGGGAGTATTATGCCAAATTATGATTGGCTGTTAACCCAAAATCTTGATACGGCTACCACAGCCGCCAAAATAAAGGCCATGCGCACACTGGGTGTCCCATATCCCGAAGGATATGAAAAAATAGCCAACAACGATCTTAGTAAACAGGAAAAAGAAATTGCCGATAACCTGTATAACGATCATATAAAGGTTAAAAACAATAAAGAAATAGTAGCCTTGATAGCTTACCTGCAACGTTTGGGTACCGATATCAAAGCAAGCAAAACCGCCGCTAAATAACAAAAGCAATGTTTAAGCAATTTACAGAACACATTTCGGGTGCCCAGGGTTACCTGTTATTTTCTCTGGGGATCTTCCTCGTATTTTTTATTGTAGTAGCTATCCTGCTTTTCAGGCTCAGGAAACAGCATGTAGATCATATGCGTAATCTGCCTTTGAAGGATAGTCATGGTGAATCCCTTAATTCTTACAACTTATGAAATACCGCCGCCTGTTAATTTTACTTGTATTGATGATACCGTTACAACCGGCAATGGCCGCCGATGACAGCCTGATACCGGGCGATTTGATGAACGAGATAGGGTATGGAGCAATTATAGCCATGCTGGTATTATTTATTGTAGCCATGCTGGTATTGCTCAGGGCGCTTAGGGTATTGACAAAAATAACGCTCCGGGCGCAGGGGTATACAGAAGAGCAGATCATAGCGGAGATGAAACCCGCCAAAAAAGTTAAAAAGCCTAAAACAGAGGTTTGGAACAAATTACTGTCGTTAAGACCAATGTCTGAAGAAAAGGAGCTGATCATAGCACATGATTATGACGGTATCCAGGAGCTTAACAATCCTATTCCTGGCTGGTTCAGCTACATGTTTTATATCACCATTGTTTTTGCAGTTGGTTACATCCTCATTTATCATGTTTTTGGCTTTGGGCAGTTACAATATGATGAATATAAAACGGAGATGGCCCAGGCAGATATTGCCAAAAAAGAATACCTGAGCAAGGCCGCTAACCGGGTTGACGAAACAACAGTTAAACTTGTTACCGATCAGGCTGTATTGGCTTCCGGGCAGGCGATCTTTAAACAAAGCTGCGTTCCCTGTCACGGTGATCACGCACAGGGTGTAGTTGGCCCCAATCTTACCGATGACTACTGGCTGCATGGTGGTAAGATCAATGATGTGTTTAAAACCATAAAATATGGCGTACTGGCCAAAGGAATGCCCAACTGGGAGAAACAGTTATCGCCCAAGCAAATCTCGGATGTGGCAAACTATATAAAATCATTGCATGGCAGCAATCCGGCTAATCCTAAAGAACCGCAGGGCGAAAAAGATGCGGATGACATTGCGGCAAAAGGCAAAAAGATAGCAAAAATATAACGATTATGGACGGCTTACTGGCGGCAAAAGAAAACGGGAAAAGACAGTGGATGTATCCGCTGGTACGTAAAGGCAGGTTTTATAAATGGAGAAGCTGGTTAAGCTATTTTTATCTCATTTTCTTTTTGCTGGGCCGTTTTTACGAATCAATGGCCAGCCGTTGTTGCTGCTCAATGTGATAGATCGGCAATTTGTACTGCTGGGGCAGGTGTTTTGGCCGCAGGATATTTTTCTGTTTATGCTGGCTTCGCTTGTTTTTTTGGTTTGCGTGGTAATATTTACTATTGCTTTCGGTCGTATTTTCTGCGGTTGGATTTGCCCTCAAACCATATTTATGGAAATGGTTTTCAGAAAGATAGAGATTTGGATAGAAGGGGATGCCAATAAGCGTAAAAAGCTTGACGCTGGTGCCTGGACACGGGAAAAAATCATCAAAAAAACAGCCAAACATGCTTTGTTTGTATTCGTATCCTTTCTGATCGCCAACACTTTCCTCGCTTATATCATCGGCAGCGAAAGCCTTGTTAAAATTATTGTTGAGCCTGTTGCAGCCCACTGGGTTGGTTTTATCAGTATATGGGTATTCACCATTGTATTTTATTTGATTTACAGCCAGGTACGTGAGCTGGTTTGCACATTGATATGCCCTTACGGGCGTTTACAAAGTGTATTGATTGATGAGCATACTTTAGTAGTAGCTTATGACGATGTGCGTGGCGAACCACGGGGCAAGTTAAGCCGTAACGCGGACCCCTTTAACCTGAAAGGCGATTGCGTTGATTGCAGCCTGTGCGTTGCTGTTTGTCCTACAGGTATTGATATTCGTAAAGGAACTCAAATTGAATGTATCAACTGTACTGCCTGTATAGATGCCTGCGACCAGGTAATGGACAAGATAGGAAAGCCCCGCAACCTGATTGGCTACTTCTCCGAAAATATGATCAGGCTGAAAGAAAAGCCCTCGTTTACCGGGCGCATGATGGGATATACCGCGGTAATAACCGTGCTGGTGGCTGTACTTGGTTATTTTATTTTCAGCCGGAGCGATATGGATATCACCGTTATGCGCAGTGCGGGAATGCTTTATCAGCAACAGCCGGGCGGTTACATCAGTAATATTTATAATGCCGAAATCATTAATAAAACCAATCAGGATAAAGTGATCAGGATAGGGGCGGATGATCCGGCTGTTAAGATCAGTTATATCCAGGCGCCCGGACCGGTTGCAAAGGGCGGATCGGCTAAAACGGTGTTTTTTGTCATGCTCCCTGCATCAAAAGTACATGCCGCCAAAACTACCATTAAACTGAACTTGTTGCTTGGCGGTAAGGTGGTTCAATCTGTTAAAACCAATTTTATAGCACCAACAAATGATTAAGCATATAAACTGGGGAAAAGGAATAGTAATAGGCATGCTGGCTTTTATGAGTTACATTGTAGCCATGGGCGTTGCCATGTTCAGGCAGCCCGACGATGTCGATCCGCATTATTACGAAAAAGGGCTTGCGTTTAATGCCGATTATGATAAAGAGAAGCAAGTACTTAGCGATAAAGCACAGCCATCAATCAGCATTAACAACAATATTCTGCTAGTAAAGTTTACAGGTCTGGTAAAGGGAACAGCAGATTTGAAGCGCCCGGACGACGGCAAAATGGACAAACATATCAACCTGGAGAGCAACCTGGCGGGTAATGTTAATATTCCGCTGACTGATGTAAAGCCAGGTAGGTGGCAGCTGGTTTTTAATTGGGAAAGCAACGGCAAAAAATACCTGTATACCAAAGAAATATTTATACCATGAGCACCAGTCAAATCGCTTTTTTTATAGGCTTGTTTGGTAGTGTTCACTGTATAGGAATGTGCGGCCCGCTCGCCTTCGCTATCCCCATTAACCACAGTAGCTTTTGGCTGCTCTTGTGGGATAAGTTGGTATATAACCTTGGGCGTACTATAAGTTACGCAACCCTCGGGTTAATAACCGGGCTCATCGGTAAGCAATTATGGCTTTCAGGTTTGCAGCAGGGGGTAAGCATCATTAGCGGGATACTGATCCTGCTGGCGGCCGGTTCAAGATTGTGGAAGTTGAAAATTAGTAACAAAAGTACTGGTAACTGGCTGCTGAAGCCTTTTAATGCGTTGCTTACTTACGCGTTACAGCATCGGGCCGGCCATTTGGCCATAGGCTTGTTAAACGGCTTTTTACCCTGCGGTTTTGTTTACCTGGCGCTCATCGGTGCGGTAAACACTTCGTCAGTGGGTGCTTCCGTGCAATACATGATTTGGTTTGGTTTGGGTACCCTGCCTTTAATGCTGGCAGTCACTGTTGGCAGTGGATTTGTTAACCAGGGCATCCGAAGAAAGATGAACAGGGTGGTTCCCTATTTTATGCTATGCCTTGGCGCCTGGTTTTTACTGCGCGGGCTCGCACTTGATATTCCTTATCTGAGCCCGCCATCGGCCAGCGGAACTGTTATTTGTAAGTAACACCGTAGGCAGATTGATTAGCCTCATGTTTATTCTAAATACATAATATTAAATTAATTATATGCACAGCTTTCATATACCTGTTTTAGGTTTGGGATACTCTGTTGATACACCGCTAAAAGTGGCCCGGTACGGTATCTCGTCCGTTGTTTCAATTGTTGATGATGAACTCGTTGAGCGTATGCGGCAGTATCATTCAACTCAAAATGGTTTGCCATTTACGCCAATTTTAAAAAGCGGCCCCGACAGCCGTTCAAAACGGATTACAGCCTATCTTAATTTATTAAACGAACTGGTAAATAGGCAGTTTGAAGAACTTAAACAAATGCCATTTAACCAGGGAATGGACATCGACCGTTACTTTAACCTATTACCTGAGGCTTCGGCTTCAAAGCAGGGTTACGAACTGATGAACGAGTATCCTGAGGGGGAACGTAAACAGATCTTTCAAGATCTTTTGCGCGCCAGAATGAACAAAGGTGCTATTGATGTAAATATCATGGCCAAAGTTGATAAAATGAACTTTGACGCAGACGGCAATTATACCGGCGATACCCATACCGACGCGCTTGCTGCTTTAAAAGGCTTTGCTGAAAGCGATCTGGATTCATCAGTGGTACTTTCGGCGGGAATGAACCCGAGGCTGTACAGTTACCTGGAAACTTTTAAGTGTTTTTATCCTGATGGCAATAACGAGCTTCGTAAACGGATCGTTTTAAAGGTGAGCGATTTTCGTTCGGCGCTGATCCAGGCTAAGTTTTTAGCAAAGAAGGGGCTGTGGGTATCAGAGTTCAGGATTGAATCGGGCCTGAATTGTGGAGGGCATGCTTTTGCTACTGATGGCCTGCTGCTCGGACCCATCCTGGAAGAGTTTAAACTGAAAAGGGAAAATATGATACACGAGCTGCTTGACCTCTATCAACCTGCACTTGCCGAAAGGGGGTTTACAGAGGCCAGTCCGGCGCAAAAGATCAGCGTACAGGGTGGGATAGGCACTATGCAGGAAGATGTTTTTTTGCGGGAGCATTATCAGATGGATGCTACCGGTTGGGGCAGCCCGTTCCTGTTGGTACCCGAAGCCACCAATGTTGATGAACATACGCTGCAACAATTGGCAGGCGCCGGCCATGATGATTTTTATGTAAGCTCGTCATCCCCGCTGGGTATCCTGTTCAATAACTTCAGCAAAAGCTCGGGCGAAGAGCAAAGACTTAGCAGGATAGCAAATGGCAGGCCGGGTAGTCCCTGCAATAAAAAATATTTAGTATCAAATACCGAGTTTACCGAACATCCCATTTGCACAGCATCACGTGAGTACCAGCATCTGAAAATAAAACAGCTAAAACACAGTGAGCTTCCGGTAGATGAAATTCAAAAACAGATAGATGCTGTTACCGAAAAGGTTTGCTTATGCGAAGGGCTTTGTGCATCTGCTTATATCAAAAACGATATTCTGAAAGCCCGGGAAAACAAGGCAGTAACCATTTGTCCCGGACCAAATATCGCCTTCTTTTCAGGGGTTTATACGCTTGATGATATGGTTAGCCATATCTATGGGCATATCAACTTGCTTGAGGCAACAACCCGCCCTAATATGTTTATCAATGAGCTAAACCTTTATATCGATTACCTTAAAAAGGACATTTCGGGCTATGTAGCAAACCTCAACGAAAAGAAAGGAAAATACCTGCTCAAATTTAAAGACCAATTACAGCAGGGCATCACATACTATAAACAGCTGATCCCGCAAATAAGCAACCAAACCCAGGATTACCTGGAGCGGATGCTGAAGGACCTGGTCTTATCAGAAGAGAAACTGCAATTGCTAAATATCTAAAACAAAGAAACCGGGAATCAATCCCGGTTTCTTTGTTTAACTGATAGTTGGTGTTGTCAAAGCCTTATCCAGTCATGCTGAATAACTGCGTAGTAGGCTTGTCGGCCCATAGGCGGGCATCAAGCGCCATACATATATTGCGTAAAAAGCGTTTACCCATGGGGGTAACAGTAATGCACCATGAATTTAATTCAACCAGCCCGTCCTGCTCAAATTGGCGCATACGTTCCAGCCCCTCTAAAAAAGCTTCACTTGTTTCATTATGCAGGTTCCAGCAGGTTTTGCCGTTACACATGATATTTAAAATATGCCTGCGAATGCTCAGATCATCGGCCGTAAGCATATGACCTTTAAATACCGGCAGTTGGCCGGCGTTAACCAATTGCAGGTATTCCTCTACTTTTTTTACATTTTGGGCAAATGCATACCAGCTATCGCTTATGGACGATACGCCCAAACCAATCATTAATTGGGTATATTGATGGGTGTAACCCATGAAATTACGGTGCAGCGTACCATTTTGTTCGGCTAAGTAAAGACTATCCGTAGGCAAGGCGAAATGGTCCATGCCAATTTCATGATAACCCAATGCTGTAAATAATTCGCGTCCGCATTCATACAAAGCCCTTTTTTCATTAGCATCGGGCAGATCATTTTCGGTGAAACGGCGCTGACCGGGTTTTATCCAGGGTACATGGGCATAACTGTAAAAAGCAATCCTATCGGGCATTAATTTCGCCACTTGGGCAATGGTATCCTTTAGCCCGTTGATAGTTTGAAGCGGGAGGCCATATATCAGATCGAAATTAACGGATGTATATCCGATCCGTCGGGCTTGCTGCGTAACCAGTTTTACCAGTTCAAAACTCTGGATCCGGTTAATGATAAACTGAACCCTCGGGTCAAAATCCTGGATGCCGAGGCTTATCCTCCTGAAACCAAGATTATATAAAACCTGTAAATGATCAACAGTTGTATTGGCGGGGTGCGCCTCAAAACTAAACTCGGCCTGGGGATGAATAGTTGATGAATTTAATATACCATTGATCAGTATGGCCAGGTGTTCGGGTTTAAAAAATGTAGGTGTGCCGCCGCCAAGGTGTATTTCCCTGATAACGGGTTTGCTTTCAAAGGTATTGACGTACATGGCCCACTCCATTAAAACAGCTTTAATGTACGGCTCTTCTACCCGGTGGTTTTTGGTGATGCGGGTGTTACAACCGCAATAGGTACACAGGCTTTCGCAAAATGGCAGGTGAATATACAGGCTGATCCCGTCACGATCGTTACTCTCCTTAAAAGAAAGCGATACTGATTTTCGCCATTCCTCTTCATCGAAGTTTTCAATGTTCCAATAAGGTACCGTAGGGTAACTGGTATAACGGGGAGCAGCAACGTTGTATTTATCAATAAGGTGCTGGGGAATTTTCATAAATATTAAGCTTTGGTAGTATCAACCGTTGATAGCTCACCGGTCGCTTTGCAGTTTTTTGCACACACACACGCATTTCCAACGCACTTTTTAGCCTGCCACTGATCAAGATTTTTTATGGTTTGATTAGCAATTTGCTGTAATGCCTCACTGGTTAAAAAAGCCTGATGGGGGGTGATGAGGACATTTTTAAAGGTCATCAGTTTTTCCAGCAATGGGTCTCTATCGGTATCATGTTGATGCTGCTCAAAAAACAGGCCTTTTTCTTTTTCATAAACATCAAGTCCTAAATAACCTATTTTACCGGTTTCAACAGCCCGTAATGCTGCTTCAGTATCAATTAACCCTCCCCGCGAAGTATTCAGGAGCATGACTCCATCTTTCATCAAAGCAAGAGTCTCATTATTTATCATATGATAGTTTTCGGGGCAGAGGGGGCATGTAATGAAATTATATCGGCAGTAGCAAGCAGGTCATTCATAGCCACTTGTTCAATTCCTGGCAAGTTTGATTTTGCAAGCGGATCGTATCCAATAACACGACAGCCAAAGCCGTTAAAGATAGCGGCAGTCGCCTGCCCGGTATGTCCCAGGCCAATAATGCCAACTGTTTTGCCGTATAAATTAAACCCCATGAGGCCATTCAGCCTGAAATCAAACAGGTGGCTATGGGCGTTTGATTCGGCTAAATGCCTGTTTAGGGCAAGTGCCATGGCAACGGTATGTTCGGCAATAGCCTGCGGCGAGTATTCAGGTACGTTGGCCAGTTTTATGTTGCGCAAAGCTGCTGCTTCCTTATCGATATGATCTGTACCAACCGACCGGGTAGCAATATATTTAACGCCAAGATCGGCCAGTTGGTTGATAACATAGGCAGATACATCGTCATTGGTAAAAACAACCACCGCTTCCTTACCTTCGGCATAAACCGCGGTTTCAGAATTTAACGGGTTAGAGATAAGGGTAATATCATGTTTTTTTGGTTCGCTCTGGCCAAAAATTCCTTTTCGAACGCCTTGATACTGTAAGCTACAACTTTCATCTATACACATTTATATTAAACAAAACTACCTGGCTGGCATCATCAAAACCATGAGCGCGGTCAGTGATAAAAATGACCTTTATCAGTTTCTCATTTTTACCAGTTTGTTAAGGTCTGTTATATTGATGGTTGCACCTTTCTTTTCTATCAGGCCTTCCTCTTTAAAATCAGAAAGCGTACGGCTTACCGTTTCGGTAGCCATACCGGCCATTGATGCCATTTCTTCCCTTGATATTTTAAATTCCTGCGTTTCGCCGTTTTGCTTGTTCAGCCTTACCAATACCTGCGCCAGCCGTTTCCTTACCGAATGGTAGGCCAGCTCGATTAGTTGTTCTTCCTTTTCTTTGATATTGTTTGACAGTATTTTCAAAAATTGCCGGCCAACGTCGGGATACCGGTCAAGCATGGTTAAAACGGTATCTTTCGGCAGCAGGCATATGGCCGCGTCTTCGGTTGCTTCGGCAGTTTCGCCGTAAGCATCATCAAGCAGCAGGGCATGTACGCCAAGGTAGTCGTCGGCTTTGTATAAGCCGGTCATCAGTTCCCTGCCGTCTTCGGCCAGTTTAAATGTTTTTATGCTGCCTTCCATCACCAGGTAAATTCCCTGCGGGCTATCCCCGTCATAAAATAATACTTGTTTTTTTCTTATCTGCCTTATTTTTCTACTGGCTATCAGTGCGTTTAATTCGGCTGCTCCGTTGCGCGAATTGATGGCCAGGTGCTCTATTTTTTGCAGCGACCTGCTAAAAAATGCCTGTTGTTTTTCTTTTTTGCTCAACCTGCTATCAATGGCATTAAGCAATTCTATATCGTCAAAAGGTTTGGTAAGATAATCATCGGCACCCATTTCCATGCCTTTTCTAAAGTCAACCCGTTCGGCTTTCGCGGTTAAAAATATAAAGGGTATATTATCCGTTTCGGGCGATTTGCTGAGCATGAATAATACGCCATACCCGTCAAGCTCGGGCATCATGATATCGCACAAAATAAGGTCCGGTTTATGCTTTATAGCTAAGTCGACACCAATTTTGCCGTTGCCGGCCTGCAATACCAGGTAGCCGGAAAGCTCCAGTATTTCGGCGGTGCTTTCCCTTATATCGGTATTGTCTTCAATAATGAGGATACTTTTTTCATGATTGCGAAAATGTGAGCGTGAATGATGTTCCGTAATTAACTTTGCTTTCAAATTGCACCGTGCCGTTGATCAGGCTAACGTAGCGCGCTACTATATTAAGGCCGAGACCAGTACCTGATATATTGCCGGTATTATGTGCCCTGAAAAACGCTTCAAACAAGTGCTTCTGGTCATTTTCAGGGATTCCTATACCATTATCCTTAACCACAACAACCAACTGATCGCTGGCTACCTCCGTGTTAAATTCAATAAAGGTATTTTCGCCCGAGTATTTGATGGCGTTGCTGATCAGGTTAATGATGCAGTTTTTTAATAATGCGGGATCCAATTTAAAAACACTGGTAGTACCGGTATGCTGATAAATGATATTTTGGTTTTGTTTGGCTACCAGTTGCATTTCTTCTGTTATTTCCTCGCCAAATTTTACCAGGTTAAATTCGGTAAATACGGGCTCGACCTTGCCGGCTTCGAGTTTTTCGAGCGACAGAAAATCATTTAGGATACCCGTAAGGTTACCTACCGACGTTTTTATTTTGGCGATGTGTTTGCTGATGTTAGGATTGCTAAACTCCTGCGCATATTTTTCAACAAGAATGGCCGATAACTGGATGCTGCTCAGAGGGGTCCTGAATTCATGCGAGGCCATTGATACAAAGCGGCTTTTCATCTGTCCAAGTTCTTTTTCTTTCTCTAATGACAGGCTAACTTCTTCTTTAGCCTGCAACAACTCGCTTACCGAATGCTTTAAAGAAATTGTACGCTCCTCAACAAGCTCTTCTAAATGGACGGCGTAGTCCTTTAATCTTTCTTCTGCCTCCTTTTCGCGTGTGAGATCATGGATAAAACCGGTATAGATTTTTCGGCCTGAAAACTGTACTTCACTTACCCCCAGGCGGAAAGGGAATACGGAGCCATCTTTTTTTAACCCCTTAACTTCGCGGCCAAAACCTATAATGTGCGCCTTGCCTGTGTTTTGATAACGGTTTATATAACCATCGTGCAGCTCCTTATCGGGCGGGGGCATTAAAACAGATACATTTTTACCAATTACTTCGCCGGGACTGTATTGAAACAGATTACATGCTGCCGGATTGATAGATTCGATAATTCCGTGGCTGTTTATGGTAATAATGCCGTCTATGGCATTTTCAATAATTGCTTTTAGCAGCGCGGCATTCTCCATCAGCGTTTCCTTGTTTAATGCCAAAGATCACGAATGGATTTAGTCTTCAATATGATGTGCCTCACCATAAAAAGTGATCACAATCACTTTTTATGGTGAGGCACAAAGTAAAAGGATGGTTGAGTGTAGAGCAACCATCCTTTTTTTACCTATTTTTAAACTCTATCCGATCTGTTAAAATAGAAAACAAAATATATGAAGTATACGGTACTGATCCTGATCTTATCCATATTTTTCAATAACCAGGCACGGTCGCAAAACATGATTTCGGGCGGAGACTTTAAGGACACTGACGGAAATCAGATTAATGCTCATGGGGCAGGGGTACTTTATTATAATGAGGTATATTACCTGTTTGGCGAAATTAAAAAAGGCAAAACCTGGTTGGTTCCCGGGCAAAGCTGGGAAGATTACCGGGTCCCTGCAGGCGGGGTATCGTGTTATTCGTCGACAGATCTGAAACATTGGAAAAATCTCGGAACTGCATTAAGATCTGTCACAGGTGACCCGTCAAATGATCTGGATACCGGTAGGGTAATTGAACGGCCCAAGGTGCTTTACAATGAGAAAACCAAAAAATTTGTGATGTGGTTCCATAATGACAGAAATGATTATCAGGATTCAAAGGCCGGTATTGCCATAAGCGATTCGCCCGAGGGGCCATATACGTACCTGGGCAGTATCAAACCAAACAATCAAATGCTTAGGGACATGACACTTTTTAAGGATACCGATGGCAAAGCCTACGTTGTTTATTCATCCGAAGATAACAACACTATGCATGTTTGCCTGCTGACAGATGATTATTTGAAGCCAACGGAACATTATACCAGGATTCTGATCGACAGAAACCGCGAAAGCCCGGCACTTTTCAAAAATAACGGCAAATATTTCCTGATCACTTCGGGATGCTCAGGTTGGAGCCCCAATGCGGCATCTTACGCAACTGCCAATAGTATCATGGGGGCGTGGACTGAGATAGGCAACCCCTGCAGCGGTACCAATGCAGAACAAACGTTCTTTGCACAGGGAAATTATGTTTTGCCGATAAACGGAAAACCTTCAAATTTTATCTTCATGGGAGATCTGTGGAACAAACTTGACCTGGAGAAATCCGGTTATCTGTGGATTCCTTTTGAGGTAATAGACGGCGAAGTGAAAATAAATAACTGATGTGGTGCTAACGATAAATTGGTGTTTAGTCCTTAGCCAAAAGTCATAAACACTAAGTAACCCAAAAGCAGAAAACGGGAAAGACCGCCATGATTTGCGTCTTTCCCGTTGTATGCCCGGAATCGGGAGTTGCGTTATGGTTTTAATTTATTTTAAGTCCGTATCTTATGTTGGTGATTGAACGTTGCGCAATTAATCGTTTATCCCTGTTTTTTGCAATATTATCTGTATATCACCCGTGCTTAAAGTTTAAAAATCTGTTTCATGATCACCCATTTTTCTCCTTCTTTTGCCCAGGGGAGGGGCTGTTGAAATAGCCACATAAGTTGCTCCCATTCCTGTACTTTAGGATTTAGCGCATCCATTTCTTCTTTTTCTTTGACTCAAAATTGTCGCTCGTTTCCATGATCATAAACAACCGGTTTCCCGTGCGATAGATCTGCATATCAAGAATGTCCGCGTCCAGTATGCTTTTGCGTACTTCTGGCCAGCTATTTTCAGCCTTATGCCAATGTTCATATTCCGCTATCAATTGCGAATCATCCTTTAAATCGAGGGCCAAACAGTATCTTTTCATAGTGAGATTAAATTTTTACAGATAGGCGGAAGCGTATGATTCGTCAACTAAGCCATATTCTTTCATTTCTTTCCAAAATTGTGGTGGGATCTTTAATGAAGCCAGCGAAATATTTTGTGCAACCCTATTGGGATTTGTGGTATTCAGGGCGATGCTTTTAACGCCTGGACCATTTAACCCAAAAGCCACGCAGGCATCCGCCGGTTTTATTTTATAATTTGCACATAAGCGATAAAACAACTCTCGCCAACGATGTAAATGTTTGTCTTTTACCGGATCAGTTAACCGATAGTTATAATAATCAGATCCGGTTAAAAAGCCGCCGTTAAAAACGGCGGAATTAATGATCAAAGTTCCTTGCTTTTCAAGTTCCTGCATAAATTCAATTAATTCTGGCGGATGGCTATGAATTGTCATGCTATTGGCGATCATTACCCAATCCAATTTTACATCCTGCGTTATCATTTTGATGATCCGCCAGTCTTTCGAACCTACACCAATACCTTTTACTTTGCCATTGCGTTTTAATTCAATCAATGCCCGGTAAGCGTCCAATATGTCCCGGTAGCGTTGTGCTTGTTCCTGTTTATCTTTTGCTGCATTAAGGTATTCATCGGGGTCATGTACAGATACCAGTTGTGCACGATAATTCCCCAGCAACTCATTTCCCTGTTCATAACATTCCAGGATGCCTTCATAACTTATTCGCTGAACGGCGTCATATTTCAGGTCGCGCCAAACACCCGGTTCAAAAGTAGGTTCGGGACTTTTTAACGCCGTACGCAGCCAGCCCAATTTATTACTGATCAGTACCTCCGAGGGGGAGACATTTAGTATTGCCAAAGCCTTTCCCAATGATTCGAGCGCGAGCCCCGCGCCGTATTTCCCTGCTGAGTCAAATACAGCCGGTTTAGGAGAATGCCTGATACTTTCGGCAACAATAGCACATTTAACATCGTCTGGAAGTGCTACATATAAATTTCCTAATCCGCTGGTTCCAAAAATTACTTTAGGTAAATTAATTTCCTGCATATTGAAAATGGAAAATTGTTAAAGGATAGTTGAAACCGGTACATTTTCCGGCCCCACTTTTACACGATGTCCTTTCAATCCAAAAAGGGCCACTACCGCAAAGCATACCAACGGTACCACATAACCATTTTGAATATTGCCAGTTACATCGCTGATATAACCGAATGCCCTTGGCAACACAGCACCACCAACGATAGACATAATGATCAGGCTGCTGCCAAATTCCGTATCTGCCTTCAGATCTTTTATACCCAGCGCGAAAATGGTTGGAAACATAATGGACATGAAGAAACAGATCCCAATTACTGTGTAAACCGTGATCATGCCGTGACCAAAAATGGCGATTGCGGATAGCAAGATATTGATACCCGCATAAACTGCAAGTAAAACAGCCGAGCTATAATACCTCATCAGGAAAGTACCAATAAACCTGCCTATTAGAAATGCAGCGCCGCACAAACTGAGATAGTAGGTCGTTTGCACCTCCGTAAGTCTGGCAGATTTCGTGGCATAAAGAATAAACAAACTAAATACACAAACTTGCGCGCCAACATAGAAGAACTGGGCAGCCACACCCCATGCTAAATGACGATGCTTCAGGGCATGGAAAATGTTTTTACTGGCTGCGTGTCCTTCATGCTGCTGGATCCTTGGCAGCCGTGTAAACGCGAAAAGTATGGCAATAAACACCAACACGCTGCCTAATATAAAATAGGGTGTTTTTACTGATGAAGCTTCGGCGGCCAGCGCCAGTTTACGGCCCTCTTCTGTCATTGCGCTTAATTGTGCCGGAGTATAACCTTTTGTCAGTATAATACGCCCGCCAATTATAGGCGCGAGGGTGGCAGCAAGCCCGTTAAATGATTGCGCAAAGTTAAGCCTTTGTGTAGAAGTTGCGGGATCTCCTAATGAAGAAGCATAAGGATTGGCGGCAGTTTCTAAGATGGTTAACCCGCAGGCAATGATAAACAAAGCTACAAGGAAAAATGTGTACTGCTGCGTATTGGCTGCAGGTATAAATAAATAGGAACCAAACGCGAAAATTAGCAGCCCTGTGATAATACCTGTTTTATAACCATATTTTTTCATAATGAACCCCGCAGGTAAAGCCATCACGAAATAGGCTATAAACACCGCAGAATCTACAAGCGTAGCCTGCACTGTGGTAAGCGTAAACGACTTCTTTAAGTGCGGTATCAATATCGGGTCGAGGTTATGTGCAAACCCCCACAGAAAGAATAAGCTGGTTATTAATATAAATGGAAAAAGAGTTTTATTCTTTGTCATGATCTGATCATTGTATTAAACTTTTGTATGCCGGGTTAAAGGTTCTCAATTAATTACTGGGCAGTTATTTTAGCTGCCCATCCGCCTGCTGTATCCATATGGATGTTGATCACGGAATTAGCCGATAACTTTTTTCAGCCCGGGTTAGGCCTTGAGGAGATGACAACACATCGCCCCATGATGATAACGTGTAGTTGCCCGCCGGTAAAAAATCCATTTTCAATTGTACAGTCCTTTCAGAATCGTTTGTCATCGCGCCGATATACCAGTCTTTCCCGTTTCTTTTAGCAATAATGACATATTGGCCCGGGTAACCGCCGAGTACCTTCATGTCATCCCAAACAGTTGGTATATTGTTTAAAAAATCGGCTCCGGGCTTGCCTAAAATGTTTTCAGGCGCATCGCAATAAACCATAAACGGACTTTCGTAGATCACGAATTTTGCCAGCTCGGCACATCGGCTGTTCATTACCTGGGTAGGGCTTCCCTTTCTGAAATCGCTTTTCTTTACATTCAGGAATCCGCCGGGAGTATAATCCATTGGCCCGGCCAACATACGGGTGAATGGCAATGTGGTATTATGCCCGGCTGTTATCCTGGTCGAAAATTTGGAATATTCTTCTCCTAAAACTCCTTCGCGGGTTACCATGTTGGGATAGGTCCGCTCAATGCCGTCGGGTTTAAAAGCGCCATGAAAATCAACCATCAAATGATACTTTGCAGCCGTTTGGATGATACGACGGTACCAGTTCACCATTTGCTGATCATCGCGGTCCATGAAATCAATTTTTATTCCTGCAATACCCCAGTTTTCGTAAATCGGAAATGCTTTTTCAAAATTGTCATTCCGGTTAACATCCGAGCTATATAACCAAAGCCAGCATTTAACCTTTTTGGCTTTAGCATAGGCTAAAATCTCGGGCATATTTAATTGCGGAGCCACTTTGGTAATATCTGCTTCAGGCTTGTTAAATGGCCCATACCATTGCCAGTCAATAAGCATGTAAGGCCAATGTTGTGCCGATGCCAGGTCTATATACTTTTTGATCGTTGGCATGTCAACCTTTACGTCTCCGCTCCACCAGTTATCCCAGGCGCTCATGCCTGGTTTGATCCAGCTGGGATCTTTCAATACGTTAGGTGGGTTCAGGTTCTGTATCAGTTCCGATTCAATTAATTTACCTGGCGAAGCAGCCAGCATCACTACGCGCCAGGGTGTAAACAAATTATTAGTGAAGCGTGCTTTAACACCATTTTCACCTTCACCGGGTAGGGGCGATAGTTTGGTGATCAGGCTAATTTTGTCGGTAGTACCAGTGTCAGTTTTTGAGGATCCTATATAAAACCCCGGATAGTTATCAATATTGGCTTCAGTAAAAGCCGCATAATGATGCTCATCTAATTCTACCAGCAGGGGTAAGCCTGCAATTGTTTTATCAGTAATATGGTTTAGGTTTTTCGGTTGAAATTCGGTTTCCTGGGATGAGGTATAACTACCATAGTCTGCCACCCAGGTTTTTGCTTTTGCTGTTAAGTTAAAAGCGGTGAGCTCCTTTACTATCTGCCGGTCGCCGATTTTATCAGCCCCGAACAACTGGTAGCGAAAAGCAACACCATCGTTATAAGCTCTGAACAATATGTTCATGCGGCGCATTGGCGCTGATTTTTCAACCAGTGATAATTCCAGTTCATTGTAATGATCGGTTACGATACTGTGCTTCGCTTTTACTATCGGCGCCCACGTTTGGTTAACAGAATGCTCCACATGACCGGTTACGGCCATACCGTTGCCAAGAGCCGGTTCATCTTTAAACTCGAAACCGAGTGATGAAGGATGGACGATTGTTAAACCATTGCTGGAAACTGTATATCTCAGGCTGCTGGTGTTGTTTATTTCCACAACGGTTTTTTTATCCGGCGAAACCAGCTTAAACGTTTGCGCCAAAGAAGGAACTGCCAGTGAAACGGCAGTGATCAGGGCGTAACAAGTTTTCAGGTTCATCATATAAATTAAACAGCTCCTTCTATTTTTAAAACAAACGCATCTTTACCGGGTGCCTGCTCAGGTAATTTTACTTTAAGACCGGCCTCAGTCTGCTCAAAACTCAAATTGCCGTTTCCAAGCAAGCTTACACTGCTTACATTGCCTGCTTCATTACCTTTTGCTAACTTTTTAACAACGGCTTCATTCCCGGTTGGCCAACCCAGCATGGTGGCGTAAAGGGTTTTGCCTTTTACGGTAAACCGGATATCTTCGGCTCCGAATGGTTTGCCTTTGCCTTCATTAAAGCCCTGCGCGCTAATTGGAGCCGCTGAATCTGTTGCGGGCCCCTCTCCAAATACTTTCCAGGGGCGGGTGCCATAAATTGCCTCGCTGTTAACCTGCATCCAGGCTCCTATTCCCTCAACAACAGTTCGTTCTTCGCTGTCGATACTTCCGTCTCCCCGTAATGGGACATTTAAAAGCAGGTTACCGTTTTTACTTACAATATCAACCAGGGTATGTACCACTGTTTTGGCACTTTTGTAGCCTTTATTATCAAATATGCGCCGATCATAATGCCAGCCGCCAATACAAGTATCGGTTTGCCACGGTAAAGGTTCTATCTGGTTACTTTGGCCACGTTCTATATCCCATATCATGCATTTACGTTGCTGCTCATTCAATACTTTAGCAAACAGTGCGGCCTGCAACTTTCCATGCTTTTTAATGCTGGTATTGTACATATGCGCCGCTATTTTTAAACCGGCGTCGCTCACCGGCCATAGGGGCAAGGCTGTATCATCAAAATAAATCAGTTCTGGGCCGTATTTATCTATCAGCTCAATGGTTCGGTTCAAAAACTTATCGCAATAAGCCTTGCTGGGCACGCTTGCGCCGTTGCCCCAGTCCCAATGGCTGCCCATACTGTTGTTATCGAGGCTGTCCTTACTTAACGGATGGTTTTGTGCATATAATTCCTGTGGGTCGTAACCGTTCCACCATTTACCTGCACCATCAGCTTTGGTAAGCTTGCCATCATAAGGTACGCCTGCTAACGGGCCGGTTTTATCCGCGCGCTGGGCAACCTCGTACCAGGTCCAGGGGTGGGAGGCGTGTACGGTTACGCCAAAAGGCAAACCATGCTCTTTAGCTGCTTTGGCCCAGCCGCCTATCAGGTCTTTTTTGGGGCCAAGTTTAGTGGAGTTCCAGCTTTGGTATTTGCTGTCATAAAGGTCAAAATTATCATGGTGATTGGCCAGTGCCATAAAATATTTGGCACCGGCTTTTTTATATAGGCCAACCAACTCGTCAGGGTTCCAGTTTTCGGCTTTCCATTCATTAATAACGTCTTTAAAACCGAATTTGGAAGGATGTCCATATTTTTGGACGTGATATTTATACTGATCGCTGCCTTCCTGGTACATGCCGCGTGCATACCAGTCACCACGTTCCGGTTGGCATTGCGGGCCCCAATGCGCCCACATCCCAAACTTTGCATCGCGAAACCAGTCCGGCACCTGGTACTGAGCCAATGAATCCCAATTTGGTTTAAACGGCCCAGAAATAGTTTCAGTGTTTGTTTGCAGTAAACTGCTACCAAATACCTTTGACAGATACAGAGATGAGAGTCCCGTGGCCATGCCTTTTATTAATGTTCTTCTTTTCATAATTGAGTTTGGAAGTTTTGAAAAAGTACCTATCTGGATCAGCTATGCAAACGAGCAGCCAGGCCTTTAAGTAAATTTCTATATGTCATTATCTATAATTGGTTGATGAGCTATTCACGTTAAATTGATCATCAATCAAATTTCTTTGAAATAATATTCAAATAGTTGACCTAATGGGACTTTTTTTATACAAACCCGACTTTTTGAGTGTTTGATATTACGATTGAAGTTGAGATTGATAAAAGGATCGGATACTACTTAAATCATATTATTTTTCAGGTTTACCTATAAATAGCTTATTTATTGAGAATTACTTAATAATGGAAATTAAGCGTTTGTTTACGCCATATCAGGATGCGTAGTGAAGGAAGGTTTGGGAACGGGATTGTAAAAATGAAATCATTGGCTGTTTCAGACCATGCTGTTCTCGGGTTGTGGCATTATCGGTGAAAAAAGCGATAATGATAAGTAGGTATGAATACTAATGATTGAAGCCAACCTGGTACATCTGTTTTTTATATTCACTGGGCGACATACCGGTTAGCTTTTTGAATGTTTTGGAAAAATAAGAAAGGTTATCAAACCCGGTTTGCGTGCAGATCTCTGAGTAAGCCATTCTGCTTGTTGCCATCAGATATTGTGCACGTTCAATTCGTTTTTCATTTATATAATTTAATGGCCTGGTTCCTGTGTGCTGCTTAAATTGCCTTGAAAAGTAATCGACATTTTGATTTGCCCGGGATGCAAGCAGGTTTACGGAAAGATCCATATGTAAATTAACAAGGATATAATTTAAGGTTTCCGCAATTTTAATGGGTATAGATTTATGTTCCGGATGTTTAAATAATTGTGGGTTAAGGAATTTTGCGGTTAACATCAGGAGGATACCCTGGGTTTCCAGGTACACGGAAGTGTTTTGTTGATTATTAAGTTCCTGATATTCCTTATAGTAGATATCTTTTTCATACACCTTAGGATTATCTGACCTGTTAATTCCCCTCCCCGGGTTAATTTCAAGCAGTCTGTTAAAAAGGTTTATATCCATTTCGGTGGCCATTGTTTTCAATACAACCCTGTGATTAGCAAAAAGCGAACTTCCATCTATCGAATCTTCAAAAAACTGTACAAAATACTGGCCCAGGTAATCGTTGCAACTTAAATTACATAGGGTGAAGCTTGGAACGATGTACAAATAACCCGGTTCAAGTTTTAGCGAACTGGCTGCATCTGAAATTTCACCTTCTCCATCATCTATATAATAAATGCGATAGTAAGGGCTGATCACATTCCTGTAATTCCATTTTGGGTTTAACCTTACGTAATCAACGTTAAGGAGCGAGAAAGTATGCTTTAAATTCCTTTTAATCATCTGAACTACAAATATGCAAATTGATTTGACACACCTAAAAGTATATGAGTGGTTTAAAGATTATGAAGTCGGTTTTTTACAAAAAAAGTCCATTTAAATCAAAATTTGAATGCTTATTTTACTGTAGGTTTGAATTAACCAATATAAGCGGTAAAAGAATAGGCTTTCCTTTTTAACGGTTGGTGGAAGTTTGAAAGTATCCTCATAATCGGGTGTTTTTGGATTTATACGTTCAAAATAGGATATTTACTAAAGCCATATTAAAAAAGACTTGTTTTTGTGAAGATAGTCTAACCTATTGATCGAACTTTATGAGTACCCCTATCCCTAAGCTATGAGATATAAATTATCCATAAGCATGCTTGTTTTACTATTGACGCTGCGTGTCGCTTTTGCACAAAATGGTAAATATCAGTTTTCGCAGTTAAACCGAAGTAATGGCTTATCGCACAACCAGGTAAACTGCATTTATAAAGACTCCGAAGGTTTTATGTGGTTCGGAACTGCATCAGGGCTTAACCGTTATGATGGCTACAGTTTTAAAATATTCAAGCATGACGCAAATAACAAAAAGTCGCTTAATGATGATTTTGTAAGCGGTATTTTTGAAGGACCCGGCAAAAAATTATGGGTATCAACCCGCGGAGGATACTGTTTTTATGATCCGGAAACGGAACAGTTTGACAGTGATATGTCGGTAATGACGCGCTCGTTAAAGGTTCCCGGATATCCTAACGTATCTAAAATAATTCGCGGTGGTAAGGGCGAGTTTTGGCTGGTGTGCCCGGATTCCGGTCTGTACAGGCATAATGAAATAAACAAAACAACCCGTCGGTATTATCATCACCGTTCAGGTGCGTCATTGTATTCAAATTTTATCTCAGATATAACACTGGATGCAACCGGCAATGTTTGGGTGGTGTACCGTAACGGCATCGTTGAGATGTTCGATATCAAACAAAACAAAATTACTTATCATACCGAGGTATTTAATAAAGCCGTTAATAACAAAGATGCTTATTACGCTATTACTGTGGATAAGGACAATGATTTATGGTTTTACACACCTGGTTTTTACGCCAACGCGTATTATTACAGTCCCTCAAGCAGGGCGTTCAGGCCTATCGCTAACGAACCTTCGGGGCTCAAATTAAAATCTAATATCATCAGCAACATTATCCAGGCCGATGACGGCCTGATATGGATAGCAACCGACCACGGTGGTATAAATTTGTTAGATAAAAAAACTTTCACATTTACCTATTTATTGAACAGGGAAGATGATGCCAAATCATTAAGTCAAAACAGCGTTATCAACCTTTATAAAGACGATTCGGGTATTATGTGGGCAGGCACCTTTAAAGAAGGTGTAAGCTATTATCACAAAAATATTATCCGGTTCCCATTGTACAGGCACTTCGCTTCAGACCCTAAAAGTTTGGGCTTCGAAGATGCTAACAAGTTTGTTGAAGATAAAAATGGGAATATTTGGATTGGTACAAACGGGGGAGGCTTAATTTATTTTAACCGTGAAACCGGCAGTTTTAGGCAGTATAAGTATGAACCAGGAAATGCAAACAGTCTCAGCAACGATATTATTGTCAGTTTATGTATCGATCATGATCAAAAATTGTGGATAGGGACATATTTTGGCGGCCTGGACTGCTTTGACGGAAAAACGTTTACCCATTATAAACATGACGATAAGATAGCGGGGAGCCTTGCCGATAACCGGGTGATGAGTATTTTCGAAGATTCATCGCATAAGTTATGGATAGGGACATTTGCAGCCGGGCTCCAGATATTTGACAGAGAAAAAAGAAATTTTCCCCTCCCTTTAAACAAACAGATATCAGGTGTCTTTACGTTTCTGCTCTGTTTGAAGACCGCAAAGGCAATATTTGGGTTGGAGGATACTTTGGTATCGATGTGATTTTAAAAAATACAGGCAGGTTTATTCATTACAGCATAAATAAAGATGATCCTAACAGCTTAATCAGTAATACAATCAACTGCATTAACCAGGACAGGCACGGCTTGATCTGGATAGCTACACGCTACGGATTAAGCATACTTAACCCCGAAACCAACAAGTTCACATCACTAACAAAGCGAAACGGATTACCAGATAATGCCATATTGCAAATACTGGAAGATAGCAAAGGAAGAATGTGGTTTAGTACTGCTAATGGTTTAAGCAGGGTAACGCTTATTGCCCAAAAGGCTCCTTACGCTTTTAGGTTTGAGAATTTTGATGAAACGGATGGTTTGCAAGGCAGGGAATTTAATGACCAGGCAGGGCTCAAAACCCGCAAGGGCGAACTTATATTTGGCGGCGGGCATGGTTTCAATATTTTCGACCCGTTAGCCATACATGCCAATACCAACAAGCCTAAACTAACTTTTACTGATTTTTTGCTGTATAACAAAAGTATTAAAGCCAATGAAGAAGTTAACGGACATGTGGTATTGTCAAAAGCTATTTCGGCAACCCGCGAGCTGACACTGACACACAGCGAAAATGTATTTACCATTGAGTTTGCCGCGCTTAATTTCTTTAATCCCAACAAAGTAAAACATCAGTATATGCTGGAAGGCTTTGATAAGGATTGGATTGATGCCGATAATGCTACGCGAAAAGCTACCTACACCAACCTTGATGGCGGCGATTATACTTTTAAAGTACGGGCGGTTAGCCAGGAAGGGCGGTGGGACCCTGATTATATCACATTAAAAATTAAGGTATTGCCCCCGTTCTGGAAATCGACAATGGCTTATTTTATTTATATATTACTTTTATTTGGGATCCTATTTTTGATGCGCCGGCGCGGAATTCAAAAAATAAGAAGGCAGTTTGAAATCGAAAAGGAGAAACGCGAGGCTAAATTGTTAATTGAAAATGAGCGGCAGGAGGCCAGGCGTATGCATGAGCTGGACATGATGAAAATTAAGTTTTTCACCAATGTAAGCCATGAATTCCGGACCCCTTTATCATTGATCATGGCACCTGTTGATAAGATTTTAAAGCAAACCGAGGCCGAAGAGCAGAGAAATCAGTTGCAATTAATTAACCGCAATGCCAAACGGTTACTAAATATGGTAAACCAGTTGCTTGATTTCAGGAAAATGGAGGTGCAGGAACTTAGGCTGCATGCACGGAGTGGTGATATTATCAGTTTTATTAAGGAAATGGCTTATTCGTTCTCGGATGTTGCTGAGAAAAAACATATCAGGCTGGTATTCGACTCGGAAATTCAAAACCTGATTATCAACTTTGATCACGATAAAATCGAACGCATCATCTTCAACCTGCTTTCTAATGCTTTTAAGTTTACACCTGATGGCGGACATATAAGCGTTTTATTGGCGATACTCGAAAAGGACTCTGGAAAGCAACAGCTTGAGATAAAGGTTATTGATACGGGTATTGGTATTCCGTTAGATAAGCAGGACAGAATTTTTGAGCGCTTTTTTCAAAACGAAGTGCCAGGATCTATGGTTAACCAGGGTAGTGGTATAGGGCTGTCAATAACTAAAGAATTTGTAAAGCTGCACAACGGTGAAATATCAGTGCAAAGTGAACCCGGACAAGGCAGTTATTTTACTATATTTTTACCTGTTGATTTAGTAACAGACGAAGAAGTATCGATAAATGAACCTGATTTCCCCGGACAGCGGTATCCGAAAATACCGATTGGGTACAGATGGGAGGCAGCAATTCAATTAAGAAGCTTTCTGTTTTACTGGTTGAAGACAATGAGGATTTTCGTTTTTATTTGAAAGACAATTTAAATGAAACTTTTAACATCATCGAAGCTGCTAATGGAAAGGAAGGATGGCAGAAAACCCTGGCCCTTCATCCTAACCTTGTAGTCAGCGATATTAGCATGCCTGAGATGAATGGCATAGATTTATGCCGCAAAATACGAAACGATAAACGTACATCACATATACCGGTTGTTCTCCTTACTGCTGTTACAGATGAAGAACAGCAATTGCAGGGACTTGAAACGGGTGCCAATGATTACCTTACCAAGCCTTTCAATTTCGAAATACTGACTTCTAAATTAAAGAACATACTGGCCATGCAGCAAGATATGCGTAAAACTTATCAAAAGCAGCTTGATGTTAAACCAACTGAAGTAGAAACCGAATCACTTGATGAAGCGTTTATAAAAAAGCAGTACAAATAATTGAAAAAAACATTGACAACGCCGAATTCTCGGTAGAGGAATTGAGCAGCGAATTATGTGTGAGCCGCGTAACCCTGTACAAAAGAGCGCTGGCTTTAACAGGAAAATCTCCCGTAGATCTGATCCGCACCATCCGCCTCAAACGTGCCGCACAGTTGCTTGAGAATTCACAGTTAACTATATCACAGATCTCCTACAAAGTAGGCTTTAAAAGTCAAAAGTATTTTGTACGATGCTTCAAGGCCGAATTTAATTGCCTTCCATCTGCGTATGTCAGCAATAAGAACAAATAGTGTTTTATAATCGATTTTACCGCAAGCAAATTGCTTTTATTATTTTAAAAAAACGATTTACCTGATTTTGTTATTGGTTTAACTTGATGCTTTTTGGGTCTTTTTGTTAAATTTAGTACAACATCTGTTTCAGTTACGACCGATTATTAGGTATAAATTCACTTTAACATATTGTAAATAAGTACAGTATGTGGTTTTAACATTTGTGTACCCATTTGTGAACAATCGATTGCACCCCGACATTTAAATTAGCAGCATAATTCAATGTTTCTTTATTGTAAAACGCAATTAAAGTTGGGCATTGCTTAAGCCAATTTTCAAACCTGCTTAATTTACTATGATGTTAAAACGTATACTTTGGTGTACTACTGTTATTTTTTCGATTGCTTCTCCGCTCAAGGCCGCTTATTGCAATAGTCCTCAAAAGGCAATAAAAGATACAGCCGTTATCAGAACAATCTATCCCTCATACAATATATCGCCCAAAGCTCCCGATAAAACGAGAATGGATAACACTGCAGTTCAACGGACAGCAAATATCAAATTGGGCTGGAACATCGGCAACACAATGGAAGCGCTCGGCGCCGAAACCGGCTGGGGCAACCCTTTAATCACAGAAGATTATATCAAGTTGGTTAAGCGGAGCGGTTTTAACGCTATTCGTATCCCTTGCGCCTGGGATCAATATTCAGATAAAAAAACTGCCAAAATACAGGATGCCTGGTTAAACCGCGTAAAACAGGTAGTACAATATTGTGTAAAAAACGATACGTATGTGTTGCTCAATATTCACTGGGATGGCGGTTGGCTTGAAAATAATATTACTCCGGCAAAACAGGATTCTGTTAACGCTAAACAAAAAGCGTTTTGGGAACAAATTGCAACGGCAATGCGCGATTTTGACAGAACATGTGATGTTTGCCAGCGCCAACGAACCCAGTACAAATGATGCCGCCCAAATGTCGGTACTGCTTTCATATCACCAAACGTTTGTGAACGCGGTGAGGTCAACAGGTGGCAGAAACAGTTACCGGGTGTTAATTGTCCAGGGCCGTCGGCTATCGAAATCATAGCCGCTGATAAATAATGTTTAACAAAGGATTTAAAGAAATAATGTTTATGAAATGCATAGTTACTTGTTTTATTGCTCTTCTATTTTTCGGTAGTGTATCTGCACAAAACAAAAACGAGGCTGCCCTTAAATTAAAGATCAATAGGATCATCAAAAAGATGACACTTGAAGAGAAAATAGCAATGTTGCACGGCAACGCTTTATTTTCTTCGGCAGGTGTGCCCCGTTTAGGTATCCCTGAATTGACCTGTGACGACGGGCCATTAGGCGTGCGCGAAGAAATTAAACGTTTTGACTGGGCTTCGGCTAACTGGACAACCGATTCGGCTACGTTCTTACCCAATGGTTCGGCAATAGCTGCCACCTGGAACCCTATAATGGCCAATAAATATGGCGTGGTAATAGGAGAGGAAGCGAATGCCCGAAAAAAATGTAATGCTTGCACCGGCATTTAATATCTGCAGGATGCCTCTTTGCGGCCGTACTTATGAATATTACTCAGAAGACCCTTATTTAAACAGCCAGTTGGCCATTCAATCGGTAAAAGGGATTCAAAGTCAGCACGTGGCTGCCTGCATTAAACACTTTGCAGCTAATAACCAGGAACTCGACCGCGATAGTGTAAATACAATAGTTGATGAAAGAGCTCTACAGGAAATCTATTTCCCGGCTTTTAAAGCCGCCGTTCAGCAGGGCAATGCTTATACCGTTATGTCGGCTTATAATAAGTTAAATGGTTATTGGTGTTCTGAAAATGGGTATTTATTAAACAAAGTTTTAAAAGGAGACTGGGGCTTTAAAGGCGTAGTTATGTCTGACTGGGCCGGCACACATCATACCGTCGCGGCGGCAAATAACGGCCTGGATATTGAAATGGGTTCAAGTGGACCTTATGATCAATGGTATCTGGCTAAACCATTGCTTGCCGCTGTTAAAGCCGGGGAGGTTTCAGTAAAAACTATTGACGATAAAGTGGGCAGGATTTTATGGCTCATGTACCATACATCTATGAGTACCAACCATCCAAAAGGGGCTATCGCAACACCGGAGCACACTAAAGCCGCATATGATATCGCCTCAGAATCCATAGTTCTGTTGAAAAATGATAAACAATTATTGCCGTTAAAAACAAGTGAGATCAAACGCATAGCAGTTATAGGGGATAATGCCGTACGCACTTTCGCCTTAGGAGGATATGGCGCAGGTGTAAAGGCTAAACAGGAGGTTACCGCATTAGAAGGTATAAAATCAAGGTTCGGCAAAACTGCCGATATCAGGTTTGCACAGAGTTACAGGGCAAGTTATCTGGCAAGTAAAACTGCTGAGCAAAATGGCGACTATAATGAACCTGATCAGGACCTGATTAATGAAGCCGTAGCGCTCGCTAAAAGCAGTGATGTTGCCATTTTGTGTATCGGTTCAAACCGTGAATACGAAAGTGAAGCCCATGATCGTAAAAGCCTGGAGCTGCCTTTTGGTGAGCAGGCTTTGGTTAACGCCGTAAGTGCCGTTAATCCAAATACCGTTATTGTAGTAATGGCTGGCGCGCCATTTGACCTGAACGAAATCAAAAAATCAAATCACGCCATTGTTTGGTCATGGTTTAACGGATCAGAAGCCGGCAATGCGCTGGCCGATGTGTTGAAGGGAACTATAAACCCATCGGGTAAGCTGCCGTTTACCTTTCCTGCTTCGTTAAATGATTCACCGGCATTTAATTTGAACACCTATCCAGGCGATAATCTCACAGCCGAATATAAAGAAGGAATATTGGTTGGTTATCGCTGGTACGATACTAAAAATATAGTGCCGCTGTTCCCATTTGGTTATGGCCTTTCCTATACTGATTTTTCAATCAGCAAGCTTTCAACAGATAAATCAAGCTATAAAAAAGACGAAACGATCCATGCGAAGTTTACGATCAAAAATACAGGTGAAAGAAGTGGCGCCGAAGTTGTGCAATTGTATGTGAATGATCCGGTTTGTTCGGTACAGCGTCCTGAAAAAGAGCTCAAAGCCTTTAAAAAGGTATTTTTAAAGGCCGGCGAAAAAAGACGATAGAAATGCAGGTGAAAGTCGCAGATCTGGCATTTTATGATGAAGCAAAAAAGGTTGGAACACTGAAGCCGGCGAATACGTTCTCGAGTTAGGTAATTCATCCCGTAATATTATTCTCAAAACAAAGATTACGGTTAAATAACTGTTTTAAGCATATTACTTTTATGAAAAAAATAACAATAGTCATCTTGCTTTTGGCTTACAGTGTTGTAAGTTTCGCCCAGTCTTCCGGGCGAAAACAATTGTTTGATTACAATTGGAAATTTAACCTGGGTGACGATTCGTTGGCACGGTTACGGGATTTTAATGATAATGCCTGGCGTAACCTTGACTTGCCGCATGATTGGAGCATTGAAGGGAGCGTAAGCCCCAAAAATCCAACGGGAGGTGCAGGCGGTTATTTCCCGGCAGGCATTGGCTGGTATAGAAAAACGTTCAAGGTAGCTCCTGAATGGAAAGGAAAAAACGTTTCGGTTTATTTTGAGGGCGTTTACATGAACTCGGAGGTTTTTATCAATGGTAAATACCTTGGTATCCGGCCTTATGGTTATTCGTCATTTAGGTATGATCTTTCGCCTTACCTGGATTTTAACAAAGAGAATGTGATAGCCGTACGTGTGGATAATTCACAGCAAATAAACAGCAGATGGTATAGTGGTTCCGGGATCTACCGCCATGTGTGGATTGACGTTACCAATCCCTTACACTTAGCCGATTGGGGAGTAGCCATTACAACACCCGAAGTCTCTTCAAAGCAGGCTTCGGTACAGGTTAAGGCTACGATAAAAAACGAAACCGGCTTTCCGCAGCGCATCGCTGTTAACACCCGGCTGCTATCCGTAAGCTTTAAAGATGCGGGAAATAATACAACAAAGGTAGAGTTACCGGCACACGGCGAAAAAGAGGTTACTCAAATTATAAAAGTATCGAAGCCATTATTATGGACACCGGAAACCCCTTATTTATATCAGGCTCAAATCCAGGTATTAAAAGGCAATGAAAAAATAGATGAGACAAAGACCTCTTTTGGCATCCGCTCAATAAAATTTACGCCGGAAAAAGGTTTCCAGCTTAATGGTAAAACCGTAAAGATCAACGGCGGATGTGTTCATCATGACAACGGGTGCCTTGGTGCCGCTGCTTTTGACCGGGCAGAGGAACGTAAGGTTGAGTTGATGAAAGCTGCAGGCTTCAACGCCGTGCGTACATCTCATAACCCTCCGTCCGAAGCTTTTTTAGAAGCTTGCGACAGGTTAGGCTTATTAGTTATTGATGAGGCTTTTGATGGCTGGCGAGTTGGTAAAAACAAACACGACTATTCGGTATATTTTGATAACTGGTCGAAACTTGATCTGGAAACAATGGTGCTGCGCGACAGGAATCACCCTTCAATTTTTATGTGGAGTATCGGTAATGAAGTTGTTGAACGGAACAAACCAGAGGCTGTTACGACCGCTAAAATGCTTGCAGGTATTGT
Source organism: Mucilaginibacter sp. P25 (assembly GCF_050859465.1). Lineage (NCBI taxonomy): Bacteria > Pseudomonadati > Bacteroidota > Sphingobacteriia > Sphingobacteriales > Sphingobacteriaceae > Mucilaginibacter > Mucilaginibacter sp. P25. The sequence continues at coordinate 6,585,877 of NZ_CP193937.1, read as the reverse complement.
TAAAGGTATAGATAGCACACGACCGGTAACATCGGCAATTGTAAAGTGGGGCAATGACTGGGAATCTTTAGATCCGCTTATGGCGGCCCATGATGTTTGCGGTTATAATTATCAACTGCAAGGTGCGCCTGCTGATCATAAAAGGGTTCCTTCACGTGTTATTTTTCAAACCGAATCATATCCTCGCGATGCTTTTGCCAACTGGAAGCTGGTACAAAACAACAATTATATCATTGGTGATTTTGTGTGGACAGCGATAGATTATTTAGGCGAATCGGGAATTGGCCGCTGGTATTATTCGGGCGATGTGCCAGGAGAACATTGGGAAAACGATTTCTTTCCGTGGCATGGTGCGTATTGCGGAGATATAGATTTAACCGGATGGAGAAAACCGATTTCGCACTACCGCAGCATGTTGTACAACGATAAGGAAAAGCTGTACATGGCTGTCCGCGAGCCAAAGCCCGAACCACTGGAAATCAAAGAGACCTGGTGGTCGGTATGGCCGACCTGGGAGAGCTGGACATGGCCAGGCTTTGAAGGCAGAAAATTAGATGTAGAAGTATATTCCAAATATCCCAAAGTAAGGCTTTACTTTAATGATAAGCTTCTTGGAGAGAAGCCTGCAACAGTAAATCAGGAATTTAAAGCTACTTTCTCAGTGCCCTATACGCCAGGGACTCTCAAAGCAGCAGGCGTTGAAAATGATAAAGAAATTGAATCAACTACGCTGCAAACTTCAGGCTCCGCTACTAAGATCTGGCTCATTGCTGACCGTAAGCAGCTATTGCCGAATGGGCAGGACCTATCCTATGTTTCAATTGAAATCACTGATAAGGATGGCGTACTACAACCAAATGCATCAAATCGCCTTCAATTTAAAATTGAAGGGCCTGGTGTAATGGCCGGGGTGGATAATGCGGACGTGAAGGACACTGACCCATATACAGGCAATTCGCGCAAAGCCTGGCGTGGCCGGGCCATGGTGGTAATCAGGAGTACTCATAATGCCGGCGATATTAAGCTTACCGTTAGTTCGGCGGGGTTATCTGATGCAACTATCGCCATTAAAGCGCTCACACATTGACACAGGGGAAACACGCAGGGAACGCGCCAATTATTGATATATCAAAAAAGAACATGAACGTCCGGCCAATATTATGGCTAAAATCAAATAAGAATATATTGTTTGATAAGGACGATGCCGGAAGTTTTTCGCTTGCGCCGTATAAGCCCGAATTTATCGAACTGCGATAGATTTTTCTGTTTACATATAAATACCTGAAAAAATGATAACTAACCTTAAAAAGATTTTCGCGCTTAGCTTCGTCCTGTCCGGGATGTCGTTGATGCTGCGCGGACAAGAGCTGTCCGTTAACAATGGCCCGTTCAAGCCTTCGGATACTTCTTTTAAACAATACCAGTATCCTGCGTGGTTCAGAGATGCCAAGTTTGGTATCTGGGCGCATTGGGGACCGCAAGCCGTGCCCCCGCCAGGGTGATTGGTATGCCCGTAACATGTATATTCAGGGCAGCGAACAAAATAAATATCACGTTGCGCATTACGGGCATCCGTCAAAGTTTGGTTATAAAGACATTATACCATTATGGAAGGCGGAAAAATGGGATCCTGAGAAATTGATGGCGCTATATAAAAAAGTCGGGGCAAAATATTTTGTTAGCATGGGCACTCATCATGACAATTTCTTTTTATGGAACTCTTCACTGCACCGGTGGAATGCCGTACAAATGGGCCCTCATAAAGATGTGGTTGGCATTTGGCAAAAAGAGGCTAAGAAGAACGGTCTTAAATTTGGCGTGTCGGAGCATTTGGGCGCAAGCTATACATGGTACCAGCCTTCACATAATGCCGATACCTCCGGCGCTTACAAGGGTGTTCCATACGATGCGAATGATCCAGCTTATGCTGACTTATATCACCCGAAAGCGAAAGCCGATGATCGCGGCTGGTATACTACAGATCCTGAATGGCAGCTTACCTGGTATAAATCTATTAAAGAACTGGTAGATACTTATCACCCCGACCTGCTTTACTCAGATGGCGGCTTCCCGTTTGGGGATATTGGCCGTGACATGTTAGCTAATTTTTACAACGGAAATGTCGCCTACAACAATGGGCAGCTCACCGCTGTGTATAATTGCAAGCAACCTTCGCAGGGTATGTGGGTACAGGATCTTGAACGGGGCGTTCAGGATTCAATCAGCGCGTATCCATGGCAAACGGATACTTCTATAGGCGATTGGTTTTATCGTACCGGCCAAACCTACAAAAGTGGTACGGATATTATACGAATGCTGGTAGACATAGTAAGTAAAAATGGTAACCTGCTGATAAACATTGTGCAAACACCCGAGGGGGATTTAGAGCCCGATATGTTGAATACACTTGATGAGATAGGTAAATGGACGGCTGCTAATGGCGAAGGGATCTACGGATCACGACCATGGAAAAAATTTGGAGAACGCCCGGAAAACGCAGTGAAAGTTAAATCCGACAACTTTAATGAAGACCGGATGAAATACACGGCAGAAGATATCCGTTTCACCTGCAATGGCAACAAGTTATATGCTTTTTTACTTGATACGCCCACTTCAGATATTCGAATCAAATCGCTGGGTAAATCGTCGGCAATAAACATCAAAAAAATACGCTCCGTGAAACTTTTGGGCAGTAAAGAAAAAATACAATGGCAGCAGGAAGCGGATGCACTTGTTATCAAAAAGCCCTTAAACTTGCCCGCCTGGAAGGTATCAGGTTTTAGGATTGAGCTTGCTGATTAAGGCAAATCTGTTTAAGATAAATAAATTAAAAGACAGGCCCTTCTGCTTCAACAGAAGGGCCTGTCTTTTTCTGGAGACTAAAAGGAAGCTGCGTGCAATTCCTGCAATGATAAACTTCGATCTACTATTTTCGCTACATTAAAGCAGTCGATAAGCAGCTCTTTACCATATTTATTTTATAAAAATCAAACCGGATTATCTGTAAATTAATAGAAGATTTGTTAATTTAAGAAACGTATTTGAAGATAGAAAAGTGAATATCAGGTGTATAAAGGTTGTTATATGATATGCTTGACTTGGCTTTCTCCTGTGCTGTGTTATTAATTATATTCTATGAACCAACTACTGCGTAATAACATCGCCAGGCACGTTTCGCTCAGCGAAGATCAACTGCAACAGTTTCATGATCTTTTTGAACCTCGGTTGTTTAAGAAAAAAGCTATTTTCTATCAGAAGGACAAATTTGTGCCCATGAAGGTTTTGTGCTGAAAGGACTTTTCCGTGTTTACCATGTGGACGCAAACGGTGTTGAGCAAGTTCTTTATTTTGCGCCCGAAGATTGGTGGATTGCTGATATCGACAGTTTTTCTAACCAAAAACCATCAAATCTATTTATTGAGGCTTTGGAAGATAGTGAAGTCCTGGTCATTTCCCGGAAAAACAAGGATCTCGCTTATGAGCATTTTCCTGCCATTGAGAAGCTGTTCCGTATCATGACGCAGAAAACGCATGTAGCCTTGCAGCGCAGGATGATCGATAATTTGAGTAAAACGGCCGATAAACGATACCAGGACTTTTTAGCAAAGTATCCGGATTTATACAACAGGTTATCCAACAGGCAAATAGCGGCATACCTGGGGATTAGTCATGAGTTTTTGAGCAAAATTCGTAATAAACTGGCAAAGGAGAAGTAGCTGTATTTTTGCGTTTGTTGAACTTGTTCAATGTTTTTCGTTTTGACCATGGGTACCTTTGTTTAATCTATTAATCAATAAGGTTTAACAAAAGGTTTTTAACTATGGAAACGCAGGCACAGCAATTTAAACAATTTCAATCAGGCAATCTTACACTTGATGTATTTATTGCAGCGGAAACCGGTTTTGGCGTAACATCAACAATTATTTCGGGGAAGACGGAAGCAATGCTCGTCGATGCCCAGTTTACCCTGGCCGAGGCGGAAGTTGTTGCGGAGCACATCAAAAACTCGGGTAAGAAATTATCTTTAATTTATATCAGTTATGCCGATCCCGACTTCTATTTCGGATTGGAGATCTTCAAACGTTACTTTCCTGAGGTTACAGTTTATGCAAATGACACAACCATTGAACATATCAAGGCAACCTCGCAAAAAAGCTTGACGTTTGGGGAGGCCGCCTTGGCAATGCCCTTACCAAAAATGTGGTATTGCCGCAATTGCTAAAGGATGGTTTATTTGAATTGGAGGGCGAAAAAATTGAAATATACGGACTTGAAGAGTTCCCTTCGAGATCTTTTGTATGGATCCCTTCCGTAAAAGCTGTAATAGGGGGCATTAATATTTTTGGCAGCAATTTCAACCTGTGGACAGCCGACGCGCAAACCCCCGACACACGTGATAAATGGATTGCTATTTTGAATAAGATTACTGCACTGGCGCCATCAATTGTAATTCCTGCCCATACTGATCAGTATTCCGCTTTCGATACTGCGTCAGTGTCCCACACTAAAAACTACCTTTTATTTTACGAAGAAGCCCTGAAAGCAAATAAAACATCAGGGGAGTTGATTGCTGCTATAAAAAACCATTATCCCGATCTTAAGTTTGATATAGCACTTCAGATTGGAGCTAAAGTAAACACAGGCGAAATGAAATGGTAAATATTAAAAGCGATGACAAATCTTGAAATTGTAAAGAGCACTTACGAAGGAAAATCTTCGGAAGAAAACGGCAAAAACCTTCAAAAATTTCTCGCACCTGATGCTGTTTGGACAGAGGCCGCGGGATTTCCGCTCGCCGGCACTTATATAGGTTTTGAAGCGATTGCCCAAAATGTGTTTTATCGCCTGGCTACCGAGTGGATCGATTATAAGTTTACGCTGGAGGGTTATGTTGCTGATGGCCATAAAGCAGTTGCCTTTGGTACATATAGCGGTACCTATAAAGAAACAAACAAATTTTTTAAAGCGCGCGTGGCGCATCTTTGGCAACTGGAAAACGGCCTCATAACGTCTTTTGAACAGTTTGTGGATAGTAAAACGGTTGATGAGGCAACAAAATGAATAATTAATCAATGAGGCTCAGTTGCGTTCATTATTGATTTGAGGGCGCGACAAAAAAATGCCCGGGGCCAGTGGAAGCCCCAGGTGTTTTTTTAATTTGCGCCTTGCTTAATAGCGGTTATCGTACGCTGATCTTTTACTGTATAATTTCTTCTGTCCAGAGCGCCGCCTGTATCCCAATAAAATGGCAGCATGCCACGTGTTTTTGCTTGTTTTGTAACATAAAAATTCCAATAGTCTACCGCATCTTCATGTGTTGGTAAATCTAAAGGAACGTGCGCTGTGTTGTCGCGCCTGTAGGCACCATATTCGCCTAAAAGAACAGGAATCCCTTTATCAACGAAGTTTGTCTTCATTAGGTTGAATGAGGCGTCGACATCGCTCTCTTCACCCCAGGTGGCATTTCGTTCAGGCTCAATAGCCGAGTGGTGCCCTGAGCCCCAATAATAAAACATTTTACCCCAGCTTGCATCATTGTCCAACAGGCAGCAGAACTGAAATGGAGAATAGTAATGTACCTCTACCATCAGCTTGTTTGTCACCTGATCTTGCGGAAGATTGGTCATAAAAGCACTTGTTTTCTCCATATTAGTAGAGGGGCCCTGAAGTACCAATACACGATAGACATTTTTTCCACCGGTTGATCTAACCGCGTTAATAAAGGTTTGATGATAGGTAGAAAGTATCGCCGTTGCCGCGGCATCATCTGCAGCTGGCTCATTAGCACTGGCAAACATCAGGTGTTCATCAAAATCGCGCATAGCTGTGGCAATTTGTTCCCATAATGCCTTTTGTTTAGCATTAACTGAATCTTGTTTGGCTTGGGTAATGTTATTTTCAAGCCAGCCACCATCCCAATGGATGTTAAGCAACACATACATATCATTGTTTACGCAATACCCTACTACTTCTTTTACCCGTTTTATCCAGTTTGGATCTATTTGCGCAGTTGCCGGGTTACTTAAATGGCCCATGTTCCAGGCGCAGGGGAGGCGTATGGCATTAAAGCCTTGCTGTTTTACAAATTTTACATAATCTTCAGTGATTAGCGGATTGCCCCAGCCTGTTTCGCCGCCAGAAGCTTCCAGTGTATTGCCAATATTCCAACCCAATTTTATTTTCGTGGCAAGCTGAACAGCGTTACTGCTCATCCCGGTTGCATCAGGAGCTATTGGTGAAGTATTGTAATTGGGGAAAAGGTTTGATGTTTGAGACACTTTTAAGGTTCTCGCCTGTCCGTTTGAGGAGTTTATGGTCAAGGTACTGGAACGTGTTGATCCTGTACCGTTTTCTGATAACGTTTTGATATGAATGACGATACTGCCGCTATTGCCTGATGTGGTGCTTAACTGCAGCCAGGTAGAGCCTGGATTAACGATATTCCATGTTGCATTACAGGAAATAGAAAAATCCTGCGTACCGCCCTGAGGTGTAAAAGTTATTGCTGTTTGGTTTACAGTAAGTTCCGGCGGGGCGTTATTCGTTTTTTTACACGAAAAAAACGAAATCAATACAATTGGTATTAAAAATACTGGTTTTAAGAAAAATGTTTTTTTCATTTTTTAAATGATTGGTAATAAATTCTTTGTTTGTTTTTGCATGCGATTATTGGTTTGGGTTAGGTAAGTATTAGAACAATTATGGTGTAGTTATTTGAGGTACGCAGAACCGTTTTTTTAAAATTCATGCTGCACAAAGCCTTGTTAGCTTACGTTGTTAAAAAATGCCGGGGCCCTGCTACAACCCCAGGCATTCACTTATTCAACTAACTTTTACTTTTTAATTTAAACTGTTGTCAGGTTATGAACAGTTATATTAAATTCTTTACCGGAGTTTTCTCCGTATCTCAGCTTTCAGAGTTTTAATATCCAGGCATCAGCTAAAAAAATGCCGGGACCTGTTAAGGCCCCGCGCATTCATTTATAATCAACTAACTCTCTCGCTTATTTAACTCTTACTACTCTGATATTATCAATAGCCGCTTCAAAATTTTGAACAGTACTTGAGCCATCATTAGTAAATGTAACGTTGATGGCCCCGGCTCCTGCTGAACCAAGCAGATCTGAAAGCGTTGGTGCCGGAAAGCCTTTACTGTCAACAAAATTTGACAATGGAATAGTAACTGTTTGCCAGCCCTTGGTAGTAAACGGAACTGTTGCTCCTGTGGAGGTTTTCCACGGATGATAAAGGGCTGAATAATTCCATGAGTAATCTTTTACTATTTGGATAGAGCCGTTTATCCATGGCTTGGTAACCGATATCTCGAATTTTAAAACATAATGGCTTAAGGTATCTTTCATGTTGGCCTGAGGTATCCATTGCGCCGAGTTTGTATTGATTGACCTACCGTCATTCCACCAGGATCCATCGCCGGCAGGGACATTTGATGCTTTCATGATCCCATAATAACCGGTGTTGCCAGGGTAGTTTGCCGAACTGTTGGAAGTGCCCGAACCCCACGAGAAATTATTAATGTTATCGTAATTATTCAATACCCCGTTTACAAAATTGTGTATCGAATAAACAGTTGCGGCTTTGCCTGATTTTGTTTCAACGCTTACAATACCACCCGTTTGCGTAATGCCTGCAGGCACCGCAAGACTAATGCTTGTGCCATCATTTGACGATTTAAAGTTGGTGATATTAATTCCGCCGTAAATGACGCTTTTAACAAAGAAGAAGCTAAGCCCGTTTATTTTAACCGAATCGCCCGGGTTAGCGTCTTCGTTAGAAACGCCTGTAATAGTAGGGGCGGGCGCTACAATAGGGAACGAAAACGTAGTTTGACCATGATTGGTAATGTATTGGATGGTATTCAGCTTATCCGAAGGTACCGTCGGGAACGCAATAACAGCCGGTATGAGAGCTATAGCGCTGGTATCTGAAAACCAGGCGTCATTAAAAGAGCCTTTTACGCCATCAAAATTGATAGCAAGTGCACCTTTTAAATTTTTACCCGAAATAACTACCCATTGACCGGTACCCACACTGCTCAGTAGCGAATCCCCGGGATGGGCCACATAATTACGGATAGAGGTAATCACAGGAGTCCCTTTTGATGATGATGTTGCATCCTTTTTACAGCCGGATTGCATAAATGCGGCCGCAACAAGCAAGGCAAGCAGCAAACAGCTTTTAATATGATTTAATTTTTTCATGATTTTAAGAATTATCTAAACGATTCTGAATGCAATTAATAATAGGGTACAGGGGCCTCTAACAACTTAGGGTCTGCCGTTTGCTCATTTGCCGGTATAGGCAGCGTAAATGTGTTAACGGTCGGCGGCGTTATGATCAGGCTATTATTAGATGCTTTTTTTACTCCAGTGGCCGGATCATAGCTAAATTGTGAACGCGGCACGTACCTGTTATTAGGATCAGGGTCATTTGTAAGGGTTATTTGCTTACTAATTATGGAAATTGCCTTATTAGGGTCGTAATAAGAAAGGCGCACAAGGTCAAACCAGTACTGGCCTTCAAAGGCCAGCTCAATCCGTCTTTCTTTCATGATGATATCAGGAGTAAGTTGGGTAACAACATCAACACCCGCCCTGCTGCGTACCTGATTAAAGTACAGCAATGCATCCGTGTTAGTGGTTGATGCGTTGTTGCCTAATAAAGCTTCGGCATAAATTAAATATACATCGGCAAGGCGTAATACAGTATTATGCTCGATAGATGACCAAAGGTCCATAGTAGGCGAGTTGTTATCGGCGGCGGTACCTACTATGTGTTTTTTAACGTTTACACCAGTTGCTGTGTAACCTCCACCTGCCGCGTTAAGCTCAGGGTATTTATCACCGGTAAGCATAAATGTAGCTTTGCGGCGTACCGAGTCCTGGGCAGTATACTGGTTTGCAAGATCTATCGTTGGGCCAATTGCGCCGCCCCAGCCGCCGCCGCCGGTAACAAGGCTGCCGCTTGGTGCAAATTGGGCTTGTATGGAATTACCTTGCCCGTAAGGTACTCCAGGCGCCCATTGATAGGCAAATAATGATTCAGAATTGTCATTATACTGTGTCCTGAAAAGATTGTAGTAGCTTGGTAAAAGAGATAAACCGCTGGTTTTGCAAACATTACCGGCATAGTACGCGGCGCTATCCAGATCAGACTGGTTGCGTGAGCCTTTTTGATTTAAACCGGCCCGGGTTAAATAAACTTTTGCCAGCATACCCTGCGCCGACCATGTAGTAACACGGCCAGGCTGATCAGTTCGGGGCAAATTAGCAACGGCGTATCTTAAATCATTGATAATAAACTTGTATACATCCTCAAGCTTATGGCGAGGTACCAGCGGGTTAGCTATCAACTTGTCATTATCTTCTACAATAGGTACAGGCCCCCATAACTGGGCAAGATAAAAATAGGAAGTAGCACGAATAAACCTGATTTCACCAAGCGCGCTTGTTTTACTTTTTACGGCTACGCTATCGGGCATTTTGGTCTTAATGGCTTTAATATTGATGTTGCAATGCGCTATAACGTTAAAAAAGCTTTGCCATGCCGATGTTAGCGTTCCGTTTTGCGGCGTGATGGAAAAGGTAGTAAGCTGAACGAGATCGGCATTATAAGGCTGTAACATATTGCCGCTCATGATATCCCCCATCCCAAGCAATGGAAAGTTATTCCAGGTAGCCCAGGGCTGCGCGTAAAGTGTAGCTGTAGCCAATCTTAAATCCGAACCGCTTTTATAAAAATTATCGGTAGTAATACCGGTTAAAGGGGGCGGTTAAGGTAATCTTTTTGCAGCTGCTTATCATAATTATACCGATAACCAGCAAGACTATATTTATTTTGATACGTTTCATAAATCTTGATTTTAATTGTTTAGGGATACATTCAGGCCAAATGTGTAAACGCGCGGCTGTGCATAATATCCATTATCGATACCGGCTGCTAATGGGTTCCATGAGCCAATCTCAGGATCGTAGCCGGTGTATTTGGTAATGGTGAACACATTGGTTACGTTAACATATACCCTCAACGATCTTAATTTGATCTTATTCAAAAGGTTATTTGAAAAACTATATCCTAAAGCGATGCTTTTGCACTTTAAATAGGAACCGTTTTCGACATATTTGTCGGAAAAGCGCTGGTTATCATTACCACTGCTTTGGCTGATCCTGACGATGTTGGTTGAAGGGTTTGTAATGAATACATTGTTGATATCCGAACTGGAACCGGTTGGATTAATCAAACCGATTTTAGCATAGTTGAAAACAGACGGGAAATAGCCAAAGTTTTGATTAGGGTTATCGCCGTTAACCTTTAACTGGTTATAAACTTTATTGCCATAATTGCCGGCCATAAAAACATTCAGGTCGAAATTTTTATAGCTAAAGCTGTTATTGATGCCAAATTGAAATTTAGGCATGGGCGAACCCAAAAAGGTTTGATCGTTTGCATCAATTTTACCATCCCCATTAATGTCTTTAAAAATAACATCGCCTACCCAAACACCACCTGAGCCTGGCGTTATAGGTATAGGGCCGCTGCCATTTTGGGGCAAGGCGGTGTATTTTGCAAAGTCGGCGGCGTTTTTGTAAATACCCAGTACCTGGTATCCGTAAAATTCGCCGATTGAACGGCCAACAACAGTTTTGGAAACAGATCCGTAAATTGCCGGGGTGCCGTCAACCAATGCAAGTACTTTGTTGATATTTCGGGTAAAGTTGATGTTGGTGCTCCAGTTAAAATATTTTGACCGGATATTTTGTGTATTAAGTGAAAACTCGAAGCCCTTATTGCTCACCGCGCCAACGTTTACATATGGAGCTTGCACTGCGCCGGGTGAATATCCACCGGCAGCAAATGTGCCTGAATAATACGGTAAGGTAAGGCTAAGCAAAAGGTTGTTGGTTTTGCGGTAATAGACATCGCCCGTTAAACTGATCCTTCCGTTTAACACTGTTGCATCCAAACCAAGGTTATATGATTTTGTCGTTTCCCACTTGATGTTCGGATTACCAGTTGTAGTAGTTATTTGCGAATTACCTGATAAACCGGTGGATATTGTACTTAGAGTTGAACCATAAGCATATTCAGCAATATTTTGATTGTTTACCAATCCGTAACCGAGCCTAAGCTTAAGATCATTAATCGCTTTTACACTTTTAAGAAAGCTTTCGTGGTTAATCTTCCAGGCAAGGGCACCTGAATATGTGGTATTCCACCGGTTGGCTTCAGCAAATTTCGACGAACCGTCATGACGTACGGTTGCGGTTAACAAATAGCGGTCGTCATAAGTAAAGTTAGCCCGGCCAAAATAGGCCTCTAAAGCGCCTTGTCCTTTAACACCGGTATTGGTTGCAGTTGTGGCGTCGCCGCTGCTGATTGTTTGTACGTTATTACTTGCAAAATTGGTTCGGGTAGCCGATATGCCGCTATTTTTAAGCAACTGGGCTTCATGGCCAGCCACTACGTTTACCCAATATTTTTTTGCAAATGTGTGCTGGTAGGTTAAATAATTCGAGATTGAGTTATAGAAATTTTGCGCGCTTGAAGCAGTACCACTGTTATTGCTCTTGGTGTAAGCGCCCATAACATAGCTTGGGTTAAAATAATCTTCAGTTGCAAAGTCAAAATTTCCGGCAACCTCATTGCGCAAGGTTAAATCCCTGGTGAATTGGATTTCTGCATAGGCATTGCTAAACAACTGGTAGCGGCTTTTAAAATCTTTTACAATAGTTGCTATCGCAAACGGGTTAGTGCCCACCGCACCATAAATATTGGGATCATTACCCCCCATGTGCCATCAGGATTTTTTACAGCTACGTCGGGCGTTTGATTAAGCGCCTGCAAAATCACACCTGTATTGGAAGTGGTAACATTTTCGGCCACATGCGCCATATTCAAGTTGATGCCAACCTTTAACCAATCGGTGGTTTTATTATCGATATTTGCTTTTACCGAAGTCCTTTTAAAATCTGAGCCTAACGCTATCCCTGTTTGTGAAAAATACGTGCCTGATATATAATATTTTGTCCTGCTATCACCACCGCTGATGGCTAAATTATGGTTTTGCATAGGAGCTGTACGGAACAGCGCTTTTTGCCAGTTGGTACCAACACCCAGGTATTGCGGATTTGCAAATTGCGGCCGCATATCATAACCGATAATTGCCGATTTTTCATTCATGAAAGTGGCGTACTGCCTTAAATCCATCACATCATAATACTTGGGTAATTTTTGCCAGCCCTGGTATCCGTCATAACTAATTAGCGGAGGACCTGTGGTGCCTTTTTTAGTGGTAATAATAATTACACCGTTAGATGCCTGCGAACCATAAATAGCGGTCGCTGAAGCGTCTTTTAACACATCTATCGAAGCTATATCTGAGGGGTTGATGCTGGATAAGGGGTTAGTGCCATTGCCCGCAATAGCCGACTGTCCATTCGGTGGTATCTGTACCCCGTCGATTACATATAGGGGAGGGGCGCCTGTAAAACCGCCCAAACCGCGGATCTGCACGTTAACGTCACCACCGGGCTGGCCTGATACCTGTTGTACAACCACACCCGCTACTCTTCCTTGTAAGGCCTGGTCAAATGTGGTAGGTTGCGCTTTTAATAGGTCTGCCGCTGTTACTGACGATATAGCCCCGGTAAGGTCATGTCTTTTCCTGGTGCCATAACCAATTACAACAACTTCGTTCAAGTCGCTGGTTGCGGGTTTGAGGGCTACGTTTATAACGGTAGATGAGCTTACGTATATTTGCTGGGAATTGTAACTTATAAAGCTAAAAATCAGCACATCCCCATTTTTTGCATTGATACTGTAGCTGCCATCTGCACCAGATAGTGTGCCCGTTGGCGAATCCTTTACTTTAATGGTTACACCGGGCAGCGGCTGATTATTGTCTGTACTGGTAATTTTACCTGTAATTTTAACACTTTGCGCGTAACCTGTAAGGTTTAACAACAACAAAGTTGTAAACAGCAGTACTACATGTCTTAATCTTTTTCGTAAATCTTTTTCCATGTTAATTGGGGTTCATAATTGTTTGGTTATTTGGTTTGTTTATTTGATTGGTTTCGGACTTGATTTATCCTGTCATATTCATATTTTATTACAGTGGAACTGAAGTTGGCGAGAGCATCGGGATATTTACACGGAAGCATACCTGCGTAATGCGGACGGGATATTTACAACAAATCCTGAATTGATTTTTTTAATGGTTTGCCTCGTGAATGGCACAAGTATTAATAAGTACGCGTTTTGGCATAATGCTTAGTTTAAATTAGGTTATTCATAAAATTGGTTATCATCTGTCCCGTTGTTCAGGCATCAGACTACGGCATCGGTATAGAAGATATGCCGCTTTATGGAGGATGAAATTAGATGACCAATCGCAATCGATTGTTTACAAATGGGGGTACAAATGTTAATTAAAATTAACTAATTGATTATAAGTCAATTAAAGTTGTTTTTATCAATAATAGGCGTCAAAACGCCAATGCAGAGCCAGCAATATTCCCAAAAAAGCTAAAAGTGAAGCTTTAAGAACAGCTATTGACATTTAAATTTGAAGGTAAAATCGCCGAAAAGTACTAACAAATGCGAAAATAATACCAATTTTAAAAACTGTTGAAGAGACCGGCGAAGGTCATTGCAGATACGATCATCAAAAATTAACATTTGTATCCCTATTTACCAACAATAAGGAGCATGGTGCAACATAAATTTGCAGCCTCTGATATGATATTGCTTAGCTTCGTTTATTGCTGCGTACCAATATTGTAAGCTGAGATATAAAAATCAATATGAAAATCTTACCCATTATTTTAGGAAGCCTTTTTTTAGTAACGTTTTTGCTCAAGGTAACAACCCGGAAAAAGTAAATCAAGCTAAAAGGGTTATCAACATCGATTTTAAAAAAGAAAAAGGACGTTTTAATAGGTCATTTAATTTTTGTGTAGGAGCAGGGCGCGCAAATGAAGGCTTGCGGGCCGACTGGCAGCAGCAATTGGCCACTGTACAAAAAGAATGCGGTTTTAAATATATCAGGATGCATGGCCTGCTTACAGACGATATGGCTGTTTACCGGGAAGACAGGAATGGTAAGCCGGAATATAATTACCAATACGTTGACGCTTTATATGATTATATTTTAAGTATAGGCATGAAACCGTTTGTTGAACTGGGGTTTATGCCGGGAGCGTTGGCAAGTGGTAATAAGACAATTTTTTGGTGGAGGGGAAATGTAACACCCCCGAAAGACTATAATAAATGGGAAGGTTTAATCCGTAACCTTACTCAGCATTTTACCGAGCGGTACGGAATTGACGAAGTTAAAAAATGGTATTTTGAAGTTTGGAATGAGCCGAACCTCAAAGATGGTTTTTGGACAGGTTCGCAAGAAGAGTATTTTAAATTGTATCAATATAGCGCGAAGGCGATAAAAAGCGTAAACCCAGCCTATAAAGTAGGGGGCCGGCTACTGCCGGTGCGGCATGGGTACCTGACATGATAGATTTTTGCAGCAAAAATTCAGTTCCTATTGATTTTATAAGTACCCATGCTTATGGTGTAAAACAAGGCTTTTTGGACGAGTACGGTTCAACCGGTACCGTACTTGACAAAAACAAAGGAAGCGTTAGCGGTGATGTTCGGAATTCACGCAAGCAAATAGAAAACTCCACAATTCCGGGCCTCGAATTACATTATACCGAATGGAGCTCATCTTATACTCCGTCAGATCCCATACACGATAGTTATCACGAAGCGGCATATATACTTGAAAAATTGAAGCAAACCGGATCTGCAGCCAATTCCATGTCTTACTGGACGTTCACTGACATCTTTGAAGAGGCCGGACCACGGTTTACGCCATTCCACGGAGGTTTCGGTTTACTCAATACTCAGGGGATAAAGAAGCCGGCTTTTTTTGCCTATTCTTTTTTAAACAAATTAGGTGAAACGGAAATAACAGATCAGGATAGCTCCTCCTGGGCCTGTAAAAATAAAAAAGGGGATGTTCAGGTGTTGCTTTGGGACTACACTTATACTTTGCCTGATTCTGTCAATAACCAGGCTTACTATGTCCGCGACCTGCCTGCTAAATCAAAAGGAGAGGTTGAATTGGTAATATCCGGTATGCCCAGCGGCAAATATCGGATGGAAATCTATAAAACGGGATATAAGGTAAATGATCCGTACACAACGTACCTGTCTTTCGATAAACCTGATCAATTGACAAAAGCACAGGTTGATAAACTAAAAAAGGAAAATAGTGGTGCAGCCGTCTGGCATGAGGATATTACAGTAAATGCATCAGGTAAGGCGTTTAAGAAACTTCCTGTCAGGGAAAACGATGTTGCTTTCATTAATATCGTTAAACTTTAGCAGCCTTCAGTTATCTCATTTTAATACGTCAGCAGATGGATGATACTCATTTAAAAGTATCACCTACTGGCGTATGCCCGGGTAGTTTGTTAGTTAATCTGCAAAGCTAAACCTCTTACACAGTTATTTTCATCTTCGGCAGCTCAATTAAGCTGGCACGCATATTTATTCGTTTTATATACCGGTTAAAATTCACAATATAGCCTGTCCGCATCGAATTTGGCAATTGGTTTGGCTAATTGGTGAGCAACATTTATTATTGATCGGATATTTTATAAATATCCTTATAACTTCTTTAAATAATATTCAGGGTTTCTTTTTTTGTTGTATACCTGATTTGAAAAATCACCATAGCCATTAAGAAAGTAAGGGAGGTATAAAACCCCAAATTTTGTAGCGGCGAACCCACGGACATGGTCACGGCTGTTTCTTCTATTTTGCTAATCATTTAAAGTAGGTTGAGGTATTAATAATATTACTAAATTACTATTATTTACAACTTAAAGGAGTGAAATGAATTAGTTTTATTTAAATTACTTTAGTAGGGTCTTAATCTCAGTTGATAATAATTTTCGTTATATTTTATCTTGAATTATATCTATAGTATTCAAGATTATAGTCACCGGTATCATATTTTCTTTTAAATTAAACATTCAGTACCCTATTTATTCACTTTTGTGGCCTTTTCGGCCTATGTATTTGGCTCCCAAACCAATAGCCTAAGAGAGGCTTTAACCAAAAAACAACCTGCACTGATTTAAAACAGAAGCGCAATCGCTAAAATGACGTTTGTTTATGCGCTCTGTTTAATTGTTCTTTTTTTGCTATAAACCAATTAATATTTAAATATGAGAACACTTAACTGTTTTTTCAGCGTAGCCGCGATTTTATTGTTTACCCGGTGCCAAAAGCAACAAATTGCCAGTCCGGTTGTTAAGCTGCCTGTTTCCAAAGCAGTTAAAACATTGGCTATAACCAGTTATCCAAATTACAATACGTCGCCTCTTGCGCCTGATCAAACAGGGGTAACCAGTACAGCCGCACAGCTTGCAGCAAGGTTTCAATTGGGGTGGAATATAGGTAATACGCTGGAAGCAAGTGGATCAGAAACTGCCTGGGGCAATCCATTAGTTACACAGGCACTTATCGACGGAGTAAAGAAAGCCGGTTTTACGGCAATTCGTATTCCCTGTGATTGGGACCAGTACTCTGACCAAAACACCGGGCAAATACAGCAATCGTGGCTTAACCGGGTGCAGCAGGTTGTTCAATATTGCGTTAATGACGGCTTATATGTGATATTGAACATACATTGGGACGGGGGTGGCTGGAGAACAATTGTACCACCGCCGCACAGGCCGCAGTTAGTGCCAAACAAAAAGCCTTTTGGGAACAAATAGCTACTCAAATGCGAGGCTTTGACGAGCATGTGATATTTGCCAGCGCAAATGAACCTGCAGTATCTGATGCTACGGGAATGGGGGTACTGCTTTCTTATCACCAAACGTTTGTCAATGCGGTGCGGTCAACTGGTGGGCATAACAGTTACAGGGTACTCCTTATCCAGGGGCCGGGTACTAACATTGATAATACCAACAGTTTAATGAATACCTTGCCTACAGATCCAGCATCCAATCGACTGATGGTTGAAGTGCATTATTATACTCCCTTTAATTTTGCCGGTTTGTCATCAGATGCAAGCTGGGGCAGTATGTTCTATTATTGGGGCAATGGCTACCATTCTACAACGGATGCTTCAAGGAATCCCACCTATGGTGAGGAGTCGGATGCAGTTGCAGAGTTTCCTTTGATGAAGTCTAAGTTCATTGACAAGGGCATTCCGGTGATATTGGGCGAATATGGAGCTATCCGGCGGTCCACAACACTGACGGGAGATGCGTTAACATTGCATCTTGCAGGCAGGGCGTATTATCTTAATTATGTTACCCATAAAGCATTACAATATGGCTTGCGTCCGTTTTATTTTGATGACGGCGCGACGGGTAATAATGCATTCAGGCTTATGAGCAGGCAAACTAACGGAGCGGCCGATCAACAAGGTTTAGCCGCAGTAATACAGGGCGGGCAAAACAATACGTCTTCATCGATTCAGGTTGGGCAGGTTTATCAGATTTACAGCAGAAACAGTTTTAAAGCCCTGGAATTTGCCGGCTGGGGCACTGCTAATCAAACACAGGCCGATCAGTGGGACTATTTAGCAGGGGCAAACCAGCAATTTAAAGTGGAAGATGCGGGAGGTGGTTATTACAGGTTAACGCCTATGCACGCCACAGGAAAGTGCCTTGAAGTTTATGGCTGGAGCGGGGCTGACGGCGGGCAGATAGATTTATGGGACTACAGTGGCGGCGCAAATCAGAAATGGTCAATTCAGCTAACCGACAACGGATATTATAAAATTATCAATGCCAACAGTGGGAAGGCTTTGGACATTACCGGAGCTTCACTTAATAACGGCATTGCAGTTGAGCAATGGACTTATTCCGGAAACCGTAATCAGCAATGGGGTTTTGTGAAAATATAATGTAACTATTGGAAAGAATTATGGCCTTTTTAGGCTATTGATAGGTAAAAAGGCAAAAACAAAAAGCCTTCAGATTTAGCGATTTAAAGGCTTTTGTTTTTCATCGATTGCTTTTTTAGTCTTTAAATCGGCCAGGCCGCCCGGAAACGTATGCGATGCATCCTACAAAAACTTTCCATTCTTTATCAAACAGCCCCTTAGAATAGCGGACTTTTTCCATGATGTAGTTTTTTATTGTTGTTTTAACACTTAATGGTGTATCTTGCCGACGAAAACCCAATTATGAAACGCATCGCTTTTTTATCAATTCTTAGCCCATTTTTGCTGTGGGCGCAACAAAAGCAAGTTGTCAAAAGCTTCCCTCTAGGGGATGTCAAGCTATTACCGGGGATTTTTAAAGAACAGGAGCAGACAGACCTCAATTATATGCTTGCCCTGCAGCCCGACCGCCTGCTTGCGCCTTTTAGAAGGGAGGCGGGGCTGCCACAAAAAGCTAAAAGCTATACAAACTGGGAAAACTCAGGCCTGGATGGGCATATCGGCGGGCACTATCTTTCTGCCCTGGCTATGATGTATGCTTCTACAGGTGATAACCGTATACGCCAGCGCCTTGATTACATGATCAATGAGCTTAAATTGTGCCAGGACAAAAACGGTGACGGATATTTGGGTGGCGTGCCTGGAAGCCGCGAACTTTGGCCCCAGGTGATGAAGGGTGATTTTACAGATTTCAATAAGAAATGGGTGCCTTTTTATAATATTCATAAAGTATTTGCCGGCCTGCGCGATGCCTGGCTGTATGAAAATAACCAAACAGCAAAAGTCATGCTGATTAAACTGGCAGACTGGTTTTACAACATCAGTACTGCACTTAGCCAGTCACAAATGCAGCAACTGCTTGGGAATGAGCATGGAGGCGTCAATGAGGTACTGGCAGATGTATACGGCATCACCGGGGAAAAGAAATACCTTGACGCGGCCTACAGTTTCTCTCACCAGGCTCTCCTTCAACCGCTTGAAAAAGGTCAGGATAAACTGGATAATTTACATGCAAATACGCAGATCCCCAAAGTGATAGGTTTTAAGCGGATTGCTGATTACAGCGGTGATACCGCTTACAATCATGCTGCGACGTTCTTTTGGCAAACCGTGGTACATCATCGGTCGGTAGCAACAGGTGGTAACAGCGTAAGGGAACATTTTAACCCTGCTACAGATTTCTCAACCATGATTTCCAGTGTTGAAGGACCCGAAACATGCAATACCTATAACATGCTTAAGCTTACCGAAGATCTGTACATGTCAAATCCGGATATTGCGTATATCGATTATTACGAACGGGCGTTGTATAATCATATCCTTACAACCCAACGGCCGGGGAAGGGTGGTTTTGTTTACTTTACTCCAATGCGCCCCGGGCATTACAGGGTTTACTCCCAGCCACAAACAAGCATGTGGTGCTGCGTTGGCTCCGGGATGGAAAATCATTCAAAGTATGGTGAAATGATCTACAGCCATTCAGATAATGAGCTATATGTTAATCTGTTTATTCCATCACAACTTATATGGAAGCAAAAAGGCTTGCAAATGAGGCAGGAAACAGGGTTCCCTGACAAGGAAACAACAAGGCTGAAGATTTTGAAGACTGGCAATAGCGCATTCGGGATAAACATCAGGTACCCATCATGGGTAAAGGCCAGCGCGCTTTCAATTAACATCAATGGCCGGCCTGTTCAAGTTACAGCTCAGCCGTTATCATATGTGCAGCTAAAAAGAAAATGGAGGAAAGGAGATGTCATCACCGTCCAATTACCGATGCAGACAACGACGGAGAAACTTCCTGACGGCTCTAATTATGAAGCCGTGCTGCACGGGCCCATCGTACTTGCTTCAGTGATTGATACAATTGCCCAAAAAGGCCGTGAGGCTGATGATGGCAGGATGGGGCATGTTGCTGCGGGTAACCTTTATAAGCTTACTGATATGCCGGTTTTTGTAAGCGATTCTGCTGATGATGCCCCGATGATAGTTGCTGATAAAAATAAACCAATGTCCTTCACTGCCGTGCGGTTAATTTACCCGGCTAAATACCGAAACCTGAAGCTGGTGCCGTTTTACAAGATCCAGGATGCACGCTATGTTGTGTACTGGCGAAAAGAATCAGCCAAAGGCTTCGGCGAATTGCAGGCTAAGTTAGCGGAGGAGGATGCGAAGGAAGCAAAACTGGCTGCTAATACCATCGATATGCTGACTCCGGGTGAGCAACAGCCTGAATCAGATCATTTCATGGAAAAGGAAAATTCTTTTGCCGATGTTAATTTCAACAGGCACTTCAGGGCTGCTACAGGCTGGTTTAGCTATAAGCTGACTGATAAAGATAAAGCAGCAAAAAAGATTAGTGTTACGTATTTTGGGACGGAAAGGAACCATAAATTCAGCATTTTTCTAAATGAGCAGGAACTGGTGAAAGTTGATTTAAAGGACGGTAAACGTGACGCTTTTTATACCGTTGAATATGACCTGCCCGTAGATTTGAAATACAACGCAGACCAAAGTCTTCGGGTAAAATTTCAGGCGGATAAGGGTGCAATGGCCGGGCCTGTTTATGAAATACGACTTTTGAATAATTGAGGGCTTAAATCCGTTCCAAAGTGTTGCAATAACGGGATCGGTTCACTATTGTCCGGTAAAATTTATTCGATACATATAAATACTATCAGGGCCTCAAAAAGGCCCTTTTTTGTGTGCTTTTCAGAAGTAAACCGCTGTTTAACCTAAAATTATTCTTGCCTTTAGAACCCGGCTGTCCGGAACCTTACTACATAATATTCATCACGTTTCCTATAATGCGTATAAGATTAAGTAAGCAGTAATGTTTTGCTTTTCCGTTGGGAAACGGTTTACCGGACGACTTTTTATAATATTACTTCTTCAAAAAATCAAAAAGTAAAGTATAGTCAAATGCATACGAGCCGGGATAGGTTTAAAATAGCCAATAACTTACCGGCTAAGATTAAGTTTAACTTTTCAAAAAAGGATAAACAAGACAGGTATTACAGGTTTATTTTCCTTTCGCTCCCCTGGTAAACCATGGCGTTTTTAAAATTCTTCCTGAATTTTTTGATGTATTCAGAAGGTTTTAAATCAAACACTTTCTTAAACTGCTCACGAAAATATTTTATATCTTTTATTCCAACAGCGTAAGCGGTTTCCAGTATATTTAAATCGCTGTGAACAAATAGCTGTGCGGCTTTTCGCAATCTGATAGCTCTTATGAAGCTATTGGCTGGCTGCCCTGAAATCATTTTGATTTTTTTGTAGATGCCCGAATAAGACATATTTAATTCGGAGGCTAAGGATTGCAGATTAAAATCAGGATCAGTTATATGATCTTCCACAATGCGGATACAGGAATCCAGAAATCTTTTGTACTCGATAGAGATAGTGTGCGGGTTGTTGTTCAGCGTAATTTCATTATAAAAGTATTGCTGAAGTGTGTTTCGGCTTTTAAGCAACCCGCTAACCCGTGCTTTCAGGATGTCTTTGTCAAAAGGTTTTCCAATATAATCGTCGGCGCCTCCTTCAATACCTTTTAGTTTAATTTCATTTGATGCACTGGCGGTTAATAAGATAACGGGAACATGAGATGTTGTCATATTCTCTTTAATAGCGGCGCAAACTTCTATCCCGGTCATGCCCTGCATCATCACATCGCATATGACTATATCCGGCCACTGCTCATTAATAATTTTGATTCCATCCTCACCATTTGGCGCTACAAGAACATTATATTCAAGTTTAAATATCTGGCGGAGATACTCTCTCATATCCTCATGGTCATCGATGATTAACAGTGTTTTGAGGTCAGACACTATTACTTCCTCACCCTGATCTGCTGCGGGTACTATATCATTGGCTGTAGTTTCAGAATCGATCAACTCTTTTAAAAACTCAGAAGTAGCTGTTGGATGTTCTGAGATGATCTGATCTTTTAAATGCGATTTCCCTTTTTTAAAGTGATTGTAAAAGCTGTCCCTTTTCCCGCTTCGCTGTGATATTCAACAGTTCCGGCCTGACGCTCTACAAAATTTTTAACAAGATAAAGTCCAAGGCCAAACCCTCCGTTTGACGTACTGGCCAAATCAGACACCTGGTAAAACCGGCTAAAAAGTCTTTCGCCAACTTCAGGTGGGATTCCACAGCCGGTATCCTCAACGATTATTGAAACTGTCTGTTCAAATTCCCCTGCACAAACACGAATTCTACCGAGTTTTGGAGTGAACTTCATCGCGTTTGAGAGCAAGTTAAACAGCACGATCTCTGTTTTTTCCCGGTCGATATAAACATTCAAACAATCGGTTGGTGATATGAATTCAAGTTGAATGTGTTTTCTTTTTGCTTCATGTACAAAGCATAAATAAACCTCCCTGCATAAATCGATTATATTAACATTACTTATCCTCAATTGATCAGATTCCGATTCGGCCTTTTTGAAAAGCAGCAACTGATCTACTAAACCTAATAACCGGCGTGCGTTCCTGTAAACAATGGTTAAATTGGAGGTATCTACCGCCTTCTTTTCATTATATAAAAGTTCCTTAATAGGATTAATGATCAACGTTAATGGTGTTCTGAACTCATGCGAAATATTGGTAAAGAAGGCGAGCTTTCGTTCGCTGAGCTCCTTTTCCTTTTCGCTTTCATAGTGAGCTATCTGGATTTCATATTTTAATTTAGCCTGACGGTCCCGGTATAAAAGATACAGGTAAATTACCCCGCCAATGATTATGGTATAAATTGTATATGCCCACCAGGTACGGTACCATGGCGGCGAAATAATGATGATCAGGGATTTGGGCGTCTTGTTCCAGATACCATCATTATTACTTGCTATAACTTTGAATCTATAAGTTCCGGGATTAAGGTTGGTGTAAGTAACCCTTCGTTGGTTACCGTTAAAATTCCATTTTTCGTCAAAGCCTTCCAGTTTATACCTATAACTATTTTTTTCCGGATGAGTATAATTAAGCGAAACAAATTCAATTGAAAATACATTTTGATCATAGTTAAGAAAGGCAGTATCTGCTGTACCAACAGGTCTTTTCAATGGTGAATCAGCACCGGGTTTTACAGATTTATTAAACACCTGAAAATCGGTAAAGTAAACCTCTGGGATTTTATCGTTCAACTTGATTTTTGAAGGATCGAATACCACTACACCTGAATTTCCCCCTAAATAAATTTGCCCATCTGCCGCTTTGTAAATAAGCGAATGCGAAAATACGCCGTCGCCCTCATCAAAATTAATTATGGATAATGGTTGGGGCGTAAACTTTGATACCCCCGTGGCAGAATTGATCCAAAGATTTCCCACCTCATCTTCAACCACACTGTTGAAAACGTTGCTTACAAATCCGCTTTTACGTGAATAAATAATAAAAGAATCGGTTTCCGGAGCATATTTGTTCAACCCGTCGGCTGTGCAGATCCAGATATTCTTTTTGCTATCCTCAAATATGCAATGCACAATATTATTACTGAGGCTGCTTGCAATTTTATCATTATACGTATAGTGGTGAAAAATCCCGGTTTTAGGATCAAAACGATCAACACCGTTTCCACTTGTTCCGATCCATACATTGCCTTTGCTATCTTTTAAAAGATTATAAATATGGTTACTGGCAATTGAATTGAGGTTTCTGTCGTCATTATAATAATGTTTAAATTGCCGTGTTTCTTCATAGTAAATCTTTAAACCGGCATCTGTGGCGAGCCAATATTCATGAGGCCTTACTTCAAGAATATCCCTGAAAACATCTTCGTTAAAAAAATTACTCAGGGCCGAATGGTGAAAATGATGGATAAACCTATTATTGCTGCTGTCAAATTTATCGAACCCATTTTCGGTTGCTGCCCATAGCGCCCCCTCATTGTCCAAATATATTTTACCAACCTGGTTACTGCTGATACTTGAGGGATTATTGGTATGTTGATATAACTTTGTCGTCTTCTTCAGTAAATCAAACTTATAAAGCCCTTCGTTGGTAGCCAGCCACAACATATTGCCTTGCAATAACATACTTTTGCTTCGCGGGGCGCGATTGATAAGGGGATGAAACGGAATTTATATTGTGTAAAATCAACTTTTGTTAAGGCGTCTTTGCCACAAAGCCACATAATACCGGCCCCATCATTATAAACATATCCATCCGCAGTACTATTAATATCGCCAATCTTTCGCCATTGGCCATTACCCTTATTTATAAAATAGAACCCGCCGTTACTTCCAACAACTAAGGTGGAGTCATTAGCCTTATCAATGCTAAAAGCTCCTACGTTGATATTATCGTGACTTGAAAACCGGGTATATTGCTGGTTTTTAGGATTAAAACAAAAAAGGCCGCTCCAATAGGTACCCACCCAAATGCAACCTTTTTTTGATCGTAAAAAAGGCTCCAAATATCATTGGGGCTTTTTTTAAGCTGAGATTCAGTCTGCGGATAATTGCTGAAATGTTTACTTACCTTATCGAATTTATTTAATCCACCATTCCAGTTTCCCAGCCACAGGTTTTTTTATCATCCTCAACAATTGCATTTACCGACTTGCCTTTTATTGAAAATCGATCATTCTGATTGGGTTTATAACTAACAAAAGATCGCTTATTTGACACATATTGATTAAAACCATCATCCGTACCTATCCATATTGTTCCTTCTCTGTCGCAGAAGATCGAAAAAATCTTATTATTACTTACCGACTCTTTGATCTTATCGCTATGATAAAATCGTTCAAACTTCTCAGTATTGGGATCTAAAATGTTTAAGCCGTCCATGGTGCCAACCCATATCTTTCCGTTCTTGTCTTCGGCCAGCGCACTGATAAAATTTGAACTTATACTCGCAGTGTTTCCGGGAATATTCACTAAACTTTCAAAAGTGTAGCCGTCAAACTTACAAAGCCCGTTATCCGTCCCTATCCACATATACCCCCGGCTGTCTTTAAGTGCCACTGTTACATTTTCAGATGGCAGGCCATCATGAGTGGTATATGATTTTAATGCAAAATTCCTTGCATCGTTAGCTGGAAAAGTTACCGGAGCCTGCGCGTTCACAACACTGACATACAGAAGATTAATCAGAAAAAACAAGACAACTTTACGCATAAATCCGTTATCACTTTTAATTAGGCAAATACAACACTCCGTATCATCACTAACATTTTTTACACTATAAACCAGTTATCGCCGCTTGGCTTAGGCAGGCCATGCATTTAATATTGTACTTAATACACTTGTAACCTTCAACAATTCGGCAATGTAAAAACAGAGTTTGTTGGCTGTGCCACAAGTGCCTGCAAATAATTTTCTAATATCCAGGTATTAGATGTTCATTTGATGAATTTTCCTGTAAGGACCAATAGGCATCAAAAACTCATTTAATGCTCATTAAAATGATTCATCAATTCGCTTAACTTTTGGCAGAGCCTGTCATATAATGCTGGAATACTAAGTTTATAAGGCATCCAAATGTAAATAATTATTAATTGTATTTATAACAATAATTACGAACAAAAGGCATTCGTTGAATCGGCGGAAAGGCAAATTAAAAGCTGTGCTATTGTAATAAACCCTGATAAAATGCCACTTTATCCCCTGAATATTGAGGCTTTACCCCTTTTCAATTCCTACTTTTTAAAAGAAATTTAGGACAACCATATAAACACGGATTTTCATCCTCCGACATTACGTATAGCCATTTTTAATGGCTAATTAATTACTGACGGTTACATGCCGCAGTGATTGACAGTTAATTATCGGCAGAAAATCTATTGTTCAAAACATCTGCCATGATAATATTTGATTTGAGCCCGAATATGCATTCGGTCAGTTCACTGCCGACCGATATAATTCCCTTCATATTAACGCTGGGAAGGGCCCCGCCGTAATTAAAAATTAAAACCGATTGATCAAAAGAGCTACTTATTTAACACCTGATATAAAATTATGAGAAAAAATTTAACTACCGGGGCATTATGCTGCCTGTTAGCCCTGGCCATGGGCTGTTCTAAAAACCCTATTCAAAAAGGCGCTGACCTATCAGGCCAGAAATTTGGAAAACAATCATTTGCCCTTTCAACTACCAATACAAACGGTTTCAGGGGTATAAACTGGGCCGACCCTAACGGAAACGAGGGAGATGGGAGGGTTGTATTGCCCAGTGGTATGACAACATCGCTTACCGCTACACAGGCTGCTACGTTGGCCACTAATATATCCAGTGCCGTTAAAACAAGCGGCGGCACCACCATCAGGATGCCGATAAACCCCTGGACTGCCTCAAGCTCAACTTATTGGCCGGTTTACCAGGCTGCAATTAACGCGGTTGTGGCAAACGGCTGTAAAGTAATACTTTGTTATTGGCCGGTTGGGGTACACCATGTACCTGATACTGCACAATGGCATACCATGTGGGCAACAGTAAATAATGTATATAAAAACAATACATCGGTATTATATGAACCTATCAACGAGCCGGTTGATTATTCAAGTACCGACCTGAACAACTTATATGCTGGTTTCTTAACCACTTACAGCCCGGCCGATGGAAAATGTATCCTTGATGGTACCGGGTATGCCGCCGACGTAACTGCAGTTGGTGCCGATTCAAGGTTAGCAAACCAGTATCTTGGACTGCATTGCTACTGGTGGTTCTGGGGCTCATACAATGTTTGGTCAAGCTACTATAATATCATGTCGGCCCGTACAGGTTCATACGCATCTCGTACTATAGTTACCGAGGTTGGTATTGAAACATTCAGGAACATGAGCTTCTGGTGGCAATGGGATACCGGCGTATATGTTGACCAGGCATTCCTGACCGGATCGCTTGCCTATGCCAAGGATAATTCAATGGGAACAATAGCATGGTCCGGAGTTAATGACATTGATACCTATCGCTGGTATACAGCAAATAATAACCTTACCGAGGTTAGCCCGGGTACTGCCAATATGTTCAGGTGGTCATGGAAACTTACTGCCTCACCTGTATGGATAGGGCCGGTAGCCGACGGGCGATATCAACTTCAAAACCGTGCATCGGGCCTTATGCTCGATAACCTGGGCAGTACAACCGATGGTGCAGCTGTAGCTCAATGGGCATCAGGAACAAGTAATAACCAAAAATGGAATATAAGCTACACTGCCGGTTATTATACTTTAAGTTGTGTTACCGGAAAAGAATGTCTTGATGTGGGTACTAATACCGCAGATGGATCAAATGTTTTACAATATGTAGTAGGCACGAGTACAAACCAACGTTGGTCGCTTGTTTCAACCGGAGATGGCTATTATAGGGTAATTAATCTTACCACAGGCAAATGCCTTGATACCGGAGGTTTAACTGCCAATGGATCAGCTGTACAGCAGTGGCCACAGGGTTCAAGTTATAACCAGCAATGGAAACTTATTGCTCAATAGAACATATTTAATTGCCAGGGTAAGCATTCCGCTTTAGTTTAGAAACACATTGTTGAAGGCCGTCTCAAGGACGGCCTTTTTACTTTTCAATCAATTCATAATTATAGAGATTCTAAATTCGTTAGGCTTTAAAAGCCGTTTCTTAAAATAATTTAAAAGCACATCCATCATATCTTAATGAGACTGTTTAAATTTTGTTTGAGAAGGTTTTACATAGAGCGGGATCACATTCGAAAGTCATTCCCTTTTAACCAGCCATACACTCTCCGATCTTTTACTAATAGGGCGTAGAATATTCAATAAGATACAAGATAGATGCATTATAAATGCATTTATAATGCGAAAACCCTCGATAGGTCGCCGTAACCGGCAGTCCTATCGAGGGTTGTAGTTAAAGAAGGGGGACAATCACATCATTTAATGACGTAATGTCCGGAAGCCCTAATAGCCCGGATTGTTAGGCAACAATTTTTTATTAATATCAATATCAGCTTGAGGAATCGGCCAAAGCCACCCCTTGCCAGCGTCAAATGTCCTGGTCTCTAACTTAACCTGGCTAAATTTCCAGGTAGATGGGCTTGCCGGGTTCTTTAGCAACGATTTGTCGTAACCATATACGTCATGAACAAGGGATTGATCTTTCCATCGTAACATATCTGCATATCGGGTGCCTTCCATAAAAAACTCTACCCTGCGTTCATGGCGCAAAACGGCACGTAATTGTGCCTGGCTTAAACCGGCTCCTTCCACACTTTCTACCGTTGGCATATTTACCCTTGCCCGAACCTGGTCAATGAGTCTATAGATTTCGGGTGCTGTACTTCCGGATTCAATCAAGGCTTCTGCACGGATCAGTAATACATCTGCATAACGCATCAGGATTGTATTTAAAGAGCAATTATTCGGGTCGGCAATACCAATTGCTGCGTATTTACGCGGACGGGCCCCTGACGGAACTACATCAGTGGCGGGGATGTAAGTAGTTGAACCCCACTGAGAGCCGGGCAACACCACTGAAGAAGCCAGTCTTGGGTCGCGATTAACATAAGGGTTTTGCGAATTGTATCCTGAAGCAGAGTTGGTTATCGGCAATCCATTGGTCATGTAATATGAATCGATCAGATCGGCGGTAACATTTGGTGTTGGCCAAACACTTAAAGATAAGGCAGATGAAGGCCAGGGCTGTGGCTGGGTGGTTGGGATATACTGAATATCAAAAATCACCTCACTGTTGTTCTCATGCGTTTCATCAAAAAGCAAGCTGTAATTTGGATATAAACTATAGGCTTTAAGATCGATAACATCCTGCGCAGCCTGTGCAGCATCGGCCCATTTTCCGTTGTACAAAAGCACTTTTGCTTTATAGGCCAGGGCAGCGCCCTTTGTTGCACGGCCCACGTCAGAACCCGAATAAGAGGTTGGCAGTGCCGCAGCCGCATCGGTAAGGTCAGTTACAACCTGGGTAAGTACAGTGGCTTTGGCTGTCCTGGAAACATAAGCGTCGGAAAGTGTTTGAACCTGAGTAACTAAAGGTACATCGCCGAAGTAAGCAATCAGATCAGCATAGGCATATCCACGTAAAAACTTTGCCTCTCCCGCCATCTGGCTTTTTACAGTGGCATCAATGCTTGCAGCAGCAACCTCCTTAAGGAACTCGTTGGCCCTTGAAATGATGGCGTAATCCTGCGTCCACTTAGCGTATGGGGCCCAACTGTTGGATGTTGTTTGCCATTCCCCCACTTCCTTCGAACCCTGCCACGCATCCTGGCAATAGGCATTATCCGATTCAAAATCAAACTGAAAAAATTGTGCCGGCGTTGCATTGGGCTGTAACGCATTGTAAATACCCACCAGGGCCATTTTTACCTGGGTTTCATTTTGGTAGAATGTTGATGGTGATAAGCGGTCATTTGGGGTCTTGTCCAACAGACCTTTCTTGCAGCTTGCAAGATTAATAACAGCTAATACGGTTAAGACTTTATATATACTTTTCATGATTTTATCATTTAGAAATTAACATTTACACCTGCAGTCATCACACGGACCTGAGGATACGCTTCGGCCCTTGTTTGGTCTGTAGTTTGTTCCGGGTCAAAGCCTTTGAATTTGGTAAACGTAAACGCGTTTTGCACATTGGCATAGATTCTCAAAGAGCTTAACCCGATCTTTTTAATAGCAGCCGGACTTAAGGTGTATCCTAATTCAATATTTTTTATCCTCAGATAGGATGCATTCTCTACATAAAAGGAAGAGTGAATATTGTTTCTAACCCCATCCAATGTAAGGCGCGGGTAAGTATTGGACGGATTTTGAGGCGTCCACCTGTTTAACCACCAGGTACCAAGGTTGGCAAAGCCGCTGAAAGGTGAAGCAATTTCATAATAGGTATAACCCTGCATGCCTTGTACGCCTTGTAAAAACGCCCCAAGGTCAAAACCTTTCCAGGCTACATTGAAGTTGAAAGCATACGTTACACTTGGAAACTGCTTCCCGATAACTTTACGGTCATGATTTTGGTCAACTATACCATCGCCATTAAGGTCGGCATATTTAATATCCCCCGGTTGTGCGTTGTAATCGCTTACTTTAACAACACCTGGTTTAAGTGTGTAAGTACGATTTGCGTAAGGGATGGACGCATCGCTATTGTTTTGCCATGTAAAGTCGGAAATTTGGTAGATACCAGTCATCTGGTATCCGTAGAACGAATTAATAGCGGAACCAACAACAATCGCCTTTGGAGATGTAAACTGCTGTGGCACGTTCATGGACAGGATATTGTTTACAATGTGCGAAACGTTCAAAGCTGTTCTTAATTTAATACCATTATCAAATGCCTTTTTATAGGAGATACCGAGCTCAAAGCCTTTGTTTTGTACTTCGCCTGCATTAGCCATTGGTGCCGACTGTGCGATTGTTAGTGGAATTGGCTGGGTCAACAGCAGGTTCTTAGTTCTTTTATCAAAATAATCTGCCGTAATCTCAATGTTATTATGAAGAGATATATCAAGGCCCAAATCCAATTGCTGAGCTGTTTCCCAGGTTAGGTCCTTGTTGGTCATCGCTGTAATAGCAACGCCAGAATAAAGTGTTCCGCCAAACGAGTAATTCTGACCAGAGCTCAGGATATCGCTGCCATTATAGTAATTGCTGATATTTTGATTACCTAAACGCCCCCAGGAAGCACGAACTTTCGCAAAATCAAGCCAGCTCAGGTTTTTCATAAAGCTTTCCTTCGATATTACCCACCCAGCTGAGAATGAAGGAAATGTACCCCACTGTTTGCCTTGTGCAAACCTGGAAGATCCGTCCCTCCTGATATTGGCTTCAAATAAATATTTTTCATCGAAAGCATAACTGAAACGGCCAAAGTATGAGCGAAGGCCAAGAGCATAGCTGCCGGCATTATTGGTCTGTGTAGCTGCATCGCCCAGGTTTAATACACGTTGTGTGTTGTTTACAAAATGTGCACGATAGCCGCTTTGCCAATCGTAGGTAAACTCCTCTTCACTGTAACCGCCTAATAAATTGAATGAATGATGGTTGATGGTTTTGTTATACTTTAGTAAACCTGTGAGTAACGAGTGACCGTCAATCTCGCTCGACGTAGTCAGATCGGAAGGTAATTGCGTAACCGTTCCGTTTTGATTTTGTAAGGTTACATTGGCATGAAAGGCATTGCCATTAGTGGAGATAACGTTATAACCGTAGGTAAGCTGCGCGCTTAAACCTGGCAGAATTTTATATTCAGCTTCGGCCTGTCCGCTAAAATTATAGCGTTTTGTAAGGTTTGTACTCCCTTCTTTAATTTCACCGTAATAGTTGCGTTCGCCGTTAACAGAAACCCAGTTGCCGTTGGCATCCTTAAGTGGATGTATTGGCGCTAAAGTTGCATACCATTCGGCGTTCCATAGGTCTGTCGGTTCATTTTTTATCCCCACGTTTCCAGATATATTGCCCGAAACACGGAGTTTTTTATCTTTTAGATGATAACTGTCAAGATTAAGGCGGAAGTCGGTTTTTTTATAATTGGTTGCAACCAATATACCGTCCTGATCCAAATGTCCCAGCATAAAGGAGTAGTTAACATTATCACTCCCCCCGTTGCGCTTACCCGGTGATTTTGCATGTAAGCGTTACCGTAGTATACGTCGAAATAATTGATATCGGGGTATAATGGGTTGTTATGCGCCGCATATTTTTGTATTATCGAGTCGGGATATGTAGGAGGCGCGCCACTATTTATATCAGCCTCGTTATGCAGTGTAGTATATTGAACCGAGTTTAGTACTTTAGGTAGCCTTGTCGGGCTCTGAATACCTGCATATCCGCTGTAATTAACACGGACTTTGCCTGCAGATCCTCGTTTAGTAGTAATTAAAATAACGCCGTTTGCAGCACGGTTACCGTAAATAGCCGATGATGCCGCGTCTTTAAGCACCGAAATTGATTGAACATCATTAGGGTTTACATCGCCGATTGCCCCGGGGAAACCGTCAACTAATACTAATGGGGAATTATCTCCAAAAGTTCCAACGCCGCGGATATCTATGACTGTATTATCATCTCCCGGTTTACCCGAACTTTGCAGTGCAAAAACACCGGAAACTGTACCTTGCAATGCCTGGCTGGTATTTGTTAAGGGTCTGCTTTCCAGGTCCTGCGTATTTACAATACCTACAGATCCTGTTAGGTTTTCTTTCTTCTGCGTTCCGTAACCTACTACCACCACATCATTTAGGGTTTTCATCGATGGTTTAAGCTTTATCGCAATATCAGTTTTACCGTTAACTGCAATTTCAACTTTCTCATAAGAAATATAAGTTACAACCAACACCGCATTTTCGGGCACATTGCTTAGTTGAAAGTTGCCTTTTACATCAGTTAGTGCACCTTTAACAGTACCTTTAATACTGATAGATACACCGACCAGCGGTTGACCATCGCCGGCATCGACAACAGATCCTTTTACCGTGATAGCCGCTTTATCAGAAGTTACATTGGCTATTACCTGCCTGCTGTTGTGCATTACTAAATTGGGGGTCGACGCGTTAGCACCAATTGGCAATATCAGCAATGCCAAAGCTTTAAATGTGGTGCGAAAACCCTGGGAATACAAATAATTTGAAATAAGTAATTTTCGTTTCATAATTGGGTTATTAATAATTTAGATTTTTGGGTATTGACAAAAGACAGTTATGTAAACGCTGTTGGCATGTCAGACACCAACAACCGAAAGGCATAATTTAAATGAAGCTTTCAGGGTTAACAATAAAGGACAATTGCCCGGGCAGTATTTATCCCGACATTTCTCGAGATCGTTTTCAGTTAAGATGCATGCGGCTTCTCTTTCCAGGGAGCATGCGCTGCGTTCGGTTTTTTTCATCATGGGTTTTAATTAACAGTATAATTGGTTGCACGAATAGTCATCTCTGAATGACCATTCGGGAGATGCAAAGTCTTTGAAAAACACAGAAAACAAAAGGGGCTAACCAGCAAAAAAGAGGGGACAAAAGGGGAGTTTTTAGTTGAAAAAGCACTTAGTGGATAAATCACAGCATATTGCTCGAGGGAGGCAATCATCTAATGAGAAAGCGTTTTGTAGCCCTTATAGTCTTCAATTGCCACCGGTTTCGCCATTCAGTTTGCATACCTGGCAACTGGGCAATGTAAGGCCAGCAGTTAAATGAACTGTACTTCCTGTAGCAATGATCGCGTTGAGTTACACTGTACCAGGGATTAAAGGCTTTGATTGGTGGCGCCAAGCTGAAAATAGCCAGTACATATAAAGCTAAAGCCAGGTCAGCATCAACTATGCGGACGGGCGGAAGATCGCGCCAAAGGGTACAATGGAAGCGTTGCCAGTGGAAGACGGCATCGTATCCCGTCTTGGAAGATCGATGGAGGACATACTATTACACAAAGTTATTCGGTAAATACC
Organism: Mucilaginibacter sp. P25; assembly: GCF_050859465.1. NCBI lineage: Bacteria > Pseudomonadati > Bacteroidota > Sphingobacteriia > Sphingobacteriales > Sphingobacteriaceae > Mucilaginibacter > Mucilaginibacter sp. P25. The sequence continues at coordinate 6,552,511 of NZ_CP193937.1, read as the reverse complement.
GCTGCTAATGCCATCAGGCTTTGGGTGATAAGTACTGCTATTACCGGGGCCTCACAAAGCTCGATTTATCCGACCGGAAGTCCTGCGGTGGGCATACAGGCGGTGCATTTGTTTCAGCAAAAAAGAAGTGATTAAAAATATACCTTTTACGTTATAAAGAACGTTAATGCCCTGAATAATACGATTGGGGGCGACCTGCGATACTCAGAAAATTGCCAACCTGTTGCCGGGAGTGAACCTCAGGCGGAAGGTTAAGCAGCACTCTGAAGTGACCTTTCTGAATGCAAATTCAGATTAGTGCCCAGCCCAGATTTCCTGAACCTCCTCCAACGATTTTCCTTTGGTTTCGGGAACCATTTTATACACAATCAGTAAAGAAAAAAGCAACACGCCGCAAAGAACCAGAAGGTGACCGCCGGCCCGATTGAATTTAAAAACATAGGGGTTAGCTGCCCTACGATTGTATCTGCCACCCACATGGTCATGATGCTTAAGCCTAAAGCCCGACCTCGGATCCTTGTTGGATAAATTTCGGATGCGATAACGAATTTTAACGGTCCTATCGAGAATGCGAAACAAGCTAAAAATAGGATGATGCTAACAACTAATGCAATGCCGGTTGTAGCACCTGTATAAAAGCAAACGCCGGTAAAAATAAGGCAAACTGTGGCACCTAAAGCACCAGCTATATATAAGGGCCTGCGCCCCATCTTATCAACTTTCCAAATAGCTATTAGCGTAAAAGCAAAGTTAGCAATGCCAAATATGATTTGGCTAAGCAGGGCATTGCTGATATTGATGCCTGCATCGCTCAATATTCTGGGGCCATAATAAATAACGGCGTTAATACCACTGAACTGAGAGAACAGCGGCAGTAGCAAGCCAATTAGGAATGGTTTACGCATAGCTGGTGCAAATATCTCGCGGTAGGTGCCTATGTCACGGCTTTGGGTGTTCTTTATCAGTGTTACGTCTTTTAGAGCCGTTGCATAGTCGGTTACTTTTGAGAGGACGGCAATGCCATCGTCGGTTTTTCCGTTTTGAATAAGCCAGCGTGGGCTTTCGGGTACAAAGCACAGGCCAACAAAAAACAGCAGGGCAGGGATGGCGCCCAGGCCAAGCATGCTGCGCCAAACTTCTTTAACCATCACCAGATCGATAATTGTACTTAAGCTATTGCTCTTATGGTGTAATGAAAAATTAAGTAAACCGGCATTGGTAAGGTAAGCTACAAGAATGCCAGCGGTGATAGCCAGTTGATAAAAAGTTACCAGGCGGCCGCGTATCCGTGCCGGGGCAATTTCTGATATGTACAGCGGTGCCACAATTGATGCTACGCCAACACCCATACCGCCCAGCATCCGGGCTAAGATAAGCAGGGTAAAGCCCGATGACAAGGCCGAACCCAGGGCAGAAAGTAAGAAAAGCACCGCCGATAACATCAGCATTTTTTTACGGCCTACCCGGTCGCTTAAGTCCCCCGAAAAAGCTACACCGATAATACACCCGATAAGTGCCGACGATACGAACCAGCCTTCGGTAGCGGCCGATAGCGCGAATTGGCTTTTTACAAACGGGAGCACACCCGAAATAACTGCCATATCAAAACCAAAAAGCAGGCCGCCTAAGGTAGCTATAAGGGTTACAGCGGTTAAAAACAGGGCGGAGGTTTTGGTTTCCGGCGATAGTTTTTGTTTCATGGCGCTTTTATTTTTCGATGCGTACAGTGATTATTCCTTTTGCCGAAATCTTAAAATTGTTATCAAGTGCGGCCACCTTTTCTTCGGTTAGATTGCTTTTCCAGACCTTTATCGTCGTTTTTGCTTTCGGAGTGATGCTCACTTCACTATCGCCGGTGCTCACTATCTGCGCAATAACGCCATTGCCATCATCGGCAGGTTTTAAGGATTCTACATAGATCTGCTTACCACCGATATTAAAAAACAGTTCGTCATCCTGATTATCCGAAGCGGAAACTACTAATGGCTGATGATTATTAAGGCCAAACCGGTTGGCATCAAAACTATCGTATCCTAAGGCGTGTGAACGGAAGATATAACGGAAGGTGGCCGGCCCTTTTTCCTGCTCGGCGCGGAAATTGGTATGCCATAAGTTGTTCATTACCCACGAATAAATCTTTGGTGACTGTGCCGTGAATGTTAACCACTGCGGCGCGTGATGCAAACCACCAAGCAAATCGGCAGTTGTGATCTTGCCTATCTCAAACAAAGGCGCATCCGGACTTGACCAGGTAATACCGAACGCCGAGTTTGATACATCAACCCAGCGCTGCATGGTAAACCAATTTTTATTGGCGTTAGGGAGTTGGTCGGCTTCGGCAGCAGCACTTCCCCATGGAATACTATAACGTACCTGCGCACCTGGAACACTAAACGGAAACGCGAAGTGAACGCTCTCTTTAGAGCGAATACTTTCCTTATCAATGGTATTGATCAGCTCAATTTTATCAAGCCCGTTAACCAGCCTTATTTCGCGGGTCAAGCCATAGGCTCCGGGCGCTTTTGAGGTAACCAAAAGGCTCACCACCAATGGCCCATCTTCTTTAATGCTAATGATGGCGTCGGTACTTGTTTGTTGCCGCTGCAGCGAATCGCCGGGCATATAAATGTATTTGTTAAAGCCGGTGCTATCCACCAATACCTGTTTTTTGCCACCCTCGATCTTTACTAGTTTGCTTATATCGCCGGTTTTACTGTCAATTGTGACAGTGTAGATGCCGTTAGCCAAGCCGTTTAACGAAATGACAGCTTTGCTCTTTGCAAAAGCTTTACCACGGTTAATGGTGTAAGTTTTTTTACCAAACGCCGGTACCCCGGTGGCTACAAAAGCCAGCTCGCCCGAGCTTAAGCGTTGCGATGGGATTGCATTGCCTGTTGCATCCTTAACCAGGTCGCCCGCTTTGCTTAAACCGGCCGGTACATAAACAACATCGGTACGCGGCCATGACAGGGTGTTGTAAACGTCTACTTTATTTGCTGCTGCGGTTTTTATAGCCAATATCAAATTGCTGAGCGAATCGGTTTGTTTTTGGGCGCTTAGTGCATAGCCTTTTTTAATAGTCCACTCGCTTTTAACTTTTGCATCTTCGGGGTCATCAACGCTGTTATATGCGCCCCAGGTATGTTCATTGTAAAGCAGCAGGTTTTTCCAGGTGTCATCAAAATCATTAACAGGGTAGCCTGGTTTATTACGGATGGCCCAGAGGGCCGATGCCTGTTTCAGCTTATCAGATGTTTGGCGGCTGATGGCTGTTTCTTTCGCGGCTGACGACACGCCGTCCGTCCAGTACTCAGTATAATCGCCGGTGAAAGACGGGATTTTGTCTTGATATTGTTTCTCAAAATCCTGGAAAAATTGTTTTACCGAGGTGATCACCAGTTTGGGCGAGGCAAAATGCTCGTTCCAGCTTTTAACAGCATCGGGAAGTTCAGGATCGATAGGAGCATTATCGCTCATAGCCCAGGTTAACAACGACATGTTATACGGAAAGTTATTTTGTTCAAGGCCGCCGAGATATTGGAAAAGGTGCGGATTTAGAAAATTATCCGATGGGTGACCAGTATAAAAAGGTTTAGGATCGTCTATAGTAAAAAAATTAGGGATCCTGGTTCCTTTTAGCGCATAGCCTATCGAGTAAGGCTGGCATTGCCAGAACAGTAGTTTTTGTTTACCCGATGGGGAAATCCAATAGAATGGTTTATCCTGCCATTTGGCAAGGTTGCCTATCCTGTCGGATGCGTTTGGGCCTGATAAAAAATATTTGATCCCGGTTTGTTCACTTTGCGCAGCAAGGCCCCAACTGGCGCCCGGCACATCGCCCTGGAACATGGTATGGATCTCAACCTCATTCGCCTTAGCCAGTTTTTGAGATTTGGCGAACATTTGCATCAACTGGTAGGAGTCTGTCATGCTGGTGTTGATATTACCGTAAGCGCCATCCAAATTGATCCATCCTTTTTTCACCGCGTCCCAAAAGCGCTCTTTTTTAGCTTCACCTGCCGCTTTCAGGTAATTATCAACTACCCAAATGGCTTCTGTTGTCCATTTATAGTGGGCTTCCACTGGGTAATTGGCCGTTTTTTTAGCCAGATCAATAGCCTCATCAATATTATCCATGTGAAGCTTCAAAACCTTTGCCTGTGTGTTGGTGTAACCGATATCTACATGCGAGTGAGGGAGGATATACATGGTCCAGTTGTTACGGGCCGGTTCAACAATGCAGCGGGCCATATAGGTTTGCCCGCCGGAATTTAAGGTAACAGTAACCTGTGCTGCCGAAGTTATTGGCGAGCCGGGAAGCGGAAGCTCAAATACATCAGTACCCTCTTTACTGGCCGGTATTATAACATGATCGGTTATGCCATTGAAGGAAACGGTGACCTCTGTGGCTGCGAAGCTTTTACCTTCATGAAATAGTAGCCGGGCCATTCTGCGGGACTGTCCCTGGTAATTGATATAGGCTATTGTTGGTTGCAGGGTGATTCCATTAAAATGCTTACCACCTGTTTGCGCCATTGCTGATGTGCATATGAAAATGAATGCCGACAGGATGGAAAAAATCTTATTCATAACTTAGAAGGTTTTAAGAGGATGCGTTTTTGAGTTTGATTAAGCAGAAATATTAACAACATTCGTCTTTAACAAAAGCTTTGATAACCTTAGCCCTTGTTTTGCCCGTATTTTTAAGTGTATAGCTTTTAACCGCGGCCGGAATAATAAAGGTTTCGGCATAATGAATAACCTGTTCACGGCCGTTAGTGATCACCGCAATGCTTTCGCCCTCAACCAGGCTCAATACATGGCATTGGTTATTGGTATCTTCAGTTATCTCGGTATCAAACTCAAAGCGCTCAATGGCGTAAAAGTGTTCAGGATGAGTTGATAGGTTAATGATTTCCCAGTCATGGCCTTTTTTTAAGGTGGTTTGTTTGGAGATGAGGGTTTCCGTCACTACATCACCTTTCCTTTCGAAATTGAGGTTTTCAAAGGCCCGGTCGATATTCAGCGTTCGTGGATTTCCACTTAAATCGGGGCGGAGCCAGTCGTACATTTTAAAGGTAAAGATGTACGGCGTGGCGCTGATCTCCAGTACCATATTATTTTTGCCCGAGCAATGTACCGTACCATTCGGGATCAGGAACAAGTCGTGCCTTGTTGCCGGGAAGGTTTGTACGTAGTCTTTGATCTCTACCGGTTCGTTTTGCTCAAAACTGTTCTCTAAAATACTCCTGAATTGTTGTTTATTGATATTTTCCTGGAAACCAAGGTAAACTTCGGCGCCTGGTTTTGCATCGAGGATATAATAAGTTTCATCCTGTGTAAAATCTTCGCCGAAGTTATTTTTAATATATTCAACAGAAGGGTGGCATTGTAATGAAAGGTTGCCGCCGTCAAAAGTATCCAAAAATCAAACCGGATAGGAAAGGCATCGCCAAACCTGGCTGCCGCTTTGCCTAAAATGGCTTCGTTATCCAGTAACAGCAAGGTATCCAACGATACCTCTAACATATTGTTGCCACTTTGCAACAGGATGCCGTTTTCCGGGGCGATAAGTTCAAATGACCAGGCATAGTTTACAACATCTTTGTTCAGCCCATTGATGTTGTTTTTAATCCATTGGCCTCCCCAAACCCCGGGCTCAAACCATGGCCTGGCCCTAAACATGTGGCTGGACATGGTTTTAAGTCCGTTTCTTAACGCATCGCCAGTTGTCCACGATATTTCATTGATCCTTTGCTCATCGATGATTGCATCTATCGCAGGCAAAAGCTGTTTTTTATGCTTGTTGAGTACTGGCCAATCTATAAAGTAAAAACGTTTGTATTGATTTTTGGGATCGGCAGGCTGCTTTTCGCCAAGGTTGCAAATTGCGTTGGCCCTTGACCGGAACTGGATCTCATTTTTAGGAACATCGATATATAGCAATGTACATTTCCATCCCGCAAGAGCGGCACCCGCACCATACAATATGTTTAATTTGTTTGGTTCGGGTTTAAGACTTTTGAGCTTCTCGACATCAAAAAAATCGCTCAGCTGTCCATTGTATAGCTTACCAAATAACGGGTCATCGCCACCATCGTAATTAGCGGTTATTTCATGAATAATGCTTTCCGGTTTTAATGTTTTATTTACGTTAATCCAATTGGCCTGGATGCCTAAAGCGGCAAATTCATCGTTCAGACAGCAGATAAGTACATCCCAATATACGCCCGAATAGCCATCTATAACAATATCATGGTTGCATGTAACGATCCAATTGGCTAAAGTTTTATAGCCGGTATATATTGGCCCGGCAATGTCGAAAGTGGGGTAAATGTCATACTCCTGCCTTTTCGCAGCTTTCTTCAAATCCGGAAGCAGAAACTGTTTGGTGTTCCTCATTGTTTCGATATTAACCGAGTTCAATAAAATAGATTTATTCATGCACTTATATGTTGTAATGTGCAAACATATTTTATTTCGTTTATATTTCAAATAAGTCAAAAAAATAAATTTAGGAACTGCGCCTGCTTTCTACCGTATAAACAAAGCTTTCGGCTTTATAATAGCCCAGGTTATACTCCATCGGCCGTTCGCCCTGATCGTAAACAAACCGTTTCCTGATCAAAACAGGACTGCCCGGATCTATCTCCAGTTTACCTGCTATGAATTTATCGGCTGCCTTGGCGCTTATTTCTTCTTTTGACAGGTCTGCAACTACAGAATGCTCACTCTCAAGCATTTCGTAAAGTGGTTTCTTGAAATCTTCTTCGCCTGTAAGCCCGATCCTTGGATGAAAATACGAAATAAAATATACAAAAGCCTCTTCGGCGTTTCCCCTTAACCTTTCCATTTTCAAAATTTTCTTATCTGTTTTGATATCGAAAAAATTCGCGATATGATCTTCGGGAAAGACCCAGCTAATATGAAGCTCGTAATTTTTTATGGGGATGCTGCGGGCTTCCATCTCCTGTGTAAAGCTCAGCCAATTCATTGATTTGGAGCTCATTTTGGCATGGGCCACTTTGGTTCCAAGCCGTTTTTTCTCACCAGTAGCTCTTCGTAAACCAGTTTGTTAATGGCCTGACGTAAAGTGGTGCGCGATATAGCCAGCTTTTTAGCAAGGTCAACCTCATTAGGCAATAATTTACCTGCCTGATATTCAGGCTCGCGGATGAGCTCTCTTAGCAGGTTCTCTGCCTGGATATGTAAGGGTACGGCGCTTTTATGATCGATGGAAATTTTCATAATGAATTAAGTGGCAAGGTAGTAATTTATCAGGAAAACGGCAGGGGCCGGCATATAGTGGTATCACTTTTGGAGGAGGAACATCTACGGAGCAGAAAAAGGTTGAATTTTTTTATAATACGGTTTTGGGGTTCAATAGCTGCTTCCTTTACTAAGGTAATTTTCTGACCTCTGTTCATTTTTTATCATAGTTAATAAAAAAACTTTGGAAAAACTTTGGAATATAATATTATGATACTATGTTTGTACATAATATAACAATCTGTCTCCATTTCTATCTGGTAAGGCAGCAACCTAATTACATATTTACCTGCATGAAAAAACGTCTACTCATTTCTACGGCATTGTCTTGCTTTGTTTTTTGCATTGCCGGAGCGCAACAGTCCTCCAACAAAGCTTTGGCAAGGAAAATTCTTGCCGATATCCGGCTTGATACAGTCCAGGCGAAGGCTTTAAAACTGCTATCCGGTTTTTCTGCAGGTACATCCTACAGCGAGGTGTGGATCCGCGACTTCAACACTTTCATCAATGGTTCATTAAAAGTACATCCCAAAGAAGAAGTAAAAACCAAACTATTGATGTTTTTTCGCATCCAGGGCCAGGGCGGGGATATTGTGGATGGTGTAGTTGACAGCGCTAAAGCCAGTGTAGGCTATAAATACCGCTACTCATCTTTATTACCGGGTTGGGCAGCGCATAAAAACACGGTAGAGACCGACCAGGAATCGTCATTGATCCAGGCTGTCAAAAAATACATTGATTTTACCGGAGACCAATCTATTTTAAACGAGTGTATTGGTGGTAAAACGATTTTGCAACGAATGGAGGCGGCGCTGGCCTATCTGCATAAAGATCGCTGGTCGGAAAAATATGGTTTGATAACCGGGGCCACCACTATTGATTGGGGCGATGTGCAATCCGAAAACGGCTGGGGCGTGGCCATTAATGATAAAACCAAATGGGCTTTGGATATTTATGATAACGCCATGTTTGTGAAGGCAGTTCAAGATTTCCTTGCGATGGCACCTCGAGGCTACAAAGCCCAAACTGATTGGAAGGCCGTTGCCTCAAAAGTCACTGCCAATGTTCGTAAATACCTTTGGGATGCTGCCGCTCAAAAATATATCCCACATATTTACCTTGACGGCAGCCCTTTCTCATCGGATTTTAATGAAAAAGAGATCTTATACACCGGTGGATCCATATGTGCTATCATAGCGGGGTTTAACACTCCGGCCGAAGTTTTGGAAATAAACAGACAAATGCTTGCAGCCGCGGCTAAAGAAAAGCATGCCACTATCGGCATCACAGTGTACCCCCTTATCCTGAAAAGCAGTATCCAAACATGAAGCCTTATAGTTATCAAAACGGCGGCGACTGGACATGGTTTGGCGGACGAATGATAGCACCGCTCATTATCTATGGTCGCCCGCAGGAGGCTTACGCGGAGTTGTCACCGATGCTCGACAGGATGCTTGCCAACGAGGGCTTTTTTGAATGGTATGATGTGCAATCCGGCGCACCAAAAGGCTCGGGCGATTTCAGGGGTGAGGCAGGTGTTTTATATGATGCCATTACGGCACTAAGGCAATGGGCCGCTAAAAACCGGTAGCCTGTCAGCCAATAAGCTGACATAAACTAAAGTAAACTATAATCCAAATTGATGAAAAAAATGATGCCATAAAGGCAATCCGGACTTCTTTGCCCTTTCTGAAGGGCAACTTCCGGCCTTGCGGCGGTTATAAACCGCCATGAATGCTTCGCAGAGAAGTGTTCCTATAATTACCAGTTTAAAAACAACCTACTAAACAATGTTATGAAGAAAAATCTTATCTACTCAATTCTGCTCACCTTGCTGTCGCTGCACACGATGGCGCAGGTTAAGATCAGCGGCAAGGTAACCGATGTTAAGGATAATTCAGCTTTACCTGGTGTAAGTATCAAAATAAAGGGCACCCAGGGTGGTACCCAGACGGATCTTAACGGAAATTACACGATACAGGTAACCAGTGTTAAACCTGTACTGATATTTTCATATACAGGTTATGCCAGCCAGGAGATATCAACCGTTGGCAAAACTGTCGTTAACGTGCAGTTAGCTGGAACGTCCAGCGCCCTTAACGAAGTCGTCGTGATAGGCTACGGAACCGTTAAAAAATCGGATCTTACCGGCGCTGTTACCGGCATCAAAGGCGATCAGTTAAATGATAAACCCGTGGCTAACGTAACCCAGGCCCTGCAAGGCAAAATAGCCGGTGTGGAAGTTAGTGTTAACAGCACGGCCCCGGCGCGGGCGCTAAAGTACGAATTAGGGGTATCGGATCCATCAACTCCAATGTCGATCCATTATATGTGGTGGATGGCGTTGTTGGAGTTGATCCAAACTCTATCAACCCGCTGGATATAGCCTCGGCCGAGGTGTTAAAAGATGCTTCGTCCACAGCTATTTACGGTTCGCGTGGTGCCAATGGTGTAATTATGATCACTACAAAACGTGGCCGTACTGGTGCAGCAACTATTACTTATGATGATAACTTTAACGTAAGCGAACTGTATCGCCATTTACGCACTTTAAACTCGGCCGAGTTTGTTAAAGTTTACAATGAATCATTCGCCAACGGTCAAAAATTTGACCCGGCCGGAGGGGTATGGGCACCACCGGTTGCATTAAACCATGCTAATTTCCCTAAGCTTTTTGACGCTAATAATAACCCAATTTATGATACCAATTGGGAAAAAGAAACCTACAAGCCGGCGTTTTCGCAAAGTCACCAGTTAAACATTCAGGGTGGTAGCGAAAAGTCGCTTTACAGTTTATCGCTTGGCTATTTTAACCAGAATGGTCTTGCGCCAACATCGGCCTTTAAAAGATATACCATCAAAATGACAATGGATAACGACCTGAAAAGCTGGTTGAAAGTGGGCGGCAGCATCAACCTCATCAGCAGCAGGCAACGTTTAGTTACCGATGGCAACGGTGGCCTGAACGTGCCAAGGGACGTATCAGAAGAGGTGCCAATAGTACCTGTTAAATATCCTGATGGCACATGGGCAGGTAATTATGACATTGCCGGTCTTGAGGGCGCGCCAAACCCGGTGCAGGTTGCCAACGAGCGTTACACGCTTAACAATAACCTGCAAATGTTAGGTAACATCTACTCTCTGTTCCACATTACAAAAGAGCTGGATTTTAAAACAGATTTCGGCTATAACTTAAGCGCTCAAAAAAACAACTTCTATTCAGCAGGCGATCTGCCGCACTTATCACAGGATCAGGGAGGTGTAGCTAACGTAAACGCTTATAATAATTACTATTGGCAAACAGAAAACTACCTTACCTGGAACAAAAAGATCAACGAAAGGCAGCGCTTCACCGCCTTGTTAGGTATCTCGTTCCAGCAACAAGGGTATGCCCGGGTACGCTCAGAAACGCAGAATTTTATTGATGATATTTTTCAGTACCACTATGAGCAGGCCGGTTCTGTAAGGAGCGCCAATGAAACGCAGGATGAAAAATCATCATTAAGTTCATACTACGCCCGTTTAACTTATAACCTTGACGAAAAATACTTGTTTACCGCAACGGGCCGGTACGATGGCTCATCGCGGTTTGGGGTGAATAACAAGTACGCATTCTTCCCTTCGGTGGGTGCCGCCTGGCGTGTATCGCAGGAGAATTTCCTGAAGGATAACCATACCATCACCAACATGAAATTGCGGGCCAGTTACGGTACTTCGGGTAACCAGGAGATAGGTAACTATCGTTCGCTGGCACAGATCCAGCCGAGCACCACGGTTTTGGGTGGGGCTGCTCAGTCAACATTGTTGCCAAGCTATATTGGTAACCCTAACTTAAAGTGGGAACGTTCTGTTCAGTTTGATGCCGGATTGGAGTTAGGTTTATTTCGTGATCGTGTAAACCTTAACCTTGATTATTATAACCGCACAACTAAAGATCTGTTGTTGCAGGCGCCTATACCATGGTCTGCCGGTGAAACCAATGCCAATGTATATAAAAACGTAGGATCGGTGCGCAACTCCGGTGTCGAGGTTAGTCTGAACACCCTAAATGTTAAAACTCCCGATTTTGAATGGAGTACCAATTTTATATTCACTACCAATAAAAACAAAGTTTTAAAACTAAACGATAACGGCGCTGACATCTTCCCGGGCCCTAATTTCCTCGGTCAAAACTTTGTGATCAGGGTTGGCGAACCTATTGGTTCGTTTTATGGTATGACAAGGCTTGGTACCTATAGCACTTCGGCCGAGGATGTAGCCGAGGCCGCTAAACACAGCTTAAAGCCAGGCGACAGGAAATATATTTACAATCCGGATGGCAGTAATTATTATAGTATCATCGGCCGCGCTTATCCTAAATGGACGGGCACTTTCAGCAGCAGCTTCAGATATAAAGCTTTCGATTTTTCATTCGATATCCGCTTTGTTCAGGGAGTAAATACTGCCGCCAACTTCAAACACTCGGTTGAAGACAGGCAAACCCTTTCAAACAGTTTGGCCAGCGTGCTTAACGCCTGGACACCTAATAACCAGAATACATATATTTCGCAGGTGCGTAATTACAAATTCGCGCAGGATTCGCATTTCGATACATGGTGGGTTGAGGATGGTTCGTTTATTCGCGGCCAAAACTTTACGTTGGGCTATACCTTGCCACAGCCGGTGCTTAAAAAGCTTCATGCCAATCGTTTCAGGATCTACGCAAGTGTTCAAAACGCTTTCATCATAACCAAGTATACAGGTTATGACCCGGAGGTGGATACCTTCAATTCAAGCTACGGGTCGAACGGTTCGTTCTCGCAGAATTTAGATTTCTTCTCAAACCCTCGCCCCCGTGTATGGAACCTTGGTTTACAGGTAACTTTTTAAACAGCGGTAGAGGATCGATTGATAGTTTAATTTAAATGATATAAAAATGAAAACCATGAAAAATATATTGCTTGTAGGGCTGGTGCTGTTTGCATGCTCCTGCAAAAAGTTTTTGAAGGAGGAGCCTACCAGTTTCCTTACGCCCGAATCAAATGTATCGAGTGTTAAGGTGGCCAGGGCTTTTACCAATTCGGGTTACCAAAACCTGCAGGGATTTTTATCGGGCCAAAGTGGTTCGTACGGTGGTAATACCTGGAATTTGATGGAATTTATGACCGGCAAATCGGGCAGCGACCTTGGGCAAACCGGTTACGTAAATTACCAGAACCTAACTTATAGCACCACCTCATTTTATTTTGATACCTGGTGGCAGCAAATGTACCTTGGTATAGGTGCCTGTAACCTGGCCATTGGTAAAATACCTGCTATCAGCGCCCCCGGCCTTACCGATGAGGTGAAAAATAACATGCTTGCCGAAGTAAAAACCCTGCGGGCGCTTTATTACTTTCAGTTAGTACGGATGTACGGAGCGGTGCCAATGGTTACCGAAACACCTAAGGACCTTAACCTGAATATCCCGCGCACCGCGGCTAAAGATATCTATGATAAAGTGATCATCCCCGATCTGTTAGCTGCCGAAAAATCAACGCTGCCATGGAAGGATAACACAGGCAAAGTATCGATGGGTGCTGTTGAGGCCTTACTGGCCGATGTGTATTTAACCTACGCAGGGGCTGCGATCAATGGCGGTAAAACATTCTACGCCGAATCGGCCAAGCGCTCACTTAACGTGATCCAGAATGGTGGTTATACACTATTCCCGGAATATACCGACATGATCAAACCAGCAAATAAAAATACAGGTGAATTTATATTCCAGGTGCAATATGCGGCGTCGGTACCATCGTCAAATCCGCTTACACCGCTTACTATTCCAAATTTTTCGGGTGTTTCGCAATATTCAGATGAGTATGGCTCGGTTTATCCTACAACTCAGTTTTTAGCATCGTTTGCTGCTGGCGATAAACGAGTACAAGAAAAGCAGTTCTTTTACTCCAGCTATACCAATACAAAAACGGGCAAAAAAATTACTTTCCGCAGCCCCTATATATACAAGTGGTTTGATTCTACCGCAGTTAATACCACGTTAAAATCTAATCTTAACTACACCCTTTACCGTTTGGCCGATGTTGAGTTGATGTACGCCGAAGCATCAAACGAAGCCGAAGGCGCACCAAATGCTACGGCTATATTGATGGTTAATAATATCCGCGCAAGGGCTAAGCTGGCTCCGATAGGGGCGTTAACCCAATCAGCATTTGAGCAGGAGGTGTGGTTGCAGCGGTATTTTGAGCTCTGCTTCGAAAATAAAATGTGGTTTGATATGCTCCGAACCCGCAAAGTTCATAACGATGTTACCGGCAACTGGGACAATTTTATAGGCCATAAAACAGTATTTGGCGCCACGTTTACAGATAAACAGCTGCTGTTCCCGCTGCCTAAACAGGAGACAGATGTCAATCCGAAATTGTTACCTAATAATCCGGGTTTTTAAAGGGAAAGTAATCTGAAATTTATTTATAATACAAACAGTAAAAGGCCGGGCACGCGGCCTTTTACTGTTTGTGAGTTTGACTCATAGCTGCTTCTCAAGCATGCAATTTACAAAGGTAAGATAACCTGCAACGTGGTTTGTCCTGCTGAAGATGCCGTTGCACGCCTTTACATAAAAAACTTCATCCGCTTTATAATAGCCTCTTGCAAAATTTCAAAATCTATCCTGTTTAATAAAATGGCCATACATAATTTAAATGTTTGTACAATTTTATTGATTTTAATTTTATTTATAAAAACCTCTTAAATTAAGAAGTAAAGCCTAATAAGGCTATTTTATTATAACGTACTTAAAACAAGCCTGTTGTTGAATAAATTATTAAACTGCATAATTTGTTAATTTAAATTTAAATATGTAATTATGTATATACAATATAATAAAAAATTAATACTAAACCAAATCATTCTATGGTTCAAAGAATCTTTACCTATCAAAATTTAAAATTCCTGGGTTCTTGTGTTCTTTTAATGTTCCCGATCGGATTGGTGGTACACGGCCAAACTTCGTTTACGGTTAAGGGAAAAATAACGGATACCAAAGGTGTAACCATGCCGGGAGTTAGTGTAACCATTAAGCACAGCCCGCGAGGGGTTGTAAGTGATAACGCAGGCGACTATGTGATCAGTTTACCAAAGGGCAGGGATACACTGGTGTTCTCCTTCCTTGGGTTCGTTAAACAGCAAATTGTGCCTGGCGACCGCCACACCATCAACGTCGTATTACTTGATGATAAAAACGACCTAAACGAAGTAGCGGTAGTAGCCTACGGCACGCAAAAAAAGGAGAGCATGGTAAGCTCCATCACTACTATTAGCCCTAAAGAGATCAAAGGCCCTACCAGTAACCTTACCACCATGCTTGCCGGGCGCATTTCAGGTTTAATATCCTACCAGCGTAGCGGGAGCCGGGCTATGATAATGCCTCGTTCTTTATCAGGGGAATCACCTCTTTTGGTTCCGGTAAAATCGATCCGTTGATATTAATAGATGGTATGGAATCGGCAGCGAACGAGCTTGCCCGTCTCCAGCCGGACGATATCTCGGCATTTTCGGTTTTGAAAGACGCGGCTGCATCATCATTATATGGTGCACGCGGTGCTAATGGCGTAATTTTGATCACCACTAAAACGGGTAAAAGCGGCGATACACGGTTTAATGTGCGCCTTGAAAATTCAACATCAACCAATACCGAAAACTTCAGGCTCGCCGATAATATCACTTACATGAACCTGGCCAACGAAGCCGCCCTTACCAGGAATCCATTAGCACCTTTACCATATTCGCAAAACAAGATAGATCATACGGTTGCAGGTGATAATCCGCTTTTATATCCTAATAATGATTGGATTGGTTCGCTGATAAAAAAATACACCAATAACCAAAGGTTTAACTTAAACCTCACCGGCGGCGGCACTAAGGCGCAATACTATATAGCTGCTACCGCTAACCAGGATAACGGTGTTTTAAAAACCAAAGCCTCAATAACTTTAGCAATAATGTTAAACTAAAAAGTTACGAGATCCGGTCCAACATCAACGTTAAGCTTACCCCCACTACCGAAGGCATCCTGCGTACCTCCGGCGATTTTGATGATTATTCTGGGCCAATAGGTGGTACAGATGCTAATGGCAACACCGTTAGTGGTGGTACAAGGGTTTTTAACAGCACGCTTAATGCCAATCCCGTATTGTTTCCGGCTATTTTCCCGGCATCAGATCTGCCTTATGTAAAACACCCGCTTTTTGGCAATGCCGCTCGGGGCACTAATGGCGAGGTGTATACCAACCCTTATGCATCCATGGTATCGGGGTTTCAGCAATACAGCACATCAACGCTTAACGTTCAGCTGGAGTTAAAGCAAGACCTGAAGTTTATTACCGAAGGTCTTTCGGCAAGGGGAATGGTTTATACCAAGCGCTATTCATACTTCAACTTAAGCAGGCAGTACATCCCATTTTATTATGCTGCAAGCCCCTCGGTAAGCGATCCTAAAGGTTATACCATTTCTCTCCTGAATGAAGGCACCGCTACTGAGTACCTTAACTACACACAAGGTGATAAACTGGTAAACACCACCACATATGGCGAGCTTGCCTTGAACTATAACCGCACTTTTAACAAGCTGCACAATGTAAGCGGTTTGCTTATCGGCATCAGGCGCAACTACCTTAACGGTAACGCCGGCACCCTTACATCATCTTTGCCTTTCCGTAACCAAGGTTTATCCGGAAGATTTACTTATGGGTTTGATGGTCGCTATCTTTTTGAAACCAACTTTGGTTATAATGGCTCAGAACGTTTTGCTCAAAATAACAGATATGGTTTTTTCCCGTCTGTGGGCGTGGCATGGAATGTAAACAACGAGAAGTTCTTTAAGCCGCTCGAGCATGTTATTAATAAACTCAAGTTCCGCGCAACCTACGGCCTTGTTGGTAATGATCAGATAGGCAACGCCGGCGACAGGTTCTTTTACCTATCAAACGTAACGTTGAATGATCCGGCCTATGGGGCCACTTTTGGCGAAAACGGCGGATATACAAAAAATGGTGTATCTATTTCAAGATATGCCAACGAAGGTATCACCTGGGAGAGGTCGAAAAAATTAAACTTAGGTATGGACTTAGGTTTATTTGATTCCATGAACCTTATTGTAGACGCCTACAAAGAACGCCGGAGCAATATTTTGATGGATAGGGCATATATCCCAACCACGCTCGGCCTTACCGCCCCGGTTAGTGCCAACGTTGGTGTTGCTGAGGCAAAAGGCTTGGATGTTGCTATGGATTACAATAAAAACTTTGGGAAATCGTGGTTGCAAATGCGGGGTACTTTCACCTATGCCACCAGCAAATTGCTGGTTAACGAAGAGCCGCAGTACCCATCTAACATGCTATATCTTTCACGGGTTGGCCAGTCGCTTACACAGGCCTACGGGTTGATAGCAGAGCGTTTGTTTGTGGATGATGAAGATGTGAAAAATTCGCCTAAACAAAACTTTGGCGAAGTAAGGGGGGAGATATCAAATACCGAGACCTGAACGGCGACGGGCAGATTACCAACCTGGATATGGTGAACGGGTTAGGATACCCAACCACTCCCGAAATTATTTATGGTTTTGGCTTTACCTACGGATATGGTAATTGGGAACTTAGTTCGTTTTTCCAAGGTTCGGCACGGTCATCGTTTTTTATCAATCCAAGCCAGATCTCGCCATTTGTGGCCAACGGGCCCGATCAGCATGGTTTGTTGGATGTGATAGCAAAAGATCACTGGTCGGAAGATAATCGGAACCTTTACGCTTTTTGGCCAAGATTAAGTTTAACACAAAATAGTAATAACAATCAATCATCAAACTGGTGGATGCGTAACGGATCATTCCTGCGGATGAAGAGTGCTGAACTGGCTTATAACATCAGAGAGAAAACACTTAAGCGGTACCATATCTCTTCTATCCGCCTTTATCTCAATGGTACCAACCTATTCCTGCTTAGCAGCTTTAAGCTGTGGGATCCCGAGCAGGGCAGCAATGGCCTTGGTTACCCGGTACAAAAGGTGTTTAACATCGGCGCGAACATTACATTTTAAACCAATTCAAATCGCATGAAAATTTTATCTGTATATAACCAATATTTCGGGCATATCCCGGGGAGGATGGTAAAGCTTTTACTATTAGTTGTATTGCTTACCGGGATAGCCTCCTGCAAGAAAAGCTATCTTGATGTAGTACCCGATAATGTAGCCACGCTCGATAACGTATTCGCTAACCGTACCGAGGCCGAAAAATACCTGTTCACCTGCTATTCATATCTTCCGCAGGAGGGCAACCCAGATAAAAATCCTGGCTTTAGCGGCGGTGACGAGGCCTGGACCTATTGGCCCATGACAGAGGATTACTTTTTCCTTGACCCTTACAACATTGCCCGAGGCGAACAAAACAGGGCAGACCCATACATGAACTATTGGGACCAGTTTGATAACCGTAACCTATGGCAAGGCATCAGAACATGTAATATATTTTTGGAGAACATCGACAGAGTGGCGGATCTGCAGCCTTATATAAAACTAAGATGGATTGCCGAAGCTAAGTTTATCAAAGCTTACCTGCATTGGTACCTGTTCAGGATGTACGGGCCAATACCTATCCTTGATAAAAATCCGCCGATAACAGCCAACCCCGGGGTGTTTAAAGTGTTCAGGCAGCCGGCCGACTCGGTGGTGAACTACATTGCTAAACTGATAGACGAGGCCGCCGCGGGTGATGCCAATACCGGCTTGCCAAGCACCATTACCAGTACTACTACCGAATTGGGCCGTATTACCAAAGTTGCAGCTTTAGCTATTAAGGCCAGGGTGCTGGTAACAGCTGCCAGTCCGCTTTTTAATGGTAATAACGATTTTGCCGGGTTTAAGGGAGTTGATGACAAATTGCTGTTTAACCCGCAATACGACGCTAAAAAATGGACACGTGCTGCCAACGCCTGCAAAATAGCCATTGATGCTGCCGCGGCCGCGGGCCGTAAGTTGTACTATTTTTCAAGTACAGATGTAGCGGTTGATGATGCTACTAAAATTGAAATGAACATTCGTAATGCCATTTGTGAAAAGTGGAACAACGAACTGATCTGGGGCCTTACCTCCGAGGCGGCAGCTTCAACCTTCTGGTTGCAACAATATGCCTGCCCGCAAATTGATCCGGATAACATTAACCTCAGTTTGAAAGGCAAATTGGCCCCGCCGCTAAAAATGGCAGAGCTATTCTATACCAAAAATGGTGTGCCGATAGAGGAAGACAAGACCTGGAACTATGCCGATAGGTTCAAACTGCGAACCGTTACCAATTTGGACACCTGGATGCAGGAAGGCTATCAAACTGTAGGTCTTCACTTTGAACGCGAGCCCCGTTTTTATGCCGATCTGGCTTTTGATGGTTCAACCTGGTTTATGCATAATGGCAACTATAATATCCAAAGTAAGTCTGAACAGTACACCGGCAAAAAGCAAAGTCGCCTGTATTCGGTAACCGGGTATTACACCAAAAAAGTAGTTAACTGGAACCTGGTTTATTCAAAAACAAATGTCACTATCGAATCATATCCATGGCCGGTTATGCGCCTTGGCGATCTGTATTTGTTATACGCGGAAGCATTAAATGAAACAGGTAACCCCGCTGCCGCATTGCCTTATCTTAACCAGATCAGGGCAAGGGCGGGTTTGAAATCGGTTGAAAGCTCATGGGCTACTTATTCAACCAATCCTACCAAATACACTACGGTTGCCGGCTTACGGGATATCATTCGCCAGGAGCGCGGGATAGAAATGGCTTTTGAAGGCAGTCGCTTCTGGGACCTCCGCCGCTGGAAAACCGCGCCACAGGTATTAAGCGCGCCAATATACGGCTGGGATATTATACAATCCACCTACGAGGATTATAACCGTCGGGTATTACTGTTCACGCCGAAGTTTGTTGCCCCGAGGGATTACTTCTGGCCGATAAAAGAAACCGATTTGCAGGTTAACCCCAACCTGGTACAAAACCCCGGATGGTGATTGGCTTAAACGACATTAAAAATGGAGATCATTTTAAAATATAAGATAATGAAAAAGATATTGTTCAGGTGCTACATCGTCCTGATTGTATTATTGGCCAACTCCTGTAAGCAGGATGAGCTTGCGCCTATTGTTAATGACCATACCCCGCCCGGCCCGGTAAGCAAGGTTACGGTGACTAACCTGAACGGTGCCGCCAAAATAAGCTACACCATACCCACCGATGGCGACCTGCTTTATATTAAAGCGGTATACGCTATCAAAAAAGGTGAGGCCAGGGAAACAAAAGTTAGCCGCTATAATAGCGATCTGACTGTGGATGGCTTTGGTAACAGCATGGATTATCAGGTAAAATTATACGCTGTAGACAAAGGTGAAAACGTATCGGCTCCGGTAGAGGTAACAGTACATCCGCTCACCCCGCCTTTAAAACTTACCCGCGATTCGTTAACTGTAACGCCAGATTTCGGTGGTATTAACGTTAAGTTTACCAATAGCACTAAAGCCAGTTTGGCTATCGTGGTGTTAGCTAACGATTCGTTAGGCGAGTTCGCGCCTATCCTTACCAACTATACCAACCTGCAAAAAGGTAATTTCTCAACTCGCAACTTGCCCGCCAAGCCAACCAAGTTTGGTATTTACACCCGCGACAGGTGGGGTAATTTGTCTGATACCCTACTGGTAACTGTTACTCCCCTGTTTGAAGAACTTTTAGACCGGACGAAGATCAAAGGCATAGCCCTGCCAACAGACGCGCCACTTGGCCCACAATACGGCGGCGGCATTGATGAACTATTTGATGGCGACGTAACCAACGCCGGTGGCTACTACCACACGGGCGATGCATCTAAAATGCCGCAACAGTTTACTTACGATATGGGTGTTACGGCAAAACTAAGCCGCTTAAGTTATTTCATGAGGGAGGGGTTTTTCTACTCGTTACACAATCCGCGTGTAGTAGAGATTTGGGGCACTAACACCATTAATCCCGATGGCAGCTATGACGGCTGGACCCTTTTAGCATCACATACTCAAATAAAACCATCAGGACTGCCTGAGGGCCAGCTATCGCAGGACGATATTGATGCCGCACGTGCCGGCGAAACCATCACATTTCCACTGGATGCCCCAAAGGTGAGATACATCAGGTTCCGGACGCTGAAAAACTGGTCGAACGGATCGTATGTGAATTTTAATGAAATAATGATGTGGGGAGATACTAAATAAAACAAACTGATCAATAAAAGTTTATGAAAGTAATAAAATATTTTGCGGTGCTGTGTCTCGTTGCCTTTATCGCAATATTAAGCTCATGCACTAAAAGCGGCGACGCTTATAAAAAATACATGGCGGGTGGTGAGATCACATATCCCGGCAGGCTGGATACTGTACTGGTGCATTCTGGTTACAATAGGGTGCAGTTATCGGCAACGCTTGGTAATGACCCACTGGTAACCAAAATGAGGGTGTTCTATAATAACCATCATGATTCAACAGAGGTTGCTATTACCCACGCTCCTGGCAAGGACACAGTAAATGTGATCATCGATAAACTGACCGAGGGTAACTACAGTTTTGATGTTTATACCTACGACGCGCAAGGTCGAAAATCTGTAGGGGTAAACGTTTCGGGTGTAGTTTATGGGCCGAGTTATTTAAACTCCTTGATTAACCGGAAGCTGAAAACCGTAGAACAATCACCCGATGGAAACAAAATAGAACTGGGCTGGGGCGAACCTGCAAATGGAGAGCTTGGCGTAGAGATAAATTATACGGCGGTTAATGGTTCTGCCAAAAAGTTCATCGTTCCGGCAAATCAAACCAATACCGAACTGCCTGATTATAAAGAAAGCAGCGTACTTACATTTAAATCCTTATTCAAGCCTGATACCACGGCGTTCGAAACATTTTCTCCAGATCCATCATCGGTCACCTTGCCCAAGTTTGAAAGGCAGTTTGATAAATCTAAATTCGCGGTAAAGATCTTACCTACAGATGTGCTTGAAGGCGGCTATGGTTGGCTGGAAGAGTATTTATGGGATGAAAGTTATAACCCGCCGGGCTTCGCAACAGAATCTACAATTCCATGCTGGTTCACTTTTGATGCCGGTACTTCTACCTCCTTAAGCCGGTTTAAAGTTTGGCAAGCTAACGATAGGCTTTATCAATTGCAAAGCGTAAAAACCTTCGAATTATACGGCAGTAATAACCCCAACATGGATGGAAGCTGGGCAAGCTGGACTAAAATAGGATCCTATACTTCGGTAAAACCATCTGGCCTCCCCGTAGGTCAGAACTCTGACACGGATGTCACTTTTGCCTTGGCGGGTGAAAACTTTTCTGTTCCAGCCTCAACTCCAAAATTCAGGTATTACAGGTTTAAGCTTCTATCTAATTATGGTGGGGATTTTATGACCTTGGAGGAAATTACTTTTTACACGCATGAAAGATAGCCTAAACATAGCAATGGTTATTTATACCAAAAAACTGTGTAAGCCAACATGGATATCGGTATCGACATAGTAGGCTGAGGTTTATAATTCATGCCTGGTTTTACTGTTTGACTAATCATTATCGTTGGATCGTAATTCTTTCGATAAGTGTAGAACTGAACAAAGGAAAGAATACTAACGGGATAGTTGCTAACGGGTACCTGATTGAAGTAATAAATTTTTAATGACAATGGGGTTTCTTCATTTACAGAAATCATGTAAGAGACCGCTTTGATAAAAATAATTACTGGCGTTTCATCAGTGCCTGGATCTGAGATATACTAAATAATAGAAATGAAAAAATCTGCTCGATATCGAACAGACTTTGTTCGGATTTGTCTATAATCCCATATGTACCGGGACTGGGAAATTAATTGAACACATTTATGGCTTCCTGATGATGGTAGAGCTGATTTTGGAGAAATATGAGTAGAAAAAGTTGAGTGAAAAACACGAATAATTGAGCCATTTTTCTTTGTAAAAGGTGTTCAATAAATCAACATGGGGGATTTATTGAACACCTAATTATTTTAATTCAAAAACTGACTAAATTTATTGGGGCAATACTAAACGCTAAGCTTGCCTTTAGTCGAACTATTTTATTAGTTCCGATATATGCTGTCTTATTTTGTTAATTAATTTACGGTCCGCAGTTCATGCGAGATTGAACAACGGAAAAAGTAAGGAGCAATTACCAGGCACTGTTTTGTTTGAGTACGCCATTTGATGAAGTAACAAAAGTTTGAGGAAGTGGGAAATGACTGAATTTGGCATAATTAAAATTAGTTCTCCCATAAACAGTCTTCAGCAGGTTTTCTGTATAACCGGTGCCTGAACTGCCATTGGGGCCGGCCACTTTGTTATATCTTACCAGGTCGTACCAGCGATTGAATTCAAGGGCCAGCTCTATCCGGCGTTCATGCCAGATGGCTAAACGCAATGTTGTTTTGTCTGTGGTTATGATTTGTGGAAGGATACCCGCTCCATCATTTTCGCCTGCTGCGACTGATGCCGCGAATGTTTTATTACCACGGGCTCTGAAACGGATCATTTCCAGGTATTTCAACGCATCGGATATATTCCCCAACTCATTATTGGCTTCAGCGGCTATCAAAATGATGTCGGCATACCTCAGATACATTGGGTTCACACTCTGAAAGTTAAAGTTACCGCCGTTCCAGTATGAATATGGCCAGATCACTTTTTTATTGGCATAATTGGTTGATGCCGGGAATGCCACCGGCTGGTTGTTGTTAAAGCCGGGAATGATGTCAGTTTTCGTAAAAATAGTCGCGCTCATTCTCGGATCACCTTTTTCATAACTGCTAACCAGGTTAGGTGAGGGGAAGATATCACCATTTGAACCCAGCGAAGGAAGCCCCTGGTATTGAAGGTAAGGTCCGTACTGGCGTCCGGCGGGCAGGGATGTGTTGTAAATAAATCCACCGGGCATCATATTTTCAGAAGAATACAATTGATCCGGGCTAAACAGGCTGCGGTAATTACTGTAAAGACTGTATTCGCCGCCATTGATAACTGCTTCGGCATATAATTTCGCGTTAGCATAATCCTGCTCATAAAGATAAACCTTCGATAGAAGTCCCTGTGCTGTGCCTTTGGTAACACGGCCAAGGTTGGCCGTTCCCCATTGGCTTCTCGTTGGTAAATGATCGATAGCATACTTCAGGTCTGATATCACCAGCTTAATGATATCCGCGTGCGAACTTTTTGGGATATTATATTCAGCAGTTGACACCGGGTCATGATCTCTCAGCGGGGCATCGCCGAACACATTAGTCAGGTCAAAGTTGTAATAAGCCCTGAAATATTTGGCTTGGGCTTCAAATAATTGTGCCGAATAGGGGGCTTTTAAAGTCGATGTACGGTCAATTACTACGTTGCAGTAATGGATATTTTCAAAGGCCCGTCCCCAGTAGCGCTCTATCATGTAATTATCCGTGAGGTAGCTGTAATCCTGGAATACTTTAAAGTCAGCATTCCCGCCCACAATAAAGTCATCGCCGCACATTTCTTTTGTTGAATACTGGTGTTGCCCTATCCGGAATTCCCTCCAGGCAATGGAACCATAAAGGCGGTTTACCGCCAAGCCAAGTGTTGTTGTATCGGCCGAAAAGGTTGCGCTCGAAAGCACCCCAAGCGGCTCTTTATCAAGAAAACTCTTTTTGCAGGAAGATGTCACAAAAAGCTCTAAAACAACAATGAATTTTATAATATTTTTCATAACTGTTATTTCTTATTTAAAAAGTTAAGTTTATACCCAATCTGGCAGTGCCTGAAACCGGATATGTCCGGAAATCATCGCCTATAGTTGAAACCCCGTAAGCATTTGATACTTCAGGAGAGAAGCCTTTGTATTTGGTTATGTAAAAAGGATTGGTGGTGTTGACATAAACACGAAGCCCCGAAATTCCAACTCTTTTCAATAGCTGCTTGTTGAAAGTATATCCCAGCTCGATAAACCGCGCTTTGATATAAGTACCGTCAAAAATGTTAAAATCGGATGATTGCGTTGTTGACGTGTTAACAGCGTAACGCGGAATGGTGGTATTGGTATGAGTAGGGGTCCAGGAATCCAGCCACTCAACATTCAGGTTGGATAACCCGGAGCTTACAAACTGGTTCCTGGTGTCATTGTAGATCTTACCTCCGAAACTGCCCATCATATCAATGGTTAGGTCAAAACCTTTGTAATCTGCCGAAAGCGTCAAACCTCCGACAAATTTTGCATAAGGCGAACCGATATCTGTTTTATCATTTGCATCCACGAAACCGTCGCCGTTTATGTCTTTGAACAGCAGGTCGCCAGGTTTTAATCCCGACCAGTACTGTTTTGTTGGATTGCCTGATTTTGATGCTGCTGTTGCGTTTAGCTGGTCAATCTGTGCCTGGCTTTGCACAATGCCGAGAGATTGATAACCATAAAAGTCACCAATAGGGGCACCTGCTTTTGACACGTGGGTAGATGGCACCTGGAAATCTGATGTATACGAAGTGAGGCCTTTAAAGTCCAGGATTCTGTTCTTATTGGCGGTACCGGTCACTTTTACACCATATCCAAGCCCCCCGATACGGTCATTCCAGCTTACCGCCAGTTCCACACCGCTGTTACGCACAGTTCCCGCGTTTGAATACGCAGGGGCGGTACCCGTTGAGCCCCCGGAACAGGCAATATTAACAACAGGTTTTTGGTGTCCCTGCGGTAATAGTCACCTTCAAACCGCAGCCTGTTTTTTAATGTGCCGAATTCGATGCCGGCATCAGTTTGCTGTGAAACCTCCCATGTAATATTAGGGTTTGAAGCGGCTACGATTGTTGCCATCGGATAGAAAACGCCGTTAAATACGCCGTCGTAGGTTGTTTCCTGATTAAGCAGGTTAAAGGTTTGGTAATTGGCGATTTTGTTGCTGCCTATCCGGCCCCAGCTCCCGCGTACTTTCAGGTTGTTTATCCACGAAACGTTCTTCAGGAATTTTTCTTCGGAGGCCCGCCATCCGAGGGCTACTGATGGAAAATATCCCCAGCGATGCCCTTCAGCGAATTTTGAGGAACCATCGCCACGGAACGAAGCGGTTAACAAGTACCTGTCCTTGTAGCTGTAATTGGCCCTGAAAAGATAAGAAAGAATAGATTCGCTGGAAGGCAATGCACCAAGTGAATTGATGTTTGATATCGGGTAAACCTGGATATAGCGATAATTGGGATCGGTTGTAGTTAACGGGCCGCTTCCTGTTACGTCCACTCCTCTATAATCAGTATTCTGCGCGGTATAACCGGCCAGGAGGTTCAGATGGTGAGATGCGCCAAGCTGTTTGTCATAAGTCAGCGTATTTTCCCATAGCCAGGTTGAAACCGCAGTATATCCATTTTCAATACTGGTTAAACTGCTTTGATTTGCCCCCAGGTTGTATGGAGGTGTGTATCTGTTGATATTATTCAAAGTATAATCTACACCATAGCTGCTCCGGAATGTAAGGCCTTTAAATAATTCATAGTTCAGGTATCCGTTACCAACAAATTGCAGCGGATGGGTTTGGGCATCTTTATGAAGATAAAGCTCCGCAAAGGGGTTAACAATGTCCACATCCTGGCCTGATGAAAAAGAGCCATCACTTTTGTAAACGGGGATCAAGGGTGATATGCGGGTTATTGAATTAATCCCTCTGCCCGTATTGGAGCCGCCATCACCATTATAATGGCTACTGGCCAATGAGAGGTTATGCCCGAAGGTTAATTTTTTGCTGATCTTATATTCGTTATCGGCGCGCAGAGTTAAGCGGTTATAGTTGGTGTATTTCAATACGCCATCTTCATTATGGTAACTGGCACTGATATTATAATTGACATTTTCGCTTCCTCCGCCAACAGACAGCTGATAATCGCTGACAATTCCGTTTTGAGTTACTTCTTTGGTCCAGTCGGTTCCGGCGCCTATCTGGCTGATATTATCGTAAACCGGTGCTGCGCCTGCATTAGTTTTAAACAGGTTTACTAATTGGGCGTATTCCTGGCTATTGGCAACGTGAAACTTACGTGTAAGAAACTGGAATCCCTGACTTGTTAAAAAATTGATAACTGGTTTGCCTGGTTTCCCTTTTTTTGTTGTTACAAGTATAACTCCGTTTGCTCCGCGCGATCCATATATCGCGGTAGCGGAAGCATCTTTTAAAATTTCCATCGACGCGATATCATTCGGCGCAAGGAAGCTAATATTGGTCACCATCATACCGTCAACAACATATAGCGGGGTAGGGTCGCCGTTTGTGCCAAGCCCGCGTATCAGTACTGTAGGTGCGGCGCCGGGACCACCCTGGCTCAGTATCTGAACGCCAGGTATTTTCCCCTGCAGCGCCTCGGCCGCGTTGCTGCCCCCGATTTTAGTTAGGTCGGCGCTCTTTATGCTGGTTACAGCGCCGGTAAGGTCGGATTTGCGTTGAACACCGTAGCCAACTACTACCACTTCGCTAAGCGAATTATCTTTTGCTTTCAGCTTTATGTCGATAACTGCCCGGCTGTCAACATTAACTTCCTGGGCCTCGAAGCCGGTGTAAGTGAACACGAGATAAACGCTACCGTCCGGAACGTTCAATGAATAATTGCCGTTCAGATCTGTTTGGGTACCTGTGGATGTTCCTTTCAACCGGACAGAAACGCCGGGTAAAGGCTGGCTGTTATCATCCGTCACTTTACCTTTCACCACAAAAGCATTAAATTGTGCTCCGTTCAAGTAAATAATGACGGTATTGTCTTCACCGAGCTGGTACTTAATGGCAGTGTTACTGGTTAGCAGGTCCATCACCGCATGGATGGATGCGTTACTTACCTCAATAGATTTAAGCTTATCAATGTGCCTGATCGTTTCATCGTTATAAAGAAAGTGATAGTCAGATTTTTTTCGATCTCCCGGAATGCAGTCTTCAAGCTTACATTCTTCAGGTTAAGATTGATCGCGGTCTGCCCGAAACCCTTTGAATAGGATTGCAGGGTCGAGACAATGATCAGGAAAAGTATAAATTTTGTCATGAGAAGAACGTTCAAAAGTCGTTCGTGCCGCAAATAACATATGCGGCCTTGATTTTTTTCATAATTTAGTATCAAGGGTATTTAACTAATTGGTTTATTAAGACGGACTGGTAGTTATGTACCATTTGACGGGGAATGTTGGAAGCATTTCCCGTTCTTTTTTATCGCTGGTCTGTTATTTTATCATACGCATGTTTAAAATTTTAATAAATGAAAACCTGGTTATTTATAATTTGATAATTGAAATTGCTTGTTAGCTTAAGCTGCTGCAGCGCCTTGTCAAGCGTTATATTTTCAAATTTTCCGGTTAGAGTCAACTTTTTCAATTCTTCCTTTTTAAAAAGGATGGTGGTGCTGTATTTCCGCTCCATCATTTTTGCTACCTCCCCAAATTCCATGGTGTCAAAAGCTACTTTATTTTTGGTCCATCCGGCTTCTGCAGGTAAAGAATCCCTTTTACTCTGGTGGATTTCACTGAGCTCAACTATCGCTTTTGACGTGGTATCGGTTGACTTATACCGTGATGCCGATGTTTCTACCGGTTGATTGAATACCGTCAGTTTTTCCGAAGGCTTTAAAATAATTTGTCGGTCAGGGTTTTTCAGTACAGTAAGCTCAATAACACCGCGTATTAAAGCTGCTTC
Source organism: Mucilaginibacter sp. P25 (assembly GCF_050859465.1). NCBI lineage: Bacteria > Pseudomonadati > Bacteroidota > Sphingobacteriia > Sphingobacteriales > Sphingobacteriaceae > Mucilaginibacter > Mucilaginibacter sp. P25. The sequence goes on along the minus strand of NZ_CP193937.1, from coordinate 6,524,535 downwards.
GGAAGTGTTATCACCCGGATAAGATCTGACATTAAACCGGGTACCCAGAACCCTGATTTTTATTGTTGGCGTTGTTATTATGAACGGGTGTGCCGGGTCTTTAACGATATCGAAAAAGGCTTCGCCTGATAAGGTTATCTCCCGGTGCCTGGCATCAAATGTGTTTTTATAGGCAAGCTTGCTGCCTGCATTCAGGATAACCGTACTGCCATCGGGTAATTGTATATTTGTAATTCCCCCCATTGGTACCTTAATCTCACAGATCCCGTTTTTTTGTCGGTTGACCTGAAATAGATCAATGCTATGCTACTACAAAATAAAATGACAGCCGCTGCTGCTATCAATATGTAGTTGAGCCTTCCGCGATGCATCGATTGGATCGTTTCGGCTCGGTATTCATCTTCAACATAAGCATCAGGCCTATTATTTAACTGAGATTGTAACTGCGCCCATCGTTCTTCTTTTGGCTCATTATCACATCCTTTTGATATCGGATATAATCGCCAAAGATGCTCCAGCATGGCTATAGGGTATTGTGACCCGCCATCTTCCTTCAGGATCTGGTCTATCTCTTCCAGTTCCTCCGGAGTTGCCGTATTATTCAGCTTTTTGTAAATAAGTATCCAGGTATTGTTGACCATAAGTGTTTTCTAATCTTATAGACAATCAAAAATTGCCCGGCACGGGGAAGGAAGAAAAATATTTTTTAATGAAATAAAATGAGAGCTTCCTTATTTGGAGGAAACCAGGGGAGCATTTTTTTTGTAATTCAGGCTTTCTGACAGTTTTTTCAGGGCAATGCTCATATGGTATTCGATGGTTCTTACGGATAAATTAAGAAGCTCGGCAACTTCCTTGTGCGGAAGACCATCTTCTTTGATCATCTTAAATACCAGCTTACACTGCGGGGGCAGGCTATTAACTGCATGCTCTATTAAAAGCTGAAAGTCTGCCACGATCATTTGGTCCTCAATATTCAGGGTAACATCTTCAATTTCTGCCTTAACGTCGTCGATGTTAAAATGTATCGGGAAGTTTCTTTGTTTCAGGAAATTCAGCGATTTGTTTTTTACCGCTTTGTAGATATAAGAAGTGAAGTCAGTAATGTCTGCCAAAAGTTTTCTCCGTGACCAGATCGAAATAAAGGTATCATTCACTACTTCTTCTGTAGCCTCGGCAGATCGCACGTAGAAAGAGGCCAGATTATACAGCCTTTTATAGTATTGAAAATACAGCACCTTGAAAGCCTGCTGATCATCTTCAAAAGCTATTTTTTGTAACAAGTCCTGAATAGTGGTTTCGTTCATACTGATATCCTAACATCCAGAGGTAATTCCCAACTGATGCATATTATTATAATGGGTTATAGTTTTGGTTTTGGCAGAGTCTGACCTGTGATTATTAAATAAGACAGCAGAACAGGATTGTTATACTCAAAAATTTCAGGAAGATTTAACGAGGCATTGAAGTGGCTATGTCAAATAAGTAAAACAACTGGCTTTTAATCAAGGGATTTCGCACGAATTATATTTAACGAAGATTCGACCAAGCGGCAAAATACCTTCGAAATAGAAGTATACATAGTCTTTGCGATTCAATATTGAAAGTGGGCATCCAGCTGATAGAAATTTAATATATAGTTTATTAATTGTTATATTTACAATTAATAAAGGCTTGAAGTAAGTTGTTACTGGCACTTTCATTAATTAGGGAGTGTTAAAACATCCTCTCAAGTGTAAATAATTCTGCCTGACCCGAATAAATCTTTTGGAGGGAATTTAAAAGAAAAAGCCCTAAATCATTTGATTTAAGGGCTTTTGAAGCGATTTTACGCTGCTTTTGTACTGACAGCGGGAGATTGATTGAACACATTTACGGCTTCCTGATGGTTGTAGTGCGGATTTTAGTGCTTCCCGAATATTTCCAGGTCGTCTATCCGTTCATAGGAGGAAAGAAAATAAAGCCGGTACCGCTGGTACTCCACATCCGGGTTATCGATCTGGGCATAACAATTCCGGACAAAGCCCTGCACGGCTTCTCATATTCGTCCTTTATGTACCGGGATATTATAAATGACCTCGCAGCCGACTACCATTTAATCGTACCTGATTATCCGGGCTTTGGCTTAAGCAGGCGGCCGCCGGTGTATGGGTTTGATTACTCATTTGATAACCTGGCCGCTGTGATGGAGGATTTTTATAAGCCAAATTAACCTAAAACACTTTAGTTTATACACGCAGGATTACGGGGCGGCTATAGGTTTCCGTTTGGCGGTAAAACATCCGGAGTGGATAAGCGCGCTAATTGTTCAGAATGTAAATGCTTACAGTGAGGGATTAGGCAGCGGCTTTAAAAAGATAATGACAATGGAAGATGTTGGCGATAAGGCTGAGGTTGAAAATATCCTTAAATCCATCATTTCATCTGAAGGCATCAAGGTACAAAATACACCGAGGGTGCAGCTAACCCCGCTCATATCAATCCCGATGCTTATTTAATGGACTATCAATTTATCAAAGGGGAAGAAAACGAGCCCATCCAAAATGCGCTGTTTCAAAACTACCATACCAATTTAACAAAATATCCCGACTGGCAGCGATACCTTCGCCAGCATCGGCCGCCTGTGCTAATTGTAGGGGGCAAAACGACCCGATATTAAACTTTCCCAGGGCTTTAGCTTATCTAAAGGACCTGAAAAGCGCGGAAGTGCATTTATTGAATGGCGGGCATTTTGCACTGGTGGAATACTATACCGAGATTACGGCTTATATCCGGTCGTTGTTACCAAGTAAGGGCATCAAGTAAACTTTGTTTTTAAAAGCACAGCCCTAAAATAATCGGCCGCGGGATGTGCATCCTGCTGAGATGCTTTGTGAAGCTATCGCTTGATGAATTTGTCCCTTAAGAGACGCTGCATTACTGCGTCGTGAAAGTTTAAACCAATTGTGATTTTAACCCCGCCCAGCCTTAGCATATTGCCTTCAATGGTTTGCACGTTATTTAGGTTAACGATATGGCTTTTGTGCACCTGCATAAATTTGTCGGCCGGCAGTTTCTCCAGGATGCCTTTAATGGTGAGATACACAACAAATTTACCTCCGTTAGTATATAGCGTAAGGTAATTTGCCATCGCTTCTATATAATTCAGCTCGGCATATAAAATTTTTTCTATTTTGCCTTCACACTTAACAAAAAAATGATCTGGCTTCGCGTCTGTATAAGACGTCTTTTTTTGTTTAAGCGATTTTAACTCCAGCGCTTTTTGAGTGGCTTTTAAAAAACGTTCGAGGCTAAAGGGCTTTACTAAGTAGTCTACAACAGCCATTTCAAATCCATCCAACGCATATTGGCCGTAAGCCGTGGTCATGATTACCATGGGTAAATTTACGGATGACCGTAAAAAATCTAACCCATTCATTTTGGGCATATTGATATCCAGGAATATCATGTCTACCTCCAGCTGGTTAACCAGTCCTGCTGCCTTCAATGGATTTTCGGCAGTACCCACCAAAACCAAAAAATCTGTTTCTTCGATATATTCCTGCAGTAATTTACGGGCAATAGGTTCATCGTCAATGATCAGGCAGTTAAGTTTCATAGATCGAAAAGTGTTAGAATAATTTCATAAGTGTCTTCTTTATCCACTATAAGCAGTTCATGTTTGCCGGGATAAAGCAGTTCGAGGCGCCTTTGGGCATTGGCTATACCTAAGCCGGAGGCAACCGTTGGCGCTTGATTGATGAAGGCATCCCTGGTATTGGCGATCGAAAATATCAACCTGCCGCTGCTGTAGTTTAAATTGATGTCGATGCGGTTTGCCGTGCACTCGTTAAAGCCCACGTATTTGAACGCATTTTCAATAAAGGTGATCAGCAGCAAAGGCGCAACCTGAATATTACCGTTGATTTCGCCAATGTTGAAGGAAACGGCGATCCGCTCATCAATCCGGCTTTTTTGCATAGCGATGTAATTGCGGATGTAGTTCAGTTCCCTGTTCAGTTCTATTTGCTCTACATTACATTCATATAATTGGTAGCGCAGCATTTCAGAAAAAACCAGTAGCATACCGCGGGCATCTTTGTTCGATTTATCGATATGACCGTAAATAGAATTGATGGAGTTGAATAAAAAATGTGGATTAAACTGAGCCCTTAAAAAATTCAGTTCATTGGTTGCTTTCTCTTTCTCTATCTGCTCGATATAGATCTGAGAACGGGTCTTTTCGATCACCATTTTTGCGGCGAGTATACAAAGTACCCAAAACAGGATATTGATGAACGAGTCAACAAAAATGGTCAACAAATCGAAATGTGGGGTTGGCACTTTAAAAATATAGGTAACCACCAGTATGGATACTGGTATGCGGATAAGCGCAGTAAGCACGATGCCACCAATAAACAGGATACCGAATTTTACATACCGTTTTTTGTTAAGCAATCTGGGTATGGTGTACAGCGCGTTAAAATAGTAGTTTGCCGATATAAACGCCAGATAACAAAACTGTATGGTAATGGTATGGGTAAGCACCAGCGCCCCGTTTCTGAAAATAAATATCCAAAAAAAGTAGGCCAGCGCCCAAAACAAAAGATGATATATTATTTTATTGATCTTCAATACCGGGTTCAAATTACAAGTAAGGTAAGAAAAAGACATTTAATTTTTCTATTGCGGTTCTGCCCCATCTGGGAAGGCCTGCCCTTTATGGCAGGTGCTGCATTGTACAACAAGAGCCGGGTCTCCCAATCGCGGGTGTTTGTTTTGCAGCCAGCGCTTATTCAGGTCGAGCGTCATGCGCATCATGGTACGGGTTATGGCCTTTTCGGGCTTGGCATCACTGGCAAAATCAAGGCCATGTCCATCCGGGGCATTAGCATGGCAAAAGCCGCAACTTACACCCAGACCATCTTCAAAATCGTCAGCCATGATACTTTGCAAGTCTCGCGAACTGATGTTCTTAGGCAGGACTTTCAAATTGGTATATTTAGCACTATCGGAAGACCTGATGGTGGCCGCAGCGGTTAAAAACACGGGCAGGGCAAGGCTTACTATCGTTAGGAATTTCTTCATTTTTTTGCGATCAGGTTAATGTTTACCTCCACCTCATCAGACACGGTGCTTGTTCCTCCCAGGCTAAAATCTTTCCGTTTCATTTTAAACGAACCCTTAAAGGCATAACCATCTCCTAAAGGTTCTGCCATGAATGGGAATGTTACGGTTTGCGATTTTCCTTTTATCGTCAGCAAACCATTAAACTGGTATGTGGCTTTCCCGGTAGCCGTGATCTTGTTAGATTCCATTCTGATCCTCGGGTTATTTTTAATGTCAAAATAGCCTTCCTGTTTCAAATGTTCGTCCCGCAGACTGTTATCTGTATTTACAGTAGCAGCGTTAATGGTTACGTCGATTTTGCTGCCCGACGGGTTTTGAGGGTCGAAGTTGATGGTCCCATCAAAGCCACTAAAAGTCCCCTCAACGCTGAAGCCCAGATTTTTTATGGTAAACTTTAAGGATGATGCTGCTTCAACGGGTTTGTATTGGGCCAGGCTGGTTTTTGACACACCGGCTATCAGTATCAGTAATATGATTTTTTTATCATCTCAGGTTATTTCTGTTCGATCATGGATTCTGCCAATATCAGCGGCGTATCTGTTATAGCCAGGGTATGGTTGTGTTCCACATAATTAACGCTGGTTAGACCCAGAAAGCTACGCAGTTTATCAGCAGGAACTTTCATTGGCCCCGGTGATGGTGCCGCGCCGGGTGCGGGTTGCGGGAACGCGGTAGAATTGGCCGTATGAAAAGTAATATTACCTTCAACTTTTTGAATGGTTTGATGGATATGCCCATTCAATACCGACACCGAACCGAAGCGTTTTAATAAAGTCAGGACCTGTCCGCTGTCATCTGTTCCCCAACCCCATTGCGGATAAATGGCCCAAAGCGGAATATGGGCGAATACCACAATAGGCGTACTGTTTGATAGCGGCTTCAGGTCTGCCTCCAGCCATTTTAACTGGGCAGCACCGATATAACCCAATCCGCCATCTACATGGTTAGTTACGTTATTAAGGCCAATGAAGTGAACGCCGTGCGAATCAAAGCTGTACCATCCGTCGCCAAGTGTGCCTTTACCGTAGCGTTCCAGGTATAGCTTGCCGTTATCGGTAACATCATGTTCGCCGGGCACATAAAAAACCTTTTCAGTTTTTACGCTTTTTAACGATTGTTCGAGCGTATCAAACTCATCAGCCTGTGCCAGATGGGTCAGGTCGCCGGTATGTAATACAAAAGATGGCGTTACCGGCATGGTATTGATTTTGGAGATGGCGGCATTTAGTGTCCCTACCACATCTGTATTGGCCGGCTTGGTAAAGCCGATATGGCTGTCGCTGATCTGCACAAAACTGAAATCAGATTTCGGCATAACAAGCCCTTTTTGCAAGGTCCCGGTCGTTTTATCTATCATCTGGCTCATCCCATACGATTTTAATATGCCGCCCGACATCATCCAAAGCACACCGGTACCGGCCCATGCCATGCATTCAAGGAAACCTCTGCGGTCAATACCATCGTTATTTGCTTGCGGGGTGTGTTCATCCCCGTTGTGAAAATGGTTTTTCATGATCTTTGTTTTATTTATTTTGTACGAAGTACCATCAACAAAAACCACTTTCGCAAAATTTTACACCAATCGGGAAATATTCTTGATGAATACAGTTTCCTTAATATTTCCGGATTGTTATCTAAAAGGAAATTACTGCCGTAAGGTGATTAATGAGCGTCTCCCAGATTACTGATCTTTTAGACAAACAACAACTTAGCGTCATACAAAAAATAAAAAAATACAAACCTGTCTGTATGTTTAAATTAATTTTTACATTTGTGCCATGAAAACAAGTGCCGTAAGAAACCAGATCGTAGAAACCGCATCCAGATTGTTTTATAAGCAAGGCTATAATGCCACCGGCATTAACCAAATTATTGAAGAGGCAGGGGTTGCGAAAGCATCCTTATACCAGCATTTCCATTCAAAGGAAGATTTGCTGGTAGAATACCTCACTGTAAAGGGGGCAGAAACGAATGCTGCACTGAAAGCCGAAGCTGAAAAATTTGAAGCACCGAAGGAAAAGGTACTCGCGGTGTTTGACTTTTTAGCGGAGGTCTCTGTGCAGCCGGAGTATTATGGCTGTAATTTCCTGAATATTGTTTCGGAACTGCCGGTTGACAGCGAAAGGGTACGGGGGATCATACGCAAACAAAAAGATGGTGTAAGGGCCATGTTTGCAGATATATTGAGGCCCGTACATAAGGAAAAACTGGCGGACGAGATTGTATATGCTGTTCGACGGTGCGCTGATTACCAACAAGGTACACGGCAATGGCTGGCCAATTCAGACAGCGAAAACACTGGCAGGAAAAATCTTATAACTAAACATCAGCCAACCACGGCAGCCGGGTTGGAAAAAAATTTAACTCAATTAAAACAGACTTGTCTGTATATTATCATCAATAAACAAATAAAAGAATGAAAACAAAGAGCATCGTCGCCTCGCTATTGCTGGGCAGTGTATTTAATTCAAGCCCTGTAGTCCATGCAGCAACTCAAGCGAAACAGGCGGCTCATCAAGCACCTAAAGTAAATGGTACTGCAGGCGTGTATTTCAGGACCATAAAAGTGGATGGTTTAGACATCTTTTACCGGGAGGCCGGAGATAAAAGCAAACCCACCATTTTATTGCTACATGGCTTTCCATCTTCTTCCCACATGTTTCGCGACCTGATCAGGGACCTTGCCCCTAACTATCATTTGATCGCGCCGGATTATCCGGGCTTTGGACAAAGTAGTGCGCCGGAGCCAACAGCATACAACTATACGTTTGATAACCTGGCTGCAACCATGAACCATTTTATCGACGCGCTGGGTTTAAAGCAATTTAGCCTTTACGTGCAGGATTATGGCGGCCCTGTAGGCTTTCGCATCGCAAGTGCAAGGCCCGGATTGATCCAGTCCATTATCGTGCAAAATGCTAACGCCTACACCGAAGGATTGGGTGATGCACTGAAGCCTTTAGTGGCCTATATTCAAAACCCCGGCGAATCCACTATTGGCCCGATTAAAGGGGTCTTAAGCATAGAAGGAACCAAATGGCAATATACCGATGGTGCGGAAGATGTGTCGGAAATAGACCCCGACAGCTACATCACCGATCAATATTATTTGAACAGACCGGGCAACCAGGATATACAGCTTGCTTTGTTCCGAAACTATGGCACTAACTTACTTTTATATGCAGAATGGCAGGCTTATTTCAAGAAACACCAGCCATTAGCCCTGGTTATTTCGGGTAAGAATGACAAGCTCTTCATTGCCGCAGGAGCGATGGCCTATAAAAAAGACCTCCCGAAGGCAGAGATCCATCTATTGAATGGCGGCCACTTTGTGCTGGAAGAAAAACACGAGGAAGCGGCCGGCCTCATCAGGTCATTTTTGTTAAAAAACAACATCAAATAATTTATTCGTGAAATTAAAACAGACTGGTATGTATGTTATATGAACGAATACATTGCATTTTTCCTGTTAAGGGCCGGGTTAGGCTTTAACATTATTGCTTCACGGGCTGGTTAGGCTTAAGAATGGCCGTTCATTATTCTTAAACGCACTGGGCCGGGAGTTTGAAGGCTCAGGCTTGCCGCCTGTTGTTACAATAGCCACCGGCAACAGCCTGCCTTACCGGGAAACTGGTATCGGCTTGCTACTGGTATGCGGGTTGGAAACTCAGGGTGTACTGATAGCGGGCTGACTGTTGATGTTTCTCTTACTTACCGGCAAAAGCCTGGTTTTGGATTGGGCCACGGTTACTTTTCAAATGATTTATATCCTGGTGTACTGCATCCTACTGTTTTACCTGCAATTGAACAGTATTTCAGCGGACGTATTTTTCTCGCTGAAACCTTAATTCCTATAAATATCAAACCATTTTAAAATGAAAAAAACAACAATTTACTACAAAAATGAAACCGTAAACGGCGTCAATATTTTTTACCGGGAGGCCGGGAGCAAAGAGAATCCTACAATATTACTATTGAATGGGTTCCCTTCATCATCTATTTCTTTCCGCGACCTGATTAATGACCTGGCAGGCGATTACCATTTGGTGGCACCGGATTACCCGGCGTTTGGAAACAGCGAAGTACCATCTCGCGATGAATATGAATATACGTTCCATAACCTGTCAGTCACGATTGAGAAATTTATCGACCAGATCGGTTTGAAGCAATTCAGCTTATACGCTTTTGACTATGGCGGCCCGGTAGGTTTCAGGATCGCCGCCCGCAGGCCCGAGTTGATCCAATCATTGATCATCCAGAATGCGAATGCTTACATAGAAGGTATCGGCCCGGCTTTCGGATTGGCGATGCCGTTTTTACAAAACCGCAACGCTGAAACAGAGCAACCGATCAGAGGATTAATGACCCTGGATGGCATCAGGATATTCTACTTTGACGGGGCTGAAGACCCGGCAAAAATAAACATGGATGGCCCTGTGATGGACTTGTATTACCTGACCAGGCCGGGACTGATAGATATTCATTTAGACCTGTTGCATAACTATTCTAATAACGTGGCTGAATATGCGAACTGGCAAAATTATTTCCGCACCCATCTGCCGCCTACTTTGCTCACCTGGGGTAAAAATGATCAGTTCTTCCCGCTGGCTGCTGCTGAAGCTTACAAAACAGACCTGCCGCACGCCGAACTGCATGTTTACAACACCAGCCATTTTGCCCTTGAGGAATATCATGCGGAGATTGCGGAGAATATAAGGGAGTTTTTAACCAGGAATAATATCCGGTAGATTAATTAACCTGTTTCCCGTTCTTGTCAAACCTAATGATGAGTGCGGGAAACTTTATAAAAGTAAGTTATGAATAACGTTTCCTATATAGCGGCTACAATGATGGTTGGGATGTGCCTGCCGGTTATGGCATCCAGTAACGGCGCATTGGGAAAGACACTGGGTAGTCCGTACTTGGCGACTTTATGCGCCTTTTTAATCGCGGCGATAATAGTAAGCTTGGTGATAACCGTTACCCGCACGCCTTTGCCTGGTATCGCGCAAGTGTTAAGTACGAATTGGGTGATGTGGCTTGGCGGAGTTATCATCGCCATGAACATCTTAACCTTCAGTATTGTACCCCAGAAGATTGGTGCGGGTAATACCATCATTTTTTTATCGCCGGGCAAATCATCTCATCGGTGCTTATAGAACATTATGGCTGGCTGCATTACGCTGCGCACCCTGTAAACCGGGCTCGGGCGGGTGGTATCGTACTTTTGGTTACCGGCGTAATACTGATCAAAAAGTTTTAGGCTTCGCAAAATTTCAACTTACAAAATAATCCTATAAGTATGGCAAAGAAACAAATAATATCAGAAAATGAGTTCAGTAATGTGTTTTCCCGTAGAGGGTTTATCGCAACTACCGTTACCGGCTTACTTGCCACACAAATCCCCTTAAAAGCGGTAGGCTCCGGGAAGGGATCAAGATCAAATAGCGTGAAGAAAGCAATTTTATTTGATGGCTTTGTGATTTTTAACCCGGCACCAGTATTTGCGCTTGCCGCAGAATTGTTTGGAAGCCAAAGCACTGAATTAGTTGCCCTATGGCGAACGAAACAATTTGAATATTCGTGGATATTGACTGCGGCCAAACAATATAAGGATTTTTGGCGGGTGACGGAAGATGCACTCACGTTTGCAGCAGCAAAAATAGGCTTGGCCATGACTGATGAGAACAAAGCGCGGTTAATGAACGTCTATTTAAATCTCGACATCTGGCCTGATGTTGTTGCAGGGCTGGAAACTCTGAAAAAGATGAATATCAGCTTGTCCTTTCTGTCCAACTTTACGGTGGACATGCTTAAGTCTTCTTTAAAGAAAAACAATATCAGCCAGTATTTCGACCATCTGCTAAGCACCGATGAGGTACGTGCCTTCAAGCCGAGCCCCGCTGCCTATCAAATGGGGATCGACACTTTAAAACTACCCAAGGACGACATCGTTTTTGCGGCCTTCGGTGCCTGGGACGCCTGCGGCGCTAAATTCTTCGGTTTCCCCACATTTTGGGTAAACCGGGGCGATAGCACTCCCGAGGAACTGGGGGTGTCTGCAGACGTAGTTGGGAGGGAACTGCCGGAACTGATCGCCTATATGAAAAAATAGCGGGTACGGCGTGCCTTTTAGCGAAATGGAATTGACCCGCGCAGCAGCGGGCAAACGGGCTGATTTTTGAAAAAACAGCTTCCTGCCGGTTGAACGCCCCATTAAGTGTGGAGGCATCCCATATCAAAACTGGCTTGCATTAATTCAAATAGAATAAAGGCCAATCGCTTTTTGTCGACAACAATGCCAGGAAACAAAAGGAATCGAATAAACTGGGAGATCTTCTATATTAAATTTTAAGATCAAGTAAAAATGACTTTTGGTGCCCTGGTGATTTTTTCTCTTGCTGCCTGCAAAAAAGATGAAAAATCTACGCTTCCTACAGAACAGCTGAATAACAACACGGTAGAAACTGTACTGAATTCCCAGCCGCTCGTAGAATCCGGGACCTTCCAGGGATTAGTACGCCTGCGTTTATCCGGCTTGACCAATCGACGAATAAGTAATGTGGCAGTTGCTTTAGCCGGCATCGTGAATTATCGAAGGTACATAATCGATGCTGATTGTTTTAACATTGGCCGCATAACCGGTGATTTCTTATAAATTGATGTAAGGTTTCCCGGAATATGTCGTCTAAACTGCTAAAACCATAATTATTAATCATCATGAAAACACCAAATTTCTTAAAAATAAGCATTATCGTGCTCTTGACATGTACGATTTTGGCGGGTTGCAAAAAAGGGAGTACGCCAACCGCTACTTTGAATGAGAGGATTGATGCGTCCCAATCTAAACCTGCAAGCAATAGCGGCGATTTTAGCAATGGCCCATACGGCACCGTCACGGGTACTGCCAGGGTCTTTTTAACGGGAGGCAAATATCAACTAGCCCTGGAGGGTTTTTCTACCAGTAACGGGCCGGATCTTAAGGTTTATATCAGCCAGGAACAAAATCCGGTTCATTTTATAAACCTTGGGTCGCTAAAATCTACTTCCGGCAACCAGGTGTATGATATCCCTTCGGAAGCGAACGTGAAAGATTACGCATACGCTTTGATCTACTGCCAGCAATACCACCATTTATTCGGTTATACACAACTCACTTTTTAATCGGGGCATATCATGAAAACTATATATATATTTGCTATTGCCATGGTAATAGCCTTAAACGGGTTTGCACAGGGCTGCAGCGATGCAGGGTTTTGTAGCCTTGGCGTATTGAAAAATAATATTGAAGATACAGTAGGCACATTGCCCAAAAAACATGCTATTGACTTTGGCATAAATTACGGGTTAGGAGAACAGAATACCAGCACGATCAATACTTATGTCCAATACCAGGTAAATTTAAACAATCATTTTTCTTTTCAATCAAAATTAACCGCAACGTATGCTACTGGCTTTTTAGGGCATGCATTTAATATCGGCGATGTGTACGGAACGCTCAATTATACACCCCGTTTAAATTCGGCCAATAGCCTTAATTTCATTGGCGGCATAAAGATCCCGGTGAGCACCGGGAACGATAAAAATAATGAGGGCAAGCCTTTGCCTTTAGATTACCAGGCAAGTATCGGCACTTACGATGCCATTGCAGGTGTTAACTATATCGTAAACCGGACATGGGAATTCGATGCGGCTGTACAGTTGCCTGTCATACAAATAAATAAGAGTACGTATTTTCCTGATGAATATAATGACCCGAGGGCACTGGAATTCGCGCCAACCAATAATTTCAGGCGAAAAAGCGACCTGCTTGGCCGGATTGGTTATTACATCCACTTACCACAGTCTTCCCTTACGCTTAAACCCAGTCTTTCAGCGGTTTATCATATTGGAGATGATGCCTATGAAAACAAATTCGGTTATAAGACTTCGATCGATGGATCACAAGGGCTTACGTTAAATGGCAGCATTGTCGCCACAAAGACTTTCAAAAATGCGAACCGTTTTGAAATTGTTGTCGGAACGCCGTTTATCGTGAGAAAGATAAGGCCGGATGGATTGACCAGAAGCGGTGTGATCAATTTTCAATACACAATTGCTTTTTAACTTAATGATGATCCAACCATGATTGATCAAACAGCGATCCGGCTATTAAAAAAACAGATGCCATCCCCTACGAACTTTTATTGCTTGCAGATGAGGAAATGCAAGCTATTGAACGTTATATATTCCAATCGGCTATTTATGTGGCTGAAACCGGCGGCATCGTAATTGCTGTTTACGCACTTTATCCCATTGACGAACACAGCGCAGAGATAAAAGCCATCGCTGTAAACGAGGCTTGGCAGAACCAGGGGATCGGCAAGCTGTTGCTCAAAGATGCAGAGACCAGGGCTACGGAGCAGGGTTTCTGCGAACTAATCATTGGTACACCCACCATCGCCGGAAAGCAATTAGCCATTTACAAAAGAGCAGGTTTTGAATTATTTGAAATCAAAAAAGGATTCTTTTTGACCTATTATTCAGCACCGATATTTGAAGATGGCGTCCGGCTAACGGACATGGTTTATTTCGGTCTGTTCTTCGACCTTGTCAAATGGCTTGCGTCTTACGATAGCCGCTACTTTCTTTTTCTTCCCTGGAATTGTTTTCATTTTCTTGTCTTTAGTGACAAGCTATAGCAGGACGAGACAATTAACCATTTATGAATTTAAAACTGTAAAAAGTTGAAAACATCGCAGTCTTTTGGTGGGCATTTAACCATCAAAAAGAAAAAGCAAAAAATGGCGTTGCCAGCGGTTATGCCATTGTTACCGTTATTAGAAGAGCAGCACCAACAATCCGTTTCAATGGTTATAACAAACCCTTATGCAGCATCTGCGCCAACCAGGCCACCTGGCTGTCGCTTTGCGGAAATTTTCCAAAAACGAGTACTTCCTGTTCAAAACTTTTGAAGGCAGCATTCAATGTTTCTGACAAAAAATCAATGTCTTCCTTTGTCAGTTCGCCAATATCCTTGTTTTCTACGCCCCATGCGATGATTTGACTGACAACGGCAACCTCTTTTTCAGCAAATCTCCTCAATTTGAATATAAAGCCTGAAGGGTCTAAACGCAAGTCGTCAATGGCTAACTTGTACTTTGAGACCATCTGACGGAGGTTCTTTAATTTGGTGATATTAAAAGATTCGATATTAGCCGAAAAGGAGCGCCTTTTACTGATGGTAGCTTCGCTCTCCGCCAGGCAATTCAAAAAAATCTTCTCGCAAACCGCATCCAGCACTTCCTCCTTATTTTTAAAGTAATGGTATATGGTGCTTCGGCCTTTCTTACATTCATTAGAAATATCCTGCATGGAAACCCGGAGATAACCGTAACGCTCGAAAACCGCTTCAGAAGCTAAAACTATTTCTTCCCGCACCTGATCATTTTCTACTCTTTTCATAGTCGACAAAAATACATTATTTGTTCAATACGGGCGTCGTCTTTTATTATATGGGCGCAAAGTACCCGACTTGAAGAATTTATGACAATTAAATTGAAAAAAATACAAATACAAAAAATGTATATTTGTCGAAATTAAAATAAATTGGTTTCGGGAAGATTGATTATTGCTCACCCCAATTAGGTAGAAAAAGAACGAAATCTGATGTTTCCTATGAACAAAAAATCGACAAAAAAACAATAAACGTTCAATTAACTCAATGAAAACAACGATCACACTGGCCGGAGCGGTATTAACTGCCCTATGGATTACCGGCTGCTCCAACAACAGCAAATTGAAGCCGGGACCTGATACCCTCACGGTAAAAGTATTTAATTTGTCGGCAGAGGCCCAGGCAATCAATGATCGCATTGTTTATGACGGAACCCTGGAAGCAGAAAAAACGATCGACCTGAGTTTCCAGGTTTCGGGTACCATTTTGTCATTCCCGTTCAAAACTGGTGATTACGTTAAAAAAGGTCAACTGGTGGGGGCTGTGGATGAAACCACCTACCGCAGCCAATACAACGCACAACTGGCGCAGGCTAAACTGGCCAATGAAAACTATACCCGTATCAGCGAGGTTTTTAAAAAGGGAAGCGTTGCCGAGATCAAAATGCTGGAGGCTAAGTCCAATTACGAGCAAGCGACTTCAGCTGCTAATGCAACCTACCAGAATATAGCACATACACATCTTTACGCCCCGGTAAGCGGATATGTTGGCGCTAAAATGGCAGAAGCCGGTGCGGTGGCCAATCCAGGCCAGCCGGTGTTACAATTATTGGATACCCATTCGGTAAAGGTGCTGGTCGCCGTGCCTGAAAGTGAGATCAACCACTATAAAGCCGGAACCCCGGCATTCATAAAAATCGATGCGCTCGGCGATCAGACTTTACAGGGTAAAGTGACCGAAGTCGGCATGCTTGCTTTGAACGGCAGTGCCAATTACAATCTAAAAATAGCCTTACCCAATACCAGTGCCCAATTAAGGCCAGGCATGCTATGTAAAGTGTCATTTGGCGCAGCAGATAAAAAAGGCAATACGTCAGTGGATACTAAAGAGATCATCGTACCTGTACAGGCTGTACAGGTTGACGATAAAGGAAACAACTTCTTATTCATTATGAATGCCCAAAATAAAGCGGTACGTAAAGATGTGACCACCGGACAGCTTTACAGCAACGGTATCGCCATCAAGTCAGGCCTGTCAGGTAACGAACAAGTGATTACCTCCGGCTATCAGAAGCTTGCCGATCAAACCCCTGTTATCGTTAGTAAATAATCGCCTATCATGAAGAAGAACTCGAATTTAATAGCATGGGCGATGGAGTACCATGTGTTCCCGCTTGCGCTATCGGCCATATTGGTGCTGCTCGGCCTATCCGGGCTGTTCAATATGCCCCGAAACGAATTTCCGGATTTTACTATCAGGCAGGGCCTCATCGTTGGGCAATACCCCGGCGCTTCATCCAAACAGGTAGAAGAGCAATTGACAAAAAAAGTAGAAGAATACCTTTTTAGTAATAACGAGGTTAACAAGAAAAAAACCTACTCCTTTTCCCGGGATGGCGTAATGTACATCTTTGTGGAGGTAGCAGATAACCAAAATGCTATCCAAACCAAAGCGTTCTGGAACAAAATCAAAAACGGGATGCTGATCCTGCAAAGCCAGCTTCCTAAAGAAGTTAAAGGCTTCTATATCGATAGTGATTTCGGTAATACCTCTGCCATGCTTTTGTCCGTAGAGTCCAAGACACGGCCCTATAAGGAACTGCTTCGTAATGTAGAAGACATCGAGGCAGAACTGAGGCAGGTACAGGACGTTGCCAAGATATCCCATACCGGCAACCTGAACGAGCAGATTACCATTTATGTAGATAATAATAAACTGCTGCAAAAAGGGGTATCGGTCAATAATGTGATGCAGGTGCTACAAAATGATGGCGCTATTAACGCCACCGGTAAAGTAGAAGGAAAGGTGGTAGATGAGCCTATTCATTTGAGCACCTACTATAAAACCGAGGCCGAGCTTGCTGAACAGATCATCAGGCAGGACCCCGGCGGCAACTCAGTGCGCCTTCGTGATGTGGCTACCCTGAAACGTGAGTATGACGAGCCGGACAGCTACGTAACCTCCAACGGCACCAAATCCATCGTGATATCACTGGAAATGATCACCGGCAAAAACATTGTACAGTTTGGTAAGGAGTTGGAAGAACATATAGAAAAAGTAAAGCAGCATCTGCCGCCTGATATCCAACTGGTAAAACTGGCCGATCAGCCTGAGGTGGTGGATGATTCGATCAGCCACTTTATGAAAGAGTTTGCTTTTGCGCTTATCGGCGTAGTGTGCGTTGCCTTACTCTTGCTTCCTTTCAGGGTTGCCGCAGTTGCAGCGGCAACTATACCGATTACTATAGCCGCAACGCTGGGTATTATGTATATGACAGGTATAGAACTGGACACTGTTACGCTTGCAGCGTTGATCGTGGTGCTGGGGATTGTGGTTGACGACCCTATTGTGGTAATTGATAACCACGTAGAAAAGCTGGACCACGGCATGTCGGTTTGGGATGCCGCCATTAGCAGCGCCAAGGAATTGTTTCCATCAGTGTTTACGGCTACGCTGGCTTTATCAGCAACCTTTGTACCCCTGGCATTTTTTATGACCGGTACGGCAAAAGATTTTATCCGCCTGTTCCCGGTAACGATTATGATCGCTCTGACACTGTCGCTGATCATCTCTATGATGGTGGTGCCGTTTTTCAATACGCTGTTTATCAAAAAAGGCTTGCTGCATAATAAGGCAGATGAAAAAAGATCTTTCCTGGACCGATTACAGGATTTCTTTAATAACCATATCGGCAATTCTATGAAACACTACAAGCTGACCGTATTTTTTGCGGTACTGTCTGTAGTGATCGGCATAGGGATTATGGGAATATTGCCGCAACAGTTGTTCCCTAAAGTAGAGCGAAACCAATTTGCAATGGAAATCTACCTGCCATCGGGTTACAGGCTTTCGCAAACGGACAGCGTGGTGAAGGGAATGGAAAAAATATTAAAACAGGATAAGCGCATTCTTAATTATACCAGCTTTATCGGCAGCAGTTCGCCGCGTTTCCACTCGGTATATGCACCAAATCTTCCGTCAAAAAATTATGCGCAGATCCTGGTCAAAACAGTATCTGAAGATGCCACCGCAGCGGTGATTGTTGACTATCAGCATAAATACAGTAACCTGTTTCCGGCTGCTTATGTCAGGATGAAACAATTAAACATGATCAATGCGCTGGCAGCTATCGAGGTAAGGATCAGTGGAAATGATATTCCAGCCTTAAAGCAGGTTGCCAATCAGGTTTTAGCCATCGGCAAAACGCATAAACAGGTTACCTGGGCCCGGACAGATTATAACGAGATACAGCCAACCCTTAAAATAGATGTAAAAACAGCAGAAGCTGCACGGCTTGGATTAAGCAAGGGCGATATTGCTAATGCAATAGCCATGCATTCAGAAGGGATTACAGCCACACAGGTTTGGGAAAATAATTACGCGGTAGATGTAAAGATCAAATCGCCTAAACTGTCCCGGACTGACCTTTCAGCTCTGCGTGACCTGAATATCGTAGCGCCACAAACTAAATCCCTGATCCCTTTAAGACAGGTTGCAGACGTAAACCCGGAGTGGAATGATGGCCAGATTGCCCGCAGAAACAGTGTACGTACGCTGACGGTACGTATGGATGTAACCCAGGACGCTGTTGCCAATGCCGTGTTGCAGGAACTGCAACCGGCCATCGAAAAAATAAAACTTCCCGCCGGCGTTGAACTGCGTTACGGGGGCGAACTGGAATTGCAGGGAGAAAACCAGGGCCCAATGGGTACCGCGCTTGGGGTAAGTATAATATTGATATTCCTCATCTTATTATGGCACTTTAAGCACCTTAAACATGCCCTGTTGAGCATTACTACTATGCCATTAAGCTTATTGGGGGCATCTTTTGGCCTTTTTATCATGGGCTATCCCTTTGGCTTTACGTCGTTCCTCGGTTTACTTGCGCTCTGCGGAATTGTAGTTCGTAATGGTATCATCCTGATAGATTTTGCGGAAGAACTACGATTACATGAGGGTAAATCTGTTTTTGAAGCTGCAAAACTTTCTGCCGAACGCAGGATGCGGCCCATCTTTTTAACCTCTTCGGCAGCGGCCGTGGGCGTAATACCGATGGTGATCAGCAGGTCATCCTTATGGGGACCGCTGGGTACTGTGATCTGTTTCGGGTTACTGTTATCCATGTTGCTGACCCTATTCGTGTTGCCAACGCTATACTGGCTGTTCTTCCGCAAGGAGGATCAAAAGCATCCGGAAAGCAAAACACCGGAATCTGTAACTGCATAAGCTCATTATCATGAAAACATTCCTATTATCAATATTCACTTTTACATGTCTGCAGGCCGGGGCTCAGCAGCATATCATGTCCCTGCAGGAAAGCAAGCAGGCTGCCATAGCCTACAGTTACGCTTTAAAAAATGGTGAGCTGAGGATAAACTCTGCAAAAACCGATGTCGCTGCAGCCAAGTCAGATTATCTCCCATCGGTCAGCGCAACCGGGCTGGGTTTATTGGGGTTTAAAGACTTCATATCGGCCGCGCCGCCATTATTGGAAAAAGGTATCAATAACTTTTACCTGTTTGGCGTAACCGGTACGGAATCCCTTTATGCCGGCGGCAAAGTTAAAACGGGTAACCAGTTAGCGGCATTGCAGCTACAGGTCAGCCAGATCAGGAAAAAACAATCGGCAGATTCTGTGATACTGCTTACCGAGCAGAAATACTGGAACCTGGTAAATATACAGGAACAGCAGAAAACCATACTGGTCAATGAAGCATTGCTTAACACTGTACTGAAAATGCAAAAGGACATGCTGGCATCCGGATTGATTGCCCGGAATGATCTGCTCAAAGTAAAAGTTCAGCTAAGCCAGTTGCTGGTTAATAAAAGCAAGCTGCAGAACGGCCGTCGGGTGGCCCTGCTTGATTTTTCCATGTATACAGGTATTGCCTTTGATTCGCTCATGGTGATGCAGGATACCTTTAACAAAAACGGCACGCCGGTATTGCCTGCCCTGCAGCCCGATACCAACCTGGCCCGCAATGCCAATTATCAGCTACTGACCAAACGCATAGAAGGCGAGAAGCTACAAACCAGGTTAGCCAATGGCGATAACTTGCCGAGTCTGGCAGTTGGTTTAAGTGCATCACAAACAGGGTCAATCAACAGCGGGATCGGGAGCAACTTTGCACCTGCCAGTTTTGTTACCCTGAGTATTCCCATCTCCGGCGGTTTATGGGGCCGAGGCAAGCAAAAGATGCAGAAGCAAAGGATCAATGAGCAAATAGCTCAAAACGATTTCCGCGACGGACAAAACCAGCTGAGAGTAGGCATTATACGTTATTGGTATGATATGCAGGACCAGCTTACACAAATTAGCTATGCAAAAGACAACCTGGAACAGGCTACCGAAAATCTGAAAGTTAACCAGGATAATTACAAAGCCGGTTTGGCCACCATTTCGGAGGTGCTGGATGCCCAGGCTGCTTATCAGCAGGCCTCAAGCACTGTTGCTACAGCATTTGCTGATTTTTACGTAAGGTCGGCTGTATATAATTATGTTACCGCCAAAACTGAAAATCAGCCCTGACCTGAAACTTTAAAAGTTAACAAATTAGCAACCGGGAATGGAAGATAAAAGAAAACGTTTGATTGATATTACTATTGAGCTTTTTATCAACCATGGTATCATCAGTGTAACAATGGATGATGTAGCGAAAGCAGCCGGTATGTCGAAGAAAACCGTTTACCAATGTTTTGCCAATAAGGGACTCCTTGTAGAAGCTGTTGTTCATCAACTGATAGGTCAATCTAAAAGCATCATCAGTTCAAATACCAATGCCGCAGATGACCCGGTACAGGAGTTGGTTCTTCAACAAGGGCTTTTTAAACATTTGATCGCCTTACGGCACCTTTTTAACGACACGATGTTGAAAAGGTACCCGAGGGCCATGAAAGCTTTCCATGAGTTTAAAATTAATCATCTGAAGATAATTATTGAATCAAATTTAGCGGATGGCATTGCAATGGGATTGTACCGCACTGGTCTGGATGTGCCGGCCACAGCAGCCATCTATATATCCGTGGCAGACTTTTACCTGTTTAATAATACTGGGAAAAAAACAGCTGATATATTTGAAGCGCTCCAGCTATTTATAAACGGAATAATTACCGATGATGGGCGTCGGCTTCTCGCGGATTATACCAAGTAAAAGCAAACGCCTCTATGTAACCTATTGTTAAGCAGACTAAATCAGGTAGCGCCACTTCGGATATTTTTAAGGATCACCATGATTGTCATTCTCCTATCACAAAGTTAAAAATATACTAAAAAGTATTTTTAATTAGACTTTTTAGTATATTTTTGTATCATAAAATTTATTAACTTGCTTACTAAAGCCGAAAGAACAAAGCAATTCATCCTGGAAACAGCGGCGCCTATCTTTAATCAGAAAGGAATATCCGGTGCTAACATAGACGATGTGCTCGCTGCCACGAAACTGACAAAAGGATGCCTTTACGGTCATTTTGAAGGAAAGGAAGACCTCGCTCTGCAGGTTGTTGACCACATGCTGAATACTAATGGCGAGAAAATGCTACAAACCATCAGTAAAGGTAAAACAGCGAAGGCTAAGGTATTTGCCTTTCTCGATTTTTATAAAGATCCTTTGAATACTTACCTTAAAGGTGGATGTCCTGTATTTAACATTGCAGTTGAGTCGGATGATAACTTTCCGGCTGTTAAAGAAAAGATAGCCGGTGTTATTCGCCATGGACAGGAAGTATTTGTTAGTATTTTAAATCAGGGCATTGCCGATGGTGAATTTTCTGACAAACTTGATCCTGCTGTCTATGCATTCAAAGCGGTAGCTGCGGTTGAAGGTGCAGTTGTAATGTGCAGGGCGATGAATACTGCAAAACCGATGGCCGGTTTACTCAGGGACCTGAAAGCGGAGTTAGAAAGTTATGCAATATAATTTTTTTGATATTAAATATACTAAAAAGTCTTTTTTGTAGACAGTGGGATTGTATTGGAGATTAAGTGTTCAACGGACTACCGCATACTTGATTTAGCAAGGGATACAAGCAATCAAAATGAAATAAAATATACTAAAAAGTATAAAATAGAATTTAAACAACTAAAAATCAGGGTCGGAAACCTGCTTCCTGATACTATTTGAAATTAAAACAATGAATGAGCAAATTATTTTCGAGCCATATAATTTAAATGGCCTTGCACTAAGCAACCGCATAGTAATGGCACCTATGACGCGCAGCCGGTCTGCTAATCCGGGCAATGTGCCAACCGAACTGACAGCACGCTACTACCAGCAGCGCGCCTCGGCAGGGTTGATTATCACGGAAGGAACTTACGTCAGCCGTGAGGCTGTAGGGTATGTTAATGTGCCCGGAATTTACACCGAACAACAAGTTGAAGGCTGGAAACTGGTTACCGATGCGGTGCACGAGCGGGGCAGCAAAATTTTCGCCCAGTTATGGCACGTAGGGCGCATATCGCACCCTGATCTGCTTAACGGTGAACTTCCGCTGGCGCCATCCGCATTAAATCCGCTTACCAAAGTATTCACCCCCGAAGGCTTCAAAGACACGGTTGATGCCAGGGAGATGACAACTGCGCAAATCCAAAAGACCATTAACGATTTTAAACAGGCTGCCGCAAACGCGGTAGAGGCGGGGTTCGACGGTGTTGAACTGCATGCCGCCAATGGCTACCTGCTGCACCAGTTCTTTAATCTTTACTCCAATAAACGCCAGGATCAGTACGGCGGCACTATAGAGAACCGCGCGCGGATATTATTCGACATTCTTGATGAACTGCGCACGGTAATTGATATCACGAGGGTGGGTGTAAGGCTAAATCCTTCTCTTCACGGCATTCAGGGGATGATGCTCGACGAGGAAACTATCGCCGTCCACGATTATATCGTTGCCAAATTGAATGAATATAGCCTGGCTTACCTACACCTCACCGAGCCTTTTACCGATGTATCGGGCAATCCCTGGGGTATTGAAGAAGTGGCCAAACGTTACCGCCCGCTCTATGATGGTACTATCATCATTAACCGCGGATTTAACAAGACAACAGCCAGCCAGGTATTGAACGACGGTGATGCTGACCTGGTATCATTCGGGGTTCCCTTTATTGCCAATCCGGATCTAGTTGAACGCTTCAAAGCAGACGCGCCGCTCAATCAGCCCGATCAATCAACATTTTATACGCCGGGCGAAAAAGGTTATACCGATTATCCGGTGATGGCTGAACAATAATGCTTTTTAATAATTAAAAGACATCAAAATGAAACACACGATTTTAGTCACAGGAGCCTCATCAGGGATCGGGCTGCTTGTTGCCAACAAGCTTCATCAAGAAGGCTACCAGGTGATCGGCACAAGCCGGAGCCCGGAAAAACACCAGGCGAAACTGCCATTTAAGTTACTGGCAGTGGATCTGAATGACGACCGATCCATCGCATCCCTGGGCAAGCAATTGTTCAGTGAGATCAAAACTTTAGATGTGCTGATCAATAATGCAGGTTACCTGGTTAACGGACTGGCAGAGGAAACCCCCGTTGAGTTAGGCAAGCAGCAGTTTGAAACCAACTTTTGGGGAACGATCAAATTAACAAACGAACTACTGCCTTACTTCAGGAGGCAAAAACACGGAAAAATAATCACGCTCGGTTCCCTGCTGGGTTTAGTCGGCCTTCCTTATGTAGCCTATTATGCGGCTTCCAAACATGCCCTTGAAGGTTACTTTAAATCGCTCCGGTTTGAATTGAACCAGTTCAACATCAAGGTGGTCATGCTTGAACCGATGAGTTTCAAAACCAGCATCGGCGAAAGCGGGACTGTAGCGGAAGGAAATATCAGGGATTATGACCTGTTCAGGAAAAAGATTACTTCATATACCAAAAGCACATTTGATAAGGCGCCGGAGCCTGCGCCGGTTGTGGCTGCTTTATTAAAGGCAGTAAAAGAAAAAATCCGACATTTAGCTACCCTGTCGGCAAAGGATCGTCGATCATACTCCTGCTTCAGCATTTCGCCTATAAAATCTTCGAAAAATCTATTTTAAAATCAATCAACGCCTCTAAATAATTCAAAAATAAGGATTATGCAAATCAAAGGAAAAACGGTATTGATCACCGGCGGTGCATCAGGTATCGGGTTGGAAGCGGCAAAACAATTCCGGCAACAAGGCGCAAGGGTGATCGTGACCGGGCGCAATAAAACTAAACTCGATGCAGTCAAACGAAGCTATCCCGATATGACGGTCTTCCAAAGTGATGTATCCAATGAAAGTGATGCAAAGAGACTCTTCGAGGAGATCGAGCAAATAGGCGGTATTGACATACTTTATAATAACGCTGGGGTTGGCGTGTCGCCATTAAACCTGGGAGTTGCGAATGATAAACATCTCGAAGGGGCAGTATATGAAATGGAAGTGAATTACTTTGGGGTAATACGCCTGAATAATTTATTTATGAAAATGCTTAACTCACGCCACGAATCAGCGATCATTAATACCACTTCATTGCTCTGTATGGTACCTTCCGTGTTAGAAGCTACCTATTCCGCGTCCAAAGCGGCCTTGTCGTCATATACAAAAACCTTAAGGGCACACCTGCAAGCGATCGGCAGCTCCGTCAAAGTGTATGAGTTGCTTCCACCGCTGGTAGACACCGATATGGTGGCAGATCGGCCAGATAAAAAGATCAGCCCGGAAAAACTGGCGAAAGCGCTCATCGAAGGTTTAAAGAAAGAGCAGTTGACCATCCGGGTCGGCGATAGCAAAGCAGTTTATCTCATCAATCGGCTTTTTCCAAAAGTGGCTTTCGGGTTAGTCAATCCTAAAAAAAGTTACCAGGTGTTAGTATCATAGAAATCATTCCAATCCTAAAAATAAATTAAAAAAAGATCATGCGGGCATTTATAGTCAAAAGCTACGGCAAAAAGGAAAAACTGCATCTCATCGAATTACCTGAGCCAATGGTAAAGGAAAACGAGGTGTTGGTACAAATACATTCGGCAGGTGTCAATTTGTTGGATTCGCTTATAAAAAATGGTGACTTCAAATTGTTTTTACCCTACAAGCCACCATTTGTAAACGGCCATGATCTGGCAGGTGTGGTAACTAAAGTTGGTTCGAACGTCGGCCGGTTCAAAATTGGCGATGAAGTGTATTCAAGAGTGGGCGATCACAGGATAGGCACTTTTGCGGAATACATCGCTGTAAATGAAGGCGACTTAGCCTTAAAGCCTAAAAACCTTACTATGGACGAGAGCAGGTTCCATTCCTTTGGTTGGCTTAACCGCGTGGCAGGCATTGGTTGAGATCGGCCAGATCAAAAAGGTCAGAAAGTTTTTATTCAGGCAGGCTCCGGTGGTGTAGGAACATTCGCCATTCAGTTGGCGAAGCATTTAGGGGCCTATGTTGCCACAACCACCAGTTCAGCGAATACTGATTGGGTTAAAAAACTGGGCGCAGACCTGGTGATCGATTACAAAACAGAAGATTTCGAAACCAAACTTAAAGATTACGATCTGGTATTACACAGCAACCGGGATCCTAAGGTGCTGGAAAAATCATTCCGTATTTTGAGATCCGGCGGACAACTGATCTCATTGGTTGGTCCCCCAACCCCGGAATTTGCACAAGAACTGGGCTTGCCCTGGTATTTAAAATTGGTGACAAAATTATTGAGCTTCGGCGCAAAGAAAAAGGCAAAAAAGGCAAATAGCAGTTTCCGGTTCCTGTTTATGCGGGCTGATGGCAATCAACTGGCAAAAATTACATCACTGATAGAATCAGGTGTGATTAAACCGGTAATAGATAAAATATTTCCAATTGAACAAACCAACGAAGCGTTGGCCTATGTGGAATCCGGGCGAGCGAAAGGTAAAGTGGTTATTAAGATTAAATAGATAATAGAATGAAAGCAGTACGATTTCACCAAACCGGAGGGCCGGAAGTTCTGTTACGAAGATGTACCCGACTTATCACCTAAACAAGGAGAGGTTCTGATTAAAATTGAAGCCATCGGCTTGAATTATTCGGATACCATGCGCCGCCGCGGCGACCCTTGTTCCTGTACCGTCACTCACGCCACTTACATTGGGCGTGGAAATAGCGGGTACCTCAGGTTATAAAAAAGAGTTTTTTATTAAGAGAAGGCGATGTTAGCCGTTTTGAAGCTAAACCGCGGGAACCGCCAGCGGATCGGTCATGGCGTAAACATAGTTGGTGATGATCCTCAGGTCGGTCAATAAAATCACATCGATGAGCTGCCTTTAGTGTACCCCCTGGGTAAGGAAGTTATCAACTGCTTCGGGAGCTGCATGTCCTTTGTTCTCAGAGATGCTTTTGCCAGTTTTACCAGGGCTTCAAACTTAGGATCGAAGGAGGCCTGGCCGATTCGTATTTCCATGATTTGCTCATCTGTAAACCCGTTCATTTTTGCAAATTTGCTGTGCGCACTCCGGCAGTATTCACAGTTATTAACCTGGCTTACGATCGGGTTAACGATCTCTTTTTCTTTATTGTCAGGGAGGTTTTGGCTCCCTGAATTGTTAAAAACGCAGACAGGGCATCACCGGAGTACGCAAAGTTTGCATACAGGTTAGGGACGAAGCCTATTGCTTTAATCAATGTATCAAAGATAGCTTGATTGGCCGCAGAAACCTCGTTTCTTCCGGGCACGTTAAATGTGGTTTCCATAGAAGTAAAATTAGGGGCTGTGCTTTTCTGTTCCTATGCATGATAAAGCGTTTCTGTGGTATCAAACGAATATTTACAGAGCAGCGGCCGATGTGATTTCGGTTTTATTAATACAAACCTGCCGGCAGATAGCTGACCATCAAAAATGAAGCCCGAGGACTGACGAGCTGAATATCAGGACAAACTGAAGCATCTTAATAAAGCTGTTTTTTTGGCAGAAAAAGAAAATGCACGAATCAGCTCATCCGTGCATTAAAAGTAGTATCGGTGTAAACTGATTCCAGTATTACCACTCAAAAACTACAAATAAAATAAGGACGAGACAACATGGGGATATTCCGCATCCATTGACGAATGCATTCCGAAAAAGAGTTCTGAGCGTTCTATTACGCTTTGACCATGCTATCTTCTTGGTTTAGATATTTAAATTTAAAATTTATTAACAGAACCCGCTGCTCTAATGAGCACGAAACAGGGTGGTTAAGTATGCCGGAATATCCAGCACAGGGACTGAATTGTTTATAATTGCGAGAAGTGCTACCGGATAAATATAAGATGATCATTTCAGCTGGGAACGAAGCCGCAATCTCGTCCAGGTCTATCTCTCTTGACTGTGGCCCTAAGCTTGCCTTCCACCGCGAATGAGATGGCTTCTTCCATGTCCTTGCGGGTTCCGACGATGGAGCCCCGGATCGTTGTGCCATTGAGTATTCCCGGGTTTGGCCTTTGTTTGCTTTAATCCCTTATAAACGGTAACCCCGGCACAAATTATCGGAGCCATTTCTGTAAATTTAATATGGGAAGGGAAATGCGCGACATACTGCGCGTCAGCCACGACGTATTCGGCAAAACCGCCGTCAACGCTGTAGCCGCCATTTTGTTGGGTTTCGCACAGGGTTTCCCAGCCCGTATAACAGTAGTCGCAACAGCCGCAGGCACTGTAAAGCCAGGGAACACCCACGATATCGCCTTCCCTGATCTTATTGACGCCTTTTCCCAAAGCGATCACGTAGCCGATGGCTTTATGGCCGGAGACTAAAGGCATTTTCGCTTTGGCCGGCCAGTCGCCCTGGCAGGCATGCAGATCTGTATGGCAAATACCGCAGGTGATCACCTTTACCAGGATCTCGTTTTTACCGGGTTCCCTCACGGGCATTTCTTCGATATGCAGCGGCTCTCCAAATCCATGAATGACGGCGGTTTCCATTTTTTTCGGGTATCATAAACTTTATATTCGTGTTGGTTTGACAGCACTGAAATTACGTCCTGGTTTATCCAATAAGAAAGCCCGCAAAACTGTGAGCTTTCTTATTAAACGGCTGGGCTAAATTAATAGGCGCTTTCCGGCGTAGTCACCCGGATCAGTTTGGAGTTGACGAATTCGTATATCGCAGCCTGTGATTGCTCCCTGCCGTAACCGGAATGTTTGGTGCCGCCAAAAGGCAGTTCAGGGGCGATTCCGGTCACATGGTTGATATAGACCATGCCCGTATCGATCTGCCTGGCGACCTTAACCGCACGTTCATTATTCGAACTGAACACGCTGCCGCCCAGACCGTAGTCGGTGGCATTGGCCAGGTCAATTGCCGCCTGCTCGTCCTTTACTTTGTAAAACATAAACACGGGGCCAAAGATCTCTTCCTCATACGCCGCAGTTCCAGGCTGTATACCGGTCAGGATCGTAGGCTCCATAAATGCGCCAGGACGATCAATGCGGTGCCCGCCTGCTAAAACGGTCGCGCCCTGTTCTACCGCTTTTTGTACTTGTTTGATCACGTCTTCGACCGCTTTTTCGCTACTGAGGGGGCCAGATCGGTTTGTTCGTCCATCGGGTCACCTACCTTTAAAGCAGCGAATTTGGCCTTTACTTTGTCCAGGAACAGGTCGGCTATTCCTTCCTCTGCGATTACCCTTTTCGGCGATACGCAGACCTGCCCGGCGTTCCACATACGGCCACGCACGGCAGCCTCGGCGGCTTGTTCCACATCGGCATCGTCCAGCACGACAAAAGCGTCGCTGCCGCCTAATTCCAGCGTAGATTTCTTGATATATTTTCCGGCAGCGGCGGCGATGGAAGAACCTGCCGGCTCACTCCCGGTCAGCGTTACCCCTTTGATCCTCTTATCGGCTACTAAAACATCAATTTTGCTGCCGGGAATAAATAAGTTCTGGTAAACACCTGCGGGAAAACCAGCTTCCAGGAAGATATCTTCCATGATCTGGGCGCATTGTGGTACGTTTGAAGCATGTTTAAGCAGCATGGTATTACCTGCCATCAGGTGTGGCGCTGCGGAACGGGTGATCTGGTAGAAAGGGAAATTCCAGGGCTGGATACTTAATAAAACCCCGATCGGCTCAAAACTTAAGAAAGCTGAACCCTGCGGGGTTTCCAGCGGCTGATCGGCCAGGAACTTTTCGCCGTTCTCCGCATAATAATCAAAAATAGCAGCGCAAAGCCCCACTTCCGCACGGCTTTCCGTTACCAGTTTTCCCATTTCCAGTGTGGCCAGTTTTTCCAGTTGAACTGATTTAACGCGCATCAAGTGGGCCACACGGCGCAAAAGCTGCGCACGATCCGCCATCGGCGTTTTTTTCCAGGTTTGAAAAGCATGATCGGCAACCGCGATCTTTGATTCGATCTGCTCATCGCCCATGATTTCGAAAGATTTGACCAGTTCATTGTTAAAAGGGTTTACCGTTTTTATCGGCGAAGTTTTCGCTGCTGTTTCCATTTTGATTGATTTTAAATACTCTTTCAAAATTAGAAACTCGCTGGCCGGCAGAAATGACACAGAACAACTTTTGAAATGAGCATACTCATTTCTTTCGGCGTGGTTTTTCCTAAAATTTGCCTTGTTAAACAATATATCATGAGCAGGGAACTGATAGAATTTTCGGACCGGATAGATGAATTGTTCGATCATCAAATGGTTGAACCAGATGATTTTTGGGAACAACCGTGTAACCTGTTTATCTGACAATATTTACTTCTTGCACGTTGCATCCATGCCGAAATATTTAAGCATGTTAGGAAAAGACAAAATACCGGACACTTACCGGGGAAAATAACGGAATCGGAGTAGAATAACATGAAGAAATAGACGACGAAGCGGATGAAACGTGGTGCCTGTTTGACGGACAACTGGTGGATGCCGAATTATATGCCATATGGACCAAATTTGCGGCCGGCGTAAGGATATTGATTATATCCTGCAGCTGCCATAGCAGTACAATCATCAAATTTAATAATACCGAGATTATCCGTAAAGGCGCGAAAACCTTCCGGAACGAGAGGCAGGAAAAACTTATATACAGCGCAAAGATTTTTACGACAATATTCAAAAAGCCACGGCTGCATCCAATCATTTACCGGTCAAAGCCTCGGTCAAACTTCTTTCCGCCTGCAAAGATGATGAACTTTCTTACGAAGGACCACTAAACGGTGCTTTCACTAAAGCATTGCGGGATGTATGGGCATCAGGCGGATTCAGCGGCAACTACGAGCATTTCAAGGGCCTGATTAAAAGCAAACGATCCGGTCAGGCGCCGCAGTTATTGAACATCGGACAAAACGATGTGGTCCGGTTTCATCGACAATCGCCCTTGAAAAAGACACCAAATACGAATTCTATCCGGCCCCCAAAGGCTTTTACATCGGTTTACAATATAATTTCCGACTTTCATGCAATAGCAAGTCAACCACACTCAGTGAGCTACATGAAAAAAGCCCCGCCCGGAATATTAAACCTGATAATGACCAATATCATTAAATGGGCCGTTAACGATCACCTTGTTTTCGTGCTGTTAGTGTAACTTTAATTATTCAACAATCAGTAAATGCTAAAATGACTGCCCAGGGATTTAGATTTCTATTTTTTACAGGAAAAGGTGGCGTAGGTAAAACTACGCTGGCCTGCGCCACAGCGGTGGCCATGGCGGATAAGGGTAAGAAGGTGCTGTTGATCAGTACGGATCCCGCGTCCAATCTGCAAGATGTATTGGGCACCCCCGTTAGCGATCAAATAACGCAGCATCAGGATCTAAATCTCCTGTTCACGGTCAATATCGATCCCCAAACTGCTGCAGAAGATTACCGCAAAAGGGTGATAGATCCGCTTGCAGCCATTGCTACAGCTGATGAGATAAGCAAAATAAGAGAAGGGCTTTCTGGCGCCTGTACCACGGAGATCGCTTCCTTTGATGAGTTTTCCCGGTTTATCACCGGGGAAGGTCTTTCGGAAATATTTGATACCGTCATTTTTGATACTGCGCCGACCGGGCATACCATCCGTCTTCTGGAATTACCCGCCGCCTGGGATGATTTTCTTGGGAATAACCCGAACGGGGCTTCCTGCATCGGGCCTTCGTCGGCCCTGAAAAGTAGTAGGGAAAGATATGAAAAGGTAGTGTCCAGTTTAAGAGATCCCTTGCAAACTACTTTTTCCTGGTAACGCGGCCCGACGCTACATCATTGAAAGAAGCGGGCAAAACAAGCCGGGATCTGATCGACCTGGGGATGGCCAATCAAAGCTTATTGATCAACGGAATATTTCAGGCAAGGGACCAAACGGACACTACCGCGCTAAAAATGGAAAAAATAGCGGAAAGGGAATTGCTGGAGATGCCCGGGACATTAAAAAACCTAGCTGCTGAGCGTTATGCATTATTGCCTTATAACGTACTGGGTCTGGAAAAGCTACGGTCTGTATTTGATACGGACCTCCAAAGTAAAATCGTATCCGCTGAATTTTTAAAATTAACGGAAGCTGGTCATTTGCTGCCTGATTTGAAGGCATTAGTTGATGAACTGGAAAAAAATAGCGATAGTGGCCTGATCATGACCATGGGAAAAGGCGGTGTAGGTAAAACCATCGTAGCAGCATCGATAGCAACGATGCTGGCCCATCGGGGGCATACCGTTCTTTTAACCACGACCGATCCGGCGGCACATATCAGGAACTTTATGGATCAGTTAACGGCCATCCCGGAAAAATTAACCATTGAACGGATCGACCCGAAAATTGAAACGAAGGATTATATCGATAAGATCGCCGCACAAAAGGGGAAGCATTTGGATGAGGAAGGTAAAAAACTCCTGCGTGAAGACCTTCAGTCGCCTTGCACGGAAGAAGTGGCTGTATTCCATGCTTTTTCTAAAGCAATTCAAAGTGCCAGGCGGCGGTTTGTGGTGATGGATACTGCGCCGACAGGCCATACACTACTACTGCTGGATACAACCGGCAGCTACCATAAGGAAATCATGAAAAACATGGCTGTAAGTCCAAGCAAGATTACCACACCGTATATGATGCTACAAGACGGTGTTTTTGCCAAGATTCTATTGGTCGCCTTACCGGAAACAACGCCCATGAGGGAAGCTGAAGCGCTTCAAAAAGATCTGCAACGGGCCGGAATTGTACCCTATGCCTGGGTTATTAATGAATGTCTTTCAGCTGTAAACGATTTAAAAGATCCCCTTTTAAGAAAACGGGCATCCGCTGAAGTCCCTATCATTGATCATATTGCTGCTCATTTATCAAAAAGAGCGTTTGAGATCCCATATATAGCGGAAGAAAAATTGCTGCCGGCGATCCTTTCACGCTATGACGACGCGGTGATCCAGGCGACTTGATTTTTTGCCCGACTATAAAAGGCGTATATTATTGCCCATGAAAAGCTAACGCCGTTAACCGTAAAACGGGCCATAGAACCCATTGGCCTGTCGGCCTGTGACGATCATCGTTTCCGGGAACACGATCCTATGCTCTTGCTGATGGCTTTTTTCAGCCTGGTGCTTTTGCCGGTATCCTTTTTTC
Source organism: Mucilaginibacter sp. P25 (assembly GCF_050859465.1). Classification (NCBI taxonomy): domain Bacteria; kingdom Pseudomonadati; phylum Bacteroidota; class Sphingobacteriia; order Sphingobacteriales; family Sphingobacteriaceae; genus Mucilaginibacter; species Mucilaginibacter sp. P25. The sequence continues at coordinate 6,492,275 of NZ_CP193937.1, read as the reverse complement.
AGAAAGATAGGGATTCCCGAAGTGATCGCCGTTTTTTTACCATGCTTTCCATCCTTTTTTGATCTCCAGGTTCATCACCATATACTTTCCCCATCTGCCAGGGGGCTTGCCGTTGGACGGGCGTACACCATATTTGTTGAAGTAATAATTGGGGGATTGGCCAAAACGTTTGAAATGCAGGGGCAGGCCAATCTGTCCTTTATTGCTTATCACGCGGTCATATCGACAATAGACGAATCCTTTTGCAATAACTAAATGTATTTTGTTTTATCTCTGGTTGGAAATAAAATGCCTTGTAAATCATTAATTTACAAGGTTATAACAGGTGTCGGTACCCGATTTTGTAGACGACTTCGGCAATTCGAAAACTAATAGCAGGTTAACAAGTTTTATTTCTCCAGTACATAGATTTTCTTTTCGTCAAAATCCCAAACCGTTTTGTATTGGTCAAAAAACCGGTAGCCCAAATATATATAGCTGGCCTCGTTGATTTGCATCCCTTTTCGAAACGGAGCATTGTCTGCAAAGGTATATGGAGCAATACCTTTGATATTTACTTTCAATCTACCATTTAAAACAACATCATTAACATTCACTATCGGATCATCAAATGCTATAATCAAATATACAAAATGCAGTAATATGAAATACTGATCGCTTAATTAATTATATAATTTCTATAGAAATTGTAGTATTTATCAAATCTTTTTCTACATTTGTACCAGTAAACAAAATCACTACAAAAAAACAGTTTAAAAGCAACCACCATGCAACCCGAACTTTTACTTAAATACGGCTTTGCTAATCAACATTTAACTGCTTCTGCTTTTATATGCTGTTGTCCTTCTTGTTGTTGCTGTTAATAAAGCAATACAGGGATTCTCTCCCTTCCTTTCATTCTGCTATTTATAGGCAGATGCTCTGATCCTTTTTAATTAACAGGTGCTTGTACCGGTAATGCGGACCGCTATAAGGTGCCTATGCTATAATAACTTAATCAGATTTATCATGACGCTTAACGACGTTTCCCTTATCGGGAAGAAGGTATTGGTGGGCATTATCGTAACCATTATCCCTTTCATTATCATCTTCGGAGGCCTGTGGCTCGGTCGCAAATTGCTCGACAATGCGCCGAAGGCCAAGACAGCGCAAATTGTTCAACCTCAAAACACCAACGTATCATGAAATTAGAACAATCAACCAAAAAGCAGATCATCAAAAACGCTTCATTGAGCTTGTTGCTGTACATACTGCCTATCGCACTCATGTTTGGCACTTTCGCCATTACTGGTCAGCGGCCTTGGGAAAAAAAGCGGCATCAGGATAAACAGGAAAACACAGTAAAAACTAAAACCACGAACTCGCAAGACAATGATTGAGCAAATAAAACAAGTAATAGATAACCTTAACGGCTACGGTTTTTCCGTTTTAACGCTGGTATTGGGCGTACTCGAATTTTCGTTCGGCCTGTACAAAAAACGTTGGAATAAAAATGAAAAATGGGTGGATATAGCCTGTTTTACAATTCCTAAACTGGTGGTGAGGCCCTTGGTAGCCTACTATAGTTTATTGGTATTGCCAGCTTTGTTACCGGCTTTAAAAAACACGTTTGATTGGGTGCCATTTTTATGGGGATGCGCCATCATAGCTGTGGCCGACGATTTGACCCAGTACTGGTATCACCGCCTGCACCATCAAGTGCCATGGTTATGGCGTTTCCACCGAACGCACCACTCGGCATCGTACATGGGCATGGCTATGGCCAGCAGGCAAAATATCATTTACACGCTGTTCTTTTCGCAAACTTATTTAACCGCAGCTTTGGTTTATCTGGGTTTGGGAATCCCAGCTTTGGTTGTGAAAGGTATTAAAGGTACTATCACCACGCTGGCGCATTCAAGCATCCCATGGGATAAACCTTTTTATCAGTATAAGGTGTTACATCCGCTGGCCTGGATATTGGAGCGCACCATATCAACACCAGCAACACACCACGCGCACCACGCAGCTACTACCGATGATGGCGTGGGTTATTACAAAGGCAACTTTGGCAATATGTTTTTTGGTGGGATGTCATTTTCGGTACAGCGCACATCTCTCGCCAGTATCCTAAAGCTTACGGTATTTCGCACTATGGGGGCGACCAATGGTATGCGCAACTGGCCTGGCCAATTTTTAAATCGAAAGTTGAGGGAAGTGAATTAGCTGCCGATGGCCCTATGGTTAAGGACGATGTGCCTTTGCAGCCTCACCAGTTATACCGTCCTGATCCATTGGCCAAAGCCGAAGCGGAGCAACCTGTTGCAGAGTTCCAGTTACAGCCGGTAAAAGTGTAATGAAAAATAGAATACTGATATTGTTTGGGGCGATATTACTTGCTGCGTGCGGGCAGCAGGAAAAACCGGTGACCATTGCTGCTATTGCCCGGGTTCCGGGCAATAATAAGAAGGTTTGCTGCGAATCGAATTTACCAGGCAGGTTTAAAACAGCAGGGCTAAGCGGTGCTGCGCTTATCCTGCCTGATACTGGCAACACCCATGCCAACCATGCGGGGATGGTTTGGATACCCGCCGGGACTTTTAGGATGGGGGCAGATAACCAACAGGCCGAGCCCGATGAGTACCCGAAACACGATGTTACTGTTGATGGCTTCTGGATAGATAAAACCGAAGTAACCAATGCCGAGTTTGCCCGGTTTATTAAAGCTACCGGCTACGTCACCACCGCCGAGCGCAAGCCTGATTGGGATGAACTGAAAAAGCAAATGCCGCCAGGCACCGAAAAGCCTGCCGATAGTTTACAGGTACCAGCGTCGCTGGTATTTGTACCGGCAGAGCACCCGGTTAATCTTAATGAGTACGCGCAATGGTGGGCCTGGAAAACGGGAGCCAACTGGAAGCATCCCCACGGTCCCGGCAGTGATATCAAGGGCAAGGAAAACTACCCGGTAGTGCAGGTATCATGGTACGATGCCGTGGCCTACAGTAAATGGGCCGGAAAACGCTTGCCAACCGAAGCCGAATGGGAACGGGCGGCAAGGGGAGGACTGGAAGATAAAATCTACCCATGGGGTAATGAAAAAATAAACGAAGGACAGCCAAAAGCCAACACCTGGGAAGGAAGTTTTCCTTACAAAAATACCCAGCGAGACAGATACTATTATCTGGCCCCGGTAAGTTCGTTTAAACCAAACGGCTACGGATTGTATGATATGGCCGGCAATGTATGGGAATGGTGTGCCGATCTGTACAACAATAACTATTACAAAACATTGGGTACATCAAGCGTGAAAAACCCCAAGGGCGCTTCCAAATCGTACGACCCGGATGAGCCTTATGCCATAAAACGGGCGGTACGTGGCGGGTCATTTTTATGTAACGATAGCTATTGCTCTGGCTACCGGGTATCGCGCCGGATGAAAACTACCGAAGATAGCGGGATGGAGCATTTGGGTTTCCGTTGTGTTAGTAACTAAATTAAATACCCCGAATTAAATAATTGACCTGCCTGCTTAATGGCGGGCACAAACAGAAAGGAACATGAAACGATAATATTTACCTACTGCAAATAAGGGAAAAGCATTGCTTTTCCCTCCGGATCAAAACAACGAAACAGGGATCGATTGGCGTTGAGCCTGTTTTATGGTGTCATTTTAATTAATCAAATCTATGCAAAATATTGCAAAGGCGGGAAAAGGCTATACGTTGCCTTTTGCCCGGCGGGCAGCAGCCTTTACGCTGCAATTTATGGAGGATGCTTTTCATCCGCACCAATTATACAAGCTGTTTTACGCAGACAATCAACCGGCGGAGTTTTTAACCTTTAACAACCTGTCGACATGAAAAAACTGTTATTAATTACATTTTTATTATTGATAGGCTTGCCGTTGCTAACCATAGCGCAGCAAACCCAGCCTACTATCAACTCACACTTGGTTGGCCGTGTAATTGACAGTGCCACCCGCGAACCATTGCCTGGCGCGGTAGTAAAAATTCAGGGCACTACCCACGTTGTATCTACTGATATTGAGGGTAAATTCAGCTTTGTTACCGGGCAGAAATTTCCATATAAACTGATCATCACCTTTACCGGCTACGAAAAAAGGAATTTATTGCCGATGGTAGCCCGGTGGAGATCAAGCTGAAAGATGCCCAAACCCAGCTAAACCAGGTGGTTGTTGTGGGTTATGGTTCGCAAAAGCGTAAGGATATTACCGGTTCGGTGGCTTCAGTGCCTGCTTTAGCCTTAAAGCAACCTATCCCGTCGTTAGACAGGGCTTTACAAGGTTCGGTATCGGGCATCCAGGTTACGCAGGCTACCGGGCAGCCGGGTGCAGGTGTTACCGTACAGGTACGCGGTGTGAACTCTATTAATGCCGTGGCCGAGCCGTTATATGTGATCGATGGTTTCCCTACATCAAACAGTAACTCATTAACTGATGCTGGTGTAACCAACGGCCCCAAGATCAATCCGCTGGCTTCGATCAATACCTCAGATATTGAAAGTATCGAGGTGCTGAAAGATGCTTCGGCTACGGCTATTTACGGTACCCGTGGTGCCAATGGTGTAATTATCATCACCACTAAAAAAGGCAAAGCAGGTGTATCATCCATCAATTACGATGGAAGCTTCGGCAGACAGGAGGTGATCAAAACTTTATTGCTGTTAAACAGTACCCAGTGGGAAGCGTTACGTAACGACGCTTTGATAAACACCGGCAAAACTGCCCAAACCGAAGCCCAGCTTAACCCTTATGGCGCCAACACAGATTGGCAGGCAGTCGCCTTCCGCAAAGCATACTCGCAAAACCATAGCCTTTCGATATTTTCAGGTACCGAGCGTACAAGGCTGGCATTTTCGGGCAACTACTTTAAGCAGGATGGTATCCTGCAGAACACCAACTTTGAGCGTTACGCAGGCAGGGTGAATGTGGAGCATGACTATAACGATAAGTTCAAGATCTCCTCCTACATAACCGGTAGCCGCAACACCGCGCAGGTTGCGCCGCAGGGTGTTGTTCCTGCCATTTTGCTGATGACACCTACCACACCAGTTTACAATGCCGATGGTTCGTTCTACGTCAAAAACGTTTTTGAAGGTACTTATGGTAACCCCATCAATACGCTGTATAACCAAACCAACCGTACCACTACCAGCCGTATTTTAGGTAATATCGCGGGCGATTATAAGATCACCGAAAACCTGACCGCAAGGGTGCTGGCCGGTGTGGATATCATCGATAATAAACAAAACCGTTACCTGCCTGCCACCGTGTATGAAGGTGCCGGTTATTCGGGCCTGGGCGAGGTTGGTACGCTTGATTCTTTCAATTGGCTTAACGAAAACACGCTTACTTACAATAAAAAATTCGGCAAGCACTCACTAAACGTATTGGCCGGTTTTACCCAGCAGCAGTTTAAGGCCGAGGGTGCCATAACCGGTTCATCGGGCTTTGTGAGCGATTACGATACCTTTAATAACCTGGGCTCGGGTAGCGTTACTTCGGTGTCAGGCAGCGGTTTCGCTATCGCGCCGTCGTCCTCATCAAACGTGTGGGCATTGAAATCATACCTGGGCAGGGTGAACTATGGCTTTAATAGCAAATACCTGTTAACGCTTACCTTGCGTGCGGATGGCTCGTCCAAATTCGCACCTGGGCACCAGTGGGCATCGTTCCCTTCGGCAGCCATTGCGTGGAATGCTTCGAGCGAGGATTTCCTGAAAAATGTGACCGCTGTTAGCCAGCTGAAGTTGCGTTTAAGTGCTGGTCAAACCGGTAACAGCGACATTCCAGCTTATCAATCATACTCGCAGCTGGGCTACTATCGATACAATTTCGGTAACTCAACGGTTGCCGGTTTCGCGCCGAACAGCTTGTACAATCCTAACTTAACCTGGGAAAAAACCAGCCAATACGATTTCGGTTTCGACTTAGGTTTGTTTAAAGACCGCATCACCGTTACTGCCGATATCTACTATAAAAAAACAACCAACCTGCTGCTTTACCTGCCATTGCCTGCAACCAGCGGTTTAACTATTATTACCAATACGGCCATTGCCAACCCGCAGCAGTATGAAAACGTGGGTTCGGTACAGAATAAAGGTTTTGAATTGAGTATTAGCTCGCACAACTTAACCGGTGGTTTTGTATGGAATACCAGCCTGGTGTTCGCGGTTAACCGTAATAAGGTACTGAGCTTAGGAGGTAACGGTGTTAATCAGTTCATCCCCGATTCATCGTTGCCATCTATCATTAAAGTTGGCGAGCCTATAGGTTCGTTTATCGGCTATAAAACCAACGGCCTGATCCAGGCTGGCGGTCCGGTGCTTACCCCGGCGGCTAATACGCAACCCGGCGGACAAAACTATGTGGATATTAACGGTGATGGTAAAATTACCCAGGCGGCAGATAGGGTGATCCTTGGTAATGCGCAGCCTAAATTTACGGGCGGTATCACCAATACCTTCTCGTACAAAGGTATCGACCTGAGCGTATTTGTACAGGGATCGTACGGTAACAAGATCTATAACCAGCAACGTAACGTGCTGGAACTGGGTACCGGCTACACCAATGCCACCACCACTTTGCTTAACCGCTGGACCCCAACCAACACCAATACCGATGTGCACAGTGCCTACCAGGACCCGGCGCCAACCATATCAGATAGGTTTGTGGAGAACGGCTCATACCTGCGCCTCAAAAGCCTCAGCTTAGGTTACACTTTCCCGCAATCGGTGCTTTCTAAATCGCCTATTAAAAAGATCAGGATCTATGCCAACGCGCAAAATCTGGCTACCCGGACCAAGTACACAGGCTACGATCCGGAGGTGAGTAGCAACGAGCAATCGGCCATTACCTCGGGAGTTGATAACGGGGCGTATCCAAACAACAAATCATTTATTCTGGGTATAGGTATCACCCTGTAACCAATAACTTTTGATTTTTTTAACATGAAAACTAAAAATATTAAATACATGGTTTTACTGCTGGCTTTAGGCGCGGCATCATGCGCCAAGCTTAATGAAGACCCCCGATCATTTATTCCGGCCAGCCAGTTTTACAAAACACAGGCCGACGCCGTTGCGGCTGTTACAGCCGCTTACTCACTGCTTAACGCGGGCGCAAATAGTGTGCAAACGCCATACAATACCCTTTTTAACACCGGTATGAACTTTATGGCCGACGATGAAGGCCCCGGTCCGGGTGCTACCAATGCCGATGTACGGTCGCAAGCTGTTTTAGGACATTCGGCTTCCGGTTTGCGCATCCTGCAGATCTGGCAGCAGCATTATGCGGCCATTAAAAAGGCCAATATCGCTATCGATACTATCCCCGATATAAAATTTGATGCCACGCTGAACAAACGCCTGGTAGCCGAAGCTAAATTTTTAAGGGCGCTGTATTACTTTAATTTAGTGCGTTTGTATGGTGATGTGCCGTTGGTGTTGCATGATCAAACTTCTATCAATTTATCTGATTTGCAGGTGCCACGCAGTCCGGCGGCTACGGTTTACGCGCAAATAGAAACTGATTTAACCAATGCAGCAGTTGATCTGCCAAATAACTATACCGGTGCCGATGTTGGTCGTGCTACCGCGGGTGCTGCAAATGCTTTATTGGCTAAAGTTTATTTAACCGAACGCAAATGGAATAAAGCCGTAACCCAGGCTGAAGCTGTAATAAACGGCCCTTACGGATATGATCTGTTCGCCAACTATGCAGATGTATTTTTACCTGCTACCGAAAACGGCAAGGAACATATCTTCTCGGCCCAATTCAAATCAAACTCGCAGGGGCAGGGTAATAACCAGGCACCACGCTCGGTGCTGAACGGGATCCCCGGCATGGTAGGCAGCTATGCCGATCAGGTGGTTTTTTATTCGGTGCCTGATGTTACTAAACCGGGAGGGGTAGACAAATTTTTCAGCATTTATAAACTGTATTCGGCCAATGATAAGCGTAAACGCGTAAGCTTTGTAACCCGCTTTCAAAGCCCATCAACCAACCTATGGTATGGTAAGCTGAATGACCCAACCATTGCTAACGATTCTATCCCATTTTTCAATAAATACTTCGACCCAAGCGTAGCCGCAAACGAGGCCGAATCTGGTGCGAACGTATCGATCATCCGTTTTTCGGACGTATTGCTGATCCATGCCGAGGCCGAGAATGAGTTGAACGGCCCAACTGCTAAAGCTTATGCCTCTGTTAATCGGGTAAGAAGGCGTGCTGGGTTAGATGACTTGGCCGGGCTTGATCAAAACTCACTCCGTGATGCGGTTTATTTAGAGCGCCGGTTGGAGTTTGTATTCGAATATCAACGCTGGTTCGATCTCATCCGCGAGCGGGATGCATCAGGCAAAGGGATTTTGGAAGCCGCCTTGCTGAAGGTTGGGAAAACCAATGTGAGCAAAGGTGCGGCGGGCAAGTTTTACCTGTTCCCGATACCGCAGCAGGAGATTGATAATAGTAATGGTAAGCTTACTCAAAATCCGGGCTGGCAGTAACAAAGGCTTTTAAGATATAAAGGGCAATTGACAATACGATTTCTCCTCACCGCTCCCGCGCAATCCCACCCCAGGCTCGTCGAAATGACAAAAGGTTTATTTGGGCGCGAGATTTAACAAGATAATCGATAACCTATGAAAAAGATAATACTATTCCTCCCCGTCCTAACTACCCTAACCGGCACAGTATCTGTACAAGGCTCCGTAATAGAAAACGGCTCGCACGGCATCGATCCACTGGTTAGCACCGCAGTATTGCAGGCGCTTGATGAATACATGACCACCTTCAACGCCAAAGACCCGAAAGGCCGGGAAGATGCCTACCAGTTCCCCACTACAGATTGGCCGGCGGCAAAATGTCGGTATTGGAAAGGGCAGGCCTGCGCGATTCGGCAAAAGTATTTGGCGAATTACAAAAGCAAGGTTGGGAGCATAGCCAGTGGGACTATTGCAATATCGTGCAGGCATCTGCAGATAAGGTGCATGTTGATACCCGCTTTTCGCGGTTCCGGGCTGATGGCAGCTTGATAGGGTATTACAAATCACTATACATTTTAACCAAAGAGAAGGGCCGCTGGGGTATAGAATTCCGCTCCAGCTATGCCGAATAAAACCTACAACAACATGAAAACAAAAAGAATAACCTTGTTCCTGTCGCTTGGCTTGCTCGCAGCAATTACGGCCAAAGCGCAAAACGGACAAACACCGGTATTTGGCGGCACGGTGGGCAAAACGCTTGATGATTCGAAGGAGTGGTGGCCCGAGCCTCATAAAGCGCCCGCCGGCGCGCCAAACATATTATGGATCCTTTTGGATGATGTTGGCTTTGGTGCAACCAGCACTTTTGGCGGCATTATCAAAACTCCAAACTTTGATACGCTGGCCAATAATGGCCTGCGTTACACTAACTTCCACACGGCGGGCATTTGCGCGCCAACCCGTTCAGCTTTATTAACGGGGCGTAACCACCATTACGTTCACGAGGGTGGGTTTTCGCATGTAACCATGTCGGCGGGTTTCCCGGGGTATGATGGACGTATTCCATCGGATAAGGGGACCATTGCCGAGATCCTGCGCGAGAATGGTTACAATACCTTCGCGGTTGGTAAGTACGGGTTAACGCCCGATGAAGACGCAACCGATGCCGGTCCGTTTGACTGCTGGCCATCGGGTAAAGGTTTCGAGCATTTCTTCGGATTTTTAGGTTCAGCTACCGATCAGTACAAACCCGACCTGGTGGAGGATAACGCCCACGTAACACCAGATGGCCGTCACCTTACCGATCAGATCACTGATAAGGCGATCTTTTACCTAACCCGCCAGCATAACGTAGCGCCCGATAAACCATTCTTTTTATACTATGCGCCGGGCGCAACCCACTCGCCACACCAGGTAGCCAAAGAGTGGAGCGACCTGTACAAAGGCCAGTTTGATAAAGGCTGGGACGATTTCAGGGAGAAGGTTATCGCCAGGCAAAAACAACTGGGCATTATCCCTAATTATGCCAAACTGCCCGAGCGTAACCCGCGCATCCCGGCCTGGAAAACCCTGCCCGATGTCGAAAAAAACTATACGCAAGATTCATGGAAATTTATGCAGGCTACCTCACTTACACCGATCACGCTGTCGGTCGTTTGATCAACCATTTAAAACAAAGCGGTCAGCTGGATAATACGTTGTTATTTGTAATTATCGGCGATAATGGCGCGAGCAAAGAGGGGACGGTTCACGGCGTGATCAATCCTAAAAAGAACTCGCCTAAACTGGCTACCGAAGAAAATTTCCTGAAAACCAACATTGAGGATATTGACGATATAGGCACACCGCAGTCCAGCACCAATTATCCCCTTGGTTGGGCACAGGCGGCCAATACGCCGTTTAAATACTGGAAACAGGATGCCAATTCTGAAGGCGGCACACGTAACCCGTTGATAGTTTATTACCCTAAAGGGATCAAAGATAAAGGCACTATCCGTACCCAATACGGCCACGTGATTGACGTGCTGCCTACTACTTTGGAGTACACCGGCATTAAACTGCCTGAATATATCAGGGGTGTAAAACAGGATACTATCCAGGGTACATCGCTGGTTTATTCGTTCGATCATCCCGAAGCCAAATCAAAACACACATTACAGCACTATTACATTTTTGGTTCGAGGTCAATTTACAGCGATGGCTGGAAAGCAGAAGCAGCGCACCACCCAGATAATGTGGAACTGGGAGATTTTAAAGTAGGGCAGAACGTACCGGATAAAAGTTTTGATGAAGATACCTGGGAGCTGTATAACCTGAACGAAGATTTTAACGAACGCGTAGACCTCGCCAAAAAATATCCTGAAAAGCTGAAAGAACTGAAAGAGGTATTCGAGGCGCAAGCGCAGAAAAACAACCTGTATCCATTTATTGATTGGTACGATGTATACCACCAGCGCATCCACAAAAACCACAAAAAATAACCAATAAGCCATTTTATTATGAAAACTTATCAACGTATTGCCGCGCTCTCGGCCTTAGTCCTCGCGTTCAGCGGGCAGGCCTTTGCACAGTTGCCCCAGGTGAAGGTAACGCCGGCCAACATAGCGCCTATCGACCCGGCCAATTACAAGGGCGTAGAGGGCAAAACCTTCGCCGAATCAAAAGAGTGGTGGAACAAACCGCTTAAAGCGCCTAAAGGTGCGCCAAACGTTGTATGGATCCTGCTGGATGACGTCGGCTTCGGCGCATCAGGAACTTTTGGGGGATTGATCAGTACGCCAAATTTCGATACGCTGGCCAATAACGGTCTGCGCTATACCAACTTCCATACGGCAGGTATTTGCGCGCCTACACGTTCATCTTTGCTTACCGGGCGTAACCACCATTATGTACATATGGGCAATTTTGCCCATGCTTCAACCGCTGCTGGTTTCCCGGGTTATGATGGCCGGATCCCGCCGGATAAAGGGACTATTGCCGAGGCTTTACGCTCCAACGGTTACAGCACTTTCGCTGTAGGTAAGTGGGGCGTAACGCCAGATGAGGATACCACAGCCGTTGGTCCGTTTGACAGGTGGCCGACCGGTAAAGGTTTTGATCACCATTTTGGCTTTCTCGAATCGGCTACCGATCAATATAACCCGCCGCATTTGGTGGAGGATAATTTCCATATTAAACCCGATGGCCGTAACCTGAACGAGCAGATCACCGATAAGGCCATCGCCTATATCGATGCCGCCCACAAAGCCGCGCCCGATCAGCCTTTCTTTTTATACTACGCGCCCGGAGCAACCCACGCCCCGCACCAGGTAAGCCACGAATGGAGCGACCTGTACAAAGGCAAGTTTGATGAAGGCTGGGACGTGTACCGCCAAAAAGTTTTCGAAAACCAAAAGAAAGCGGGCTATATCCCCGCTTATGCCAAGCTCCCCGAGCGTAACGAGCGCATTAAAGAATGGAAAAGCCTCCCTGCCGATCAGAAAAAGCTTTACGCCCGTTTTATGGAGGTTTATGCAGGTTATTTAACCTACATCGATAACCAGGTTGGCCGTTTGATCAGCTATCTGAAAGCATCGGGGCAGTTTGATAATACTTTGGTTTTTGTAATGATAGGCGATAATGGTGCCAGTAAAGAAGGTACGGTTCATGGTGTGATCAATCCTAAAAACTCAGCTGCAACTACGCCGGAGGCTGATTATATAAAAAAGAACGAAAGCGATTATGAAACCATAGGCACGCCCGAAGCCAGCACTAACTATCCTTTAGGCTGGGCGCAGGCCGCCAATACGCCATTTAAATACTGGAAATCTGACGCCGATGCCGAAGGTGGTACCCGCAACCCGCTTATTGTTTATTACCCTAAACTTATCACCGAAAAAGGCGGCATCCGCACGCAATACAGCCACGTTTCGGATGTATTCCCAACAACTATAGAAGCTGCCGGTTTAAAATTGCCGGAGTATGTTAAAGGTATTAAGCAGGATACCTTGCAGGGCAAATCGTTCATTAATTCATTCAATAACGCGCAGGCAAAAACATTGCACACGCAGCAGTATTACTATATTTTCACTTCAAGGTCGATCTACAAAGATGGTTGGAAAGCTGAAGCCGCGCACCGCCCGGATAACGTGGACCTGCTCAATTTTCCGCAGGGAAAAATCATCCCAGAGCGTAACTATAATAAGGACGTTTGGAAACTATACAACCTGAACGAGGATTTTAACGAGCGCAACGACCTCGCCAAAAAATATCCCGAAAAGCTGAAAGAACTGAAAGACCTGTTCGATGCCGAGGCCAAAAAGAACCATATTTATCCTTTTATCGACAGGGACGATATCAACAACAAACGCATACACAAACTCGAAAACAATAATTAACCATGAAAAACTTAAAAGTTGTTTTACTGGCGCTACTGGTGATCATTACCGGCGGAGTAAAAGCGCAATCGCCAAAGCTGTTATCGCTCGAGGCCTTTGCTGCAAAGCTGAAACAAGCAAAAGAACCACAGATACTGGATGCCCGTTCGGCCGAGGAATTTGTGCAGAACCATATTAAAGCGGCAATCAATGTAGATGCCAAAGCACCCGGTTATCTGCAAAAATTAGATGCTTTGGATAAGCAGAAGCCAACCTTTGTATACTCGATAGCCAATGGCCGCAGCACGGTACTTTCGCGAGAGTTACGGGCTAAAGGTTTTAAAGATGTGGAAGAATTGCCAGGAGGTTTGGCGAACTGGATTGGCTCTGGTTATCCTATCATCTCAACCATTAAAAAAGGCGTATCTCTTTCGAGAAGCCAGTTTAATGAATTGGTGGCCTCATCACCGGAGGTTTTGGTTGATTTCGGATCGAAGTATTGCGGAGCCTGCAAAAAGCTGGTGCCGGTACTGGATTCGTTGAAAGCAAATAAAGCTTTTTCGCCAAAAGTGATCAGCATTGAGGTTTATGATAATACCAATCTGGCCAAAGATTTGAAAGTAAATGTGCTGCCAACCTTAGTGCTATATAAAAACGGTAAACAGGTTTGGAAAAAGCAGGGCTTTTCATCAGCTGTACAGGTTATCGCTGCAACCGAAACGGCCAAAAGTCCATTGGCGGTAAATAACAAATAAGCGTTTATGCTCAAACAAATCGGCTATATAATCATCTCCATATGTTGCACGGGGCCTGTATTGGGGCAGGCTCCTAAACAAAAGCCCAATATCGTGGTCATCCTGGCCGACGATATGGGTTTTTCTGATATCAGCTGCTTCGGTTCGGAGATCAGCACACCCAATATCGACAGGCTTGCCCGTGAGGGCTTGAAAATGACCCAGTTTTATAATGCAGGCCGATGTTGTCCCTCGCGCGCGGCCCTCTTAACCGGTCTATATCCCCATCAGGCAGGGATAGGCGATATGGTGAAATACAAATGTTCGCCAGCCTATCAGGGGTACCTCAACGATCACAGCGCTACCATTGCCGAATTACTGAAAGAGCAGGCCGACTACAATACCATTGTATCGGGCAAATGGCACGTCGGTTTGCAAAAATCAGCGCTGGCCTATAATCGTGGTTTTAATAAGTCGTTCACCATGCTGAACAATGGTAGCAGTTATTTTAATTCGGCGCCTTTGTATAACGATGGCAGTAAAATCACTTTTATGCTGAACAATAAGGAGATTACCCGGAACGATACTTCCAAATATCTAACGCAAGGCATCACAGATTTCGCTGTCAAATCATTAGAAGAAATCAAAGACGAGCAAAAGCCCTTTTTGATGTATGTGGCCTACAACGCCCCGCACTGGCCAATCCAGGCGCTGCCGGAGGATATAGCTAAGTTTAAAGGACAATACCTGAAAGGTTGGGATTGCTTGCGCAAGCAGCGTTACGAAAAGCAGGTGGCGCTTCGTATCATTAAAAAGAGCTGGGCATTATCCCCCGGGATAAACGTGCGCCTGCATGGGATTCATTATCCGAAGAAGATAAACAAAAATGGGATACCCGTATGGCTATTTATGCTGCCATGGTTTACCGTATGGATGCCTGCATAGGCGAGATTATGGCCAAACTTAAACAACTGGAGAAAGATAAAAACACCATCATCCTTTTCGCATCCGACAATGGCGGAAGTGCTGATGAGGTAAGAAGCCTGAAAACAGTGATCCAGAAGAACGGTGAGCCCGGATCAGTAAATTCTATCGATAGTTACGAGATTCCCTGGGCTAATGTAAGTAACACGCCTTTTAAACTATTTAAGCGCAACACCCACGAGGGTGGGATAGCAACGCCCATGATTGCTTGGTATCCAGGGCATATTAAAGCGGGAAGTACCAGCAGTAGTGTAGGGCATCTGGTCGATCTGATGCCTACCTGTTTGCAGCTGGCCGGGGTAACTTATCCCGCTCAATTTAAAAACCGGGAACTTACGCCTTTGGCAGGTAGAAGCCTTATTCCAGTTTTTACAGGCAAGGCAAATAATGGGGAACGCACACTTTTTTGGGAACACGAAGGCAGCCGCGCCATCCGAAAAGGCAAATGGAAGCTGGTTGCAGAACCGAAACAGCCCTGGGAACTCTACGATATCGAAGCAGACCGTTCTGAAACGAAAGACCTGGCTAAAAAATGTCCCGCAAAGGTAATCGAACTGGAGAAAGCATATCTGGCCTGGGCAAATAAGACCGGCGTAGTTGACTGGGAAACAATAAAAGACTTGTAACTTAATTAATTGCTGATAATATCTTTTCTAAATGTAAGTTCGCGCATATCCGCGCTCACTTTTTTATCTATCAGTTTTGCATAATGTTGTGTTTGTTTAATATTGGTATGACCAAGCAATTTTGATACAGTTTCTATAGGTACACCATGATTCAATGTTATTGTTGTAGCGAATGTATGTCTGGCGATGTGAAAGGTCAACTCTTTGTTGATACCCACTATTCCTGCAATCTCTTTCAAATAGGAGTTCATTTTCTGATTACTCAACATAGGAGGGGCCAGTCCTGTATTTAGGCATTTTGGGTTTTTCTTATATTTTTCTAGAATAATGATTGCTTCAGGTAGTAGTGATTGTGATAATGAGAGGAGTGAGTATTCGTGATCGAAAGCGTAGGTTTTCGTTACCTGTGAAACATTAACTTTTCCTCATGACCCACTAACTGTTTCACTATTGTTTCACCAGAAATTTCAGAAAACAAAAAAGCGATTACTGTCTTTCATCTAATCGCTTGATTTTCAAGTACTCAGAGTGGAAATCGAACAGTGTATGTAAGTCCTTGATTTTTATTGACTTGTAAGGTGGTGTTTAAGCTAATGAATCGTTCAATAAACACATAATCGACCTTTGCCGATTGTGTTACGAAGATAGTAAAAAAGTTTTTATGGGCTTTTCATATTCCTAATAACTTATTTTATACACTCATTGCGAACACCTGATATGAAATAATGAAATAAAAGACAAGAATGGGATAATAGTTGTCATAAGGATTAAAGTCTAATTTTTTATATCTTAGGAGCAGCCCCCGAGGAATTCTCGGTGGTTCAATACAACAGCAATCGCATTTTTTCTGTTATAGAAATGCCTATTGATGTTGTGCATTTTTTGCATAAGTTATTGTCTTGCCTAAATTAGCGGGCTTTTCAAAAATATAGCGACCCGACAGTTACTGTTAAGGAAAATTCAATTATGTATCCTGATGTTTTTGTAACTGCTTAGGTAAATTAACTATGGATAAGGCTTTCAATATTACCAAATCATAAAAAAATCAGTTTTGGCGCGATTTAGGAATTATATCAATTAAACAGACTTTCTAGTTTGATATCATTTTGTACAAGTCCTATTTTGAAGCTATTGTCTTGTGTGCCAAAGGTCGTAACCATGACAATAAATAATGTTTTGGCGGTTTTAGTCTTGTTTTTAAACACATCTTTTTTATGCACCAAATCTGCCGCATAAGCCTTATCTATTGTGAAAACTGAGTTTGAGAATTTCATTTCACAAATACTGATACAGAAATCCTGACGATCAAACAGTAAATCAATTTGTGCGCCTGGCTGGCCTTTCCCCGGAACATATCGCCATGCCGACTCTTCGGTATAAACCCCGGCGATCCCCAACGCCGCTTTAATTTCTTTTATGTGCTTTAAGCAAACGCTTTCAAAAGCTGTACCACTCCAACTTCGCCATGAAGAACTTGTAGAAAGCTTTATCCAGGTTCCAGCACCAGTTGCACGGCTGTTTTCTATGAATTTAAGATAGAATCTTGAATATTCATCCGATAATTTATAAATGCTGTCGCGTACGTTTTTTTCAAATGGCAGATAAGCGGAAATAAAGCCCGATTCTGTTAGTTCCTCCAATAGCAAGGTAACCGTTCCACCTGTAGATAAACCACATTCTGCGATAATTTCCTTGCGTGTTAAACCTGATGGTTTATTGGCAAGCGCCCTTACAATAGAAACATGTTTATCTGCTTGGGCAAATAGCGATTGGTACAGATTATTAAACTCATTTTGCAAAATGCCATCTTTTGTAAAACAAATCCGGTCTATATTCTGAGCTGCGCTTTGTCCCGGAGAAATTTCTTTCAAATATTGTGGGATGCCCCCCATAGCCATATATAGCTGTGCAATTTGATAATGGTCCAGATTTATATTGTTGTGTCGCAAATATTCATTTGTTTCAGCAAGTGTAAATGGAAGTAACCGTAGTTTCTTTGTAATCCTGTTATGTAGGCCGCCTTTATTGTTTACTACTTTTTGGATCATCCATGATGCTGCTGATCCACAAATGGTAAGAACCAGGTTGTTTTGTTTTGTTTTGTTCCCCATGAGTTCCAAAAAACTCAAACGCAGGTAAAAAGCCAGATTTGGCCGAGCTTAACCAGGGGAACTCATCCAGGAAAATAACACATTTGTTTTTCTTTAATAGCGGCTCTGCATAGTTTTTAAGCATTTGAAAAGCCTGTGTCCAGTTACTTGGAATAGCTGGAGGGATAGGTAATTGCATCCTTTCAGCCAATGTGTTGCTAAAATTTATCAGCTGATCTTTTAATGTTGCATTATGGACACCAGAAATTTCAAAAATAATATGTTTTTGAAAGGATTTTCGGATCAGATAGGTTTTGCCAACTCGCCTTCTGCCAAATATAGCTATCAATTCAGCTTCATTAGATTGCAAAGCCTGCCCGAGTATAAGCTGTTCTTCTATACGACCGATAACTTCTTTCACTTCTATTTTAACTTTGATTTTCCATGCTTGTGAGCAAATCGTATTCTTTATAATCAGCCACAACTATGCAAATATAAATACTTGTGGCTAATTATAAAAACACATAATCAGCCACAAGTCTATTTAAAAAGATGGTTATGGCTGAGTATGATATTAGGCTAATGTTTGTAGATATAGGGTTTCCGGGCTTCGCATTTTGCATTAATCAGATAGGTTTTTGACAGCTTGGAGGACCTATACTTAAAATTTTTTTAAGTGATGCTTTTTACGTACTTGCCCTTTTGAACAGCAATTTCATTCCCCCAGTTAAGAATGGCATCGAGTACCGGTGTAAAGGATTTTCCAAAATTATTTAAGCTGTATACAACTTTAACAGGCGGCTTTTCACCATAAACCTGCCTTGCAATTAATCCGCATTCCTCTAATTGTTTTAATTGCAAACTCAAGGTCATTTCAGTAATGCCAGGCATTTCTTTTCTCAGTTCGCCATAGCGCTTACTCCAATCTTTTAAATGATACAGGATGACCACTTTCCGCCGACTAGGTCCATAGCTACACTTACGGTGCAGGAGTATAACTTATTCCGTTTTTTTATAAGTTATTTTACAAATAATGTTAAATTACAATGCAGTAATCGGTGTTTATCAGTTTTTGTATAAATTATTTTACATGCCATCCAGAGGATCAGGCGGGGCAACTCTGTCAAGCTTTCCATCGCAAATCCGGGCATCTCGATGAAAGGCATGATGTATAGGCCGGTGATCGTTTGATTAGGAACTGTAAGCTTCCAGAGATCGATCGCGGTGTTCTCACCACTCGCCTATCCGAAGAAGATCATCCGCCCGAAATCTGCGAGCGCAGATAATGCCTGCTGAGCGACCGTTCCACCAACTGTTTACAGTATGATATATACACCTTTGCCATCTGTCAGCTGCTTCACCTGTTCCGGCCAGTCGCTTTGCGTATAATCCACCGTCGCATCAGCGCCAAGGCTCTCCGCGATCGCTCTTTTTCAGGCGTACTGGCTGCGCCGAGCACTTTAGATACACCGTACAACTTAGCGAGCTGCACACTGGAAGAACCGAGACCGCCTGTAGCTCCTTCTACCAGTACCGTATCACCCGGTACCTTCTCCTGCGCAAATGATGATAAACCATTTATCTTTTTCTTTTCTTCTTCCTGGTTAGTGGAAACATCGGAGAATGGTATATCTCTGCTGTTTTTCCGGATACGAAAAGCGTAATAACTAAAACAAATACACACTATCAGGAATATTCCTAAGAGTCACTTGTATGGCGATCCGTCAAATCCATAATAGCTATACCTGTCCAGATAAGTGTAAACACGGTCATCAATGTCAAACCGGAGGCTATTTCTACTGTGGGATTCTGGGAATTTTGATTCATTAATGAGATGTAGCTACAGTAGATAAGTTAACCAATGTAAGTACGCGATAACTATCAATAGGGTGTTATTAATAATTTGACTTCTATTTAAATACAATGTTACAGATCAAAATCGCTTTACAGGATGCTCGACATCTATTTGCTGCAAATTTGCTATATATATTGAAAGCCTGCCCGATTTTTTTACCATACTCGACAGTATTTGCGAAAAGTACAAACTTTGATGGTTACAGATAAGCGTAACAGTTATTTTCATATTACATCAGGTTAATTAATAAAGCAAATCCAGTCTTTCGTATCCCGATTATTATTGGGCAAATGCTCAAAAAGCTGCGAAATTGCGGAAAAGCCACAATTAGAAGAAAAAATTCACTATCTGTTGATCAGTGCATGCCTGCACCGATCAACAGATAGTCTTTTTAAGGTCTTCCCTGAAAGGAACCTCAAGGAACTGTCTTGCGCAAATTGATAAAAATTAAAGGCTAAGTTGATTGCACTTTACGAGATAACGAATACAGCCGGAAAATGACCTTAAGGGACTCTGGTCACGTCTGTTACCGTAGTTGTAACAACAAAAGTTCCCTTTGTCAGAAAAAAACCTACAGTTAAAGTCGTATTAACAGCCATTGCAACATCAGTATGCTTTCCAACAATACTGTAATAATAAGGTCCACCGACAAAACCGGGATAGTTTTTTGAAGTGGTAAAAACCGGGAAAACTGGAACACCGCCTGGATACTTGTATTCTAATGAGGTATCTGTTTTCACCACTGGATAATAGGGGTCGAAGTCCGAAAAATTCGGTCTTCCAGGCCGTCCGATAACTTCCCCGTTGGCCGGGTTCCAAGGTTTGCCATTTTTATCTTTCCATACATAAATGATTTTGTCCGGACCGTCCGGCTTATAGGTAACTTTAATATCTAATAACGAAGCCGAGAAACCCACGAAGTTAGTATACGTTGCGTCAGAATGGTTATATGCTTTGTAACTTACCGTATCCGGTATGCTGCCTACTACGTTTATTTTGCAGGCGTTCGTTAATATCCGTGTTCCTCTGACGTTAGATACCTGTAAATCGATATTGTAAGACCCTACAGGAACAAACTTGGACGCTTGCGTAAACTGAAGGCGTCCACCTATCGGATTAATACTAAATGGAGCTAGTGTACTATCCTTAAGTTTTGCACTCAACAATGCAATCGTAGAGTCGTCAGCAGTAACATTGCCTTTATATACCCGCACAGTATCCTTTGTTAGCAGATATTTAGAAGCGTCAGCGCCTGTTGCCATATCTTTGACTGCCAGCAATTTTACATTGACGGGTGTCGTGGAACCATCAATCACCAAGCCGGCAGACACGGTTGTAATTCCTTGTGCAACAGTAAACGGATTGACATTATAGTAGATGTTGTCGCTTATAAACCCTGTTTTTATTTTATTGCAACTGAAGGTTGCTATCGTCAGCAGCAGCGTTACTGCTATCCAATATGTAAAATTCTTACGCATGATAATTGATTTAAATACGTTGATAATTTATATTATAACTTTCTCAATACGGCAAAGTTAGCCAGCACGTGAAGCGTGGTACCCGTACTGGTTTGGATACCTGACGTCTGGCAGGGTAAATTTGCGTCGACCAGGTCGCCTGGAGACGGACCGGAGGGGCCATCTATCGTACCGTTCACCACTACATACTCTAACGTATAATAATTATAACTTAAAGCGCTGTTGGACAAATAGACAGAGCTTATTCCTGCAACTTTTTTTATAGCACACGGGGCGGCGGAACCCGCTTTGTTGGCGTAAGAAACCGCTGTAATACCTGCCCCGTCAAGCGTAATGGTTTGGTTAAACATATATTGTTTAAACAGATTGGCACTGACAGAATCTGTAAGCTGTTTCAGAGTGGTGATTGGACTGGAAAGTATGGCACCATCTACTTCCCTCTTTACAGTTATTCTTTTCATTAACAAGTTGATAGCCATGTCGGGAGGTGCGAAAAAGGTCTTACTGTTGTTTATGCTGTCCTTTAATTTGTAGAAATCAATTAAAGTAAGCAAGGTATCAAACTGGTGAAATTTGTTGTTTTTCAGATAATCATATGTTGAGAACGGAGTCGCAGCTTTTTGGAGGCCGCCGTCTGTAAGGTAGCTATTCTTTTTACAGGCACCTAAACAAAACAGGAGCAATAGTGCCACCGGCACAACACTTAAATAATGATTTGATTTTTTCATCGTATGTCTTTATTTATTTGTGGATCAATTAACTTTCCCGATCCAGAACGGGGTCTGGATAATTTTAGAATTATTGAGAAACAAATTTGGATCGATAGGCCAATAAGTTTTGCCTGCTGCGAATTCACCCGGGGTGACATTGTCAAACTGTTGTTGCTTCGTTATTCTTTCCAGTCTGATCAGGTCAAATGTTCTGTGTCCTTCCAGGAACAATTCACGACCCCTTTCGTCGGTTACGGCTTGAACAACTGCCGTACCCAAAACGCCGGCCAAGGGCCTGGCATTTCTGGCACTACGTACCTCATTAACAAGAGACAACGCTGCGACATAATTAACGGTTTGTCCGGCACTTAATGCCTCCGCTTTTAATAATATGATATCAGCCAACCTGAATATCACAATGTTATTAAGCGCAACCTTTAACGCGGCATTGTTATTAACTGTTTGAATGTTGGTATATTTGATACATTCGTAAAAAGATGTTGTGCCATTTTTTACTGTAATGAATCCCTTTTTTAAGCGTACGTCAGCCGTATCGCTATATAAGCTCTGAACAAGCGAACTATTCACATGCCAGACTGGAACAGTGCCATTTAAATAGGGAGCAGTAAGTGTCTGGGATGCCAGGGTGTAATAAACGTTTGCATTGTAACCTTCCGCCAGCGTGTTTTGCGCAATTTCAAAAATACTCTCCTGCGACTGACCCTTATAGATATCCATAAAGGATGCAGAAGGCATTAGGGAATATGATCCGGAGTTAATAATGGCGTCACAAGCGGCATTGCAGGCAGGATAATTGCCCATCCATGCGTAAATATGAGCCAGCAAAGCGTAAGCTGCGCCCTTATCTGCACGAACTGAACGATCAGACGAACCACTGTCCTTCCAATTTAGGTATTGAATGGCTTGGCTAACATCTTTGATTGCCTGCTTTAACACATCAGTTTGCGGAGACCTTGCATACTGTTGTGCCGCCGTTGCGTCGGTATTCTCCAACACCAATGGAACATCTCCCCAGATCCTGGCCATTGTAAAGTAACAAAATGCCCTGGTAAAATAAGCTTCACCCAGATATTTGTTTTTTTGAGCAAGTTTTTCGGCATCTGAAGTCCCGTTAAAAACAGTGACCGGCATGGCTGTAATAAATGACATTGCCCTGTTACTTTGCGCGATGGCGGTAAAAAAGGGAGTCCATAACCTTAATTTCAACAACGGGTTATCAGTAGCTGTTGAAGCTACTCCCGCGCCGAGGTTAAAGTCAATCACTTTTTGAAAGTCGGGCTGGTCTGAGCTGCTGAATTCGCCCGATGCAAGATCTCCATACGCATAATATCCTATAGAAGCATTAAATGCCGCTCTGATCAGGGAGTAGCAAGCCGCTACGCCGGTATTCGCGTCACCGTCGGCCTGCCATGTGGTAACGTCTGTAGGTGTGCTTACGGGCGTTTGATCAAGAAATTTGCGGCAGGAAGCAGTTGATAATGCCGCAGCCATAGTATATATCAATAGGTGTTTTCTTTTCATTGAAGTATGATTTATAAGTATTACTTGAATTAAGGTTTGCCCCACTCTTTTAAAAACCGATGTTAACGCCAAGGGTAAATTTTGCGGCTGTCGGATATATGATATTTGCAGAGCCTGTTGTCGGGTCTACCAATTCTGGGTCTGCTATATCCTTGGCTTTTTTCCACATGGCCAGATTATCGCCCATAACGTATATATTAAATCTGCTCATACCAAGCTTTTTAATCCATCTGTCCGGAAGATCATAGCCTAAAGTCACGTTTTTGAGTTTTACAAAGCTGCCGTCCTCCACAAAGTATTCGTTTCCTATATTCCAGGGATCCTTCACGTTGGCATCCGCGTTACTGTAAACTAACCTGGCATATTTAGTTTGGTCGCCAGGGTTTTGCCAGAACTGGTTAAGCAAACTGACAAAGGTAGCTGGACCTGCCGTAGTACCATAACTGCCCGGGTATTTACTGCCGTTTAACTCGTCGGAAAGTGCTCCATTTAATATTTTCCTTCCAAATACATACGAGGCGAAGAAGCTCAGCGAAATACGTTTATATCGGAATGTACTACCGAACCCGCCTGTGTATTTAGGATTGGGGTTTCCTCCGTCATACTTATCGTCATTGTTAATGTTATAATCTCCATTGACATCGACATATCTTGGGTCACCGGCTTTCAATGGAACACCGTTAGCAGTTTCTTTTGCGCCGGTAGTAGGATCAATAGGAACTTCCGCATCGGTAGCATAAACACCGTTGGTATGGAATATCCGGTAACTGAATATCGGCTTGCCCAACGTTAAAGTTTTGTAAAACCATGGCACATCAAACAGGAAATCGCGGTTGTTATTTGGCAATTTGGTCACCATGTTTTTGTTAAAGGAAATGTTAAAGTTGAAATTCCACTGAAAAGGGGACTTGGCACCTAAAACATTGATGTTAGCAGCAAACTCCAAGCCCTGGTTACGCAAGTCGACATAGTTCCCGGATTGATATTGATAGCCACTCGTCGCCTGAGCGGGGACATTATAGAAGAACACGTCTTTTGAATCTTTCCTGTACCAGTCAAAAGTTAAATTAACCCGGCTGTTAAAAAGCTCCACATCAGCACCAAAATCCAGTTGTGGATCCCTTTCCCACCTCACCGTTGAATTTGCTTTTGTCCCGTAGTTCGAAAAGTTATTGTAATACGAAAAAGGAGATACAACTGTAGTACCGTTATAGGTGCTGGCATTTCCACCCAACTGTCCAAAGTTGTTAATTGTTCCGTTTGTACCGCCAAAGTAGCTCGCATCGTTTGACAGGGACTGGTATTTAGAATACCATTGTCCAGGATCTTTTCCGGTGATGCCGTAGCTTGCACGGATCTTAAAGAAATTTACAGCTTTTTTTATTGGCTCAAAAAATGGCTCGTCCGAAGCAATCCACCCGGCAGCAACCGCTGGAAAAGTAGCCCATCTATAGGCTGAACTATATATAGAACTTGCATCTCTGCGTATGCTGGCCGTTAAAAGGTACTTGCCGGCATAATCATAGTTAAAACGAGTATAATAAGACTCGGTTGTTTTTCGCTGATAAGAGGTGGATGCATTCAGGTTCGTTCCCGGAGGGACGGTCTGGACGGTACTTATCCCCGAAACGGAAATACCCGCTGCAGAAGCATAATTATAATAACTCTCGTAGCTATAGAGCGAAGCACCCGCAGCTAGCAGAAAGTTGTGCTTGCCAATCCTTTTGTTGTATTGCAGAAAATTCTCAAATGACCAGGATGGGTTGCTGGCATAAATATCGTAAGCGGTATTTAATGTGCCATTTAATTCAACCGGAGAAAAGTAACCGTATTTATTGGTATAATTGGTCGACCCGTAGGTGCTGTTAAATATAAGGTCAGGAGTGATCTGTTGTTTCAATTGTAAAGAGCCGATAATTGAAAATGCACGATCATCATCATAATAGTGTTTTTTTCCGGTGTAAACGTCATATTGGGCCTGTGTCAACGGTGCAAGCGAGGTTGGAAAATTCCATGCACCAAAGAGATTGGCCCCCGCTCCTCCAACCCCATGTTGCTGGCGTTGAGAAGACATTAACAGATCGGCGGTTAACTCCATACCTTTCAATGGTTTGATGGTAAGATTTAAGTGAGGAGAAAACTTTTCCAGCCCGTAACCGTGCAATACGCCCTGTTCGTTGTAGTGGTTAATAGATAGCCGGTACGATGTCGAACCAGTGATCGCGGAAATTGCCACATCCTGGCTATTGACCAGTGATTGTTGCCGAACAAGCAGGCCTTGCCAATCAACATTGTTGTTAAAAGCGGAATTGAGACTATCGGTTATAGCCAGGGGTATGACACCAAGTTGCCGGTCACCGTACGTAAGCTGCTGCAACAGTGCAAGCTTGAGCGACCTTTCTGCTGCTCCCGTCGAAACTTTGATAAAATTAGGTTTAGTAACAGAACCCACAAAAGCGGATACTGTAACCTGAGGCTTCCCCTGCTTAGCTGATTTTGTTTTTACAATAATTACTCCGTTACCCGCTCGTGCGCCATATATGGCAGCTGCGGAAGCATCTTTCAGCACATCTATCGATTCAATATCGTTAGGGTTGATGAGTGATAAAGGATTATTATTCCCATAAGCGCTACCCATTGCGTTGACGTCGAAAATAATACCGTCTATGACATATAAGGGGCCTGTGTTACCGCCGTTAGCGTTCCCAAAGTCTATATTGGCTGTCCCACGGATTACAATAGCAGGCTTTGATCCCAATTCACCGGTGCTTGACAAAACGCTTACACCGGCGAGGCGCCCTTGAAGCGTCTGATCGAAACTTGCCGCCGGTATATTGGCAATGTCCTTTCCGCTTAAAGAAGATATCGCTGCGGTGACTTCCCGTCTGTTTTGCTTCTGGTAACCTACAATAACGATATCTGATAAGGAATTTTCCTGAATTTGCAGGGTTATCGTTAATGGTTTTCCCTCGGCTTTAATTTCCTGCCGTCTGAAACCGATTAGACTGACGGTGATAGTATTTAAATTGCCCTTTAAGGTAAGCTGAAATTTACCATTAAGATCCGTGGTAGTACCGTTAGTAGCCATTCCTTTTTCGGCCACAGTAGCTCCCGGCACCACTTTACCCTCGTTGTCCTTAACTACGCCGGTTACGGCGTTGGTCTGCGCCAGAACTGTTGTAATATTATTGCAGAAGAAGTAGCAAAGCATTAAAATTAGTAAGCGTTTTCCCATTTCGATGATGTTTAAATTTAATTTAGTGGATGTTGAACTTAAATTCACAAGTTAATGTACCGGCAGCCCCATAGTAATGCCACCGTTTGTTGTTGTTGTTATGTCATAGGCAAATCTTAAATTTTTAAATAATCAGTTTAACCACTCTTGAATTGATATTACTACTGCTGGGTGTTCAGGTTTATGTAGTTTTACAATGGCCGTTTAATTTCTAACAATAACTTACTGATAACCAAAAGTAACGAGATACTTAACTGCCATTTAGTCAGAAATTATCCTTTGATAACTACATTTTGTAAATTATTTAAATGACATGATAGGAAGTTTAAATATGCCTGTGGGCTTTCGGGAAAAGATTACCTGTTATAGTTGAGGCGGGCATGCGTCGATCAAAATCAGCCATTTTATACGGGAGGGCATCGCACCATTGATTATAATTGAATATATCGCGAATTTAAATTTAGGATGAACCACGAAACTTACGCCCAAACCAGCCAAGCTATCGCCGGCCTGAATGCGCTTCTGTCCCAATGATTAAAAGCATATCTTAAGATTACTCCTGGTTACAGCGCGGCGTTTCGCCTGTATTATATACACTGCCTAAAAGGTTCCAAAAATCCTCCTGCGGACCGTAACTGCTTTGAAACAAGTCAATCTGCAACGGTCCGTGACCAAGTCACGATGTACCGGACCTCTTGGAAGAGCCTTCCAGGTTTTTACCATGTGCACAGATCGGATAAAAAGGGTTCGCTGATCCTTAACTTATAAATACCTGTTAAAATTTTAGTTGACCTGATTGAACATTTGTAAACAGATTGCCGCGATTCCACAGGGAACAGACTGTTTTGTAATTGTACTTTGCCTGTATTATCATTGCAAGAGAGGCTGATTCGCGTACCATCAATCCGACATCATTGTTACCCTCTACTGATCGTTCTTTGTACAGATTTATAAATAAACAGATCACAGGGCCAGTTACCATCCCTATTAATTCATTGTCAACAAGTTACAAGTACCAAGAACGCCATTTATGCTCCCAGCCCCCCCACACCCTTTACACTGTTTCAAACGGTTTTGCCAGCCAATACTGCTGAAAGTATAAGTTTACTAATAAGTAAATAAGGTACCCGGCAACAATTATTCTTACGGAAGATTGTCGTGATTTAAGTAGGGCATTAATAAACTAATCGCTCTTACGGTTAGATAACGTGCAGCATCAACCTGCCTGAATGTTAAACGTTAAAATATTTTGGTTATAATTATCCATGTAATTTTTGGGTGTTAAGCCAATAATTAATTTAAATACCCGGTTAAAATTGGTTATGCTTTTAAATCCGCATTTATAAGCAACGGTATTTATTGTTTCAAACCGGTTCGCTATAAGTTTTTTACAAGCCTCATTAATTCTCACTTCATTTAAAAAAGAAACAAAGGTGTGTCCGGTGTGCTTTTTAAAATATCTGCAAAATGATTCAGGAGTCATAAATGCTACTTTCGCAACATCCTCCAAGGTTAATTCTTTGCCGTAATGGTGGATGATATAGTCGTAAATGATGCCAATCCGGATACCTTCATGATCAGTGATTGCAGGAAGATTTCCATAGGACAATGGATCAAGTTTTGTTTTTATATTAACAACCAACTTAAGCAGGTCGAAGAAGGCAATTAACTGGTCAATCCCCGACACCTGTTCTAAATTAACCATAGCACTTGACATTTTTCCCCGCAGATAAGCCGGAAATTTAAACCCTTGTTGATGTTGCCGTATAAAATATAATGTTTGCTTCATTTCCGGAAGGTCAAACGATTGCGTGAGTCTTCCCTCCGGGTTAAAAAATATGGTAAGTGCCTCTACTTCCTTATCTGAGCCTGTAAAAAAACAATCCGGGTTAGTCTTGAAAACGTGCGGCATATTAGCCCCGATGAAAAACATATCACCGACGGTATAATCATGCATATGGTTTCCTGCTATCAAAGTTCCTTCACCTTTTCTGATCCAGGTAATTTGTATCTCTTTATGGCGGTGCAGGTAAGGATAATGGCGCTTCTGGCAAACTTTCTCTGCGATCACAGTTTTATCGTAAGCGACAGGGATGGTAAACTGTAAAACTTTCATACCGGGTTTATTAATTATTGTTTAATTTACAATTAATAAATATAAAAAAGCAAGTTTTACGATTCTATGGATAATTTAATATTATAAAAGGATAATTTATTGCTTAATAAATCTTAAAAAAAGGATTTTATAAAAATGCAAAGTATTATAATTGTATTTTATACGATTATAATCAATAATGTGTGGCGATTTAGCTAACAATGAAAGACTTACTTGGCTTAAAATGGAAGATAAATAATTTATTTTGGAGCTAATTCGCAATAATTTTTGAATTTTTTGCCGAAAAAACGCTAAATTAATTTTGGAAAATTATATTGTGCAAAACATTTATACATGAATGTCGTTATACATCTATAGAAGATTTACTGAAGCTCGAAAATCAGATCTGTTTCCCCGCGTACGCCTTTTCCAGAAATCTGACCAATCTGTACAGGCCCCTGCTGGCCCAGCTGGATATTACCTATCCGCAATACCTGGTGTTAATGGTATTGTGGGAGCATCAAACGCAAACGGTAAATCAGTTAGGCGAAAAGTTATATCTCGATACAGGAACCCTTACGCCATTATTGAAAAGATTAGAACAAAAAGGACTGATAAACCGGATCCGCGGCAAGCAAGACGAGCGCGTGGTGATGATCTCTTTAACAACTTCAGGCACCCAATTAAAAGGGAAAGCAATACATATCCCGATAGAATTAGTTAAGTGCGCTAATGTATCCAACGACGAACTATTGCAATTAAAAGCTCTTTTAAATAAAGTTTTAGGCAAATAATGCGTACTACCAAAATACAAAATACAGCCCGTGTAGTTCTCGGTGCTTTCTTAGCCTTTGCGGGTGTAAGTCATCTTACTTTTAACCGGACGGAATTTTTAGCACAGGTACCTAAATGGCTACCCGTTGATCCTGATCTTACAGTCGTTTTATCCGGAATTGCAGAGATAAGTTTGGGTTTAGCCCTCATTTTTGCAGTCAGATATAAAAAATGGGGTGGCATTACGGCGGCCGTTTTCTTTGTACTCATTTTCTCGGGGAATATCTCACAATACGTTAATAACGTAAACGCCTTCGGCCTTAATACTGATAACGCAAGGCTTATAAGACTCTTCTTTCAGCCAATCCTTTTCCTATGGGCGCTCTGGAGTACCAATGCGCTTAAAAAGAATAGTTAATAATTATACTTTAAAAGAAATAACCAATGAAAATTCTATTTGTAGTTACCTCGCACGATGAATTAGGCGATACCGGCCACAAAACCGGTTTTTGGGTAGAGGAATTTGCCGCACCGTATTATAAATTTACTGATGCTGGTTATGAGGTAGTGGTAGCCACTCCTAAAGGCGGCCAAGCACCTATCGACCCCAACAGCGAAGCGCCTTCTGCGCAAACCGAATCTACCAAACGTTATTACAACGATGCAAAAGTACAGGATGTAATTGCCCATACTCATAAGCTTGACGAAATGAATGCATCTGACTTCGATGCAATATTTTATCCTGGCGGCCATGGCCCGCTCTGGGATTTAGCTAATGATGCAAAATCGGCACAGTTGATACTTGACTTTTACAACGCCGGTAAATTAGTTGGCGCGGTTTGCCACGCGCCCGGCGTATTTAAGAATGTAAAATTTGATAACGGCGGGCCTTTTGTAAAAGGGAAAAACGTTACCGGTTTCACAAATACAGAAGAAGCGGCAGTAAAACTGACCGATGTTGTACCGTTTTTAGTTGAAGATGAATTGAAAAGCCTGGGCGGAAACTATAGTAAAACCGAAGATTGGGGCATACATGTGGTTGAAGATGGTTTGCTGATAACCGGACAAAATCCCGCTTCGTCAGAAGGTGTTGCCGAAAAGATGATCGCCCGTTTAAAATAATTATTAAGAAAACCTTTTTAAGAAATGAAAACATTATATACGTGGATGCGACTGCAACCGGAGGCCGCAATGGTCATGTAAAAAGTAGCAACGGGGGTATTAGACCTGGAAGTTAGGGTGCCCAAAGTACTTGGCGGCGCAGATGACGATCATACCAATCCCGAGCAATTATTCGAGGCAGGTTACGCAGTCTGTTTTGACAGCGCCCTCAATTTAGTGATCAAACAAGAAAAGGCTGCTGCCGGTAACACCGCTGTCATTGCAAAGGTAAGCATCGGGCAAAACTATGAAAAAAGTGTGCAACCCGGTTGAAGGCTTCGTGATAGAGGTGAAATAAATTCCTTGTTAGTAGCCCTGTTAAAAAAAGGTTTTAACAGGGCTACATGGAAAAAATATTTTGGTTGACCCCACCTCGCCAATTTTGTTTGCATTTCTAACTGCTTGATTACAAAAATAGAAAGTGGTCAAAGACAAATCGGCCGACAGGGGTCAATAGACTGTGGTTTATCCACTGATCGCTAATTATTCTATACTTTGTGCCTTTAACATCTCGCCCCAGCGAGTAGGACTGTCTGTAAACTTTAAATTCATTGCAGAGCTATCGACAGATGCTTTGATTTTTTACGGTTTATATAATCGTATTAACTTACTTCGGGTTGGCGTATTTTAGAATTGCGGAACGATAGTTCACTCCTATAGGCACCTCTTTGTAAGAAGTTTCTATCGTGTTCCCGTTGATCGCTTTGATCGTTATAACTGGTACGATATAGGATCGGTGTACCCTGATGAAGCTTGCTGATGGTAAGGTTTCGGCCATCGCTTTCATGGTGGTGCCAGCTACCAGCACCTTGTCTTTCAAATGCAGTTTACAATAATTTTGCATGCCTTCGATCAATAAGATCTCTTCGAAATTCACTTTAAGCAGCTTGAGTCCGACCTTGACAAAAAAATAGCTGCTAAACTGAACCGTCGGAACTGGTCTCTGCCTGAAACGGTCCTGAACTTTTTCGAGCGCCAACAGCAACCTAGGCAATGCGATAGGTTTCAACAAATAGTCGACCACATTCAGTTCATAACCTTCGATCGCATACTTGTTATAAGCAGTGGTAAAAATGACCAAGGGCGGATTTTTCAGAGACCGCAGAAAATCGGTTCCCGAGATGATGGGCATTTTAATATCCAGGAACATCATATCGATCTTCTCGCTGTGTAAGGCTTCAAAGGCTTCCATAACATTTTCACATTCCCTTACCAAATGGAAGGTACTCAGGTTTTCCATATAGGCCTGCAGTAATTTACGCGCCTGTGGTTCATCATCAACGATCAAATAATTCATGATTTATCAATTTGTAATTCTACTGAGAAAAAATCATCCGCTTGATTTATTAACAATTGGTGTTTTGCTTTATAATAATGATCCAGGCGCATCCGCACATTTTGCAGGCCGATACCGCCACTGGCAATTAAATCTGTTTTTTTGTGGTATCGGTTGTTTATTTTAAGTAAGATAGCTTCGGACCCATTAACCAGTTCCACGTGGATGTCGATCTCGTTGGTAGGCAATGCCCCTCCGTATTTAAAGGTATTCTCGATAAAAGGCAGAAAGATAAACGGAGGAATCTGATAATCTGGATCCTGATCAGCCAGATTGATCCTGATATCAGCCTTTTCAGCGAAACGGACGAGTTCGATGGCGATATAATTGCGGAGCAGGGAAATCTCTTGGGACATAGTTATAAAATCTTCATTGCAATCATATAATGTTGACCGCATAAATTCACCCAGTTTGATCAGGAGGTCGACGGACTTGGCTTTTTCGTTCCGGACTATAAATGATTGTAAATTATTCAGTGTATTAAAAAAAATGCGGATTGATCTGTGCCTTAAGAGTGGATAGCTGTAACTGGGCGTTTTCTCTGGCTAGCCAGGCTTGCCTGATTGCCGATTGGTAAGCGTAGCGGATAAATTTAATGGACAACGGTATATAAATAACCTGAAGCATGCTGGGTATACTGCTGAATAAAATTTCGGTCAGGATTGTGAGGTTAAACCGGCTGCTACGCAAACGCTCCCAGAAATCCCCCCGATTACCCAGGTATTTTTGAGATTGTAAAAGCCGACGACCAGTTTGATATGATAATCGCGAAGCAGCACGGCCGCCAGGTAATACAATAAAAAAAACAATGCCGATAACCATTTTTTATGGCGGAGCAATGGCAAAATAAAATACACAAGCGGGTAATATAGGAAAAGCGAAAAGAATACCCCCACCAAAGATACAGAAAGGCGTTGCTGCAGATCAATACGGACACTGGTACTTTCCCCCATTCCGAAAAAGAGGAGAATAAACCAAAAACAGCTATGCAAAATAATTCGGTAGGGCGTTTCTGTAAAAGATCGGTCCCATAAGGTTTTCAGCCATTTCATGTGATGAATATAAGGTAATTCCCACTAATTACCGGATTTTCCTGACAAAGCGATGGAAATAAATGACGGGCGATGTTTTTTATAGCATAAATTCGATTCAGAGGTCCAAAACAAAGCCTCATCCGTTGTGGACTACTAGTAATCAAAATATTTTGCACTTCAGGCATGTTTGTAGTCAATTTATGAAAAATTAAAAAATGGTTAGAACTAGTGCTGTTGCTTTGATCGTCTGCTTGTTGCCTCTCCTGGCGACGGCGCAGCCAGGGAACAGGGATGCCCGGAAGCCTGCAGCAGGAGAAACAATGCGTTTCAGTTATAACACAGGGGCGCCTGGCGCTGAACTAAATGGCCATAACAAGCTCTTTATAAGGGTAACATCTTATTTTCAGGATGGTAGTCTGCGAACCTACCATCCCAGGCTTAGAAGGGTACAAAAACTTTTTGTGGCCTACTTCAGGATTCCTAAGGATGCTGCATCGCTTCAGGCGGTATTTTACGACAGGACTAAAGATGCGCGGCGTTCGGCGACTGAGTCCCCGGTTTACACCAGGGACACCCGGGTACCAGTCCGCGGCGCCTTTCTTCAAACCCTGTATACGGATAAGCCGGACAGTATTTTCCTGCGGGAGATCGTGCGTTATACGAATAATTTCCTGGCCTATGCCAAATACATTAACATTGTATCGATGATCAGGCCGGACAGCTCGGGCCAACTACAAATAGCCGGGCTCCGCAGGCGCCTGGAGTACTACTACCGGCATAGTAGAACGACGAGCAATGCCGGATTGCTGACTGCTTTATGCATTGCAGCTGTGAAAAATGGAGACCCTTTGGCGGGAAAAGAATACCTAACAAAGGCCCTTAATGATTTTCCCACAAGTGCAGAATCGGATTTTGCTTTCAGCATTTATAATTATGAGCATTATAAAGCTTCTGGACGCGGCCCAGGGGAGGATATCCTGCCTTTAATCAAGCGGATCTTCATGAAGTACCCCGCTGCGGAAATATCACGGGACCCCGACGTGTGGAACGCACTTAAGGATGATCTGTCCATCCCCGTTGAAGCTTTTGAAAAAGTAAGGAGGGCAACATGCCGTACCGGTACACTTCATTATTATGATTTGAACAGGCTTCCTGAATTATATATCGCGCGCCGGAAAAAACTGACAGATGCCGTGTACTGCTAAGGCAGGAACTGGCTTACTTCCGAAGCGGTAGTGTCTATCGGGAAGGCGGTGTAACGCCTGGCGAATATCAGCTCTATTTATCACTAACCCGCCTGGATTTGGCCAGGCTTGCATTGGCACAGAAGGACTATCGTCAATCGGTCGCCCAGGCCAGCATGGCGATGCATATGATCAACGGAACCAGTATAGAGGGAAATTTCAAAAGGTTGATCCTGAGCGTCCGAGCTGAGGCGTACAGGCTTAGCAGGGATTATCAGCGATCTATAGAAGATTACAGGGTGTTATATAATGCGGCGGCACCTTCCATAAAGCTGGACTCGCTCCGGTTATTGTTTTCAGCGGACGCGGCAGCTAAAAGGACATTTGAATTATTTGCAGCTTCGTTGAAGAAGCGTGCAACTACAAATCAGGGTGGTGAATCCGCCGTGCACATACTGGATTTGTTGACCTCATCAATTGGCGGAGTTCCTGTTCGGATCGGTGACTTCAAGGATAAGATTATTGTGATTAATCTGTGGAGCATCAGCTGCGCGCCTTGTGTAGCCGAAATATCGCAGTTAAATAACCTGGTCAATTCCTTCAATGACAAGACAGATGTTGTTTTCCTGGGCATTACAACGGATGGGGCAGAACACCTGCGGTATTTTTTGAATCGACATCCGTTCAGCTATACTATTCTGCGTTATGATGGTGATCTCGGCAAGTCGTTCGGTACCAACGTCCTTCCGGCACATATCGTCATCGGTAAAAACGGCGCTGTCCTTGACAGATCGATTGGGGCAAGGGAGGATCTGGGCACATACCTATACCAGCTCATTAAAGACAATACTGACGGGGGTGAGCATCGATATCAGAGGTCAGGCCGTTTTTCTGGCTCCGATCACCTTGGTTGTGAGACTTTCAAAGAAACCATTTTTATAGGCCGCCCCGATGCCGAATGTAAATTTGCCGTTTACCGTCACCTCGTTACCGTTAACTTCCGTGATCATTTCGTTATTGATGATGTATGAGCGGTGAATCCTGGTGAATTTTAACTGGCTTAAATTCATGTAGATATCAGTAAGGGAAATATATGTCTTATGCTTGGTCCCGTCTGTGAGATGTATCTGTATATAATTCAGGGCGCCTTCTATAAATATGATGTCAGAATAATTGATCCTGATGAATTTGCCGCGGGATTCTGCACGGATGAAGAAATGATTTTCCCGGGAGTAACCATTTAGCCTTTTCGCCAATTTCTTCAGGCTGTTCATACACTGTAAGAAGCGTTTATAAGATACCGGCATGAGCAGGTAATCAAAAAACTCATTATCGTAAGCTTCCAGCGCGTAATTCGGTTCTTCGGTAATCAGCACAATGGTAGTCAGGCTTCCGATCATTCCGGCCGGATCAGCCTCCGCTATCCGCTGCATACTGGCGTTAATGAAACAAACATCCGGTATTGACCGCCTTACCTGGTCAAAGCCCTTCCCGAAGCCAGTGAAAGAACCTGCAAATTCGAGGCCGAGCGTATCACTAATATGATTTTTAATAACCTGTGTCGAGTAACATGGTTGATCTTCGATAATACAGCACTTTAACATATTTATTGGGGGGATGTGATAAACATAGGTTAAAAAGACATTCGAGCTCCGGCATACCCGGCTTTTATTTGCTTTAAAGTATGAAAAATAGAGGGTTGGATTTCTGGACAAATGACGAATACGGCTAAAAAGTTGACAAATGCCCTAGATCAGCGGATGAATGATATTGACAATGATCATCAAAGCTTCAGGAAGTGGTTCAGAGATTTCCTTCGACCTGCCGATAGCCGGATTTATGCCATAACATTACCGGAAGAAAAATAAAGATGCTGAAAAACGAAAATATCACCCCTCCGAGAGTACCAACGGCAAAGGAAAACCAGAATATCTGGCTGCTGCCCTCAAACAGGAACGGGATCAAACCACATACCGCAGATATACTCGTCAATAAAATAGTACGCGACCTATTCGCTACGGCAGCAATCAGCATCCTGTTCCGATCCGCTTGTCCCGGGTTGTTTCTCCGAAGCAATACGTCGTAGTCGTAGATGATAAAGATACCGGCGTTAGCTACCAGCCCACCGAGCATAATGAAAGCTGCATAACCTCCCTGATCGAAAGAAACCCCAAATAGGTAGAAAACAAGAAATATCCCGATAAAAGAAACGAGGATGGTAAAAATGATGATCAGTGGTCGAAAAAGATTTTCAAACAAGATAGCGCAGATGATATAATTGACGACGATCAATAGCATAATGATGCTGCCATAAAGACCATTATCGTTTTTTTCGTTCCGGAATCGTCGATCCGCTGCATCAGGTACCCTTGTGGGATCTTTTCTTTGAATTCCTTAATACTTCGGTCTAAAAAGCGACCGCCGAAGTCTGCAGATCCGTTATACTCAAAGCTGACAATCCTCACATAGGCCCTGTTCTCTTTATAAACGGCTCCAGGTATTTTATCTAAAGTCATCGCCCCGATATCCCTGAACCGGATGGCACGGCTGGCATTAACGAACAACGGGGAGTTAAGTAAATCCCAACCAGTTAAAGAACTGGCAGACATGGAATGGAAATAAAGAGAATAAAAGGTATTATCCACCTTGATGGCTGGGCTTTCGGAACTGCCACGCTCCCAGGCCAATGCATTGTTGATATCTTCGTGATTGAGTCCCCGCGCAGACAGCGCACTTTCATTCAAATGAAAATTATATTGCTGGGCAGGTTTATCTTCATAAGTATACCGGTCATTAAGATCAACTTTCCCAACGCGTTTGTTGGTGCTTAGTAACTGGCCGTAATCCGAGACCATCTGATCGAGCTTTCCCGCCTCATATCCTGTAATCTTGATCCTGAAAAAGGGTAGCTGGTTCTCCAGCGAATTACTGAAGCCCTGGCCAGATCCATAAATTCCCCAGACCACTCCGCCATAAAAGACCACTTTATTGGTAAGTAAAAGTTTTATTTGTGCAGGATACCCGGAATGATCGAACCCCTTCCTGAACAGAACCTCCATTACGCCCTGCTGCGGGGATGAGATCCGGGTGATGCATTTATCAATGCAATTGTAAGGCTTTAAAATGCTTTCCAGTGTCGTAAAAAGCTTGTCCATTTCGCTTAATGGTTTCCCCGCGGGCATTTCAGCACTGATGATCAGTCTGGTCTTTCCCGCGTCACGAAAGCCGCTTCCGTCAAATACATTTACTTTAAATAGCCGGAGCGCGCCGCCCGTGTATTTATCCAGGTACGGCCGGATACCTTGCTGGTAAAGTGCCGAGCCTATGGTCCGGTTGTAAAGCGGAGCGCTTTCAATTTTTTCCGGAAGGAGGAAAAAGGAGTTCCAAAAGATAAGGTCACGATTACAAGAAATGTCTTCCTGATTCCGCTGATTCTTTCGATCATGCAAAAATAAAGCCGGTGCGACCGCTCAAAGCCGGCTTTATTTTGTTTCGCGGCCCCCAGGGACGGTTGTCCATGACCGGTGCGATAAAGCAGCCGATAAAGCGCAGTCGTGAATAAAAGGTTCGTTAGGAGCGAGGATACGAGGGCGATGCAGATAATCGTCGCAAAATCAACGAGATTTTGTTTTTCTTCATCCGGCAACAGAAAGACCAGCAAAAGGGATGCGATAGTGGTGAGTGTGGCCCCAAGTAGCGCAGTGTAGGACCGGATATTTTTATCCTGATGAAAGTAATCGAATATAATGATGCCGTGATCAATCATGATTCCGAAAGCAATGGTGATACCCGCCAGTGAATAGAGATGGATATGGATCGCCATAGCCCAGCAGCACCAAAGGAGCAGCCCGAGGTTGATCAGCAGAGTCCCGGTCAGAATCACAAACGGTCGCCAGTTATGATAAGAAACAAATAAAAGAGCGACGAGTATGGCCACGACAAAAAAACTTCTGATGATGTTATCTCTAAGCTCCGCGGCGATGTACGCTGCGTTGTCGTGTGTCAGATGGAACGAGCACCGGCCTGCCAGCATCGATTCAAATTCTTGGATGATCCGCTTTATCTGTCCGGCCATTTTTACCTGGTTTTTTTGGTCATCGGCATATATGGCCAAATTGACCGATCTTTCCCCGTTGATCCGAAATATGTTGGTTACCGGCTGATCGGCGAGGCTGATTTCGGCCAGTTCTTTCAGGCGGATCAGGCCTGAACGGGGGCTAACCACGGGGATGTTCCTGATGTCATCAAGTGAATTTATCGGGCGCAGCGACCGGATAAATAACTTTCCATGGCCCGGGTAGACAGCTAAACCATGATAGTATTCTGAGGTGTTTTTACTGATCGCTGATAAAAGCGATGATGGTTGAAGCTGAAGGGCCATTAACTTTTGTTCATCGTAAGTGATTGTAAGTTGCTGACTGGCATATCCGGACAATTCCACCTGCTTGATACCTGGCACCGCTGCCAGCTTTCGTCTGACAGACACCAGTAAATCGTTTCCCTTCTCCGCATTTTCCCTGAACGTCACGGCATATACGAGGAATGGCGTCTGTCGAAGCTTTGTCAATTCATCCCCTTTGATAACAGTTGGAAACGAAACACGGGGGAAAGATGTTCCCGCAATTGCCGGACAGCCGCCATGATTTCGAAATACTTGTAATCCAGATCGGATTCGCTCTCAAATGAAACGACGATACGTCCCGAATTATAAGAGGATACCGAAGATATTTTCTTGATACCAGTAATGCCCGAAAGCGCGTTTTCCAGGGATTCTGTCGCCAGTGCCTCAGTTTGTTCCGGATCGGAACCGGCAACATCAAAATATACAGATATCTGATTAGTGACCGTAGTTGCCGGCAGATAACTTACCTTCAGTTTACTGATACAAAGGATGCTCAGCAAAGCCACTACCACGAAAAGGATGACAATTCTTCTGGGCGTCATTGATGAGGAGGCTTGACATAGTATAGCACATAAGAGCCCGGCGCCGGCTACTTATGTACCATCAGTTTCAGGGATGTGATTTCGTTGACACGATGGTCACTGATCTCGATTTTGTAGGGTCCTTTGATATCATGTGTATAATTTGCCGCATTTTCCAACAGCGCATAGCCTGGCAGGATCACCAAATTACTGCTGTCCACGATGCTTCTGATTGGGAGATCAGCATAGCGTATTTTACTAAATCCCGTAGTATAGAGGATATGCCTGTCAGTCCGGGGCACTTTACGCAGAAAAAACTCCAGGTTTTTAACGCAGAACTCACAGGAAGCATCAGCTATGAGATAGAATGTTCCTGAATTACGGTCGCTGATATGGTACTTTGTTAAAACAGAATCCGCCGCCCGAAACGGTCTCTGTTCATCTTTCCGGCTACAGCCGCATGATAAAAGACAGAATGTTAGCAGTGAAATGAGCACAGCGAAAGAGGTCTTATTCATAAGCTAATCTTAATTTATAAAGCTGTATATCTTCACTGGTCTTGGAGTTTCCGGAGATCATTACTTCCTTCCGGTTAAGTGCAGCTACATGGCTGTAAGGAGAGAATTTACCCGGAAGGTTAGTATAGAATTGCTTCCCGGTCTTCAAGTCGATGATATGGAGTACAGGAGTCACCAGCACCTTATTCTCCTCGAACTGGTTTTTAGGTATCCCGTCAGCGGGCAGCGGTTTCCAATAAAGCAGAAAGGCTTTGCCATCCCTGACATCCATGCTGTAATAATAAATATTGGCGTATCTCCATTTGAAATCTGTTTCCATACTTTTTTGCGGATCGCTGATACCCTGGTTAAAAGGGATGCCATACCCCGCACCAGAGTAAGGAGGAGAAACATGATAAGTTCTGAGCAGGTGCCAGTTTTGGTCGTAGGCATACAGGTTATCATCAAATTCATATTTTACATACCTGCTGCGGGTAATCGGGTCGGCAGCAAGCTG
The DNA here is from genome assembly GCF_050859465.1 of Mucilaginibacter sp. P25. Taxonomy (NCBI): domain Bacteria; kingdom Pseudomonadati; phylum Bacteroidota; class Sphingobacteriia; order Sphingobacteriales; family Sphingobacteriaceae; genus Mucilaginibacter; species Mucilaginibacter sp. P25. Next base: position 6,452,658 of record NZ_CP193937.1, on the reverse strand, counting down.
GGCTACCGGACTATCCCAGTCCTTTTTATTTTCCGACAGCGCAGATCTGATCTTTTCAAAGGACTGATATGGAAGAAATCGCTTTTTGCCTTTCACGTTAAAATCTTTATCCAGGTCAATTTCTATAATACTGCTGGTCCGTTTATATAATTCGGCTGAACTAAAACCGTATTGCGTGGTATTGGTGCTCAGGAATATTTTCGTCCCCTGATTATTCTTCTCAACAAAAGAGGTAGACTGTAGGGTGGGAACATAATCATAATCAATGTATTCGTTCAGGTAGATCCTTTTAACAAACTTCAGATCAGGATCAAATACCGAGATGCAGGGCGTATTGCCATCTTCTACCACGAAAAGGTAACCATCCGCAGAAAAATTCGGCTGTAAAAAAGTCCCGATGAACTGGCCGAGCAGATCGCCCTTTTTACTGATGTTTTTCCGGAAAACTCCCTTGCGATCTAACAAAGATAAATTCAAGGCAGGATGCTGAAACGCCAGTATGGAGTCCTTGGAAAATCTGCTGACGTCAAAGAACCGGAAAGATAACGAATCATTATATAAGGGGATACTGTCGGTGACCTTGAATGTCATTTCCCTGGCATCCGAGGGCTTTTTCCGGCATGTCCGCAAGAGAAATTAATCGCACATAGGAGCACCATCGATGCGGCAAGAGCTTTGGGTAAAAGTGATTGTATAGGTTTCATGTTCGTGTAGTCATTGAGATGTATCCGTTAAGCAGGAATATGCCGGCCTGTGCTAAAACTTTCCGGCGGTCTGAAAACGGAGCCTGTGATCACAGGCTCCGGTAACGAATTAATTGGCAACTGTACACGGATGGGTACAGTTGTTCGCCGCGCCGTCACAAACCGAAATACCCTGCACGGTGCGAAGGCTGCCCCAGCAATATTGTACTGTTGCATTTGATTTGGCAGGCAAAACGATTCCTGATCCTACAAGAACGAAAGTTGCCACGATTTTTGAAAAGTTTTTTTTCAAGATTTTCATGATAATGTTTTTTAAGTAATAAAAAAATAATAATTGACTATTGCTGCCGGCCGGCGACAAAGCAAAATTATATAACAAAAAATTAAATAACAACAGAATATAATATTTATTTTATTTAATATTGAGAATATAATTCTGTATTTCTGTATTATGGGTTTAGTCCTCATATAATACTATTTCATATACGGATAAATACTATTTAATATAAAAAACAGTTTTTGCCCAGTACATCATTTATAGACAAACTAATAGGTATATGACAAAACAAGTACGTTTTTTTATCCCGATCACCTTCCTTTTCTGCCTATTTCTTTCTTGTAGCGGGGGGATCAGGACAGTGTTCCGACAGATGTTGCCGGGCTGCAGGCATCGACCCCGGATCGTATTATGGTCGATACTATTCACGCGGAAGTCAGGGAAATGCAATTTAAAATAGAAGGCAACGGAAAAATCTACCCGGAAAGATTCGCCAAGGTTTATAGCCCTGCGAGTGGCGTTATCAGTTCGAGCAGAGCCGGCAACAGCGCGGTCTTCGGCATCGGCGAAGAAATATTAAAATTTGACACTAAAGACCTGCTCCTTAAGCTAAACCGTGCAAAGGAGACAGCGTTCAATAGTACAGTCAATTACAAAAGTGACCTGTTAAGCCAGGAGTCACTGTTAAAAAACAAAGCACCTGCAACGCTTGATACTGTTTATCATAAAATCAGATCGAATGTCGGCCTTGTTCAGGCGGAACTCGATATACAGGAGCGCCAGAACGAACTTGACAGAGCCGTAGTACGAGCCCCGTTCGGAGGGAAAGTGGCTAACCTAAAGGTGCATCAGGGCGATTTTGTCAGGGCTGGCGATGAACTATTTACCATCTATTCCGCAACGGATCTTTCTATGGAAACCGATCTTCTGGAAGAAGATATCAATAAGATCAGGCAAGGACAATATTGCACGGTTATTCCTTTGGCAACGAACAAGATACATAAGGCAGTTGTCGAAGAGATCAACCCGATCGTAGCGGACAACGGTATGGTCAAAGTCCGGCTTCATATTAACGAGCCCGGAGCTCTTTTGCCCGGGATGAACGCCCAGGCTACGATCAATGTCCCGGCGAACCGTGCGATCATGCTCCCGAAGCGGGCTGTCGTCAGCAGAGGCGGAAAGATGATCGTGTTCACGTTTGAAAACGGCCGGGCCGTTTGGAATTACGTCAACATCGGGCATGATGATGGTAAAGAAGTCGAAATACTTTTCGGCATCACTTCAGGCCAAAGCGTCATTATATCCAATAATCAGCAGTTGAACAGCGACAGCCCCGTAGCCATCAACAAAACCTCAAAATAACATCTATGGTCAGGTATTTAATCGCACGGCCGGTAGCTGTGTTAATGTCGTTCTTGGTGATCAGCATATTAGGGATACTTGCGCTGCAAAAAATACCGGTATCCTTACTCCCTTCTATTGATGTTCCGGTCATACTGATCAAGGTAAATTATCCGAATACCGCCGCCGCTGCTATTGAAAGAAATGTGACCAGTCTGATCCGGGAAAGTGTCATCAATGTAGATCACCTCCAGGATATAGAAACAACAAGTACCAACCACGCGGCGACCTTGCGGGTTTCCTTTCAGTACGGCACTAATATGAATTTGGCCTATGTGGACGTGAATGAAAAAATCGATAGGCTCATTAGTACGCTGCCATCAGGTATGCCACGGCCGCAGATTTCCAGGCTAAATACGTCTGATGTGCCGATTCTGAGAGTGCAACTGACCCCAGAAAGTGAAGCCCAGCTACCTGAACTGTCGGTATTGACCCAAACTTCGATCAAACGCCGGTTTGAGCAGATCGAGGGTATTGCACAGGTAGATATCAGCGGTGCCCAGCGTCCGGTGATCAAAATTATTCCTGATACCCGGAAAATGTCCGGGATCGGTTTAAACATAGACCGTATTGCTTCAGCAATAGATGCTTCTGCAACAGATTTGGGTTCATTAACCGTACAGGACGGTACTAATAATTATTTTTTGAAGCTTAAAGGCCGCACGCCGGGCATTGAACAACTGAAGTCCGTAATGATTCCCATTGATTCCGCGCATCACGTGACACTCGGATCAATAGCAGATGTTACTCTATACAGGGAGTCTCCAACAGGATACCATATTTATAACGGTAAAGCAGGGCTCGTTATCAATATTATGAAACAGCCGGGCGCTAAGATGAATGAAGTTCTGCCCCATCTCCTGAGTACCGTATCATACCTGCAAAAGGACTACCCCAAAATCAGATTTGCAACTACCCAGAACCAGAATTTTCTTTTGGAAGCCGGCATCAGTAATCTTGTACAGGACCTGCTTTTCGGAGGATTACTATGCATTTTGCTCTTATTTATTTTTTTGGGGAATTATGCGATGCCACTGCTAATGAGCATCAGTATCCCGTTATCGCTGATCATCTCCTTTGTATTCTTCTATATATTCGGAATATCTTTTAATATTATTTCGCTTTCTGGCCTTGCATTAGGCATCGGCATGCTGATCGATAATTCCATCGTCGTGCTGGATAATATTTACAGGAAGCAGCTTGAAGGGCTGAATACGGAAGAAAGTTGTGTCCAGGGTACCAATGAGGTCATAGTTCCGGTGATCAGCCAGGTGCTGACGACGGTGGCTGTCTACGCGCCGCTGGTCTACCTGAGTGGGATCGCAGGCGCACTGGTATACGACCAGGCCATCGCGCTGACCATATCACTAACAGTCTCGCTTTTGGTTGCATTTATGCTCAACCCCCTGCTGTACAAGCTGCTCATAGGAAAACGACAGATAACGCTAAAACAGGATACACAATTCTATTTGTGGATATCCGGCGGTTATCATCGCATGATCAGCGTTGTATTCAGGCACAAAAAACTCTTTTTCTACATCACGCTGCTTTTCATGCCTGCCTGTTTTATTATCTATCGTTTTATCCCCGTTGCCTCGCTCCCGCACATTGCGCAAAACGAAAGCCTAATGACACTTGACTGGAACGCCCCCTTAGCAGTCGAAGCTAATCGTTATAATACGCTTACAGCAACCCGTGTTTTGGACAAAGATGTTGCCTGGGAAGCTGAGATCGGTATAAGGCAGTTTGCCCTGAACGAAAACACTAACAACACACAGCACGCGGAAATCTACTTCAATTTTAAGAACGAAGCACAAAAGAGACAGGGAATAGCGAAGCTCGCACAAATCATGAAGTCCCACTTTCCTGATGCTACATTCACGATCACAGACGCACCGAATGCTTTCACCAAATTGTTCGAAGATAATCAGCCGTACTTTGAGGCCCGCTTCAAACCTATTTCTGCATCTTCAGGAGAAGTGGATTTTAAAACCCTGAAAAAAGCTCTAGCTGGCATAAACAACAATAACTGGCAATTCGGCCCCGGCTTCCAGGAGGAAGAAAATATTGACATGTCTTTCAAGGAAAAGGTGCTGGAAGCTTACCACATCGATGCTGAAGATGTCAGGTCGGAACTTAAAAGGGTTTTCGGTCCTTACAGGATCAGGCAAGGAAATGAAGACCAGGGGGAGTCGCTGCAACTAAGCGGACCGGAAGCTGATTTCACCACTTTGCTTGCCAAGTCGGTGATCAATAAGCAACATTCATCTTACCCACTTACTGCTTTGGTCGATTACGAACTTGTCGGACATCCCAAAAACGTTACTGCTGACAGGGCCGGCCCTTACCGATCAATCCTGTTTGCACAGCAAAATCATGATGACATTGATAAGCTCAGCGACTCCATTACTCAAATCGCATTACGTTCAAACTGTTCTGTTGCGTTCACGGGAAAGTATTATAGCAGTAAGGCCACTGTTAAAGATCTGGCAGTCATTTTCTTCATTTCTATCCTGCTGCTCTACTTTATTCTCGCCATGCAGTTTGAAAGCATCACTTATCCGCTTATTGTGCTGCTGACCATGCCGATTGGGTTGTCTGCAGCATTGCTGCTATTGTGGATCTCAGGCGGCACGCTGGACATCATGGCTGCGGTGGGCTTTGTGGTCGTACTGGGAATCATTGTCGACGATCCGATACTGAAAGTCGAAACGATCAACCGGCTGAGGAGGCAATTTCAGGAGTCAAATGGTTCAGAAAGTGTCGAACAACTGGAAAATCTATTACATCAAGCAGGTGAAATCTGTCTGAAACCATTGTTAATGACCTCACTGAGTACCAGCCTCGCGCTGATACCCGTCCTGTTAACGCCGGGAATAGGCAGCGACCTTCAACGACCGATGGTCTATGTGGTCATCGGGGGATTAACAATGGGGACATTCCTGGCCGTATGGTTTGTTCCTCTGTCCTATTTCTTTCTTACTACCAAATTCAAAATGTCAAAATAAAGATGAGGTACTTTTTGTTTATCTTATTACTTATTCCTGTCCTTGGCCATAGCCAGGAAAAGAAGGTCTATTCGCTGTCCGAGATGATCGCTTTGGCCATCCATAATTCTGCATCGGCCAAGCTTGCCAACAGTACCCGTCAAACCATAGCATGGTCATTCGAAAACTACAAGGCAACACTCAAGCCGCAAGTGGTAATCACCGGTAGTCTTGCGAATTATACTAAGGAATATTCCAAAATATCGCAGGATGATGGCTCATTCCGCTTTATTCCGATCAAACAAAATTACTCCAACCTGGGTGCTATTTTAAGTCAGAGTATTCTCGCTACTGGAGGTGACTTATCGCTGACCACCAATATGTCCAGATTCGATGACTTCGGGAATCGCTATAAGCAATACAGCGGAAGCCTCTATAACTTGGTCATTAACCAGCCGTTGTTTGCTTACAATCGGTTCAAATGGCAAAAACAGATCGAACCCTTGAAAATGCAGGAAGGAGAAAAAGCGTTCGTTCAAGAGATGGAAAGTCTGTCTGACAACATCGTAACTTATTTTTTTGATGCTATTGAAGCATCGGTGAATAAAAAGCTAGCCATTAAAAACCTGCAAAATATTCAGCACCTGTACACTATTGAAGATCGGAGAATCAGTCTTGGTACGACAACCAAGGACAAGATTTTGCAGTTAAAACTGAAAATACTGAATTCACAGCAGGACCTACAAAAATCGAATGTCGACTTTAAATCTGCTGTATACAAATTAAAAGCTTATGCCGGTATCAAAGACACCAGTCTGGCTGACCTGCTGATTCCGGAAAATCTCCCGGCAATGCAATTATCCGTTGACCAAGCTATTGCGGCTGCTAAAAAAACAGGAAGGAATTTATTGCCTTTAAAAGACGCATGCTGGAAGCCAAAAGCAATTTGGAAAGCGCTAACCGGGAGCGTTATTCGATGACTTTGAGCGCCGTAGCAGGTGTAAATGGATCTGATGATAACATATATGGTGTTTATAATTCGTCGAGAGGCCAGCAACAGCTTTCGTTAAATCTAAGTATTCCTATCGTCGATTGGGGACGGAACCGGGGAAAGAGAAGCTTGGCTTTATCCAATTTAAAAACAGAGCAGTACAATATTGAGCTCGAGCAAATCGCGATTGAAGAAGAGATCGTTAACCTGGTTCAAAACACAGAGCTCATCAGTGACAATATCAAAATCGCGCGACAGGCTGATACTATAGCCAGTGAACGGTATGATCTGGCTGAACAACAATTCCTTATCGGTCGTATCGGGCTGACCGAATTGAATATCGCCTTAACGGAAAAGGATGAAGCTAAGCGGGCGTTTATAAAAAATCTCCGGTTGTTTTGGGAATCATATTATCATATTCGGAGGCTGACGCTTTTCGACTTCGTTAACGGAACGAAAATATCCTACGACGTCTCTGATTAAGCTTAACGTCTATTAAAAGATGGTAGGCGACGAGTTTACCAGTATTTATTAAATGGTAAATAAAGCTGCACGATACGCAAAGCAATAGTGCGGCTTTTTGAGTATTTAAAAACGCTACATTTTTAAGGATTGCATTGCTTCAGCGGATAAAATAACAGGCTTTAGCTTTTCAACTTTATTTTTTTACTTCTTTGTTTTGCAGCTTTAAATCGCTTATTGAACAGCGTGCTGCAAAATCGAGTGAAAATGTGTACATTGAACGTTTGTTTACAATGCACACATTTTCTTTGGATCGTGAAATTTAAACCCATGTATTTTAAATTTCCACAATTTAATTATCCACATTAACACCCGCCCCAACAAATCATCGTAACAATATCGGTCGTTGTATATCCCTAAAGTTGGAGCGTTTTGTAACATTTAGTGTCATTTAATGGTATTTAGTCATCCATAATTACAACTATTTACGTGACACTGAAAAATGAGGAACAAAAGACAAATTGGGAACCAAAAAAGCAGCAGAATTACTTTATAATGGTATCTCGTTTTGTAACAAAACTGGAGAAATAAACATAACTAACCAGACTAAAACCTTTCCGGATTCTTTGACATGTTCATTTTGTTGGGATTATTTAAAACCGAGGCCGATTGATACCACATCAGAAACTAAACCAACATTTTGCTTATAGTGGCCATACCGTATTTCCAGGTCATGTAAACTTCCCCAGCCCAACACACCTTTAGGCGGAGCGATCCTGAAACCGACCCCAAAAAACTGGCTGTTGAATTTTGCATATTCATAATTGCTGGTAAAATAAGTCTGCGATGCGCTATTTTGCTCGAAAGGAGCAAAATATTTGGCAGCAGTTTGCGTATAATATCGGTAGAACGGTGAAATGGACAAAAAAGGTGACACTTTATAAGTTATCTCCAGGTTAGCCGTATTTGATTTACTGCCCCAGCTGTCAGTATAATACCGATAATAGGACCGTAGAATAATATTATCTCCCAGGAAATAGTTTGCCCTACTAAATCCGAAGGATTTACCCTGGTTGGAAAGTTTGACATTGTCTGAAAAAGGGTAGCAATTGGCGACTGATTCTTTACCTGCTCTGCAGCCCCTCGTTAATCATGCTTAATGGCAGTATCCTACGATCAGGTATAACAGGTCCGACAGGCGTACGATCTTATTTCTATCATTCATATTTCGATTTAGATGTCACCCTCAGGTGTTTGTTACATAAAACTAAGATAAAATTACTCTGGAAGAGACTGTTCAAATACATTTGGACGGTAAGGCACTGGCCAATTGAGCTGTGTGACCTGGCTGAAATAAATCTTATCTCGGCAATAAACGTAGCGCTATATCGGTTAAGAATAATGCCAATTTCTGTTCTGCATGGTAAGATGAGGCTGGCGGCGAATATGGATGAAGCAAGGCGAGTAGTGTAATAGGTTAAATGTTTTGCCCACAAAAAAACCGCTTTATAATAAATGAAAGTCGGTTTTTGACAACTTTTCAGTTTAATAGAAAATCTACTTTTAGCCTGACCATTTTGTTGCCTTTTATTTATTGATCAATGAGAAAAATAAGTACGTTGTTTGTACTTGCTATCCTGTTAACAGTTGATAGCTATGCGCAGAAAGTTGATAAGAATATTAAGTCCGGACACCTGCCTGTTCCGGTTATCCCGGCTAAACTGCCGCCTGATAGTGTGTCGTTAGGCGATTCTAAATCTTTTCCGGAAGTGCAGCTGGGTATTCCTATCGCCAGGGGGCCTTTTGAACCTAACTGGACATCCATAGAAAAAATTACCCCGGGGACCCTCAATGGCTCAGAGATGCAAAATTCGGTATCTGGGTGCATTTTGGCCCACAGGCATCCGGTGAAAGTGGTGACTGGTACGCACGCAAAATGTATGTGCAAGGTACCAGGGCTTATGATAATCACCTTAAAAAGTACGGTCACCCCTCAGCGTACGGGTACAAGGAGGTGCTGAGAGATTGGAACCCTAAGCAACTGAACCCGGCGAAGCTCGCCAGGATTTACCAGGATGCCGGCGCGCGTTTCCTGATGATTCAGGGTGTTCACCACGATAATTTCGATCTTTGGGACTCGCAATATCAACCCTGGAATTCGGTAAACATAGGGCCCAAACGCGACATTATTGGTGAGTGGGCAAAAGCCGCAAGGGCCGCCGGCATTAAATTCGGGGTGACCTTCCACCATGAATATACCTGGTGGTGGTGGCAAACCGCTTTCGGAAGTGATACCAGTGGAGTCAAAAAAGGAGTGCCTTATGACGGACACCTTACCCTGGCAGATGGCAAGGGTAAATGGTGGCAAGGCCTTGATCCAAGACTTTTATATGGTATCGACCTCCGGGAATACAAAGGTGTAGAGAGGGCTGCGAAATCCCCCTGGTCGCCGCCGCCTGCGGGTATCTTTTCAAGGCATCTGGCTTACGATAATGGTATGCGTCCAACTGGGCACTGCGCATGATGGATGTAGTGCAGCATTATGATCCGGATTTTATATATACCGATGGTACCGTTCAGGGACCGTTTACCGGTGAGGGCACAGGCACCGGGTATAAAGCTAATGCTATGCAAACGGTTATAGCTGATTTTTATAACCGCACTTTAGCCAGACGGGGTAAGGTAAACACGTTTAGCATTGTTAAGTTCAGGAATAAGACAAATGGTACCGTAACTACGGAGGGATTCGGGATTCCCCCAGATATAAAAACCGACCAGCCGTGGATAGCAGAAGCGCCGGTTGGCGACTGGTTTTACGCCCCTGGATTTACGTATGATTCATTTCAGATCAAGCAGAAAAATTGTGGGGGAATAAAAAAAATGGTTGCTTTGCAGGCAGAAATAAAAACGTCCACACGTGTCAGCTGCATACGAAACCCTTGTCCGTCTTATCTTGCCCGAAGGGCTTTTGGAATACTTTGAACTTACTGATGTCCTTTCCTCTGAGAACGGCCAATTGAACATATACCTTGAGGAAAAGAATCTTCCGCCAGCAGGTTATGACAAGCAACAACTTGAGTCGAAAGGATTCTTACCGGAGACAGCTATCCAGGATTTTCCTATCCGGGGCCACAAAGTAGCTCTTTGCATTAAAAGGCGCAGATGGGAAGTAAAGGCGAGTGGGGAGATCATCACAAGAGATTTGGATTTGGTAAGAAAAGGGGCGCGAATGACAACGGAATTCGGCATTTTTTAAAAGGAATATTTGGATAATCACCCGATCAGCAGCCATTTATTAGGCCGGTTATACCAGGTAGACGGCAAGCAGCTCGGGCAGCAATACAAAGACCACCTAAGTGATTTCCACAGCTGGGATCAAAAAGAGCATGCAGAGGACTGGATGCTGTTTGCAGATAACATAGGCCCTTATCTGAGTATAGATGAAACCGCGTTAAGCAACGGGGAGCTCTATACCATCGTGACTAACAAACAGGCCAAAGGGAACAAAAAAGCTATAGTGGCGATGATCAAAGGCACACAGTCTGAACAGATCATAGCTGCGCTGGAGAAAATACCCTTAAGGTCAAGGAAGTAACGATGGACATGGCGGCTAATATGATCAAAGCTATCCGCAGGTGTTTTAATTATGCTGTGCGTGTGGTAGATAGGTTCCATGTACAAAAGCTGGCTTATGATGCTGTACAGGAAGCAAGAATAAAGTATCGCTGGGAAGCTCTTGATGCGGAAAGTGAGCTGATTGAACAGGCCCGGAAAAACAAACAACCCTATCAGCCCGAAGTATTTAGTAATGGCGATACTTTAAAACAATTACTGGCCCGAAGCCGCTACTTATTGTTCAAACACCGGTCAAAATGGACACTATCTCAAAAAGAGCGGGCTGATCTGCTTTTTACCAGATATCCGGAATTACTTAAAGCTTATGATCTTGCCATCGGTTTAGGTAAGATATTTACAACCTGTAAAACCAAAGTGATAGCCTTTAAAAAACTGGCTATCTGGTATAATGATGTGGAAACGGCAAATATTGACGCTTTTAAAACTGTAGCCAGATCTGTTCATCAACATTATGAATCTATCTTAAACTTCTTCGACAACAGAAGTACAAACGCATCTGCAGAATCTTTCAATGCGAAGGTGAAAGCTTTCAGGGCAACTTTAAGAGGAGTCAGAGACACTTCCTTTTTTCTATTCAGACTCGCTAAAATCTATGCATGACTTTTACCCCCCCCCCCCCCCCAACTTTTCGGTCTGATCCCTGATCCTTTATTTGCGAATTTTGAGTGGGTTTTAAAACAAAAAAGCCCCTAAATCATTGATTTAAGGGCTTTTGAAGCGATTTTACGCTGCTTTTGTACTCAGAGCGGGAATCGAACCCGCACTCCGTTTACGGGAACAGGATTTTAAGTCCTGCGTGTCTACCAGTTCCACCATCTGAGCAGGTGTCTAACCTTTTAAAAATAAAACCCTTCTTTTTATCAGGAAGGGCTTTGAGCGAAAGACGAGATTCGAACTCGCGACCCCGACCTTGGCAAGGTCGTGCTCTACCAACTGAGCTACTTTCGCATTGGTATTTTCCTCGCTTTGATCCGGCTTTCGTTAACCGGCTGCCTATCTCGTTTGCGGGAGTGCAAATATAGGTAGAAATGCATACTCTGCAAGGAAAAATTTAATTTTTTTGAAAATAGTTTATAACTCGCTGTTTTTCAAAATATCTGATATCAGCTCAGCTTCAAATCCGCGGCCCATGGCGTACTGCTGCAGCTTGTACCGGCGCTTCAGTTGGTTCTTCTCGTTTAGGGTAGCTTCTTTTTTGTAATAAGTGGGTCAAAGCAGTTAAATAATCGTCAGGGTCAATAGTAAGGAGAGCTTTTTTGATCAATATATCGGGCACTCGTTTAAGTTTAAGCCCTTGTTTAATTTTAATACGTCCCCACACTTTTTGGTTAAATTTACTTTTAGCATAGATCCGTGCAAAGCGTTCCTCGTTAAGGAAATTGCCCTCTATCAATTGGCTTATAATGCGTTCAACAGCATCAGGCCATAGTCCCCACTCGTAAAGTTTGTCGCGTACTTCCTGCTGGGCGCGCTCCTGGTAGGCACAAAAGTGTTCGGCTTTTGCAAGGGCAACTTTCTCGTCAGTAATTTTAATTGATTTGGTCTGATCCATTTAAAAACCAAAATTCGTTAAAAATTATTCTATTTGTTTTAATATCTCCAAATTAGCAGCATGCCAACTAACACGTACACCATAAGCGCTATAAAAAAGATCATCAAGGCAGATGGAAACATCGTTGAAGAATATACGATCAGTGCGCTTTTTACCGATAGCCGCAGGATCAACAACCCTGCCGAAGGCTTGTTTTTTGCCCTGAGCGGCAGACGCAATGGCCATGAGTTTGTTGCCGAAGCTTATGCAGGCGGTGTGCGCAATTTTGTGGTAGAACATGGACCGGAGTTTAACCTGCCTGGCGCAAACTTTTTGATTGTGCCAGATCCGCTGGCTGCCCTGCAAATGCTGGCAGCCTATCACCGCAGCCGTTTTAAGCTGGAGGTAATTGGTATTACGGGCAGTAACGGCAAAACTATTGTTAAGGAATGGCTTTACCAGCTGCTTTCGGCTGATAAAAATATTGTACGTAACCCTAAAAGTTATAATTCGCAAATTGGGGTGCCGCTATCCGTATGGCAAATCAACGACCGGAACGAACTGGGGATTTTTGAAGCGGGCATCTCTACCATAAATGAGATGAATAAGCTGGAAGCTATCATCAAGCCCGAAATAGGGGTACTCACGCATATAGGCCCTGCGCACGACGAGGGTTTTGAATCGCCCAAACAAAAGCTCCTGGAAAAACTTGGGCTATTTAAAAACAGCGGACTGTTGATCCATAATTACGATCAGCTAATCGGTTATGAAAAAGATATCGCGGCTAAAGAAACCTTTACCTGGAGTCGTAAGTTCCGTGAAGCTGATCTGTATGTTTTCAGCGAGACGGTGATCTCTAAAAATTATTATTTCCGTGCACGGTACCAAGGTAAAGAGATTGAGTGTCTTGTTCCTTTTACCGACCAGGCCTCGGTAGAAAATGCCATTACCTGTTGGGCTACTATGCTGGCTTTAGGCTACAGTGCTGTGGAGGCGGATAAGCGCATAGAGCGCCTCGCGCCGGTAAGTATGCGGTTGGAGTTAAAAAACGGCTTAAACAACTGTTCCGTTATTGATGATTCATACAATTCGGATCTGCAATCGCTGGAGATAGCGCTTAACTTTTTGTCGCAGCAAAATCAGCATCAAAAAAGACGCTGATCCTATCAGATATTTATCAATCGGGCCTGCAGCAAGATGTGCTGTACAAACAGGTGGCCGAATTGATCCGGGCCAAAAAGATTGATAAATTTGTTGGCGTAGGGGAGGCGCTGCTCGGCCACCAGCAATATTTTGACATAGCCCAACAATATTTTTATGCTGATACAGCCACTCTGCTGCAACAGTTAAAAGTGCTCAATTTTAAAGATGAAACCATCCTGATCAAAGGTTCGCGCAGTTTTGAGTTTGAGCAGGTGAGCCGCGCGTTGGCCCAAAAAGCGCATGAAACCGTAATGGAGATCAACCTGAACTCCTTACTAAACAACCTTAACTTTTATAAATCAAAGCTTAAGCCGGGCGTAAAAGTGATGGCTATGGTAAAGGCTTTTAGCTATGGCAGCGGCACTTTTGAGGTTGCCAATATGCTGCAATATAATAAGGTTGATTATTTGGCGGTTGCCTATATTGATGAGGGGGTAGCTTTACGGCAGGCGGGGATTAACCTGCCCATCAAAGTGCTTAACCCCGAAGCTTCGGCATTTGATAAGCTCACCGAATATAAGCTTGAGCCGGTAATTTACAGTTTTGGTTTATTAGATGATTTTGTGAGCTATGCTTCGGCACAAGGCATTGCCGGTTACCCGGTACACCTTAAAATTGACACCGGTATGCATCGCCTGGGTTTTGAAAATTACGAGATAGAAACCCTGTGCGATATGCTGGAGGTCAACCGTTACGTGCGGGTGCAATCGGTATTTTCGCACCTGGTAGCAAGCGAAAGTCCGGAACACGACGAGTTTACTAAAAAGCAGATAAGGCGCTTTGAAAAGGCTTTTAAAGAAATAGAGCGCACACTGGGTTATAAGGTGATCAAGCACATCTGCAATACAGCCGGCATTATCCGCTGGCCTTCGGCACACTATGATATGGTTAGATTGGGGATAGGATTGTATGGAATCGATTCTGTCGGTATCAGGGGCTGATGTGGGCTTGCAGCCTATAGCCAGTTTAAAAACCAGCGTTGCCCAGGTTAAAAAGATTGGAAAAGGAGACACAATCAGCTACGGGCGAAGCGGGAGCCTTGTTAAAGACGGGAAAATAGCTACTGTTCGTATTGGCTATGCCGATGGTTACCTGCGTGCCTTTGGCAAAGGCGTGGGTAAAATGCTGGTGAAAGGCACACTTGTGCCTACCGTGGGCAACATCACTATGGATATGTGCATGCTGGATGTGAGCGGCCTTGATGTGCATGAAGGCGATGAGGTGATCATCTTTGATGAGCATCAGCGCATTGAAGAACTGGCAAAGCAGATAGGTACCATCCCTTATGAAATATTAACCAATATTTCGCAAAGGGTAAAAAGAGTGTACTTTTACGAGTAGAAATCAGGGGCTTAAAATGAACAGGTTAGCGCGGGCATTATTCAGGTATTTTGTAAAAGGGATGTTGGTGGTTGTACCGGTAGGCGCAGCTATTTTCCTGATGTACTGGGCGGTGGCCAGCATTGATAAGGCGCTTAATCTGAGTGATCTTTGGGTTGATAAGACCGGGAAGCACATGTATATCCCGGGTTTGGGGATCCTGAATGTGGTAGTGGTTATCATGATCATGGGGGTGCTGGTTACCAATGTAATCACCGAACCAATTAAAGCCTGGTTTAAGCGGTGGTTTGCACGTTTGCCCATCTTCGCGTTCCTGTATTCTGTCGATAAAAGATTTGACAGAAGCCTTTGTTGGCGAAGAGAAAAAGTTCAACGAACCGGTACTGGTTGAGGTTAATGAGTTCGGTTTAAAAAAGATAGGTTTCCTGGTTCAGAAAGACCTGACAAAGATTGGCTTGCCCGGCGAGGTGGCTGTATACTTCCCGTATTCCTACTCGTTTGCAGGGCAGGTAATCATCATTGCTGCCGATAGGGTAAAACCGATGGATAAGAGTGCTGCCGATGTGATGAAGTTTGTGATATCTGGCGGCGTGAGCGGATTGGATTAGCTCTCTATAAATCTCCTCCGGTGTAGGGGCGATTTTCTTAAAGCCTTCCTTTCGGGTAGGGTAGGGTTGGGGTGGGGCTTGCGTGTTTCTACGGCAACACTTCCACCTGTTTTGAATCTGTCACCCTGGCTTTCTTGAAGCTTCTTACTGCCCAAAAAACAGCTATTAGCATTAAAATCGCACCCAAAATATACGGAGCACCCGGAAAATAGGTTGAAGTATCACGATGGGTAAACAAATGAAACACCGAACTCATTAACAGGGGGCCGATGATTACTGCTAAACTACTGATACTGGTCAATGAGCCCTGCAATTCGCCCTGCTCTTTAGCTGATACTGTACTGGTAATCATACCCTGAAGTGAAGGGCCCGAAATACCGCCAAGGCAATAAGGTACCATAAAAACATACATCATCCAACCCTGGTTGGCAAAAGCAATGAGGGTTAAGCCGATGGTGTAAAATAGTAAGCCGGCTACAATATTTTTCTCCTGCCCGAATTTAGGAATGGTAAACCTGATGAGCCCTCCCTGTATGGCTACCAGTACTATTCCAATAAAAAAGCCTAAAAAACCAATGCTTTTCAGCGACCAGTCAAACTTTTCGGTTACGTAAAAGGATAACACATATTCAACAGCTTTTTGGGCGATATAAACCAACGAGAATGCTCCGATCAATCCGGTTAAGGATTTATAGCGCGACAGGCTGCGTAATGAGCTAATGGGATTAGCCTTCTTCCATTCAAAGCGCCTGCGGTTTTTGATATTTAATGATTCGGGTAATACAAAATAGCCATACGCCGCATTCAGGAGTGCCAGACCGGCCGCCAACATAAAAGGGAACCGCACATTTAATGCACCCAAAAAGCTCCCGGTGCCTATACCAATAATAAATCCAAGCCCGGATGCTGCCCCAACCAAACCAAAATTTGCCGCCCGGTTTTTACCTGTACTGATATCGGCAATGTAAGCGGTTGCTGTGGTATTACTGGCGCCCGCAAAGCCTGCTATGGCACGGCCGATAAATAACCAGGCCACAGTAGGAGCAAAGGCCATAAAAATATAATCTATCCCAAAGCCAATAAGCGAACCTAATAATACAGGCCGGCGCCCGTACCTATCGCTCAGGTTACCCAATAGTGATGAAAACAGGAACTGCATGGAGGCGTACGTGAAAGTTAAATAGCCATTATATTGCGCAGCGGTGCTTACATCCATGTTGCCCAGTTTCTCGAGCAGCGAGGGCATTACCGGTATAATGATGCCTAAACCAAGTACATCAATAAAAAGCGTTACGAAAATAAATCCTAAGGCAGCGGTATGTTTTTTAGGTTTGGCGCTCATTAATAATGATAAAGGTTTAAGCAGGTCAAAAGTTTTATTTCAGGTTATATTACAGCTTTATCTTCAATCCATATTCATGTTTTAAGGTAAGCAATGCTTCGGCATTGCCTTTGGCATCATCAACCGGGTGATGTGTGTGCGATGTTTGGCGCAGGTGTTTAAAGTTTTGAAACATATCTTTTACTATGCCTTTGTACAGGCTGCCCAGGTTTTGCGAGCTGAAACCAAAAGGATTGTCGCCTGTGAAATGATGAAAATACCAGCAGATGAACATCCAGTCAAATCCATTATTATCACTGATGAAATGTGGTTTATCATGGCAAACCCGTTTTAACCACGCTGCGAAATCATTCATGACCTTTGCCGGATCATCAAAATTTAAAGTTTCCTCGCGGGTATGTCCGGATACAGCCAGCGCTTCTGGAATGTAATTTTCAGAAATGGGCTTCAACTGCCCGTAAAAAGTTTCTTTGAGGCCGTCTTGTACCAGCACCGCCCCAAACGAGATCATAGAATAATCGCCCGGAATTGGACCGTCGCTTTCTATATCTACCATAATGTAAGCCATTGTATTAATTATTATAGTTTGTATTTGCTTTAAATAAGCATGTTAATTATCTATAATATACAAAAAATAAATGATCAATGCAATGTTGCTAAGGCATCCACATCCTTTGCTGAGGTTTTCTTCACGTTTTTGAAATTACGGATAGCAAGCAACGCGCTTATCAACATCAGTATTGCACCTAAAATAAAGGGGGCTCCCGGAAAAAAGAAGGGCCTTTTATCGTTGGTGAAATAATAAAATAAAGTGGTCATTACCCAGGGGCCAAAAATGGCGCTCAGACTCATGAGGCTGGTTAGGCCACCCTGCAGTTCGCCCTGTTCATTGGCAGGTACCTGGTTGGTCATGATGCCCTGCAACGCCGGGCCTGCAATACCGCCAAGGGCATAAGGCACCATAAAGGCAAACATCATCCAACCCTGGGTTGCCACAGCAAACAGGATAAGGCCGATGCTATATAGCAGCAAGCCAACCCAAATGCAACGTTCCATGCCCAGTTTAGGTAAGATCAGGCGCATCAGGCCGCCCTGTACCAACGCTATCATCAGGCCTATAAAGGCAAGAGAATAACCAACGGTATCCTCGCCCCATTTAAATTTTTCGAAAGTAAAATATGTCCAAACGTTTTGTACGGCCTGCCCGGCAAAATATACCAGGAAAAGCGATAGGGCCAAACCCATAACCGACGGATATTTTTTAAGCTGCAGCAATGAGCCCAGCGGGTTTGCCCTTTTCATATCGAAGGGACGGCGATGGGCCTCATCCAGCGATTCGGGCAGGATGAAGAAGCCATAGAGGGCGTTCAAAAAGGCCAAACCTGCGGCAGCGAAAAATGGATATTGAACATCCATTTTACCTAACACACCGCCAATTGCCGGACCAATGATAAAGCCGAGACCAAAGGCAACGCCAATCATACCAAAGTTTTGGGCACGCTTTTCGGGAGTACTCACATCAGCTATATAGGCCGATGCTGTGGTGAAGCTGGCGCCGGTAATGCCTGCAATTGCCCGGCCTAAAAATAGCCACCATATGGATGGTGCAAAGGCAAGGAACAAATAATCAATGCCAAAACCCAGTAAGGAACAAAGCAAAACCGGGCGGCGGCCATACTTATCACTCAGGTTGCCTATCATTGGCGAAAAAAGGAACTGCATTACCGAATAGGCCAGCGTTAAAAAGCCGGCATACAAAGAAGCTTCGCTCAACCCGGCGTGGATCAATTTTTCAATCAGTTTGGGCAGTACAGGTATGATGATCCCTAAGCCTACCACATCAATCAGTAAAGTAACGAATATAAAGCCTAAAGCTCCCTGGGGTTTATTCTTGGCGGACTTATCCATGGCGCAAAATAAATTATTAACGTTAATAATTGTTAAAATAATTGTATTTATAATAATTTGTATTTAACTTGAACTATATAATTAGTTAAACCTATGAAACCACACAAATCAATGCTACTGTTGCCGGCACTCTTGGCTGTGCAAAGTTTTTTTGCACAAAGTAATCATCTTACATTATCTGATAGTTATCCATCGGCAACCGAAAAGGTTAAAATTACTTATGATCCGAAAGGTACGCCTGTTGCCGATAAAAAGGATATCAGCGCAGAGGTATACTACATTGATGGGAAGGATAACCCGGCAGCCGACATCGAATTAAAACCTAATGGCTCTTTACTTTCCGGCGATTTCACTATTCCTGCCACAGCGAAAGCTTTTTTTGTAAAGATTTTTAGTAACGGTGATATTGATAATAATAACGACAAAGGGTACATATACTTAGTTTATAAAGATAAAAAACCTGTTCAGGGTGCTTATGAAGCAAAAGCTTACATATTGGCCAGTGGGGTTGGCAGTAATTTTGCCAAAATAAAGATAGACTCCGAAGAAGGCCTGACTTTATATAAAAAAGAATATGATGCCTACCCGCAGGCCGAAAAACCATATCAGTTTAATTACTACTATATATTGGCCAAGAAAAAAGATCCGGCTACTTCTGCCTTGTTAGAAGCCAAAGTTAAAGCGCTTGAAAAAAGCGCGGTAGAAAAAGATCTGATCCTGGCCGCTAACATACTGAACTGGCGTAACAAAAAAACTCTGCCGATTCATTGGGAGAGATTATCAAAGCTAAGTATCCTAACGGCGAATCAGTAAAAAACGAGGCGGAATTTGCCATGATGCGCGAGAAGGATGTGCACAAAAAAGATTCGCTTTATAAAGCATATATAGCCAAATTCCCGGCTATGGCTACTGATAAAGGTTCTCGAATAGATTATATACGAGGGCAACTGGCTACCGGCTTTTTGACTGATGGTAATACAGCTGCTTCTAATGCTTATGCAGCACAAGTCCAAAATAAATCAAGCATTGCAAACAGCTATAACAACATAGCTTATGGCTGGGCTCAACAAGATGAGCGCCTTGACGAGGCTGAAAAGCTGTCAAAACAATCATTGGAGATCGTTATTGAAAAAATGAAGCATCCTGAGGCTTCGCCGTTTATGTCGGTAAAGAGCATGCAAAAGCAAAACAAGGATGTATATAACATGTATGCTGATAGTTACGCATTCATTTTATATAAAGAGAAAAAATATAATGAGGCCCTTAAATATCAAAAAGAGGTTTATACAGACAACAAGGATAACGACCCTATCACCACCGAGCATTACGTACTTATTTTAAATGCCCTTGGCAAATATGCCGAATCAAAAGATGTAATTGAAGGCGCGTTTAAGGCAGCTAAAGTTTCCCCTGCTTTAACAGAAGAGTTAAAAAAGGCCTATGTAGGCTTAAAAGGCAATGAAGCAGGTTACGATCAATACCTGGCCGGTTTAACAGCTATTGCAAAAGACAAAAAAAGGGAAGAGGTGGCTAAGCAAATGACCAACGAGCCTGCTGCCAAATTTGCCCTTAAAGATTTTGCGGGAAAAACCGTTTCGCTGGCCGACTTAAAAGGCAAGATTGTTATAGTTGATTTTTGGGCTACCTGGTGCGGCCCTTGTAAAGCATCTTTTCCGGGAATGCAAATGGCTGTAAATAAATATAAGGATGATGAGGATGTGAAATTCCTGTTTATTGATACCTGGGAAAACGGCGATAATTATATTGATGGCGTAAAAAAATTCATTACCGATAATAATTACACTTTTAACGTGCTGGTAGATGAAAAAGGCAGCGATGGCAGGCAATCAAAAGTGGTTTCACAATTTGGAGTAACCGGTATTCCAACCAAGTTCATCATCGATAAAAACGGCAATACCCGCTTTAAGGTTGTGGGATTTGGTGGTTCGGCAGAAGGGTTGGTAGAAGAAGTGAGCACAATGATTGACATGGCAAAAGCGCCGGTTGCCGCGGAAGTTGCTGCTACGCCAAAACAAAACATGAAATAGCTGATTGCAAACCTAAAACTATATCAAACAAAAATGCCGCCCTCATGGAGCGGCATTTTTTTATTGTATTGCCTGTTAAAAGTTTGGCTTAAGCACGTATTTGTTATAGAAACGGGTGATGTGCTCAACAGCTTCTTCCGCGGTATCAACCACGCGATAAAGGTTCAGGTCGTCGGGATTGATATTGTGCTGATCGTTCAGCATTTTTTCTTCAACCCATTTAAACAGGCCTTTCCAGTACTCAACTCCAACAAAAATGATTGGGAAACGGGCAATTTTACCTGTTTGGATAAGGGTAATGGCCTCAAACGATTCATCCATAGTGCCAAAGCCGCCGGGTAAAATGATAAAACCCTGCGAATATTTCATGAACATAACCTTGCGGATAAAGAAGTAATCAAACTCCATGATCTTATCCCTGTCGATATATTTATTGTGGAACTGCTCAAATGGGAGTTCGATATTTAAACCTACCGATTTACCGCCGTTTTCATAGGCGCCCTTGTTGGCAGCTTCCATAATACCGGGCCCGCCGCCTGATATTACACCGTAACCATGCTCGGTAAGCAGGCGGGCGGTTTCTACCGCCAGTTGGTAGTATTTGTTATCGGTATGCGTACGCGCCGACCCGAAGATGGATACGCATGGGCCAATTTTGGCCAGTTTTTCAAAGCCGTCAACAAATTCGGCCATTATTTTAAAGATCTGCCAGGAGTCGGTAACCTTAATTTCCTGCCAGTTTTTGTTCTCGAAAGCTTGTCTTATTTTATCTTCTCCGGTCATATTCTTTTTTTAGTCCGGAAGTTGGCGAGTCCAAAAGTCCGGAAGTGTTTTTTTAGTCCGGAAGTCGGAACGTCCGAAAGTCCGGAAGTTTTTATTCTATATTAATTAATGCAAAGTACAAAGAAAATTGATTCCGGTTTATTTGTTGTTTTACTTTTTAATTACCCGATCTCCGGGTTTTCCGACTTACGGACTTCTCCAGCTTTCGAACTCGAAGTAACCCAAAGCCCAATAAATGTAATTAATCCGTTTACAATGATGAGTTCGTTACCAAAAACATATCCGCCTAAAATTGTTTTTGATTCGGCATTTAAAAAATAGCATATAGCAGGAGAGAGTATGCAAATGAAGGGTACCAGTTTATCCATTACCTGCCTGTGGCCTACAAACAGGCCAAATGAATAAAGGCCAAGCAGCGGCCCATAGGTATATGATGCCACGGTGAATATGGCGCTAACTACAGCATCATTATTAATGGCGTTAAATATAATGATGGTTAAAAACATCAACCCCGAAAAAGCAATGTGTACCCAATGACGCACGGCCACCATTTTTTTGCTATTCACATCCTTGCGCTTGTTAAACCCTAAAAAGTCTACACAAAAAGAGGTGGTGAGCGCTGTAAGTGCCGAATCGGTAGTGGCAAAGGTAGCAGCTGTTAAGCCCAGCATGAATATCATAGCAGGAACAAGCCCTAAATATTGCAGGGCGATAGTAGGGTACAGATAGTCGGTTTTAGTAACGTTGATGCCGTTTTTGGCAGCGTACATGTATAGCAAAGCGCCTACGCTCAGGAAGAATATGTTAATAATCACGAAAACGCCAACAAAGCTGAACATGTTTTTTTGCGCTTCTTTGATATTTTTAAGGCTGAGGTTTTTTTGCATCAGGTCCTGGTCAAGCCCGGTCATACCGATAGTGATAAACATGGCGCCTAAAAACTGTTTACCTAAATGCAGCTTGCTGCTCATGAAATCGTTAAAGAAGAATATTTTGGAATAGCTGCTGTTTTTGATGGTTTCGGCAGCTTCAAAAATGTTCATGTGCAGGCTTTGGCAAATAAAATATATCGACAGGAAAACAGATGTTACCAGGAAAAATGTTTGCAAGCTGTCCGTAATGATAATGGTTTTCAATCCTCCCTTAAAGGTGTACGACCAGATGAGCAGCAAACAAATAAGCACCGTAACCGCAAAGGGAATATGGTAGCTGTCGAAAATAAACTTCTGCAGTACGATAACCACCAGGTATAACCTGAATGCAGAGCCGATAACCCGGCTCACCAGGAATATAGCAGCAGCTGTTTTATAGCTCCAAACACCTAAAGCGCCTTCAATATAACTGTAAATGGATGTGAGTTTAAGTCGGTAATATAAGGGAAGTAATACCGTTGCTATGATGAAAAATCCCGCAGCGTTGCCCAGCACAAACTGGAAATAGGCAAAATCATCGGTGCCAACCTTACCGGGAACAGAGATAAAAGTAACCCCGCTCAATGCCGTACCAATCATCCCGAAGGCAACTAAATACCATTTGGAATTTCGGTTAGCTACAAAGAAGGTGTCGTTATCTGAAGATTTTTTTGATGTAAGCCACGAGATGATGAGCAATACCAAAAAATAACCGATGATGAATGACAATAATACTCCTGGCGACATAGGTGTTGTTTAAGTCCGGAAGTCGGAAAGTCCGGAAGTCCGAAAGATTTTTTATTTAGTCCGTAAGTTCGGTAAGTCCGAAAGTCCGGAGGATTTTTTGCAAAATACAAATACATTGTAAGATTTGCCAATCATAACTTCTCTGCTTTAAATTTTCTAAATCTAAACATCCAACTTTCGGACTTCCCCAACTTCCGGACTTTCCGACGCCCCCGACTTTCGGACTTCCGACTTAAAATCCCTACCTTCGCACAATGAATTTTTCGTCCAAATTACTGGAAAATGCTGTAGCCGAATTTGCCAAATTACCGGGTGTTGGTCAGAAGACTGCCCTGCGGTTGGTGCTGCATTTACTTAACCAGGATAAGCAGGATGTTGAGCGTTTTAGTACGGCGGTAACCAAGCTCCGCAACGAAATACAGTTTTGCCGGGTTTGCCATAATATATCAGATTTGCCTGTCTGCGAGATCTGCTCATCGCACCGCCGCGATCACAGCCTCATTTGCGTTGTTGAAGATACCCGCGATGTAATGGCCATTGAAAATACCAATCAGTTCAATGGCGTTTATCATGTGCTTGGTGGCTTAATATCGCCAATGGATGGTGTTGGACCGTCAGATTTGCAGGTGGATACGCTGGTTGAACGCCTTAAGCCAACTACCGATAACGAGGTTAAAGAAGTGGTTTTTGCCCTCAGCGCCACTATGGAAGGTGACACAACCTTGTTCTATCTTCATAAAAAATTAAAAAATTTCAATATTACCATCACAACTATAGCTCGTGGCATAGCTTTTGGTGGTGAATTAGAGTACGTAGATGAGATAACTTTGGGCCGTTCCATAGCTACCCGCGTTCCGTACGAAAATTCACTATCTAAATAGCATGAAACTATCTATAGTTGTTGTAAGCCATAATACCTGCAACCTGCTCAGGATTGCCCTGAATGCAGCGGTCAGGGCTGCTCAGGACCTTAGTCACGAGGTTTTTGTGGTCGACAATGCTTCGGCTGATAAGTCGATAGCCATGTTAAATACTGAATTTCCGGATGTAAAGATAATAGCCAACGATAAAAACGAGGGTATGGCCCGGGCATATAACCATGCACTTAAACTGGCTGCAGGCGAGTATGTTTTACTGGTCAATGCGGATACTATTACAGGCAAGAAGACCATAGAAAAGGCCCTTGAATTTATGGATCTGCATACCGATGCCGGCGGTTTAGGGGTACGTATGATAACTCCTGAAGGCAAATTTTTAAAAGAATCAAAACGCGGGTTCAACAAGCCCTGGGAAACCTTTTTCAAGCTAACCGGCCTGGCAAAACACTTTTCAAAATCAAGGCTTACCAGTCCGCAAAGTAAAGATTGGGTTGAAGAGTTTCAAACCTCCGAATCGGATATCATCAACGGTGCCTTTATGCTGCTGCGTAAAGAAGCACTTAACCAGGTAGGATTAATGGATGAGCGTTTTCATACCTATGGTTATGATATCGATTATTCATACCGGGTCAGGCTTGCCGGGTTTAAAAACTACTATTTCCCCAAAACATATATCATCAATTTTAACATACAAAACAAGGTTAAATTTAGCTGGGCACACATTAAAGAATATTATGGGGCGATGATTATCTTCGCGTCCAAATATTTATTTAAGGTGCCCGAACTTAAGGTGGAAGGCATCCCCCAGCTAATTCCTCCTTCGTATGAAGTTAAATGATAAGATCGTAATCATCACCGGCGCCTCGTCGGGCATCGGGAAATCACTTGCTTATGAATGTGCTAAACGCGGCGCCAATGTGGTACTGGCGGCAAGGCAATATGTTACCCTTTGCCAGCTTACCGAACAGCTTGAGCGGGAATATAAAATCAAAGCATTAGCTATACAGTGTGATGTAACCAATGAAGATGATTGCGCCCAGCTCATTAAACAAACCCTTATTACTTTTGGTAAAATTGATGTATTGATCAACAACGCAGGCATCACTATGCGTGCCCTGTTTAAGGATGTAAAAGTGGATGTGCTAAAACAGGTGATGGATGTTAATTTTTGGGGAATGGTTAACTGCATCAAATATGCCCTGCCCGAAATTACTAAAACCAAAGGCAGTATAGTAGGTGTATCATCTATAGCGGGGTATAAAGGTTTGCCCGGCCGTTCAGGTTACTCGGCATCAAAATTTGCCATGAACGGCTTTTTAGATTCATTAAGGATCGAAAATCTTAAAACAGGGGTACATGTATTAACAGCCTGCCCCGGCTTTACGGCATCAAACATACGTAACACCGCTTTGAACAGCGAAGGCAAACAACAAGGCGAGAGCACCCTTGAAGAACAAAAAATGATGAGCAGTGATGAGGTAGCCAAACATATTGTTGATGGCATTGAAAACCGGGTCCGCACATTAACCCTCACCGGTCAGGGCAAACTGACGGTAGCCCTGAGTAAATTTATACCGGCATTTTTAGATAAAATGGTTTATAAGCATTTTACCAAAGAACGGGACCCGCTTCTTCGTTAGTCATTCTTTCATTGGGTCATTGAGTCATTGCACTTACGCTGCAAAAAAATGACTTAATGACGCAATGACCTAATGAATGATATCATACGCACTTATCCTGCTCAAATCCAATACAATGCGACCTGTTCTCGTCGCGCTCAAAGGCTGGTTTAAATTTAGCGTCCCATACAAAATCGTCGTATTGGTATGAAGTACGGGAATGGACGGTTTGCGAAAAAGTATCGTCGAAAGTTTTCAGGATTACCGAAAGGCCGGCTTGCCTGCGTTCAAGCTCCTCGGGTATGATATCTTTAATTGGGCTGTTTTCATCAAGCGGGTGAACTACTGTCCAGTTCAGGGTTAAGATACTAACGCGGGTTCGTTCCAGTTCGAGCTGGAAGAATTTACGTACGGTTTTGCCGTTTTCCTCGTCGTTATAGCTGAAAACTACTTCCATTTCCAGGTCGATGAGGATATTTCTGCGTTCGTTGGCCAGGCGAAACATCAAACCTTTACCGCCTTCGCGATAGGGCGCGATAAGCACATTGCGGCTATACATGATCTTGGCCGAGGGACGTGAAAAACGACCATAAAGTAAACCGGTTGCCAAAGCAAAAGCCAGCAGGCCCATCATTGATTCGAGCGCGGCGATGGTATTGGGAATCATACCCCTGGGACTGATATGGCCATAGCCTACGGTTGATATGGTTTGTGCCGAAAAAAGAAGGCGTCCATAAAGCGGTCGAAATCGGTATTGCCGCTTTTGCCGTCAAGCACATCAGGACCCAAGGAAAAATAAATAAACGCGAAAATAATGTTTACTATAAAATAGCAGCTAAAAACAATGAACCAAAACTTGCGCCAGCTCATGGTAATGAGCGAGTGGTAGTTGTTTGATGTAGTAAAAAACGGAAGGCCGGTACGTTTTACATTGATAGTGCCATCCTTATTTATAACAGGTTGGCTTTTTATAACAGGCTGGGTACCAAAACCAAGATCATCTTCGGGATTAATTTTCTCTTTATGTATGGCCATGGAGCTAATTACTGAATTATTGAGTTATTGAATTATCGATTTTTAGAAAATGTTACAGTTTGCTCTGATCTTCTACTAATTTAGTAGCTAAATCAATAATTCAGTAAATCAATAATTCAATAAATGTACTGTTCTGTTTGTTTTTATAAAAACTATTTACATATTTGTGCCAACAAGTAACAATGACAAAATTAAACAACAATTGGTGGTGGCTTAACGAGTAATCGTAAGGCAATTCCATGTTTGTTTAAAAGATATATTCAAAAGGGTTGCCATACGGCAACCCTTTTTTATGCTTCGCCCCCGGCCCCCTAAAGGGGGAGTAACGGCAAAAGGGGGCAAAAACTTTAACAATAAACTCCCCCTTTAGGGGGCCGGGGGCATATGAAACAGATATTAAATCATCTTTTTGAACACAAAACCTTTAGCAGGGAACAATCAAAAGGCATTTTGATCAATATTGCGCAGGGTAAGTACAACAACGCGCAAATGGCAGCTTTCATGACAGCTTATTGTATGCGAAGCATTACCGTTGAAGAACTGGAAGGCTTTCGCGATGCCATGCTGGAACTTTGTCTGCCCGTTAACCTGGAAACCGATGGCCTGATTGACCTTTGCGGTACCGGAGGCGATGGTAAGGATACTTTTAACATTTCAACGCTTGCTTCATTTGTTGTTGCGGGTGCGGGGTATAAGGTGGCCAAGCATGGTAACTATGGGGTATCATCGGGCTGCGGTTCATCAAATGTGATGGAGTACCTGGGTTACCAGTTTACCAACGATATTGATAAGCTGAAACGGAGTGCCGAGGAAGCTAATATCTGTTTTCTGCACGCGCCTTTGTTTCACCCGGCTATGAAAACCGTTGCGCCTATCCGCAGGGAATTGGGTGTTAAAACCTTCTTCAACATGCTGGGGCCCCTGGTTAATCCGGCGAAGCCCGATAATCAATTGGTAGGGGTGTTTAACCTGGAGCTTGCCCGGGTATACGCTTACCTTTACCAAAAATCAACTACAAAATATACTATCATAAACGCCCTGGAAGGCTATGACGAGAATCTCATTAACCTGCGATTTTAAGACCTTTTCGGCAGATGGTGAAAAGATCAACAGTGTTGAAGACCTTGGATTTGAAAAGCTTGATCCTAAAGAAATCATCGGCGGCGATACTGTGACAGCTTCGGCTGCCATATTTAGTTCGGTGCTTAAAGGCGAAGGCACCCCAGCCCAAAATAACGTGGTACTGGCTAACGCCGCGCTGGCCATTAAAACCATCGGCCCTGAAAAAACTTTTGGTGATTGTTTTTATGAAGCCGAAGAAGCATTGTTAAGCAAAAAAGCGCTGAGGAGTTTTAATACTTTATTACAAAACTAAACCATGAAAATAAAGGTTTGCGGTTTAAAACATCCTGAAAATATTAAAGCGGTTGCCGCTTTACAGCCCGACTATGCAGGCTTTATTTTCTACGGCAAATCGCCACGCTATATGGCAAACCTGGCGGCAGGTGCGTTGCAAACCATACCCGCCTCTATCAAAAAAACGGGCGTTTTCGTAAATGAAAGCTCTGAAAATATTGATCGCCTGGTCACTGAATATGGTTTTAACGCGGTTCAGTTGCATGGTGATGAAAGTCCGGAATTTTGCGCTGCTTTTAAAGGTAGGGTAACTGTAATCAAAGCTTTTGGTATTAACGAAGATTTTGATTTTGAACAGTTAAAAGATTATGCCAACAATGTCGATCTTTTCCTGTTCGATACCAAAACAAAAGAATATGGAGGCTCGGGCAAAACTTTTGACTGGGCTATTCTTGATCAATATAAACTGGACATTCCCTTCTTTTTATCAGGAGGGGTAGGGCTTGAAAATATAAAAGAGGTTAAAAACATCACACATCCCCAATTTTATGGGGTTGACCTTAACAGCAGGTTTGAAAATGAGCCGGGCTTGAAGAATATCGAAAAATTAAAAGAGGCATTTAAAATCATCAAAAATAAAATACAACAGATGAAATACGGAGTTAACGAACAAGGTTATTATGGCGATTTTGGGGGAGCATATATCCCCGAAATGTTGTACCCTAACGTAGAGGAATTAAGGGAGCAATACCTCAATATCATAAATGACGATGATTTTAAAGCCGAGTTTGATGACCTGCTTAAAAACTACGTCGGCCGACCTTCTCCGTTATATCATGCCAAAAGATATTCGGAAAAATATGGCGCTAACATCTTCTTTAAACGCGAAGACCTGAACCATACCGGCTCGCATAAAATTAACAATGCCATTGGGCAGATCCTGTTAGCAAAACGCCTGGGCAAAAAGCGTATCATTGCCGAAACCGGCGCAGGTCAGCATGGCGTGGCTACCGCTACTGTATGCGCACTCATGAATATTGAATGCGTTGTTTACATGGGCGAAATTGACATGGTAAGGCAGGCGCCAAACGTGGCCCGTATGAAAATGCTGGGCGCTAAGGTTGTACCCGCCACATCGGGCAGTAAAACACTTAAAGACGCTACCAACGAAGCCCTGCGCGATTGGATAGGCAACCCGGTTGATACACATTATATCATTGGCTCTGTAGTTGGCCCGTATCCTTATCCGGATATTGTGGCCCGTTTTCAATCTATCATATCGCAGGAAACAAAGGCCCAGTTGCTTGAGCAAACCGGCAAGGAGTTACCGCAATATGTGATGGCTTGTGTAGGCGGGGGCAGCAACGCTATGGGGATGTTTTATCATTTTATAGAGGATGAGGCTGTGAAACTGGTTGCTGTTGAAGCGGCAGGTAAAGGCGTAAATAGTGGTGAATCTGCCGCTACAACAGCTTTGGGCGATGAAGGGGTGCTGCATGGCAGTCGCACCATATTGATGCAAACCGAAGACGGACAGGTGGTTGAGCCATATTCAATTTCGGCGGGACTGGATTATCCGGGTATAGGGCCGCAGCACGCACATTTGTTTAAAACCGGCCGCGGACAATATGTAAGTATTACCGATGAGGAGGCTTTGCAGGCAGGTTTACTTTGCTGTCAGCTGGAAGGGATTATCCCGGCCATTGAAACAGCCCATGCTTTGGCCCAGTTGGAGAAAATGAAGTTTGAAGCCAACGATAATGTGGTGATCTGCATTTCGGGCAGGGGAGATAAGGACCTGGATACGTATATTAATTATTTCGGGTACTAATTGGTTCATAGTTGATGGTCCATAGACCATAGCTGATCCGTGAAAAAATCAACAGTAAAAAACAAAACTATGGACTATGGTCTATAGTCCATGGACAAATAAAATACAATGAACCGTTTAAACAAACTTTTTGCATCAAAAAACAATAACCTGTTATCTATATACTTTACCGCCGGTTACCCAGCGCTGAACACTACAGTTGATATTGCTGAAGCCCTTGAGAAATCAGGTGCCGATTTCCTGGAGATCGGTTTTCCTTATTCTGATCCCGTCGCTGATGGCCCGACTATTCAGCATAGCTCAGAGGTAGCATTGGAAAATGGCATGAGCCTTAAAGTTTTGTTTGAAGAGCTTGCCGAACTGCGCAGCAGGGTAAGTATTCCTATTTTGCTTATGGGCTATTTTAATCCCATTGCACAATATGGTGTTGAACGGTTTTGTAAAAAGGCTGCCGAGGTAGGTGTTGACGGTATTATTGTACCCGATCTGCCGATCTATGAATATGAAAAAATGTACTCGTCATATTTTATCGATAACGGCCTGAGCAATATATTCCTGGTAACCCCGCAAACATCCGAAGAGCGCATCCGCAAAATTGATGAACTGAGCAACAGCTTTATCTACCTGCTGTCGTCATCAACAATAACCGGCTATAACCTGAAACTGAGTGATAGTGTAGAAGAATACTACAAACGCATTACCGCGATGAAGCTAAAGAATCCAACCATTATTGGTTTTGGGATTACTGATAGCAGCAGCTTTACCAAAGCATGTAATTATGCCAATGGGGCAATAATAGGCAGCAAATTTGTGAAGCTTTTAGGTGAGGAAGGTTATATGGATAACATTGAGGGGTTTGTGAAAGGGATAAGGCCGTAAAAAAATATACACCGGGCGATGAATATTAATGAATAAAACCGAATGTCATTTCGACAGAACCGGTTGTGGAAAATGTGTGAAGGGGGCAGGAGAAATCTTATACGCCTTGTTCTAAAACATGTGTACGGCTCTACAGGCGTAGGAGATTTCTCTTTCGCCCCAGCGCCGATGCCCAGCTGCTCAATCGAAATGACATTTTCTTTTAGTTAAAGATGTGTTCACATAGTAGTGCAATGCCCTGTAATATTTAAGGCTTTTCTACAAATACAACTCCAAATCACCTTTACCTTCACGAACAATATCAAAGTCGCCGGTAGTGCAATCAACTATGGTTGATGGGATGTTGTCGCCATAACCACCATCGATCACAATATCCACCAGGTCTTCATATTTTTCGTGGATCAGCTCCGGATCGGTTGAGTACTCGATAATATCGTCGTCGTCCCTTATAGATGTAGAAAGTATCGGATTACCCAACACACGCACAATTTCGCGGGCTATATTATTGTCGGGCACCCTGATACCAACCGTTTTTTTGTTGGAGCTGAGCATTTTGGGAACCATATGACTGGCATTGAATATGAATGTAAATGGCCCCGGCAACGCTTTCTTGAGCACGCGAAAAGTAGTATTGTCAATCGGTTTGATGTAATCAGAAATATGGCTCAGATCATAGCAAATGAATGAGAAGTTTGCTTTTTCGGGTTTGATGTTCCTGATCTTACAAATGGCCTCAATAGCGCGGTGGTTGGTGATATCGCAGCCTAAACCATAAATGGTATCGGTAGGGTATATGATGAGGCCGCCTTTTTTTAACACCTCAACCACCTGCTCAATAGCCTTTGGATTAGGGTTTTCGGGATATATTTTAATTAACATAAGTATAAAAACAAAGATACAGCTACTTGGTTTAAAAAGCGCTTGAAAATCAAGGTTATTGACATTTGGTAAAACTTGAAATTGATAACTGCCGTTTAGTTCTTTAGTAGTATTTCGAATTTTGAAACTCCTGGGCCTCTTCCAGGTAAAAATATCCTGTTATTAAATGATCGATATCATCAGCCTTTTCTGTCAATGCTTTTTTTAATTTAAGCTTTTGGGTTTCCTCGCCAGTAAAAAATATAGCATTTAATTCATCATCAATATGTTGTTTTAGCAGCTTGATGTAAAGCTGTTTTTGTTTTACTACATTATATTTTTTAAAATCCTTATTCTCTTCATGGTATTTGTATTTATAAACAGAATATTCAGCGTAGCCAAATATACGTGCTTGCTGATGGTCGAAATACGTACCTCCGCCGGCCAGCTGTTCATATATAAAATTTATATCCTGATACATTTTGATCAATTTCTCTCTTTGATCCGCATATTTTTCCTTCCCGGTTTTAAGCATCAGGAAATACGCGTATAAGAGATAATAATTGTCCATCCCATTCTCGCTGCCGTAGTTTATATAACTTGTATCGTTGGGACGGTTACTTAATGGCCCCTCGTTGTAGGTAGCATCCGGAGAAAGCGGTATCTTATTACCCAATTCGGAGTTGTAGTACAGAATTCTTTTTAGCTCTTTTTTTGAGTATTTGATCGTATCTGTTTTAACAGTGCTGATGTTTATAGTGTCGTTTATAGAGGGGGATGTATTGTCTGCTTTAACGATGTTTATCAATGAATTTACTTTTTCCTCTTTTGAGGGTGAGTACATGCTGATATTAGTAAAATAACGAACAGAATTGAAAGGTGTTTCATAAGGCTTGGTTACTCGTTTTAAAATTAACCAATTGAAAGCAAAATCCATCTAAAAACAACAAAGCCATCCCGATTAAATCAGAATGGCTTTGCTATTTAAATTTTAACCTGTTTTGCTGTTTCAATAATGCCGTGTTGTTTGGATCCTTTAACAACAGCGGCATTTTAAAAGTTAAAACACAGCAACAGTATTAAAACAATTAAGCTTGTTTAGTAAACTGTATGTTGATCAACAATTTAATGTCTTCGCCAACTACAATTGAACCGGCTTCGGTTACACCGTCCCAGGTTAAACCGAAATCTTTACGGTTGATTTTACCGCTGATCTCGAAACCAGCTTTGGTATTGCCATAAAAGTCGGCAGCCGAACCACCAAATTCTACGTCGAGCGTTACCGGTTTGGTTTGATCTTTAATGGTCAGGTTACCTTTCAATTCATACTCTTCATCATCAGTTTTGGTAAATGAAGTTGATTTGAAAACAATCTGTGGATATTTTTCAGCGTCAAAAAATTCGGCCGATTTCAAGTGCTCGTCGCGTTGTGTCTGATTGGTGTCAATGCTGTTGATATCTAAAGAGAAATCAATTTCAGCATTTTCAAAATCATCATTATCAGTTAATAACTCACCGTTAAAGCTTTTGAAAAAACCACTCACGGTTGAAATAACCAGGTGTTTAACTTTAAATTGTACTTCTGAGTGCATAGGGTCAATAACCCATTTTGTTGCTGTTTCTGTTGCCATGATTTTTATTTCTTTTTTGTTGATACAAAGATAAGCACAAAAATAGATGTTTAAACATCTATTTTTACTTTTTGACTTTAAAACGACATTGAGTAAGTTTCTTAACCACAAATTTGCCCTATTGTTTAAATTATAAATCTATTTTTATCAAACTTAATAGCCGCTTCATATAAAATTAACTATCCATGAGAAAGCTCTTCGTTGTTTCGTTCTTTATCATATTCAGTATGCTTGCTTTGTGGACTGTCATCTGGCCACCCGCTGCATGGTCGTTCCTGTTCATTGGACCTATATATCTTATCGGTTTTTATGATATGGTGCAGCCTAAGCATAGCATTGTGCGCAATTACCCTGTATTTGGCCACCTGAGGTATTTGATGGAAGAGTTAAGACCCAAAATATACCAGTACTTTATTGAAAGCGATACCAACGGTACGCCTTTTAACCGTCAAAACAGGAGCGTAATTTACCAGCGAGCCAAAAAGGTTGATGACACCCGCCCCTTTGGTACCGAGCTTGATGTTTATGATAATGGCTACGAATGGCTTAACCATAGCATCGCCGCTATTGATCACCATAAATTAAATATGGATCCCCGTGTAAAGGTCGGCGGGGCATCCTGTACGCAGCCTTATATGGCCAGCGTATTTAATATTTCGGCCATGAGCTTTGGTTCGTTGAGTATGAACGCCATACTGGCCCTTAACGGCGGTGCAAAACTGGATAACTTTGCGCATAACACCGGCGAGGGCGGATTGAGTGATTACCACTTGCAACCGGGCGGCGATATCATTTGGCAAATAGGCACCGGCTATTTCAGTTGCCGCCATAAGGATGGTACTATCAACTACAATGCCTTTGCCGAACGCGCGGTGCTGCCACAAGTGAAAATGATCGAGATCAAGCTGTCGCAAGGAGCAAAGCCCGGTCATGGCGGGATATTGCCCGCTGCCAAAGTCACTCCTGAAATTGCACGGATCAGGCTGGTGGAGATGGGGGAGGATGTAGTATCGCCGCCATACCATACCGCGTTCACCAATCCATTGGAGCTGATGGTATTTATTCAAAAGCTTCGGGATCTTTCAGGCGGCAAGCCAATCGGATTTAAATTGTGTGTAGGTCATAAAAGCGAGTTTTTAGCTATTTGCAAGGCCATGGTTAAAACAGGCATTACTCCTGATTTTATTACTGTTGATGGAGGAGAAGGCGGCACCGGCGCTGCCCCGCTTGAGTTCAGTAACTCGGTAGGGATGCCGCTGCGCGAGGCTTTGGCTTTTGTTTATGATGCGCTGACCGGGTTCGATCTTAAAAAACATATCAAGCTTATAGCATCAGGCAAAGTAGCCACGGGTTTTGACCTGGTCAAAAATTTTGCCCTCGGCGCCGATATGTGCAACAGTGCCCGTGGCATGATGTTCGCCCTTGGCTGCATCCAGGCGCTGGAATGCAACACGAACACCTGTCCAACCGGTGTGGCTACACAGGATAAAAGCCTGATGAAAGGCCTGGTAGTGGATGATAAAAAAGTACGTGTGGCAAATTTTCACCGGCAAACGGTGAGCAGCGCCATTCAAATGATAGGTGCCGCGGGTTTAAGCAAACCGTGCGACCTGCACCGCATGTATATTTACCGTCGTGTTAACCACAGCCAGATCCTGACTTATGGCGAGTTGTTCCCTTACATCCCCAAAGGCAGTTTGTTAAACACACCTTATCCGGCATCGTTTGAGTTTGATATGGCCATCAGCAGCGAAAATACGTTTGTGCCTGATTATAGCGGGATTACAAATGTTGACTATAGCAATGTGAGTTCGTATTGAAGAAACTTGAGAGTTGGTGATAGTTAAAAATGGCGCGATTGCCGGTTCAAGCACGAATGCCTGAACCGGCGGGTTATATTGCGAAAGCCCCGCGCTTGAGAGGGAAATTCAAAACACTTAACGGATCTGTTAGCATAATTAATGTCCTACACTTACTACCCTTGTCACTTTCCATTGCCCGTCCTTATACTGCCAAATGTGTACGAATTTCATTAGGCCGATTACCGGTTGGCCGTTTTCGGTATGTGTGAAACGATGCGTACCCATTTCAATAGCGCCAAAACCGGGCATGGGGTAAACCTCAAGCGTTTCTTTAAGCAGGTCGCGGCGCAGGTCGGCGGCTTGTTTGTTTTCAAAAATTCCTTTAAAGCCGGCCATGGTGCCGTCATAGTCGGTTAAGCCCTTACCGTCATTATAAAATTCAACATCGGGCGCAAACAGTGTTTTCATCACTTCTAAATTACGGCCGTTAAAGGCGTTGAACATTACACTATCCATGTGTGCGATGGTGTTAAATAACTGCTGGTCTTTTGGTTTAAAGGCCTTGGTTTGCGCGTTGGCAACCGAGGCAGACAGTATCGCAGTAAAGCCAATAATAAACAGGGTATAGGTTGATTTTTTCATGATATGATAGAGCGTCTAATAATTAATTCACATAAAATAATTAAATAATGTTAATAAACAGAATGTTAAGCTTTAGGCTTTGTGCATTTTGCTTTTAGCTTTATATAAATGTTAAATATATCATCATGACGCGCCACCATGACCGATAGTGACAATGATATAGACCATTTTCATGGTTAAAAAAAACGTATGGTACTCCTGCAATTCATAATTAAGTAAAAATGCTCCCGATTAACATAATTTAACGGTTTATGCCCGGTGCCTGTGTAATATTTGGACTGCATTTTACGTAACTTTACTTATTAAATTAAGCGCAATGAAAAGGAATATCTTTATGATAGGCTTGATGCTTTTAGGCGGTTTGTTTAGTGGCGCCGTAAAGGCCCAGGAAACAGCATCGCTGGTTGCCGATCAAAATCCACGCTACATGGAAAGCCAGGCAAAATATATCAGGGTTGCCGATACCCTGAACAGCCTGCACGGGGTAACCATACAAAATACTTACAAAGCTTACGATTGGTATGAAGCCAAACTGGAACGCCGCCGTCAAAACCGCGCGTGGCGGCATGAGGAACGCATGAACGGATATTATGATTATTCACCGTCATGGGGCTTATATGGCGGCTACTCTTATTCGCCATTTTTAAACTATGGATGGGGCAATCGCTGGGGCGGCTATTATGGTGGCCGCTGGGGCGGCCGTACAAGCATCGGTATCGGTTTTGGCTGGTAACAAATTAAGCAACAATCAATCTAACACATCATAATTTATAATATACTACAAATGAAATTTAACAGGATTTTAACAGTTGCTGCAATAGCAGTTTCAGGGATTTTTATAGCCTCATGTTCAAGGCAGGTTACACGCGTTAGCACCGACCAAACTATTGATGTTAGCGGCAACTGGAATAACAGTGATGCACGAATGGCAGCCGATGAGCTTACCGGAAAAATTTTAGGTGCTAACTGGATAGATACTCACCTTAACGAGCACCAGGGTAAACGCCCGGTAGTTATAGTTGGCTTTGTACAAAATAAAAGCCACGAACATATTGATGCCGAAACATTCTTAACTGATATTGAAAGCTCATTCATCCAATCGCAAAAAGTACGTTTGGTGCAGGGCGGTAAAAAACGTGATGAGTTACGTGCCGAAAAGGCCGATCAGCAAACAAACGCTACGGTATCAAGCATGAAAAAATTTGGCCTGGAAAATGGTGCCGATTATATACTGCAGGGCTCAATCAATTCAATAGTTGATTCGCACAAACGCCAAAAAGTTGTTTACTACCAGGTAAATCTGGAGCTTACCAACATTCAAACAAATGAAGTGGTTTGGATAGGCGAAAAGAAAATTGCCAAATACGTTAAAAACTAAAGCTGGTAAACATCATTGCCCTGAACATGGTACGCCTGTGTTCGGGGCAGTTTGCATTTAATAATGATCAACTTACGTACGCATATTCTCCGGGTATTTTCTTTTATCGGGCTGATGCTTTTTTTATCGGCGTGTTCAACCTATAATCAAAGTGTTGCTCCTTATTACAAAAATGTATCGGCCGGTAACTATCCCCAGGCCGAGAAGGAGCTTGATAATAACAGCCTGATTCAAAAGCCCCGAAATAAGCTCCTGTACCTGATGGAGAAGGGGAGGATCTGCCATTTAAAAGGCGAGTACGAAAATAGCAACAACTACTTTAACCAGGCCGATCAGTTGCTTGATGAAGGTTTGACCAGCGCATCTGACGCCGCTGTTGGCGTTTTGCTTAATTCCGCATCGCAAAGGTATAAAGGAGAGGATTTTGAAAAGTTCATGATCCATTATTATAAGGCGCTCAATTATTTGTACCTGAATAAAACAGAGGATGCAATTGTTGAAGCCCGTCGTATTACTTTACAGGCTCAGGAACAGGGCGATAAGTATAACAATAAAGACAGCCGTTACTCAAACGACGCATTTTCGCTGACGTTGCAGGGGATGTTGTATGAAAGCAACAACGATGTAAACAATGCATTTATATCATACAGGAACGCGGCTGAGATCTACCTTAAAAGTCCTGATAAAACTTATTACGGTACCCCGATGCCCGTTGAACTGGAGGAGGACGTGATCCGCACGGCAAAGCTGAACGGTTTTACAACAGAAGCTGACCAGTTTGAAACAACCTTTGGCATTAAATATGAACCTGTAAAACCATCGGAAGGCGGTGAGCTGATATTTTTTTGGGAGAACGGCCTTGCCCCGGTAAAAACGCAGGTCGACCTGTTTTTTAGCCTGATCCGTAACAGCAACGGCGACTTGTTTTTTACCGATGCTGCCGGAGGCCTGGTAATTCCCTTTAATTACGACGGTGACAGGAACAGGGTGAACACCAAGTCGGTTGAAAGCCTACGGGTTGCATTTCCTAAATATGTTGCGCAAACGCCATATTATTCAAGCGCAAGTATCTCGGTTAATAACCAGGATGCGTCATTGGTAAAAGCTGAAGATATTAATGAGCTGGCATTTAAAACTTTGCAGCAGCGTGCATTAAAAGAAATGAGCGGGATCCTGTCGCGCCTTGCTGTGAAGAAGATAGCCGAATATTCGATACGTGCAGCTGCCAAAAGTGATGGCAAAACCAACGGGTTATTGGAAGGGCTCGGTTATGGCATTCAGCTTTACAGCTTACTATCTGAAAAAGCAGATACCCGCAACTGGCAAAGCCTGCCGGCTTATATTTCTTATGCACGGATCCCTTTGCAAAAAGGAGATAACCAGGTGCATATTACCCTCAAAAATGCCCAGGGCGCCACTGAAACCAAAACCATTACTATACAAGGGAATGGCAGGTTGCAGTTTTATAATTATGCTACCTTGCGATAGCTTGCAACAATATTTGAGATTTTTATATAAATAAAAAAGCCATTTGCTGTTAAGGGCAGATGGCTAATTTATATTGATAGGGTTTAGGTTCGATATTTAAATACTTTTCTAAGTATTTTTCAAAAATAGCTTTAATATCATCTCCTTGAAATACCCCTTTATCAGTATATTTAAGTATTTCACGGTTCGCCTTCAAAAAAACTAAAATATCTACTGCAATTGCCAGCTCAGTAATCTTTCGGTGTATTGAACCATCAATAGTTTTCATCACATATTGAAAGCAGGTTTAAGCCAGTTGTTTTTCCGTTACCGAGACCAGGTTTACCAGTTCGTTCCCGGCAAGTTCAATAGCACCGTCATTCTGTATTTCGATGCAGTTTTCGAGATTGGTGTTGAGTTCGGCAGTGCGGGCTATACGATTGGCTATTTCTTCAGTGTTTTCCCGTCCGCGCCCAACCAGGCGACTTGCAATAGCTTCGGGACTCGCAGTTACTAGTATTACTATCAGATCGGGGTAGAGCCGCTGTGCAACGGGCAGGTATTCGCGCGATCCGTTAACCACCACATTAAAGCCTTTATTAAGCCAGTTGTTTATTTCCTGGCCTATGCCATAGTATTTATCGTGGCTGCCCCAGCTTAAAGCAAACATCCCGGCTTTGCTTCTTAATGCAAATTCCTCATTGGTTAAGCTAACGTGGTTCTCATTGCCAGAAAATGGCGGACGGGTAATATACCGGTGTGCAAATACCACATTTTCCGATCCGTTAATTTGCTTGCGGGCGTAATTCATCAAGGTGTCTTTGCCTGCTCCGGATGCGCCAATAACATAAAATAGCTTGCTCATGGTGGTTTTTTATGGATGAAAAGAGCGGATTGTTTGAACCGCTATATTTTGGATGGTAAAATTACCGATTGACGGCAGGTTGTTTATAGTCAATTTATTACAAGTGTTGTGGTGATGCCGAAATGATCGCTCGGGTACAAGCCGGTTTCTTCATCAGGCACGTTTAATACCACTGCCGAATCGATAAACCGCGGATAATTATCCGTATCAGGGAAAGGCAAAGTGAAAATCTGATCAACACATACCTGTTTGTTGGCTTTGTAATAGGCGTCTGTAAGGCTGTATCTCGGTTCTGTACCATTACCTTCGGTATAACAGTCAGCAGCTTTAGATAATTCCCGGAAAGCCATAACCGCTTCCGAATCGGGTGTAGCATTAAAGTCGCCGCAAACAATGTGGTATGGTTTTGGGGTTTCCTCAATAACAAAACCCGCAAGGGCTTCGGCCTGGGCTTTTCTTAGGCCTTTATGCTGGCCCAGGTGTGTAAGATGGGTAGTGGTAACAGTAACTGTTTTTCCCGATGGCAGGTTTACGTTTACCCGGAAAGCTTTGCGGTCGTTATCTTCGGCTACTACAGGTAAATCAAAACTCCCGGTTTCGGTAACCGGGTAAACTGATAATATGCCCAGGCCCGATGTACTGTTGACCATACTCCCTTCAAACCGTCTTTTTTTGATCGGCCGGGTAAAAAACAATAGTGCATATTTAATTCGGCAGCCAAAAATTTCAGGGTATCAGCATTTGCTTCTTCACTGTAAAAACATTCCTGGCAAGCTATAACATGAGGTTTTAATTGTTTAAGTTGTTTGGCAAGTATGCCCATGCGCACCCGATACTCACCATCACATTTCCATGTATTTATGGTGACAATTTTAACATTTTCCACTCAGGCAATATCAGCAATCTAAATTATACAATCAATATTCGGTAATTATTAGCTGATAACACCGGCCTGGCGATACTGACCAGGAGCCTGCCGGTTAACCCATGTAAAATTTACGGTATAAAAGTTTCAATTGAGCGTGGCAAGAGGCAAGGTGTTTTCGGCAAACAGGTTTATAAAACTATTAATTTCACATATAGCAATTTAAATTTAAACCAGTTCATTAGCTTTAGGCTTTGTGCGTTTTGCTTTTAGTTCGTGTTTAATTTTATCATAATAAAAAATTTGCGTTATGGATACTTCACTTTTTGAATCGGTTGATCAGTATATAGGTAATTTGTTTGAGGATGAAGACGCGGTGCTGAAAGGTACTTTGAAATCAATGGAGGATGCCGGTATTCCGGGCATCAATGTGTCGGCTAACCAGGGTAAGTTTTTACAGGTACTGGCCCATTTATGTGGTGCGAAAAAGATCCTGGAAATAGGTACGCTTGGCGGTTACAGTACCATTTGGCTGGCCCGCGCGCTGCCTGCCGATGGACAGCTCGTTACGCTTGAACTGGAACAGGCTTATGCTGATGTTGCCCGCCGGAATATCATCAACGCCGGTTTGGACCCTGTGGTTGAAATTAAAGTAGGCAAGGCAATGGAGAGCCTCGCAACCCT
The DNA here is from genome assembly GCF_050859465.1 of Mucilaginibacter sp. P25. Classification (NCBI taxonomy): domain Bacteria; kingdom Pseudomonadati; phylum Bacteroidota; class Sphingobacteriia; order Sphingobacteriales; family Sphingobacteriaceae; genus Mucilaginibacter; species Mucilaginibacter sp. P25. The sequence goes on along the minus strand of NZ_CP193937.1, from coordinate 6,411,988 downwards.
TGAGGCCGATGATGAAGGCCCGTTTGATATGATCTTTATTGATGCCGATAAGCTACCTTATACCGAATATTTTGAATGGGCGCTTAAACTTTCCAGGCCCGGTACCCTTATTGTTGCAGATAATGTAATCCGCGAAGGTAGAGTACTTGATGATAACTGTGATGATGAGCGCGTTAGCGGGGTGCAGCGTTTTAATAAAGCGCTTGCCGCCAACCAACAGGTAACAGCCACCATTATCCAAACAGTAGGAACCAAGGAGCATGATGGCATGGCTATAGCTGTTGTGAAGTAATTTAATACCACGTTGGCGGGCTGTTTCGGTAAACGGAGTGCTTTACAAACCGTTGGCTCCTTTGCTACAGCTGTGTTTGCACGTACAGAATGTGGTGCATATTTATTTTACATTTTAAAACAAAGCAAGTGAAAGCGCATTAACCTCTAACCTCTAACCTCTAACCTCTAACCTCTAACCTCTAACCTCTAACCTCTAACCTCTAACCTCTAACCTCTAACCTAAATTTTCATTTTTTTTTGAAAGTTTAAAAACTTGTTTATATTTGTGCATGGAATTGGCAGAGGCAAAGTTAAAGTTCATTGAGGCCTGGGGTAAGCTGGGGTCGGAGTGGGGGATTAACCGTACCATGGCCCAGGTACATGCTTTGCTGATGATCTCGCCAGAAGCTTTGACCACTGAAGAAGTGATGGCCGAATTAAGCATATCACGCGGTAATGCCAATATGACCCTGCGCGACCTCATTGATTGGGGTTTGGTTGAAAAGCGGCATAAAACCGGCGAGCGTAAGGAGTTTTTTACGCCGAAAAAGATGTATGGACTATAGCCCGCTGTGTTGCCGAAGAACGTAAAAAGCGCGAGCTTACACCAATCATTAAAATACTTGATCAACTGGCTGAGGTGGATGGCGATACAAAAGATCCGGCTTATAAAACATTTAAAACCACGGTTACTGATATAAATAAGCTGGCTAATAACGTGAACAAAACACTTGATACCATGCTCAAGGCCGAAGAGAACTGGTTTTTTGGTTCGATATTGAAAGTGTTTAAATAAATTTTTTTACAAAAAAATTTTCAATTTTTACTGAAAATTCTAAATAATTAATAATAACTAAATCTTTGTATCATGAACTACTTTATTTTAACCTATGTCATTTACCTGTTGGCAAGCATAGCATTAACAGTATGGGTTGCCAAAGTGCTGTTTAAAAACGGGCGTATATTTTTAGTGGATATTTTTCACGGCAATAGTGAACTTGCCGATTCTGTGAACAAGCTGCTTGTAGTAGGCTTTTACCTGGTAAATATAGGCTATATGAGCCTGGCCTTAAAGGAGTATGGCAGTATTGCAAATATGCAGGTAGTGGTTGAAGTACTGAGTTATAAAGTGGGCTGGATAATTTTAATATTGGGCGGTATGCATTTCCTAAACCTTGTCATTTTCTTTAAGCTGCGTAATCGTGCTAAACGGGAAAATGCATTTACTATAAATGCTTAGTTTTTAGTTTTGTTTTGATTTGACGGGGTAGGCCAATATTTGCCTGCTCCGTTTTTTTTGCGGGGACATGTCCAGTATATCAGGCAGCATTTCTTAATTGTCTGTTTATACTATTCAGCAAAACATCAATATCAAAGGGTTTGGCTATAAAATCATCAGGCGAACCGGCTTGGCTGAGCATACCCGGATTATGGCTTGCCGAAATTAATATAACAGGGATGTTTTTGGTTTCCTGTTGGTTTTTAAGGGTCTTGCAAAGTTCACGGCCATCTAAATTGCCGAGCATAATGTCAAGCAAAATCAAATCGGGTTCATGTTGCTTTATCCGGTCAAACAAATTTTTGCCTTCAGTTAAGGTATCAACCTCGTAGCCTGAATCTTCCAGTATATATTTTATGATTTCTAAAATATCTTTGTCGTCGTCCACCGCTAATATCCGTCGCATAGGTAATCTGTTAAAAAAATGTATCAGCAAAAAAGTCAATGGCGATATGGCTTTATACAATATCAGGAAAATTACAGCAATTTTTATACCAAGTATTATGCTTAACTATCTTAATCCAAATTTGTAGTTTATACGGCTTTATATGGGAATACTCTGTAATTCTGTATTTATAACATATACAACGATTATATTTTTGTATACAAATAAGGTCGGGGCTTTAAAATAACAGTATAAGAGGAGTGCAAACGCAGATTATCTGCATTTACTGGTAATAACAGGGTATCAATACACCGAAGAAATTGATTAATTGAAAATTATTTGATGAAAACGTGAGCCGATTTTTTGCACTTTGCGCAAAAATATTTCCTAACTGGTATAAAAAACAGGACGTTTTTCAAAAACCAACTCCTTCGCATCTGGAAGTGGTAAGGGGCTCCGCATTTTGAACAATAATATCTTTTCTTTGACTTGGCTTCGTTTTCTTCCACAAACTTAAAATAACAGGCAGCCAAAATACAATATCTATATTATGGTGAAGAAGAAAAGGAAGGAAAAGTACTTTTAAGTAAGTGTTGATTTCTTTTTATGAAATAAATTATCGTAATACGTATCTCTTGCGTTGGCATTTGAAGCACATGTACCTCTTTAAAGGGAGAAAAAACAAAACTTTTTTCACAAAAAAGCCTCTGGGCACACGGTTATCAAGCTCTGATTTACACCTTGGGCATACCGGTGCCTTTTTTACTTCTGTTTTCTCGTGTTGATTTATTGATAGTACCATAATACAATCAGGGGCTTATTGTATTTAATTAATTATTTTGCTTTAACCTATAAAACAAAGTTAAAATAATTACCAATATTTCAATCATGCTCTTTAAGTATTGATAATTAGTCAATTTATACCTTGAAAATATGCTGTATTTGTAATGTTGAATGCTTTAAAGCGCTTTCTTTGCTTTTTTTATAATTATTATCCCGGTTTAGCAGAAGAAAAAAATGAAATAAAGGTTAAATGGATAGTGCAAGAGGGAGGTAAATTGACCGCTGAGGTTGAGATTACGTTTTTAAAGCAGGTTATTAACCTTTTCAACAAGTTCGGTCAAATCAAATGGTTTGTTGATTATTGCGTCGCACCCGTAGCCGATGAGCTCATTTTCATTGTTCACATAGGCCGAGAATATAATAACAGGAGTATTGCCAAATTTAGGATGTACTTTTATGTTTCGGCAAATTTCGCCGCCATTGGTACCCGCTACCCGGTAATCAAGTATAACAAGGTCCGGTTCAAAACTCTCAATTAACGGAAGCACATCGGTGCTTATTGATGTACTTTTAACTTCAAATTGTTCATAAGTAAGGGTTTCATGCACAATATCAAGTATGTCTTGATTGTCGTCTAATACTAAAATACGCTTTACCATAATAAAAGTTAAAGAAATAAATGCCGAAAAGGTATTAAAGTATGTGTTAAAATTACAGTATCCTGTAAAATAGCGGTTTGGGTTAATCTTAATCGGATAAAACTTTAACGCAAAATTAAAACTATTTTTTATAAAATTAATAAAACAATGCTATAAATAGCAACATGTTGTATGTTAGTTACACAAACTGCTTGTTTTTCAAGTACAAATGACAAAATTAAAAGGCTTATTGATTATTGAGGCCGGGTTATCAAAGCTTTTACCATATAAAAACCCTAAACTCAAATTTTGTTATTACTTTAGTTGGCATCAGCAGGTGCCCTATACTGAGGTTGCACGCCCGCTGGCCACACATAACCTATAACTTAATGGTACTGTTAACTATCTTTTTTTGTATTGTTTTACTGGTTTTGCTGGTGAGCCTGGTAAAAATAAACCCTTTTATTGCCTTTCTCATTGTTTCGATAATTGCAGGTTTGTTATTAGGCATACCCATTAATAAGGTAACCGCTTCCGTTCAAAAAGGCATGGGTGATATTTTAGGTCAGCTGCTCATCATTATTTGCCTGGGCGCTATGCTTGGAAAGCTGGTTGCTGTGAGCGGGGCCGCGCAAAAAATAGCGAGTGTACTTGTTGCCGCCGTAGGCGAAAAATATATTCAATGGGCGCTGGTTGCAGCTGGGTTTATTATAGGCATTCCGCTGTTTTATGGTATTGGCTTCGTGCTGATGGTACCGCTTATATTCTCGGTGGTTTACAAGTATAAACTGCCGGCTGTGTATATAGGCTTACCCATGCTGGCTTCGCTGTCGGTAACGCATGGTTTTTTGCCCCCGCACCCGTCGCCATCGGCATTAGTGGCTTTATTTCACGCTAATATGGCAACTACCTTTATTTACGGACTTATGATAGCTATTCCGGCTATTATACTGGCGGGGCCGGTGTTTGCACAATTTCTTAAAAAAATCCCGTCGGAGCCGCTGGCTACTTTCAGGGCTGAAGAGTTACCTGCCGAAAAGCTGCCCGGCGCGTTCAATAGCTTTTTTACGGCTTTATTGCCGGTTTTGCTTTTAATGCTTACCGCATTTTTTCCATACCTTAACATACAGGATCCGGGTGTAGCAAAGTTTATCACATTTCTTGGCGATCCTTCAATTGTTATGCTGATAGCGCTTATGGTTGCCACTTATACTTTAGGTATAAAACAAGGTAAAAGCATGGGCCAGCTTGCGGGCAATTTTACCGATGCCGTGAAGGATGTGGCCTTGATATTATTGATCATAGCAGGATCGGGCGCCTTTAAAGAGGTTTTAACCGCCAGCGGTGTAAGCGGCCAGATAGCATCGCAACTGCAATCGTTCAATTTGCCGCCGTTGTTATTAGGCTGGGTGATAGCCGCTATTATCCGCGTTAGTTTGGGCTCGGCAACAGTTGCCGGACTAACAGCTGCAGGCATTGTTGCGCCGCTGGTTTTGCAAAATCATATTAATCCCAATTTAATGGTATTATCTATCGGGGCCGGGAGCCTGGCATTTTCGCACGTAAACGACTCGGGTTTTTGGTTGTATAAAGAGTATTTTAATTTAAGTATTAAGGATACTATAAAATCATGGTCATTAATGGAAACGCTTGTTTCTGTTATAGGGCTTGTGGGGGTAACCGTTATTAATCTGTTTATTAAATAAAAATATGCTTGTTATCAAAAAACTATCGGCAAGTTTAGCTCTGTTAATTTTTATGCTGATTACCGGCAATTGTGTATTAGCGCAGCCGGTTACTGCTCCGGGCAGCTATTATACCTCGTTTGATGGTGTTAAAATCCATTATGAAGCGAAAGGCGATGGCTTCCCGGTGATACTGGTACATGGTTTTTCGGGCACGGGCGAAGGCTGGAAAAAAGGAAAGCTTTATAATGATATGTTAACGGCTGGTTATAAGGTGATTATACTGGATCAGAGGGGCAACGGACGGTCGGACAAGCCCCACGATGATGCGGGTTATGCTAACGATGCCGAAGCTAAAGACATTATGGGCCTGGCTACAAGCCTGGGGCTGAAACGATATGATGTTGTTGGATACTCCCGCGGATCGATCATTACTTCGCGCGTGTTTGTGCTGGATAAACGGGTTCAAAAGGCGGTAATGGGTGGTATGGGCGATGCTTACACTAACCCCGAATGGCCGCGAAGGATTCATGCTTATAAGGCTTTAATGGGCGATACCAGCTTTCATGATGTTGATGGGATGATCAATTATATCCACAGTAACCCTTTTGATGAACTTGCTTTAGCCTATCAGCAAAAGTGGCAGCCATCAACCAGCAAACAGGAGTTAGCTAAGGTGAAAATCCCGGTACTGCTCATAGATGGGACCGAAGATCATGATAACGGCGACGAGGTTGCTCTTCATAAACTCATTCCCGGCTCAAAGCTGGTTCACGTTCCGGGCGATCATAACAGCGCCAGCCGCACTCCCGAATTTTCAAAAGCTGTAATAGCTTTCCTGAAATAAACATTGTCGGTTAACTTTTAATTGTTGAATTTTTGTGCCGCTATTTTCGATAATGGTCTATTATTTGCATGAGTGTTTATGTTAACACTTATAAATACATACCATTATGAAAAAGCTAATGATATATATGTGCTTTTTAATTGGCCTGATGCTATCCATCAGTATCACTGCCAATGCACAAACCACACAGAAAAAGGGAATAAGTAAACAAGGCAAAGGCGCAATCATAGGTGGAGCAGGCGGTGCAATTGCGGGTGGCCTTATTACGCATAGTGCGGGCGGCGCTTTAGTTGGCGGTGCGCTTGGTGCCGGTGGCGGTTATATTATCGGTAATGAAGCCCGCCGGCGCGAAGAGAAAAGGCAGCGTGCTGCCCGCATTGCCTGGCGCAGGGCACATCCCCATCACCATTATACCACAACCAAAACAACCGTAACAAAACAAACAACCTATCATTAATTTAAATGGTTGTTATAAAGGCCTGTAGGTTTCAATGCTTACAGGCCTTTTTTATTTCAATTAATTTAGCTAAATTGAAGCGATTGCCCTGTTTTCTCCGTTATTAAAATTATTAACAGCCAAACAGCAAGTCAATATTTTTCGTTTAAGGTACGATGGTAAAAGGGTTATGCGTAATAGTTTTATGTTTGATTCCGGCAATGTTGCTGGCACAGCAGCCGGTTGCAGATACCATCAGCATAAAAAAAGATTCAGTACCGCAACGGGATGTTATTGACATTGTACGTTCGCTTTTTAAAATACAACCCCGGCACCAGGCAACTCAACGGAAAAAGATCTACTTTTCTGTTTTTCCCACCTCAACAACCGATGGGCGGAGTGGCGGAAAAGCATTGTTTACTTCAACAACAGCTGGGTTTTATCTGGGGGATGAAGCTACTACTAATTTATCAAGCTTTACTTTTACCCCTTATTTTAATTTGAAAGGGAGGTACGGCTTGCCTATCCGGTCAAATATCTGGCTTAATAATAATGAGTGGAATATACAGGGTGATACCCGGCTGATGGTTTACCCTCAATATACCTGGGGCTTGGGTGGCAACCAGGGGCCAGCGGATAAGTTTTTGATAAATTATAATTATCTCCGCTTTTATCAAAGCGTGTTAAAGCAGATTAAGCCATACTTTTATGCCGGGTTAGGGTATAATTTGGATTACTATATGGATATTGAAAGCAACGGCGATCAAAACCTGCGTAAGTTTACCGGTTATAAATATGGTACTGCGGCCGATCAGGATGCGTTTTCATCGGGTGTAACGCTCAATTTATTATACGATTCGCGCAAAAACTCAATCAATCCACTACCCGGGGCTTATACCAACATAGTTTACCGGGTTAATGCCAAGGCCTTTGGAAGCCATACCGACTGGAGGTCACTGTATATCGATATGCGTAAATATGTGCAGTTAACCAACTCGGGGCCTAAAAACGTGCTGGCTTTCTGGGCCTATTACTGGACAACACTTACGCCCCGCACACCTTATCTTAACCTGCCAAGTCTTGGCTGGGAACCTTATCAGCGATCGGGCAGGGGATTTCCGCAAAGCCGTTACCGGGGCGACAGGCTGGTATATTTTGAAACTGAATACCGCCGCGATATCACCCGCAATGGTTTATTGGGCTTTGTAGTATTTGCTAACGTAAACTCCGTTACCGAGCCCGAGAACCATGCTTTTGTGTACTGGCACCCAGCAGCCGGCACAGGCCTGCGTTTTAAGTTCAATAAAAAAACAGGAACCAATATCAGCCTCGATTATGGCATGAGCAAAAACTTTTCATCAATAAGTCTTAATTTAGGCGAGGCGTTTTAGGGGAGTTCATAGTCGATGGTCCATAGACAATTGCCTGGACTTTGAAAAATCACTAAGATACAATAAATCCAATATCACCATCGACCATGGCCTATTGACCATGGACCAAATAAATATGACCAAACAAAAATATACAGTACTGATCCTCATATTGGGTTCGCTTACGGCACTTGGCCCTTTTTCTATCGATATGTACCTGCCGGGCTTTAAAGCCATAGCTAAGTACTTGCATACCAGTACCGATGAGGTAGCGCTGTCATTATCGAGCTATTTTATTGGCATCGCCGCCGGGCAATTACTTTATGGGCCTTTGCTCGACAGGTTTGGCCGTAAAAACCCATTATACTGGGGGCTTGGACTTTACATCGTGTCATCAATGGGATGTTTTTTCTCTTCATCGCTCGAAATGCTTATTGCACTGCGTTTTTTTCAGGCGGTGGGCAGCTGTGCGGCAAGTGTAGCCGCCATGGCCATGGTGCGTGATTTGTTCCCGATTGAGGATAATGCCAAAGTATTTTCGTTGCTGATCCTGGTACTCGGTGCTTCGCCTATGCTGGCCCCTACCGTAGGCAGTTATATTACCGCGGCTTTTGAATGGCAGGTCATTTTCCTGGTATTAACTATTATAGCGGTGCTCATATTGCTGTCCGTAATATTCTGGCTCCCCGAAAGCTATCAGCCCGATCCTGCTTATTCCTTAAAGCCAGGGCCGATTATAGGGCATTTTATAACAGTTTTAAAGGATGCGCAGTTTGTAACCTATGCCATAGGCGGCGCGTTCGCTTTCGCGGGTTTGTTTGCCTATGTTCTCGTCATCGCCCATTGTGTTTATTGAGGGCTTTAAAGTAAGCGAAAAACAGTTCGGCTGGATCTTTGCAGGGCTTTCGGTAGGGTTTATTGGTTCAAGTCAGCTAAACAGTGTGCTGATAAAAAAATACAAAAGCGAACAAATGATAGGCGCATCACTTATTTTAATGGTGATTATCTCCACATTTTTTTGGCGGGTTCATTAAATCATTGGTTCGGGATAGGTGGTACTATAGCGATGATATTTGGAGTGTTATGCTGCGTTGGCATTTGCGCGCCCAATACATCAGCATTATCCCTTGCTCCCTTCTCTAAAAATGCGGGCTCGGCTTCTGCAATATTGGGCGCATCGCAAATGGCGGTGGGGGCCTTGTCATCTATCGGTATCTCTATAATAAAACAACACAGCTCGCTGCCCATGGCGGCGGTTATGGCAGCCTCATCAATTTTGGCACTCCTGATTGTATTTATTGGCAAGCGGTTTATAAAAAACAAGGTTGAGGCAAGCACAGATGTTGTTGCGGCACATTGAACCTTGATTTTAGGATTACAGGATTAGCTTGATTTTAAATTACTTGTAAATTGCTGCCACAAGGCACAGCCTTGTGGCCTGCATGCAAAGAATTAACTGACTTAAAATTTGCTTGCCCGCAAAGCTGTAACCTTTGAGCCTTCGGGGCCGGTACTTTCAAAAACTATCTTAGTGTCGGTTAGTTCCGAAACGTAAAAAACGAAATTGCGGGTTTTGCCATCAGGGAGTTTCTCGGTTACATTCATGTTGCTGCCATTCAGCGTAAAAGAGCCGTGCGACAGGAACTTGCCGCCCCACACAATCAGGAATTTCATTTCGGGCGTAAACTGAATATAAGGTACGTTGGCATCCAGCTCGGCTTGTTTTACGGTATCGGGCGGGCTGGCATTTGGATGCTCGATTTTTATATATTTCCATTTGCCGGTAAGCGTCCTAACCGAAACTTCAGGTTTACATGATGCTATAAAAAGCACTACAACAGCAAACAATAAAAAGCCTTGTTTTATCATAACAGAAAAATGTTTGGATAAAACTATACAATTGCTTTTAAAATTGAAAGCGAAGGCTTAGTCTTTAGTCTAAAGTCATAAGTCTGAAATGCGGTGAGGAAAAAGAGATCTTTTGACTTCCGACTTAAGTCTATTGATTTTACACTATCTCTTCTTCAAACCTTTATTAGTGCGCTCTTCGGCTTGCTTCACTTCATCTTTTTCACTTAGTGGGCCTTCGGTTTTGATCTCTTTGGCTTTTTGTCCACCCGCTTTTGCCGGACTTATCCTGGTGCCTTCTTTTTTGATGTCTTTTGGGATACTCATAGCGGTAATGTTAAGTATGCATTAAACAATAGGATACTTATTTAACTATACCTGTTGTAAAATGTTTCCTGAAAAGCGTTATAAAATTTACTTTCTGTGTATCAATTAATTACATGTATCTGACGATGCCCTTAAAATATTTTTAAGATTTTTCGTAACAAAGCTTAATTGCAACTGTCTTAATGACACTATATAGCCAAGGTACTCTTCCAGGTAAGCTATAAGTGTTGTGAGGGCCCGCACCTTAAGGGTTCCGTTAAAAAAATCAAAAACAATCTTTAAAAAAATGGACAATCTAATTGTTAGTCTGTGGTGGGTTATACCCGTCATAGTGTTATTGCTGATGTACAAATTTGTTTTGCGCGTGTTTTGCGGCATGGTTATCGTTCCGGACGACCGTATTGGGTTGGTGATCAAAAAGTTTGCCCTTACAGGTAACAGCCGCCTGCCCGATGGTCGGATCATTGCCACCAAAGGCGAGGCTGGTATGCAGGGCCGTGGCCTTGCGCCGGGCTTATATTGGAAAATGTGGCCATGGCAGTATACTATTATCATGCAGCCCTTTACCATTATTGAGCAAAACAAGCTTGGCCTGGTAAAAGCAAAAGACGGTGCCTCGTTTGATACCGGCCGTGTGCTGGGTAAACCGGTTGATTGTGATAAGTTTCAGGATGCGGTAGCATTTTTGGATAATAATGGTCAAAAAGGCCCGCAGGCAGCTTTCCTTACACCGGGTAGTTATCGCATCAACACATTTTTGTTTGATATTGAGATGGTGCCTATCACCCAGATCCACGAAAACAAAGTAGGTATTATTACCACTTTGGATGGCGAGCCGCTGAACAAAGGCGAGATAGCCGGCGAATCGGTTGCAGGGCATAAAAACTACCAGGACCCAATCGCTTTTATCACCGCAGGCGGTCGCAAAGGTTTGCAGGAGGACGTGATCCTGGCGGGTACTTACTACCTTAACCCCTGGTTTGTGAGCGTTGAGCAGGTAGATATGATCTATATCCCTATCGGTTACGTAGGTGTTGTAAACTCCTTTGTGGGCCCGGAAGGCAAGGATACCAGTGGCGATAATTTCAAACATGGTAACATTGTTAAGCGTAACGAAAAAGGGGTTTGGGACGAACCGCTCGATCCCGGTAAGCACCCGGTAAACATCTATACCCATGCTGTTGAAATTGTACCCACAACCAACATCGTATTAAACTGGGCAGATAGCCGCACCGAGTCGCACGAACTGGATAAGAACCTGTGTACCATTACGGTAAGGTCAAGCGATGGTTTTACTTTTAACCTGGATGTGTCACAGATCATCCACGTGCCACGTAACGAAGCACCGAAAGTGATAGCAAGGTTTGGTAAAATGAAAAACCTGGTATCGCAGGTACTGGAGCCAACTATTGCCAACTACTTCCGTAACTCGGCCCAAAAAAGTGATGTGATCGGCTTCCTGGCCAACCGTATCCAAAGGCAAACTGATGCCCGTGAGCATATTGGTCGCGTACTGGAAACCTATAACGTAATTGGTGTGGATACCCTGATAGGTGACATAGTGCCTCCGGCAGCGCTGATGAAAACACTTACCGACCGTAAACTGGCCGAGGAGGAAAAGGTTACTTACGAGATACAGCGCCACGCGCAAATTGAACGTAAAGAATTTGAAAGCGCCCGTGCCGGTGCCGATATGCAGCCTGAGGTAGTAAAATCAACCCGCCAGGTTGAGATTAACACCCAGATGGCCGCTTCAAGGGTTGCCGCTTCAAAAGGTGAGGCAGAAGCTAAGACCATCAACGCCAAAGCCGATGCTGAGGTAAGGATCACGATAGCCAAAGCCGATGCCGAAGCAAAAACAGTGAACGCCAAAGCCGACGCTAACGCCACAGAGGTGAATGGTATGGCCGAAGGTGCCAAGATCAAAGCCATAGGTTTATCAGAAGCCGAGGTTACCAAACAAAAAACCGAAGCCATGGGTACCGAACAATACGCCATAGTGCGTGTGGCCGAAGCTTTGGCTGCTGCAGGTATTAGGTTGGTTCCTGAGATATTGGTAAGCGGCAAAGAGGGCGGTAGCGGCGGTATGATTGATGCCCTCATAGGTACCGAAATGCTCAAAAAACTGCAGATCGAAAACCAGGGCAAAGGCGGCAACACCACTAAAGGCGAATAATTGAATATCCCTTTGCATAAAAATTTGCGGGTTGGTTATGTAATCCCTTCAAATTATGCATCGTGGTTAAGGTTTGTGATGAGAGATTTTGAGGAAGAGTACAAAATAACTCAAAATCCTAAACCTTTTTATTGAAGAGATCAACGGTTGGAGGTTGGTAATTAAATGCCGCCTCCGGCCAAAGATAATACGTTCTTTATACCTAAACCTTTTTTATAGTGATCAGAGCTTGAAGATTAAAGATAGGTTGCTGTGATAGTATCCGGCTTTATGATTCAATCGCACTGATTTAATTGACGAGGCTTTTAACCTAAACCGATCAATGAACAAAGGCATCCCGCGAGGGGATGCCTTTGTGTTTTTACAAGTTAAAAAATCAACGAAATCAAAACCAATCAACGGTTAAAGGTCGCTTAGTTTAAACGTATCCTTAACCCGGATGCCTTTTTCTGTTTGCTGTAAAGTGCAGCATTCATTAACCGGGTCGTGCTCAAAGTATAGTATGTATTCTTTTTCAAGGGCCTCGTTTAAAAATAGTTTTTTTCAGTAAGCGTTTGAAGCGGGAACATATCATAAGCCATTATATAGGGGATAGGCAGGTGCCCGATTGATGGCAGCAGATCGGCCATATAGAGTACCTTTTTCCCCTTATAATTAATAAGCGGCAGCATCATTGATTCTGTGTGCCCGGATACAAAGCGGACCTCAAAATTTTTCATAAAGTTAATGCCGTCTTCGGTATCAACAAATTTTAGCTGGCCGCTTTCCTGTATAGGGATGATGTTTTCTCTGAAAAAGGAAGCTTTTTCCCGTTCGTTAGGGTTAACTGCCCAATCCCAATGTTTGGGATTACTCCAGTAGGTGGCGTTTTTAAAGGCAGGGAGCAGGTTTTCGCCCTCGCGTACAACGGCACCGCCCACATGGTCAAAGTGCAGGTGGGTTAAAAACACGTCGGTAATATCATTCCTGTGGAAACCAAGAGAAGCCAGCGAACTATCTAAACTTGCGTTGCCGTGAAGATAATAGTGGCTGAAAAACTTTTCGCTTTGCTTGTTTCCTATGCCGGTATCAACTAATACTAACCTGTTTTCATGTTCAACCAGCAGGCAGCGCATGGCCCAGGTGCAAAGGTTGTTTTCATCGGCGGGATTGGTTTTGTTCCAGATGGTTTTAGGAACAACGCCAAACATAGCGCCGCCATCTAATTTAAAAAAGCCTGTATCAATGGTGTGTAGTTTCATTTTAGTTCATGGTTTATAGTCCATAGTCCATAGTCGATGGTCCATAGATAATGGGCGTGACTTATAATGTGCTGATAGGGCTAAATTAGAATAATATTTTAAAGATAAGTTGTGGTTATAAAGTATGAAACTAAAAAGCCTCAAACCAAATGCAATGCATTTAATTTGAGGCTTTAAATATTTATTGTAGCTATAACTATCAACCATGGTCTATGGTCTATCGACCATGGGCCAGAATACTACAAGTGGATACACTCGCCGTAAGCTTCGGCAGCGGCTTCCATTACAGCTTCACTCATGGTTGGGTGAGGGTGTACCGATTTGATGATCTCATGGCCGGTAGCTTCCAGTTTGCGGGCAGTAACTACTTCGGCAATCATTTCGGTAACGTTGTAGCCAAGCATGTGAGCGCCTAAGAACTCGCCGTATTTGGCATCAAATATCACTTTTACAAAGCCATCTTTAGCGCCGGCAGCACTTGCCTTACCCGATGCCGAGAATGGGAATTTACCAACTTTAACTTCATATCCAGCCTCTTTAGCTGCTTTTTCGGTATAACCAACAGAAGCAACTTCTGGTGAGCAATAGGTACAGCCCGGAATGTTGTTGTAATCAAGCGGGTGAGGGTTTTGACCGGCAATTTTTTCAACGCAGATAATACCTTCGGCAGATGCTACGTGAGCCAGGGCCTGGCCTTTAACAATATCGCCAATGGCATAAACGCCTTCAACATTGGTACGATAGAAATCATCAACCAATACTTTGCCGCGATCGGTTTTAACACCGTTTTCTTCAAGGCCGATGCCTTCAAGGTTGGTGGCGATACCTACCGCAGAAAGAACGATCTCGGCTTCAAGAATTTCGGTGCCGGTAGCTGTTTTTACAGTTACCTTGCACAAATCGCCGCTGGTATCAACCGATTCCACATTGGAGCTGGTCATGATGTTGATGCCCTGTTTTTTAAGAATGCGGTTTAATCCTTTTGATACATCCTCATCCTCTAACGGAACGATATTATCTAAAAACTCAACTACGGTAACTTTTGTACCTATTGAGTTGTAAAAATAAGCAAACTCAATACCGATAGCACCCGAACCAACTACAACCATTGATTTAGGTTGCTGCGGTAATACCATGGCCTGGCGGTAACCGATAACTTTTTTACCATCCTGTTTCAGGTTAGGTAACTCGCGCGAGCGCCCGCCTGTTGCTAATATAATGTGTTTTGCACTGTAGGTTTTAGCTGTACCATCGGCAGCTTTAACTTCAACAGCGCCTTTGCTTTTCAATTTACCAAAGCCAACAAGAACATCTATCTTGTTTTTCTTCATCAAAAACTGAACGCCTTTGCTCATGCCATCGGCAACGTTACGGCTTCTTTTAACAACCGCGGCAAAATCAACTTCGCCGGCGCCGTTAATTTTAATACCGTAATCGGCACTGTGGTTAAGGTATTCAAAAACCTGGGCGCTTTTTAATAAAGCCTTGGTTGGGATACAACCCCAGTTCAAACAGATACCGCCTAATGATTCTTTTTCGACAATGGCGGTTTTTAAACCAAGCTGGGAAGCGCGGATAGCAGCAACGTAGCCACCCGGACCAGACCCAATAACAATTACATCGTAATCCATATTATTATTGATATACTTTAATTTCGTTTCAAAGGTAAATAAGCTGCGCGGATTTTTGTGGTTTTTCCGCAGCGCCTATTTTTTGAATGCCAAAGCTAAGGAAAAGGGCTGAAATCAAAAAATGTACTGCCGGTATATATTACCTGCCTTGGGTTATTTATATCTGCGCTGTGTCATAAAAGCAAATGGTGTAATGTAACCGTTAAGCTCCGATATGATTTAAACTATATTATTTGTAATATTTTCATTGTTTTTGGCGATTGTTTTATGGTTTTTATACTTATAATGTAAAATGTTGATAAATATATAATAATTGTTAACGTTAACTTAACATTGGTAATTAGTTCATTAATTATCTTTGCGCCAATTAATTAAACGTATAATTAAAAAAGCAATTTATGAGGAAGCATTACCTTCTTTTATTCATTTTTTCGCTGCTCACACTAAACTTTGCGTTCGCGCAAAACGTTACTACAAGTAGCATGTCTGGTACAGTGGTTGATGAAAAGGGATTACCACTCCCTGGTGTAACCATTACCGCGTTACACACACCCACAGGTACTAATTATTCAACTGTTAGCCGCGCCGACGGCCGTTACAACTTACCAAACATCCGTGTTGGTGGTCCGTACACTATCAGTTTTAAATTTATTGGTTTTAATACCTTCAGCCAGGATAACATAACGTTATCATTAGGTCAGGACTTTAAGATCAACGCTAAACTTGCACCAACCAATACCGAACTTAAGGAAGTTGTGGTTTCGGGTGTACAGAACAAGGTTATTAATACTTCAAGAACAGGTTCTCAGGAGATTATTAACCGCGCCCAGATCGATCGTTTACCAACTATCAGCAGGTCAATTTATGATTACACTAAATTAACTCCTACTGCAAATGGTACATCATTTGGCGGTCGTAACGGTAATGGTAACAACTTAACTGTTGACGGTGCCTTGTTCAATAACTCGTTTGGTTTATCAAACACCTTAGGTGGCCAGGCAAACTCACAGCCAATTTCATTAGACGCGATTGAGCAGATCCAGGTTTCTGTATCTCCTTTCGACGTTAGCCAGGGCCGTTTTGCCGGTACCGGTATCAATACCGTAACCAAATCGGGTACCAACGAATTTAAAGGTAGCGTTTACTACTACAAACGCTCGGCTGGTTTAGTAGGTTTACATACGCTTACTACCGATGTTCAAAAACCAACAGTTGATTATAACCAACGTGGTATCAGCTTAGGTGGCCCGATCATCAAAAACAAATTATTCTTCTTTGTATCAGGCGAGCAGGAAAGGATCAAAGATCCGGCTACTTCTTACACCGCTTTACGCGATGGCCAAACTGCCGGCGGTAGTATTTCACAAGCATCTTATGCTGATTTGACAGCCCTGTCTACCTTCCTTAAAACTACTTATGGTTATAATCCTGGCGCTTTTGAAAACTACCAGTTACGTACGCAATCAGATAAGATCGCTGCCAAATTGGATTGGAATATCGACAAAAATAATACCTTGTCATTGAAATATTTCTATTTGAAATCTTTCCGTGATGTGCCTCCAAGCAGTTCAGGTGCGCCTACAGGTGGTCGTGCACCAAGCAGCACTTCGTTGCCGTTCTTTTCATCTTACTATACCATCAACAACAACTTCAATATTGGTATTGCCGAGTTGAACACCCGTATCAGCTCAAACCTTGCCAATAAATTAACTGTAGGTTACCAGGCCCTGCGCGATTTCCGCCAGTCTCCGGGCGGTGGTTCATTCCCATTGGTTGATATCCAAAACCCTAATGGTACTACTTTAACCTCATTTGGTTATGAGCCATTTACTGCCAACAACGTATTGAATACCGATACCTGGCAGGCATCTGATAACTTAACCCTTTACAAGGGTAAACACGAGCTTAACTTTGGCTTATCATATGAGTCGAATAAATTTAAAAATGGGTTCGCTCCTAACTACTATGGTGGTTACCGTTTTAAAAGCTTAGATGATTTTTACGCTTCGGCTAAACAAGGCTTGCCAACCGCAACCCGCTACGATTTCCGTTATTCAGCTTTGCCTGATGGCTCGTTCCCGTTTGCTATTGTAAAATCATATACCATCGGCGCTTATGCTCAGGACAAATGGACAGTTAACGACAACTTTAAATTAACTTACGGTATTCGTTTTGATTTACCGGTTTACAATACTGACAGCCAGTATAATACCAATGCAGCAGCGTTAACGGGTTTCAGGGACGGTTACAAGATCAATACTTCACAGTTCCCTAAAACGAATATTCAAATTTCACCAAGGGTAGGCTTTAACTGGGATGTTAACGGCGATGCCAGCACACAAGTTCGTGGTGGTGCAGGTATCTTTACCGGTCCGGTTCCTTATGTATATATATCAAACCAGGCCAGCAACAATGGTGTACAGTTTGGTTCATACAGCATTGTGCCTGGTGCCGGTGGTGTATTACCAACCGACCCCCGTTTGGTTTTCAGCCCGGATGTTAATAAAAACAGGCCAACTGGGGCTGCTGCAAACACTTCATATAACCTGGTTGTTACCGACAGGAATTTCAAATTCCCATCAAACTTCCGTTTAAACCTGGCTTTAGACCAAAAATTGCCATTAGGCATTATCGGTACTTTAGAAGGTATCTATTCAAAAGATATCAACTCGGTATATTTTGTTAACCTTGCGTTGCCTACATCAGGTCAGGCTTTAAAGGGTAATGATAACCGGATCCGTTACAGCAGTACTACTGTTTATCCTTCAATCCCTGCTGCCCAGGGTGGTAACACAGCGGCGGTACCTAATATTACCGACGCTATCCTGATGAAAAACACCAGCAAAGGTTATACTTACAGCGTTACCGGCCAGTTACAAAGAACGTTTAAAGAGCTTTACTTTAACATAGCTTACACTCACTCTGATTCACGCTCGGTTAATGACGGTGGTTCTATCGCCCAGTCAACCTGGAGAGACCGTGTTGTATCCGGCGATCCAAACGCTGATGTTACTTCATATGCTAACTTTTACCAGCCAAACCGTATCATCGCTTCGGTATCATTCCGTAAGGATTATATCAAACACCTTACTACTTCGGTTGGTTTAACTTACGAAAGTGCTAACAACGGTGTTGCTTCATACACTTATAATGGCGACTTGAATGGTGACGGTCAAACTACCAACGATTTGATGTACATCCCTAAAGATGCAAGTGATATCGTGTTGGTAAAAGATAACTTAAATGACCCTCGTACTGTTGACCAAACTTACCAGCAGTTGAACGCGTTTATTAACCAGGACCCATACCTGAGCAAACACCGCGGTCAATATGCTAAGCGTAATGCTTTGGTATTGCCATACTTTCACCTGGTTAACTTTAACTTCACTCAAGATTTATATGCTTCAACCGGTAAAGTTAAAAACACCTTACAGTTTGAGTTTAACATTATTAACCTTGGTAATTTCCTGAACAGGAACTGGGGTAACTTTAAATTTGTTAACCGTACAAGCCCGTTATCATTTAAAGGTTTATACGCTAACAATGCTAACCCTAATGATCCTAACATTGGTAAGCCAACATTCTCGTTCCCTTACTTTGATGATAAAAACCAAATCCCGCTTACATCAACTTTTGGTAACGGTATTTCGCAGGTATCACGCTGGCAAGCTCAAATTGGTTTAAGGTATCTCTTTAACTAATTGAATTTACCATATGATTTAAAGCCCCGGTCAATTTGACCGGGGCTTTTTTCGTTAGAAATAATTTGATTATATATTTATATTATTTCATAGTGAGTGAAAGTTAATGTATTGGTTAATAATTATTAACCAATACATTAACTTTGTTTTGAATTATGTTTTATATTTGAATAATACTTAAATTTTATCACTTATGAAAACAAATATCAAAATCATCGTGCTCATCCTCTTTAGTTTTTTAATCGGCTTCTCCATACACTTAGGCTTTACTATGTCAATTGTGTCGTTTGAATTTACGTTATTGAAAGATATATTAAACCCCGGAAATAGCTTTTGGAATCAACTAAATATCTCACTTTTAGTGTTGTTTCACCTTGGATTGTTAGCGCTGCCCTTCATAAGATCATCAAAGTATTATAAAGTCTTTTTGATCTTTATTCCGGCGTGTTTTCTGTTAACGGTTTGCACAAATACGGTCATCTTTTTATTAATAGCGCCGGATTTGGCAGTCTCGATGATTCCCTTTATAATTATGTGGATCATCTGCCTGGTTAAAAAAGATAATTCTAAGCGCATACCATATGAGGTGTCGTTGAACATATAAGCAAGGATAAAATTCGATTTAACCAATTATAGCCGGGAGCATTTGCATCGCCTCCGGCTTTTTTTATAAAAGGTGAGCTTATAAGCTTATTGTTTTAAGGCTTATAAGTTTTAAATAACCTATCCCAGATGTTGGTATAAAAGCCGAAATTAAAATCAATTTCCAGGTGATGCCGATGGTGAAAAGAGGGTGTACCTAAATATTTAAAAGGAGCCATTTTTCGAACAGAGGCAGGAACGGGTTCGATACCTAAATGGCCCATGATACCGAAAAATACATTGGCTGTAAGGTAAATCAGTACCGCATAGAAATTGAAACCATAAAGAGCCAATATTACAAGCCATAAAGAGCCAAAGCCAATGGTTTCAACAGGATGGAGAACAAACAGGTCGATAGGGATAGGATCGGTGTAATGATGGTGAAATTTGTGGATCGCTTTATAAATAACTGAGTGGTGGATGAAGTAATGGAAAATGAACATGGCCAGGTCCATCAGCATAAATAAGAGCAAGAAATCAAGAAGGGTGTACCACTTTAACTGGAACGTGAGTGTTATATAGTTGTGCTTAAAAAGCCAATAACCGGCATAGGTGATCGCTGTGTTGATGGCATTGGTTAACATGCATACCAGAATCTCGTTTCGGCTTGCCCATTTTATTGGTTTGTTGGATAGTTTTAAGATCAACCATCCGAATAGCAGGGCCAGGGTAGTAACAAAAAGGTTTTCGGCTAAAAATATCGCCCATAATTTTAATGGGGACAAAGTAGCCAAAAACCTCAGCATAAATTTATGTCGTTATTATTTACTCGTACTCAAACACTCCAAACTCCGATGTCACGGTTACTTTTTTAGTATCTGCCTTTTCTACACGGCCAATAACCTGCGCATCAACACCAAAGCTTTTTGAAATATTGATCAGATCAGCAGCTATAGCTTCAGGCACGTAAAGCTCCATGCGATGTCCCATATTAAATACCTTGTACATTTCCTGCCAGCTGGTTTTTGATTCCTCGTGAATGAGTTTAAACAATGGTGGTACAGGGAACAGGTTGTCTTTTATAATATGCAAACCTTCTACAAAATGCAATACTTTGGTTTGCGCGCCGCCGCTGCAATGTACCATGCCATGAACCTGGCTGCGGTAGCCATCAAGTATTTGCTTAATGATTGGCGCGTAGGTACGGGTCGCACTTAAAACAAGCTTGCCTGCCGTTACGGTTTCACCGTTGCCAATGTCAATAGCGTCGGTAAGGTTTTTACTGCCCGAAAAGATCAGCTCGTAAGGGATGGCCGCGTCATAGCTTTCGGGGAATTTATCGGCGATGGTTTTATTAAACACATCATGGCGGGCAGATGTAAGGCCGTTTGAGCCCATGCCGCCGTTGTATTCTTTTTCATAAGTAGCCTGGCCGTATGAGGCAAGCCCTACAATTACATCGCCGGGCTCAATACGGTGGTTAGATATCACATCTTCACGTTTCATACGGCAGGTAACCGTCGAATCAACAATGATGGTACGTACCAGGTCACCCACATCAGCAGTTTCACCGCCGGTGGAGTAGATGCCTATGCCGGCCTCGCGCAGTTCTGCCAAAATTTCTTCGGTGCCATTAATGATCGCGGCAATAACTTCACCGGGAATGAGGCCTTTATTGCGGCCGATGGTTGATGACAGCAGGATATTATCTGTAGCGCCAACACAAAGCAAGTCATCAAGGTTCATGATGATGGCATCCTGGGCTATGCCGCGCCATACAGAGATATCGCCTGTCTCTTTCCAGTAGGTATACGCCAGGGACGATTTGGTACCGGCACCATCGGCATGCATAATATTGCAATACTCAGGATCGTTGGTTAAGATATCGGGTACTATTTTGCAGAAAGCTTTTGGGAAAATGCCCTTGTCGATATTTTTTATGGCATTGTGCACGTCATCTTTGGAGGCTGATACGCCACGCTGATCATATCTTTGCGAAGAAATCATGGGCAAATATAATGCTATTAACCTTAATTTCCTTACCTCAGCTATCTGAAGTCGGGGACTTAGGAGCATTATACTTGTAGTGCCAAAACTGTAATGTGTTTTAGACTTAAAAAATTATGGAATAGCTGTGGTTGCAACTACTATTATAGATAATTTGAAATCGGTGAATTTTAACAGGGAGTTTTTAATATTCCCATCCTTCATACTTGATGTCTGGTATTTCGGTTTTAGGTGATTGTCTTATTTTTCGGTTCCGCTGCTTTTTTAACCATTTTCTAAAGCCGGCTTTAGGCTTTACGTCGTATTTTCGATTAAACCAGTGTTCAATCTGTTGGTTTCTTAAAGACATATAATAAGCTATAGACGCAAGTTTAATAATTAATTAGTTGTTGTAAATTAACCTCTATTTACTTTAATGAATATAAATTGCCCTGAATTGTGTTAATTTGTAACAAATAGACTAATACATGTCATTGGTCTGTTTTATCAGCTTAATTGAAAACAATTCGCGCTCATAACTCTTCATCAGCAGAATTGGTAGTATATACTTCTTATGTTAAAAACGCTTTCCTACAAAATAAACCGCTGGCGGTTAAAACGCAATAGTCAACGTAACTTTTTAATTTATTGCAGCGTGTTTGTAGGTTTTATGGGCGGACTGGCCGCCGTTGCCCTTAAGTTTTTAGTGCATTTAATGGAAGAGTTAAGCCGGAATATCTCTTCGCACCTGTATTATCATATAGCATATGTGTTTTTACCTGCAATAGGCATTTTGGGTACGGTGCTGTATCAGCACCTGATCAATCGCGATAAGATTGAAAAAGGGATAGGTAAGGTGCTCATCAATATCAAAAAGAACCGTTCAAACATCAAAGCCAATAATATTTATTCGCATTTAATAACCAGTTCGTTAACCATAGGTTTCGGTGGCTCGGCAGGGTTGGAGGCGCCTATTGTTTGTACGGGTACAGCTATCGGTTCAAACGTAGGTAAGTTTTTTAAGCTTACACCCTATGAAAAAACGGTATTGTTGGCTGCAGGATGTTCGGCGGGCATAGCTGCTGTATTTAACAGCCCTATTGCCGGGGTGCTTTTTTCGTTAGAGATATTAATAGGAGAGATCACCATTCCCACCTTTATACCTTTATTAATAGCCTCCGCTACAGGAGTTGTGGTTTCCAAATTATTATACTCGGGGCAATTGTTCCATCTGGTTACCGAAGGCTGGGCAATGAACGCCCTGCCATTTTACGTGCTGCTTGGCATATTAAGCGGATGGATAGCGATATACATATCCAAAGTAGGGGGTAAACTTGAAGGAGGGATCCTTAAAAAACAAAACCGATATGTGAGGGCAGTTGGTGGCGGTGTGATATTAGGGTTGATCATTGCTGTGTTTCCTCAATTGTTTGGCGAGGGGTATCATTATCTCACCGAAATTTTAAATGGTAATATCAATGTATTAAAGGAAGAAAGCTTTTTTGCCAACTGGCTTTCCGAACCGCTTATCATGCTGTTATTTATAGGGGCACTCGTGTTTACCAAGATCATTGCTGCGGGTATTACCATTGGTGCCGGTGGCAATGGCGGTACATTTGCACCTACGGTATTTACCGGCGCTTTCCTGGGCTTGTTTGTGGCTTATGGGGTTAATCAAACCGGGCTGATACATTTAAATACGGTTAATTTTATTGCGGTGGGTATGGCGGGGGCCCTGGCCGGTGTATTGCATGCACCCTTAACTGCTATATTTTTGATAGCCGAAATTACCGGTGGATATGTGCTGTTTATCCCGCTCATGATCGTATCGGCTATGTCATACATCATATCTCGCTATTCATCGCCTCATAATATGTACTGGAGCCAGCTGATTCATCACAACAATATTCACCCGGGGCAGGATTATGGCATGCTTAACAGTATAATGCTTGATAGCATCATTAACCGCAAATACACCCCGGTTGATAAACAAATGCCGGTTGGCGAATTTTACCAGGTACTGGCCAAAACCGATGCTAATATTTTCCCGGTGCTTAAAGGGGACGGGAGTCTTGAAGGTGTTGTATTGATAGACGACATTCGCCGGCGCCTGTTCAATAAAGATATCGCGGATGAAAATATAGCCGATATCATGATTGAACCACCGGCTATAATTGATTATGATCAACCGGCCAGCAGCGTTATGGACACCTTTGATGCCATTGACGTATGGCAGTTACCGGTGGTAAAAGATGACGTTTTTATCGGCTTTATATCCAAATCGGCATTGCTATCAAAATACAGGGCTGTGATTATTGAACAGCATAAGGCGAGTGATTTGTTTGCATAGGCACTAATTTTACAAATTCAATCGAATTTCACGAATTGCCTTGCTTATTTGTGAGAATTAAGAGAAGAGATAGGGGCCTGGTAGCTCAGGTTATAATTCTGCACAGCCAGATTATGGGATTAAAATAAAAAACGAATTGCCACAAAATTTATCGAACTATAATTGGTGTAATTCGATTTAATTCGTGGCAATTCGTGTTAATATCTTATTTAATAAACAACAGCTCCCTGAATTTAGGCAGCGGCCATTGGCGGTCATCAACCAGTTGCTCCAGTTTATCAACGTGGTAGCGGATAGGCTGGAAGAATGATTTTACCTTTTCATCGTAATCAATAGCGCGCTGACGAAGGTCGTCGATAACGTTAGCTTTTTTGCGCTCGTTAACCATTTGCTCGGTATTGGTTTTAATGAAGTTCACATGCTCAGAGATCCTGTTAATGATGTCAAGCTGCGAAGCATAAGTTGCTTTATCCAGGCCAATATCTTTTAGTCCTTTTACATTTTCAATCAGTTTGCTTTGATAAGCAATTGCTGCCGGGATAATCACGTTCATCACCATTTCGCCAATTACGCGGGCTTCTATCTGTAGCTTTTTGTAGAAAGCATCAAGTAAGATCTCGTGACGTGCATGTGCTTCACGCACGGTGAACACGCCGGTTTCGGCAAAAAGATGTTCCGACTTATCGTTTATTAAAGCATCCAGCGCTTTTGGTGTGGTTTTAATATTGGGTAAACCTCTTAGCGCGGCTTCTTTTTCCCATTCTTCGCTATAGCCATTTCCCTCAAAGCGGATGTTTTTTGATTCTTTGATGTACTTTTTGATCACCATTAATAAAGCCAGATCTTTTTTCTCGCCTTTTTTCATCAGCTTATCTACATCGTATTTGAATTTTTTAAGCTGATCGGCAACGATAAGGTTAAGAATGGTCATCGGGCTGGCCGAGTTGGCTGATGAGCCTACTGCGCGCAGCTCAAACTTGTTACCGGTAAAGGCAAAAGGCGAAGTACGGTTGCGGTCGGTATTGTCGGGCAAAATTTGCGGGATCTTAGGGATGCCCTGCCATAACAGGTTTTCTTCTTTGATTTTTTTGCTGATGCGGGATGTTTCTATCTCATCAAGCACGTCGCTAAGCTGGCTGCCCAAAAATATAGATATAATGGCTGGAGGGGCTTCATTGGCACCTAAACGGTGGTCGTTATTAACTGATGCAATGGACGCTCTTAACAGATCAGCATGCTCGTGTACCGCTTTTATGGTGTTCACAAAAAAGGCCAGGAACATGAGGTTGTTTTTAGGCGTTTTACCAGGCGATAACAGGTTTTTGCCTGTATTGGTTATCAGCGACCAGTTATTGTGCTTGCCCGAACCATTAAGGCCTGCATATGGTTTTTCATGAAGTAACACCTTAAAGTTATGGCGCCTGGCAACACGGTCCATCAAATCCATTAACAGTTGGTTATGGTCGATGGCGAGGTTAATCTCTTCATATATCGGTGCACATTCAAACTGGGATGGAGCAACCTCATTATGACGGGTTTTAAGCGGGATGCCTAATTGCAATGCTTCGGCTTCCATATCCTGCATGTAAGCATACACGCGCTCAGGTATCGAGCCAAAGTAATGATCTTCCAGTTGCTGGTTTTTGGCCGACATGTGGCCGAATAAAGTACGGCCGGTTAAATAAAGATCGGGACGGGCATTAAATAAGGCCAGGTCAACCAAAAAGTATTCCTGCTCAATACCTAATGATGCATTTACTTTTTCTATGCCTTTATCAAAATAATGGCAAACATCAACAGCCGCTTTATCAAGCACGTTCAGTGCCTTTAATAAAGGTACTTTATAATCAAGTGCTTCGCCGGTGTACGATACGAACACTGTTGGGATACACAGGGTACGCGCCATTAAAAAGGCAGGCGAGGAAGGGTCCCAGGCAGTATAACCGCGGGCCTCAAATGTATTACGGATGCCGCCGCTCGGGAAGCTTGAGGCATCAGGCTCCTGTTGTGCAAGGGCATCGCCCGAAAAACGTTCTATAGCACCGCCATCTGCAGTGGGCTCAAAAAAAGCGTCATGCTTTTCGGCAGTGGTGCCGGTAAGCGGTTGAAACCAGTGTGTATAATGGGTTGCACCTTTGCCCAAAGCCCAGGCTTTCATTGCCGAAGCGATCTGTTCTGCCAAATCACGAGGGATCGGCTCACCTTTTTCAATTGAATTTACTATTCCCTGGTAAGCCTCTGATGAAAGGTATTCTTTCATCTTCTTTTTATCAAAAACATTCGACCCAAAATAATCGGAAATTTTTGGTGAGGGCGGTTTTACTTCAGGGATAGTTCTTGAAAGTACATCCTGTAAGGCTTTAAAACGAATATTGGACATATTTTATGAGGTTTAAATAAAGGTTAGTGTTCAAAAATATAACTATCCTTTAAAATATCGGGCAAAATTAAGTGAAATATAACATACCACCTAATCATTAAAAAACTGATATAATTTAAAGGAAAGTCTTAATTCTTCTAAAAGTTCTGCCTGAAATCAATAAAATCGTGTTTTTTTATTGCTTTTGGGCGATTATTTGCTTTTAAAGCTGATTAAATGGTATTTTAAACTGTAAAAATTAGATTTTTTAATTTTTTTAATGATGAAAATGAATTTATATTGAAAATGTCATTTTTAAATGTTTAAAAAATGACATTTTAAGAGCCTTGTTTTTGCAATTTTCATAATTTTTCTATTTTTTACCATTAATTTATCATTAATAATTTGTTATTCTTAAAAATACTACCTAATTTCAGAAAATAATTTACGAAAACACACCAATTATTATGCTTTTTATAAAAAATGAAAAAGATTAGAGGCGTGATTGAGGATTTGGAGGTGAAAAGTGTTTTGTAATTCAGGATAGCAATCAAACTAAATTTAAATACAACAATCAAACTAATTAATTTTTAAAAAACAATCAAACTAAATTAAACGATGAAAGTAGGTTCTACAAAACACAACTTCCTAAGTGCAGTCCGACAGCTGACACGTGAAAAATGGGCGCTGGGAGCAACCATTTTTACAGGGAAAATGATTGGCTTATTGCTGGTGTTTGCCGCAATGATGGTTTTGCCAGGTGTATTTGGCACAAAAGCTAACGCTGCCGAAACGTACACCGCCCATGAAACAGCGTTAATTAACACGGTTAATACTGTTTGGACACTGGTTGCTGCCTTTTTGGTATTTGGTATGCAGGCGGGTTTTGTTATGCTCGAGGCTGGTTTCGCCCGTAAGCGCGAAACAGTGAACGTGCTGATGGAGTGTATTTTTGATACTTGTCTTTGTGGTTTGCTATTTTACGCTATAGGTTATGCCTTTATGTTTGGCAATGGCAACGGCTTTATTGGCTGGGGTGGTGCTGATGGCAAAACCTGGTTCTTCCTTCAAAACACACCTGAAACTTATGGTTCAACCGGTATCCCGGTATTGGCACATTGGATTTTCCAGTACGCTTTTGCTGATACCTGCTCAACCATCGTATCTGGTGCTATGATCGGTCGTACCAGTTTCCGTGGCGATATTCTTTACAGTATCGGTATTACCGGCTTTATCTATCCTATTATCGGTCACTGGGCTTGGGGGCCGGATGGTTTCCTTGCTACCATGGGAACTTCAGGTTTCTTTAAATCAATAAGCGCTCAGCCTTTCCGTGACTTTGCAGGTTCAACAGTAGTACACACTATTGGTGGTGTGGCTTCTTTGGCTGGTGCAATGGTATTAGGCCCACGCCTGGGTAGGATATTTGCCCGCGATGATAAAGAAAAAGGCGGTTTGCCCCCAGGTCACAACTTATTGGTTGCTGCTGTAGGTGGTTTCTTACTTTGGTTTGGTTGGTATGGTTTTAACCCTGGTTCAACTTTATCGGCAATGGATATGCAGGGTATCGGCCGTGTTGCTGCAAACACTACGCTTGCTGCCTGCGCTGGCGGTTTTACTGCTATGCTTGCTGCCTTATGGTTTGGCCCAACAAAAGGCAAATTTGATTTAGCCTTTACTATTAATGGTTTCCTTGCAGGTTTAGTTGCTATTACCTGCCCTTGTTACTGGGTTAGTCCGTTTGGCGCTATCATGCTTGGTGCTATTTCAGGCTTCATTATCTTCGGCGGTGTTTACCTTATTGAGTGGTTCCGTATCGATGATCCGGTTGGTGCAGTATCAGTACACGGCTTTAACGGTATCTGGGGTACTATTTCATTAGGTTTATTCGCTTCAGGTCAATATGGTGCTACCGGCCCAACAGGTGCTGATAACTCTGCTCCGGTAACAGGTTTATTTTACGGCGGTGGTTT
Organism: Mucilaginibacter sp. P25; assembly: GCF_050859465.1. NCBI lineage: Bacteria > Pseudomonadati > Bacteroidota > Sphingobacteriia > Sphingobacteriales > Sphingobacteriaceae > Mucilaginibacter > Mucilaginibacter sp. P25. Next base: position 6,384,118 of record NZ_CP193937.1, on the reverse strand, counting down.
TGATGTATTAAAAGCTCAGCTGATCGGTAGCCTTACCATTACCCTTGCAGTATTCGCGGTATCATATGTGATGATGTTTGTGATCAACAAATTAGGTCATCCATGGAAATTGCGTATCGAAGAACACGGTGAAACAGGCGCAGGTGGTATCGACGTATTTGACCACGGTATCGAAGTTTACCCTGTTCAGGATGATGAGATCAGCTTAAGCGGTCTTTTTGATAATGGCGCTAAGGTTGCTTCTGAAGCCTGATCATATAGGAGCTTAACAGCTTAAATAAAGATATTGATGCCTTGTGCGGTTGGAGAGTGGTAGTATTAGCCTGTAGTCCTCAGTTTAAAGTCGGGAGTTCATTTCTGACTTTAAACTAAGGTGGAGGCTTAAGACTAAACAGCATTTCATATTAAAACAGCAGTAGTTGTTTAAATGGACGTTGCCGTTGCCAATCGTGCAGGGATTTTTTATGCCGACACATAAACTATCCTTTTAACTGCAAGGTGTTGATAATCAAATAATAACAGTGTATTTATCCCAAAAAACAACAATTAACAAATAGTTTATCAATTCACAATTAAATCGTTATCATGAAAAAAGTATTTCTACTCTTCTCATTTTTTTCAATTGCGGCCTTTACGGTTAAGGCTCAGGACACGGTTAAAACAACCTCAGATTCTCCTCTGGTGATCTACGGTTCGGTAGATACCTATTATAAATATGATTTTTCTGATAAGGGTTCGCAAATCCCTACCAGCTTTGCAAGTGATCATAATTCAGTATCAATTGGCATGATTGATCTGGGTTTGAAGAAAAAAGTTGGTAAAGCAGCTTTTGTGGGCGAGCTTTCATTTGGTCCGCGTGGCCAGGCCCAATCAATTCCTAATGGTCCTAATGGCGATTCATTCCACATTCAAAATTTGTATGTATCATATGATCTAACCGATAAATTAAACCTTACCGGTGGTTATATGGCTACCTTTATTGGTTATGAGGTTATTAGCCCGGTAGGTAACTTTAACTACTCTACTTCGTATTTGTTTACCAACGGTCCGTTCCAAAATCCTGGTGTTAAATTAACTTACGCGTTTAGCGATAAAGTAAGTTTAATGGCGGGTATTTTTAATGATACCTGGAACAATTATACTTCAACGCATAAGGTAAATACTTTCGGCTCACAGTTGTTTGTATCTCCTGTTAAAGGATGGACTGCTTATCTTAACCTTGCTACCGGAAGTACTTCAGGTACCGAAGTTGATTTAACAACCGCTTATCAAATTACTGATGCCTTTAAACTGGGCTTAAACGGCGCTACTTATTCAGCTCCGCATGATGGTGGTGGTTTTAGTGGCGTTGCTTTATATCCGCAGTTAGCAGTATCAAAAACAGTAACTTTAGGTTTAAGGGGCGAGTACTTTAAAACTAAAAAAGGGGATTTGGTGACTTTAGGCCCTCCTCCGGGACAAAATGTTAAAGCATTTACCTTTACTGCAAATATCAAATCAGGTCCGCTTACTTTCATTCCTGAAATCAGGTTAGATCACGGCTCATCTACTTCATTCCTGAACCACTCTGGCGATCCTTCAAAATCAGCCGGTCAGTTTGCTGTAGCTGCTGTGTACGCTTTCTAAAAAAATAATTTAATCTATTTTTATCACGAGCCGTTCCGGAATTATCCGGAGCGGCTTTTATATTTGTTACATGAAAAAGATACTATTAGGCTTTGTCGGTCTCCTTTTTTCATCCGGCGCTTTTGCGCAGAAGGATTCACTGGCTTTTGATGAGAATAATAAATACATTTATTATAAAACGGTTGACCAGCCCGGCTCCATTGCAGATTCGCTTTATAGCAGGGGATTGTATTTTTTGACCAAGGCTTATCCTAAAAAGGTGCTTAAACTGGCAAAGGCTGATAAGGATGGCAATGCGCTTACTGGTACGGGTATTTTTTTAGTTAACAAAAAAGGCCTGATGGGTAATAGTGAAGGCGGTGAGCTAAGCTATACGCTTAAAATAGAGGTAAAAGATGGCAAATACCGTTATTGGTTAACGGATTTTGTTTATCAGCCATATCAGCGTAACCGTTATGGTAATGTGGAACATATGCATGGCAAGGATGTCTCCCTGGAAAAGGCGTCGGAAAAATTATCAAAGGTTGATTTTAACGCCTGTTTAAACCAGGTGCTGAGCAACAGCAAGCATGTAGGTGATAATTTAAAGGCTTATATGCTTAAAACCTCGTCGCTTGAAAAGCCGGCGGAAGTTAAAAAAGTAAAAAGGGTATCTACTAAAGAATGGTAATTGTCTTGAGATTGGAGTTGCAGTTTCAGTAAATAATGCGCAAGATGAAATAAAAGAGCCGCACCCTGTAAAGGGTGCGGCTTATTTTTTATGTTGTTAATTGAGTTTAATCAGGTAGGGTAGGATCTGGTTATAGTTCCTCGTCGTGCTGGCTGATGTCAAGGCCTGCAAGTTCTTCTTCTGGTGTTACACGCAGTGTGCTGATCATGTCGGTGATCTTTAATAAGATGAATGAGCCGAAGAAAGCGAAGGCTGATACACCTACAAGGGTAATTAAATGAATAATGAAAAGGTGTGTTTCGCCGTAAAATAAACCGTTACCGGTTGTGTTGGCGGAGTTTACGTTTTGGTGTGCAAATACTCCGGTTAATAACATGCCTACCATACCGCCTACACCATGGCATGGGAATACATCGAGGGTATCATCAATGCTGGTTTTTGTTCTCCAGATCACAACCAGGTTACTTACAACTGCTGCTACGATACCGATAATTAATGAATGGGGAATAGTTACATAGCCCGCTGCAGGGGTGATAGCCACCAAACCTACAACCGCGCCGATACAGGCACCTAATACACCTGGTTTTTTACCGCGAAGGATATCAAAGAACATCCATGCCATAGCAGCCGCGGCTGATGCTGTGGTGGTTGTTGCCAAAGCGGTTGCTGCCAATGTGCCCGAACCCAGGGCCGAGCCTGCGTTAAAGCCAAACCAGCCAAACCACAATAAGCCTGTTCCTAATAATACATAACTGATCCGGGCCGGATTGTGTGATGTTTCATTACGGCCCTTTAAATATATGGCTGACGCCAAAGCTGCCCAGCCTGCACTCATGTGCACCACGGTGCCGCCGGCAAAGTCAAGTACACCTTTTCCGAAAAGGAAGCCTTTTGGATGCCAGGTAGCGTGAGCTAAGGGTGCATATATAAACACCATGAACAGGCAAAGGAAGATAACATAAGAGTTGAAGCGGATCCTTTCGGCAAACGCGCCGGTGATGAGGGCCGGGGTGATAACCGCAAATTTTAGCTGGAACATAGCAAATAGTATCAGCGGGATAGTTGGGGCCAGTTCCCAGGTGGCGTTGCCCAATGTGCCTTTCATCATAAAGAAAGTGCCGGGATTGCCGATAAAGCCACCAAACTCATCTTCGCCAAAGGCAAGGCTAAAGCCGAATATTACCCATATAACAGTAATTACACCCATACAAACAAAGCTTTGCAGCATGGTTGACAACACGTTTTTTTGCTCACCATACCGCCATAAAAAAATGCCAGGCCGGGGGTCATGATCAGTACAAGGGCGGTACTTACTAATAGCCAGGCGGTATCACCTGTATCAATTTTGCTGTCTTTAATGGTTGTAAGTGTAACTGAAGGGTATAGAAGGGCTAATACAATTACAATTAAAAGTATGCCGAAGGGTATGAATTTTTTCATGTTTTGGGTTTAAGGGAGGAAAAATGAAGGTTTGAATAATACTGCCCGGTATCCAATCAAAAATACCGGACAGCATTAAAACTAAATTTTTTTAAAAAACAATAAATCCTACATGCTTAATCAGAGCATGAGGGTTGGTTTATTGTTTTTTGCCTACCAAAAATCGTGAAACGGAAAAAGGATGAGCTTGCGGAACCTGGAGAGCTTACTTGTATCCAGTTCGCAAATGAAATCAAGGTATTTAAATTTAATGGCGTAGCCGCCGGGCGTTGCTACAAAGGCCTGTAAAGAATGTGCACCCCTATGCTGGTGTATATTAATAGCGGGCGTGAGCGCATTATTGAGTGTGAATTCAAAATTTAACGGGCGGTGATGCGGTATTGTCGCGGATACCGTGGTTTTTTTTGTGGTTTTGTGGTAATAATGGTATAATTCACCCTTGGCGGACGCAGTAAAGCCGCTAAAGAGTAAAAAAATAAGGCGATAAGTTTATAAAGCCTGTTAACCATATCTAAAAGTAATAAAAAAATAAAATAGCTGCACTTTTTTTTAAAATATTTTAAGATTTTGATGATTTATATATAAAAATTGTGTTCAAATGAATGTTTTTGTGCTGTTTTTATTTAATTGATAAAAAAAATGGACTTGGTTATTGATTTTTAAACAGATTATTATGATTTGATGATTTTTGTAGGAAAATGAAAATTTGATGAAAAATTATACGGAATTATTTTCGAGAAATTTAGTTTTATACAAAATATAATATAAGTATATTCGTTATAATTGAAATTTAATTCTGAAATCATGCTTATCACCAAATTTGATTTGTACAATGCCGAGTGGCTCGACCTTGTATTTGACCATCGCAACAAAAATTACGGCGCTTATGAATTAAGACAAAGCTATGGGCGTACCATGACAAAATCCATGGGGATAGCCTTTGCGGCAGTAGCCCTTTTATCGGCCGCAGCCATTATTTTTAAGGCAAAGCCGAAACCAATTGATAATAGCCGGACAATTGAAGTGACACTTGATCCTTCCATCCCCAAACCACCTGTTGAGGCTAAACCTAAGCAGCCGGATGCTTCAGCACCGGTTGAACATCAAAAGCCCGCTGCTCCTATTGAAACTAAAGGCTTTACTACTCCGCATATAGTTCCAACTGATCCGCCAACAGACCCGCCAACTATTACCGATTTGAAAGATGCAGCTATTGGGCCGGCTGATGTAAAAGGAACTCCTGGGGGAAACACTGTTATTGAGCAGCCTCAGCAAGGGGGAGGTGGCGGTGGCGCCGGAAAAGGAGAGGAGGTTGTTACTGATTTCGGTGGGCTTGAGGTTATGCCCGAACCTGTTGGCGGGGCTGCAGCCTGGGCTAAGTTTTTGCAAAAAAACCTACGCTTTCCGGGAGCCGCACAAGATGCGGGTGTTTCAGGCAAAGTTCTTCTGAGTTTCATTATTGAAAAAGATGGCACTTTATCAAATATAAAGGTGGACCGTCCAGCAGGCTATGGTTTTGATGAGGAAGCTTTACGTGTACTTAAATTAGCCAAAGCCTGGAAGCCGGGCGTGCAAAACGGCCAGAATGTACGGGTTAGGTACAGTATCCCGATAAGCTTTCAGTTAGCGACAGAAGAGTAGGTAATAATTTGCTGTGTGTTTTTAATTAAATGTGTGTTATATAGTAGCTAACTGTTTCGGCCCCGCTTACGCGGGGCTTTTTTTATCCATCATGCCTCCCGGAAAGTGGTTTATGAACAGGTGAAACATTTTTGGTAGAGACGCATAATTGCGTCTCCCATAGGACAAGCCGGTTTGTAGGTCATTAAGTTCAGGAATTTGCATGTGGGAGACGCATGTGATGCGTCTCTACATAAAACAAAATTCGTCATTGCGGGTAGCCTCCCTGGGGAACCCGGAAAAAGTTGCGGTGATGTATAAAATAGGTTTTAGTGATGGTGCGCGGGAGCCGCGTTAGTGATAGGAGCGGATACCGGCTAATGAGCATAAGGCCTGCAGGCGTATGAGCGTATAGCACGGCCGCAGGCAACGCCCATATTTATAATATTGATCGGGAAAACACATTTAACGATCAGTAACTTACAGTCGCGGTATTATAAGTAATGAAACTATGAGGCCTTATCTAATAAAATCTTCATCAGGCTGTTTTTAAATAGCCTCTTAATACCTCATTATATAAAGACTGTGCCGAAACTATCGCCGAGTATTTGCCACTTTCTGTTATTACAATAAAAGGATCTTCATTGGCGAACAGGGCGTTTGTTTGCTGCTCATTGTCCCAGTTTTTGTCTATCTGTTTTTTTATCAGTACCGGCTTAAATAAATTATCAAGGTGTACGGTGCTGATATGCTTTGCGCCGCCCGTGCTTTCAATAGTTTGGCCAAGTTCGTTCTGTAATAACTGCTCGGTTAATAATTCGTTAGGTAAACCGGTGGTGGTTGAAAATGCCATCCAGGCGTGGCTCAGGGCAAGTATACCCTGCATCCAGGGCGGTGGCGGCGGAGCATTATAATAACTGCCGGGCGGCAAGACAGCTAAAGGGCCTAATAATGCCCATTGCGCGGCAGCCGCACGGGCGGCATAAAAGGTTCTTAAATATCGCGGGTCTTCTTTTAGCAGCTGTTCCAACAGGTCGCCGGGGCGGGCCCAGCCTAAATAAGTTTGCTCTCTTGCTTCGGCAGTTGCTACAAAAACAATTTTATCGGGCTTTTTAAGGCGGTCGGCGCCGGCCAGCAAAACTAACAACCGGGTTTCCCACCAGGCGTGCCCATCTTCAAGGTCGATCACCGCGACGCCCGAAGAGGTGGCTGCGCGCAGTGTTTCGAGGATATTGGAAGTGCCGCTGTCGGCAACATACTGTCCCCGTACCCCAATATTGGCGGGCACGGTAAAACCCGAATTTGACAGTTGCTGGATTTTTGAAAAGTCGATCTTGAGGTCGCCATAGCCTATGCTGCCCCCGCGCTCAATAACTACATTGAGGATTGCGAGGACGATAGGGAGCAGGCTAAGGATAAAAATACCGATCAAAACGGTGTTATTGGCCGATTCGGCAGGCCAGCCTGTATAAACACGGAGCACCCCGGTGAGCAGCAGGAGTACCAATAAAACAACAACGGCGGTAATGATACTCACCTTTGGCGTAAACGGCCAAAAACTATGATCGCGCGGTTTCATTTATTTCGCCTTTTAATAAATATTAATGATGGTAAAAGCACAATTGTGCTTGTGCAAATCCTAATTGCTGGTTGGTATGGTTTTATTGCTGTTAGATGAATGAAATTAAATATAAATTATTGAAAAGCAATGCGTTGAACCACTTTTTGCGTGTGCGGTTTTTACGTGAATGTAGTATATAATATAGCGAAAACAACTATCTTTAATTCAATAAATTTTTTATGAAAAAGTTAATTCTGACTATATTTTTACTGGGTTTTAATTGTGCTTTTGGTTATGGGCAGGAATATGGGGCAGCTACAAATGCAACAGAGCGAAAGGTATTAAAGCTTATTAATGCTTTACCAGAGGTGCAGCGGGAAAATGAGTTTAGAAAAGCACATAAAAATCCCAGGTTGTTAAAAGCACAAATTGAGGATACACCAACTAAAGAAAATAATTATTACAAGGTATCAATAATTGAAGATCTCGGCTTTCAATTGCGAACTTATGAATGGTACGAAGTTGATGCCAAAACCTTCGCTATAAGGTATTGGGATGTCGCGAACGATAGAACCATGTCATTAAGCGAAATGCGCAAGCTTAAAAGATCTCAATGATAAACAGAATTATTTTGCAACTTCAGGAGCCGCCTGGGCCATTTCCCTTATAGAAACCCAACCGTAGGGGCTGTTTTTATACCTGACAAAAACAGTCATTGATCGCCCCCGGCCTACAGACGGCTTGCCGCCATTTACCGGGGTTGCCCTAAACGCGAATATGCAGGTTTCGATAATGGTGTTGCCATTAAAGGCGGTACTTTCAACCTGGTTCTGGATTAATTCCATCCTGGATGTACGGAACATGGCCTTTAACTGCCGGGCCAGCTGCGCGCGGCCGGTAACCACATTGCTGCCGCCAAAATATTTAACAATATCAGGATGGTGCAGCGCTACAATAGCCTTTACATCACTATGAGCAAAAGCAGCGGCAAAGGCGGCCTTGGTTTTTTCAAGAGCAAGTTTGTCGGCGGCAAGGTTATCGCTTTGGGGTGCTGAGGAGCAGCCGCAAAATATTAAAGCGATGAAAATAAGACAGCGTGATATTTTCATGCCGGTTATTGGTTTTTGATACCAAAATAGCTAATGCTAACGGTATGGGTTTGATGAATTGATGATTGTGTTGGGATAATTGACGAGATGCGGGTTGGGAGGGACGAGAGGGGGCGGATATTGATATAGCGTGCATTGAATCATTATAATTTATTTACCCATAATACTTTACCATAGGTTTCATTTGTTAACTTTATGAATCAATCTTAACCTATATATGAAAATACTTACTGAACCCATCGGGAGCATTCCGCGCCCGGTTTACTTGCAACAAGCCATGGCCGCCTTTGCAGGCGGACAAATTAAAGCCGACGAATTAAACGACCTGTTCGATCGGGCTACGCGGGAAACTATTCAGGAACTGGAAGCAACAGGTTCGCCCGTGATTAGTGATGGCGAGCAATCAAAACCAAGCTTTGTTACTTACCCAATGCAGGGTTTTAAGAACTTTGCTGCTGATGGCGTGGTGATCCCCTTTGCTGACGGGCATACCCGCCAGTTACCCAAACTAACAGCCGGCCCATTTCATTACACTACTTTTGCAAACTCATACCTAAACCAAGCCAAAAAGTATGCTAATTTGCCGGTGAAACAGGCTGTTATTTCCTGCTCGGCCATGAGCCTGCTTTATCCGCAGGAGGGCATCGACGGTTATTCGCGCGATCAGTTCCTTGCCGATTTGGTGAACGATGCGGTGTATGATATCCGCTCATGCCTTGAAAGCGGCGCTTATAATGTACAAATTGATTTTACCGAAGCCCGCCTGGCCATTAAGTTAGATCCCAGCAAACAACTGCTATCGGCTTTTATCGACCTCAATAACCAGGTACTCGACCGCTTCACTGCCGAAGAACAGAAGAAGATAGGCGTACACACTTGCCCCGGCGGTGACCATGACTCAACCCATAGCGCCGATATTTCTTATACGGAACTGCTCCCGCTGCTGTTTAAACTCCATGCCGGTAATTTTTACCTGGAATATGCAGCAGAAAAGGATAAGAAAACGGTGCTTAATGCTATTAAAGAAAACCTTGGAGCAGGCCAGCGGGTATTTCTTGGTGTTACCGATGTGATTAATCCCAAAATAGAAACTGCCGAAGAAGTAAGTGACCTGATCCTGGAAGCCGCGCAGGTGATTCCTGTTCAACAACTGGGGACTACCGACGATTGCGGTTTTTCGCCATTTGGTGATGATACTTCAACTGCGCGGGAAATTGCTTTTGCCAAGATCCGCGCCAGGGTTGAGGGTACTAAGCTGGCGGAGAAGGTATTGGGGAGGTAGAAGGTTTAAATATCTGATACTGGTTCAAGTTTAGCGATAGCGTAACCTGGACCTAAAACAATGTAAGCGTCCTGCTTACGGTTTAAGTTGATATTTTTTTATGGATTTGGGTTAAGCTAAAAGCTTAACCCATTTTAGGACGAAGTTACGCCGTTGCTAAGCTTTGACCAGTAAACGATTCTTCAAAAATTATTTTAACGCCATTTTCTTATCATACTCATCCTGCAGTTCATTTATTTCATCATAATAATTCTTCTTATCAGCAAAAACCATCGGATTATAAGGGCTGCCTGGCTTGTGCTTGCTGAGGAGATCAAATTGGATACCATGGGATGCTAACCAGAGATCAAATTTCAACCCCTGCATTGCTTTTAAGGTATACGCATAGTCATTAGCGATGTTAGGGTAAGAAGGTATATCTGTGAACTTTTTATTGGTAACGATAGTGGGCATGTTGGCGATCAAAACCCTGTAGTTTCGTTTATTATCTTTTACATCAAATAAATAGCTGCAAGACCCTTTGGTATGGCCCGGATGGTGAAGTATAGTTAGTTTCATGTTACCCAGCTTAATACTATCGCCGTTGTGTAAAATACGGTCTGCTTTTACAGGGTTGAATGTGCGCACATCCCCTTTAAGATCATAATCAGAAAGCCCCCGTCGGCTGCTACCGCCGCGTCGCCTTCATCTACCATCATTTTGGCTTTTGTGATCTTCTTTATTGCCGCCATAGCGCCCATGTGATCAAAGTGAGCCTGCGTTGTTAAAAGAATTTTTGTGTCTGAAACCTTGAAGCCCAGGGTTTTGATATTTGCTGTGATTTGTGGTTCGGATGACGCAAGCCCGGTATTGATCAGGATATTGCCTCCGGAAGTGGTGATGAGATAACAAGCCAGATCGGTGGTGCCCACATAATAAAGATTGCCCGCGATTTGAAATGGGGGAAACGGCCGGGTCCATTCCGGGTGCTTTTCTGCTGATGGTTCCAGTACCCTTTGTGCCTGGGCTATTAAAGCGTTGCAGAAAAATAATAACAGGATAAGCGTTCGTTTCATTTCATCAATCTTTTAAAGGTGAAAGGATTTATTTATGCGCGCATGGTGCTGCAACAAAAATGCAACAAACTCGAAAGTATTTGCAACATACGCGTAAGTGTTTTTTTACCGGTAATGTAGCTTTGCCTTTGCGTTATAGCCCCGGCAACAAAGCCCGAAATTTACACTAAACCTAATATCCATTAAATACCCTATGAAAAACACTTATCCATCCGGGCTTTATAGCCTATCGTTTAATGCTTTGAAAATCAGTAAATTAATTACAATTGCGTGTCTGCTGTTTTTTGCCGCCTGTAAAAAGGATGCACCTTCTGTAACTAAAACAAACAACGGTGCAGATACAACCGGTAAAGGAACGGGTACAGGCACCGGTACAGGTACCGGAACAGGCACAGGTGGAGGAACGGGTACCATTATTGATACCCTAACCCCCAGTAAAGTTGCTGTTGCCGCTTTAGATGATGAGGTAAATACCTTTATGACTACTTATGATGTACCGGCGGTATCCGTAGCGATTACCAAAGGCGAAAAGCTGGTTTACCTGAAAGCTTACGGCGTAAGCGATAAATCTAAAGGTACCAAAGCTGTTATTAGCGACCGTTACCGGTTGGCCAGCTGTTCAAAACAATTCACGGCGGTTGCCATCATGAAACTGCTTGAGCAGGGCAAAATAAAACTATCGGACAAAGTATTTGGCGATGGTGCTATTTTAGGTAAAACCTATGGTACTAAAGCCTACGGCTTACACATTACCGATATTACGGTTGATGAATTGCTGCACCACACCTCGGGCGGCTGGGGGAATGAAACAGATGACCCGATGTTCAGTAACCCGACAATGACGACGGCCCAGCTCATTACCTGGACTTTAGATAACCGCCCGCTCGATCATGTACCGGGTACCAATTACGATTACTCTAACTTTGGATATTGCATATTGGGGCGTGTAATAGAAAAAATTACCGGCCAAACCTATGCTGAAGCTGTAAAAACATTGGTTTTAACTCCAATCGGAATTACTGATATGACCATTGGCGGCAACACACTGGCCGATAAACAGGCTAAAGAAGTTACCTATTACGGTCAATCCGGAGAGGATCCTTATGCTTATAATATTACGCGGATGGATGCGCATGGGGGCTGGGTTGCTACCGCTGCCGACCTGGCCAGGTTCCTGGTTTATATTGATAAATTTCCCGTACGGCCAGATATCCTTACCTCGGCTTCGCTAACCACCATGTATACCGGCTCAACTGCAAATGCCGGCTATGGTTGCGGCTGGGCCATTGCAGGCGATAGCTACTTTCACCAGGGAAGCCTGCCCGGTACGGCTACAGAACAAGCCCGTTTGGGTAACGGGTTTAATTTTGTGATCCTGACCAACACACGCAGTTTCAAAGCTAATTTCGATTTTGCCCTTGATCAGATCTTCTGGAAGGCGTACGCCAAAAACCCAACCTGGGCTACAGGGGATCTGTTTCTGAAATAGTTAATTGGCTGCATCCCCTCGCTGGTTGGGAGACCGGTGGGGGATGAATTATTTTTGCTTCAGTTTTGCAAAGAAATCGGTAATAGTGCCAATAACCGCGCATGACGAATTGGCCGGGCAGTTATTAACTACCGGAACATAAAAAATCCTCCTGCTGGCGGCCTGCCCGTCGGGACTTATCTCTATAACATAGGTTTCCTCACTCATACCGCCGCAATTACATTCCCGCTTGTTGATGTTTTCGAAATTTTTTGCGGTCAGCTTGCTCATGAAGTTGTTCATGGTGGCATCCGCTATGTATTTGCCGTTTTCGGCTGATAAAGGTTTACCTATTTGCAGATGCGGTACTTTTTTAAAGTAATAACACTTAGTATCCAAAAGTGCTATGGCCTTAACCTTATGGTCTTTTTTATGATGCGGGTTATACCGGTAAATCACAACCGACTTTGAACTGATGTTTGACGGAGATTGGCTGCCGGTTTTGGCAAATGGGTTCCCTGTGCTTATGATAAGCAGCGCTGTCGATACGATTTTTATAAATATGGACATGGGTTTAAATTGGTGTTTGCTGGTGAATGCCTTTTTTGTGTGCTTTTTAGCTCTTCATTACTCTAATCAACATATCCGCCTTGTGCTTGTGTCTGGCATCAGAAGGGTGGAGGTTATTGTAAGGCGTGTTTAGTTTGAGTTGAATAAAATTAGGGAATTGTTGGGGGAATGGCAATTGTTGGTTGTTAGCATCTTATTTCACAATAAATCAAAACTTCAAAATAAATAACCACTTGTGGTCTTTCTTTTTGAAATAATAGATTATACGACGCTGACTGTTTAGTGAATCATATGCTATCGTATCAGCATTAATTTTCATTAGGTTTTTGCCAATGATTTGGCATTCCAGTTTGGGTTTTAGATCAAAGGCTTCAAAGAAATCCCGGATCCTGGAAAACTCTTCTCTTTTATATCCAAGCCAGCCTTCGGATTTTAAAAAACTAACGCTATTGAGCGAGCCATCTTTGTCAAAGTTTTCGATACTTTTTATATGGTAATTATTCTTTTTGTATCTTATTGACTCATTTAAAGGAGGTTGTGGAAAAATTTTTTCTACCACAATAGCTGTTGTTCGCTCTTTAACCTGAATCTTATGCGGTTCGCCGAATAAGATGATTGTTAGTAGAAATATCAAATGGTTTTTCATCCTTTGGTTTGTTGGTACCCTGTAGCTTCATGATATGCTAAGTTATTTAAAATGCTTTACAAAGTCACGAGTACACCACGCTTCTTGCCTGCGCTGCATACTCGCGCCAGTTGGGGTTTAGTTTGAGTTGAATAAAATTAGGGAATTGTTGGGGGAATGGCAATTGTTGCACGGAGATATAGTAATGAAAAAGAGGTTGAATAATAAACACCGGTACCAGCACGGCATCAAAAGGCTCGTTTTAGTAGAATTTATCCAAACAATTTTGTTGTGTTATTCGTATAAGATAGTATCTTTGAACAAAAACCAAGTTTAATTAATGATTCCCGAACTCGCCGAAAATGGCATATTGCCACCAGGAATTCATATTTGCGAGATTAAAGAACTGGAGGCCAAGTTCGTTTATAATTTACATAGACGTAATCTATATAATGGTTTAGTGAGATTAGTGCAAGATTTAAAAAGTATTAACGCACAAGCTATTTACGTCGACGGCAGTTTTGTTACCGCCAAATTAATGCCTGGTGATATTGATGTGTGTTGGGATGAAGGTACCGGCACTGGCTATGAATACGAGCTAGCCAATCTTCCAATTCTGTTTAATAGGCAATTAGCCAAGGCGCGATATTTAGCCGATATTTTCCCGGCGGCGATCATGGAGCAAGGTTCTAAAAAATTATTTATCGATTTCTTCCAAATAGATAAACAAACGGGAGAGCAAAAAGGTATTTTAAAAATAAATCTATTCTGATGATAAAGAATCAAAAACAAGCAGCACTTACTAAGGAAAAACTAAAAGTGCTTGAAAAGGATAGAATCGCCTTTATGGCTGATGCAAAAAATAAGACGTCCGCGGAATTGATCCTAGGTTTAAATTCTTTTGATGCATTAATAGACGATATGAAGGCTGAACTTCACGAGTTTGATGAATTGACAAAAGGTAATTTACATATCATATCTGCAAAATGCTTAGATGATATACATAAATTATTAATAGGGGCTAGAATTGCGCAAAAAATCACTCATCGCGAATTGGCAGATCGAATTGGAATCCAAGAACAACAAATACAGCGTTATGAAGCAACGGATTATGAATCTGCAAATCTAGCTCGACTAAGAGAGGTTGCTTTGGCATTGCAAATTAGATGCTATTTTGAAAAAATCATCTTTATAAGCATTGAACCCGAGTTTAATTTACCAGATCATATTACTCCAGAGAACGTTGCGATTACAGAAGATCAAATAAGAGAACGGGGCGCTTTACTTTGCATCGAATGAAAACAATAACATTTTATTCCTACAAAGGCGGAGTTGGACGTTCATTAGCATTGACCAATATCGCCGTTCGCCTTTCAGAAATAGGACAGCGCGTATGCATCGTTGATTTTGATCTTGACGCACCAGGCCTTCATTTCAAGTTCAAGAATTATGAACTAGCTAATCCAATAAATCGTGGCATAGTTGATTATATCCATCTATTTTCGTCAGAAAAAGTCATTGATCAGGATTTGGAATCATACGCTGTAATACTAGAGCCGGCGGCTAGTGTTTTCCAGCCAATTACTATGATACCCGCAGGAAATATCGATTCTCCGGAGTATTGGAAAAAACTGTCCATGATTAATTGGTCTGATTTGTTCTACGCTGAAAATGCGTCTGGAGTTAGTTTTTTCCTTGATTTTAAAGCCAAAATAGAAAAAGTATTCAAGCCTGATTTTTTATTGATAGATTCCAGAACTGGAATAACAGATATTTCAGGGATTACGCTCCGTTTGCTTGCAGAACAAGTAGTTATACTATGTATCAACAATAAGGAAAATCTTTTTGGTAGTAAAAAAATTATCAAAAGTTTAACAAATCCAAATAACGCACTTTTTGGTACGACACCTAAAATCAATTTTGTTTTAAGTCGAGTTCCTTTTGGCCCCAATGAAAAAGAAAAAGAATTCTTGATCGTCGAAAAACTTAAACATGATTTTAAAACTGATTTTAACCTTCCTGAATTTGACGTGTCAGTTATCCATTCTGACAAAAGAATAGAAGAGGAAGAGAGTTATTTGTCATCCCCTCATTATGATTATCAGCCAGGGTCGATTTCCAATGATTATCTAAAACTGTTTGAGACTATAACCGGAGATCAACTTCACCTGGATGATCGCTTCCTTACTTCCAAGCGCGCGGAAGTGGAATTTCACAAAAGCAATATTGAAAGTGGCATGAAAATGAAAATGCAACATATAAATAAGGCTATTGAGTTAGACAGTAGTAAATATGCGTATTATATTGCTCGTGGTGTTTTGTACGCACAACAAGGGAATGCATCGATGGGTATTGATGATCACTTGAAAGCCTTGGAGCTGAACCCTGTGTCTCCTCATATCAGATTTAACCTGGGATTGCTTTATATGAATTTAAAACAATATGATGAAGCACTTAAATACTTGCGTTCAGCTGAACGTTATGGACCCATTGTGTTTCTTAACATAGGGTTAATCTATGCACGATTAAGGAAACCAGATAAGGCGATCGATGCATTTGACAAAGCTTTAGCTTTACATCCATCTTTCGATATGGCTTTAAATGGAAGAGCAGATCAATACCGAAGTAGCAAACAATTTCAACAAGCGTTAAGTGACATAACAAAAGCGATTGAACTGAATTCGAATCAGCCGATTTTTTTCGCGACACTAGCTGAAATTTATGCCGATATGGATAAAATAGAAGAATTCTATTTGAATTTAGCGATAGCGTTGTCCAAAGGATTAAAGACATCTAATATGTATTATGCAAGAGAAGTGTACGAGCGTTTTTTTAATGACGAAAGATTTATCGCGTTAATATCAAAATATGATATGAATATAGATGACTTCCAAATTGATCCCGAACAATATATTTGATTTATCCATTTACAAACGCAAGCAAATTCAAAACATAGCACATTTACCACAGGGCACAGCTCCCCAACTGGCGCGAGTATGCAGCTCTGGCAAAAGCGTGGCGTACTCGTGACTTTTATACAAGGTAAGTTATAAGATGAGCCTGATTAGAGAAAACACGAGCACCAGACCACCGTTCCCTGCTGCATAATCGCGCCAGCAAAAGAAATTTAATGCCTTGTCTTAATGAATTTAAGCTATAACAATGGTGTCGCTATTCTGTCAGTACCTTTTGCAACTAAAGCGCTGATTGCAGAAAATCTCCAAAAAATCATAAAAATGAGTGAAATAGATGGGGATGAAAAATCGATGGCTTGATCCCGTTTTTTACTCATGAAAGTTTTATTTACTGATTATGAGTTATTTAATGGTGTTTCGGGTGAAATGATAGTTGTTTGATTATCAAAGTGTTTCAATAAAAAGGTGTCCCGCGTTTTCACACTCAAAATCTGGAACATGCCCATTTTAAAAAAAAGGACGCCGGAGATTTTTTTATTTTTTTGGGGAATCAAAAAAATTGGGACAGCCGCTTTGTTACAATTGAATGCCTCAATTTATGCAATTATCTGCTCGTACCTTTCGCCTTTCAGCTTCTACCTTTCACCTAAACCTAAACTCCCTTTCGCCTTTCCCTCAAAAATTCATACTTTTGCGCATCCTTTCAAATAAAACAATATTACATTGGAGCACCAGGAATTAACCACCGTTGAAACCGCTAAAGATCTGGGCCTTTTACCCGAAGAATTTGCACGTATAAATGAAATATTAGGGCGTGTGCCCAACTTTACCGAGCTTTCTATTTTCTCGGTTATGTGGAGCGAGCACTGCTCATACAAAAATTCAATTACATGGCTTAAAACTTTACCAAAGGATAGTCCGCGGATGCTGGCTAAGGCAGGTGAAGAAAATGCCGGTCTGGTTGACCTTGGCGATGGCATAGGCTGCGCCTTCAAAATCGAATCGCACAATCACCCTTCGGCCCTTGAACCGTACCAGGGCGCCGCGACAGGCGTGGGCGGTATTAACCGCGATATTTTCACCATGGGCGCAAGGCCAATCGCACAGCTTAACTCATTACGGTTTGGCGACTTAAGCCTCGACAAAACCAAATGGTTAGTTAAAGGTGTGGTTAAAGGGATCAGCCACTATGGTAACGCTTTCGGCATCCCAACTGTGGGCGGCGAATTATTTTTTGACGATTGCTATAATGTTAACCCGCTGGTTAACGCTATGTCGGCCGGTATTGTTAAGGCCGGCGAAACCGTTTCTGCTACATCATATGGTGTAGGTAACCCGGTTTATATAGTTGGTTCGGCTACAGGTAAAGACGGGATCCACGGTGCCGCCTTTGCTTCTAAAGATATTACCGAAGATTCGGTGAACGACCTTCCTGCCGTACAGGTAGGCGACCCTTTCCAGGAGAAATTGTTACTGGAAGCTACCCTTGAGGTTATTAAAACCGGTGCAGTTGTTGGTATGCAGGATATGGGCGCTGCCGGTATCATCTGCTCAAACTCAGAAATGAGCGCCAAAGGCGAGCACGGTATGCGTATCGACCTGGACAAAGTGCCAACCCGCCAGGATCATATGAAACCTTACGAAATCCTGCTTTCTGAATCACAGGAGCGCATGCTGATCGTGGTTCACAAAGGTCGCGAAAAAGAAGTTGAAGACATTTTTGACAAATGGGACCTTAACTGCGCCATTATTGGTGAAGTTACTGATACCAAACGTTTGGAGTACTTTATGCACGGCGAAAAAGTTGCCGATGTGCCTGCCGATGACCTTGTATTAGGCGGCGGTGCCCCGGTTTACCAGCGCGAATACCGCGAGCCTGCATACTTTGCCGAAAACCAGAAATTCAATATAGACGACGTTGCCGAGCCTGCAAACCTGGTTGAGGTTGCAGAGCATTTGGTTGGCCATCCTAATATTGCTTCAAAACGTTGGGTAACCGACCAGTACGATAGCATGGTAGGTGTACAAACTATGACCGCCAACCGTTCATGCGATGCTGCCGTTGTTGCCGTTAAAGATACCGATAAAGCTATCGTATTAACTACCGACTGTAACTCACGCTACGTGTACGCCGACCCATATAAAGGTACTGCCATTGCCGTTGCCGAAGCTGCACGTAACATTACCTGTGCCGGTGGCGAGCCGGTTGCTATTACCAACTGCTTAAACTTTGGTAACCCTTACATTCCTGAAGTTTACTGGCAGTTTGTAAGCGCTATTAAAGGTATGGGTGATGCCTGCCGCAAATTTGAAACCCCGGTTACCGGTGGTAACGTGAGTTTCTATAATCAGTCTGCTGACGGTGGTTCGGTATTCCCTACACCAACTATTGGTATGCTTGGTGTAATGGACAACGTTGAAAACATCATGACTGCCGACTTTAAACAGCCTGGCGATTTGATCTATCTGATTGGCGAATCTGTTAATGATATTGCTTCGTCGCAATACCTGGCTTCATGGCATAAAATAACTAAAGCACCTGCGCCGCATTTCGATATCGATAAAGAATACGATATGCAGCAAACCGTTAAGGAACTGATCAAACACAAAGTGGTTGAATCGGCTCATGACGTTGCTGACGGTGGTTTATATATTGCGCTGTTAGAGTCGGCAATGCCTAACGGACTTGGTTTTGATATAGCTACTGATGACAGCATCCGTAAAGATGCCTTTCTGTTTGGCGAGGCACAAGGCAGGGTAGTGGTAAGCGTTGCACCGGAAGAGGAGGAACGTTTTGTTGAGGTAATGGCTACCAGCGAGGTTGAGTTTACCCTGCTGGGGACTGTAACCAACGGTGCTTTAACTGTTGATGAAGAAGCCTTTGGCCATGTTACCGACCTGAAAATGGTTCACGCCAATATCCTTCACGGTATTTTAGGCGAATAATGTTAAAACTTAACCGGGTACATCATATAGCTATCATTTGTTCGGATTATGCAAAATCCAAACGGTTTTATACTGAGGTGCTTGGTTTAAAAATAGTTCGTGAGGTTTATCGCGAACAACGACAATCATACAAGCTTGATCTGGAAGTGGGTGACCTCTATCAGATCGAGCTTTTTCTTTTCCCAATCCGCCTGCACGTTCTTCGCGTCCTGAAGCGGCAGGTTTACGTCATTTAGCTTTTGAGGTTGATGATTTGGATGAAGCGGTAGCACATATCTCTTCTTTTGGTGTGGATATTGAACCTATCCGCATAGATGAAACCACCGACAAACGCTTTACGTTTTTTGCCGATCCGGATGGTTTGCCGCTGGAGTTGTATGAGCGATAAAGGACGTCTAACTATATTCTAAGATAGAAAGTCGTGCCGAATTTATTTCGGCATCCCACGGGAAGTGTCTACTTCGTTTTTAAAAATAACTTTTGTTGTTATTAACTATCATCGGCCCGCTCAATTGCCGCGGGTTGGCTTTGTTCTTTTGTCTTGATACAAAAGAACCAAAAAATCAAGTCAGCAGATAGGCTTCTTTGCCGCACTGGCCACCCACACATGCCTTTGCTTGGTCTTTGCCCTGCAAAACGGGCAGAACCACGGGCTGCAATTATTTTGCCCTGCCCGCGCTTGCCCAATGCTTCTGCAAAAACTTGCTATGCCCCTGCAACCGCACAGGCCACCATTGTTCTGCCCGCTTTCACCCGAAGCTTACCTGCTGACGGGGAGGGGAAAAGATTCAGGAGATCAAGATGCAAGAGACAAGAAAGAGGTGGGAAAGAGAAGCGAGAAATCGATATACAAGCAGTAAGTCAACTGCTTCCTTAGGAGAAAAAAATAACCTTACGATTCCCAAACCAAAAGCGGGTAAAGGCCCGGCAAAAAAGCGGGCCAGGGAGTATGGCCTGTGGGGGAAGCATTTTTTTGCCTTGATGTTTGGTTACTTTGCATCTAAGGTAAAGTAACTGGCCCCGCCCGGCCAAGAGGGCGACGATGTAAGTTATATAGTAGAAATATCTTTAAAACCCAACCAACAGAATAAAACAATAACTTCGCCCTCATGTTCCGTTTCAAACAATTCAGCGTTGATCAAGCCGGCTGTGCCATGAAAATTAATACCGATGGGGTATTGCTGGGTGCAATCGCAGGTGATGGTCATCCGTTAAACATACTTGATATTGGCACCGGAACAGGTGTAATAGCCCTGATGCTCGCACAACGTTTCACGGATGCCAAAATAGACGCAGTTGAAATTGACGAACAAGCAGCAGCTACGGCCAAAAGCAATTTCGGCAATTCGCCATTTAAAAACAGGTTAACGCTTTACGCAAATGGGTTTGAACAGTTTTTTGAAGATTATCCTGAAAAAAGATATGACCTTATTGTATCTAATCCTCCGTTTTACATCAACTCCCTGCAATCGCCGGGAGTTAAAACAAATTTAGCCAAACATGCTGCTGATGGCTTTTTTGAAAAGTTGATATCGGTAGTCGCAACGCAGCTTACAGAGCAGGGCATTTGCTGGCTGATACTGCCTGTAGATACTTCGGCACTGGTGAAAAATCTCGCCTTACAAAGCGGTCTTTATCTGCAAAAAACAATTAGCATTCACTCCTTTAAGGATGATACAGCGCACCGGGAAATTCTTGCTTTCGGAAAAAACAACACGCATATGATAACCGGTAAATTTGTAATCTACAGCGAACCAAATGTATATACGGAAACGTACCGGGGAGTGCTAAAGAATTTCCTGACGATATTTTAGCCCGCCTCGAATCTTAATTCTTGGCTCTTAACTCTTGACTAATTAAATCCTAACTTTGCCCCATGACCCGCATAGGCCTCATTTCCGATACCCACAGCTACCTTGACGATGCCGTTTTTAAACATTTTGAAAACTGCGACGAGATTTGGCATGCCGGCGATTTTGGTACCATTGAACTGGCTGATAAACTTGCTGCTTTTAAACGTTTAAAAGGCGTATACGGCAATATAGATGATAAAGACGTACGTATAGTTTACCCCGAACATTTACGCTTTAAATGCGAAGAAGTAGATGTATGGATGACCCATATCGGGGGCTATCCCGGCAGGTACAGCCAAAATATCAAGGCTGAGATTTACAGCAATCCGCCTCAATTATTTATTACCGGCCATTCGCACATATTAAAAGTGATGTTTGATAAAAAGATCAACTGCCTGCACATGAACCCCGGCGCTGCCGGTAAGCAGGGCTGGCATAAGGTGCGTACGTTGTTGAGATTTAATATTGATGGTGACAAGATCCAGGATCTGCAGATAATTGAATTGGCGGGGTGAAAGTTTTGATGTAGAGACGCATAATTGCGTCTCCCGCAAAGCTAAACCATCCCCGCCCTTGCATTCTCCGCCTCAAAAACCGAATCAATGAGCAGGGGAGGGCGTTTACCAGCAGCTACTGCCAATTGGTCGCAACGCTCATTTTCGGGGTGCCCGTTATGCCCACGCACCCAGGTGAATTTAATTTTATGAAGCTTGCTGATCTCCAAATAGCGCATCCACAGATCTTTGTTTTTTTGCCTGCGAACCCTTTTGCTACCCAACCATTAACCCAGCGTTTTTCGATAGCGTCAATAACATATTTGGAGTCGGAAAAGATCATTACATTTTGATTGGGCGCTTTCAGCGCTTCCAGGCCTTTGATCACAGCAAGTAGCTCCATCCGGTTATTGGTAGTTTTCCGGAAACCTTCGGATAGCTCTTTATAATGCTGTCCCGAACGCAAGATCACACCATATCCACCCGGTCCCGGATTTCCGCTTGAAGCTCCGTCTGTAAAAATCTCGATCATATCTTAAGTCCATGGACGATAGTTGATAGTCCATGGCAAAAGTAAGAAACTTTAAATCATACGTTGCATTGATCTAAAGCAAATAGAAACTATGGGCTATAGACTATGGTCTATCGACTTTCTTAATCTTCAGTCTCAATGAGTTCCCAATCACTACCACGTCCGAAAACGCCATGGTGAGTGCGCCAACCATAGGATTAAGGAAACCCATTGCTGCCACAGGGATAGCTATGATATTATAGGCAAAGGCCCAAAAAAGGTTTTGTTTTATGGTAAGCAGCGTATGCCTGCTGATCTGTAAAAACTTGATCACCGAATGCAGGTCGGTATTTAATAATACTACATTGGCCGACTGAATTGCCACCTGACTGGCATCATTCATTGATATGCCAACATCGGCATGGGTTAGGGCAGGAGCATCGTTAATGCCGTCACCTATCATAATGGTTTTACCTTTTTGTTTATAAATGTCAATCACTTTCAGTTTTTCTTCGGGAAGTTTTTCGCCATGAACCTCTGTGATACCTAATTGATGAGCTACGCTAAGACAACGGTCTTTTTTATCACCGCTCAACAGTACCGGGATAATACCCATTTGTTTAAGTTGAGTTATAAGCGTGGCGGCTTCAGGTTTTACCTGATCATCGACAGCAATTTGCGCCATCAGTACCTGGTTTTTATACAGCACAATGTTGAAATTGGCTTGGTGGTTGGTTTTCGCTGTACCCAAAAAGTAATTATTGCCGTGGATATCTTCTGCACGCATACCCAAGCCTTTTTCTTCTTTAACCGATTTTAAAATGAGCTTTTGCTGTGGTAATTCTTTTAAACCGTTTACAAGCGATTTGGCTATCGGATGATTACATCGCTCCTCAATGGCAGTGATCATGCCCCTGATGTGTTCTATATCCGCACCATTCTCAATCCTGATCTCATTAACGGTAAACTTGCCGGTTGTAAGTGTGCCTGTTTTATCAAAAACTACATATCTGGTATTAGTAACGGCTTCAATCGTATCTCCGCCTTTTACCAGGATGCCGTTCTTAGCCGCCCGGCCTAAACCAACCATAACAGCAGTGGGCGTGGCTAAACCCATGGCACATGGACAAGATATAACCAGCACAGCAATAGCATTCATGATAGCATGTTGTAAACCCGAACCGCCAACAAAGTAAGTGAGCATAAAGGTGGTCAATGCTATCAGTATTACCGCAGGGACAAATACAGCCGCAACCTTATCACCGAGTTTTTGAACAGGTGGTTTAGCCGCCTGGGCTTTCTTCATCAAGTCGATGATCTGCGCAAGAATGGTATTTGAGCCAACACGGGTTGCCAGCATATGGAAATTGCCATTAAGCAATATAGTACCGCCAATAACCTTATCGTATTTTTGTTTTTCAACCGGGATACTTTCGCCTGTGAGCATGGCCTCATTAACCGAACCCTGGCCTGAAAGGATCTCGCCGTCAACAGGTATTTTATCGCCTTCATTAACCAGTAATGTATCACCAGGGCGCGCCTCTTTGGCATTGATTATTTCAACGCTTCCATTTATGATGCGATTGGCATTCACTTCCTGAAATTTGATGAGGTCTTTTACAGCCGAGGTAGTTTGACTCACCGAACGTTTTTCGAACACATTACCTAACAACACCAGGGTAATAATGGTGGCGCAAGTTTCGTAAAACTGGTATTGAGGGCCGAGGTTTTGTATTGTGCCGATAAGGCTATATATAAATGCCGATGTTGAGCCCACAAAAATGAGCACATCCATATTAGGGACACCTCCCTTTATTGAACTAATGGCGCTTTTGCCAAAGTGTAAACATCCAACTATAAAAACCGGAAGGCATAACAACAATTGAATTATGGGCTGATGCAGAAAATGCCAGGGTAATATCATGTGCAGCAAAAGTGGTGCGGTAAAGATGGCGCAGAAGATAAATTTGTTTTCTACCCGTTCGTAAAACGGTACCGAATGGGTGCTGAGATCCTCGACAACTTTAAAACCTAAACTTTCTATCCCTTTTTTTATTTCAGGCAGCCGGGTTTCATCGTTGGTTGAAAATTTTACCTCTTCGCCGGCAAAATCAACCAGGATATTGTGTAAACCTTTTTTTCGAGGAATTTATGGACGGACATTGCGCAATTATTACAATGCATGCCGGTCACATTTAGTTCTATCAATTGCTCAGCCATAGTTACAAAAATACTTATTAAGCATAATCATTCTAAATTAAACGGGTAAGCTTAATGTAATTTTAAAAAAGAGTTTGCAATTAACCGGGAGATTTCTATTTTTGCACACTCGAAAAACAAAACGGTAGGCATAGCTCAGTTGGTTAGAGCACCAGATTGTGGTTCTGGGGGTCGTGGGTTCGAGCCCCATTGCTTACCCGCTTTTATAGGGCTCATTTACATACGTAAATGGGCCTTTTTTACGCCCATATTATGGCTCATTATTACCTGGCACGGTCCGGCAGGTTGGGCACCTGTTCAGACAGGGGGAGAAAAATAAAAAAACTGGAACCTGTTCCGACAGTGCTTTCATAATTAAGCCTGCCGCCCTGGCGTTCCATGAAATCTTTACAAAGCACCAAGCCGAGGCCAATACCCCGTTCGTTTTCTGTACCGTAAGCGGGTTCGGTAACCGGAGAGAAAAGACCTGCTCTCTTGTCCGATGGTATACCAACTCCATTGTCGTTTACTTCTAGCTTACAATCAGCACCGGATATGCTTCCACGGATTAAAATGAGACCGTTCGGTCGGGTAAATTTGATCGCATTGCTGATCAGGTTGCGGATCACCAGCTCAAGCATGTCTTTGTCGCCGGTCGCGGTAAGCCCGGATGCAATGTCCCATCTAAGATCTATCTTTTTTACTGCAGCCAATGAACGTTCCATTTCCAGTGTTGGCAGGAGGGTACCCAGCAAGTTAAGCGCGGTGAGGTGAACAACGGGGCCTGTCATTTGTGTCCTTGACCAGTTTAACAGGTTAGACAACATGTTGATCGTATCGCGGGTGGCGTTTTTCAAACTGTTTTCCAGCATTTCCCTATCCTGGCTGTCCAATTGATCCTCGCTTAATAGTTCCAGATAATTTTGGATATTGATCAGGGGCGCTCGTAGGTCATGTGAAATGATCGACATAAGTTTGCTCTTTTCTGCGTTGCTTTTTTCAAGCTGTTCTTTGTGTTGCAGCATTTGCTCGTTTCTTAATTCGATGGACTTCGTTTTTTCCGATACCTCGCTTCTTTCTTTATCATAATTTTTCCTGATAAATTTGATTATGATATAAATCGCCAGCACAGGAATGGGAAACGCCGTGATCCGGTCAAGGACCTGGCCCTCGCCCTGCACGAAAGGATGGCTCACCAGGGAAGGATCGAGGTATTCGGCCAAGTGGATCAATATAAAAACGATGACATATGTTGAAAGCCAGGCAAGGTGCTGCCGGTATGGCGAGATGGCAAACACGAGTAACAAGTAAGACGGCCAGATGAGGTCTGTGGAACCGCTGATGCCGGCGTTGGAAAAATAGTTTACTGAAAATATGAAAAGTCCGGTTATTCCGAATATGACATTACTATGCGGTTTGCTCCTGAATCTGGAGAAATAGAATTGATGTAGGAAAACGGTGCCAATCAACAGGCATGATACAGCTGCTACTTTCAGACCCGCGACAAGATTGTATGGAATATAACAGGCGGCCAAAACCATCAGGCTTAGGCTGATTGAATGAAATATACGTGATTCAAGCGAGAAATTTGAGGAATCGCCAATTAATGAGTTCCACAAGTGAGGAATACGTCGGCAGTACCGAACAAAGAAGTAGTTTAATTTAGGGTTTTGCATGATGAACAGGTACTTGGAGCGCAAGAATACACTTCTATACGCCATTTATTTTAAAAAGTTGTTTATGTGAGATTCAGGCCCCCGGGTTGTTTTTATTTTTTCTGATATTGTTTGTCGGATAATGACATATCATTGCTTTTCATTACCTGATTAAAAACCCGGCCATGTACGGCCACTTCATCGATAAGTAAAATCAGATACTGGAAGCTGCCTTTTCGAAAATTTTTGACAGGAGTGACCTCGGCGTAACATTACTGGATCGTCGCTTTAAGATCCTCTACCGGAGCCCGGCTGTTAAACGTATAAAAGGTTAGGCGTGTTTGAACTATTTTAAATGCTACGCTCTCCGCCTCGCTAATTGAGCAAAAATGAATTTGCCCCATTGGAAAAACTGGCGAAAGCAAAAAAACTGCACAAACAACCGGCGCAACAGAGAGATGGCTTTAGCTATTATCAAATTATTTGTCCGGCAAGGCGCCTATATTTATATCACCGGCACCGCCAAGAACGACTCAATCCCACCGCTAAGTATTTTTGAATTAGAGAGAAATTTCTGCAAGTCAATTATTTACAAGTTTTTTATAATTTTAGCCCGATCAAAATAAACCATTAATCGCTTTGTTCCGGTGACCTGTAGATGAACTTGTTAGCGGTAAAACTGCTGATTATCAAAACGATTATATAAAATTTTTGCCGTTTAAAGTTATTCACCTTTGCAGACTTTCATTTCAGAATTGTTATTTGTATTTTATTTCCTCAGCATTTTCAACGATTTCTAATATTATTGCATCTAACTTATTAACTGCAGTTAACAAATGATTTAATACCTCCCCCTTTTCAGCCTCTGTTAATTCCTCGTTTTTCAAAACATTCATTAAGCCCAATAAATTTGCAACATGAGGCCGGGTTAAGTGGGATTGCATCCAGGCAACTGTCCTTAATTTTTCATTTTGTTGCTCTATAGCTTTGGAATGAAGCAACCTTTCGGTAATGTCCTTAAAATACACCGACAATCCGTTTTCGGATGGGTAAACCATTACGTCAAACCACCTATTCACGGCAGGGCTTAATGTTTCAAACGATTGTACAGTTTTTTCTTTAAACGCTTTTTTGTAGTGCTCGTAAGTAGCGCGTCCTGGTATATCGGGATAAATATCTCTCAGGTCTCGTCCAATAACTTCTTCGCGAGGCTTTTCCAGAATAATTTCGGCCCTTTTATTCCAATAGTTTACTACCCAATTTTTGTCCATCGCAAAAAAGCCATCGCCAATACTTTCCAGTATTTCATTTCTTTCCTTGTAAGAACTGTTTAATTTTTGCTCTGCTAATTTTTGCTCTGTAACATCCCGCTCAATCGCAATCCAATGAGTAAACCTACCCTTTTCATTTGCTATGGGCGTAATAGAAGTGTTTATCCAAAATTGCTCGCCACTCTTTTTATAATTGATAATTGTGATCTCACAGGATAGCCAATTACGGATTGCCTCATTAAGTCGTGCCAACTCGGCCCAATCACTGCTCGGCCCCTGCAGAATTCTTGGCGATTTACCCAGAACCTCGGCAGCAGTATATCCCGTCATTTTAGTAAATGCATTATTAACATATATGATACGTGGTCCCTGCTCATCAAATGGCTCAGCCTCCATTATAATTACCGAATCGTTGGTATTAGTAATCACAGATTCCAACAATCTCAGCTGTCGTTCTTCTTTTTTCAATTCGGTAATATCGTGTACCGACCCTACCAGTTGCACACAATTATTGTATTGGTCAAAAATTGGTGTAACTGTTACTTCCCCTATTTTTGTGCCTGTAGGGTATGGTGTTGTTTCTGTCCAGGTAATTTTTTCTTTACTACTTATCGCCTGTTTATACTTAGACACCGCCAGGGTTAAAGATGGTTCGGGAATTATATAGTCAATGTATTTTCCTATAACATCACTTTCCTGAATTCCTGTTATGTCGGTAAAGGCTTGGTTTACAGATAGGAATTTAAACTTCCCGTCCGCTTCAATGCTAATCACAAAAATTACATCTTTAACATTGTTATATATAAGCGATAACTGCTGTTGGCTATCCAATAGCTTTTGTTCGTTATCTTTTATCTTCTTCAAGCTAATTTCCTTTTCGGTAATATCGTTAAATACAACCATCATGCATTCTTTGTCGTCATAAGTGATGGCGTAACCCGAAACTTCAACGTTAATAGTCGTGTTGTTTTTTTTAAATGCTCATATACCCCAAATTGGTATGCCCGATTTTTATCAATAAGGCCATTAAGTATCTTATTAACCTCTTCAACATCTTTTTGAGGCCTGTAATCATGTATAGTCATGTTTAAAAATTCGGCCTTGCTATATCCGTAATGTAAGACAGCCATCTCATTTACATCAAGTATTCTATAACTAGATAACTCATATATGAGCATTGGTAACGGGCTTTTGTCAAACAGCACACGGTATTGCAAGTCGTGTTTCTTGGTTTTTACCTGGCCCTTGGTTTTTTCTACGTAACTCCCACCAGCAGCGGTAATTTTTTGTAAAGAAGCATCATTTCTCTTTGACATAATCTTGGTCCTAACACCTGTAAATACAAATAAATGTAAGTTATGAGAGTTTAAAAAGTAACAAAAGAATGAATTTTATTTTCGTTTAAAAATTGGTTCGAGCATAATACAACTAAGTTTAATTAATTACAGTAAATGCATGTTAAAGTCAGATAATTAATCCGACATAAGATGTTAATTTCCGAACAATAATATCGCGTGCGATCTCATATCATGTGCCAAGATATTTTGACTTATCAAATGGCTGGATAAACCATAACAGATTGACCCCTGCAGGCCAATTTGATTTTGACCGCCTTTATTTATCAGTCAAAACTTTAAATAAAATTGGTGAAGACGGGGCCAATCAAAACAGTTTCTCCAGTTATCAAAATACAGGCGAGAAATCGTTGAAGACTTTAACGCTATATATTAATCCAGATGCAAAAGACAACGCTACGGGCGAACTTTACTGGGATAAGGACGAAGGTTGGGATTTAAGAAAAAGCAGTACAGCAAAATCAAATTCAAGGCAGCAAAAAGCGGCCACGAAATTACGCTGCGTGTGGTTACCCAGGAGGGCAGTTATCCCATTAATAAGGAGGTTGCCAATTTAAAAGTTGTCGTCCTTAAGGATGGCAAAGAATATTTGGGAGCAGGTAATTTGAAAAAGGGCGTTTCTGTGCAAATCTGAAGTTTCTGGCTACTGCAGTCTCGTTAGTTCAAGTTGCAGAACAACTGGCAATTCTGGTAGCTGTAAAAAGGGGGCAACTATTATCTGCCAAATGTGTAATTATTAAAATGACAGCGGATAACAGGCAAGTTGCTAATTAAAAGATTTCCTGAATTCCAGCGGCGAAAGATTCGTCCTGGTCTTAAATAGCTTACTGAACGACTGTGAATGCTCAAAACCTAAAGCATAAGCCAACTGGTTGACCGACAGGCTTGTGGTAGATAATTTTTCCTTCGCTTTTTCAATGAGATGATCATGAATGTGCTGTTGGGCGCTTTGCCCGGTCAGTGATCGCAGCATGTCACTCAGGTAGTTAGGCGAAAGGTTCAGTTTTTCGGCCAGGTAGGCAACGGTAGGGATTCCGTGGCTCAACGTCAGTTCATCATTGAAATACGTATCCAGTGTTTCCTCCAACCGTTGCAGGATGTCGGTGTTGGCCGCTTTGCGCGTCAGGAACTGCCGCTTATAAAAACGGTTGGCATAACTGAGCAGCAGTTCAATCTGGGAGATCATCACCTCCTGGCTGAAGTCGTCGATCCGGCCTTCGAGTTCCTTTTCCATAAAGCTAAAGATAGCCAGGACCGTGTTTTTTCTTCTTCCGAGAGATGCAGTGTTTCGTTGGTGCTGTAGGAAAAGAAGCCATATTGCTTGATCTTTTTAGCCAGTGGGTACCCCAAAAAGAAATCCGGGTGGATGATGAGAGTGTACTCTGAGCACACCGTCCCCTCCAGGTCGTTACCGCCGATGATCTGCCCCGGTGCGGCGAATAACAAACCGCCGTTATCAAAATCATAATAGCCCTGGCCATATTTCAACTTACCGCCCAACCTGGGCTTGTAGGCGATCTTGTAATAGGCCAGCACATGCCGGGTGGGTAATTTGCCTTCCAATACCGTGTGTGCACCGTTAATCAGGCTGATCAGCGGGTGTTTAGGCTGCGGTAAGCCGAACATCCGGTGCGCCTCGGTCAGCGACTCAAGTTTCAATGGCGGGTTCTCATCCTTTTTCATCATAGCTAAGTTAAGGACACCAAGCCGTAATTTGCAGTGGCTGGTGTCCGTATTTTGTAATTTCATTGCGCAGAGCGCGAAACTTCATCCCAGGCTTCCCAGGTGGCAA
The DNA here is from genome assembly GCF_050859465.1 of Mucilaginibacter sp. P25. Lineage (NCBI taxonomy): Bacteria > Pseudomonadati > Bacteroidota > Sphingobacteriia > Sphingobacteriales > Sphingobacteriaceae > Mucilaginibacter > Mucilaginibacter sp. P25. The sequence goes on along the minus strand of NZ_CP193937.1, from coordinate 6,354,101 downwards.
TGCGCTCCGCGTAGGCAGTTTTCAGGCCGGTTAGGTTATGGCTACCAAGGTTAAAACGTAGCGGCGGATTTTCAGAGTCCACCACTTTGAACAGAGCCTGCGGGGTGGCGGCCGGGTTGCCTCTCTCCATGCCTTTTATTCCCTCCATGAATTTCGCTTTAAAATCGTGGTACACCGGATTTCCTTCGAAAACCGTCGGGATCTGATCGCTACCAAATTCGGTTGCATATGCGCCAGGTTCAATGATGGTGACTTTGATACCGAACTGCGCCACTTCCAGGGCCAGGCTTTCATGGATAGCTTCAAACGCCCATTTGGACGAACAGTAATAGCCCAGGATCGGCATGGCCAGATGGCCCAGGTTACTGGAAGTACCCAGGATATGTCCGTAACCCTGCCCACGCAGCAGCGGCAAAGCCGCCTGGATCACACTTACAGGGCCTATCACGTTGGTTTCGTACAGGGCGCGGATATCGCCGGCACTGCCGTCCTCGATCGTCCCGATCAGGGGGTAGCCCGCGTTATTCAACACGATGTCCAACCGGCCAAAATGCTCATGAGCTTTATTTACGACTTCTTTAACCTGAGCAGGGTTAGTCACGTCGAGTTCCAGTATCAATACCCGATCACCATATTGTTCTTTTAATGCAGCGATGCTGCTCAGTTCGCGGGCCGTAGCGGCCACCAGATCTCCGCGCTCTAATGCCGCTTCTGTCCATATACGTCCCAGACCGCGCGAAGCGCCAGTGATGAACCATATTTTATTCGTTTGCTGTGTCATACTATATTTTATTTGATGAAAGCAAAGTTCAGGGAACAAGCCTTTTGCTTTGTAGCCTAATTACTGTTCTTTGTAGGCTGATCTCTGTATTTTTTCAGGTAATCCGGGACACATCCAGAGAGATCTCCAAAAAAGCGCAGGGACATATCAGGGCTTTAATCGCTGCGGGGAAAAGTATATTTTGCCCATGCTGCAGGTGCACAGCGCCCCACAGGTAGGAAGCCAGAAGCAATAGCCCCAAGAGGGCGATCCATCAAATGATGAATAAGTCTGCCGAAGTTAGTTATGTAATGCCTAACAACTGATAGGTTCCGGGTGCAATGACAAAAAATTGCGTCATTAAGCAAGCTCTGTTATTATTTAATTCAAACAGGTTAATTAAATGCTTTTATGTGAATTTGAATGGGATGCTTTTATTCAAGAACCTGACCTGGTCTTAAGTTACTTATAAAGTATTATTATATAAATTCTAAAAAAAGTGGAGGCGGAGGGAGTCCTATCGAACAGTTAATGTCGCTGCTTTTATTTTTAATGAATTGAAAATCAAATAGTTTTAGCGCTGTATAGCTCTATGGGGAACATAAAAACAGGGTTCCTTTTCTTCGTTTTTATTTGAAATCAATTTATGTTGACATTTTTGTCTACTCAAAATGCTCGATTATCGAACACTCTTATAGGTTTTTAAATCAGGGGTTATAATTTTGCTGATTTCATAATCAAAAGAGCTTTTTAAAATCTTTGCAGATTTTAGAATACGCAAGTGATGTAACTTGATGAATATATTAGGCCATTTAAGCGTTATTCATTAATGAATCGCTAATCCAATTATCTATTGGTTCGAACCCAATTAGGGGAGGCATTCTTGAAGGCCAGAACCGAAAGGGATTTGATCTGGCTCAGGCTTATATCTTCTTTTGACTTATTGATTCTTGAAATCGGTTACGCCGACCGAGGTAAGCCGTGCTGAAACTCAGGTTTATTATCGATAATTTAAAAGACAAGTTGCTAAAAAAAGTTGCCAATAAAATTGACAACTTGCCTGAAAAAGTAATCCTTATTGTATAAATCTCGAACTATTTCCTGTCTGATCTGCACTTATTTGCTGATTTAGAATTATAAACCGAAACGTGACGTCGCCGTTCAGTTTGCGAAAAAAGTGATCGAGACCCGTGGCAAAGTTAGCGACGCCGATTTAGGCGTAGTACGGGACGCAGGCCACACAGATGCAAATATTATGGAGATCGTTGGCCTGGTAGCCATGTACTCCCTGACGAGATTTTATCAATAACGTGTCTGATCCTGAAAAGGATTTTCCGCCGGTATTGCCTGCCGGCTCGATCTCACTATAGCAAAGTAATCTCCGGGAATGTCTGGATTATAATATGGATTAACGCTAAAAAATAAAAAAATAAAAACCAATGATCAGCAACATCACTTCTTTTAAGTGGTTGCTGATCAATAAAAAGGAGGTGTATTATGAAAGCAATTGTTGTAACAGATCAGGATGCTGGATTAGCCGGAATGAAACTGGTGGAGTTGCCAGAGCCGCAGCCGGCCATCAACGAGGTCATCGTTCAGGTTTACGCGGCCAGTATTACCGGGGACGAGCTGTCATGGCCGTCGACCTGGACCGATCGTACTGGTCGTGACCGGACGCCTTCGATCCCGGGACACGAACTGGCAGGGGTGGTAACAGCGCTTGGCTATGGCACAACGGGATTGTCAGTAGGACAACGGGTTTTCGGCCTTCAGGATTGGTATCGCAATGGTTCGTTGGCAGAATACGTGGCCATTGAAGCGCGCAACCTTGCACCATTACCAGACGATGTTGAGTTCAATGATGGCAATGCGCTCGTGATGTCTGGCTTAACTGCATGGCAAGCGCTTTTTGATCACGGCCAACTTCAGGCAGGGCAAAGAGTCCTGGCGCATGGAGCGGCTGGTATCGTTGGATCGATGACTGTCCAACTCGCACGTGAGGCCGGTGCGTACGTCATCGGCACTGGTCGGGCTGCTCACCGTGAAGCGGCGTTCAACTTCGGCTCCAATGAATTCGTTGACCTGGATAATGATACGTTAGAAGACATTGGCCAGGTAGATCTGGTTATTGATGCCCTCGGCGGCGATATCGCGAAGCGTTCCCTGGGTGTAATCCGTCCCGGCGGAAAGTTCGTGTCCATTACCGGCTGGAATGAGGAACAGGCCAACGGAGTCTTGAGTATTGATTTCGTCGTGGAAGCAGACCGCGCTCAATTAAGTGAGATCGTGAAACGATTCCGGGATGGATGTTTGAAAACGAATACCGGTAACATTGTTACGCTTGACGATGCGGTAGCCGTCTATAACTCGCCCGGTCAGGCTAAGGGTAAGACGATTGTCCGAGTTCGCCCGTAGACCCGGTCTTAATTTATATTTATCATTTTGTCAAACTAAAATTATCTAAATCATACGAGATAATTAATGGGAATTCTTCTGTTCCCCAAACTATACTATACCCTTAATCCAGACTTTATTTGCATGAAATGCATGAATACACTTTTGTTCTAAAGGAGCCTTGGACTTATTAAGATAAATGAATGTTAAACGTGGCGTATTCGTTTTCTTTTCAACTTGACAAACGGCGATGGAATCCTGATAGATTTTCGCGCTGTAAATGCTATCATGGGCGATGACAACTTTCCAATCATTTCATAAAGTGTTGGTACTTTTTTTGAGCAAATGTGATTTGACCCAATAAAAGTATGAATGCGATTAATAAAGATTGTTTCATGTCGGATTACTGTTGGCAAGGGTTTGCGGGAGGATTATAAAAAAGTACTGGCGGAGACAGTTGCAGAAACCGCGAAGGCTATGACATTAAATAAGCTCCTCAACTCAAGTAAAACATCAAATTATTCGGGGAACAAGTGATTTGTGAAACCTGTAATTTATTTAAACTCGTCCCGGGGCTTATCTGCCCCCTCATCTGCCAATTCATTAAATTCGATAGAACGCAGGTAGCTATTGAAATCGTTTAATAGCGTCTGATATTTTTTTGCCAGTTATTTATCCTATCCGCACCATTGCAACAATTGTTATTAATAAATAAATCAGATTGTCCTAAAATAGCGAAGTCGGCGGGAACAAAATATTCGGGAAATTCTTTCGAAAAATCGTGTCTTATAACAAGGCCTATCTTTCGGATATTTGGCGGAGGAAGATTCTTTTGTTGAAACCAATTGTAGCAAGAGCGGCGATTTATCTGCAATGCCCGTGCTAAGTCACTGATATTATAACCGTTTTTCCGTACTATGTACTCCGTAATTTGCCCGTTATGTTTCTCCATAATTATAAGTTGCATTTTACAATACAAAATTCCGACCGAAAATGAAGAAATACCGTTTTTAAAATCTAATGGTGTAAGATTTTTCCGTTCATTGTATTCATTTTCTTAAAACGAAAATTAAATTTAGTGTTTTAACAGTTGCCGGATCAGGTGAATGTTTTATGATACAAAAATGCTCACAAAAAAAGACTTTCCCATACATGATATTTTTTAGGCATAATCTTCTGTAAGTCAGTTTTTTATATTATTTAAAAAAGAAATTGACGCAAGATAAACTATGGGTTAATAGCTCTTTTTAACTGGGAGTTTAAAAAAATAATGAATACAAACGATTCAGCTACTGGATATTTGCTGAATTTCATTTAACGATAATTAATTTGTTATTACTTTATTTATGCCAGGGATATTTTTAATCAAAAGATTATAAAAAACGCACACATTGGAAATAAAAAAGCCTTTTATTAAAGAAAACTTACAGCAATTATTTAAAATGATGTAAATTAAGTCAATTCATTTGAAGCATGGAAAAACCCCGATACCAAAGCGTTACAATCCCAATAATATTGTCTTTCCTTTTGATAATTATAACGTTTTCCTATGATATTTGCACTGCTATTGACGTCGAACAAGACAGAATTGGGCGCTTTAATAAATGCATTTGTTCCGCTTGTTCTTGGGGTATTAAGTTTGGTTATTATGGCAATGGTGTTAATTTTTTCGAGGAAGGAAAAAATTGCTTTTTACACGCTGATATTTTTAGGTGCAGTTAACTTAGCTACTGCAGTTTTTCTTAAGTTCAATTTTAAAGATTTCTCACCGCTAAATTCTAATCACGACTTAACTACGTCAAAAGTTCTGCTTTCTTCGGTTTTAACACCAATTAACGAGCGTAGCAAAATTATAATTGAAAATCTTGACGGCTTGCCTGATAATGATGTTCTCGCATTTTCATTTGTGCATAAATCCGGTATTACCAATAGTGATATCCGCAAAAAAACCTTCGACCATAAGGAAGTAACTGTCTGTTTAATCAATAATGCTTCTTCTGATTTGATAATCAGAGGTATGGCGCTATCTGACGATGAACTTTGGCATATTAAATCAATAAAAAAAGATGACAAAATACAAAGCACTTATCCTTTAGTAATCACGCCTTCAGGCCAGGTATACATAACAGTCGAATTCACCGCTGCTAAGATCGAACAGCGCATCAAAGCCCCGTGGTGGAAATATCTGCTTAAAACTCAAAATTTTTTGGCCGTACAATCAAGATATTTTAATTATCAGAAATTAAGAGGCGCTACCTGTATCAATACAAAGGGGATTTTGGTTTTAAAAACCGACAGTAAAACGGAGCCATACTGCAATATTCATCTAAATGGTTTATGGCAATATAAAGTAGAGGGAGATTGGGAACCAGATTTACAAAGAGTGGTTAATACGTTGGGCTTCGGGACCGTAATAGGCTTTAAAAATTTTGATAACGGTTTAAATGGGAATAAGCTTGTTCCTTTTTCTGATGAAGTTACAGGGAACTGTTTCAGTGTTGCCGACCAGAGCAAATCCGTAAGAATAACTAAGATAGCCGCTTATCACGGCTGTTGTTCCGTCGAGGCCGTTGATTCTACCTGTTACTATTATCCTGCAAAAAATAAAATGTTCCCTTTGTTTGTGTCAATGCCGCGTACCAGGCAAATGTTATTTCCTAATGGCTATAATACGGGTGTAAATTCAGTTTGTTTTAAACCAGATTATCCGTTTGTTTTAAAAGTTGGTAAATCCGACATGGAGAGAAAAAGAAACTTTCAAAGTAAAATTGGATTGAGAATATGGAAAGCCCGCGACTTAAACGGCTCACCTATTTCCAATGCCTTTATTTTAGGTGCTGATCATTTAGGTGCAAGAGGCACCAATTATGATTATCAGGATGAAGTTCTTTATATAGAGAATGTTAAAATTAAGTAAAACCTCTTTATAATTATATTGCCGGGGAGACAAAAAATGTAAAAACCTCGACTATCTATAAATTAATGTTTTTAACAATTTCTTTTACTTGGCTCAATGTGTCCTCCTGGCCTTTGAAATTGTCAAGTACATCATCGATTATAATCCTAAAATTTTGGGCGGATATATCTCCTTCACAATTGTAAGTATTTTTAGTTGTTGAAATTAAACAATAGCTGTCTGATTTTAGAATGATCTTAAGACTTTTATAAGCATTTAACAGCCGTTTCACTACAGTTTTTTTAACAGCTTAATACGTACTACGCATGTAGAAAGTTACGTGTTAGGCTAATGAAAAAAACAGCATTAGCTATAAATCAATAGAAAATTATAGGTAAGCACGATCTTGCAGGATCAGGTCATTGAATTCTTGTAATAAGCGTAAATATTTCTCTTTCCAAAAATCATTTTGGCTTTGTGCAAAATTACTGATATAAATTACCGGGGCATCCTGCATTTGATAGATAGATTTAAAATCATCCCTATGGAAAAATTCCGGAAACTCATGCGAGAAATCATGCTTTATTGTTAATCCTATCCTGAGAATGATTTCTTCCTTTAGGCGTTTCGAATTAAACCAATTGTATACTGATCTCCGATTTATGTTGCAAGCTTTGGCTAAATCACTAATACAATAAGCATTTTTTCTTACTCTATATTCCACAATTTGCCCGTGATGCTTTTCCATAAATTTAAGATATTGATAGTTGGCTATAATTTGTTGTTTATTAATGGTCAAAAAAGATTTACATTATTGGTGGCCCGATAGCTAATTAAAAATATTGGCAGACATTACGGCATATCCCTGTGTTGTTTGTTATAGACATACACAATTATATTTAATAATACTAATGATGTAACTAATGCCTCCATAAGGGTAGCGTAAAAAGGTTAAAATATCGATGGAAGTCAAATTTAACTAACGCGACAATGAAAATCTACAATTTACTACCTCGCAATTTGATACAATAATATGCTCATAAATGACCGCTTTTTGTGGTGGTTTCTCGTTTTTTAAGCGGGAAGCAAGTACTAAAATTCATTATTGGTCTTCATTTATAAATACAATTACGATATGCTGGGTTGGATTTACAATTATTCTCATAATGTTATACACTTTTGTGTATGAGGCACTTCGTTGGTTTTGATGTGCTATTTTTACTAAAAAAAGATCAAGATTATGGAAATTTTAGACAAAAAATTAAAGCTAGGGATGTTAAACCAAGGGAGTGCAAATGCTTTAAATGTAACTACATTTATTAAACGAGTGGGGTGTTTATTTTTAGCGGCCGTATCGTTTTTTGCAAATTCAGGATGTAAAAAATTATCAGATGAGGATATACAAAATAAAGGTAGCTATTATGGTTACGGCAAACTTGTTGTAACTTGCAGTGGAGAATGTAACGTGTCGTTTGGAGAAGTTGGAAAAATGAATGTCTATACTATTAGCTCAACAACAGCAACATATAGCTTCAGGTATCAAACCAAATACCAACTCGGAATTTCTATCACTCCGACAGATAAGGACCAAAGCATAAAAATGGATGTATATAGCAGGGAAGAGAAGCAAATTTTTCACAACACCGTCAATCAAAAGGTTAATATTCCATGGCAATCACAGATTCTGGTACCATAACGCTAAACATGGTGCTATATCCCCAAGGTTTAATTGGAGTTTAAAATATTATATTTTTAATGAGATTTAATTGAATCTGCCTCCAAAAGGGCCTGGTGCACAAGCACCAGGCCTTTAGAGCCTAATTAGTTGGATGGCTATAAAAAAAGAACCCTATAAGGGTAATTGAATTTGAAATCAGGGAAGTATGATTATGACCGGTTAAGAATGTCGATTACTTTCAACCCTGCTTCTCAATAGGGTATTGTATTTCTCAAGTAATTCAATGTATTTGTCCTTCCAGATAGCATTTGCATTTTCGGACGGATAATCGCTATGAAAACCACCCTGTGTTTGCATAAAATCGCTTTTTCTAAATAATTCAGGAAACTCTGCGGAAAAATCATGCGAAATTAATATACCTATTTCATGAATAATTTCCTGCTTTAAATATTTTTGGTTGAACCAATTATAAACAGATCTTCTGTTCATGTTTGTCATTCTGGCCAGTTGGCTTATACTGACCCCTTTTTTCTGATGACTAATTCAACTATTTGCCCATAATGCTTGTCCATGCCGGTAGAAATTTGGAGGTTAGGTTATACAAATTACTCAAATAAGTATATAAATAAAAACGCAGATCAAACTTGTTGATATGCACGGAGGTTTTGCAACGGTTCACCAACCCGAGACAGATGCTCCGGCTTGATTTTAACAGTTAATGCAAATCCCAGATTTTCAATCGTCAAAATAACCAACCTGCCGTTGTAAGCTGTTACAATGCCCTCGTGATGGGATAACAAACCATCTTTAACTTTTATTTGCTCGCCTAATGTATAAGGCTTCAATGAAACAACCTCAATATCGGTATAAGTGCGTATTGTTGATTTTATATTTTCAATTTCCTGAATTGTAATAACCACCGGATTGCCGCAGTGCTTTACCACGTGTAACACACCTGATATCTGCATAATTTTAGCGATATCATAATTATTGGCTAAAACAAAGATATAAGATGGAAAAAGCGGTATTCCCACAGATTTTAAGCGGTCTGCCCATTTTCTGGTAACGTGTAACAAGGGGCAGAATGATTTGAAGTTATGATCTTTTAAAGCCCGGTCGATTTTTTTCCCACCTCGGTCGTGTGTATAAGACAAGCCATTTCTTTTCAATCTGATCCATTTTTGTAAAAGATTTTATCTTTTTAAGCGATTTCCGGTTGGTTTCAAATGTGTATTCAACCAATTCTTCATAACAATTGTTTCTAAAGATAAACGAAAACTGATACGGGATTGTGCAAGATGGGAAATTTGTGTATGAACATGAGAAATGGTGAGAAGCAGAATAGAAATATGTTACAGTCTATTACAAACAAAGCATTTACTACATTTCTTGGCCCGGGTCGCTGTTGCTTATTAGTTTCTCACATTTATACAATTCAGCATCAACGATGTTTAATATCAGCTTTTTATGTCGTTTTATAGGTAAAATTGCTATCGAGGATACAATAAAATGATTTGCGAGGCGGTGAAGTTATCTCTTATGCTATTGTAAAAGGTAGTTATCAATAACAACTCAAATGGGTATTAATGATCGACCGTAAAAAATAAAACATATGACCAGATTTTTCCCCATATTGTTTTTGCTACTTATAAACTTTATCCATCTTAACGCGGCGACCGGTATTATTAATCATAAAGTTTTGCGCGTCGGGATAAAGACAAAACCGGATACCTGCAGCAGTATCAGCACATTGCCCTGTAGTGCCCTTACCGTTACTCTTCCTTTCAAATTATCGTTTGATGCCTCAGTACCTAACACTATTATTGATAGAAATGGCCAGGGAACAGGTTTTACAACGGTAAACAAGTACTCTGGTGTAAGATTAGCGGCTGACGGTAACCCCTCAAACCCAGTCATGCCAGGTTATGAAGCATCAAAAATAACTGTAATGGGCGGAAGTTTACAGCTGGTTACCAATAAGGGCATTGATATATTAACTAATAACAACCAACTAAATGTGCTGGGTGTAAAGGTTAATCCTGTGAAAAAACTACAGATAGATGTGAAGGTTATCAATCCTGTGAATGGAGCACAGGCCCAGCAGGCAGGTATTTGGTTCGGATTAAATGATAAAACATATCTTAAACTGGATGTAAGCAATAATAAAATTGAATTAAGAAGAGAAATCAACGACGTTACCAGTTCAATATCTGGTATTGCTAACCCGGATCAACGTATTACGCCAGCTATCACGGCTTTAAGTGCCAAAACAGTTAGTCTGAGGTTAGTGATAGATTCTGTAGCCAAAACAGCAGAAGGCTTTTATTCAACCGATGGGTTAAATTTTTTGAGCGCTGGGGCGGGCTATGCAGCGCCGTATATCAGTATTGATAGTACTGGTATAATTAACCATGCAAATTACGCAGGCATTTTTGGAACGCACCGTAACGCCAGCGGGGCGGTAACATATAGTTTCGACGACTTTGCAGTTACGGATATAGGTTCAAATTCAAAAGTGCTTTCCTTTTCTCAAAACATACTCAATATATCAATAATCAAAAAGGGGCTGGTGTATCCGCAAACAGTAAATATTACTTCAAACGTTGCTTTGCCGGCAGGTTACACGCTAACTAAAACAGATGCAAATTGGTTGAATTTACCACAACCCAAAAATAACTTATTAACCTTTGATGCCAACGCAATCGATTCAAATACAAATGCGGGTAGTTATCAGGCTGTCGTTACCTGCGCCGCCACTGGTTACAAATTTGCAACATTACTGGTAAACCTTAACGTAGTTGACGGTCAATTCTCACAACCGATAAATGTTAATTTTCAAGACCCGGCAGCGATTCCGCCTGTAAATTATATGAGAGATTACGGCCAGGGCTATGCCCTGCGTACAGCGCCATTACAGGGGAGTGGGTTGGAATTTGGTTGGCGACAGAAAATCTGATGGCTCGGCAATAAATATAACCGGTAATGGCCGGAATAGAAATAACCCCGAAGACGTACTATTGGCCACGTTAATTCATATGCAGGCCAATACTATCAGCGGATCGTTTAGCGGCACCAAGGTCGAATCGTTTTGGGAAATTAAGGTTCCTAATGGTATTTATGATGTAACAGCATCTGTTGGTGATGGTTATGTGGGTTCGGCACCCGAGTTTCATTCGTTAAATATTGAAGGCGTTAATGTGATAAATCGCTTTGCGCCGGTTGGTAAGGAAGGCTCGATAGGGCGTTTTAAAGCTGTAACCAGCCGCATAATCGTTAATGACGAAAAACTAACTATAACAGCAGATGGCGGTACAAATACCAAAATAAACTATGTTAATATAGTGCCATATTCTTTGAGTTCGTATTTGTTTTGGGGCAAGGGCAACCAAAATTTGATTGTGAATGCAGGATCAAAAGATGTAAGCACATTCTCGATACCGTTAGGCAGCTCAAATAACCAGGCAACATCGTACGCCGTTAGCGCAAGTTATACGGGCGCGAGTAGCAACTGGCTTACTTTTACCCCCTCGCAAACGGGGGTACAACCCGAAGTTTTCTTTAACTATTCTGCCACAAAAAACTTACCAATAGGTAATTACAAAGCCGTGATTACCGCAAAAGCGCCACAGTTTACGAGCAGTACATTTATTGTGCAGATAAATGTTGTTGATAGTTTAAGGCCTTATGTGATATCATCATCGCCGGCAAACGGGGCAACGAAAGTGCCGTTAAATTTGGTTAGTATAGCCGCGAATAATTTACATGTGCCTGTGGCTGCCGGGTATCATGGCGGTGTGGATAACAGCACCATCACCAATAATACTGTTAAATTATTTAAACTTGTTGATACATCATATATTGAAGTGCCGGGTGTTGTGCAAGGCACCGGTGGGGGCGACGCCATCAGTATTTCGCCTTCGGCAACCTTAGATCCTAATGCCATTTATAAGTTTGTTATAACTTCGGGAGTTAAATCGTACGCAAACATCCCTTTTGTGCCTTACGAGATGACGTTTACTACCGATGCTGCGCAGGTAGATTCTGTCGGCTCTTTTAAACGCTCAGTTTACCAAGGTACCCATTGCCGGAACACAGAATAAAAAGTATAGTTCGTTAGCTATCGGCCCCGACGGTAAATTTTATGCTCTGCGCCTGGATGGTACGATCGAGCGTTATTTAATGAACCATACCGACGGGTCCCTTACGCTGGATAAAACAATGGGCACCTTGGTTGCCAAATATGGCGAGCGGACAGCTATTGGCTTAACCTTTGCTCCTACGTCTACCTCAAGCAATGTAATTGTATGGGTTTCTCATTCTTCAGGCGGATTGACTGCGGCCCCATCATATGATGGAAACATATCTAAATTATGGGGAGATAGTTTACAATTTGAACAGTTGGTAATAACTAAGTTACCTCGGTCAACTCGCGACCACATGGTAAACAGCTTAGCATTCGGGCCTGATAACGCACTTTATATATGCCAGGGCAGTAACAGTTCGGCCGGATCTTACGATAATGACTGGCAGCGTAATGAAACATTATTATCAGGGGCTATATTACGATTGGATTTAACCAAGCTTAATAGTTTTGTTTTACCACTAAACGTGCAAACTACCTCTAACCAAATGGTGATAAACGCCGCTCCCGGCAACACTGCTGCCATGTCTGACGGAACGTATAATCCTTATAGCACGGTTTCGCCGCTAACTATTTATGCTTCAGGGGTGCGCAACGCTTTTGATATGATTTGGCATAGCAACGGGCAGTTGTATTTGCCAACCAACGGCTCGGGCGGTGGAGGTAATTCGCCGGCATCCGTTGCAGGTACCCGCAGACCTGACGGCAGTTTTTATCACGGGCCGGCAGTTGCCGCTACCGTTGGTGTAAAAGTACAAAACGACTGGCTGTTCAGGGTAAATCCCGATTTGCCTGTTGGCTTTTTTGGTCATCCCAATCCGTTGCGCGGCGAATATGTTATCAATAGGGGATATCCCGATAACCCGCTTTATTCACCTACAGTTAATCCCGATTCCAATTACAGGGCCGCATATAGCTTTGGTTTAAACAACTCGCCGGATGGGGCTTTGGAATATAAAAGCAACACTTTTAACGGCGCTTTAAAAGGGAAATTATTAGTATGCAGGTTTAGCGGCGGCGGCGATATTATTGTGATGGAGCCCGGCGCGATGACTAAAACTGCTTACTCCGGAACTAATGATCATATCTATGATATAGTAAAAGTTACCACCGGATCAAGTAACAGTGGCTTAATAGGTATGTCGGGCTTTGCAAATCCTCTTGATATAGTGGAAGATGCAGTAAATGGGAATTTGTATGTAAACGAATTTAACTGGAATAACAATACAAATCTTATTTCGCAGATAACCTTATTAAAGGTTTCAAGCCCTGCCCCGCCAATGCCGGTTTTGGCGGTTAGTGCCGTGTCCCGCTCATCGGTTAATGATAACGATGATAAAGAGTACCAGATAACACTGATTAATAAAGGAGACGGGGTATTAAAGATCAAGGATATACGGCTATCTGGGCGCGATGCCGGGCGTTTTGCTATCAGCAATATTCAACTGCCATCTGAACGGTCACTACTTGTGCTTAGTAAAAACAGATCTTTAAGTTTCAAGGTTAACTCAAAAACTAAGGTCGATGGCAACTTAAATGCCTTATTAAAAGTAACGAGCATTGACGATACCACTAAAATAGTTCAAATAGATAATTCTGCGCATGTAGATTCGGTTATCATCAAAAAAAGTATTGATGAATTTAAATCGGTGGCTGCAAGTGGCGACAGAACGTGTGTTGCAGGCTTATCCTAACCCCATAACAAACGGAATAGCGAACGTTAAGCTATCTCATTTCAAGCCGAATGAGCCTGTATCGATTTATGTTTTTGATATGACGGGCAAGAAACTCAAAACAAACAAAGCCCAGGTAGATGAAAAAGGGTCTTTAAGTACAAAATTCGAGTTAGAACAGCGGGGGGTAATAAATTCTACATCATTAGGGCCGTATACAAATCCGGTTACAAGTATGCCAAAATTATAGTTGATGGTGGCAATTAATAAAACAGCTGCCAAATGGCAGCTATATAACTATAAAGATTGTTTTAGATGAGGCGGTTTTTAGAAAAAAGTTTAAGAGTTTATTTAATTTATTTAACAGCGTTTGGCTGTATCGTATTCCTGTTTTGCAGTAATTATGAAACAGTAATTAAGCCTTCAATTTATAAACATGATGAAAAACTTGTTTCATCACTGCTTTGCATAGCCGAGAACCCCGTTATAGAGCCCGTTAAGATAAATTTTCAGGATGAAAAAACCGTACCGCCTCCGGGGTGGCTTAAAGATTTTGGCGGCCAGTTTGAAAACAGGCCGGGTGTGTATGAGGGATCGCAGTTAATGTATGGCTGGAAACGTGTTGATAACGGGCGACCGGTAGACATAACCGGTAACGGACGTGCGAGAAATGAACCAGAAGATGTTCTGCTGTCAACCTTTGTACATATGCAGGCTAATGATATTAATACCCTGTTTTATGGAATTTTTAAGGGAAAAAAATAGATAGCTACTGGGAGCTTAAACTGCTAAATGGGGTTTACAAAGTTACCGTCGCGGTTGGAGATGGAGAAGTTGGCAGGGCTACCGAAAAGGATTGTATAAATGTTGAAGGAGTAAAAACCATTTATAATTTCACGCCGATGGGACGCGTTCGAAGCCCCGGAAGATTTAAAACCTCTACCGTAACTGTTACCGTAAGTGACGGCGCGTTAACGATAGATGCGATAGGAGGTACCAATACCAAGATCTGTTATGTAGAAGTTGATCCCGTTAGCATATCACCATATGTTTATTTATCAGCAGGTTCCCAAAACCTTTTGGTTGATAAAAATAATAAAGACAGTAATACGATAAACGTCAATATCCATAATTCATTAAACACTAACATAAAGTACAAAGTATCAGCAAGCTATGACAAGGAAAGCAATGGGGTAGGCTGGTTAAACAAATTAAAAAATGTTAAAGAGGGAGATTCAGTTATAACTTTTGATTATTCGGCAGCAAGAGCAATGCCTACAGGCACTTATACAGCCTCTGTACACGTTTCGGCCAATGGATACAGTAATGCCGTTATAAATTTAGCCTTGCGGGTTGTGGATCATAAACGGCCTTATGTTATATCCTCTACACCAATAAATGGCTCAAGCGCAACCTATAATAATATCACTATAGCGGCCAACAACCTGTTTATACCTGTTGCCAAAGGAGTAAAAGGAGGGGTTAATAATTCAACAATAACCAACGAAACCGTAAAACTTCTGAAAATAAGCAACGGTGAAAGTATAGAAGTGGCTGGAAATGTGCAAGGTACGGGTGGTGGCGATGCTATCAGTTTTGCGCCTGCAAAGTCGCTTGAACCCAACACCATTTATAAGTTTGTTATCACAAGCGGCGTAAAGTCATACGCGGGAACATCTTTTATGCCTTTTGAAACTGCTTTTTCAACTGCTTCAGCGCCCGTTGATTCTGCCAATCTTCTCAATGCTTCTTTTACCAAAATTTCTATCCCCGGCACACAGAATAAAAAATACACCTCGCTAACTTTTGGCCCCGACGGGAAGTTTTACGCCTTGAAAATGGACGGAAGCATAGAGCGATTTGACGTAGACCATACAAGCGGAATGTTAACCAACATGACACTCATCAATACGCTTATCGCAAAATATGGTGAAATAACCGCCATCGGATTAACATTCGATCCGAGTTCAACGTCATCAAACCTTGTAGCTTGGGTTTCTTTTTCATCATCGGGTCTTACTGCAGCCCCGGTTTTTGATGGTAACATAACCAGGCTAAGTGGTAATGCTCTGAAAGATGAACAGCTTATGGTTACCAGGTTGCCACGCTCAACGCGTGATCATATGGTAAATAGTATGGCTTTTGGCCCGGATGGCGCTTTGTATATATCAGTAGGCAGCAATAGTTCGGCCGGCGAATATGACAAGGGATGGCAAAGGGATGAAACGTTGCTGGCCGGCGCAATTTTAAGGCTTGATTTAAAAAAATTAAGAGATGTGAAGTTGCCGCTTAATGTACAAACAACTGCTAATCAGGGTCTGATAAACCAGGCATCTGATCTGGCCTTGAAGTTACCAGACGGTACTTATAATCCTTATTGCTTAACCGCACCGCTTACAATATTTGCTTCAGGCATACGTAATGCGTATGATATGGTTTGGCATACCAACGGCCAGTTATATGTCCCGGCAAATGGGTCTGGTGGTGGCGGTAATTCACCAGCATCTGTAAAAGGAACCAGGAGACCGGATGGTACATATTACACCGGTGCCGAAATACCTTCTACCAGGAGTGTACCGGTTCAGCATGATTGGTTATTCAGGGTAAATCCTAACAAACCGGTTGGTTTTTTCGGGCATCCAAATCCTTTAAGAGGCGAATATGTAATTAACCGTGGTTCGGTGGATAATCCTAATTACCAGTCAAACACAAAGCCTGATATTAATTACAGGGGTGCTGCATACGATTTTGGTTTTAATAAATCGCCAAATGGCGTGATCGAATACCGGAGCAACAATTTTAACGGGGCCCTTAAAGGTAAATTATTGGTTTGCCGGTTTAGCGGTGGTGGCGATATAATGGTTTTAGAGCCGGGATCGATGCTAAAGCAAAATAACAAAGGGACATCTACCGATGATCGCATTTATGACATAACTCATACTGCAACCGGGGCAAGTAACTATGGCCTTGAAGGGATGAACGGATTTGCCAATCCGTTGGATTTAGTAGAAGATACCATAACCGGCAATTTATATATCAGCGAGTTCAACTGGAATGAGAACCCAAACTCTATTTCACAAATAACTCTGTTAAAGGCTAATAAAAAAGATATAGAACAATCTAAACCCACTGTGTATGCGTCGGGTAAGCGTTGATCTTGTCGCGTGTGGATGGTATTAAAGCAATTTGTAATGTTTTTTAGTCAATGATTATCATAAGATACGGTAATAAATTTAAATCCCCTTTTTCATGAAAAAACACAGGTACATTTTAATTGACAGCTCAATATTTAAGCGGTGTTACAGTGTTTTAATTTTATTATGCCTCGGGATAGGCTCTGCTTATGGAGCAGATAGAACAGCGGTGAAAGACTCTGTCAAAGGTATTACCGATCGCGTTTTGAGTCAGCCAGCTGATGGGTGCACACCTATTAGTACGCTGCCATGTTCGGCAATTACAGTGAGTTTGCCATATAGTTTGTCATTCACCGGCGGCGTAGCCTCCTCCATTGTTGATAAAAATGGTTTAGGAACAGGCTTTACTACGGTTAATAGTTATTCAGGTACACGATTATCTGAAGATGGTACACCTACTGATCCGTCGGTTCCGGGCTATGTACCTTCAAAGATAACGGTAACAGGAGGCAGGCTTCAATTGGTTACCAATAAAGGCATAGATATGCTTACTAACAATAACCAGTTGAATGTACTTGGGGTTAAAATTGTTGCAGTATCAAAATTGCAATTAGACGTAAAAATAATAAATCCCGCAAATGGTACCCAATCACAACAGGCGGGATTGTGGTATGGGTTAAATGATAAAACCTATCTCAAACTGGATATTAGCGGCAATAAAATAGAGTTGAGAAAAGAATTTAACGATGTTTCCAGTTCAGTATCCGGTACCACTAATCCAGACCAACGGATTACGTCAGTAATTAGCGGATTAAACACTCAAACTGTTAGCTTAAGGCTAATAATAGATTCAACAACCAATACGGCGGAGGGTTTTTACTCTGTAGACGGCGTAAATTATTTAAGCACGGGCGCTGCTTATTCAATTGTAGGGTTAAATATTGCCGGAACAGGCTTAACAACAGGGGAGCTATTTGCAGGCGTTTTTGCAACCCATCGTAATTCATCAACGGCACTTACATATACTTTTGACGATTTTGCAGTGAGTAGCATTGCGGTTCCAACCACCACTAATATTGACTTTTTACCTGCCGGTTCAACTGCTCCGGCAGGTTTCATTGCAGATAATGGCTTGCCTTATGATGCGACTAGAAAATACGGGTGGGTTAACCCGGTAACAAAGGTTCCTATAGATCTAAGTGCCAATATGCGCTTGCGTACAGGCACAAGTGATGCAAAACTGCGTTCAGTAGTTCAGATGCAAGCCAGCACTAACGGGCAAAATCCGGGTACCTGGGAATATGTTGTTCCAAACGGAAAGTATAATGTAACAGTAAGCGCGGGCGATGATGGCTATTACGACAGCAACCATCAAATTAATGTGGAAGGTTTACCTACAATAAGCGACTTCACGCCTTCTGCTTCAAATAAGTACAAATCAGGAAATGCAACTGTGCAGGTAAGCGATGGGAAATTGACTATCGATGCTAATGGCGGTACCAATACCAAAATGAACTATCTGACGTTTGCTCCATTTAGTGCCGTAACGGATAACACGGCTCCTACAGCCAGTGTTAGAACGGTTGGTTCGCTAAAGTTAACCGGCGTTTACTATGACCTGGTGAGGGTTTACATCACAGCGGGTGATGCTGGTGGGTCGGGCTTAAGTTCATTGCAATATTCAATAAATAATGGTGCCTATGTTAATTATACGGTTCCATTTTTCTTAACAGCTACCGGTGCCTACAAAATACAGGTAAAAGCTACGGATGGTAACAATAACCAGGTAATTACAAACGCCTACAACTTTAGTATCGTCCCTTCTTCGGGTGCATTTATGGTATTGAACAATCCGGATGCTTTTCCAAGCAATGATCGTTTGGTGTTTTCACTTATTCAAACGCCATGGAGAAGAACCAGCCCGGATACCACTGCTTATAATGCCAATCACGATAAAGTGAAGTTACGGATAAACAATAAAGGTACAGGCAACCTGGTGTTAAGTAACCTTACTTTGTCAAATAGTACAGCCTGGAAAATAGCATCTGTTAATACAGATACAAACAGTGTTGTCCCTATAAGTATAGCGCCTTTATCGTATGCGGATGTTACTGTGCAATTCATAGCCCAAAATGCGGCCACAAGGCTTAAAGTATTTAATGATACTTTAACTATAGCGAGTAATGATAGTATCAGCCCGCAAAAAAGGTTGTCTTAAGTGGGATATGGCAAGTGGCAGGGGAGAGTACTAACGAGCCCTATGCGCAGCAAATAATAACCGCGTTTGGTTTTAATACCAGTACAGGCTATGGGCATGATGACGGCGATATAGACGGCACAACAAGGGTTCCTAATTCGAGCGAAGTAAACGCGGGATATTTTGTAATTGCCGATCCAAGTAAGCCGATAACGGTTCATCAACTTGCTGCTTACCACGGTTGCTGCTCGGCGGTAGAAACTTTTGCCTATTACAAAAAAGGATCGAACACGCTTACCACGTTGTTTACGCATAGTAATTTAGATGGGCAATCTGTTTTGCCGCGATTAACAAATACAACAAAAGGGTCTGCACAGGGTTCGTTCACGATATCGGGATCTTTTGGAATTAAAGTTGGTACATCATATTCTGATCGTACCAAAAATTTCAACGGCCTTATAGGCATAAGATTTTTAAAGGTATATGGGCCTGATGGTAACATTGTTCCGGATGCCTATATTTTAGATTGCGATTATTTAGGTACATCTGCCACCAATTATGATTACCAGGACAATGTTTACTACATTGATAATATTAAACCGGATTCTGGTTCGCTACATCATTCTGAATTGGCGGCCTTACCCAACACGGCTATTAATTTCGACCCCATTAAAACCGGTACATCTTCATCATTTGTGGTAACGATAAAAAATCAGGGTATTACCTATCCGGACGGAACCGGCGATTCGCCAATTACATTGAAAAGCGCGGTTATATCAGGGCCGAATGCTTCGGAGTTTACTGTAAGTGCATTAAAAACTGCTACTTTGGCCGAGCAGGCGACTACCACGCTTACCGTTAAATACACACCTGCTTCTGTTGGTATTAAAAATGCTGCCTTGCTTGTAAATTATAACAGCGATGCTTCGCCATTGAGGGTGCCATTATATGCTATAGCCAATAATGCAAATAGCACGGTTAGTATTGTAAAACGCATTAAAGGGGGCTCTGACGTAAACTTGACTATCGGCAATCAGGTTTATGAAGCAGACAAAAATTATCGTTCCGGGTCGATCAAATTTGATTCCCAGCAGGTACTTACCGGGGTTGCCGGAACTGATATCGATTCATTGTATATAAGTTATTTGTCGGCAGCGGCAGACCAAGCACAAACGAGGTATGAGATCCCGGTAATAAATGGTGATTACTTGCTAAGGTTACATTTTGTAGAGAACTTTTGGACGGCACCAGGCTCACGGATCTTTAATACTACAATAGAAAATAAAGTAGGATTGCAAAATTTTGATATTTTTAGTGAGGTTGGATATCGTACGGCCCTGGTTAAAGATTTTACTACCACCGTAACCGACGGTTCATTAAGTATAAAATTTGACCCGACCGCAAATAGGGTTGCATTGGCCGGTCTTGAGCTGTTTAAGGTGAGCACACAGGCTACCTCATTGGCATCTACATTTATTGCGCCTGCGGGACCGTCTATCACCACCAAAAAAATTGTTGTGTTCCCTAATCCAAATTTCGGAGCATCATTTAGTCTTAACGCTGCAAATTTCCCCGTGAATGAACCAGTTCAATTATCAATAAGTAATATAAGCGGTAAATTGATCCAAACACAAACGTTTACGACCGATGAGTTTGGCGCTGCTGGGATACAAGTTACTTTTAAAAACAAGTTGGAACGAGGCGTATATATAATTAATACACATTCTTCTTCCGGAAATCTTTATTCGAAATTGCTAGTTCAATAGCCAGGTGATTTTTAATAATCATTGAGTTGAATTTGGTAGGGAAACCTGTCAAATTCAACTTTTTTTGAGAATTTTCAATTAAAAAGAGCCAATAAAACCGCTGTGCTACATGTGAATTATCGCTGGTTTTCACACCTATTCTCACAATTCTACATTAAAGTATCAATGCTCAAAATCAGGCCTTAATAATTGATATTTTGATAATATTTGTTGGAGATCAATGAGGAAATGCTTTAATAAATCATGAAATATTAAATTGATCGCAACTGATAGCCAAAATCTTACACGCTGTAAGCGAGATGGCGACGCTGTATCGAATCAATAACAATATATATGTATTACAAAATTATACAGATTAATAAGTAAAACGAGAAATGATTATAAAACACCTATACATGGAAAATAACCGTTACTTCATTGCTTTAATAGTTGCACTTTTTGGCTTCATGTTATGTTCATGCGGAAGCACAAAAAAGCTAATTTACGCGCAAGACGTTTCACAGGCGTCTACGCCAACTTCCCTGGCACTTGGTAATTACACAGAGCCTGTAATTCAGCCGGATGATATCCTGGCGATAAATATAAATACAACCGACCCAAATGCAACCTTGAGCATAAATAATAAAAATGGTGTTTATGCAAACGGCGGCACCTCAACCAATGGCTCTTCAAATCCGCTTGCGGGTTATTTGGTAGCGAAGGACGGCAATGTTGATATCCCGGTTCTGGGAACAGTGAAACTTGCCGGTTTAACAACGTTTGAAGCTCGTAAGACGCTAAAGGCTATTGCTAAAAAATCCTTTGAGAACCCAACCGTTGATGTTAGGTTTTCGAATTTTAAGATCACTGTTTTAGGCGAAGTGAATCATCCTGCGGCTTATATAGTGCCTAACGAGCAAGTGACAATTTTAGATGCCTTAGGATATGCCGGCGACTTGACAATTTACGGACGCCGCACAAACGTATTGCTTATACGCAAAAACGCCAATGGCAATGACTTTTCTGTGAGGCTGGATATGACGAGAAAGGAGTTTTTGAATTCGCCATATTACTATCTGAAGCAAAACGATGTATTATACGTGGAACCGCTTAAAACAAAGGTTCTTAACAATGACAATAATCTGGTTAAGTACTTGTCGTTGGCAGCTACCTTACTCACTGCTGCAATATTTGCAAAACGCTATTTGTAGTAACCGTTTAACGCAAGTTAATTCTCTATCTATAATTCACCCCAAGAAACAAATGAAAACAAGATATTTAAACGGGAACGATAAAAATGACAATAAGTTGCTGTCGCAACTAAAGTCCTATTGGTACTTATTCTTATTATGTCCGATACTATTTGTGGCATTGGCGTATTTTTTTACCATTTACGCCACTCAACAGTACCTTGTAAGCAGCTCAATGCTGCTGCAGCAGCAACCTAATAATCCAGATGCCAGCTCCGCATATGCAAATGGCGGCGCAACATCTGCATTAAACCTGAATGAGATTATAAAAAATGAAGGCGATGTGCTCCGGTCGCGCAACCTGATTCAGGAAGTGGAGCAAAAGCTGCAACTCAACATTAAATTGTTCGCTAATAGTGGATTGTTCGCGACAGAGATCTATGAAGAATCGCCTTTTGACGTAAAAATAGCCAAAACTAAAGTCGACTCTTTGAAAAGGCGGGAGTACGTAATTACTCCGGTGGATGGTACCCATTTAAACATTGCCAACTCAAAAGAGAACGTAAACTTAAATGTAAGCTATGGAGCTGCTATCAAATTGCCTCAGTATGACCTGATAGTTACAAAAAAACCGAACGTGCCAGTTTTGTTAAGCGAATATTCTACACAAATTGTATCTGATGATGACGCTATAGCGGATATTACCCGCAACTACGACGCGGAGTTTATAGATAAAGGTACTACCACCGTTGCGCTAACATTATATTATCCAAATTCAAAGAAAGGTGAAGTGATATTGCAATCCTTAATGAATCAATATCTTGAGGATAATCTTACACAGAAAAAAGCATCTATTGATAGTACTATTAACTTTATTAATTCTCGACTGGGGGTTGTAGAAGATGAGTTAACTAACGTTGAGAAAAACTATCAAAACTACCGTAGCAGTAATAATATCGCGGATCTTGATGAACAGTCGAAAGTTTTGGTTGGCTCAGCAAGCGAAAACACCAATAAATATCAGCAACAGCAAATTCAATTATCTATAATTAAGGATATAAAAAGTAGGCTTGACGATCCTAACAATAAGCAGGTTATTCCAAGCTCGTTGAATATCCAAAACGCTTCGTTTGCAGCAAGCTTATCCCAGTACAACAATTTGCTGAATGAAAGGATAAAACAGCGTTTATCCTTCACAGAAACCAATCCGGTTATAGTTAACATAGATCAACAGATACAAACAGTAAGGCATAATTTGTTGCAAAGCATTGATAGTTACAAAAATGAGATGGTTTTGAACAGCTCGGGAATTAACGCTCAAACTAATATACTGAGTAACTCCATCAAACAGGTTCCGGGCAAGCAACGTACTATTATGGATTTTAACAGGCAGCAGGAGCTTAAACAGCAACTATATGTATACCTGTTACAAAAAAGAGAAGAAACTTCGATGGCCAAGGCGGCCAATATATCTTATTCAAGGATAATTGATGACGCGAAAAGTTCAAAAGATCCTGCTAAACCTATCAAACCGCTTATTTACGCCATGGGCTTTTTTATGGGGCTGATAGTGCCTTTCGGTATAGTTAATTCTAAAAAGCTGATACAGTCAAAAATTGTTTCTGAGGGAGATATAGAGCAACAAACCGATGTTGCGATTATAGGTAAAATTGGGCATCAATCGCTAAAACTCAATTCAAAATCAGATCAATTGGCCCGGACACAGGTTACAGAAAGCATGCGCACATTGCGAACTAAGCTTAGGAATATATTGGATAGCGGCCAATCCAGTGTGATAATGGTTACCTCGAGTGTAAATGGAGAAGGGAAAACTTTTCTGACCAAGAACCTGGGTGGCACTTTTGCGATGGCGGGGAAGAAAGTATTACTGATAGAATTAGACCTCCGGAAACCGAAGCTCTCATCCGTATTGAATGTTGATAACGCAGACCTCGGTTTTTCCAACTACGTTTTAGAAAACATCAATGCCGATGATCTTATCAAGCCCAGCGGATTTGACGATAACTGCTTTGTAATAACATCGGGACCGGTTGTTTCGAATGCCAGTGAACTTTTGTTGACAGATAAATTGGGTGAACTTATAACCGAAATGAGAAATAAGTTTGATTACGTAATTATCGATAGTTCGCCCGTAGGGCTTGTATCTGATGCACTTGTGATCCAAAAGCATGTTGATATGACCATTTATGTTTGCCGTCATAACTACACAAATAAATCCCAGATTGAAATCATAAATGAAATAAAGGAGAAGGATAACGTGGATAACCTGTACCTGGTTATTAACGACGTTAATTTTTCGAAAGCAGGTTATTTCGGGTATGGATATGGCATTGGCTACGGGGATTGACCTACTGATATAGTCTCATTAATATAAAAGCTTCAAACATCTTTTAAAAGCTCGATTTTATGATGAAAGTATCATTTATGGTTACCACTTGCGTGTTGCTGTTTTACACATGCCGTGCGCAAAACCCTAAATCTCAGTTTGTATGGGGTATAAATGGGCATCCCTTAACACAAAAGGACTACAGTAATAATTTAGATGACCAAATAGCAGCTTTAAAAGATTTGAATGTTTCCAGCTATCGTTTTGACGTAATACTCACAAAGGATGGTTATGCAAAAAATCAGCCGGCGTTCATAAAATTGCTTCAAGCGCTTAGGCAAAATAATATTTTGCCTTTTGCCGCCGTGATGCAAACAGGTATTGGCGGGATGCCACCAGATTCTGTCTATCAAATCGCGTTTTCACAGGGGAAGAATTTTGGTGTAGCCTACGGTGATTATTTTACCGTGCTTGAAGTAAACAATGAAGTTGATAACAAGATCAGGGTAAGAAATGTACCAGCCGGAGTTAGACCTGATGCCGAGTATGATATCGAAAAAAGTAAGCGTTTTATGGCGCAGATATCAGGCTTTATAGATGGTGTCAAAACGGTTAAGCCCTCTATAATGATCTCGCTGTCAGTTAGCTTTACCCATTTTTACTATCTGGAGTTATTGAAAGAAAACAAAGTGAACTATGATATAATTGGCTGCCATTGGTATTCCAACATGGGAGACATGCTTGCTCAAAAACTACCAATAGCAAATGTGCTTTCCTATATACAAGGTCATTTCAATAAACCCATCTGGATTACGGAGTTTAATAGGTTCAAAGGCACGGGTGCTGTGAGTTTTGCTCTGCAAAGCCAATATATAACCGATAATATCCCTAAGCTGATATCGCAGAAGAATATAGGTGCATTTTTTGTTTACGAGCTTTTTGATGAACAGTCTTTGTCAGCAAAATTCCCATTAGAAGCAAACTATGGTATCATGTATAAGGATGCTTCGGGTAATTATGTTAAAAAGGATTCCTTCTATGGCTATAAAAGATTGATATATAAGTAAATAAATAAAGTGTTGAAAGTGGTTGACTACGGCTCTGATATCAGCCGGTTGCTAACCGACCCTAATAATTTAAGTATTGCGTTAAAATTACAAATCTCACAGCTATGAAAATCGCAATTGTACATGATGACTTGGTGCGTAAAGGTGGCGCAGAACAGGTGGCTTTAAGTTTTCACCATGCATACCCATCGGCACCAATTTATACGCTTTCTTATGATGCCGCCAATACTTATCCGGAGTTCAAATCGTGTGATATCAGGACAAGCTGGTTTGGTAAGTTCATAAAAAAGGAAAAAACATGAAGCGTTTTTTCTATCCTCTTGGGGTGATGGCCATGCAAAGATTGGATTTAACTGACTATGACGTTATACTTCAATCAACAACACATTGCGCTAAATATATCAAAGCGGGTGCTAACGCACTGGTAATTACCTATTGCCACAATCCCTTTAGATTGGTTTGGAGCCCAGACTCTTACGAAAAAGTTAGAGAATCGGGCAAGCTAAAAAGGAGCATATTAAACAAGGTGCTGGCCACTTTGAAAAGCATCGATATTGAGGCGGCCGATCGTACAGACTGGTTTATCACAAATGCAAGGGAGGTTGTATCAAGAATTGAGAAAGCTTACCACCCAAATAATCCAATAGTGGTTATCAACCCTCCCGTGCGGATTGAGAATTTTTATGTTTCAAATTCCGTTAGCGATTATTTTTTGGTGGTTTCCCGTTTCGAGTCCTATAAAAAAGTAGACTTGGTAATTGAGACATTCAACCAGATGCCAAACAAAAAACTTTTGATTGTAGGCAAAGGCTCAAGAGAAAAGGAACTAAAGGAAATAGCCAATAGTAATATAACATTTTTGAGCGGGCTTGATGCCCGCAACCTTGCCAAACTTTACGCTAATTGTAAAGCGTTCATTTTTCCACAATTGGAAGATTACGGTATAACCCCCTTAGAAGCAAATGCATCGGGCAGACCCGTTATTGCTTATAATAAGGGGGAGTATTGGATACAATGATCCCCTATACCGATAATTCGATGAAATCAACAGCGATTTTCTTTGAACACCAGACTGTCGAATCGTTAAAAGAAGCAATTTTATTATTTGAGCAATTGGAGTTTGATCCCACCTTTATAAGCGCGCACGCGCACGGTTTTGATGAAAATCATTTTATTGAAAAAATAAGAGCCTTTGTTTCAGAAAAATACACCGGCAGCACTGGTGAACCAAGCCTCAAAGAAGCTAAAAAGTGGAGAAAGTTGGTGTATGAGAGTTTTGCTAACAAACAGTTTTTATTATCCTGCTTTTGTGGGCGGTGCCGAAGTTTCTGTTAAAATTTTGGCAGAAGGCCTTGTAAATGCCGGTCACCAGGTATATGTATTAACAACCGGATTGTATGATCAGGTTTACCGGGTAAATGGAGTAATCGTAATCAGCCTGAAACAACAAAATATTTTCTCAATATATGGCGGTACTGATGGCGTCTCTAATCTGAAGAAAAGTATTTGGCATTTAATTGATTCTTGTAACCTGTTTTATCACACCCGGATCACCTCTATATTAAAAAGGATCTCGCCCGATATAGTAAATACAAATACCATACAGGGGTTTTCACCGGCTTTGTGGCTTACAATCAAAAAGCTCAGAATTCCCCTGGTACACACCATGCGCGATTATTACTTATTGTGTCACAAATGCAGCATGTTTAATAACGGTAATTGTGCCACTTTATGTGCACCATGCAAGGTTACCCATCAGGTAAAAAAACTTTTTATCATACCCAGACCATTACATTGCTATCAGTGATTTCATTTTGAAAAAGCACCGTCAGTTTTTCACTATAGCAGATGGCCGCGCTACTACAATTTACAATGCGGTATTAAAGGCTGGAAACCATAAGCACAACACCGAAACCGGAAAGTTCAGGTTAGGCTATATAGGAAGGGTGGCAGCTGATAAAGGGGTGAGATACCTGGTTGATGAGTTGTTAAAGCTTCCTGACGATAAAAAAGATATGCTAAAAATTATTTTCGCCGGAAAAGGCGACCCCGAATTTGTAGCACAATTACAAACTGAACTTACAGGGATTGAACATGCGTTTCTGGGTGTTATAAGTCCAGCTGATTTTTATGGGTGTATTGATACCCTGATTGTCCCGGCGCTTTGGAACGAGCCTTTCGGCCGTACTGTAGTTGAGTCCCTATCTTTTGGCGTACCAGTATGCCAAAGCGACAGGGGAGGACTGGAGGAGATTTTTAGTGCTGATTGTTCCTGGCTGTTTTCACCGGACGAGGGTAACCTTTTAGACTTACTTCAGCATGTTTTAGATAACCGTGATGAAGTAGAGAGGAAAAAACAAAATTGCATCCGTCGGTCACGTGATTTTTCGGCAGATAACTATATCAAAAATTACCTGGAATTATATCATAAAATACTTGTCCCCTCGGCCTTACTTCAATCTGCAAATTGATTTACAGCCGGCGATAAAACACTGTTATACTTTTTTAACTTATATGGATAATGCAATTCTATCAAACGAAAACACACAAGAACTAAATATCAAAAAAGCAGGGTCCGACAAAAAAGTTGTAGTGTCCGGTATCTTTTGGAATTTTGTTCAGTTAGTTGTTAATCAATCCTTCAATTTTCTGCTAAAACTGGTATTAGCAAAATTGCTTTTTCCCGGCGAGTTTGGAATAGTAGGCATGGCAACCGTGTTTACGGGCTTTGTACAGGTATTGAATGATTTGGGCGTTGGTGCAGCGTTGGTACAGAAAAAAGAAGAAACTTTACGCTCGGAGCATTATCATACCGCCTTTTGGACCGGGGTTGGCTGGTCGCTGTTGTTGTTTCTGGTTATGAGTTTTGCGGTAGCGCCCCTGGCTGCAATATTTTATAACAAACCTATTCTTGAATCAGTAATACCGGTACTTAGTATAGGTATTTTAATAAGCCCGGTTAATTTAGTTCATAAGGCCCAGCTTACAAAGCAAATGGCTTTTAAAAAGCTGGCTTATATTGATAATGTATCAAATATTGTAGTTGGTTTGATAGCCCTTGTAATGGCGTTTAAAGGGGCCGGGGTTTGGGCTTTGGTTTTTAACTCAGTTGGTAATGTTTTTTTTGCCATGCCTTTGTTTTTCAGGGCAACCAGGTGGAAACCGGCCTTCATTTGTGAAAAAAAGCATTTAAGGAAATATTTGGATTTGGTGTTTACACAACCGGCTCTAATATCTTAAACTATTTATACAATAACATTGATTATTTGTTAATCGGCAAGCTTTTAGGCGCATCTGCCCTGGGTTTGTATACGTTGGCTTTTGTGCTTACAGATACTTTTCGCGGAAGGTTGATGGCTGTTATCAATAACGTGATGTATCCTATTTATGGAAAAAAGCAAAACGATCTGGTGGCAATTAAAAAGTATTATCTAAAAGTAGTTTTATTCAATTGTTTACTGGTTTTTCCGGTAATGATCTTTTTTATCGTAAATGGCGAGCCCTTTATTATCCATGTTTTTGGTGCCAAATGGCACGACACCGTAACTCCTTTACAGATTTTATCGGGTTCTGTCATGCTGCATATTCTGGTTAGCGGGAACACCTCTTTGTTGAGAGGTTTAGGACGGCCAGGTATGGAGATGAAGCAGCAACTTCTAAAAGCCGCTATATTTCTCCCTTCTCTGGCATTTGGGATATACTACGATGGACTTGTTGGAGCAGCCTGGGCAATTTTAATCAATAAACTTTTTGTGGTGCTTATAGCACAATATGGGTTTAGCTTTTTATTGACGGTTAAAATTTCTGTAAAAGACTTTTTTACCGAATTAAAGGTACCGTTCATCGCGGCGGCGGTTTCATTCATCACCATTTATTTGTTAAAAATGGTTGGGATAAACTTTATTATAAATGGTATTTGCCTTTGCATAGTGTACTTCGGCCTGGTTTATTTACTGATGGGCGATGAGTTAAAGATACTTTATCAAGGATTTAAAACGAAGAGGACGCAATCTTAAATTTATAATGATATCTGTTATAATACCATGTCATAATGCTGCAAGGTTTGTTGAACGGGCCATTAGGAGTGTATTGGTTCAAAGTTATAAACACATCGAAATTATCCTGGTAAATAATAATTCGACGGATAATACTTTGGAGATATTAGAGCGTTATGCTTCTTCTTATCCCGGTAAAGTGTGGGTTTTAGACGAGAAGAAACCAGGTGCACCGGCAGCGCGCAATACCGGCCTTAAAAAAGCTCGTGGTGAATGGATTCAATACTTAGATGCGGATGATGAACTGATGCCCAATAAACTCAGCCATCAGTTCAATATTACCGCACTACACCCGGAGACGGGTGTTATTGCAGGTGGGTGCATACTGAACTATTATAATACCGGTAATCCGGAGGAAATCAGGAGGACTGTTGATCATCACATTTGGCGGGGGCTGATCAACTCTAAACTGGGTATCACCAGTTCCAACCTTTGGAACAGGGCAGCTTTAAATGGCGCAGGCGGCTGGGATGAGAATATTACATCATCGCAAGAATATGATTTACTGTTTAGATTGCTAAAAAATGGAGTTGTAATAATTACAGATCCTGATGTTAATACGATAATACATTTTTCCGATAATTCCATCTCTAAAAGCAAAGACAAAGAAAAAATCAAAAGAATTTTAGATAACCGTATCAACTTCCGGGTCCGGATCCGAACAGAACTTAAGTTGATTGGTATGTTAACTGCCGAATTAGAGGAATGCATTGACAACTACATCTACATGGAAATTATGCGCAATTACTTTGATGTGCCAGCTTACGCTAAAGTTTTGCTTAAAAAATTTCCTTATAGAATACCTTTTCACCGTGCCGCTTTACTTAAATCAAAAATGCAGGTTAAGCGGCTGCGAACACGAATTAGAAATTACATCATCCGCTAATACTTCAATCACATTTTGCCTGTATGAACAATAAAAAAGTTACGATAATAATTCCAACTTATAAAGACTGGAGTAGATTGTCGTTGTGCTTAAACGCCCTTGAGGCACAAACCTATGATCACGATTTATTTGAAATCATTGTTGTTAATAATTACCCAAACGACAAAATACCTGCTAATTATTTTATACCTCAGAATTGCAAGATCATTGTTGAAGGCAAGCCCGGCTCATACGCTGCCCGGAATGCTGGAATCGCAATGTCTACCGGCAATATCATCGGTTTTACAGACTCTGACTGTATCCCCGATATAAACTGGGTAAAAAATGCGGTTAGTTTTATGGAGGCAAATCCCGATTGCGATAGAATAGCCGGCAGTATAAAGCTATACTATCATTCAAATAAACTTACCGAAGCCGAATTGTACGAGAAAATTTATGCCTTTAACCAGGACATCTACGTCCATAAGGATGGAACCGGTGTTACAGGAAACATGTATAGCTATCGCCATGTATTTGATGCTGTTGGCATTTTTAAGGATGATTTAATGTCGGGTGGCGATTATGAGTGGTCGGTAAGGGCAAGGGATGCCGGGTATAAAATCAAATACGCCGAGGATGTTATAGTAAATCATCCGGCAAGGAAAAATATATCTGAATTGATAAATAAGGCCAAGCGAGTTGGTGGAGGACAATCCGGGTTTAATTCGACGTCTGGCAAAAATAAGTTCAAAACCATTGTTGACTTCCTTTATGATCTGAGGCCTCCAATTAAAAGCATAAAACTGATAGTAAAGAAAGGCAAAGATCTTCATTTAACACAAAAGCTTACCGTGTTTTATATCCGTTATTACCTTTCAATTATCACTGCGCGCGAAAAATTTATGGTAAGCCTCGGCAAAAGTGCCCAACGCCAATAAATATTATAACTCATTTAAATAATAACCTTAAAAAAACATCATTATGAAAATTGCTATTGTCGGAACCGGCTATGTTGGATTAGTAACCGGAACATGTTTGTCAGAAACTGGAAATGATGTAACCTGCGTTGATATAAACAAACAAAAGGTTATGATGATGCAGCAAGGTCAGCTGCCAATTTATGAGCCCGGATTAGAGGCATTGTTCCAAAGAAACATCATTCATGAAAGATTACGTTTTACAGACAACCTGGCTGAAGCGATAGAACACGCCGAGGTAATATTCCTCGCGTTGCCAACCCCTCCGGGCGGAGACGGATCAGCAGATTTAAGCTATGTGCTGGGCGCAGCTAAAGATATTGCTAATTTGATAACCGATTACAAAGTAATAGTCACAAAATCAACGGTGCCGGTTGGAACAGCCGATAAAGTAAGGGCCGTTTTCAAACAGCATACTGATATTGAAATCGCTGTGGTATCTAATCCGGAATTTTTAAGGGAGGGCGTTGCAGTTGAAGACTTTATGAAGCCTGACCGCGTTGTCGTTGGCACAACGGATGAAAGGGCCAGGAAATTGATGGCGGAATTATACGCGCCATATGTAAGGCAAGGTAACCCCATAATTTTCATGGATGAGAGATCATCTGAATTAACAAAATATGCAGCTAATTCATTTTTAGCCGCAAAAATCACTTTCATGAATGAAATAGCCAATTTGTGCGAGCTTGTTGGTGCCAACGTGGATATGGTACGATTGGGGGTTGGTTCGGATGATCGTATTGGCAAGCGCTTTTTATTTCCAGGTATAGGCTACGGCGGTAGCTGCTTTCCAAAAGATGTTCAGGCGCTTGCAAAATCGGCAGAAGATAATGATTATCATTTCCGGATATTGAATGCCGTTATGGAAACGAATGCCATACAGAAAAAAATTATGGTTGAGAAGTTGAAAAAGTACTATAACGACGATTTGAAAGGGAGAAAGTTTGCTATTTGGGGGCTTGCTTTTAAACCCGAGACTGACGATATCAGAGAAGCTCCAGCGCTGGAAATTATTGGCGAATTGCTTAATGAAGGCGCTCAAATTGTAGCGTTCGACCCGGAAGCCGCCAATAACGTAAAATACCTGCTTGGTGATAAGATCGAATATGTTGATGACCATTATGATGCACTGGCAGGTGCAGACGCCTTGTTAATATTAACTGAGTGGAGTATTTTCAGGAACCCAGACTTTGCGCTAATCCAAAAAAGCTTGAAAGCGAAAGTGATTTTCGATGGCCGGAATCTCTACGACCTTGATAAAATGACCGAATTAGGATTCTACTATAACAGTATTGGGCGGAAAACTATTAACGATTCTGTGCCTTCTGTTGCGTAATGGCAGAGTGGTGATTATACCTTCATTCAACCACGATTTACCGTAACAATTTGAGATTGCACAGTTTTATACATATTAGTGCCAGAATCATAATTTGCCTGAAAGAGTAGCGTGTATATTGTATTATTGTTAAAGAATTCGCCATTAGTTTGTTAACTTTTTCTATTTGAGTTGTTAAGCTTATTATTTTTTTATTTTAAATATTTAGGCGAAGTTAATTTGAAAGCATTCTAAACATGGTATTTTAAAAAACACTCCTATGAAGACACGCTACCTTTTTTTAATTTATTTTGTGATGGCCGTCACCGATCTTGCTGTAATTAACCTGTCATTTTTGCTGGTCGTTGATTTGCTGGGTTATGATAAGACAGGTGTTGATATGGGATCGGTGATGAGTGCAAACTATCTGTGGTTGCTTGCAGCATTGTTATCCGGCCTTTATACAAGCAAATCAATTCATCGTCTTGACAATATCTACCGGTTAACAGTAAAGAGCTTTATTGTATTTTCTGTGCTGTTTTTGTCATTCGTCGTATTGGCAAAAGCTCATCAATTCTCCTTCACTTTAATTTTTCTGTTTTATTTACTGGTTCTGGTAGGCCTGGCGTTGAGCCGGGTTTTAGGAGCCGCTTTTGAACGGACACTTAAAAAGAATTTCAACATCACGCGATCTGTCGCTGTAATAGGTTTGAATTCGATGGGGCTTCGGTTGGCCGGCTTTTTCAAGATACTGATAATCACTTTTCCTTTCAGGGTTTTTTAAATCAGGAGGATAACTCGATACTTGATAATGGCGGTGAGTTGTTGGAATCTGTTAAAGAGCAGATTGTTAGTGCAGCAAATTCTGGCATAAGAGATGTTTACGTGTCTCTATCCCCAGAGCGTATCACTGAATATAATAAACTACAAGAGGAGGCGGATAAATCCTGCCTGAGGTTAAAACTTGTACCGGATATATCAAACTCAACTGTGAATAGCTTGAAACTAAGTTACATGGGAAATTTTGCAGTATTAAGTAATCGTAACGAACCATTGGAAGAGATTGAAAATCGCTTTAAAAAGAGGGTTTTTGATATTTTGTTCAGTTTGTTGGTCATTGTCTTTTTGTTAAGTTGGTTATACCCACTTATCGGGCTGCTGATCAAGCTTGAAAGCCGTGGTCCGGTGATGTTTAAACAGTTAAGAAGCGGTAGGGACAACAAGTCATTTTTGTGTTATAAGTTCAGGAGCATGAAGGTGAATAACCAGGCAGATTTACAAGCCACTAAAAATGATAGCCGGGTTACAAAAATCGGAACTTTCCTGCGGCGTACCAGCCTCGATGAGTTACCACAGTTTTTTAACGTATTGCTTGGCGATATGAGCGTTGTTGGCCCGCGTCCGCATCCGCTTAACATGACAAAGCAATATAGCCAGATCATTGATAAATACATGGTAAGGCATTTTCTAAAAGCTGGTATAACTGGCTGGGCCCAGGTAAACGGTTTCAGAGGTGAAACCCACGATCCTGCCCTTATGGAACAGCGAGTTAAACACGATATCTGGTACCTGGAAAATTGGTCGATGTGGCTCGAGTTGAAAATAGTTTATAAAACCGTTTACAACATTATAAAAGGCGAGGAAAACGCCTACTAACAAAATTTTTAACTTAAGAGCCAAGTTGTATGTTAACACAAAAAGTATCAGAGATACAATTCAAACAAAAACCTAAAATATTGGTAGTTGGCGATTTGATGATTGACCGTTACATATATGGTAGTTCTAGCCGGTTATCGCCCGAGGCACCCGTTCCAATTGTTAATATTCAAAATGAATCGATTACATTGGGCGGTGCTGCTAATGTGATCCAAAACCTGGTTAGTTTAGGCGCAAATGTTAGCGTAGCCGGAATGATTGGGAATGATAATGCCGGAGTTCAGTTAATTGACCGTTTAAAGATCGATTTTTTAGAAACAGACCTGATAGTAAAAGATAGCACCAGGGTTACCACGTTAAAAACGAGGGTTTTGGTTGGGAACCATCAGTTGCTCAGGCTTGATAACGAGGTTGTACATCCGATTTCCACAGCGCTTGAGAATGAATTGATAGACAAAATCAATGATGCAGTTCAGGAAACCGATTTGGTAGTGCTATCCGATTATAATAAGGGGTTGTTTACAGAATCTTTCACAAACCGCGTTGTTGCATTGGCCACACAACATGGCAAACGAGTTATTGTTGACCCCAAAGGCCTTGATTACAAAAAGTACAAAGGGGCCTTCCTTATAAAACCAAATAGAAAAGAACTTGCTGAAGCTTCAAAATCTGAAAATATTAATTCAATTGAAAAACTGAAGAATGCGGCTAACGTTATATTCGATCAAACCGAAGTGCCTTACCTGGTAGTTACACTATCAGAACAAGGGATGGTCCTCCTTTCGCCCGACTCCCATGTTGAGCTGCCGGTAAAAGCTACAGAAGTTTTTGATGTTACGGGTGCCGGAGATACCGTAATTGCCTGTATTGCTTACTTCATTTCATTAGGCATGGATTTGGCGGATGCCTGCGAACTTGCCAATCATGCGGCTGCTATTGTAATCTCGTCGTTTAGGCGCGGTTACTACTACGGTTGAGGAAATCCTGGCAGATCTTACCCAAAGAGGAGTACAAGGCATTCAGCTGGTGCCATAAATCTTTACATTATAACATCTACAACTTAAATTATCATGATTTCTGATGAATTAAAAGATCACCGTGACGTTATCACGAAGGTGATTGACAATCTTGTTCCTGATATTGAAGCCGCCTGTGCCATAATTTGTGAAGTCATTAAGGCCGGTAATAAAGTTTTACTTGCCGGAAATGGCGGAAGTGCTGCCGATGCGCAGCACATTGCCGCCGAACTTACAGGCCGGTTTGTTAAAGAGCGAAAACCATTACCTGGTATAGCACTTACTACCGATACATCTGCACTCACAGCTATAGCCAATGATTACGGTTATGATCAGGTTTTTTCCAGACAATTAGAAGGCTTGGCGTCTGCAGGTGATTTATTTATAGGCATTTCAACGAGTGGTAACAGTGCTGGTATTATTAAGGCTTTTGACGTAGCCAGGGCTTTAAATTGTAAAACATTAGGCTTATCTGGCCGTGATGGAGGAAAAATGAATGATTGTTGTGATCTGAATATCATTGTCCCTTCAATCTTTACTGCCCGAATACAGGAAATGCACATTCTAATTGGGCATATCTTATGTAAAGCAGTTGATAATTTATTTGAATAATATCCTATAAACAATGGAAAACAGCCTTTCTGCATTATTAAGCGAAAAAGTATATAATTTACCGGCATTACTGCAGCAGGTAACAAACTGGAAAGATGAAGGTCAACGAATTGTTTTTACAAACGGAGTTTTTGATGTTCTACATATTGGGCATGTTAGTTACTTGCTAAAGGCTAAAGAATTAGGTGATAAACTTATTATCGGCCTTAATTCTGATACCTCCGTTAGCCGCCTGAAAGGGCTTAATCGCCCTATAAACAACCAGCACGACAGGGCGGCTCTGTTATCCGCATTATATTTTGTTGATGCCATAGTTGTATTTGAAGATGATACCCCACTTAACGTGATCACCAATATCAATCCTGATATACTTGTAAAAGGAGGGGATTACACTGTGAAAAACATAGTTGGAAGCCAGGAAGTGCAGGCCAGGGGGGCGGGTAGAAACAATAATTTTTGTTGACGGTGTTTCATCAACAAAAATTATTGAAAGACTTCAGGCCCAGGCGTCTGAATGACAATCAGGCCACACAATTTCCTGCTTACCTGGCAATGTGACAATGCCGTTTCCTTGTTAAATATTTTAAAAGCGAAAACACAACAATGAAAACGCCGGTTAATTATCGATTCTATCCTGATTCGTCAGAAAGATCTATCAAGTTCATTAAGTTGATAGATCGGATAACATACTTTTTTAAAAGCCAAAACGATCATAGATTTAAGTGTGATGAAAAAGAAGAGATAACACTTGTACAGTTAGCTCATATTGGTGATATGATATTAATGCTACCCGCCATAAAGGCTTTAAAAATTATGACGGGGGCCAAAATAAGCTTGGCAGTTAGCAGCGGAAACTTTAAAATAGCTACTAAAGTGCCTTTTATAGATGCTGTGTATGTTGCCGACGCCCCTTATTTTTCAAGAGACAAAAAAATATCCTATCTGAAATTTTTGGATCAGCTACGCAGAATAAAGACAGGGATACTGTTTGACGTTAGAGGGGATCTAAGAAATAATTTATTTTTAAAGCTTTTTGCAAAAAAAATATTTGCCGGTTATAACGTAGGGGGTGGCGGTGCTTTACTGGATGCAGAATTACCTTACGTGCACCGCGGGCATGTATCAAAAAGGATTAATCCGCTTTTTAACTATCTGAATTTGCCAGATCCAGTGTTTTCAGAATACTGGGAGCCAAACGATTTACCCTGTGATCCCATTGAGGGCGTAACATTACCCGAAAAATTTGTGTTGGTACATTTAGGCACTGGAGCACAGGCGCGGAAATGGCCGGTCCAAAATTTTATTCAGGTAATTAAAGGGATAGCGTTATACTTTCCGGTATATGTGATGGGAGTAGAGGCTGATTTATCGCCAGATGAAATGACGGAGATTTCCCTGCTTAATAATGTCACCAACGGTGTTGGCAAATTTTCAATGTTACAGTCAATTTCCATCGTTAAAAAATGCACATTGTTTTTAGGTTTAGATTCAGGCTTTTCACATATAGCAGCGTTGCTTTATCGAAAAATAGTTTTAATATTTAGCGGGACGGTTAATGTCGATGAATGGAAACCAATATCTTTATACAAAGATCAGGTAATTATTATAAAAGAGACTGTTGATTGTGATTTTACTACTGGCTGCGGGAAATTAAAATGCAGCCATAATATATGTATGACTCGTATATCGCCACACAGGGTTAGTGAAGCAGTACTACGTAATGTACACGAAGCACTTGCTATAAATAAAAGTGAAATAAATTAACTAGTCCGCTGATCCTTATTGAAGGAACCGGTATCTACATCGCTACTGTCTACTTTTTTAATAAGAAGGTCTAACTCTTGATGGTAATTATCGAGGCTCATTTTTGCCTTGCTCATCTTATCAAACAACGATTCCAACTCAATTTTTAGTAGCTCATTTTTATTGAGGCCGTCAATTACTTTAAGCGTACCCATGGAGTAAGAAATGAATTCAGGTTCCTGGAAAAAATTAAGTTCTTTTTTAAGGTATTCAATTTTTACTTTTTCGAGCTTAACCAAGTTCAAAACCGCTAAGTTTTTTTTGGTTCGGATAATGTTCAAAGCGCGTTTTCGTTGGTTGCTCATTTTATAATATCTAAAAGGAGGTGCATTTTTTGATAAACATCGTGAGTTTCTTGCTGTATGTATTCATACGCAATCAATTGGTGTTTGTTGTGTTTATTTGAAAATAATCAGTAATAATAACTAAAAAAAGCACTAATTTTCAATGAAAAAAATGGACAAACTGCCAGCAAATGATCGTCGCAACACTCTCTTACAAAGATTATTTATAATCATGAAGAATGAATGAATGCATTGGCTAGTTGCTGGCAGTCCCCTGAACAATTTCTAATTTAAATTCGGCCCGATTTTTTCTGTCATCGCGGCGGTTTTACCGGAATTCCTAAATAAATTAGTCCTTCGATCGGGCTTGTATAGGGCTATGTTAAATTTGTTGCCTTTTTAAGCTGGATAAATGTAAAAAAACATATATCGCCTCAGGCTAATAAAGAAAACAATCAGTAATCCAATAACTCAATAAATTAATATAAAGAAATGGGCATATGTGTGTAATATATTGGGTAGCAGTGAGAAGGTTATTGCCGTTCCCGTTTATTACTTTTGAAAGTGGATTTTTCAATTGTGGTTTATATGATATAGAATAAGGTCTGAAAAGGGCTCATTCTATTTTTTAAGTAAAGAGATAGTAAATAGGAAAAACCCTGGTTTCAGCTTTTACTCAGATGATTTGTTGTGATGAAAAATTCGACATTTACAATTTGTTATTGCTTTAATAAAGACTGTCCAAATTCGGTATACGGTTACCAATGTGTGCCCGTTAAATTGAGTGAGGAAGCGGTACTTACTCAATCGTTCGGTTGTGCTACTTGTGGTTCTGAACTTTTATCTTCTGTCACGCTCGATTTGCAAATCGAGCTTTTTTCGATGCTAAATCACAGGCCAATAAAATCAATAGCGATAGTCGATGACGACTTGATGTATCATTATTCTGTTAAGAATTTGCTTCGAAATGCGCCTTTTATCAAGGCAGATTTTTATAAAAATGGAAAAATGCTTCTTCATGACCTGGAAATTAATTTAAAAAACGAAAGTGGTTTACCCGCTATTATATTTTTAGATATACACATGCCGGTTATGGATGGTTGGGAGTTTCTTGAACATTTTGAAAAAATTAATAACAATTTAAATGTTCCTATACACGTTCATCTCGTTTCAAATTCAATTGAACCTTTAGATAATATTATAAATCAGCGCTACCCTTTTATTAAAAGCTATATACCCAAACCTTTAACAATGCAGTTGTTAGCACAAGTGTTAACCTGAAGCATTAAAACCCATGCTACATCTCTTACTATTATATGCGTTTGGTTTTTGCGCATAATTGCTCACATTTTGTGCATTAAACTGTCGCTTCAAAAAAGCTTTCTATTAATATAATCCTACTATTTTTATCGATAGCAAAAGGAGCTGAAATGAATTTGATTTTCGATGCAATCAATTTATATTTAGCTACTTAGTTGGTTTTATTTAAAATAATAGCCTATGCTTTTTAATTCACTTAACTTCGCCTTTTTTTTACCAATCATTTTCTGTTTATACTGGTTAATAAATAAAAATGGATTAAAAATTCAAAACATACTTTTATTAGCAGCCAGCTATTATTTTTATTCTTGCTGGGACTACAGGTTTCTTTTTTTATTGATCTTTTCAACCTTACTTGATTATTTCACCGGGTTGAAAATGGAAGACGCAAAGAGCTTAAAACTAAAGCGATTTTTGTTTTGGCTAAGTGTAACCGTTAATCTTGGTTTTTTAGGTGTATTTAAATACTATAACTTTTTCGCTGAATCGTTGATTTCAAGTTTCAGCCATTTCGGAATAACGCTTCACGCTTCTGCAATTAATGTAATACTACCGGTAGGTATTTCGTTCTACACATTTCATGGCCTATCTTATGTTATCGATATATATAAAGGACGGATCAAACCGGAGCGTAATTTTGTAGATTATTCATTATTCGTGAGTTTTTTCCCACTGCTGGTAGCAGGCCCAATTGAGAGGGCGACTCACTTATTACCGCAAATAAAGCAGAAAAGGGTTTTTGATTACAGTAAGGCAATAGACGGATGCCGGCAAATTTTGTGGGGACTTTTCAAGAAAGTGATTATCGCCGACAATTGCGCCGAATATGCCAATATGGTTTTTAATCATTCTTCAAATTATACAGGCAGTACGTTAGCATTAGGGGCCTTGATGTTTACGTTTCAAATATATGGGGATTTTTCAGGCTACTCAGATATTGCCATCGGAACGGCTAAACTCTTTGGCATTGACTTGCTTCGGAATTTCGCGTTTCCTTACTTTTCGCGCGATATGGCAGAGTTCTGGAGACGATGGCATATCTCGTTATCAAGCTGGTTTAAGGATTATTTGTATATCCCTTTAGGCGGAAGTAAAGGCAACCTTTGGATGCGGATAAGAAACACTTTTATCATATTTATAGTAAGTGGTTTCTGGCATGGCGCAAACTGGACATTTATAATCTGGGGTTTTTTAAACGCGTTGTTTATCATACCATCCATTGTGATGAAAACAAACCGGAACAACCTCGAAATCGTAGCCCAGGGTCGTTTACTACCATCATTTAAGGAATTAATGCAAATGGTTTCCACATTTTCGTTAACTGTAATTGCGTGGATATTTTTCCGATCGGCCAGTATTGGCCAGGCTTTTCAAATTATAGGTGATCTTTTTAACCGCAGCTTGTTCACTGCTCCCCATAATCCTCCCCGCCCGGTAATGTTATTGATCCTGGTAGTTTTTATGGCGGTTGAATGGATTGGAAGGGAGGGGAGATATGCTATAGAGAATGTTGGTTTGAGATGGCCACCCATTTTGCGTTGGAGCTTTTATTCAATTATCATAGTTTTTATAGGAATGTACATGCAAACCGGTGGTTCTGATTTTATTTATTTTCAGTTTTAGATCATGAAAAAATTTGTATTCAGATTTTTCTTTTTTTCTGTGTTTTGCAGCTTATTTTATGTTGTACTAATACTATTATATGGCACAATAGTGCCTGCATCATTTGCAGTGAATTTTAATTATTTCGGTGGCATGGGGTTTACCAGGCAACGATTTGATGAAGTTTCGAAAATAAAAAATGTTGATTTGGTGGTAGCAGGGTCGTCGCACGCCTATCGCGGGTACGATCCCAGAATATTCAAAAAATCGGGGATATCAATGTTTAATTTAGGGTCAAGCTCGCAATCGCCCTTACAAACGCGTTATGTTTTAGGTAAGTACGTAACAAAATTAAAACCTAAATTGGTTATTGTTGATGTTTATCCGGTTTTGTTCGGCGTTGATGGACTTGAATCGCAAATTGACCTCATATCAAGCGGACTAATAGATAAAGATATTATTGCTTTATCCTTTAAAATTAACAACATCAAATTATACAATACCTTACTGTTTGGTGCTTTCAATAATGAATTTCACATAAAAAAGCAGAAGCTATCAGACAATGAAGGAGACACCTACATACCCGGAGGATATGTCCAATCTTTCAGGCATTTGCAATTCAAAAAAACAAGATTTAAACAAAACGTTAATATCTCTGCCACACAGTTGGAAGCTTTTAAAGCAGGCTTAAATGAGTTGCGGTCGCAACAAATAAAATTCGTAATTATCCAGGCACCCTTTTCAAGAAGCAATTATGCTTCAT
Organism: Mucilaginibacter sp. P25; assembly: GCF_050859465.1. Taxonomy (NCBI): domain Bacteria; kingdom Pseudomonadati; phylum Bacteroidota; class Sphingobacteriia; order Sphingobacteriales; family Sphingobacteriaceae; genus Mucilaginibacter; species Mucilaginibacter sp. P25. The sequence goes on along the minus strand of NZ_CP193937.1, from coordinate 6,312,611 downwards.
ATCAAAATAATGATGAAATAGATAGGGTATTTTCCAGCCTTGGTGAATACTATAATTTCAATAAAATATTAAACCTTCCGGATAGCATGTACTATGATGATAGCCATCTAAACCAACGGGGTGTAAATATTTACAATGCTAAACTTATTGATACGTTGTCAAAAAGAGGGCACTTTCGAAGGTTGTCAATGAATAATTAGCCGTCGTACGATGATATAATGCAGGGACTTCATAAATAGCATATGCCGGTAAGCCAAAAGCACACCGGCATTGTTATTTTGTTATTTGTTATAGTAGTAAAAATCCTTATGCTCAATCTCCATTTTTGAAAGAGATTTGAAATACTCAAGCGTTATTTTTAATCCTTCGTTTCGCGAAACCTGCGGCTCCCATCCCAATATAGCTTTGGCTTTCGTTATATCGGGCCTGCGTTGTTTCGGATCATCGGTCGGCAATGGTAAACAAATTAGTTCCTGGTCGCTCCCTGTTAATTTAAGTATTTCTTCTCCAAACTGGCGTATCGTTATTTCATCAGGGTTACCTATATTCATGGGTTGAACATAGCTGCTATGCAGAAGGCGATATATTCCTTCAATCAAATCATCAACATAGCAAAAAGAACGAGTTTGCGAACCATCGCCAAATATAGTTAAAGGCTCTTCTCGTAAAGCCTGCCCAATAAAGGCCGGCAGCACGCGGCCGTCATTTAATCTCATCCTTGGCCCATATGTGTTAAATATCCTCACAATTCTTGTTTCCACACCATGAAATGTATGGTACGCCATTGTAATGGCCTCTTGAAAACGTTTTGCTTCATCATAAACGCCTCTTGGCCCCACAGGATTTACATTGCCCCAATATTCTTCGGGCTGGGGGTTAACGGAAGGATCTCCATATACCTCAGAGGTTGAAGCTATAAGAATCCTGGCATTTTTAGCCCGGGCCAATCCCAATAAATTGTGAGTGCCCAGTGAGCCCACTTTTAATGTCTGTATGGGGATTTTTAAGTAATCAATAGGACTTGCTGGTGATGCAAAATGTAAAATATAATCTAATTCTCCCGGAACGAAAATGAATTTAGATACGTCATGGTGATAAAATTCAAAGTTTTCTAGTTTGAACAGGTGTTCTATGTTGCGGAGTTCGCCGGTAATTAAATTGTCCATCCCTATAACATGATAATCCCCAAGGATAAATCTATCGCAGAGATGAGAGCCTAAAAAACCTGCGGCTCCGGTGATCAAAATTCTTTTTTGTTTTCCCATTTTGCTGAATTTCCAGCTATTTTACCAAAAAAAGTGCCGTTACAGCTGCTTAAATGAGATTGCGATTTTATTGAGAATAATTGAGCAAATGTGTACAGCAGCGCATGGTGATTTAAAATTAGTTTCTTTGTATATTATGATTTCTACCAAAATATGCAGCTAGGTAAAACATAGAGTATTAGCTAATGTACTATTCTGTTAGCTGGCTATTAAGTAAGAGAAATGGAATTTAAAGAATTTATACCTAACCCCAAGCTCTAATCCGGTATCGTCTGTTGCTTAAACAGGGGCTTTCGTAAAAACAGCCTGGTCTTAGTACAAACCCTTTCATTATATAACCATATTCAATACCCGTCTGCCAAGCCAATTTTTTCTGTTTCTTCAATAAAGCCGCCCGGCGCGTCTGCAAATAAAAAGCTTTTGAGGAAATCGATACATAGTCGTTTCCCCGTTTTGTCGTCATCCCAGTGAATTTCAACTGCCGGAGAGGAGGGTAAGAGGTTTGTTGAAATCCAACGCAAAAATAGACTTGCTGATATGGTTCAAATCTGAAGCGTTGGGCTAGTGTTAAGAAAGGGATTCCCCTGTACGCGAGCTCGCTAAGTACCTCCATCCACACCAGTTTGCTTGCTTAAAAACAGCAAAACAAGTGCTAGTTAGATAGTGTTGATTGGGATTTTTATCATGCGATTGGCCTGTTAAATAGGGTTTTATCGTAGTGGTTATAAAATACTATAATAGAGGTATTTAGTTGACCCGAAACGCGCCGTTATGAGACAGAAAGTTTCTCAGTTGTGTGTATTTAGCATAAAATTACACACAATAACTTTAATAGTAAAGGTGATGGAAGAGCTATTTGTCGGCGAAAAAAGAAAAATTTATTTTGCGGTCACTAACCACTTCTTGTCGGTAATTAGTACTGCTGTATCATATTCTTCTAACAGGCGTAAATATTTTTCCTTCCAGTCCGTTAATTGTTGTTGAGTGGTTGAAACCAAAATGTTATCAGCGTAACGTTGATTGATAAACTTAAAATCATCTTTAGTAAACATATCAGGAAATTCAACTGAAAAATCATGCCGTATAACATTTCCAATTTTAAAGATATGTGCGGCACTCAGGTCCTTTTGATTAAACCAGTTATACAACGATCTTCTGTTGATGTCTAAACTTCGGGCCAGATCGCTTATATTATAGCCTTTTTTCCTGATAACGTATTCAATTATTTGTCCGTAATGTTTTTCCATATGTCAATAAAGTTTAGTTGTTTAATACCCAAGTTAGAAGGATGCTAACAAGTGAATATGTTTCCAATATAACCTATTTTTTTCTTAATGTGAAAAAGATTATGAATAATTTTTGAGTTCTGTAGTCAAATAGTTACCCGCAGAGGTAAATTTTAACCCAAATCGAGATTGTTTTATAAAAATTTAACAATTAGAGAATGAAAAAGTCTCTTAACACTGGATTAGCATTAATTCGGTAAATTTTGCCATAAAAAACGGCGTTATTATCACAATATTTAATCAATTGTTTCACTAAAAATGAGCATTTTGGGGTTTTTAGAAGTAGCAGCATTAAACAATTTAGATAAATTGATAGGTTAGTATTGTTGAAGGTTAGGGTGTTGTACAGGCTTTTAATATATGTTGAAAAATGTCTTATATATTGATGATAATCAGTTGGATCTTTATATTCTGACACTTCTGCAAAGAAAGTATCATTTATTTAAATCCTGTATAACAACGGCAGATGCGGTTGGCGCACTTCGGGAATTAAAAGAATGTGCTACTGATAAAGATCATTTGCCTGAAATTATATTTTTGGACTTGTATATGCCTAAGTTTAATGGCTATCGATTTTTGGATAAGTTTGAGCAGATTTATCCCTTGTTTACAAAAAATATTGAAGTTCATATATTATCTTCGTCAATGAGTCCTAAGGATATGCAACGATGTATGCTGTACCCGCATGTTTGTGCATATCATATAAAACCTATAACCCTCGAACAGCTTTTAAGTGTGATCGGAAGTAAACCATAATTATTTCTATAAAGTAGTGTTGAACAGATTCCGAAAGTGACTAGTTGTATGCTGTTACAATTCTTAATATCTCATAAATACACATTTTAGTATCAATTGTATTTAAGTGAGGTTAACTTTAGTTAAAACCCGTTAGTTTAGTTTTTCCGCAAACAGAAATTTTTAATATGCAGAGCTACATCCAAGCACAAACACCAGGGGTAACTAAGCTCCATAACCTAAGCGATAGATTGTTGTGGGTTGACTATGCTAAAGGAGTGGGAATTGTGTTGGTTGTTTACGGCCATGTGTTGCGAGAAATCAGGCCGGTAAAAGGATTGTTTAACCAATATGCAAGCTTCTTTGAGTTGTCTGATAAATTTATCTATAGCTTTCATATGCCTTTGTTTTTTATGTTGTCTGGATACTTTTTTATGTCGTCATTATATAAAAAGGATTTTCTGTTCGACAAAATTAGGGGATTGGTTTATCCGTTTATTATCTGGTCTATACTACAAACATCGGCCGAGATCCTAATTTCTACCATGAGCCCCTATACCAATACGCAAACACCCTTGGCCGAATTAATTACCTGCCTAATAATACCAAGGGATCAGTTCTGGTTTTTATATGCATTGTTTTTCATAACAATGATTAATTATTTTTTATTCCGGCTAAACGCTGCGGCAGGGATCTATTTTTCAACAGCATTATGGGTTGCATATGTTTTATTCAGGCAGTTTGTGCCCGAAACATTTAATAACACTTTTCAATTTTTAATATTTTTCAATATAGGGATATTGTTTTCTCAAAGCCGGAGGTTTATTCTAATAATGGGGCAGTGGAGTTTTTTGTTGGCAGGGATAATTGCTTTTGCGGCAACGGAATACTTTTATTTAACCGGAATTTCTCCTTTCAATTCAACAATCTTGTCGAAGTTTTTAGTGGGTGTCGCGGGATCGGTGTTAGTAGTTCAGCTTTCAAGGCTGGCAATAGCAGCAAATTTTCTTTCGATACTTGGTTATATCGGAAAACGGTCACTGCCTATTTACCTTGCCCATATGCTTGTTGCAAGTGGAACGCGCATTTTTTTATTAAAAATTTTAAAAGTAGATAATCTTGCTGTTAATTGTGTTGCAGGTACATTAGCGGGCATATTTATACCTCTGTTTTTGTATAAAATAGCAGTGAAAAACGAGTACACCGCCTGGTTATTTGTGTTCCCGAAAAAAATCGACAAAAAGCGCGAATCGATAAGGCAAACTATTATAAAAACCGCCTGAATCTATGGGGCTGGTGTTTTTGTAATTGCCGGTACCGTCAAAGGCGGTAAGTGCTAACAGTGGGAGGGAATGTAAATTTAGCACACTATTATACAATATTTCACATAAAGCACCCAATCAATCAAGTCCGGTTATTAATGGATAAAACTTTGCAATATTTGCTTAAATACTTATTTAACAAGTATTGCGCAATGAGACAAATGCTTCGGCTGATTCAATTATAGCACATGAGGAACTTAATGATAAATGGGCCAACCTATATGTTGGATACCGATGCTGATGCAGCTTTTGTAAAGAGATGCGTTAATTTTTTGATGCTTTTTTTCCGATTACAACCTTCGTGCTTGTACCCTCAATACCTGGTACTACTATTATAACAGTTTTTGCGGGTTTGCTATTTCCGTTTATTCCTCTGTTGCCATCAGTAGCAAGTAAAAGGCGTTTTTTCCGGGAATTCGCCTGTTTTTTTTGCGTAATATTAATATTCGCCTTTTCATCACAATTGATCAACTTGCTCATAAATTTAAAATTAACTAACGACCTGTTGCTGATCAACAAAAACAATTTTACTAAAACTTTCTTTCGTACCTCGTTAATTACCCAATCGCTATCATTAATAGTCGGGTTTGTTATTTATTTGTACGTCAAGAATTTTTCTAATGATAAGATAATCAATTTTATATACTTCGGATTAAGATTGTTATGTTTTTATGCGTTATATGAATTTGTGCTTTATGCGGCAACAGGTATAAATGGTGATTTTATGGTTAATCGAACTTTTGGAGATGACGCCTCATCGGGTTCCTTGTTTCAAACAGTTAGCCTTGGCGGCATAGGGCTGATGAGGTTAAAAGGCTATACCGGTGAGCCCTCTATGTTTGTTTATACCGTCTTCCCTTTTTGGGTGTTAGCGTTTGGCTTAAAAAGGAATTACGATATCTGGCTCCTATTTACTTGCTTGCTATTTACCTTTTCAACAACCGCATATGCATCAATGCTATTGTTTTTGGGTTTTTGGGTATTGTATAAAAGAAATTTTCAAATATTCTTCTATGCATGTGGTTTTATGGTTATAGTATGCGCAGTACTGCAAATGGACAGATTTCAGCACCTTTTGGATAGTGTATATGATTTTACATTTGGAAACAAATTGGGCGGTCAAAGTTCGTCTTCTGAATCAAGAGGGAAGGATTTTGTTAATCATATTTCGTTTTGGGCTAACCTCAACGGTTGGAGCCAGGCTTTAGGTATCGGCTTTGGTTATGTTCGCTCCGGAGATTATTTTTCAACCTTAATGCTTAATAATGGCATTATAGGGTTTTTAGTATTTAGCTGGTTTGTTCTAAGGAATATGTTTCTGTCGATTCCGATTAAGTTGGTTTCAATTGGATATAAATTAGGTTTGGTGATGGTTTTCCTGATCTTAATGACCACGGTACCTGAATTTGCCTACCCATCTTTTTGGATATATTTAGCATTGGGCTTTGTGTTGGAGCGCCTACATGTACCGCGTAAAACAAGCGAAAAACAAACAACCGTGCACCCATCAAAAAGCATTACACTTGTAATGGCTGACAATGAAAAAGTGGCTGTTTCTACCGTATGAGATCAGCCACTTTTTCTGTTTTTTTATTTTGGCCTAACCTTCAAAATTTTTGAAAGCAAATAATAGCCACTTTAAAGGGTTAAGTTGGTCGCTACCAGTTTCTTTGCCCAGCTGGTATAAGGAATGGTCCATTTCAAAAATCCGTAGCTGCCTTCTTGCGCGCTTTTTAAAGGCTCATCAAATAATTCGTAAAACATCAATACTTTAACTTGGGGGTTGGCTTTACATTTGGCTACAAAGTTGGATACGAAAGTATTTTGATTTTGCTCTTTTATGCTCTGCTCCTGAGTGCTGTACCTGACGTTAGATTCTGTGATCCAAATTGGTTTGTTGGGAAATAAACTTCCAAGCTTGACTGTAATGTCGTTTATCTTGTAATTGGGAGCAAGCCTTTCCATTTCTGAGTACCAATGGTAAGCTACCACGTTAAATTTCACGCCATAGGTGTCGCACATTCTTAAAAACGCGTATTGTAACCAACCAGCAGAAATCATGGTTTTTGCATTAGGGTCTTGGGATTTTAAACCCTCATCCATACCTTTTAGATATGCTGCCGTTCTGTTAAATTTCGTCCTGTCAAAGTCATATTGGCTCCAGCCTACTTTACCTGGAAGCAACAAATCTAGGGTAAGGTCGTTTCCAAGATCGTAGTACTCAAAGTTTTTCGCATACTTGGCACCAAAATTAGTCCCCAGTTTTTTACCAGCCTCGTAATTGTAACTTTGGCTTTTGGTTAGATCCATGGTTCTGGTGTAAAGCATTGGTAAAATGTTTACTTTACCGGCTGCGGCAGCATCTAACAAAGGACTTAACAGATGTGGTACGGTAATCGTACCGTCAGATTGTGCCATGCAATCTATCCTGTACCAGTTCATACCCATTCCTTGTAAAATTGAAATTTGTTTGGTAGCGGGAGTTTGGATGTAAGGCTGATCGCCAAGCGGGTGGCCATTGATGCCTAATTGGAGTGTCGAGCCGGCAACGGTAATTTTTGATGAAACCGCGGTAGTTGCCGTGCTTGCGAAAACCGTTGATTGGTTTTCAGGGATTGTAGCCATGTGGGCGGGTTGTACGTCATCTTTAATTGAACAAGATGCCAGACAACATCCGGCCGTGACGCCAAGTGCCCATAGTTTTGTACGATCAAACTTTAACATGATATGGGATTTAATTAATAGTTAGGGGTCAAACGGTGGTTTTGTTATAAATGTTACATTGATTTTGGTAATTATTTGAAAAAAATGAATTAATTGGAACCTTAATGGTAATTGTTTGCTTTCTTATTAGTTGTTATGGTCTGTTTTTGAGTTAGTTATATTGTTGCATAGTGTAATGGAATTGTTGCAAAAAAAATAAAAAATTCACATTTTTTTTGCATTAAATGATGGTGTTAACTAATGGGCAATAGTTTTTTAGGGGATTTATCTCCCAAAACTTAATTGTTGTTAGCATTGATGCCGGCATGTCCTTCAAACATAATGCATTTCAAGTCAGGCTGCGAGCTTGGCCTATGTCCGGTATCGGTTTGGATGCTCCCTTATAGTGTTATAACTAAACAAAGATAGGCCGAAACCATAAAAATATAATGCGGCTTTTTGACCAAAAAAAACACATTTTTTGGTCAAAAATAATGAAATTGTGATATTTTATGTGTATTTGAAAGGTTTTGTTCCTTTTTACAAAATGGTGGTAAACGTTGAATGGAGCTTTGGTTTTTTATAAATACATGATGTCCACAATATATCTTGTGTGTGGATTAGGCCATGGAAAAATGGCGCTTCGGATTCAGTTGGTTTCTCATTGATAAACAAATTGTTATACGTTTGTAACCTACGTACAACCGCCTGGTAAATAATTTGTAATATTGCCGGATGTAAACATACAATTCGGCTATAGGTAAAAAAATTATTGCTATTGCGTTTGATTGCGTTTTGCTGGTTGTAGAACGTTAAGACAGTAACTCCCCTGATATTAATGAGTCGCTGGCTGTAAAGAAAATTCCTGTGTACCAGAAATTAAGGTGAAGGTCATAGTCGCAAATTTATTTCAGTGGGCAGCGGGCCTTTTAATGAAAGGGCTCGGACCTACAGGCCGGGTTTAAAGGATTTATTAAACAGTTTTTGCCTGGCGGAAGACAGGGTGTAAATCCAGGTCACGTTAAATTATTAAAAGTGTGAAGATACTGAATGCTTCTACTGGCTTTAGTGGTTTGAATGCTCAATGTTTAAATGAAACACAATGATGATTGAATCCAATGGAGCTATTGGATTCAATCCATTTTACAATTTAGAGTTTCGTTATATCTCTCCAGCAGGCGAATATATTTTTCCATCCAGTAATATATCGCCTCCTGTTCTTTATCGGTGTATAAAGCTTTAGTTCCCTGGATTTTCAAGCCTGATAGGCTTTTCTCATTGATCTCAGAAGGAAATTCTTTTAAAAAGTTGTGATTTATAGCAAGGTCGACCTTCATCATATTGCTCATCCCAAGGTCTTCTTTTTCAAACCAGTTATACAATGTCCCCCGGCTGACGCCGACTTTTCGTGCGATTTCGCTCAAACCCATTGATTGACGACGTATAGTAAGTTCTACAATTTTACCGCGGTGGGGATTCCGCTCTTTCCTTGCTTCAGCCTGCTTTGTAAATCTGCCAGGCGTATTAATCATTAGACTGACCACTTTTGCCATATCACTACTTGTTTTTAAAATAACTGAAACCACCGGTTTATAAAGATGCTAATTCAGTAGCCATTTCGTTCCGTTAATTCCTTACACAGAATGGAGCTTTAAAAAATTATTTGTTAATATTTTAACTGCTAATTTAAATATCATCAAAGATGATGCTTGCTGGATAATATGATTGTATACCGAAATGTATATCAGTTGGGAAGTTTTTGCGAGCCACAATGCATTCAACATGCCGCAATTAACACCTCAATCTTGGCTTAACGTTAGATTTAATGACTGCGTACTATTAATCCATTGTGTCAATAACAAGTAAATGTCGGTTGGTGAATATAGGATTTATTAGTATTTGCTATTTATCCACAACTGGCTGATTATTATACAAATAGACTTATCTTAGAGTAAAATGTATTTTTATGCGTATTAATCAATCACCACGTATTTCAATAAATAAGCTTGGAGAGTATATTTATGCTACCCCTGCCAGAAAGAAGAGAATATTGCTCGATGCCAAATTTCCGTCCGAAATAATCACCAGCAGGTATGCTCCTGTGCAAAATGCTGCTATACAAAATTTTGCAGCTTCTGTTAAAGATATTGAAATATTTAACCGCGTGAAGGAAATATTGTCTCAAAAGCAACCAGCCAATGACCATCAAAAAGAAAAAATAAAATCTTGTATAGAAGCCCTTACTCATCTAACAAACTGTGCTTCAAGTAAATTGGTGCCATACACTGAAATACCAGCTATTAAAGGATATAAAGATTGTAAATCAATTACGATAAACGGTGTAGTAATAAGTTTACGGCCGGAAATTTTGCTTTTAGATAGAAATACCAATCAACCTAAAGGCGCGATTAAATTAGCTTTTGCTAAAGGTCATTTTTTATCTATTCAGGAGGGGCAATGCATAGCGGGTCTTATAAAGTCTTATTTGGAGAAAGAATTGAAAATTACATGCAGCTATAAAGACTGTATTACTTTGGACGTATTTTCAAGCCGGATTATTTATGCTCCAACTAAAAATGAATGGACAATTAATAAAATCCAAAGCGCTTGTGAAGACATTAGACTTATATGGCCGTCATTGCAGCAAAAGGTAGCTTAATATCTTTTATTAGCTCTTTTTCTTATTCGAACTTATTCTTTTAATTTCTTTGTCAAAGTCACTTTCAAAATTTTGATCCTGTATAATCCTAAATTTATCGTACTCTTTTTCAGCTAATTTTATCGCTACTTCATGGCTTACCTTTCCAGCATCTTTCAGGATCTGATATTCGTTGAATTGTAGGAACGCGTCTAAGCGGCTTATCCAATCACTCATCTTCATAGGTATCTGCCTTGATGCTTGTAATTCTGCAAAGTCAAGGTACATAGTAACAACTCTTTCTAATTCTTTGATCTCCTTTTCTATTAGGTAGTTCTTCGCTATCCCTATATCACCTTTTAGTACTTTGCCGCTGGGTGCATTTTTGAAAGTCTGGAGACCCATATTTGGCTTATCTGCACTTGCCCGTTCTGCAATGATCTGCGCAGCGGTTTTACCTGAAATAGCAAAATGTAGTTTGTTTTGAACCGTCTTAAAAAACTTTTGGGTTATATCAGCATCCTTATTGTAATCTATACTGCATTGCTCATATATATCTGTTATCTTAAGATAGAAACGTCGTTCGCTGGCGCGTATCTCTCGAATGCGCTCTAAAAGCTCATCAAAATAATCTTTACCGAAACGCTTACCTTGTTTCAAACGCTCATCATTCAGGACAAAGCCTTTAACAATATACTCCCTTAGTGTTTTTGTTGCCCATATACGGAACTGTGTAGCCTGATAGCTATTAACCCGGTATCCGACTGCTATGATTGCGTCTAAATTGTAAAAGGAAGTAAGATATTTTTTACCATCACCGGCAGTTGTTTCCATTTTGGAAACAACTGAATCTTCTTCAAGCTCATTACTTTCGAAAATATTTTTCAAGTGTTTACTAATAGCGGGCACTTCCACGCCAAAAAGCTCTGATAAACGCTTTTGGGTTAACCAAAAAGTTTCATCATTAAAAATTACTTCAATTTTAACATCACCGGTAGGGGTGTTGTAAAATATAATATCGTTTAATTCCGGCTGTTCACTCATTTTAAACATTACTAATTTCAAAAATTATAGACACTGATAATAATACCTGCAGAATTGTGGATCTTCTATATGTAATATCGTTCGCAGTGCGGACGATATTACATAAATCAAGAACAAAAATATTCAACGGAATCCCCAATTAAAAATATGCAATTATCAACATCTTTGATGTTGCCTTTGATAAACATAGTCAACAACTTGATCTATAAAAACTATAGCATTACCTACATACATTGCATCATAATATTTTGACAGGTGGCCCCAATAGAAATTAATGACCATGTTCTTAATTTCTTCCTTTGTTTTCATATACAGCATTTAGGCAGGTGTCCAAAATTCAACATCTAAATGTATGCGAGCGACACCGCGTCGTTGAGCTTCGGTAAATGCCAAATCTTGATATTGCTGATGAACTGCTCTGTCTAAACCTTTAATAGATGTCCATTTTTCTTGGCTTAAAGAATTTGCAGTCCTACTATCAATTGGCAGTTCGAGTGGAGCAAGCACAGATGTATTTGAATATAAATCGTCTTCATTTATAAACTCCCTTTGAATAAAGCCATTATAACAAATATGTCTAAAAAAATGTTCAGTACTTTCCTGGCTGAACCATATTGGATATCTTCATTCCGACAATAATCAATTAGCAAGTCTGTTTGTTCATCTAAATACAGTGCATAGTTATTTTTTAAGGCTTTAAAGAATTCATCTAGATCGATTTGCGCACAAAATTCGCTGCACTTGGCAACGGTTCCAGCTCCGCTTTGATTCCTTAATACACTTATATCAATACACAAAAAAGCAATGTTCCTTTTTAATTTTGAGAAAAATATTTGGCATCCACACATTATCAAATAATATTTAAGACATCAATATAATTTCAAATTATTCAAACTCGTACCAATTTCATCTGTAAATAAAGAATACATGTCATTTTCAATCAAAGCCACATCCGTTTTGTTAATGTGCTTCACTGTATCATCGTAAAGTTTTTGTAATGAACATTTGTTTATTTCATGATTTAAAGCAGTAGGTACATTGTCCACGGAACATTCTAACATAGCATAACCTCTCTCGTCTGTGTCTATAAAATAACTTGGACTACCATCGCTTTTTTGGTAAAGAAGAATTTTGTCAAGCAGACGAGCTTTATAAATGTATGATTTTCCACTTTGTGTATCAATTTTGTATTTAACTAATTGATTATTAACAACCAGAGGGTGAGCTCGATTTTTTTTAGTTCGTCGATAATTCTGAAAATATCTTGCAGCTCCTTTTTAAAGTACTCCGTTCGAGGATTGTAGTGTGAAGAGGGATTTAAACTTCGTACCCTATACCTTTCAAGTTTATCTAGGGGTCTTGTATTAAAGCCAACGCTATCAAAGTATTCTCTGGCTTTAACTAACAACGTATCAATCATCAATCCCGTATTTGGGATGGGAGTTCCATCATTATTCACCAGAAACTTATGTGGTATAAACTCCCTGAAAAACTCTTCGATTGATATTCTTAAATTATTCCCACAAGCATTATAATCAATCTCACTCTTAAAATATTTTAATGCTTTTTGCAGACTGCTTTCGTAGGCTGTAATTAAAGGAACAGGTATGCCAGCATTGTTTTCTGACTCATACATCTCAAAAAACTTCCACTTTTCTTTCCAACTGTTTTTTATAATCAAAGTATCCGTTTCCCCAGATTTTTTAGCTAATTGCGCATAATATGTTTCAATGAATTTTCTTGCGTCTTCAAAAAGCCCTCGTTGATGCGTGAAGAATAATATTTGATAATCTTCCAGATAACCTTCCATTATGACATTTAAGACAAATTCGCGATTACTCATATCCATGCTCATCAATAAATCATCTAAAACCAATATTTTTGGATACGCTTTTACAAATTTTTCATCTAAAATTGCTAACCGTATTGCCAACGCCATTGTTGATAGTTTAGCTTCGTTTAAAAAGCTTTGTGGACTATTTACAATTTTTTTATTCGCATCAGGAATTAAGGTCGTTATCAGCTCGACAGACATTATAATTTTGGGGTATTTTAATTTCCAGGTTCTTCCTTTGCTCCCGACTTTAAAGTCATTATAAGTTGCTTTTTTATAGTTGAATTTTACTTTAAATTTCTCTTCAAATTTTTCTTCTAAATATTCATTAGTCGTTTGTTGAATTTGAACAAGATAATACTCGAATTCAATATTAAACGTATTTATAGTTAATTGAAAATCCTTGTAGCGCTGTTCGTGCATTTTTGGCTGAGGGCTCAATCCCTCTGCAATATAATCCCACCAATATTCTGCGTTTTTATTTCCTTTGGATTCACCGGGTTTTATTAATTCCTCACGAAAATTTATAAAGGAAAATAATTGATGCTGAAAAAAATCAAATAAATCAGTTTCTTCTTTATGGTAGTAAGCGTATATTCTTGACAATACATTATGGTCAAGAAAGTCACTACCAAGGGTAGTTTCTAAAACTAAATTATCCGATTTCGTATTAATGGTAGAAAGGGATATCTCCCTTCTGGAAGTAGCTTTATGTTCATCTTCAAATATAATAGCAATTGAACTTTCTAAATGTTCTGTCGCTGTATCTATTTATTAAATTTTCATTATGCTTGGGGTCAAAGTATTTCCTTATCTCAAGGTTATCTGTTTTAAATACACTCTGTAAAAAAGTATATAATGCCCAATAGATTGAACTCTTACCACTGCCATTTTCACCATATAATAAAACATTCTTTCGTTCAAAATCTAATTCATGATTTCCAAGAAAGAACTTGAAATTTTGCAATATAAGTTTTCTTATTTTCTGCATTATTTTGCTGCTTTTATTGGCATGATCAGTTGGTTTAAACGGGTATCCATCAATTTTAAATTATTGCGGATTTCATTTTCTTTTTGTCTTAATTTTTGATAAGATTCATGGATCACCTGCATTTTATTATCATCTTCCAGTCCGTCTATTATCGAGAAATCTCGTTCGGCGTATTTAAAAAACTCCACCCCGGCATTTTTAAATTCATCCTCGAAATATAATTCATATACCAATGCATCGACAATCTCCTCAAACATAGTTACAAGATGATGATTGTCTACATACTCATTGACATGGTTGGGTACAGACAATGCTTTCAAAAAATAATGTAACTAACCAAATTATTAAATGGTTGTTGCCTTTGAGCACTTGCCAAGTGAATGGGGAGACCTTTCGCATCTTCCGGATAGAAATGTAGTGATTCCGATAGAAAATTTAAAAAATACCAGTTAATCAAAGTAGAATTTAAGATCGCAATTAAATATTTATAAGAAAATTCTTTCCCAAATTGAATCTTCTTGGGCGTTATATTTCTTTTAACTGTCGTATGATTCGCTTGAGCAAGAAGATCCCACTTAACACAGTTTATTACTGTATGGCTATTGTAAAAATGCTTTGTATCCAACGCAAATCGCAATCTGTCTTTAACAATGTTAATAAACATTATTTTTTCATTTTCAAACAGTTCCTTAAACATTGAGTTATAATGTTCATTGGGCTTATAATCAAGCCATCCATATTGAGAGAATGAGAATCTTTCAATATTTTTCCCCTCAGTAAATGGTTTTAATCCCGGTTTGAAGTCTTTGAAAATATAGTGTTCTTTTTTATCACCGTTTGTTTTGTGGTTAATGCGCGCGCCGTAAGAAATAAGGCAAATGTTGTCTAAACTTATTGATTTGTTCCAAATGACAGATTTTAATAGGGATACAGTTGAAACGTCTTTAGTTTCTAACCTGTAATCTTTTAAAGTCAAAAAAACACTTTGGTTTATAGAGCTTTCGGTTATTTTATTTTCCAGGAAATTTTTTTGTGAGTTTACTTTTTTGATTTTTGTTAAAGTATCAGAAACTTCGCTACCTACAAACAAAGTAATATTTTTTACTACTGCAGCGTCAAAAACTCGATATTCACTAGTATCTAATATTTCCAAAATGGAATAACTGTCGATTAATAATTTCCTGGAGTCGGTTCCATATTTTTGATTTGTGTATGGATAGGGAATAATAAATGTCAACAGGCCTGTGTTTTTTGCAAACAGTTTTAAAGCCCTTTCAATAAAAGCAATATATAAATCTGTACGGCCTTTACAAGTTTTATACTTAAGAAACAGATACTTCTTCGTTTCGGTATCTATCTTCTCTACATTAACATAAGGAGGGTTACCTATTACAATGTCGAAAGTATTTACTCCGTACATCCATAAAGGATCAAACCAATCAACTTTTTCGTGGTTAAAAGGATTCCATGTGCTTATTTTAAAAGCTCGGCTTGTTTCTTTAGCTCCAAACGATAGTTGCTGTTTAAAAATACTTGTTTGAAGGTGCAAAAAATTTTCTTTTATTTTCTGTTTTTCTACTCCATAGCTTTGCAAATAATCTAAACGAAATTGCTGTAGGCTATCCAAATCTTCATTGGCATTAAATAATCCACCATAATATTCTTCGTCAGGTAACATAAATAAACTGTTAGCCGTAACGAATTTGAATTCTAAATTTGGTAAAGGTTCAATGCCTCTATTTGGTTTGGTTCTCGTCAATATTTTCATCAACAACTAATGTTAAAAAACAGCGTAGTTTGGAAATTTCAGCCGCAATTGGTTGTATATCTACGCCATACAATGAATTTTGAATAATGCCAAGCTTTCTTGCATATTCCGGGCTTCCTTTTTCTAATTTGTCTTTAACAACTTTTCTTAATACTGGATTGTCGATTCGGCTTACTTGCTTTTCTTTCCACCAAACTGCATTGCTGTCTAGTTTCTGTAACGCCATTACTATTTTCTGCAACATTCCTATTGGGAATGCCCCGGAACCACAGGCTGGATCTAATATTTTGATCCTATCTAATGCTTTTAAGATTTCCTGTTTTTCATTACTTTCAAATTGTATGTTTTCGCCGTTATCCAGTTTAAACAGAGGTTCCAATCGTTCATTAGAAATATCGGTTTGTGCATGAATATAGTATACTAAGCTTTGCGAAGTCATGTAATCGACTATTTCGCGGGGTGTATAAAAGCTACCGGTAGATTTCCTCGCAGTATCACCGCTATCTGGGTCAATTTCTGCTAATAAGTTTTCAAATATCCTTCCTAACATTTCAGGATCAACGCTTACCTCAATATCAACTACCGAATTCTCATCGATTGTAAAATTGTATTTCTCTAGCTCAATAAAAAAATCAAAAAACCACTCGTCCGGAATGACAAGTGTATTGATATTTTGTGACAGTCCCGTCGTTTTGTTTAATGAATAATAGTCCTCATCTTGCTGTTCAAATAGACCGCCATTTAAAAAAGGAACTTGTTCGCAACCTAAGGGCAGGTCTTCATTCCTAAAATCCATCGGAGTGTTTAGAGTTTGAAAAAAAGTTTCTCCAAGATAAAATGATAATAACCTGGGTTTTCTTTCACAGCTTCACTAGAAAGTAAATGTTCAGGTAATAAGGAAATATCTAACCTGGATTTTTTAACTTTCAGAAACCAGCAAAAAACCGTCCGGCCAATTAGCCGAACTGCGAACTCTTGGTAAATTTCATGCGAACCCGGACCGTCTCCTATTGAAGGTAAAATGAGACTCCTTTCATAATTAATCGTTTTGCCATTTCGGATTCGTTTGCCTCCAATTAAATTGGAAAATTTATCTGCGATAATTTCATAAAATTCCTTGTTTAATGCCTCAACGCTAAAGGCACTTCTTAAATCTTCCAGGCCAATCGGCTTGCCCGATAACGAAATAATCCTTAAAACAGGGGTTCTGATTTTTTCTCCTCTTCCTAAAAGATATGTATATCGCTTAGGTTCGGTTTTTTTACACCTATAGTTCCATCTTCATCGAGAGTCCTTATTTCTGATACAAAAGATAAACGCCACTTGTTGTCTTGAACAAAAACAATTAAGGCACCGTCCACGTCGTATTTATAAACTTGTCTAAGTAGTTCCCTTAAACCTACTTTATTGCGTTCAAGCCAAACTCCCGGTTTAATATTGACTTGATAAATCCCAATAATTCTATCGTCTTTAGTATTGAAATTACCCAATTCGAACGCCTCAGATGCCTTATCATTCGTTGGCAATAAAATAGACAGTGGATTTTGATGTAAAAATTTTACATCGAATATGTCCACCAATACCTTTTGCCATAATTCAATTGAATATGGCTTTGAAAATATGTCTTGTAATTGTTTTTTATCCATTAATAAATGTCTCGCTTAAAACAACTTCAGGTGAAATGTTAACTTCAATTTCTTCTGGTTTTTCTTCATCACTTGATTCGTAAGCATCATATTTATTAGCAACAAGCAATATAAGGTTATCCAATTGTCCATACGTAATTTGCCGTTTGTCTAATTGTTGCCTGATTTTTTTAATTCATTAGGTAATGGTGTATGTACACCTTTATCCACTAGAATAATTAAGTTTTCACAGGCAACTTTTACTTCTGACCTCTTAGTGAGACTTTTAAAATCTCTCAAAAACTTTTTAGCTTGAGACGAGAACTCCGTCAGCTTTATCATTAGTTGTTACTGTTGCCGTAGATACACCTAAAAAATCCTTCTCAAAAGTAGTCAAAGCTGTTTGAACTTGATTATAATGCATTTCAGGTAACTCAAAAGATGTTTCATTTATTTTTGCCTGAAATAATTCTGCTGCTTCAAGAAATGACAGGGGGTTGGTTTAAATTTTTCATCGACTTTATAAAACTCGATTTTGAAATTAGATTTTAGAAACACAACAGATGAATTAATTACATTCTCTTTTTGAGCTTCTTTGCTATCTCTTGCTGTCCTTGCCTTTAATGGAAAACCTTTAATTCTTTTGAACTCCTTAGGATTATTGTCTTTAAACTCTCTAATAAATCGAAGATATTGTAAACGTTTATCTTCATCATCAGGCAATCCTTCTTTAAACAATTCAAACTGTTCTAACAGCTCTTCGTGCGTATAAATTTGCGCATCCTCACCAAAGGCTGTGTGAAATCCTTGTAATTTAACCAAAGCTTTGCTGTATAGTTTAATTTCCTCATCTCCCTGTTGCGAAGGATAAAAGTTATAATTATAGATGACACCGGCTACACTGCCAATTCTATTAACGCGTCCAATACGTTGCATTAATCTAGTTGCATTCCAAGGGGTATCATAATTCACAATAACATTGGCACGGTGCATATTTACACCTTCTGCTAAAACATCAGTAGTGATAATTATACTGTAAGTGTTTTTTTGCTCTCCTAAATAATTGGCATCAAAATTTTCCTGTATAGTATCAAATTGTTTACTCCTGTTTTCAGAGGATATACAAAGGATTTTTTGATCTAGAATTGCTTCTAACTTTTCACAGAGATAATGTGCCGTGTCGGCGCTTTCTGTAAACACAACAAGTTTGCCTGTGGGGTTAATTTCCTTGTTAAATAATTCGGTCTTAAGAGCAACAACAAATTTATCTAATTTGGGATCTTCGATTATGTTTTTCCATTCCTCAACCAACTCACTTAAAAAATCATGATCTTTTTTTAAATCAATAATGAAATTTTCGTCGAAATCTTGCGGTTTAAAAACATTGCTTTTAGGATTTGATATACTGTCTTCCAAAATTTTTGTTTCAATCTGTTCAAATGATAACCCCTTTTCCATTAAACTATTAACACCAAGATCAGGTGCTATAAATATCTTCCCTTTTTCAAACATCTCAATCATCCTACCAGTCGATATTTTGAGGTTATTAAGTGAAGATTTAAAAGCAGTAAAGCTACTTTCAAGCCGTTTTATCATTAGCGTTTTCATTATAGCTGCAAGTGAATAAGAAACCAATTCAGCATTGTCATAGACACCCTCGCTAATTTCCTTATTTAATGCACCTATAGCCTGATAGCGTTTGTAATTAATTTTGTCTTTGTCCGTTAAAAAAATATCGTGTGATAAAATAATTTGCTCAAGCGCGTATTTAATTCGTATAATTTTGCCTTGGGAGCGGCGATTTCAGGAAACCTTATTCCTTGCGCATTTAAGTCTTCGAGATATTTAGGATAGTTTTTCAAATCTCTTCTTGTTCTCCGGACTGTTATTTGTGAAATAACTTTTTCCCTAATTGTTAGATATAACGCGCGGATTCGTTCCATGTCAGGAATGTCAGCTTGTAGAATTTCACGATATTCGCGAATAATCGGTCCGAAAAAGTTTGAAGGTTCGTAACCTGCAATGTACTACGCCTTGCGTCTTGGAAAAGCAACAACTGATAGTATAAATCCTGTGGCCGGTTATTTAATGGGGTTGCGGATATTAGCATTACCTTTTTCCTTGCACCGGATAGTAATCCTTCGCCGTTGCGAGGTGCCTTACATATCCGCTGCAATTGGCTAAACATTTGCGATGTATGATTGCGATATCTATGCGCTTCGTCAACCAGTACTAGATCATAATCTTCTTTAGCCCAATAGTTTATATCACCTTCGATTATTTTATTGATTTTGCCATTTGAAACAAATTTAGTATGGCGATCAATCCCAAATTGTTTAAAAGTATTTTTCCAATTCTTTTCGAGCGCAGGAGGGTATACGACAAGAATCTTAGTATATAATGACCCGTTAGCAATTAAGAACCGCTTTGCAATCATAGCAGCAACTACAGTTTTACCTAAACCTACTACATCTGCTAAAAAGAAACCATTATGCTCACTAAGCATTTGAAAGCCTTCGTTCACAGCATCTATTTGGTAACTAAGCTTCTTAAAAGATTTGGGTAAATCACCTACAGTATCTGGGTCATAATCAATGTTTTTTCCAAAATATTCAATCAAAAATTTGATGTAAATCTCAAATGGCGTGAATGATTGACCAATATGTGTTTTTTGTTTCCACAATTGTATGTCGGCAGGTAATATTTGAGTGCTTTCTGCCCACAAATTACTAAACTCCAATTTTGTGAACTGAACATCATCGTAGTTTTTCAATGCAATATTAAGTTCATAATTAGGCGCTTTTTTGAGACCCAGACCAGCATCTGTTAAATTGGATGACCCCATTATTACCCACCCATCGGAATGTTCTGTGTGTTTTTCAGGCAGAAATAAATAAAACTTAGCATGTATAGCTTTGGATTTATGAGCTCTAATTTCGATACGACCGTCGATCATATCATTTATAAATTGCAAAATTCCATTTTCAACGGTAGAAGAATATTTTGCCTCTTTTATGTCTTGAATAAACCACTTCAAAAACTCATCTTTTGCTTTTACCTCATCTCCAAAGTACAACAGTCCCTTACTTTGAGCCTCGGCAAACATTTGGTCAACGTTTATTCCGACAAGTATTTTAATTTCTTTTAAGTCTTTTAAATGCTCTTGCAAAGCGAAATAACCTGAAGATCGAAAATATCCTATAACGGCATGAAAGGCATATAAGTCTTTCATGTCACGGATTATTCCTGTGAATTTATCAAAGAGATTGCGCTCTTTGTTATTAGTAAAAAAATGAGATGACATACACTACAATATTAAAGCAATATCTCACTAAAATTTCATATTGTTTTAATTTATAAGATTTTTATAACCGCCTCTCTAGTCGATTAAAATTTATTTTTATAACTAGCTTTTAAAAAATGAGTATTTTAAATTATAGTTATGAAGCATCGATTTGCTATATGATTTGAGCTCAAGCAGATAGATTATGTGCAGCAGGAAATATTTCTCTCTACGCGGCGAGGCCGGTAATAGAATGGTTCACGTGCAATAACGTGCTGTGTAGTTCAGCAACTTTCGGTAGCAAAGTTGGTATGTATATTTATCCCAACTAATGTAACGATAAGCCTTAAAAATTGGGTCTTATCGTTACACTGGAAGTAAACTTTTCATTATCATGGCCTATATCGGCATCTCTTTTTCCGCTTAAACTGATTCACCGCATTTTGATCCATATCACCAGCATTGTTATCAACGCCGAGCAAATTCCCGATAAGATTGCCACCAAGTATAGCCGAATTAACCATCTGCTGCCGACCCGATTGTTGGATTGATAGATCTGCTCCGCGCTCGCCACGATGCTTTTTATTTGAAATGATAGGTTGGCCGCTGTGCTCTCCAACTGGTTGAGCCGCCTTGATGTTATTTCTATTTGCCTTTCCGATTTGATCCTGTAGTTTTCCAGTGCCCTGCTGTACATCATTTCTATTTCCGGCAGTAACTTTTGTATCTGCGATAGTTCGCTCAGTTGCTCCGGTAGAGGTTGATTGTCCGGTTCGTTCAGACTGGTTGGCTCTTGTCCTAACATTTGCCTGGTATATTGCTGTGCGATCTCTTTCTTGTTCATAATTGATAGCATTTTTAACAGCCTGCCATTTGTAAGCGTTTCCTAAATGAGCGCCTTTAAATTGCATCCCTTCATAGCCGTAAGAAATTCCACTTACAAATCCGGTGCTGGCCTGATTAAATAAAGCATTAATACCCTGTGCTTTAAGTTGACTGATAAATTGCTCTGCGATTGGCTTTTGATTTAGTATGTTTTTTATAGTGACCTGCAACTTCATTTTTACAGATGGTTCGTCTGTGTGCTTCATCATTTCCAACTCGTTCTTAGTCATCGCTCGTTCTTTTGCCTGGCGACTGGAGATTACTTCAGTTAATCCGTATTGCTTTTCTAACTTCCTAATTATCTGTTCGCTTCGCTGGTAGTCTTTACTATCGGAAAGGACTGTACCATCATAACCAATGCGGTTAACTAAAATGTGCATGTGGGGATGATCTGCATCAAAGTGACGGAATATTGCATATTGGTGTTGGTCAAATCCCATAGCCTCCAGATAATCTTTGGCAATGGTTAACATTTGATCATCCTTCAAATTTTCATGTGGTGGAAAGTTAACCGAGGTATGATAAAAGTATTTGGCCAAATTGGGCCTTAGCACTCGGATCATTTTTACTTCATCCATAATTGTCCGCTCGTCGTGTTGAGCAAATGAAGTGTCGAGCCACTTTGCTACGCCCTTGTTTACTTTCTCAAGGTTATAATTAAGTGCTCCTCTAAAACCCTTCCCTTTGACCTGATCCCCTGTCATTTCATTAAACAGTTTAAAATATCCTTCTGCGTTTTCATCAATCCTAAAAGGATAGAAAGGTAGGCCGGTGATAATTTGCCCGCGTGTAACTGCTTTACTGCCTGATTGAGATTTACACCAACCTTTTGCAGTTCACGGTACAGCGCTGCATTTACTGGCGATAGCTTTATATTGGGAAATCTTCCAGTAAAGGCTTTTTGCCTGATCCAGTTTGCCGGTGTCATGCCCGATGCTTCGGCATAGTTTAAGACGGTATCATTCTCATCTTTTGTCAGCCGGATATTCACTTGTATGATCCTTTTTCTTCTTCCTGTAACGTTGGCCTTCCCATGATCTTAGATTTTTAAACGAAGTGCAAAATCAATTTTAACTCGAAGGAGCAAGCCGTTTAAGCGTAGCGAAAACATGGCTTGCTCCTAACAGATGAACACACATTTATTTACTGAAATTTATACGTTTGCTTTTTGCTTCCCCTCTCAAAACTTTCATAATATCCTCGTAATTGTAGTAAAGGATACCACCTATTTTAGTGAATGGTATAGTTCCATTCTGCCGTAAGTTTTGCAAGGTATTGTCGGAGATTTTTAGAAGATTCTTAACCTGGTAGGTCTTTAAAAACTTTTTTTGCTCCTCTGTTGAGCCGCCGCCTCACAAAGCTTTCATTTGATTTATCAATCGTTCTCCAAACTCCTGCAAATCCTCTCTGGTGATAATTTCTGCAGCCATAATAAATATTCGTTTTTATTTGTTAAAACTTAAACCTATTGCGATATATGGTATTAGACAAGTCCAACTTTCGGCTGTACCCTTGGTACAAAGTTGTACCCTTTGTTTAAATAAAATTCACCACTCATGCCTAACTTATGTGTTTTTTTTATTACAACGAGTTGTTATGTATTAGCACAAAAGTGAAAGTCTTGCTTGAAAAAACTTCACACCTCATGTACGAGGTAGGTGTTTTTTTAACAAAAATCAACGAATGGTATTGGAATTTACTCCAAGTTTATCCGAGTCGGACTTGGAAATTTTTAAAGCAAGATTGGGCTTGCCATTATAAACAATTTGATGTTCCAATTTGGAACATCAAATTGTTTAATTTATTAACTATTACTGATTGGTGATTTTATTAAGGACGGTAGATTTTTTCTCTTCCATCTTACCTCTTAGCATATCCATATCCCGGCTAACTGTACTATCTAAAATTTTTGCATAATGCTGGGTAGTACGAATATTCTTATGTCCCAACATTTTTGAAATGCTTTCTATAGATACCCCGTTTGCAAGCGTAACTGTAGTGGCGAAGGTGTGCCTGGCAATATGAAACGTTAATTCCTTTTGAATGCCGCATACATCAGCTATCTCTTTTAAATAGGCATTCATTTTTTGATTGCTTAAAACTGGCAGCAATTTCCCTTCATTAATACATGAGGGATAATCTTCATATTTTTTCAATAGTTCAAGAGCCACGGGCAGTAAAGGGATGCGGGAAGCAGTGTCGGTTTTTTGCCTTGTAGTAAATATCCACTTCTGGCTATCAATGCCGGTGCTTATTTCAGAGCGTTTCAATTTATTGACATCGGCGTAAGCCAGGCCGGTATAACAACTGAATAAAAATACATCACGAACTTGATTCAGTCTTTCTGAAACAAAGCGCTTTTCACTAATCAAATCCAGCTCCTCTCTTGATAAGAAATCTCTGATTACTTCTTTAATCTTCGTCTTATAGTTAATAAAAGGACTACGTACAAGCCAATTGTTAGCCACGCAGATATGGATTATCTTTTTTAAGTTCTTGATATACTTTACTGCTGAGTTGTTATTGCAGTGCCTTACGGTTCTAAGATAGAATTCCAGCGATGTTACAAACTCATGGTCTAAATCCTGAATATTAATATCAGAGACCTTATACTTCCACTTTAAAAAGTTTTTTACATGTTTAATCGTGGTCTGATAGCGAATGGCTGTAGCAGGTGCATACTCTTTTCCAACCAGCGCCTCAACCTGCCTGTTATGATCTTCAAAGATGGGGATCAACATACGGCAAACAACTTCCTCTTCAATGCCATTCATGCGATCTTTAAAGGTTTGTGCGGTAATGGGGATTTTCCGTTCGATCATTTCCCGATAAATCTCATAAGCTTTTTGCTCAATTGTCTTGAGGTGGCTGTTGACAGATCGGGCATCTTCTGTATTGCCCATTACTTTTTGGGCGGTATTATTCCATTTATCAGGCGGGGCGTTTCGCTTAGTTGCGATCTCAACTCGCTCACTATCAATAGTTATCCGAAGATAAATAGGGGCGTTTCCATTGGGTAACGCCTTTGTTCGTTTCATCTGAAACAAAAGGGCAAAAGATTTTGTCATTTTCAGGTCTCTAAAGGGTTAAAAAATCAGTCCTTTACACAGCGGATTTCAATCAGTTGATTTTGTATAACAAATTGAAATACAATAGCTTCCAGTGTTTCCAGAGACCTAAGGTAAGAAACTTGTCGAGGTCTCCGAATAGGTCTCTAGAACGTTGAGCTATTTTGACATCTTTTGAGGGAGAATTCATAAAAAAAACGCTATAAAACCGGGTTTTATAGCGTTTTGATCTTCTTTAGACCTGTAAAAGTGGAGCCGGAGGGATTCAGGTCGAACACCTTTTACCAATTCTGTTTTTTATTAATGCATTGAAAAACAGATTGTTAAATAAAATAGCTGTATAATTTCTAATTAAATTTTAAAGGATAAAATCTGTTGATAATACGGTTTTATCCTTTTCATTTTTAAATTCCCACCTATAAAAAGTTCGACTATCGAACACATAATATATAATGATGATAATGGCCATAATACGAAATCAAGAATTAATTTTCTTGAAGGATAAGGAAGTGTTTGCATTCAAATTGGGATCTACCGTTATATGATTATCTTCGATGAACCAACCGAATTTCAAATGACGTTATTGATACAAACGCCACCACATTCCGAACCATTAATAAGTGATAATGTGCTCAAGTACCTAATACCCGCATGCGTATCCTTGTTTGTTTTTGGGCTGGGAATATTTGCGACCTGGTTCAAGCTAAACTTAGAAAGGAGGCGTCAATATCGACAATTGAAAGCCTTGTTCTATACTTGGGTACCGAACCTCTCAGCACCTGTCGAAGCCTTTGCTTTATCTTGTTCGGACTTGTCTGCAAGACTAATTGCATCCGAACGTCTTGCTGCGGAAGCCTTTGGATTTTTGTCGTTGAACACTGATAAGTTAGCAGCAATTGATATTCATCAACTTGTGAAAGCTTTTATTTATAATAGTACCGGCGAAGAGGCCAGTAATAATGAACAATTGTTTTATCTAACAAGTAATCTGGATTATCTACACAGGCTTGGCCCCGAGATTGAAGCAAAATATCAAGAGCACTATGCGAAGGCAAATAACCTTATGAATGATTGGAATACCGCATTCATGACGCTCACAAAAAATACAACTGCATTATTCAGTGAACTAACAATTAAGAGTCAACAACGTCAAACCCTGGAAAATCAACTACGTGATAATGCTGCAGCTTGGCTATTGATTTCGGCTCAAAATCCTCAAAATACTACATTAATATATAACAATCTGATCACACCGAACACGACAGCTTTGAACCAATATTTTCAAACTGCTCCCTCACAAGACACTCAGGTTAATGACCTCATGGCTGCTATCAGCGTAATTTCGGTAATCTATATGCAATGGCGAACGAGCCATGAAGGATATGCTACCGTCTTTAATAATTATGCAGGGAAACTCCGGGATACATACAAGCGGTTGCAAGCAGCTGTAGATCACTTTCAAACAAATACCGCTATCAAACCTATTTGCGATTGATATTCAGTGATTTTAACTATTATTTATTTTGTAAGTTATCCAACTTTCTAAGTTGGTCCCGAAATCTTAAAGATGCTTTTAAACTCCCATATATTTTTAAAATTAAAATAGCAGAAGGATAGTTACCAAAAAACAAACTGTTATCCTTTGCCATAATGGATCTTGGGACTTTTTCTTTTTGATCCTTCTTATGGTCAGGCCATGTTGCTCACCTAATTTTTTTGACTCATTATAAGTTTTTATTCTTTTCCTTTTCTTTTTTCTCATTAACGATAAGCCAAGGTTCTTCCAGTAGAATTCAATGGTTTCTAATTAAATTTCAGGAAATATTTATATTACATGATGTAATAAATTTCCGGCTGTGACGGTTGAACAGGAGCAGCAGGTTTTCCAATCATTTCCCGCAAATTGCCCTCAATAGTTCTGCTCAACGTTGTCATTGGGGTATCGGTCGGTTTATTTTCAAAAGGGTCCTGCATAAGGATCGCAGTACGTTCGATGGCAATGAATAATACTGGAATGGCAAAAGTGAGACAGATCTCTATAAATTTTGATTTATCCTCAAGTCCGAATGGAAGCAAAGTCATGAGCACATAAATTAGAAAATGGATCATTACGCTATAGGATCTCGGGAAAACAGTATTTTTAAGTCTTTCACATTTACCCATTCCATCACATAGTCGTGCTATGGTCGAATCAATTTGAACTTGCTTATTGGCATTAATGTTGAACTTTTCAGATGCATTAGCCAACAAATCAGCATGTTTATCCAGCAAATGATTTGGCAGGTTATTCGTTTTAACCTGGTTAACCGTTACATATTCAGCCACTGGTCCGGTAAAGGGGACTTTCCGAAGATTTTCAGTCAGTGCAAAACACCATAATATTTGTTGCTCTGCAAGTTTTGCCACCAATTCTTCACCATCTTTGGTTTTAGGAAAAAATTGTTTTGCCTGCCTGATCAGTGTGCGGCTATCATTTACTATACCTCCCCATATTATTCTCGCTTCCCACCATAACTGATATGATTGAGACGTACGGAATGCAAGTAGCAATGATAATAAGGTTCCCACAAAGGCAGAGACGGCCAGTGGAATAGAAACTTCTTTCAATAACCAGTAATGATCGAAGGTGCCAGCCAAAATCGCATAAGCGGCAACAGCAATGATGTCATATTTGATCAGGTTCAAAAAATAGGTGATCGAGATTCTTTTTTTAATAGCATGGTAGATTAAAGTTTTAATTAAATTGAAAGTAATTTAACAATAATTATTTTTCACCCGAAGCAAATATCCGGTCAACAGCGCTGCATAAAAGATGACCGATCAATATATGCATCTCCTGTACCCTGGCAGTAATATCGCTATTTACATTTAAGGTAATATCACAAACAACGGATATCATGCCACCGTTGGCACCCGAAAGACCTATCAAGCGGCATCCCCGGTTCTTGGCTTCTAATAAACCAGAAACAACATTCTCGCTATTCCCGCTTGTTGAAATTCCTATCACTAAATCACCGGGCTGCGCCAGTGCTTCAACTTGCCTGGAGAAAACTGCCGGGAAACCATAATCATTACCTATCGCGGTTAGAGCTGATGTATCGGTAGTCAAAGCGATTGCAGGTAAACCCCGCCGCTCTTTTACATAGCGTCCCGTGAATTCAGCCGCGATATGTTGTGCATCGCTTGCGCTACCTCCATTACCAAAGAGCAGTAATTTTTTTCCGTTCTTAATGGTTTCAATAATCAATTCCGCAGCTTTTTCAAGCTTATTTAAAAACTCAGGATCTTTTAGCGTTGCAGCCGCCTCCAGGTGTTCCTGAATTTCGGCCTTCATGTGTTGGTGATTTTCCATAAGTAAGCTTTATTTGGTGGTTATTTTTGAACAATGCCTGCGATAACATTAATACTCAGCGCTACAATAATTGTGTTAAAGGAAAATGCCAGTAACCCGTGCAAAAGGGCAAGCCGGCGAATACGCCGGGAAGTTACTTGTACATCAGATACCTGGAAAGTCATACCGATCACAAAAGAGAAATAGGCAAAATCCAGATAATCAGGTTTTGGCTCATTCGGAAACTCTAAACCTCCTGGCTTAAATGCTTTGTTGTCCGAACCATCTTCTACATCACAGTAGTAAAAGTGGGCATAACGAAAAGTAAAAATGGTGTGAACTAATATCCACGAAGTAACAACGCAGGCTAATGACAAAAGCACATGAAAGGTTAGTTGTCGCAGATCGTTCTCTGTACCATTTTTTAATAATAATACAATGGCAAATAAACTCGCTACAGATGCAAATATGGCAAATAGGAAAACGAGGGTTTTACTCGAATCCTGGGCATGTGCATCATGGTGCATGGTAGACGGGTGAACTTTAAAGATCGTCAACGCAGAAAGTGTCAGTGATACCAGCGAATATGTCAGCCAGGTTAATAAGTACTGGTTCGAGATGGATACTGCCCCACGAACAGCAATCCAGCATATTGCTGCCAAAGTCAGCGCTACATATAATTTATGGTGGGCATCGAGCCGGGTAATATTTAATTTTATTGGTTTGGTCATTATTTTAATTGATGTGGTAATAATTTAATCGTCATCCCGATGGCCGCTGAAAGATTGGTAGGGTATAATAATTGGTCTCCTCGCAATTTAAGATCACTAAGGCCGGTAGAAGCATAAAGGGATAAGCGGTTGCTTAATGACAGGTTATAATTCAAACCGCCAATCAGGTAATTAGAGCTTCCTTTTAATGCTTTAGCAGGCTGATGGAATCTGAAGAAATTGACACCCAGGTATGGTGTTAAAATCAATGCATCAGGCGCTCGCTTGTTATGAATATCATAGGCTAAATGCAGACCGTACTGCCTATAATAGGTATTATTCGTCCCAAAATTCTTTGCAGCTTCTGCTTGCAAAAAACATTCCCGGTGTAACCGCACAGAAACGCCGAACTGCAAGCCGTAATTAATCCACGATAGGCGGCCGTCAGACTTCATTGTTGTTCTAACCGGAAATGCATTTAAAGCATAGGAAATACGGAAACGTTCTTCCCGTAAAGTATCTACTGATTGATGTTTTGCGGGATATTTTGTATGATCATTGGCTTGCGCCTGGGCATTTAAAGAAAAGCCA
The DNA here is from genome assembly GCF_050859465.1 of Mucilaginibacter sp. P25. Taxonomy (NCBI): domain Bacteria; kingdom Pseudomonadati; phylum Bacteroidota; class Sphingobacteriia; order Sphingobacteriales; family Sphingobacteriaceae; genus Mucilaginibacter; species Mucilaginibacter sp. P25. The sequence goes on along the minus strand of NZ_CP193937.1, from coordinate 6,283,532 downwards.
AGGAACACGAGCAAAATAAATGGGCTTACCCCGCCCCATAGCCTGGCTATGGGGTTCCGGGGATCTGCCTGAGCTCTAAACGTATGTGTTACCATTGACGGTGGTATTATCTTTCATATTTTGATTTCAACTGTACGATCATTTGCTGCTGCATCTTTAGACGCTGCCATACCTGGTCTTTTTCTTTAGTTGAGAGACCTACCTGCAAAAAACCGGCATTGATCTGATTCAAGTTTTCAAATACCTGAATCATCACCCACAGGTACAATCTTTCCCGATCCAAACCTTTGGGTTGCTGATACCTACTAAAATTTCGCATTGCAGCATCAACGGTCCGCTGAAACAAATCGGGTATTGGGGTGGCAGTTTGTTTGCAGGACGAAGGAAAAAGATCCGCCCGAAGCTGGTATTGTAATTGAACCATAGCTCGCGTAAATCCTGAATTTCCTGTACCGCTCTGTATTGCCGATTCCGTCATCGTAATCTTTAAAGCCCGGTCATAAATGGATCGGGTGATTTTAATGTAGTAGCTACGTGCGTTGTTGGGTGAAAATTTCAGCACCGAATCTGCTGTTCGCTGAATTTGTGTCAGGTAGTCCGGCAATGCTTTTTGGACGTTAGGGGTTGCGCCAGCAAAGGATGGACTCCTAAAAACACAATGAGGAGGAACATTAATACAGTTTGGCAAACGTTGCTTGATTTAATTTGATTGATCTCCATCGGAAAAGTCGTTTTGTACCTGGTCTGTAAGCCATGATTTTAATTGACTGATATTCCTTTGTTTTACAGGTTCCCAATGCTTCTTCGCGTGAGCGGTAAAATAGGTATGATCGCTCAAGAATTGCAGATTTTGACGAACCCAATCCGAATTGCTATATTCTTTATCTAATACATTCGCCCATTCCATTCGGAGGCGTTCAGAATGAATCGCAAAATCAGGGAGTGCCAGATGACGCATGTCTGCATCACACATAATCGCCTGGAAATGGGTTTTAGGCTCTTGTGGCATCTGTGTGGCCCGTATACATTCATTAACCGGGTTAATGAACAAATCTTTTTGCCCATACTCCGCAGAAAATCACCGGCAATTGTCATGCTAATTGCTTCATGCCCCTGATAGGTATAACAATATCCGCTATCATGAAACCAGGCCGAAACCATTAATATTTCCTGTTCCCATTCATTGAGGTGCATTTCGGTGCATAGGTCATTTACTGCAGCTACCATCAGCTGGGTATGATCGAGATTATGATAGACCATGCCGACAGCCAGCTTTTGTCCTAAAAGATTGATTATATATTCTTCAGTTTTTTTGATGAGTTCATTCATGGATGCATTGTGTTTAGTGTGCGGATGTCATTAAAAAGTACATAGCCGGATAATAAAAGGATTATCACTAATCCGCTGAGGGAGAAAAAGGCCCAAAATGTCCGGCTGACAGGTTTACGGGTAAATCCCTCGTAAATGAGTAATAACAAGATCCCGCCGTCCATCGGTGGTAGCGGAATTACATTGAACAGTGCAAGCGCAGTGGAAAGAAGTGCTACAAGCTCCCAAAACCTTTTGGGTTCAAAATTTCCGCTGAAAAGTGTGGCGATACGTACGGGTCCTACAAGTCCTTCGTTGGCTTTTACCTCACCTGATACCAGTTGGCTTAATCCGCTGGAGTTTTCAGATATGGTGTTCCAAACTTTATTAGTCCCTGCGGAGAGGGATTGACTTAATGTAATCCTTTGGGGTTTAACCAGAGGCAGTTTGTTATCCACGCTAAAGCCGATATGGCCGTCTTTCTCCTGATGGGCCAGCATAGTACTGGTTTTGCCGTCATGAATAACCGTCAGATAAAGCTGTCGCTGTTTATTCTCCTTTAATCGAATGATAAAATCATTATATGATTGTACGTAATCCCCATTAAGAGCGACGATATGCGATTTTTTAAAAGTCTGATTGTGGCGCAGATCGATGTTCGTGTAAATAGAATCTACCTGAAATCCTGCTTTTATCGAAAAAAATTGAGTTAACCCTTTATCTGCGACAAGCTGCATGATCTTTGGCGAGACGGCAACGTGCATGTGTATTTTTTCCTTGCCCTGATGACGGACAATGGATAAAACAGTATTACCCCGCATCAGGTGAGTACTCAGCAACTCGTCTTCATATAGAGAAGAGTCGGCATTGATCGATGTAACTTCATCGCCTGGCTGTAAACCGGCCTGTAACCCTAACTCACCAGGAAGTATGATTAAATCCCGGCCAATAGCAGTGACCTGGTTCCGGCCATAATAAAGAAAAATCCCGCAGTAAATAATCAGCGCCAGACAGAGGTTCATTGCGATACCGGCAGACATAACGATCAGGCGCTGCCAAACTGGTTTATCTCCATACCGCTGACCTTGTGGAACCTCCGCATCTTCATCGGCCTCATCCTCATCCACGGCTGTAAGACTTCCGGCCATCCGAACGTAGCCGCCAACAGGCAGCCAGCCTATACCAAACTCCGTTCCCTTATAATTGTATCGATACAATCGCTTATCGAAAGCATCGAAGAAAAGGTAAAACTTTTTGATCCTGATACCGAAAGCTCTGGCCGCAAGAAAATGCCCCAGCTCGTGGATGAAGACGAGCAGGCTCAGCCCAGCCAGAAATTGCGTGATCATGATCAGGATGTTCATAGGAGATCGCCAGTTTGTGTTAATTGAATTGCTCCATTAATTTGCTGGCTCACATCGGTTAACGACCGGATCAAAATTCCATCGTAATATCCTTGTGCCTTACCGCAGGTTAAATGGATGAATAATTCATTATTTTGAAGGAATCGCGGCATGAAAGGTGCCACCTCTGCCCGTAACAGGTTAGTAAGCGCTAATAAGCGTCCCGGGTGTAACAGGAAGATGGATACCTCGGAGGCATACTCACCCAAGCTATCTTCCGAAATACTACGGAGGGTCTTCAGATCTTTGAGGGCAACAAGGGCCATTTCAGGTGTGTTATTATTAACCGGTTGAAACCCTCGGTCGATACCCATTCCATTGAAATCATCTACCAATAACCGGTACCGGTAACTCACCTTGACAGATTGGGGCCATAACTCAACAATGATTGGTGAATAAGGAACCAGGGCATAGCAGTTCAGCCCCAGTGAAAGTCTGCGCGCCAGCGTCAGGTAAACCTGCAATTGCAGGTTACTATCCGTTATAGCCCGGTTATCCGGGTTGACTTTAATATGCAGGAATTGGTATGTACCCGCATCCTGGGTTACTTTAAACGGAAAATCCATATTTACCCCTCCAAATCTAAAAACCATTGTTGGGCCTGTTTAACGGCCTCCTTCTCCCTGGTACTTCCTTCCGGGATGTCGCTTTCTTTCAAATTCGCCTCAATCTCCAGTGCTTTAGATTTTACTTCAGGCTCCAGGTCTTTCAGTGGCGTTTGCATGTTTTTCGATTGATCTTGTTCCATTAGTTTTTATAATATTATGCCCAGAATTAGAAATATCAGGAAGCCTCCAAAGAACAATGCCGTATAAAAAGGCGAATCCTTTTCCTCATGTGCCTCGACTAAAAGTTCCTCGGTCACCAGGTACATCAGTGCCGCCGCTCCGAACGAAAGGATAAATTCCATTACCTTATCGGGAGCATTGTGCAACAGGAATAAGCCAGCTACCGCGCCAATCAAAAACACAATTCCAAGGCCTATCAATACCTGGTACATTTTACCCCTGCTTACTGCGGATGATTGAATGGTGGTAATGACTGCAATACCCAATGAAAAACATTCCAGCGCCAGCGCGAATGCCAGCAAAGTACCTTCCTTTTGGCCGGCAGCAAAGCCGATACCCAGTAAGATCCCATCGATGAGCAAGTCGATACCGATAGCGCTAAGTGCCGCCCATGGCAATTTGCCCGTCTTATCTTTGTTAGCCGCTTTTTCTTCCATTTTTTCAGTTACCTGCTTGACGATCAGCATTGATGCAATACCAAATACGAAACCAACCACGATCAGCAACGGGTCATGGATCTTGATCATATCCGGCAGCAACTCTACAGCTACGACCGAGAAAACTACACCTGCCGCGAAATGTAACGTCATACTTTTAAAGGCACTGCTGGCTGTGCGGAAGATGCCCAGGATTCCCCCAGCGATTAGCAGAACAACTGGGATTAAGGTAAACAGGATCTCTTTTTCTAATTGGCTCATAATTTTATATACTTATATAGTTCCGGAAACTGTTCTTCACTGGCCAGGCTGATCCGCACATAGGTAATACCCGCTGCTCCAGCGGCAATTGCTAAAGCAATTAATAATTGTAATGGGAAAAATTTCCTTTCCATTAACGCGGCCAGGTTAAGTCCGAGGCTGCATAGGGTCAGCATCACTTTTACCATCCAATGCCGTTTGCGCAAACAGAAATAGGCCAACAGGCACATACCTGTTACGACCGACCCGGTAACAAAGAGAATTTGACAACTTTCATAGGGTTTGGGATGGGCAAAGTTCAGTGACCTGCCGCATAATTCTGGCCAGAACCAACGCATAGCCTGGTTAAACAAAAGCAAAACAGCCGTAAGCAACAATCCAAACATGGAAAACCTGTTCAGCCAAAACATAAATCGCACGCGTTCTTTGTAGAGGAACATGAGAATAATTGCGCACCAATACGGAATCCAGTAGGGGACATTAATTAAATGAGGTGCCATGCTCCGAACCTGCTGCCATCTGACATACTGTACTGTTGTTTCCAACCAGCCATTTACTGCGCCAAGGTTTACATGAAAAACCGTAAAAATTACAGCGATCAGAAAACAGCTCATTGCTGCGATAGTAGCCCAGCAAACGATCTGAAATGTTTTTGAATCATATTTACTGAACTTCATTTGCTAAAAAATTCGAGGTAAATCAAAAAAATGCTCCTGCTGTCATCACCAGCAAACAGAGTGTTCCCAAGACATTGGATAATGTTTTATTCGTGTACTCGCCCATGATTGTTTTGTTATTGGCGATGTGCAGCACAATTCCAATAATTACGGGACAAGTAACCCCATAAAGTATGGCTGTATATAGCAATGCATCTACCGGGTTGATACCGAAATAATTAATACCCAGACCCAGTAACACGGAAATAATCAGAATTACATAAAAGGCTTTTGCCTGATGAAATTTCTTATCAAGGCTGCCTTTTAAACCAAAAGTTTCCGTGACGATATAGGAAAGCGAACCACTTAACACAGGAATAGCAAGAAAACCTGTACCGATGATACCTACTGCAAACAACAGATACGACAGCCTTCCGGCAACAGGGGCTAATGCTTTTGCAGCTTGCTCGACTGTATCGATATTTCTTACACCATGCGAATAAAGCGCCGTGCCTGTTGCCAGGATGGTGAAGAACATGATCAGGTTGGACAAAAACATGCCGAGGTTAACATCAACGCTCATCTTTTGGATAAGCAAACCAAGTAATTTTCGCTCCCGTTTCTCACCATTATCTGGATGAGCCTCGCTCAGCGTTAACCTTCGTTTGTTAACGATCAATTGCCGTTTTACAGTTTTTACGTCCTCGGCTTCCATTGCCGTCTGCCAGAAAAAGAGATATGGTGAAATGGTGGTTCCCAATATCGCAACCAGCACGCCGATAAAATCTTTATCCCAACGAAAAGTCGGTATGACGGTTTGTTTAAGCACCTGCCACCAGTCCGGTTTTGTAAAAAACGGTACCGCTATGTAAAGCAGTAGGGTAAGACATAGGTATTTTAATACCGCAACGAACTTTTGGTATGGCAGATAAACAATAAAAAAAGCAACAGACCTGTAAAAGCAATGCTGAAGTAAATGGGTGGCACTGATGGAATAAGCAAATTAGCGACAGCACCCATTGCAGCAATATCCGCTCCGATGTTCAGAATGATGGCAGGTACACTAAAAATCAACATCAGGTACAAAACAGGTTTGCCATAATGAGCCTTCAGCGTAGTCGTTAAACCCGCTGAGGTGATCAGGCCAATCCTGGCGCACATTTCCTGAATTGCCGCCATTAACGGGAAGGTGATGATAACAGTCCATAAGGTTGTTAAACCATATTTAGCTCCGGCCTGCGAATAAGTCGCTATACCCGAAGGGTCATCATCACTGGCCCCGGTCACGATACCTGGCCCCAGCGCCCCCAAAAACTTCCTGATCTTTTTGAGCATCTTATTTCTTTTTTCCTTTCGCCGAATTATTATGACCACTATCGTAAGCCAGCAAGCGAAGTGCGTTAAAAACCACCAGGAGTGTTGAGCCTTCGTGAGCGACAACCGCCGGGCCAATAGATGCAATTCCTAATATGGTCAGCGGGATCAGTACAGCGACCATTCCAAGGCTGATACACAAGTTCTGTTTAATAATGCCCCGCGATTTACGGCTAAGGCCTATGGCGAATGGCAGGCTTTCGAGTTTATCCCCCATTAATGCGATATCTGCTGTTTCCAACGCTACATCGGAACCGGCTGCACCCATAGCTATCCCCACAGTACTTTTGGCCATAGCCGGAGCGTCATTAACGCCATCACCAACCATCGCCACTTTTTTCTCTGATTTATCGAGTTTTTGAACAGCTGCAACCTTATCTTCCGGCATCAGGTTACCCCAGGCATCGGTTACGCCAACTTCTTTGGCGACGGCTTCAGCAACCTGCTGGTTATCGCCGGTTAGCATGACCATTTTTTTAATGCCCAGCTCTTTTAACTGGCTGATCACGTTTTTGGCCTCTTTTCTCGGGGTATCCATCAGGGCGATAATGCCCAGGAAGTTTTTTCCGGATTTCACTGTCATAGAGGTGTTGCCACCTTTCTCCAGTTCCTCAACCTGTTTCTTCAATTCCTCGGGCAGCGTTTTGCCAAAAAGTGCCAAATTGCCGATCAATATTTCGTGACTGCCGATCTTAGCCTCTACACCTTTGCCAACAATACCTTTTACACTGCTGGCTTCCGGGATTTTGTGGTTTTTCTTCAACCGCTCCATACCGCCCTTAACAATTGCCTCGGCAAGGGGGTGATCACTCAGGCGTTCCACAACGATAGCAGTTTCCAGGAGTTCTTCTTCTGTAATGCCTTCAAATGGAATAACCTGTGTAAGTTTGGGTTTGCCTTCGGTTAGCGTTCCTGTTTTATCGAACGCGATGGCTTGCAGTTCACCCAAATCTTCCAGCGGACGTCCGCCTTTGATCAACACCCCTCCGCGCGCGGCACGGGCTACTCCGCTTAACACGGCACTGGGCGTACTAATAGCCAAAGCGCAGGGACTTGCTGCAACAAGCACAGACATAGCCCGGTAAAAGCTTTTGCTGAAAGGTTCGTCGATGACAAGGAAAGCAAAACACAGCGCTGTTACCAGTACCAGTACAGCAGGTACAAAATATTTCTCGAACTTATCCGTGAACAACTGCGTAGGGGATTTCTGCTTTTCTGCCTCATTCACCATTTTTACCAGGCGACTGATGGTTGAATCTTTAGCCTCACGAATCACTCTAACCTCTAATGCTGAACCACCGTTGATGGTGCCGGCAAATACGCGGTGCTCAGGTTTGATTGATTTCTCTGCACTGTAATCCTTATCTGGATCAGTCACGGGCCGTTTGTCTACCGGTACACTTTCCCCGGTTATCGGGGCTTGATTCACGCTGCCTTCTCCTTTGATCACGACACCGTCCGCAGGAATTTTGCTGTTTGGTTTGATCAAAATGATCTCGCCCAATTGCAGGTCTTCTATCAGGATTTCGGTTTGTTTCCCGTCTTTGATAACAAGCGCGGTTGGCGGTGCCAAACTGGTGAGCGCTTCTATGGATTTCCGGGCTTTGCCCATGGCATAATGTTCCAATGAATGGCCCAGGCTGAATAAAAATAACAGCAATGCACCTTCCAGCCAGGAACCGAGAATTGCGGCACCAACTGCTGCCACCAGCATCAGGAAATCGATCTCAAAGCCACCTTTCAATACGGTTTCTACAGCTTCTTTGGCTGTAAAGTACCCGCCGAAGAAGTAAGCGACGATGTAACAGGAAAGACTTACCCAATCCGGCAGGCTCTTAATGAAATGCAATCCCCAGCCTGTCCCCAGCGCCACACCGCAAAGGATCGCGAAAATGAGTTCGGTATTTTTTCCAAAAACACCACCATGTTCATGATCATGGCCTTCTTCATGTTCATGGTCTTTCTCGTTATGCTTATGACCCTTTTTTTCCTCTTTATCCTCTGGCCGACTGATATCTACCCTCGGAGTTTCGTGCTTGTGGCCATTTCGCTGGGCCGCATTTTTGCTTTCCTGTTTTTTCATCGTTTTTTAGGATTTTATTCTTCTTCGCTATTTTTAAGCTTACTCAAAAGGTCATAAGCACCTTTTGTAACTATTTGGCTATTAGCAGGTACTTCGGCCGGCAATTGCACCGCGATATAACCTCCTTCATTTACGCCGGTCGTAACCGGCGTCATTTTAAATCGGTATACTTTGGTATCACCATCTTTACGTTTTTCATTGGCGGTCCCTGTACTCAAAAACACATATTGCTTCCCTTCAAAATTCACAACGGCAGTTTCCGGAAGTGCAGGGGTCGCGTTTTTCCCGGTTTCAATAAATGCCTTTACGTAAGTTCCCGGCAAGAAATTAAAGCTGCCTTTGGCAATACTGTGAATGCGTATCGTCTTGTCCGCATTGATTTCTTTACCTACAAGGGAAACGATTGCCTGGCGCTCTGTTGAGTCGTTGGTTAAAGTAAAGCGTACGGTTTGGCCGGTTTTTACTTTTTCGGCATCCCGCTCGAATACATTTAATTCCACGTGGAGGTTATTGCTGTTTACTATTTCCAGCATGATATCATTTGGATTAACAAATTTACCTACGTTGGTATTCACCTTGGTCACGTAGCCGCCTATAGGTGCATAGATATTTACCGTACTACGTATGCCTGCCGGTGTCAGCTTTTCAGGGTCGATATTGATCAGGCGCAAACGTTGGCGCAAGGCCGCTTCGCGCGCCATTGAACTCTCATAACTGGCCTTGGCCTGTTGTAAAACCTTTGTAGCCGTTACATTTTGCGAGGCCAGGGTTTGCTGACGCTTGTACTCGGCTGAATTAAGATCATGCTGGCTTTTGCTATCGAGGTAGTCTTGTTGTAATTGTACATAATCCTGGTTTTCCAGTATGGCGATCACTTGCCCTTTCTTAACTACAGAACCTTGAAGCACCGGTATCGATTTTACAATACCACCCATTTGGGTGCTGATGCTCACTAAATCCTGTGGTGGTACGTCTATAAATCCGTTAACTTTCAGAACACCACTTAGCGCTTTCTGGCTTACTGTTTCCAGTTTAACACCCAAAGTATTATACTGCGCGTCGCTGATCTCAGCGACATTACTTTCTTCTTTCTTTTTCGTGGTATCTGCCGTAGCAGCAGTTTCTTTATTGCCACCACCACTGCAGCTGCTCATCGATAAGGCCAGTGAAACGATGATCATCAGGCCCGAAAATTTTATTATTAATTGCTTTTTCATTTCTTTTATTATAAACCGGTCAGGTATTGCAAGTCGTAAACAGATTGATTGTATTGATTAAGGGCTTGTAAGTAAGCCAAACGAATGTCCGATGCCGTTTTCAGCGCCTGCACAAATTCTACATAACTGATCTCCCCGTTTCGGAAGGCGATCTGCGCCTGTTTCAGGATCAGCTCTGCATTGGGCAGGGCGCTGCTTTCATAGTAGGATACCGAACGGTCACTTTTCAGTAACTGGTGGTAAGACTGCTCATATTGGCTGGAGAGGTTTTTCTCATACAGTTGCAATTGCGTCTGCGATACCTCCTTTTGAATGCGGGCCGCTTTTACGCGTGCTGCGAAAGGTTTAAAGAACAAAGGAATTGAAATTCCCGCCTGAAAGCCCTGGAAGCGGTTGGCACCGGTGAAATTTTGATCAGTTCCGTTAACATTTTGAATACCCATGATCGACTGGTTGAAATAGCCTACGGTAAAATCCGGCCCGGATTTCGCTTTCTCCAGGCTGATCGTACGGTCTGCTAAAATTACCTGCTGGCGCTGATACGCCAGTTGGGGATTTTGGTTAATGGCACTGTCCAAATGTTTAAACTCAGCGCTCGCCCTTTTCAGCGAACCGCTTACCAGCGATACGGAATCGCTTGTATTCATTAACCGTTGCAGTTCTGCACTTGCTGCGGCAATATCTCCGCTGTTCTTGCTGCGTTGGTTACGTACCTCATTTAACTGAGTTTCCGCGGTGGTCTTTTCCAGTAAATTGCTTTCACCTGCTTTAAAACGTACCGAGGCGGCGCGGAAGAACTCGTTATAAATCGAATCCTGGCGCAAATAAAGGTCGCTCAGTGCAGTAAAATAAGCGAGTTGCCCGAAGGCCTGCCGCACCTGGTAACGCAATTGCGATTGGGTAACATTCAGTCCGATCCTGGCGTTCTGCTCCTGCGCCTCATAAACCTGGCGCTGGCTTTTAAATAAACCGGGGAAAGGGATACTTTGCGTGATATTGATCTGATTATCCCGCTTGATACTGTTGAACTGACCGTATTGGAAGTTGAAATTAGTTTTGCCCAGGTCAACGGAACTACCTTTTAGTGCCGTTTGCTGGCTGATCTCCAGTTGTGAGGCCTTAACACCAAAGTTATTGGCAGATGCAGTTGAAATAGCCTGCTCCAGCGTAAGCGGTTGTCCGGGGGCAGGACGGTTTTGTGCTTTGGCTGAAGGCAGGCAAAATCCTAATAGCAATAATAGTGAGGCTACAACCTTTGCGGCTTTGCCACCTTTACGGTTTTTTCCGAAATTCTCGAAATACGTATATAACACGGGTAATACAATTAAAGTCAATATCGTCGAAGTGATCAAACCACCGATAACTACGGTTGCCAGCGGTTTTTGCACCTCAGCCCCGGCAGCAGATGAAATTGCCATCGGCATAAAGCCTAACGAGGCAACCGTTGCTGTCATCAGTACCGGACGGAGCCGTTCAGCAGTACCTTCGAGCACGATCTTTTTAAGATCGGTAAGGCCACTTTTCTTTAACCTGTTAAACTCAGTGATCAATACGATACCGTTCAATACCGCTACACCGAATAGCGCGATGAAGCCCACGCCAGCTGATATACTGAATGGCATACCGCGTAACAGTAAGGCAAATACGCCGCCAATAGCTGCCATTGGTATTGCGGAAAAGATCAGGACGGATTGCTTGATCGAGCCAAAAGAGAAGTACAATAATAGCAAGATGAGCAACAAGGCCACCGGTACCGCAACGCTTAATCTTGCAGTCGCTTCTTTCAGGTTTTCAAACTGTCCACCATAGGTGACATAATAACCGGCAGGCATTTTTATCTGTTGATTAACCTTGGCCTGTATTTCAGTTACTACAGATTGAATATCACGGCCACGTACATTCAGGCCTACCACGATACGACGTTTGGTATCCTCGCGCTGGATCTGGTTAGGGCCAACCTGGAACTGCACACTGGCCAGTTGTTCCAGTGGTACCTGGTTACCGTTTGGCGCTGTTACATAAAGGTTCTTCACGTCATCAATATTCTGACGGTTCTGATCCGAGAGGCGCACGACCATATCATAACGGCGCTCACCCTCGTAAACAAGCCCTGCGGATTGACCGGCAAAGGCGGCATTAATGGCCTGGTTAACGGTTGACACACTCAAGCCGTATTGGGCCACTTTATCCCGGTCAATTTTCACAACGATCTGTGGAAGACCTGTTGCCTGCTCAATATATAAATCTTTGGCACCTGAAACGCTGCTCACAATTTTGCCAACCTTTTGTGATAGCTCGGCTAATGTTTGCAGGTCGTCACCAAATATTTTGATACCAATATCCTGTCTAACGCCGGAGATCAGCTCATTGGAACGAAGCTGGATGGGCTGGGAAAATCCGAAGGTTACACCTGGTACGCTCTCCAGTTCCTTGGCCATCAGATTGGCCAGTTCTTCGCGATCCTGGGTGGTTGTCCATTCTTTTTTATCTTTCAGGATCACCGTTAAATCGCATGCGTCCATTGGCATAGGGTCTGTGGGAATCTCCGCTGCACCGATCTTACCGATCACTTCTTTTACTTCAGGGAATTTTTTTACCAGTATTTGTGAGGCCTGGTTTACCTTATCAATAGTTTGGGAAAGGGAACTGCCGGTCAGCAATCTCGTTTCAACGGCGAAATCGCCTTCTTCCAGCGTTGGGATGAACTCACCGCCCATGCGGGTAAACGTGAACACTGCTGCGACCAATAGTACAACAGAAACGATGATGATCGGCATGCGGTGATTTAAGGCACCTTTGATCATCGGCTCGTAGCGTTTATGCACCGCGTCCATCATTTTGTCTGAGAAGTTCTTGCCTTTTTTTGGTTTTTTACTCAGGAACATCGATGAAATCATTGGCACATAGGTCAAAGACAAAAGGAATGCACCAATAATGGCAAACGCAACGGTTTCAGCCATCGGCCGGAACATTTTACCTTCTATACCTACCAAGGCCAATATTGGAAAATATACAATCAGGATAATTATCTGCCCAAATGCTGCAGCACTCATCATACGCACAGCCGACGTTTCTACCTGGTCATTCATCTCCTGTTGCGTATAAGCTTTTGCGCGTTCTTTTGCATAAAGCAAATGCATCGTAGCTTCCACGATAATCACAGCGCCATCCACGATCAAACCAAAATCTATCGCTCCAAGGGACATCAGGTTACCGGATACCCCAAAAAGGTTCATCATACAGATGGCGAAAAGCATCGCTAACGGGATTACCGAGGCAACTACCAAACCGGCCCGAAGATTACCCAGGAAGATAACCAACACGAAGATTACAATAAGCGCACCCTCGATCAGGTTCTTTTCTACTGTACCTATAGCTCTTCCCACCAGGGCACTACGGTCAAGGAATGATTCTACAACTACGCCCTGCGGTAATGAGGTATTGATGCGGGCGATCTTTTCTTTCACCGCTTTTACAACGTTATTAGCATTAGCGCCCTTTAACATCATCACGATACCGCCAACCGCCTCACCACTGTTCTCTTTAGAAGCGCGGGTAAGCGCACCATAACGGATAGAATTGCCAATTTTAACAACCGAGATATCTCGGATCAGAACCGGTGTACCGTCCGTATTGTTCTTCACGACGATTTTGCCGATATCATCGGTAGATCCTACCAAACCTTCGCTCCTGATAAAGTAGGCATTGGGCTTTTTATCTATATAAGCGCCACCGGTATTTTGGTTATTCTGCTCCAGGGCATCAAATACATTGGTAATGCTGAGGTTGAAGCTGCGCAGTTTATCGGGATCAAGCGCGATTTCATATTGTTTTAATAGGCCGCCAAAGCTATTTACCTCGGCAATACCAGGTGTGCCTAATAGCTGCCGACGAACGATCCAATCCTGGATGCTCCGCAGCTCACGGGCGTTAAATTTAGTTTCATATCCCGGTTTGGCGTGAATCACATATTGATAGATCTCGCCAAGACCAGTTGAAATAGGGGAAATTTCAGGGTTGCCTAAACCGGCCGGAATATTGTTTTTGGCCTCTGCAAGTTTTTCGTTAACCTGCTGGCGTGCCCAATAGATATCCACATCATCGTGGAATACAATAGTCACCACCGAGAGACCGAAACGAGAGATAGAACGCACCTGTTCAATCTCAGGAATGGTGGCCATCGTTTGTTCGACCGGATAGGAAATAAGCCTTTCAACCTCCTGGGTCGCCAGGGAGGGGCTCAATGTAATAACCTGAACCTGATTATTAGTAATATCAGGAACGGCATCTATGGGTAATTTTTTGAGTGACCAGATACCCCAGGCAATCAGCCCGAGCGTAAATAACCCAATTACCAATTTATTGTTGATGGAAAAATGAATGATCTTATTCAGCATAAAATTAATCTAATGCTTGGATAAGATATGACAGTACCTCTGTATCATCCCTATGATCGCCAGTAACAAAACAATAGTAACGATGATTAGCGATATGGTGCGGATAATGCGCATCCATAGTGGCTTACGGGATTTTTTCTTCTTTTTATTTTTGTTGGTTACAGAGGTACGCTTAGCAGGTGTTAACCTGTTTGTTGCCATACCGGTACAAGTAAAACATAAAAAAATAAACTTGCCGCAGGAATACGTCAGTTATGACGCAAGCGGCTAACTCGAAATGTTTATGCGTTTAGCTTGGGCGGTTGCCAAATATTAGCTGGTCGGGTAACCGGCTTTTCCGGGATCATGTAAACAGTAATAGGTGTATACTTGCCTGCAACTGGCCTGAAGACCATTTTACCTTGTATAACTACCTGCATATTGCAGCAGCTACAATGGCACATCGGCGGGCATTGATCCTGAGTAGTATTAGATTGATGGTGTTTTGTGAAAATAGTTGAAACGAAAGAATCAGGCGCAGCACCGACCTTATCCTTGCATGGCTCTAAGTCCAGGGCAAGAAAAAAGATCGCAAATATGAAGCACATCCATTTCATTTCGATGCAAAGATATTAAAACAGTTTTTAAAAATATAATTAATAAGTTTGACTATTGTCATAACCAGATACGTAACAACTATTTATACGGTTTGTTTATAAGACTTTACCCTATAGATCTTGTTACATTTTTAACATCTTTTAACACTTCTCCATGACCTACCAGGCGGAACTGATAATTTTAGGCAAGATTTTACTGGCGGCGATCCTTGGTGCGGTCATCGGGTACGACCGTGAAAAACATGGCCGCGATGCTGGTATCCGCACTTACGCTGCCGTTTGTGTCGGTGCCGCTATATTTACGTCGATTGCTGCCCATCTTGGCGATACTGCCGCAGCCTCCCGTATTGTTGCCAATATCGTTGTTGGAGTTGGTTTTCTTGGTGCGGGTATTATTTCCCGAGATGCGTCCGGCAAAGGTTCACAGGGATTAACAACTGCGGCGACAACCTGGTGTACCGCCGCAGTTGGTGTTACGCTTGGCCTGAATGAATTTTTGATTGCGATAGGTACGGCTGCCTTATTATACTTTCTGCTGGCTCTTCATCATCATAAATGGTACGTTAATTGGAAGAGATCATTACATGAAAATGAACGCAAGGAAGAATAATAACAGTTGTTCATTCGATCTAATTATGATGTATGACAACAGATAATCAACAAAAGATCAATGCCAGTGACCATTTGGCCAATGAGCGTACCTTTTTAGCCTGGATACGTACAAGCATTGCCCTTATGGGTTTCGGGTTTGTGGTGGTCAAATTTTCGCTTTTTTTAAAGCAACTCACCATTGTTGTAAATGACAAGATGCCAGCTCCTTCCAGAGGTTTTTCGGTAATTATCGGAATTTCTATGGTTGCAATTGGGGCGATAACCGCGTTGATCGGTTACCTGCGTTATCAAAGGATTGAACAGCAATTGTTGAATGGCAAATTTAATCCCACCTCCAGGCTTTTATTTCTGCTGACCACGCTTCTTATTGCCGCCTCCATAGTTTTGTTATATTACCTCTTGTCAAACTTGTAATGTTCGCAATTGCATTCATTTTATGAGCCTAAACCGAGTTTGCTTAATTTAACCTCCAATAAAAATTTGCTACGAATCGCAAATTTTTATGATGTTTGTTCTGCTACCGGAAGACAATGAAATATAAAAATACAATTCGTGGCAAATTCTTCTCTGTGCTTGCGCTGACATTAATCTATTCGTTAGTCGCAATCACGCATATTTTCCTGCTTCCTTTACAGCATCAGCCAGTATTCCATACCAAAACTGTAAAAGGCAATTCCATATTTAAGAGAAAGCAAGAACAGGTCAGCGGTATTTTACCATCTAATAGCCTGGTCAAGCGCCTCGATAAATCCGTATTAGAAGATCGCAAGCTGGCTCATGGCCTCCCTTTTGTCTTACTTCATAAGTTTAAGGCCTTTCTGATCGTTGCGCAATTAAAACAGTTCCTAACACAATCACCAGATTGTTTTTTTCTGCTTTAAGGACTCGTCAATTATTTCTCTCGCTCTGTACGATCCGTATCTGATCAACCTATAAGGTTGCCAATGCATCCTTCCAAAAATCTTACCTAAAACAATCTGATGATGGGAAAAAGCACCTATTGCTTGCTATCGTTTGTTAACTGTTACTCGCATTTTTGAGTCATCTAAGTCTATAGGTAGTCAATCAATCAGGGGAAAAATTAATCAACCAATTCAAGGTATGCAATTGATGATTTCTAAACAACTGCGTAAATTAAAGAACCGCTACGCACAATCCGTTCTAAAAGAAATTCCCGGTAAACCTGGGGAGTATTTGATCGACATCATTACTATACTATCATCAGCCACTCAACCGCAAACACAAAAAATGATTGCGGAACTTCTTGAGCTGGACAAGTCTCGTATAGCCGTTATTATCGATGCACTCAACACAAAGGGTTATACCTACACGTCTTTAAACCCGGCAGACCGTCGGGAGCATTTCGTTTTCCTTACCAAAAAAGGTCAGGCAATGCAGCCATTAGTTCAGGCAGCCATAGATAAAGTAAATGAAACGCTTTATAAAGGGATGACAACTGACCAGATCCTTCAATTTGAAGGTTTGCTGGTCAGGTTAAATAATAATTTAGTATAAATGAATCAAAGGGCTGGATAAAAATTCAGCCCTTTTTGTTTTATTCAATTTAGGAAACTCAGAGATAGTTTACCGTATCATAAATCCTCTTTGCGATTTAGTCTGTCCCCTGGCGATAAAATCTTTAACCGCACATTAACTACTGATTTAGTCAGTGGAATAATCCGGTAATTACAATTCCCGTTGTATCCGGATTTTATTTAAATAAGGCTCCCGAAACTTTATATCCAGATAAAAATATTTATAGGTAGTACCTGAAAGCTCCTGATATGCACCTTCCCGTTAACCTCACTTTTGGCTCCATGGAGCTGGAAGTGAGGTTTCGTTGTTTTGGAAAGTGTTCGTTATCTGTGGTGTAGTTCATCCACTTTAACCAGTTAACCTTTCTCAAGCAACTTCCCTAAACAGTAGCCTGCAATGGCGACGGTCGAATTAATATTCGGCATCATAACCTTGTAGGGTAGCTGAAATCTCCATCGAAAATTGATTGGGCTTCGCTGAATGCCATTGTCGCATCCAGCAAACGAAGCTCCTATCTGCCAACCGCAGATAGCACTGACGGCACTGTCCGCAGTTCTTTGACGTATGGGGATGAAGCATTATCCGGCCACTAACCGGAAATCAGGCGAAGGTGCGCGTAAAGCCGCAATAATCCGAAAACGCCTGGGCAGTTTAAAGACCGTGTTGTAGAACACGACGTGAGTAATCCCGAAAAAATACCGGTAGAAATGAATTTTCGGGTTCGTTACCCGCTGCCGGTACAAATAAGGTCGTTCGACATATATCATTTAGGATCGAACCAACTTTATCGTTCGCTGTGGCTTGAGTTACTCAACAATTATTCCGATCCACAGCCTTTCTGAAATAACAATTACGCAATTAATAATCATTACCATGAATGAACTGCATGAACTCTCATCAGCAGGGCCAGGTATTTCTATATCCCAAATCCTCAAATATGCCGGATTTAGGCAGGTTGAAACCTGTGGCCGAATTGTAATCTATGAAAATTGGTCACCATTGGCTGGCGCAAGTATAAAAATAGCTTGTGATGATCAATTGGAAGTATGGTACGATCAACATTATAAAAAAGGCGGTACGCTGGTTGATCTGGTCAAGCACTGGTGGCATGTAGACGAACAGGCCGCAAATCATAAAATTGCCCTGCTACAGCAAGATGCTACAAAGGTCAAACGTCCCCGTATTCAAGTTCCCGTAAAAATCCCCAATTATGTTATTGAAGATGTTAAGGATTTAGGTACGAACGACCTGATAACCAATTTCCTTAACCAAAATGGCCTGTTTGACACAGCCAGGCAATATTTTAAGGAGCTGTATTACTATACTGTCGATTTTTATGGCAATAAAAAAGATTTTTGCGCAGCCGCATGTCAGAACTCAAAATATGGCTGGCAGGTCATCAGCAAACACTTTAACGGTTGCATCGGAAAAGTAGGAATCACCATTCTTAAAAATGACCTTCGAAGGCTTGTCGTTTTTGAAAATCAATTCCGCTACCTGATTTGGAAGAAAGAAAATAGCTCAGTAAATCACTCGGCAGTGATCCTAAACACAAATGAAGGCCTTAACGAGGCCATCAGGATGGCAGCCTCATTCCCCGAGATCGGGCTATACTTTTCAACAACTGCCGCCGGTGTTGAAGCAGCAAATAACTTCGCCAGGGCATTGCCTTATGCGAACAATCATCTTGTTTACTAATATATTGTATCTGGATACAATTTGGTTTTTATCCTTGCAAGATGTCTTCGTGTCCGACAAAAACCTCCGGTATTTTGCCAGACACTCAGAATCTTGCCCCGGCCATTCACTTCGTTCGTTCCTCTCTGCGTGAAAGACCGGGGAGTATCGGAATTTCGCAACCTCAATTCCTCTTATGAAGGCAAAGCTGAAACTCGGGGGACGGCCACCAATGACCGATGGTAAAAGATCAAAAAAATCGATGTCCGCTTTACAGAAGAAGAATACCGTATGATTCTTCAATGGGAAGAAACCATGGGCATCACTAAAACCGATTTGATACGCGGTCGCGTTTTACAGAAAACAAAGGAAGCCATTGTGAATGCAAAAGCATTGATTGAAGAAATTGATGCTATCGGAACTGAGTTAGGCCGTTGTGGTAATAATATCAATCAACTGGCGCGTCATGCCAATACTCTCAATAAAGCCGGTCGGTTAAATCCTTCGGTTATCAATGAGTTCAACCGGCTTTTTACGGATTATCTAAAACGGATAGAAACATTGGAAACCACCTTTCGGAAACTGATCCGCATCGCGCGATAATATATCCGGGGATAAAATACTCAGGTGGATTTTACCTGGAGACAATCGCCAATGTATCCCGATACACCGGCACAATGTATCTGGCTATCCAGAGACAAAGTTTAAAGGTATCAGGCTACAATATACCGGGGTATCTTGTACCCGGCTTGAATTTACCTGGAGATAAAAACAGAGATATGATGTAGCTGGAGATCATTCACTTTGTAACCGGATATGATCAATCCCGTATCTGGAAATTTTGTATCCGGATCTTTTATCTCTGGTTCTTAATGATCCCGGTACGATATAGCCAGCTCTCCAGGGGTAAACAAGCTAACTATGATCGTTAAGATATTGTCTTCAGCCGCCTCTTTTCCCGGTGTTGATTATAACACCAGTAAAATGGATAGGAATAAAGGTGAATTGATGGCCGTTCGGAATTTCGGGGCATTGCAAGGCCTGACGAGACCTGCGCCCCGAAGATTATATCAATTACCTGAAAATGGTTTCTGCTACCAATAAGGCGGTATCTAAACCACAATTTCATGTGACGATTTCAACCGAGGGGCGACTTCATAATAAACATGAATTAACCGGCATTGCCGAACAATGGTTGGATAAAATGGGGTATGCTGCCCAGCCTTATTTGATCGTCTTTCATAAAGATACCGACAATAACCATATCCATTTGGTATCGACAAGGATTGATAAAAATGGTAAAAAAATCAATAGCGGCTTTGAGAAAAATCGCGCCATTCAACAACTCAATGAGGTTGTGGGTATTGCCCCCGTGCTTAACGCGAAATCAGATATTGAAAACGCTTTAAATTATAGTTATTCGACCAAAGCACAATTTATGATGATCCTGGAAGCACAGGGTTACAAATTCAGCGAGAATGAGGGGCTTCTTAATATCATCAAATATGGGAAAGTTCAGGCGCAGGTTAACACGCAGCAGGTATTGGCCCATATGGGTACAGAGCCGGATAAAAAACGTACAGCTCAGCTTAAGGCGATATTATATAAATACACACCACAACATGATCTGTCATCACTAACCCAATACCTGAAAAGCAAACATGGCCTCATATTGCTCCTTCACGCTAAAGGGGATCAGCCGCCTTATGGATATTCAGTTATCGATCATGCGGGTAAAAATGTATTCAAGGGCAGCGAAATATTAGCCTTAAAGAACTTGTTATCAATGATCAGCAATCCTCCGGTTGATCAGCGTGTTCTGGCCGAACCCGTCAAGTACCAGTTGGCGGACGACGACCCGGGACGCCGCACCTATTATAAGGCCATGCTCAAAGTGGCTACCAATAATTACCCTGACATCAGGCAGGGGCTCCATCAGGTAGGTATCGATATCTACGAACGCGACAATCGCTATTTTCTCATAAATCATAAAGACGGGGCTTTTATCCCCCTCGATCAGCTGCTTGAACCTGCTGATTATCACCGTACCCTTGAGGCGTTTGATGCCTCCGGTGAACTTGAATCGGAACTATCTCCCGAACATCTCTTTATTCCTCCGCCAATCATCGCGGAGTCCATCGACGACGAGGCCATTAACGGCCGTAACAGACGTCGCAAAAAACACCCGCGCACCAACAGCAGGTAGGACAAAAAAATCCCACACATCATGATTATAATTATCGGCAACCAAAAAGGTGGTGCCGGCAAAAGTACGCTTACTCTTTTGCTGGCCAATTACCTCACCATGGTCAAAAAAAGAAAAGTGACCGTCATTGATATGGACTATCAGCAGTCCATCGCACAGAAGTACGAAAAAGCCAAAGTGCTTGAAAATGAAGAGCCTTATGAGGTGGTAGCGGCCTCACTCGAAGACTACCCGGATTTACTGGAACTGATAAAATCCGACCCCGAAACCCTTGTATTGATCGACCTCCCTGGAAAACTGGATGATGATGGCTTGTTGCCGGTTTTCAAATCCGCAGATCTCGTGATTTGCCCATTTGCCTATGATGAGTTCAGCTTTGAATCGACCATACTGTTTTCCGTCGTTTTCAAAAAATTGTGCCCGGACTGCGAAATGATGTTCGTTCCAAACCGCATCAAAGCCAACGTCCGCTATGACACCCAATCCGACGTGGACGAGCAATTGAAAAAATTCGGTATGGTCACCGCTGCTATACCTGATCGGATCGATTTTCAGCGGACGAGTACATTTCAAACACCTATATCTGTGTTCCCCGCCGTCCGGCCGGTTTTCGATGGCTTGTATAAACAACACCTCAAAATGGAGCCAAATGCATGAAATTAAATCACTGGCTGATCAGCTCCGCAATCGCATTAACAAACCGGATGCGCCAGCGGTGGAAAAATCACCACCTCAAAAAAGAAGGGGAAAAAGCAGCAGGTAGCAGCGCCGGTTCTTGAGCTGCTACGGGCTTATGATCTTGCCGACCACAAAAGCATGATCCATGTGCGGTTTGAAACACCTACAGCACAACTACTGCATCATCTCAAAATGGCCTCGGGTATCGAGGTCAATAAAGTGGTCGGCTATGCGGTGAAGCAGTTTTTAGAACAGCATCCCGAATTGAAAATTATCGTCAAGCAATACCTCCAAACTATTGAATTATGAACTGGACAACTTTTTTACTCTGGTTGGGGGCGATTTATGCCCTCTATTACACCGCAATCATTCTTTTTGAATCATTAAACCATAAAGATCCGGCTGCCACAAAGACTGCCGTGCACGAGCTCACCTTTTCTGAGCCGGTTGTACCGCTAAATGCGGTCGAACTGTTTGGAGGCAATACCGCCCCGTCAAGCCCGATATCGCAAGGGCCGAAATTAAGTGCCCCGGAAATGATTGCCTCGGGTGGGGTACTGCTGAAAGACGTCTTCAGCCTGGCAAGAAAGGAGGCCATCGTTTATCTCAAAGAAGTAAGTTTTTAACCAGCATGAACAAGCGCATCATACTGGTATCAGTATTGGTCGCGTCAGCTCTATCAACCTCCGCACAGCCCGGTATCGACGAAATCAACCAGGCCAAACAGCAACTAAGCTCAACTTTTTTCCGCTCTCGACTGTAGTCTTGTCCTTGCCGGAATCTTCGGCATCTTAGGCGCGGTGCGTATTTACCACAACTGGCAAATGGGACATCCTCGCATAGATCAGGCTGTGGCCGGTTGGTTCTTCGCGGCCATTTTTATGATACTGGCAGGCGGCTTTTTGCAGGCCCTGTTCGGTATCTGAATCTATCATTTTTCTAATCTAAACAACCCTGAAAGCGGCTCCGGTTCACCGGGCCGCTTTCTTTTTCCAACCCTTAATAACCTCATTTTCATGAATAAAATGAAACGTCTATGGGCCACCTTAACAGTGCTGGCCCTTGGCTCAGCTTCCGCTTTTGCCCAAAGTGGTGTAACTGGTATAAATACAGCAACCTCAACACTTAAAACCTATGTAGATCCTGCCAGCAATATCGCGCTCGTCATCGGCGGTATTATCGGTATCGTGGGCGCTATTCGCGTTTACTCGAAATGGAATTCAGGAGATCAAGATATCAATAAAGAGATTATGGGATGGGGAGGGTCATGTGTCTTTCTCGTGGTTTCTGCGCTGATTGTCAAGGCCTTCTTCGGCCTTAACTAATGGCTAAGCGATTCGCCGTTTACAAGGGGCTTCAAAAGCCCCTTGTATTTAAAGGCTTCCAGGGCAAATTTATTTACTGGGGTATTGCCATCCTGTTAATCGGCCTCGTACTCGGTGCCTTGACCATTGCCCTGATCAATATGTGGCTCGGTACAGCCGTGCTTGCCGGAAGCGTAACCGGTGGATTATTCTACATCGCTGGCAAGCAGAAGAAAGGATTACACTCCAAAACGCAATCCAGGCAAATCCTCATTCATCCCTCAAATCTTAAAAAACTCAAAATTTATGGCAGCAAAAACAGAGTTTAAGCTACCCTATATTGGTGTGGCCCGCGAGTCCGGCATCGACCTGCTTTATGGCGCGGATGGTGATTTTTCAGCAATCCTTACCGTTTCAAATCCTGTCCTGCAATACGGTGCGCAGTCCGAGGCCTACGATGATTATCACAACCTCTTACTGAACATCGTCAAAATATTAGGTGATGGCTACCTATTGCAAAAATTAGATGTCTTTTCAAAAGCCATTTATCCAAACAAACCTGCAAAGGAGTTTTTACAGCAAAAATTTAACGAACACTTCGCCGGCCGAAGGTATATCAAACTTGAAACACACCTCGTCATTACCCGGCAGATTAAACGCGGTGCCTTTTATGTTTTCGATCAGCGTGCGCTCATCGACTTCAGCCAATCGGTAATTAAAGTGTACGATCTTTTACTCGGCGCGGGTATGCAGCCCAAGATCCTCGAAGAAAGCCAGATCAATAAACTGGTTATGCAAATCCTTAGCATGAGTTTCAGTGAGCCAACTACAGTGCTTAACAATATTGCACCGAATGATACCGAATTGCTGATGGGTGACCGTGCTGTCAGGAGTATCAGCCTAATCAATATCGACAGTATGGATTTACCATCTGAGGTTGCCACCCATGTGGAATGGAATGAAAAAGATACCATTAAAGGGTTTCCGGTGGATGCGCTCCAATTCCTTTTTAAAGCTCCCGGCTGTGATTGCCTCGTTTATAACCAGGTGATCGAAATTCCGGGGCAAACGGCTACACTCCGTAAACTGGAGCTGAAAAAGAAAAGGCATTCCGGCATCCCAGACCCGGCCAATCAAACCTGCGTGGAGGATATTGACCACCTTTTGACGGACGTCGCCCGTGAAAACCAGCTCTTGGTAAACTGCCATTTTAATATCCTGATCGCGGCCGATAAAAGCGAAATACAAAAGGCGGCAAATTATATTGAAAGCAGCCTGTTTGGGTTGGGAATTATTGCCAGCAAAAACGCCTATAACCAGCTGGAGCTTTTCAGAACGGTATTACCCGGTAATGCAGTTGAACTGAAAAACTATGACTGGTTCCTGACCACCTGCGACGCTGCTTTATGTTTCTTTTTTAAAGAATCACTGCCAAAAGATGAGCCGTCAGATTATACCGTCCGCTTCACTGACCGGCAAGGCATCCCAATCGCTATCGATCCTTCTGATCTTCCCATGCGAACAGGGCGTATCAATAACAGAAACTCCTTTACATTGGGCCCATCAGGTTCGGGTAAATCTTTTTATCAAAATTCGCTGATAGAACAAAAAATGCTCTATAACACCGATATGGTGATCGTTGATACCGGTCACTCATATTCCGGGCTATGTTCATATTATAACGGCAAATACATTACCTATACCGATAAGAAGCCGATCACGATGAACCCTTTTGCGATTTCGCCGGAGGAATATAATATCGAAAAGAAGGAGTTTCTGGTTACACTGATCTGCCTGCTTTGGAAAGGTGCTGAGGGCATTATCAGCCAGGTTGAACGTGATGTCATCGCGCATACCATTAGCGCTTATTTTAACTATTGGTTCGACGACCACGAAGATGACCGTCTTTTGAACTTCAACACTTTCTATGAATTTGCCCTTAAAAAAATACCGGAAATCAAAGCCGAGGAGCAGATCGCGTTCGATCATGACGAGTTTAAATATGTACTTAAAAAGTTTTATCGGGGTGGTGAGTTTGAAACCATACTGAACGAGCAAACGGACAAATCGCTATTTAATGAGCGGTTTATTGTTTATGAAATTGATTCCATAAAGGAGAACAAGATTTTATTTCCGATAGTCACGCTCTCCATCATGGATTTGTTCATCCAGAAAATGCGCTATCGTTCCGACCGGCGCAAATGCCTGATTGTGGAAGAGGCCTGGAAAGCCATCGCCAGTCCGCTGATGGCGGGGTATCTTTTATATCTCTATAAAACGGTAAGAAAGTTTTGGGGTGAAGTCATCGTAGTCACCCAGGAACTGGCTGACATCATTGGCAATGCGGTAGTTAAAGATAGTATCATCAGTAATTCTGATACCATTACGCTGCTTGATCAGAATAAGTTTAAGGATAACTATAATGAAATTGCCGCTTTGCTTTCCATCAACGAGGTGGAACGCAAAAAAATCTTTAGCATACATCAACTGAACAATCAGGAAGGACGCGGCCGGTTTAAGGAAGTGTACATCCGGCGTGGTTCGACCGGCGAAGTTTATGGCGTTGAAGTTTCCTTATACCAGTATCTCGCCTATACCACTGAAAAGCCGGAAAAATCTGCGGTTGAAATCTATGTCAACCATTTTGGTACTTATCCGAAAGCACTTGAAGCGTTCGTGGAAGCCCTTAAAAGCAGCGGGCTTCAGCTTCAGCAATTTGTTAGCCGGGTCAACAATACCGGTGTGCCCTTAGCTGCTTAACCATTCCATTAAATTAAAACGACGACCATGAAACTGATGATTGTACTTTTTCCGCTGCTTTTTATGCTTTTGCATAAAGTTTGGGCCCAGGAATTGGTGGTTGATCCCACAACTTCTGCCGCCGTCGCGGTAAATGCCGGGGTGATCAACGGCCAGCTCAATACCACCAACAACAACCTCAGCCTTATCTCAAAGGGTCAATTGGCACTCACCGGCCAGTTGACCGTTGCCAATGACCTGCAAAACAATATTTATAAAGGGCTTAGCCAGGTAGCTTCCGTAATCTCCAATCTCTATACCATTAAGGACATCGCCGATTGCGGTAGTGACATTGTAACCGACGTGCAACAGGCTTTAACCTACGCAAAATCAAACCCCGTATTGCTGCTTTTTGCGGAGCAGGGTGCCCGCGACTTTGAATCAAGGGCCGTTGCCTTAGCAGCAGATGTAAGCGCGTATGTCATGAAAGGAGGCAATGCCAACCTCATGGACTCCGGTGAACGCGGGCGGCTGCTTAATCACATTGCTACCAACATGCAGGTTTTGCGTGGTATTGCTTATGGTATGTCCCGCGCCATGTACTGGGCCAGAATGAACGGGATATTTAGATCACTCAACCCATGGGCGACATGGCAGAATCAGGATGTCCGCATCGCTACAGACGTAATCAATAACGCTAAATACCTGAAGCAATGAAAAATCTCATCATGATCATCTGCCTCTTTTCCCTTAGCCTGCCGGTAATGGCGCAAAAGAATGCACTCGACTTGCCAGGTATGTACCAGCTGATTAACGAATCTCAGGATGAGCATAGCAGGCAGGTGGCCGCAAAAAATCAACAGGCTTTAAATACCGCTAATGAACAAGCCAACGAAACCCTACTGGACAAACTGAAGGGGGTTTACAGAACCATCCAGAACCGCTACAATGCCTTGGGTACGCTTATCAGCGCTGCTGATGTAGGCATATATGCTGTACCCGTCATCAATCGAATAGTCAATAATCAGCAGCAGATTATTGTGCTCGCACAAAAGAACCCGGCTATCATTCCATTGAGCTATCATACGGAAGTTGAATTTGCTGAAAAAGCGGAAGCCCTGTCGGGATATGTCGCTGGCCTGATCTTGTCCTATGGTGATGTAAACCAGATGAAACAATCCGACCGCAAATTGCTGTTCGACTACATCATTCAACAGCTCAGCCGAATACAGGAATTGTCCGGCAACCTTCTCAACCTGTTGCAATATTCTAACCTGGCATCAGTACTTAAATCACTTAACCCGTTTCAAACCTGGGTAGATCAGGATAAAAACATGGTTAACAACATTCTCCAAAACGCCAAATACCTCAAATAATGAAAAGTTTCTTAGTGTTTGCCCTA
This sequence comes from Mucilaginibacter sp. P25, assembly GCF_050859465.1. NCBI lineage: Bacteria > Pseudomonadati > Bacteroidota > Sphingobacteriia > Sphingobacteriales > Sphingobacteriaceae > Mucilaginibacter > Mucilaginibacter sp. P25. The sequence goes on along the minus strand of NZ_CP193937.1, from coordinate 6,256,858 downwards.
TGCCTTGGCCTGTTACAGGCCAGGGCGCAGGAAATCGTTTTCGATCCGCAGCATTTTGCGGCGGTCATCGAAAATGGGCTGGTGCGCAGCTCGGCAGAATCCACCCACAATCAGTATTTAGGAAAAATCAACGGCAACCTGAATACGATGAATACAAACGTCAGTTCCGTCGTTCTGGCACAGAACATTATTTACAATGGATTGGCGAATGTAAACTCCGCATTGAAGGACGGGCTTGCATTCAAAAATCTCAGTGTCATCGTTGCCGACATGGTTGGTAACCTAAATCAATGCCTGGAAATGGCAAAAGCACAGCCAGAGCTTTTGCTCTTTACCCAAAATATCCAGCAGCAGATGCAGGCCCGGGCAATTGCGCTCGTCACTGATGTGTCCGGCTATGTTTTGAAGGAAGGCAATAATGTACTTGCGGACTACAACAGCCGGGATCAGTTATTACGCAAGGTTACGCAACAATTACAAATCATCGATGCGCTTGCCTATGGTGCTTATCGCGCGATGTTCTGGGCGAAAACCCGTGGATTGATCGCTTCTGTTAATCCCTATCAGGCCTGGGTCAACAAGGATCTGAACCTCGCCAGCCAAATTATTACCAAATCCAAATACCTGCAACAATGAAACAAATATTTATACTGTCAATCCTCTGTTGCTTATTCATTTTTAAAGCAAACGCACAGGAAGAGATCAACGATAAAGCGATCATTCATCAGGAACAGCGGATGGTGTACCTGCAATGGGATCAGAACAAATTCGATCCGAAAGCTGGCTTTCTAAGTCTCAACCCTTATTACTGGCTGATATGGGGGTTCTTTTATCCCAATTATCACAAAACTGATCTCAGGCCCCTGTCAGCCACCGGGCCGCAAACACAACGCCTCGCCCTGGTAGGTACGCAAAACAGCATCGATAACAAATACAAACTGCAATCCGACACCGTACGCAACACGGCACTTTCACAAATCGCCAGTCAATCCGGCCTGCTATCAGATACTGATCCGCTTTGGTTGCTCTACTATAACCAGCAGTTTAAGCCATTACTGAACTATTCAGCAGCATCGCTGCTCGGTGCGCTTCCCACGGAAGTCAGCGCCAAGCTGGTCACCGAGGGTACTTATAACTGGTATACCAACGAGCTGTCCATGCTCCAGCAAAGGTTAAACGGTGCCAGAGCGACCGACATGGATCGCGGGTCCCGTATTATGGCTTATTACCGGATGCTGAAAGATTATGAGCGCCTTGCAGGGGTTTGGAACATTCGCATCTCGGCCGCACAGAAGGATATCCAAATGGCAAGCCAGCAGCACCGTATCAAAACAGCAGCCGTAAACCCCGGCCCATGGTCGCCGCAAACGGATGTACAGATTGCCAATAAAGTATTACAGCACGCAAAATACTAACTCATGAAAAAGAAAATCATTCTACTATCCATGCTCTTCCTGGTCATGGCCACCGGAAGTTTTGCGCAGAATACCATCGACACAGCCAATTATAAACAATCAATTCAATTCCTTCAGGGTGACGGTATCTATGAAAACGGTATGATGACCTTTTTAGGTGGCCTTAAAGATTCCATTTGGTCGCACTTCGGTTTGTTCATCGGCGACGCGCAGGCGCTTGCAGCCATATTTATGATCATCTTCTTTTCTGTAAAATCTTACGAAATGATGGTCGGCGATAAAAAAATGGAGATCATGCCGCTGTTACGACCCTTCGCATTGGCCATGGTCATCATCTGGTGGGGCGCTTTCGTAAAAATGATCGCTTTTCCTACAGACCTCGTGCAGGCGCAAACAGATCAGATGTTCGAGAGTGAACAGCAAAATGTGGAAGGTTTACGGTTTCAACGTGCCAACCTCATCTTAGCGGTAGCCAATTCGCTCATCACTTACCAGGCACAAACCGAGGTTGCTGAAAAAGAAAGTGATACATGGTACGGACAGGCTTGGGATTCTGTTACCAGCACTGTAAAACAGGGTATCTCTGATGTGGTTTCGCCATTATTGGAGTTGAAAAACCGGCTGCAAGTGGGGATGCAATTACTCGTCACGGAGCTGCTCGAACTGCTCGCGATCTGGATTCTTAGGATAGCAGTCTACATCATCTTTATGATTCAGATTATCTATTCATCGATATTGGTGATACTCGGGCCGTTCTCCGTCGCAGCCAGCATACTTCCTGCTTTCCGTGACAGTTTCAGTACCTGGATCGCCCGTTTTATATCCGTGAACCTGTACTCCGGAATTGGTTACCTCATCATGTATCTCTGCGCCCTGATGCAGGAATACGGTATGCAATCGGAAATCAGTCGCTACCAGGTATTGGTTGGCCAGAATGGTGCCAGCGCCGACCTTGAAAAGCTTGCGTGGTTTGCAGGTAACGGCATCCTGTCCTTTGGAACGGTAATTATCGTTTTCCTGATCGGTGCCATCTGCATGTTTACCGTTCCGAGTATATCCACCTGGATCATCTCTACCTCCGGTATCAGCTCGGCCACCTCCAGCGCCAGCCGTGGTGCCGCTACCGTTTTCGCTGTCGGCCGCAGGGTCTCCGGCAGTTTTATTTAACCCAACTCCAATTTTATGATCATCAAGAACATTGAAGCCAAAATAAAGTTGGCCACTTTTTAGCGTGGGGTAGTTTCCTGACTGCCATCATTATCGCTGTCACCGCGCTGGCATTCGCCAGCCGGCAGGCGGCCGATGCCCGCAAGAGTATATACATATTGGCCGGTAACATCCCCATCATGGCGAATCAAACGGATGTCGCCGTTAACCGCCCAGTGGAATACCGGGCAGATATCGAACGCTTTCATAGCCTGTTCTTTTCCCTTACACCGGATGATAAATACATCGATTACCAGCTGAAAAAAGCAATGTACCTGGTTGACGAATCCGGCGTGCAGGAATACAATAATCTCAAGGAAAACGGGTATTTCAACTCCATACTGTCTTCCAGTTCGGTACTAACGCTCACTACGGATTCGATCAGCCTTGACCTCAACCGTAAATATTTCAGGTACTATGGTAAACTTAAAATCGACCGCCGCAGCTCCACCGTGATTCGCTCACTGATAACCGAAGGCTACCTGAAAGATATCCCCCGAAGCGACAACAACCCTCATGGGGTTCTCATCTGTGGCTGGAAAACACTTGAAAATAAAGACTTGCAGGATGTTCAAAAAAATACGCTCTGACCGTGATCCCAGGGATACGGTCTATTCCGAACTTAAAAAGAGTTCGCACCTTATCTGGACAGGGCAAAAAGTACAGCCAGCCAGTTCGCTGCTAAAAACACGAAAGCCATCTTTTGGGTAATGGTGGCCAGTATGCTGCTTTCGGTGATCATCATTCTAACGTCTCACAGATCGCCTCATATAACCTTACGCCCACATAAAACGGTTATTGCAAAATCGCCCGTTACCGGTGGATTTCAGCAAATCATGGCTACCGGTAACGCCATTCAGGAAATGCTTGCCCTCCGCAAAATGATCGACAGCCTATCAGAAAAGAAACAGCTAACCAGCGCGGACAGTGCCAGGCTCGATACCGCCCTTGACAGTTTTCAAAAACTCAACCACAAATTCAATCAAAGAAAATGAAAATCAATCTCCGACAACCCAAGTACATTCTTCCGTTGCTGGCGCTGCCTTTCCTTTGCCTGTTTTTCTACGTCTATCATAGCAGCGCTTCGAAAAACAAAAAGCAGGTGAAACACGAAGCTGGCTTCAACAGCACGGTGGCGGACGTTTCCCCCGACATCAAAAAACGCAACCTCGAAAACAAGCTCGACGCATACCGGGACAGGTACAAGAATGCGGATGGTAATTCGGCCGTATCGCCAATACCATCTGAAGCACCAGGCAATGGCGGTATGAGCACCGCCACCCGCCAGAAAAGACAACTGGATTCCATCGACAGCGTGATGAAACAACGCTTCATCATGCCGACATCAAAAACACAAATTCCCAAAAGCACCTATAATAGTCACGACCAGCAAATGGCCGATGCTTTAAACCTGATCTCACATCAGCAAAAATCCCTGCCACCGCTTAATAGTGGCACTGCGCAGCCCGGCGAGAAAGACCCGATGGAACTGTTCAAAAAGCAAATGGCCTACATGGATAGCATCAAGAAGTTAGGCGATCCAAATTACCAGAAGGAACAGCAGGAAGCCAAATTAAAAGCAGCGCAGAAAAAGGCCGAAGACCAAACGCTAAGTGTCGTCAAATTCAGCGAATCGACCGATGAGTTTAACACCATCAAACCGCAAAAGGATCAATCTTTTATCACGGCCATGATCGATGAAAGTATAACGGGTTACGCTGGTTCACGCATCCGGCTACGGTTATTAGAACCCATTGTAGCCGGAAAGGTGACCGTACCTAAAGACAGTTACCTTTATGCGCTCATCAGTGGCTTTTCCGGTCAGCGCGTGGTGCTCACGGTGAGGTCAATTCTGTATAATGGCCAGTTGCTCCCTGTTAAGCTGGATATTTATGACCAGGATGGGTTGCCGGGCCTTTATGTGCCCGATTCTCAATTCAGGGATTTTACCAAAGATCTCGGCACTAATTCCATACAAGGGGTATCCATCGACAACGGTTCCGGTTCCGGCAGCCAGTTTTTAATGAGCACCGCCAGCAAACTCTTTCAATCGACATCGACCGCCATCGCCTCGGCCATTCGCAAAAACAAGGCGAAAATCAAATACAACAGTTACATCTACCTCATTGACACTAAAAACTTAAATCAGTAATGAAAAATTTCCTGTTTACGCTCGCTGCTATCTTCATAGCGGCCCTGCATTCCTATGCCCAAAAAATCAATTTGCCCGAGGGCACCCGTAAATCAGACTTACCCGTAGTTTATTTACCCGACAGCCTTTCGGTACACTTTATTTCCCCTGAACCTATTCAATACGTGGATATTTCCTCTAAAAGTATTGTCGGAGATCTGCCGGTAAAAAACGTGCTGCGTATCCGTTATCGTTCGGATTCGTCAAAAATTGCTGGTCGTGAAGCCATAGTAACCATCGCCGGTGAAAAGTTTTTGGCGCAATACCGTATTGAATGGTCTGCGTCGGATGGGGGGCCATCCAATCTGAAATAGAAATTCAACCCTCGGAGACGAGGCCGCTCGATATCGGGGTTAGTCTATCTCAGCCAGAACTTAAAAGGTTAAGCACGAACCTGCTTTGTTTTCGCCCGGAAGCCAACCTACGGCACGCCAAAGCATTCGATATCAAAGCCAGGCTTAATCATGTATACACGTTCGGCGATTATATCTTTCTTGATCTGGGCTATGTCAACCGAAGCAAGCTGAGCTATGAAATTGATAATTTTCGATTTACCATCGAAGATCAGAAAGTTACCAAAGCATCAACTGTGCAGGCCCTCGAAATAAAACCGGAGTTTATTCTTTTTGAGCAGACCCAATTCGCGCGTCATTACCGGAACATTTTTGTATTCAAGAAATTCACCTTCCCTGGCAATAAGCTATTGCGGGTTGAACTTAATGAAAAGCAGTTATCAGGCAGGGTTATTTCTCTACATATCCCTTATAAAGATATACTTAACGCTGACATCATCCCATCGGTCAGATAAAGGATATGCATTGCCAATTATCTACTGAAGTCCATTACCTCCTAAACAAAACAATATGCTAAACCCTCAATCATTTAGCGAAAAGGATTTACCATTAAAGAGCCTCGCAGCCGTAGACCTTGTTCAAGGTGACCTCATCTTTCTTGAACCCACCGATAAAAATGCCTTGTTAGGCGGACGACGGACACGCCTCGTTGAACTCCGAAACCTTGAATTTGCAGAAATGAAGATCGCTTCACTCCAGGCAAAGCTATCGCTCATCAGGAATCAACAAGGGGTACCCGTTTTATTGATTAGCCCCGTGTATTTACAAAGCACCGGCCCAAATCACCTGTCAAAGGAAGAAATGAATCTGTTGGAATCGCGCCGGCAACTGGTCATCGAAAAGCAGGTGACCGCTATTGACGGTTCACCCAAACACGTACTGATAGAATATGACCGGGAAACCAATCAGTTTTTGGAAACTGACGTGAACGATCTCATTGCACCGGAAAAGGTTAACGGCTATCAGTTATCCAAAGAACAGCAGGAGGATTATAAGCGGGGCAAGATCATTGAAATACCGGATAGCACCAGGCTGCAATTTACCGCCACAGATTCCCAGGGCATGCGGGCCAATAAAATGGAGCTGATCGCTACCATAACAATCAATGGCCAGGAAATTTATAATTCCTTTTATAACCTGAAGACGCTAAGGGATTACTCGCACGACTATCAGGAACACCCGCCAACTAATGCATATTTAAATGCCCTTGCTAACCTGCAGACGATTGAAATGGAACAACCCATAGTTCCTGATATTCAACCGGACGTTGAAACACCATCCAATACCTACCATAGGTCACGATGAACCTCTAAACGGAGTTAAGCAGGCTAATACCAGAAGATCGCCCTTCATAGCGATCAAATATCCTTCAATCCAAACCCCTGTTAGGGTGCGTTCAGCAGGTTACATTTCCCGGTAACAGTGCCCCGGCATCTGCTTTTCAAATTCTCAAATACTACAATTTCATGGAAGAAACACGTGAGCAACAACGCCTGCACGGCTTTTTGCAATGCCTGATCTATGTCTCTATCGCACTGGAATTTTGTGTGTTCGTTTATCCCCAAGCCCCATTCTGGGGCATCCTTGCGCATGCGCTCGATAAGATCAGCCAAATACCGATTTACCAGCAATTGCTTTACAGTAAACTCTCAACGCTACTGCTCATCTGCCTGGTCAGCGTGGGCACTTTAGCAAAGAAACAAACAGACCTCAATCCCAAATCCCAGATCCTTTATCCATTAGCTATCGGCCTGTTGCTATTTTTTGGTAGCACGATCTGCTACAACCGGGACTCTGCCGATGCATTCGGCCATACCAGCTGGTTTAATCTCATTTATATGGCCGCCTCTCTAACGGGAGCCATCATGATTAGCCTTAGCTGCGACAACATCTCCAAATTTATTCGCACCGGCCTCGGTAAGGATAAATGGAATGTGGAAGGCGAAAGCTTTATGCAGCCGCTCAAGCCGGTGGAAACGCCTTATTCGGTCAACATCCCGATGCAGTTCTACTACAATAAGAAAGTGCATAACGGGTACATACCTATAGCAAACCCCTTTAAAGGTGTGCTTCTTATAGGCGTACCTGGATCTGGAAAATCCTTTGGCATTGTTTGCCCATACCTGCGGCAAATTATCGCTAAAGAGTTTTGCGTCTGTCTATATGATTACAAGTACCCTGATTTAGGCAAGGTTGCATACTACCATTACCTGCTCGCCAAACAGCACGGCAAATGCCTGAAGCATAGTTTCCACGTCATCAACCTGACCGATCCCGAGCGAAGCAGGCGTATTAATCCCTGGCGAAGCGATTACCTTCAATCTCTCGCCGATGCATCTGAAAGCGCCGAAGGTTTGGTAGAGGCGATGAAAAAGGTGATAAATCAGGCGGCAGCGACCAGTTTTTTACGCAATCGGCCATCAACTTTTTGTCTGCCTGCATTTACTTTTTCAGTAAGCACCAGACCGGTAAGTTTTCGAGCTTGCCGCATGTGTTATCGTTTTTAAATCATTCCTACGAGGATATTTTCAATACCCTCTTTTCTGAACCGGAGTTAGTATCGTTACTGTCGCCATTTAAGAGCGCTTTTATGGCAAAAGCTTTCGACCAGTTGGAGGGCCAAGTCGGCACACTCAAAATCTTCATCAGCCGGTTAGCGACAAAGGAAACTTTTTGGGTATTCTCCGGGGACGATTTTAACCTCAAAATATCCGAACCGGAAACACCTGGAATGTTGGTGATCGCGAATGATCCTAATACGCAAAATATCAATTCGGCCTGTTATTCAGTAGTCATTAACCGATTGACCAAACTACTTAATAACAAAGGCAATCTCCCGTCAGCGCTGGTCATCGATGAAATTCCCACCCTGTATACTCACCGCATCGAGAATATTTTGGCAGTTGCGAGATCCAATAAGGTGGCCATTTTAATGGGGTTGCAAGAGTTGCCGCAATTTAACCAGCAGTATGGCAAAGAAACAGCGGCAACAATTACCTCCGTAGTGGGTAACGTACTGGCCGGTGCGGTACGAAATAAAGAAACATTGGATTGGCTCGAACGCCTGTTTGGTAAATCCAAACAGATCGGCGAAAGCCTTTCCATTGACCGTAACAAAACATCTACATCGCTACAGGAAAAACTGGAAGCCTTGATACCAGCAGGTAAAATGGCATCCTTAAATACCGGCGAAATGGTCGGCCTCCTGGCGGCGGACGTTCAGCAGACCTACACTGGTCAGTTTGAAACTTCGGCAATTAATTGCCGCGTTAACCTGAATGCGGAAGAAATAGCACTCGAAGAAAAGAACTATCGTGACCTTCCGGTTTATTATCATTTCGGCGATAAAAAGGATGAAATCCTCCGCCAGAACTTCAACCGCATAAACAGCGAAACAGAAGCAATTGTCAAACAGTTCCGCCAAAAAGTGCGCCTCCGGCTACAGCGCCCGAGAAAGAAACTCAATCAGTCATTCAGAAAAAATAACCATGAAGCGAACCTGTTACCTGGTCTTAGCTGCTTGCTTAGCTATGACTGGCCCCGCTTATGCGCAAGTGAGTTTACCATTGAAACACCTCCGCGTAACCTCATCCTTCGGTAACCGCATTCATCCATTAACTGGCAAAGATTGCTTTCATGAGGGTGTAGACCTCCGTGCCCATAGCGACACCGTTTATGCAGCCATCCCAGGTCGGGTAGCTTCAGTCGGTTATCATCCTTTTATCGGCATTTTTATTAAAATACAAAATGGCCCGCTATGCGCCATCTATGGGCACCTTTCGATGTGCCTGGTTGCCACCGGTGATTCATTAGCCTGCGGCATACCCATCGCCATCAGCGGTGCCACGGGCAGGATCACCGCTGAACACCTTCATTTTTCCATCCGGTACTATAACGGGTATATCAACCCGCTGACTTTTCTATCGGCGGCATTAAAAAATCAAGAAACAATTAATCATTAATCCCATGAGCGAAAATCAAAAACCGCTATCAGAACAGGTTGCCGAAAAAATGGCTGGCCTGTTAAATGAAGACAGATCGATCTTCACTAAAGCCATCAGAGAAGATGGTACATCTCAGTTTAACACGCCGATCAATGCGCGTACAAAGCAACCTTACCGGGGTGCGGCAGCACTTGTATTGATGATGCAGAACCGTCGCGATCCCCGTTGGCTTACCTATGACCAGGCAAAATTCAATCGCACTCCGGTAAAGCGCGGTGCCTACGGAGTCGATATTGAGTTTAACTCAACGCGTGAACTACGCCAAAAGACTGAAAACGGCCAGCCCGTAGTTAAAGAAAACGGCGCACCAAAGATGGAGCGGGTCAAATTGGATGAACCGGTCGCGGTAACAGCGAGGATGTTCAACGGCAAAGACCTGATGAACCTCAAATCCGGCGAGGTGAAACCGCATGAAAAGACCCCGATGGAGCGGGCACAGGTCATTATCGATAACAGCCAGATCAAAATTGAACCGGCGGGCCTCATGACCACTTACGACCGGGAGAAGGATGCTATTCAAATTTCATCGATGGAAGATTTCGACAGACCAGAGTTATATTATGCCGCCGCTTTACGCGAAGTTGCCGCAGCAACCTCCCATGAAACCAGGCTTAACCGTCCGGAAACAGATCTGCCGCAATCAGATCAGATCGTCAGAGAATCACTCCGCACCAACATCGCCGCAGTTTTCATGAGCGCACAGCTTAACCTGCCTTACGAGCTTGGCGAACATGCCAACATGACAAAGGATTGGGCCAAACTGATTGCCGAAGAACCGGGTGAGTTATTTAACGCGGCAAACGACGCCCAGAAAATCGCCGATTACGTCATGCTCTACGAGCGTCAGCCAGCCCAAAAGCAGGAAGTTAGTCAGGATCAAAAGCAAAACCAATCCCAATCGGGTAAACTGGAAGTAGGCCTGGAAATCCCCTACAATAACACCACTTACAGAATCATCGAAAAACAATCGAAAAATGCGGTCAAGATTGAAGACTTGACCAGCCATCAGAAAATCAGGATCACTCCTTCGATGGGGCTTTATAAATCCTTGCTTAAAGAGTTAAATAGTCCTGGTAGCGCCGAAACGCTCGACCTCAAACAAGATCAGCAGCAGGGCGAAAAACGAGAGGAACAAACTAAGCAGGAAGGCAATAAAGAAGGCCAGCAACAGGAAAATGAACCTGTGGTTGCTCAGGATATCGAACACAATGCCGGAAACCGTTTTAAAAGATAAGCTAAATGAAACAACAACTTTATGAAGCGCAACAGCTTCCATACAATGAACTGGAAAAGGTAGGTCTGGCCAGGGAAGGAAAGTTAACCATTGACCAGGATAACCTGATGACTTTATTATCCGGCAGGCGCACGGAAATGCTGCGCCTTAAAAATCAGTTCGCGCCGGAACTTAACCTGCCCGAGTTTGATGCCAAACTCTCTGTTAGGCCTGCTAAGGAAGGCGGCCTGGAACTCATGGTTCATCCAATTTATAAAGAAGCGCCACAGCTGCCTTATCTGACGGATACCGAAGCCCTGAACCTCGAAGAAGGGCACGTACCCAACATTGAGAAAATGATTTTTGACGATGAAGGTGATCCGCAGGATATCCTCATTGAGTTTGATGAAGAAACCAATGAGTTTATCGTAACTGATCAGAGCCGTATCCTGGTACCTGACCGCATTAATGGCGAGGATCTGTCACTCGATCAAAAGGAACGGTACCGCAAGGGTAAAGAAGTCGAATTGCAGGACGGCACAAAGGTTCAGTTTTCAGCGAAAGAAAAGGAAGGTTTGCGCTCCAACAAAATGTTGCTGATCGCCTCGGTCATTATGGATGGCGGGTTGACGTATGCCGTCTATCATGGCCTGAAAGCACTGTTCGGGCACAAAGAACATGATGCCAAAGCTACAGAGAACAGCAAAGGCTATTACAGCGATCTTGAACAGTTTCAAAAACAAGATCGCCGGGAAACCATGGCGCAAAAGCCTGAAAGTAACAACAAGGAGTACGAACGCTCGTACTCCCGAACCGGCTCCCGATAATGCATCCTTACCTCGACTGGCTTGGAATAAACCCGCAAATTCAAGCCTGGCTGGCACCATCTTTTCAGTCTGATGCTGCCGGAAATATCCTGTTTAAATATGGTAACGAGGCCGAAACTTACGGTATCGGCTTTCACCGGGTCCCGGTGACCGATGAATTTTGGCAGGCTGGCGCTCCAAACATTGCTACCATAAAAAAATAGTGGTAAGCACGTCGGCAATGGAAGCCATTGCCTGGCTGCACTTCCATGCACCGGCATTTAACGACCTCGACAGTCTCCTGCTATTATCTACCGGCAGTGCTTTATCACTGATTCAGCGTGCCAGGCTAAGCACACTCGGTAAACACAAATCATATGTACTTGCAACCGAAAACAGCCTTTTAGGGTCGGTAATGGATTTAAGTATCGCTGCCGCGATCCGAAGAAAGCCGATTTCTATTCGTCATGAAGCGGGGCAACTCGACATATTTTTCAGGAACCAGGCTTACCGCGTTCAGGCTGATGTATTCAGCCTGAACGCTTTCAGTAAACAGGCAGGTTTTCGCTTTCGGTGTGGCACATCGAAACCAACAGAACATCTCAACTGGCTGCAACTTTTGCTTGCCGAAAAAAATCATTAACGGCTTAATTATGGAAACATCTGATTTTACACCACCCGAAACGCTGCTGATCCGACCGGCCGCGACCTTCGCTTTTATGCGGATATTTGGTTATCTGGTAACTGCCATCGTTATCTTGCTACTGGCCTGGCGCTTTTGGCCCGGATTGACCTGGTTCAGTCTGACTGCCATTCTTATGGCTGCCTATCGGTACTGGTACATCCGTCATATCAAATACCTGATCACCGCTGAATACCTTCAGATTTGCCAGGGCCTGATTTTTAAAAGAGTGGATACGGTCGAACTATTCAGGATAAAAGATTATGTGCTTATCCAACCTGTTTGGCTCCAAATCATGCGACTGATGGATTTGAACCTAAAGACCACCGATCCCGAAAACCGAAACCTCTGGTTACGTGGTATTCCGTGCTCTGACCTGGTAGAAACACTGCGCGAACGGGTGTTAGCAACACGGCGAAACAATGGCGTTTATGAGTTAAACTAATAAAAAAAGCTTGCAATAGACTAATAAAATTAGTATTTTTAAGTATTGAAGCTATGAAAACATTTGTCTATTTTATCTTTACCATCTGTATTTCATGCGGCCTGATGATGGCCGCAACGAATACTAAGCAGTTCTCTGCCAAAGCCATATTTTTTTAATTGCTTTTGGAATCTGGGTGCCTTTTTTCAGAGGTTGGAACAACCGCATGAAGAGATACCAGCAGCGTAAATCCGAAGAACGCGGGTTCCAGGAATACATGCGTAATAAAATGCGAAACCAGCGTTATTAAGGATTTTATAAATTTTTATAACTTGCAAGTTCTTAAATGTCATTTGAGACATTTATTGTGATAAGGTTTAGGTTTAAAGCCCCATGCAGCGAGTGCTATGGGGCTTTATATTTTCTAACCTTAGTCATTACCCATTTCCTTACAATGGTATCGCAAGTCTGCGAAACCTCTCTCTCCAAATAAGCGATATATTTTCCCGCAAGAATTAATATGACTTTCTACAGCTTATAAATAGTCATGCAAGATTCTACCTCCGATTATTAAATCTAAATTCGGGTAACCCCAAAAAATCAGCTTAATTTTGCAAACTCAATTTATACCATGCCAGAATCAAATAATAAGTTTGTTTTAGATCTTACTAAATTAGAACCAGGAGATATTTTATTAACGATTTCAAGTCGTGAGCTAAGCGCGCTGATGAATCGTGTAACCGGATGCAAATATCATCACGCCATTTTATATGTAGGTGACTCCAGCTATATCCATTCTTACGATTTAGGAGTGCAGGCAGATAACCCAATGCGCGACCTGTATGAATTAGAAGACGATGTAATAGCGCTTCGGCTCAAAAGTAGCGACGATAAAGTTATTCAAAATGCGATGAACAGCGTGCGTAAAAAAGTCGGTACCCAATACTCATTAGCTGAAGCCAAAGCGGTACTGAAAAAACCTGATATTGATGCTACTGAAGCAAATCGGCAATTTTGCTCGCGTTTAGTTGCACAAGCATACGCTGATGCCGGTGTAGAGTTGGTTCCTAATTCTGACTATTGCTCTCTGAACGATCTGATGACATCCGATAAAGTAGAGATCATTGCGAATGTTTTAAGGGAAGGAACTGCAGCAGAGATAGCTCATGCACTTGAAGGAAGCCCTGAGCTTGAAGAGCAAAAACATATTCAGAATTCAATATTGGAAAACGCCAGAAATATAACTGGCAAGGATATCCAAACATTTGATCAGATAGAGCAAATAATCATCAGTTATCCTGAATTTGATGTACCGATAACCGATGTTATAAAGGCCTCTGGGTACTTAGATCACTGGAAAAAGGAAATGGCGAAAAATCCGCAAAACTATAGTTTCAAGGATTTTGCCAATCATTACCCGAAGCACGTATGGCCAGGAGTCATCCAAGCCTACTATAGCACTGGTTATAGGCATTATCATAGCTATAGAATACAACTTGAAGTGTTAGAAAGTGCTTATAAAAAGCAGCCATTAGAGTATAGCAAAGTCCATATCGAACTACTCAAAAATTTGATGATCATGTTTGGTAAAATGATGGAAACTATGAACGAGGCAACCATTGAGTTATTAGTGGATAACAAATAGTATTCGTTCCATTATATTACCTGCTGTCTTAAGCTATCGCCAATAACACGTAAATCATCAACGTTAAAATAAGGTACGCCTAAAGTTTGATAAGCGCCATCTTTTTTCCTGGAGATATAACCTTTGAAACAACCTCCTTCAGAAATCATGAAACATGGGCCGATTTCGCCTGGCATAGCCTTTTTATCGAATTGCAACTCTATTTCCTGACCGGCAATCAGGCATTTAATGATTATTCTATCCATTGTTATATTGCGTTTAAGAAATTACGGGATTTGGGAAGATTGGCAGTTTGGCAAATTTGAGCACTTCTAAACTGGCAAACCCAAACTCTGCAACAACTTTCCCAAGTATCAAATAACATCCGGCCCCACGAAATGGATAAGTAGGGGTATTGTTAGGAAAGTGTACCGTGTCGAATGTGTTGCCTTCTACATCGAGAAAGTTACCAAACCACATTTTTTGATTGTATTTCGTATGAACTGTTTTTTCACATACGTACAGGCCTACCATTTTTACCTGCTGGCCAACATGATTGATCAGATCATTCGCACAGATTTCACCTCTGTAATCTGTTTGCAAAAGTTCAAACATGGTCATGCTAACGGGAAAACCCAGCAACTCCAGTTCATGATACGCATTCTCTAACCGCGTATTGACCAAAACAGGAAGGGAGTAATTCTTAGTTTCAACCTTAAATAACTCCGCATTATTATTAGGCTTTGTTTTCGCACCTAATAACAGGTGTATCGCCCAAAGCAGTTCCTTTTTACTTTTTCCTGTAAATCGTAGCGCACCAACACGAATCAGCGTGATCGTTTGCTCTAAACCAATCCCCGTTCTTTTTACAAAATCTTCTAAGCTTTGATATGACCCATTTTGACGGCGTTCTGCCGGGATCATTTCAATAAGTTCCTCATTTAGGCCGTGAATACCGACAAATCCCAGATAAACATCGACTCCTGAAATATTCACCAGGCTGTCACTGTTATTCACGCATGGCAAATGAACAATGCCTCCCGACCTTTGCAACTCCTGCACGTACAACGCCCGGTCATAAAATCCCCCGTAATTATTCAGCACTGCAACCATGAACTCCCGCGGAAAATAGGTCTTCAGGTGAAGGCTTTGATAGCTTTCTACAGCAAAGCTGGCCGAATGTGCTTTGGAAAAACTGTAACCCGCAAAAGAGGCAACCTGCCGCCACACCTCTTTAACTACTGCCTCCGGACGGCCCAAATTCAACGCACCTTCATGGAAACGCTCCACCAACCGGTCAAATTCTTTGTTTGAACGGTATTTGCCGCTCATGCCGCGCCGGAGGATATCCGCATCCGTTCCGTCCATGCCTGCGAAATGAATACAAACTTTAATTACATCCTCCTGGTACACCATCACACCATAGGTCTCTTCAAGCTGTTCTTTCATCACCGGATGCAGGTATTTCACTTGGTCCGGTGCGTGATGATTTTTAATATACTCGCCCATCATTCCGGAACTGGCTACGCCTGGCCGGATAATCGAACTTGCGGCGACCAACACGAGATAACTATCACACCCCAGCTTACGGTTTAGCTGGATCATTGCCGGAGACTCGATATAAAAACAACCTTTCGTGTTTCCAACCCGCAAATTGGCGTTGACCACCGGATCTTTCATGAAATTTTTGACCTGGTGAATGTCAATCTTACGTTGTTGATTTTCCTCAACCAGTTGAACCGCCATTTTAATATGTCCGATTCCCCGCTGACTGAGGATATCATATTTGTCAAATCCAATCTTCTCCGCTTCGTACATATCCCACTGTACGGTAGCCATCCCTTTTGGAGGCAGATCAAGCGCGGTATAATAAGTAATGGGTTCTTCTGTAATCAGCACGCCACCGGCATGAATCGAGCGCTGGTTAGGCATATTGGCCATCCGCTCATAAATGGCGGTGATCTTTTTAAAGGCATCGTTATCACGATTGAAAGCCAGCCTGGTTGGATCAGTAAAACCATCAATTTCAGCTTTGGGCAGGCCCATTACTTTGCCAATTTCGCGGATAATGCTCCGATCTTTGAAAGTTGACATCGTGCCTAATAAGGCAGTATGCTGACTGCCGTAGCGCTTAAATATATAATCCTGCACATCTTCCCGTTCATCCCAGGAATAGTCGATATCAAAATCAGGCGGTGAGGTCCGTTGCGCATTCAGGAACCGTTCAAAATAAAGGTTCAGCTCAATCGGGTCCACATCAGTTATTTTCAGGCAATACGCGACAATGCTGTTAGCGCCAGAACCCCGGCCAACATGGTAATAGCCCTGAGAACTGGAATACCGGATAATATCCCAGGTGATGAGGAAGTAGGCGCAAAAGTCCAATTCATAAATAACCTTCAATTCATGCCTAACCCGGCGCAACGCCTCTTTGTCAGATTTACCATAACGGTATTCCATACCGCTCAAGGCCAGCTTCTCCAGCAACTCCCGGTCGTTTTTTTGTTACCGGTGAATGTTCTCCGATTTAAATTGATGCGACCTTTGGGATAATCCATCACACAGCTGTTCATGAGGTTGCGTGTATTATCCAGTATAAAAGCATACCGGGCAAACTTAGCCTCTAACTGTCCTGGCGGAAGAAACATATCAGTTGGCGCACATTTATCGTCCGGTGTAACCTCGGTCAGTACGACGTTCAGATCAATACCCCGCAAATATTCATGTAAGCGATATTCGATCTTATCGTTTACGAACACCGGCTGTAGAGCCAGGAGTTTCTGTTTGATGCCTGTCAGATCAGTGTTAAACAACCGGTTAAGCTGATGGTAACGAATGCCCAGGTATTCATTTTCTTTCAGCGGTTCCTGGTGGCCGTATGGGTAAACGATATAAGCATTTGTAAACGCTGGTGCGAGGTCAGGTAGGGGCTTCTGCTCCAGGTTGTGTTCGGTCAGGTAATCATTCAACTCCTTCATTCCTTCCTTGTTCCGCGCAATGCCGAAATATAGCAGCTTTTTATCCCGCCTGAACTCCATGCCGGCAATGGGCTTAATGCCTTTCTCATCGCACTCCCGCATAAACTCCATAATACCCGTTGAATTGTTAATATCCGTGAGCACCATTTGCGTTACACCACGCGCAATAGCTTCCTCCACTAATGCCGGGATCGACATTGTGCCGTAGCGTAAGCTATATTGGGAGTGGACATTCAGATACATGGCTCACTATAAATTAAGATTGATACCTGACGCCAGCTTGATGGCATCGGGGCCAAACCGGCGACGGATTTTATCCATCGCCTGGCAAAGACTGTATTGTTCTTCTGATTCCGTGTATAAATCTATCTGTTCAAAGCCATTGACCAGATTGGATAACCGCACACCAACCAGACGTATAAGCAATCGCTTTTGATAAGCCTGTTTAAAAAGCTCTTTAACCTTTTTGATGAGCGGAGCATCCAAAGCAGTATAAGGGATAGTGGCCTGTTCTCGTCACATCTTCCCGCGTCGAATAACGCACTGTCACGGTTACACAAGCGGCCTGTTTTTGCTTTTGGCGCAGCTCGAAAGCCAGATCCATCACCATAGAGGTTAGTAAATAATTAATCGATACCAGGTCGATACTATCATTTTTGAATGTGGATTGCGTACCGATGGATTTTTGCTCCTGGTAAGGAATGATCGGCGATTCATCGATACCCTGCGCTTTCTGTAACAGCCAAATACCATTCTTTCCCAGTATGCTGTTCATGTATTCGGGATGTACCTGCGCCAGTTCGTGAATCCGCTTGATACCCATATCACTCAGTTTCACAAAGGTTTTCTCGCCCAAACCGGGGATTTTCCGAATGGACAAAGGGTTTAAGAAAGGCTGTACAACAGCCTTTTCTATATTCAGTTCCCCATTTGGCTTACATTCGTTGGTGGCCATTTTGGAAACTGTTTTATTGACCGATAACCCGAATGATATGGGCAACGCCGTTTCTTTCATGACCATGGCGCGCAATTCTTTAGCATAACGCAGGGTTCCGAAATGCTTGTCCATGCCGGTCATATCGATATAATGCTCGTCAATACTGGCTTTTTCAATCAGCGGCACATTTGCTTTAAGGATATCCGTGATCTCATGGGATGCTTTGGAATACTCATCCATATTGCCTCTGATCCAGATGCCATGAGGACAAAGCATACGGGCCATCCTTGCGGGCATGGCGGAGTGAATACCAAATTTTCGTGCTTCATAGCTACACGAGGCCACTACACCGCGATCCGACAAACTACCGATGATTACCGGCTTGCCTATCAGTTCAGGATTTTTGCGAACTTCGACGGATACGAAAAATGCATCCTGGTCCATGTGAATGATTTGGCGGTCTGTGCTCATTTATGCCCTTGAATTATTATTACACGATCAGTTTTTAATCACATCATGATTGATTTTGTTCGTTTAGAAAACGGAGAACAAAACTAATACTAAAAATATTAGCAAATTGTTTATATTTGAAAATAATTTTGGAGGATAGGCTAAATGGCTGATAACTTGTTTTATAATCCATTTTTACGCATCAAGGAGGATACGATCCGGAAACTGATGGCGATGGGTAAACCGCATGTGGTCATCCAGCGTTTTCAATGGCCTGGACAGCCCTTACAGAAAACGTTTCTGCTTTCCGCTTATGAACAGGAATATGAAGCGCATTTGCATGAACGTGAATTGCGTTCTAATGAAGGTAAAGCACAAAACCTGCTCGATCTCACTCAATATCAAAATATAATCAAACTGCTCAAGCCGGCTGAAGGTATCGGCGTTTTTTTGCCGGTACCATTGATGCGAAACATGAAGCACGTTTGCAAAAAGCCTATGCCAAAGCCGTTTCAGCGTATATCCATCATATCCGCATGAAAAAGGAAGATCACTACGATGTGCGTATATTTGTTGAATACGGGCGATTAAAAGCGGAGATCAGTTCAGGCGATCAAAGTCACACGGCGCTCTTTTATGATATGATTAAATAAATTCTCATGTGCAGGGATATTAGCTTTCATTCAGAAATACAAATAGTCACCAAGGATTTCCAAGGAATCAAACTGTCGCCCGATCTGGCGCATTATCCAAATGATATGATCCATGTGACATGCGAGAGCTTTCCCACTCATCCAATAGTAGTTAACCGGCAGATGCTGGCATTGGCTAATATGAGTTGGGGTGTTGTGCCGATATTTGTTGACGATCCCAAGCAACGGCAAATACAACGAAGAAACTACGTAAATGCACGCTCCGAGCGTGTCATTGAAGATAAAAGATCCTATTGGTATAAGTTACGCAAGAACCGCTGCCTTATTCCGGCAACCGGTATCTATGAACATCGTAAAGTTCAAGGCTTTAAAAACAAAATCCCATATCATGTCAGCCTCGTTGGTCGTGAACAGTTTTATGTTCCGGCATTGTACCAGGTAAGTCAGGAGGTCGATCATTCTACGGGCGAAATATACAGTTTTGCTTCATTCGCCATGCTCACTCGCGGGGCTAACGAGAAGATGAGCTGGATTCATAACGATGGCGACAACAAACACCGCATGCCTTTATTTCTGACTAAAGAAATGGAACAGGCATGGGTATTGGATGACTTAAGCGATGATGATATTGATGAAATCTTTCACTATAGCATTCCATCGGATCAAATTAAGCACTATCCGGTATTCTCGATTCGGGGAGGTAAAGCACAGCCGGAGGGTAAAGAGCGGGACGCGTTCTACGATTGGGGTGGAAAGTTGCCTGTTTACGACCAGGATGAACCTCCTCAAGTGCAATCCAATTTGTTCTGATCACGTGCAACCCGAAGACTAAGCCCCATATTTTTTAAAATCATTACATAACTTCGACCTATGAACTTTGGGAAAGAAAATATAGATATTTCAAGCTTCGATTATCATTTACCGGCAGATACTAACCTGACCACGGCCACATTAGCAAGCGAAGAGAATGCCAACCCGTTTGTAGCGCATGTTGGGGCACCTAAGTGGGGGTATAAAAATTGGTCAGGAGTCATCTATCCCCATTACACCAAAGACAAGGATTTCCTACAATATTACGTCAGGCACTTTAATGCCATCGAACTCAACGCCACTTTTTATCAGACGATGCCGCCGGAACGAATGGCCGCCTGGAAAGAGTTGGTCAGGGACAGGGCAGATTTTAAATTTTGCCCGAAGTTCCCGCAGAGCATTACCCATATCCGCAGGTTCAAAAATGTAGAACAGCAAACGGACGAATTTTACACGAGCATCGCGGTGTTAAGGGAAAATCTTGGTCCTGTATTTCTTCAAATGGCCGAAGGTACTTCACCAAAAACCTTTTCCGACCTCAAAGCATACTTAGTTACTTTGCCAACCGACGTTCCGCTATTTGTTGAGGTCAGAAATAAAAACTGGATTGATCCCCGGCATAGAGGTGATCTTTTTAGTTTTTTGAAAGAAACAAACATAGGCGCGGTTATCACTGATACCCTGGGTAGAAGGGATTGCCTGCACATGGAATTACCTACGCCACATGCGTTTATCCGTTTTGTCGCCTGTGGTGATGATCGTATAGATTATCTAAGATTGGAAGAGTGGGCCAAACGTCTGAAAATATGGAAGGAAAAGGGACTTCAGTCACTATACTTTTTTATTCATGCCGGTGACGCACCTTCGCTATCCTTGTATCAATTTTTTATAACAACGCTCAATAACCAACTGGGCCTAAATATCAATCTGCCAGGAAACACCCTTGATTAAATAATAATGGAAGAGCAAAACCCAGCATTTAATTTTGATTTGGTTTATGCTGGAAAAGTCGTGAACTGTAAGGTAGTCATGCAGCCACAAGGTTATGAGGTGATTTTCGATGGCCGGTTTATGGCGACGATCGCTCATACGGATGATTGGACGTGGATACAGGAATCCGGGGTTATATTGCCGGACTCAATCATCGAAGAAATCGGCTTGCACGTCGAAAGTGAATACAAATAATTAAAGCAAATTCTTATGCCTGAAATTCCAGATTTGAACGTATTTAGCGCGAACCTGACCAAACGCCTTGTTGGTAAATCGCTTACCGCTATCCATATACTTGTTTCCCGCAAAATCAAAACGACTGAAGCCGATTTTGATGCAGCCCTTACAGGCCAAGTATTAACGGCAGTGAAACGAATCGGCAAACAGCTATTCTTTGAGTTCGGGCAAAATCACCTATTGGGACTACATCTGATGCTTTATGGCTCAATGCACTGGTATGAAGGCAAGAATGAAAACAAGTTTACTATCGTGGAATTGCTGTTTTCTGATGGTACCGGGTTAGCAATAACAGACTGGCAAAAATCAGTAATGTTAACCCTTGATCCGGTTATCTCCCCAGTGCCCGATGCCATGCAAATGCCGGATGGCTATCTGCAATCTGCTTTGAAAAAAGTGCAAAGCCGATCAAAACGGTATTGACCGATGGTAAAACAGTTCAGGGTATAGGTAACGCTTATGTGGATGAAATCCTTTACGCCGCAAAAATATCGCCTTTTTCAAAAGCCAATAAAATTCCTGAGAGCAATATTGAAATCCTTAGTCAGGCAATCAGAGGAGTATTAACAGATGCTGAAAATCACATTCTTTTTCTTTTCCCGGACACCATCACTGAAAAAGAGCGCGATTTTTTACAGGTACACCGCCCGAAACAAACACTTACGCTTAACGGTGAACCTATTCTTAAAGCAGAACTTGATAAACGTAAGACATATTATACTGGAAGTCAGCAATTATTTGAGTAAAACGCGGTCAATACGATATACCTCAAACTAAGGCTTTTTAAGCATATCAGTTTCTTAACATAATACATAGTTGACGCCATCTCTTTGAGTGGTAAACGACCGTTTTATGGTAAGGGATGAATTGTCAAAACAACCTTAGAGTTTGTTTTGATTTTACTGCGCAGATAGACTGCGCATCTATTTACGTAATTTGTTCTATAATTTCAATCACCATGGAACAAGTTCAGTTAACCGTGCCTGACGGCATTTTTAAAGGTAAATTACATGCTGCGATTTGGCAGCTTCAAAATAAAAGTGATTTCGATAAGCAATTGATCGACGATTTGCTGCTAATCCTGAAAATGGATCTCAGACAGATTAGCGAAGAAATGCTCAGGGAAAATTATAAACCCGAAACGGTAGAGCGCTTTACTAAAATCGACATCATACCAATTACTAATAATAAAGAATTACTTGCCAGAGTACTGGATATACAAATAGTACTTAATCGCACACTGATTGGCAAACATCTCAAAAATGTCGCTGGCTACTATTATGATATTTTTTCGATCAAAGAAGATTTCGAGTATTTGGTTAGATACCTGGCAGTTATCAAACAAGCAAAGGCAATATTTAGTGGGCAGTTAACCGATATTTTTGACCGCCTTAAACCTATCCTTGTGAGCAAACCTTCTCCTTATTGGCTTTCCCGGATTTGTTTTGAGTTAACAATTGTTTTTGGCAAGGAAGAAAGCCAGAATCTGCTTAAAAATCTGTTAGAGAAACGTAAAGCTGAATATTTGTCAAAAAGGGAATATCAATCTGCAATTTGGTGTGTAGATGGGTTACAGGGCATAGGCGTGTTTAATGAGCAAGAACGCCATGTTCAAGCTGCACTTGTTTTGGAGCAGGAAGCTGATCAGATTGTTGCCGAACGTCAGCCCAATACATATTATCCAACACTTTCAAATAAATTGTCTGCTGCGCTGAATTTGGTTTTCGATGTTCAGGAAGGCCAGGAAGTAAAAAAACGTTTAATCGCGAAATTGGAAGCTGCACGATTGGATGACATCAAAATGGTAGCGGTTGGTGGTGCTAAAATAAGCCCGGAAATTGATTACGACAAACTTCTTGAAACCGTTAACCAGATGAATATTAATAGTTTTCAAGATGGTTGGCGAACGTTGTTAGGCATACCTGTTTTAACAGAAAGTCTTTTTAATCCTTCTGGCGCAAAGCCGGAACCCACATTTTTCGATCAATTTTTTGATACTTATATCCGATTGTCCACTAAAGGCAAGCCAATCGGTACAACTAAGGGCGACGCTGCTAAAATGAATGAAGCACGGTTAAATGCCAGAGAAATATTGATTATCCTCTTGAAAATGATCAAAAATAAGATGGATATTTTTGGTATCCCACCGGAAGAATTTATGCTACAGAATCTGGTGGATATAAAAAGTTCCTTTATACCCAATAGCCGGCTTAGGATTTATGCACGTGGTTTGGCTGCAGGTTTTGAAAACGATTTTTTATTGTCGGCTCACTTATTAGTTCCTCAGCTTGAGAATAGCTTTCGGCATGTGGCTGAGCTAAAAAAATATCGGTAACGAACTACAACCAAGACGAAGAGTTTGAAAACACATTTGGCGGGGTACTGCAAAAGTTAACCGGCGTATTTGGCGAGGAGGTTATAGTGGAGTTACAAAGTTTTTTCCTTGATAGCTCCAATGTTAATTTTAGAAATGAATTGATGCATGGCTTCATGGATGAACGCCGTATCGAGCATTATGCCATCTATGCGTGGTGGTTGACTTTAAAATTTGTCTATCAAACCGAAGGGTATTTTAAAGAGGAATAATCAGTGAATTGAGACAATTGTTTTTACAACTGGTCAAACCTTTGCTATCGCTTGCGCTGGAAGAAAGGTTGGCCAGTTATACAAAGACGTACTAATCATTAGCAAAATTTTACATTTACGGCTGTAGTTCGGTTGCCAATATTGAAGCCTTGTAACACGCTTTTTAAAATGATGTGCGGATTCTTTTGAATATATGCCGCCAAACGATCCAATCTATCTGCATTGGGCACCTGGTTAATTACCTCAAATTTGTTTTTTGATGAACGGGTTACGGTAATGCTGAAATCAAACGATTTTGGTTCATCCTCTCCATCATTAATGACAGTTGCTTTGATCTTTTTCCCTTTATCTACTTCAATGATAGTTGTACTTTCTACCCGTATTTCTCTACCCACAAAGCCAGCAGCATATTTTAACCGCTCCGCAATCGGCTGATGATTGAGATGTTCATCAGCCAGCCAAAATAATTCATTAAAAAATTCCCGAATCAGCTTGTAAAACGGCTGTAAGAACTCGATGTTTTTGATACGCAAAACGTAGTAACGTTTAACCTCATCAACGGTCTCTGTCCATAAAGCAGCTTCGTCAAATTCCTGCTCCCAGTCAAGCATATGATTAGAGTCTTTAACGAATTTAGACAATTCGGTACCTTCAATATCCGGAAACTCGCCATTGTTGTGCATGATCTTATTTCTCAAAAGCCTTAAAGGTTGTAGTTTTTCTATGTAAGGTTTAATAGTCGTTACGTTCAGTCCGATCACTTTTTCAAGATACTTTACGATTCCATCCAGGTAGTTCTTTTGTACCAGATCTTCTACCGTCAAAATATGATTCCCTAACAGCCTCAATAACTCCGCAAATCTCCTGAACTGCCCCTCCAGTATAGAATACAGCATAGCAGTGGCAGATTTGTTATAATGGTCGATCATTTCTCGATGATTTCTATCGACAAATTCTTCAGCTGATTGCTCTTCTCCTTCAATATAGGCGAAATTGGCTTTGTGCGCTGCCCAAGCGTTCTTTTCGCTATCATCACCCGAGATTTCTTCATATGCTTCCTTGTAAACTTCATTAGCTGCTTTCCATTGCACTCTAAAAGTATTTTTAATCTTTTCTTTCTCACTTAGATATGACTGGCCATAAAGCGTCATTGTTGCTTCCACATTCCTTTCAAACGTATCAATCATGTCTTCGAGGTGGATCAATAAAGCATCAAAATCAGATTGAGGTTTTCCGTATAGGTATCGTAATGTTAATTCAAAATCCATGAGGTGTGCGATGATAGTTTACGAAGTTCGGTAGAATTCTTAATGTAGATAACGCAAATTTTAAGATTTAGCATTACCTAAAATCTTCGCGCATGCACCTGCTTCGAATTAAGGAAGACGAGAAAAGTGTTAGAGTGAAAAATAAATAAGGAAAAATAGAGCCAAGAAAATGTAATTAATTCACAACCGACTATCGGTTTTCAACGACACAATTAAAAATCCATTAATTCTTTAAGAGGTATGCCAAGTCCCTTAGCCAACTCACTCAAGCTGATAAAAGTCATATTGAACTCGCCCTTCTCATATTTTTTGATCGTAGAAAACTCCAATTCGCACTGCTGTGCAACCTTGCGATAAGACAACTTTTTCTTTTTGCGCAGCGAAGCAACATGCTTTCCAAAGCTTGTAAGAAGTAATTTATGTGCTTCGCTCTCCACTTAAAAAATTAAGAAAAGCGAAAATTGACTTTTTACTGCTTAAAAGTGTTGTAATATATTACAACACTTTTAATAATTTTGTAGGTATATTTAGAGACCAATTGATTAAACCCGGTATTCTAAAAACAACTGAATGCCATTCATTTAGCAAGGAATGAGGACTAAGGACGACAAAAAATTGCCGCCGACAATTGCCACAAAAACTGGCAATAAAAATCGTAGACAGCTATATTTTGGTATAGCTTTATTGTTATTATGGGGGCTAATATATATGGTTATTCATTTAGGTTGGATTAAAACCTAAATAGTGAAATTGAGTAATTCCTTCGGATCTACTTCAAGAGCCTTAGCAAGAAGTATTATTCGTGACAATTGCAAATCATACAATCCTCGTTCCCATTGAGAAATTTGGGAACCGTCTGCAAAACCACATTTGATGCCAAGAGTGTCCTGAGTTAATTTCTTCTTTTTCCGGACTGAAGCAAGGTTTTTTGCAAACTCTTTTTTTATGTTTTCGATGTCTAAATCCATCACCAATAATATGATGGGAAGTTCAGAAGTTTATTTCAATTAAAATTGGAGGTATAACTCCACTTTTAATTGAAATTATTATATTTGTTTTGCAATTCTTCTCGTAATAATTGAAGCAATTGCTTTTGTCTCGGAACAGAAACCCGCGAAATTTCTACCCGCGAGACGTAAGTGATAGCCCATACCATAGGTATATGCCATAGGTGTGGGCTCGCTTATCGTGGGTGGGTCCTTCGCGGGTACCTTGTTTCGGTAAGTTGAGTCCGCCCTATGGCATTTACATTCGACAAAACATTAACTGTTTAGTATGGGAGCAATAAATTTCGATAACAGTCCTTCCTTAGAAACACCTTTTAAAGATGTATTGGCTAATTTTTTTGTAGTCAATACTCCTGAAACCATGAAGGTGTTCGCCTGGAAAATCTTTCAATGCTGGACATTAAAAGATTGCAACCAGAAAGCGGAAATCTCCGACGAAAAGCTTGCCCTGTTCTTAGATCAGTTAATTGGCCTGGTGGCTGCTGCGTACAACGTTCACCAGGCTAACAATGCAGCCGAAACTAAGGAAGGGTTAACTAATCCCACGTAAAGCACAATCCGAACCTGGACGCTAATTATATATGAGTGGATAGTCAAGGCAGTTATGGTACTCAACGATGAAGAATTAAAGGTTTTAGTCATCGCGATAAAAAATGGCGACGAAATTGCCTTTGAAAAATTTTACGATATACATAGCCGCAATCTTTACAGCAGAATTCTGCGCATCATTAAGGATGAAGAAATCGTTCAGGAGATTCTTCAAGATGTTTTCCTAAAAATCTGGACAAAACGCGATACACTCGACCCCGAGAAACCAATAAAAGCCTATCTTTTTAAAATCGCCGAAAACTTAGTATATAAACATTTTAGAAAAATTGCTCAGGATCAAAGACTTATTGAGCAGTTAATAGAGAATAATATCGACTACGTATTACCAGTAGAAGATAAAATAATCGAAAGCGAAACCAAAATACTCATCAATAAAGCGATAGAAAGCTTGCCCCCTCAACGCAAGATTGTTTTCACCTTATGTCGCTTAGAAGAAAAGAGCTACAAAGAAGTAAGTGAACTGCTCGGGATCTCCGTTTATACCATCAACGACCACCTGGTAAAAGCCAACAAATCAATAAAGCAGTATTTTCTTGCCAATCAACATTTGGCTCTCCTGGTAATAATCCCTAAAATTTTCAACCATCTAAAATAATTTTTAATTCACAGCAGTGAGAATTAATTCAATTCGGATAATAGCATTAAACGACATTGAATAAAGTGGATTTAAAAGCCCTCCTTGATAAATATTTAAACGATCAATGCACCGCAGTTGAAGCAGCATTATTATTTAGTGAAATTCAAAAGCCCGAGAACGAATTATTAATAAGAAATTTCATAGCGGATGAATTAAAGGGTGATTCGGCTGCGGCTGACCGCCTATTTGTAAATGAGAAAGCTATCGAAACTGTAAAAATGTCGCTTTTGGCCTCGGTTAAAGATGTCAGCGGGAAGAGCAATAAGAACAATGATTTCAGTACCAGGTTTATTAAAATCTTTTTATCTGCGGCGGCAGTATTTATTTTGATGGCCAGCGCTACGATTTATCTCATTTACCGCTCTGAACTCACAGTAAATAAAACGATCAGAGCAGATTTCAAAATGCTGGCGACAAATATTGGTGAGAAAAAAGAATACAACTTTACGATGGAACTACGATATGGCTTTGTCCATCCAGCAAACTTAAATACCGGGATCAGTTAATAGGTAAATTTCGTGAGGTTAGTTTGGATGGCGAAGCTTTTTTCAGGTTGCAAAAGATAAGGCACATCCATTTATCATACATAGCGGAAACATGAAAACGGAGGTAGTTGGCACTTCCTTCGATATTACCTCTTATAGTAATCTCAAGATATTTTCAGTTTCTGTAGTTACCGGCATAGTGAAGGTAAGTTCCAATCAACCTCAATCTGCTCTTACTAAAAATGTTATCCTAAAACCTGGGCAAAAAGTCCTCTTTAACCGAAGCGATTTAGAGCTAACTGTTAGTCTCGTCTAAAGTCCAGTCTGTTTTAAATAGAAAATCAGGTATACTATCATATAATGGCACACCTATTCAAGAGGTCATAACAGATTTACGACGATATTATGACGCGTCGATCAAACTTGGCGACAATACTTCAAGTTGCCTGTGTTTCGGAGACTTCGATACATCACAACCATTATCCGTCATTCTCAAGCAAATTTCCGTTTCTATCAATGGAAATGTCATTGAAGAGAACGGGGGATTTGTCATTAATGGTGGTTGTAAAGAGCCTTAAATAAAACGAAACCATAAGCTGCAATAGCCAGCACAGTACCACTTTTCCAGTCAAGAATTTAAAAACTAAAAAGAAATGAAAATTTACTTCATGGGAAAGCTATTGCCTTTCCATCCCTATGTGAGGCGGCCTCCGGCAGCCCTAAATCAAGTTCCCTATGCAATTTTCAAAACACTATTTAAACGCAACTTTAAAATGCCTATTAGACCTTTTTTACAATTAGCTTTTAAACGAATATGTCTTATTGCTCTATGTCTATTCGTTTTAATCCCTCTGACTCAGACTAACAAAGCTTTTGGTCAGGATCTCAGTAAATTAATTTCGGTTGATGTAACCGATAAACCACTCAAGGATGTTTTAACGATAATCGGAAAGAAAGCCAAAGTGGGTATTATTTATAGTAATGTAAGTGGAAACCTAAATGCGAAGTTAAGCCTGCATGAAACAAATCAACCATTAAAAAAAGTACTTACCGACTTACTTGTTCCACTTGATTTAGACTTCGACATAATTGGAAATCGAATTGTGATTAAGTCGAAAATTATAAATACTGAAAAACGTGATCTGTCTTCACAAAATTCTTCGCCAACAGATGGCCGGAACTTAAAACTTGTTCATGGCACTATAATAAGCGCAGAAACAAAGCTCCCACTGAACGGGGCATCCATTTATCTCGACAATAAGATAATCGCTCAAACAGATCCGTCAGGTGTATTTTACTTTCGTACCAGTGATACCACCGGAACTTTTCGAATTGTATTTATTGGCTACGCTTCACAAGAAATAAGTTTTGATCAACGGAAAACAGGGCCTTTCAATATTACTTTAATTCCTGATCAAACCTCCCTTAACGAGGTGGTTATTTCAACTGGCTATCAAAATATCCCAAAAGAAAGATCATCCGGATCATACGATCTAATTGATAACAAATTATTAAATAGAAACCCTGGCGATAATATTCTCAACCGCCTCTCTGGTATTGCAAGTGGCCTGCGTTTTAATGGTGAAGCTAATACCAATATCGCCACAGGTTCGGACTCCAGGTTTCTCGGCATTAATATTCGGGGAGTTAGTACACTCTCTGGTAATGTTAGTAGAGATCCACTCATCGTAGTAGATAACTTTCCTTATGAAGGAAATTTAAGTAATATCAACCCCAACGATGTAGAAAATATAACGATCCTTAAAGATGCCGCAGCAGCAAGCATTTGGGGCGCGAGATCAGGTAATGGCGTAATTGTAATTACTACTAAAAAGGGCCGTAAAAATCAGAAGATGTCAGTTGAGGTGAATGGAACACTGACATTTCAGAATAAACCAAATTTATACTACGATAGGAATTTTCTGCCATCATCGGATTATATAGCCTTGGAAACTGATCTTTTTAAGCAAGGCTATTTTAATACCGCCATAAATGATGTTTCTTATTGGACTCCCGTTTCTCCTGTAGTTGATTTACTCGCCGCAAGCCAGGCCGGCACCATTTCACAAGCAGATGCAGCAGCAAGGATTAATTCTTTAATGAATCAGGATGTTAGAAGGGATTACGAAAAATACATCTATCGAAAATCGGTTAATCAGCAATATTCCATTGGAATGCGAGGAGGCAGTGAGCAGAATGCATATACAATGTCTTTGGGCTATGTAAATAATCAAAACCCGTTGATCAGAAATGGATTTAACAGGTTGACGGTAAATGCACAGAACGTTTATACCCCAATTACAAATTTATCGATTACGACTGGTCTAAATTATAGCAGAAATGTCACTGCTCTAAACAATGCGCTAAATTATGGTACTGGAATCTCCGTCGGAGGCAATATTGCGGGAATATATCCTTATGCTCAATTTGCCGACAACGATGGAAATCACTTGGCCATTACGAAAGATTATCGGGCAAGCTATGCAACTAAAGCAACGTCCAGCGGTTTGCTTAATTGGCTTTATAAACCCCTTGATGAGTTAGGCTTCGGTGATAACACCACGACAGTAAATGATCTGGTACTCAATATAGCTGCTACCTACCGCTTTTTGAAGCATTGGAATATCAACCTCCAGTACCAAAATGAAAATCAACAAGTTGGTGGAAGGAATTATCAAAACAAGGATACATATGCCGCACGTACCTTGATCAATCAATTTACAAAATTGAATCCCGGCGCTTCACCAACATATCAGGTACCCGTTGGCGGTATATTGAATCTCTCCAATAATCAATTAATAGCCAATAATGGGCGTGCTCAACTAAACTATGATCAAACTTTTGATAATAAACATGAAATTACTGGTTTAGCCGGTGCAGAGATAAAACAGCTCCAAAATATTGGATATAATAGAAATTTACTGGGTTACGACGACGAATTTGGTACAGCTGTTCAAAATCTCAATTATAGCGACTATGTGCTGATCAATCCATCTGGTTACGGTGTTATACCATCTCCTGGCGGGAACATTTATGGCTCAACAAATCGGTATTTGTCCTATTTTGCAAACCTCGCATATACCTATGATAGTAAATACACGCTGACCGCAAGTGGTCGTAAAGATGGCTCAAACATCTTCGGGGTTAAAACAAATGACCGGGTGACGCCCTTGTGGTCAATAGGTGCAACTTATGATATCGCAAGAGAAAAGTTCTACAAAATAGATTGGTTGCCAAGCTTGCGTTTAAGAGCGAGTTATGGTTTTAACGGCAATGTTTACAATGGCTCAGCTTATGTTACAGGTAGGTACGGGGCAAGCCAAATTACGGGTGCAACAGCGATCTTAAACCTTACAGCACCGAACCCTGAATTACGATGGGAAAAAGTGAAGAATATAAATTGGGGCATTGATTTTGGGACAATCAATAACCGCGTTACAGGAACAATTGAATATTATATCAAAGATGGCAAAGACCTGATAGAAAGAATTCCGCTTTTTAGTTCAAGTGGCTTTTTAGCTTTTAACGGCAATGCGGCGTCAACAACAACAAAAGGGTTTGATATTACGCTAAACAGTAAAAATATTACTGGCAAGTTTCAGTGGATTACCAGTCTCTTATTTAGCACCTTAAAAGATAAGGTAGTCAGCTATGACCAATCGTTAACCAATACCTCTATTCAATCTGTATCCGGCATGCCCGTTGTTGGCCGGTCTATCTATGGACTATACAGCTACAAGTGGGCCGGACTCGATCCGACAAATGGCGATCCGCAAGGCTATTTAAATGGTAAGATTAGTAAAGACTATACAACTATCATTAATAACTTCAATTCCGATAGTTTAAAATACAATGGATCATTACGCCCAACTGTATATGGCTCTATTAGAAATGAATTTTCATACGGTCCATTATCCTTATCTGCGAACATCGGTTTTGAATTTGGCTATTTCTTTCGAAGACCTTCAACAAGCATCAATGCTGCAGATATCATCTCGGCAACCGGTTCTCAAAATATTGATTATCAACAACGATGGAAAAAGCCCGGAGACGAAGCCTTAACAAACGTACCATCAGTAATATATCCGTCAAATAACAATAGAAATACATTTTATAGATACAGCAGTGTATTGGTGGATAAAGCAGATAATATTCGACTGCTGGATGTTCGGTTTGCCTATGTATTAGATAAGAATACCTTAAAAACATTACCATTTAAAAAATAGAGGTGTTCGCTTATGCAAGCAATCTTGGAATTATTTGGCGTGCAAATAAATATGGCATAGATCCCGATATCTCTGCTTTAGGATTCAATTCAATTCCTACACCATTTACTATGGCCATAGGATTCAATGCAAATTTTTAATCTTTTTTAAAATGACAATCTTATATACCTCAAAATATAAGCGGATACTTTTCAGTATATGCGTACTATCCCTTATTATAAATGCTTGTAAAAAGCAAGATGACTGGTTAAATGTAAAAAGCATAAAGTCTGATGTAACCCCAAAAACGATGGCAGACTTCCAAGCTATACTTGATAATGCTACCCAATTTAATACTTATGGTTCTATAATTGGCCTGATGGGTACTGATAACTTATATGTGCCTGATGTGAACCTGGATGCGGAACCTCAGTTGGAAAGAAATACATATTTATGGGCCAAAGATATTTATCAGGGAGCCACAGCGTATGATTGGTATTACTTATATCAATCTGTCGAATATGCAAACGTAGTATTGGATGGGCTCTCCAAACTTAAAAACCTCGACGGCAACCAGGTACAGGCAGACAATATCAAAGGACAGGCGCTGTTTTTTAGGTCTTTTGCATTTTACCAGCTATCTCAACTTTACTGCAAACCATACAATAAAGCAACAGCCACAGTTGACGCGGGCATTCCTGTTAGATTAACATTAGACGTAAATGTCAAAGTATCTCGTGGCAATGTTCAGCAATGCTACGACCAAATGATCGGTGATCTAAAACTCGCTATATCATTGTTGGCTACCTCACCGCTATATAAAACACGGCCAGCCAAACCAGTTGCCAACGGATTATTGGCAAAAGTTTATTTATCGATGGGCGATTATCTGAACGCGTTCAATTACGCTGATGCTGCCCTGAAACTCAATGGTGATTTATTAGATTTCAACACGCTTAGCCAAACGTCAACTGCACCATTCCCAACGTTTGCTCAAGGTAATGGGGAAATAGGCTTTTATGCTTATTGCTATGGCACCTCGATGACGGTCAATGCAAGTTATGCTTTAGGTAAAATTGATCCTAACTTTTATAACACCTACGACGATTCAGACTTACGAAGAGGCTTGTTTTTTACAACTGATGGAAAAGGCTTTTACAGACCCAAAGCCGGTTTCGCTGCGAGAGCAAACAACTTCTGCGGTATCGCTAACGATGAAATTTATCTGATCAGGTCCGAATCGGCTGCACGAACTGCCAATACTGTTTCTGCACTCGCTGATTTGAACCTGTTACTTCAAAAAAGGATTACTACAGCTGCATTTAAACCATTTACAGATACTGATCCCGAGGCATTACTTTCCAAAATTCTTTCTGAACGACAGAAAAGAATTACCTCTTACAGGTAATATCCGATGGGAAGACCTAAGACGGTTAAATCAAGATCCCCGTTTTGCAAAAACATTACAACGAACTTATAAAGGTGTCACCTATACTTTAGCACCGAACGATAACCGCTATGTATTACCCTTACCAGTAGATGAAATTCTGCTTCAAGGGCTTCAACAAAACCCACGCTAAATGAAAAGGATATCAAATAAATGCAGACTTACACTGTTAATCATTATAACCGTCCTTTTATTGCCATTGTCGGCATTCTCTATTGACATTTGTAATGCTAAGAAAAGACAACTGGTTGAAATATCTGTGAAGTATCCGGAGGCGGAAAACGGCAATCAATTACGCTTAAGTATTTCGACTAATACGCCTATATTCAACTTAGCCGGAACAACAGAGTTTAAGGATATTGTTGCTGATGCCGATTATAAAGGACATTATAGATTTTATATAGATCTGACTCAAAAACAAAAAGAAGCCGGGCTATACATCTCAATCGTTGACTTGAATAATGGTACCGGCAAAAAAATTAAAGGCAATCGTACCTTCGCAATATTGTCGAATTATTATGCGCAATCGAGGGACTCAATAACCATAAAAATTGCCAGGAAACCAAAATACGGAAGTGGCTCAGCTGTAGTAGATAATTACCAGATTCGGTTCAAGGGAAAAGGAGCATTAAAGTATGAGTTGCGGGCCGGTATTGATTCAATTAAACAAAGTAAAGATTTAGCAAACGATTATTTGAATGCTGACTTGACCTACAATATGCGGAATGGGTTTAATGCGATTAGAGATGAATTAAGCACTAAACTTTCTCATTTTTCCAAACAAATTGATGATCAAGCCTTGGAAGAATTAAGGTTGCACGCATTCTATTCCGTTAAATCAACGGAGTTGGCTATAATAAACAATGCAGTAAGTAGACAGTTTCGGCAAGCCTCAGTTGCATCAAGATTAAAATTTGCTGAACAATTGGATAGGTGCGATACAGTAAAATGGTCATCTTTTCGAAGGAAATCCTTATATAACAGTTACGATTTTTGGGTTGCAGAATTAGAAAAATATCGTACTGTATCCCTTTTATGCTCGGGCAAATCTACACCCGACAGTACAGCAAAATATTTTAGAAGCATATCCGATAAAATGATTAAAGAACGGATAGCGTTAATCTCTGCAAATTATTTTTCAGCTTCTATGATGGACAGAGAAGCTTATTTACGAAGTATTTCTCCGCTGATTACAACAGCAGAGGGGAAGGAACAGCTTGACAAATTATGGAAAATTTCAATCGGTCAAGTGGCGTACAACTTCTCCTTGAAAGATATGAATGGTAAAAATGTAACGCTCAATCAATTTAAAGGGAAAATCGTATTTATGGATTTTTGGTACACGGGATGCGCGAACTGTATAAATTACTTCAATAATGCTTTAGCCAATGTGGAGGAGGAATTTAAAGGTCGATCTGACGTGATTTTTGTCTCCGTGTCCATCGATAAGAATGAAATACAGTGGAAGAAAAGTGTAAGATCAAATAAGTACACTTCAGCCAATGTGGTTAATCTTTACACTAACGGTCAAGGTATGTCAAATGAGACTATCCGATATTACGATATACATAGTTTTCCTTCGATCTTTATCATCGATAAAAATCAAAAGATTTTTAAAACAGGTGATAGCTTAAGGGACAAATCTGCCTTAATTACGGCAATTAATATGGCTGCTAATCAATAATGAAAAACCGGGATCAATTTAAACAACCGATCCCGGTTTTTTTACCTCACAAACGTACCTTCGATTTCAGTTACCTGAGTGGGGCTTTTAGGAATCATTTTGCTTGCGTTCGGCTGCAATTCTGTTTGTATCTCGCAAACAGTGCTGCCAGAATTACAATGTGAGTTAGCAGTTAGCGCCGTAACCTGATAAGAGTTGGCGGTTGTTGCAACTACACCCCAGGTAGTACCGGCCTGGTGTTTAGGCGCATTCATAGCGTAAGCACCACCAACACTCATAATGGTTACGATAGCAACCATCGCAATTCTTGCTTTTTGTAAAAAGCTTTTTTTGTTGTTTAACATAACTTAGAAATTTAGATAAATTGTAATGCCTACTCTTTTCGCAGGTTTTCAGCTTTGCCCTGATTCGTTGCGCAGTGAATATCTTATAAAGCCGCTTTACTATAGGAGGCTTGGTTGGTTTGCTCATGTTTATGATAAATCCAAATGCCGAGAATGGCGAGTAGTAAAAAGAAAAGATTGAAAACCAGGTGCGCAGTCCAACTCATTTGTTGGAACACACCTGCACAGCCGCAGGGGACTCTCTCAAAAACGTTAAAAACCGCCAGGCTAACGTATATAGTAAAACTTAACATAAGAATGGCGGAGGCATATAAACCGAATTTCCTGGATTTAATGCGTAGTAGCGATACTCCGGTTATGATTTCCACCAATGGAACCCCGACAACAAGAGAAGGGTCAACTATTTTTGGAAATGGTTGGTTTCTGATCGCCTTGGTAAAATGATGCATGTCTACTAACTTGCTGAATGCTGTATAAAGGAACATTAGCGCCAGAAAATAAATGATAATTTCATACAGCCATTGAGATCGTTTCATGGTTCAGGTTTTTAATGTTGGATATTCTGTTTAGAACAGTAGCATGTACGGTTTGAATTGAAGGCCTGTCAGTTCTGTTATAGCTCAGGCATTTTAGGATGAGCTCCGTGAGTTCTTTTTCGTCAGTTAATCGAACCAATTTTGATTTTAGCTGATGATGGTTGGTGGTGATAAAGTCCCAGGTTTTGCAACCGGTCAACACAAAACATAATAAGGCTCCGAGGGAGTAAATGTCCTCTTTAGGATCAGGAACAGCATGCTGAACTTGCTCAGGTGCCACATACCCGAATGTGCCGAGTAGAAAAGGCGGGTTAGGTTCGCCTTTTTCAAGCGAGTAACTTAGCTCAAAGTCGATCACACATAACTTTCCATCATCCAATAGTATAAAATTACTGTCAGTTACATCGCGGTGAACAAAACCCGCTTCGTGGATGCTTTTAATCAATTCAATTGCCTGAAGAAAATAACCGAGTATCTTGATTTGGGTAGGATAATTAAGTTCTGTCCACTGCTTGCCAGCTAAAAAAGACCTGATAACGTTGCCGAGAGAATCACCGTCAGCGTAATTGAATACCAGGTAATGGTAATCGTTTGAGGTAAAATAGTCAATTACGTCAGGCGTATAAACTTTGCCTTTTAAATTTGCATGAACTTCTTTTTGCCATTCCAGCCGATCTTTCATATCTCGGTCGAAATGATCGTCCAGGGCAACGGGATTACCCTGCTTGATAAGGCACCAGTCAAACTTTAGTCCTTTTAGGTTAATAGCTTTGTAAATATTGCCTTTGGCTGCACTTCTTAATAACTGTATCGGCAGATAGGCTTTGCCAATCAAGCCCAGGCGATTTTTCTTTTTTCGGTATTGTTTTTTGTATTCAAAGGGGAACTTTTTAAGATCGGGTGCTGACAACACAAGTTCCTTGTTGTCATTGCGTACAACTTTTTGAATATAAATTACTTCACCGACGCGTTGCGCTTGTATAACTTCAGGTCCTTTATGAAATGCGGTTACAGTTTTTAACTCTTCTACCAATCCTATGGCCTCATTGAGGTTGTTCGGAAAAATAGTGATCACTTTACCGACTTCTTCATCACCGTAGGCTCCGGCATTTAACCGATATTGGTCATGCTGACCTTTTATAATCCGATAAGCGGCTTTGCTTTTCTTAAGTAACTGTAGGATGGCTTGTATAAAGGTTGGGGCATCCACAGTTCTCGAACTGATATGGATGACATAACCAGAGTCAGCCAACGGTTTACCAACTAACAGGGTTTTCTCATCCTCCTTAAATTTAATACCTGCGCTTTTTAATATCGGCACATAAGAAACGAGATGTACGGTAAATGCCTTTTCCATAGTAGCGATTCGTTTATGAATTCAAAACTATTCCGGCTGCGGGACAGAGATTGTCACTCTGTATTTTTGATGAAATATTTTTTTATTTTCTTATCATATAATATATCATGGCCCTTATCACGGAGGTTCTGAAGCATACGCTTAACAGTACGTGTACTGACATCAAATCGCTTGGCGACTTTTTCAATTGATCCAAAACGGCCTTTTTCGATAAGTTCTAAAATATATTCCAGGCGTTTTTCATAGGTTCTGTAATCCATAACCAATCCCTTTTTACAGTCGGTTTAGAACCGTAAAGATGAATCGCAATGGCCTAATGCGCAATAATTCAGGTTTTTAATTTATTAGTCCAGGTTTTTTGAAATGTCCCTGTAAACAATACCCTTAGCTAATGCCGATTCATGTTTTCCTTTTAACCGCTTGTTATTAGGTTTAAGTAGTTTGAAGAGCGTGTTTACATAACGCCCCAAATTGATACCTGACCCATACTTTGAAGGAGGCATTAACACGAAAATGGAGATTTCCAGTATTTCGGCAATTTCATATAACCTGGGAACCGTCAATACTGAGGTGCCGCGTTCGATATTGGAATAGGCGGGTTGTGATATTTCCAGCATAAACGACATATAGGTCTGCGAGTAATTCTTGATTTCCCTTTGGATGCGGATTCTTTCTCCTACACTATCTTTATGATGGGGCGTATTATCCTTATTAAAGCCGGTTGGTTCCATAATATTGTTTTATCCTATAAGCAAAAGTAATAAATCATAAGTTAAGCTTTTAGCTTCCCGGCGCACATCTGTCCAATTTTAGCCCGGTTCCTAATAGGGGGAATCACTAAAATTTTCAACGTATGAAAGACTTGACAGATGAACATGCTGATGAATTAAAGGGCGGCGCTGCCTCTGGTATGAGTTGTGGATACAACATCGTTGTATCTGCTTCTTTAGGTGGCTTATTTGGTGGCGCTGGTGCTGTAGTTGGTGCAGTGGTAGCAGCTACCGGGCCTTCGTGTCTTGGTTTGTGGTAACCAGCAAGTGGTAAGTATTTAATACCCTGCCTGATCGCCGGCCAGAATATACTTTTGGCCGGCTTTATTTTTAGGATAATTTAGCAGGCCTTTTAAGATCATATAATCTACCAGTGAACTAACTGGTCATGAAATAATAGCAGGGTGAAAATTGCACCCGTGATGGCCGAATAAAAATGTAGCTCATTGTTAACCATCGGATTCTTTGTCCTGAACTGGTAAATAATAAACCCGGCGACGAACAAAAATGCACCATAAATATTTTGAATACTTCCGAACATCGGTAAGTAAAAAGCGGCAACATGGGGCTGAAGGATCATATATCCAAACATACTCCCAATGGCGCTGCCTGATGCACCGGAACTGGAATAATCGAAATCCTTATGATATCGAATAGCTATAATTACGGCTCCTCCTAACATACTGATGAGGTAAATCGATAGAAAAAGAAAGCTCCCTCGGGCATAATGGCCGTGTAAATAGGTTTCCAAAGTACCACAGGCAAAGAAGATAACCGTTTCATTGATAATCAGATGTATAGGGTCATTATGTACGAAGTCGGCTGTAATTAGCCGGTAAACTTGCTTGTGGTGAAAAATACTAAAAGGGTGAAGCATGAGGTTGAACTTGACTATCGGGTTAATAAACCCAATAACGCTCGTTACCATGATGAGGGTCATGATGGCTATTGTTATCGGCATAGGTAGTAGATAAGGTACGACTAATATTATAATAATGATTTATTTAAACCATAAGTTTAATTTATAACTTATAATTCATACAAATAGGACATTTCCCGCTGTAATCAGAATTTTACCAAAAAATGTTATAACGTGCATTGCAAAGGTAAAACGATTTTAATAGCATTCATCGCACTTTTATCAACCTCATTCGCTTTGATTGCTTTGACTAACCGCCTGATCCTCACACCGGATTTTTATAAAAGAAGCGGCGATCTCCTGGGTTATGATGACAATGCCTTAACCACCTATGTTAATGCGCAAAAATGGCTTTACTTTTTTGAGATCATCTATCTCGGAATAAAACTAAGCCTGATCTCCCTGGTGCTTTACACGACTTTATATATTGCCAGACAGCCAATCCGCTTCTCAAGTATACTCTGCGTGGTGATTATTGCTGAATTTACTTTTGTATTGTCGGCATTGGGAAAACTGTTATGGTTCCATTATTTTATACCTGATGGTTCGTTGAGCGACTGGCACAACACTTATCTGTTATCCGCACTTTCATTATTTCCTGATGCTCCCGTCGCTTGGTACTATCCGCTGCAAACCTTAAATGTATTTGAAATCGCCTATTGGTTCATTCTGGCCATGGGAATGACAAAAATTACCAGACTCAATTTTGATAATTCATTACTAATCGTCCTGAAGGGATATGTCCCGGCGCTGGTCGTCTGGATGGCCTGCGTAGTGTTTACTACAATGGTATTTTTCCCATCGCAGGCCTAATAAGAAACAACTTATGACCCCAATCGCTTTAATTAAAAGAATCTTTGTAAGGCAAACCACAGATCAGAATTGTGGCTTAGCCTGCCTCAAAATGATTTTTACTTGCTACAATCAAGTCCCCCTAATTGATTGCGATTTACCAGGGCCGAATGAAGCGCTTTCACTGGCACAAATGAAAAAAATATGTGTGCAGGCATCCTTTCCGGCAAGGGCTGTAGAAATGGATATGGATACCCTCATATCTGTCAATAAACCGCTAATACTACACACCAGGAATGAGTATGGCCTTGATCATTTTATAGTTTGTTTCAGTTGCCGGAAAATTAAGGGTAAGCTTTATTTTCTGATTGCTGATCCCGCCCAACAGGTGACCTACTTAACATTAGACGAAATCAACAGGATATGGATATCAAAAGCGGCTCTTTATTTTGAAAATGAACCGAATTTTAAATCTGATAATTATCCTTCGCCCTGGAAGCTATTGCAGGGTATTCGTGCTTTTCCACTAATTCTGATCCCTGTTTTTGGATTGCTTTCAATGATCGCTGCTGCTTTTGGTGTAGGTTTAACCTGGCTATTACAACGGGGACAGATCTACAATAATTTGATGCAGGGCACTCGCATGGTTAGTCTAATTGTATTATTGGTGATCATTTATTTCGCCCGCGCCCTGGCAAATTATCTGAAGCAATTTTTGCTTATTCGCATCAATATAGGCATGAATGCTAAA
The DNA here is from genome assembly GCF_050859465.1 of Mucilaginibacter sp. P25. NCBI lineage: Bacteria > Pseudomonadati > Bacteroidota > Sphingobacteriia > Sphingobacteriales > Sphingobacteriaceae > Mucilaginibacter > Mucilaginibacter sp. P25. The sequence goes on along the minus strand of NZ_CP193937.1, from coordinate 6,216,488 downwards.
ATGATGCAGGCTATCATCTCTCGCCTTTTTATTAAGCCGCAACAATATAAAGGTCAAAGCTATAATATCTCCAACACCCTTGCCGATATTCAAAGAGTTCAGGCTGCTATTTCTGCCTTTATTGCTGGTTTGTGCTGTGATGGTACCTTTATATTCGCCATGCTCGGGGCAATTTTTTATATGATGCCATACGCCGGGATGATTGATTTGGTATGCCTCATCATCTCGCTTATTTATATTTATAGGTTTTCGTCTAAATATTCTTTTGAAATGGCGAAGCTGAATGATTTCTCCAGGAAAGCAGAAAGTTCATTAAAGGATGTTTCCGGCCTGAGAACGCAAATTTCAAATCAGCAAATGAGCGATGAGATCGCTGGCCAACAACTGGATAATTTCCGGCGTACCATGGGTTATGCAGAAATCCACGGCATGAAAACGGCGCGATTAACACTTTGGCTGGAGATATTGCAAACCCTCAATATGGCCATCATTTTCTTTACCTGTTATCAAACTTTCAATAATGGAGGCACATCCTACGATACCCTAATGATCGTTGTGATCCTCAGTTACATTATGTCCTCATTATTGCCGAAGATATTGAATGCTTTGACAGTTTTAGCCGAAGGTGCTGATGCTGCCATTCAAATCAATACCGTCTACGGCAATTAACTATTTTTTATTCGATTCATTACCTCCGTGAAACACCGGAGGTGGCAACGCCATGCCCTTCACAAGCTTTTTATGTCATCTTACTTTGAACATCATCATATGAATTTAACGTTTGAAACCATCGAAGCCCAGCTGAGAGAGGAACTCCTCAGCTTGCAAAATTATCCGCCAGTGGAGCGTTACAATGCCTCCGTCATCCTGGTAAATAAGGCCATTGCAGACCTGAAAGAACACTTGAAAAAAATGAGTTTACCAGTCCGCAAGAGGAGATCATCTTCTTCAAGGAGATAAGGCCTAAAATACTGGCTCATAAGCTGCAGGTTTCTGTCGAGTATAACATCAGTGTCAACGAACCAATAGGAACAAGTGATGTGCTGATTAATTACTTCGAGGAAGCGATAAAAGGTTTTCAGTCTCTCTTTAAGCTAAACTCCTTTTATTATCAATACTACAGAAATCATTTCAGCGAACTCGACCACCTTTACTTTATCCGGAACGCAGACCATTCGCAAATACCACTCCCCGAAATAACAGATCCTGAACACACCGATACCACACCAATGAGTGATCTGTTCGCCAAGTTTATCGCTTTTGAACAGGTAAACCAGGTAATTATTTACCGCATTGCCGCACTAATGAACAACTCACCAGTTATTCGCGCGGAAAGTGAATTTGAATTGCGGTGGACTGGCGATGTAATAAATGCAGTTGAACTGGCCTACGGTATTTGGCTGACTGGCCAGGTAAATGACGGCAACGCCAGCCTAAACCAGATAGTCCGATGGATTGAAGCAAACCTCAAAATTTCAATAGGCATTGCGCAACGGAAATTCACGGAAATATCCAGGAGGAAAAGATTGAGCATTACTAAGTTCATTGATCAAATGCGCGCTGCCATACTGGGCAAAGCCGATGAACATAATAGCTGAATTGCTAAAGGGTTGCCGGTAGCAAGGCAACCCTTTTTTATAATCCATTGCACTCATTAAATTCTGTATGGATTGACTCCACTATAATTTATTTAGCGAATTCTTCAACTTATTATTTAGAGATACTTTATTAATTATTCAGTTTAATGATATTTGCATAAACGCCCTTATCATTATGCCTAAAGCAATACTCGAAATTCAAATATTTATATCTTGCCCAGGTGATGTAGAAGCAGAAAAAACCGGTTAATTGAGTTTTTTGCAAGCACCGAAATTTCATTGACTAAAAAGGGCATTCCCGCCCATCTTAAGCCACTGTACTGGAAAAGTATTACACATCAATATGATGGTGTTCGCGGACAGACGATCATCAATAATGAATTTGATGGTTATGACCATTATATCGGTATACTGGCGACGCGTTTTGGAACGCCGACAACTGCTGAAGATGGTACCGTATATGGTTCAGGAACAGAGGAAGAATTTAGGGTAGCTGTAAAAGCAAAAAAGAAAATCCCGACCTGGGCTTGTATGTGTTTTTTAAAAATGTAGAAGAGCCCACTGACCCCAAGCAGAAGGAAGAGTATGATAAAGTGGTTAAATTTAAACATGAATTATATAAAGATGGCTGGGTAAACCACTTTACGACTCCGACAAATTTAAGTGATAAGCTTAACGAAGATCTGATACCGATAATTGAAGAGACTATTCGCAGGCATAAAGTCGTAATTGTAAGTACCTTCAAAGCTGAAGCCGAAGCTAAGTTTGTGGTTACTCCAGAAGGCGTGGCAACAGCATTGGTAACGCTTACTGATGAAATCACCGTCGTTAAAATTGACCACCCTATTCCAAGGACGGTGACATTGGAGGAAGGTGACGAAATCAGCCGAATGTTCTTCAGTGATGATTATAAAAAAGAGCTGACGCAATTATTAACTGACCGAAACCATCTTGTTTTATTAGGTGACGCCGGTTCAGGTAAGTCAACTGAACTTGCAAAACTCGTCGATTTTTACAAGGCCCCAGGATCACTTTATATTCCAGTATTTAGCAAACTGAAGACTTATAAGGGAGGGCCAATAGCTGATTTGCTTCCTGAAGAATTTCAGCATGTTCCGGAGAATACTGCGCTTATAATATTGGATGGCCTCGACGAGGTGGAAACAGAATATTTTAATGATGCGCTGGAAGAGATAAAGAATTTCAGTGAAGCCTATCCATTATGCAAAATTGTCATATCCTGCCGGACAAATTTTTTCGAACTTTCCATCGGAGCAAATAAGGGCTACTTAGAAGACTTTACCATAACCCGTATAAATGAAATCACGCCGTTTGCTATCGTTCAGACAATGAATGAATATGGCATTGATGGTGAAGCATTTTATAATGAGGTAATAGATTGTGAGTATAAGGAGATTGTAACCAAACCTTTTTTCCTGAATATTCTTTCGTCAGTATACCAAAAGCAAGGCAACCTGCGCGGTGGCCGGGCTAAAGTATTTGCGGAAGCGATCAAACTTCGATTGGAGGCCGCTGCTGTAAAGGAGAATTTATCAGAGGCAGATTTAATACGTTGTGAACAATTGTTAACGCGCCTTGCATTAACAATGGAATATATGGGCAGGAATTACTTGACCAATGACGAGTTTGAACGGGTTGTTGCCGCTGAAGCTGATCGTATAATCATTACCAAGTGCTCAATTGTGGCCATTTTTAGAGGCAATTGGTCATTTGAGCATAATAATATTCAGGAGTATTATGCCGCCCGTGCCTTGAGCACGCTGCCTGTTAATTCTGTAAAATCGTTTGTCGCTTTTGCACCTGATTTTAAACTGATCAAACCAAGCTGGTTGAATACGATGTCATTTTTGATTAGTATTTCATCAGATGATCAACGTCAGCCGTTATTGGATTGGCTCATAGCAAATGAACCTGATACACTAATTAGGTTTGAACCTGATCGTATTGACGACGAGAACCCGCAACCGAATTTTTTCGGCAATTTTTAAGGAATTTCAGGAAAATGGCTTAATCATCAGGTCTAATAAATTTACTGAAGCAGAATTAGGTCACTTCGCGGATACCCCTGAATCAATGGCCATTGTGAAAGAAGCAATCGGCCGAATTGGTAATAGCATATCTAATAAAATCACGGCACTTCGACTTCTGGAGTACTTTACCCTTAATAGTGAAGAAGAAAAACAGGATGTAAGGAAACTTATTTTGAATTTTATCGATCAGCATCAGGATAAGCCTGATGTAGTATATTCTGCTGTCCATATACTTGCACGATGTGAGCTGGCAGATTCAGAAACAGTTGACAATTTTGTCGCAAAACACAGAACACGTGAGGAAGATTATTACCGTGCAGCACTTTACACCATAATCACCAAAACAGGAAACGTTGACCGATATATTGACGTTTTTTGGAAGGCATCATGATGATGGGTAAACGCGATCATCAGGCACACAAAAGCAGTTTATGGGATGAGACTGCACAATTGAAAAGAGCATTTGAGGCAATTAGAGAGCCGAGAGCAATTGACACGGCTTTAAGTTTTTTTGAAGAGCCTTATGACCAGCGTTATCGCTTCTATGGCGAAAAAAAGGACGTAATGGAAAGTTTAATAAAACAGGCTATTACGCTTTACCCGGAAGCAAATCAGTTTTACGATAGGATATTGAACATATTTATTAATTATGGCAAAACAAGCGACCGCGATATACTTCAACTTTGCAGAGAATTTTTTGAAAAAACTGGTACCCTGACAAAAGCCTACGATACTGTCTTTCATTTACAAGGTTTACACCAAATTCAAAAAAACCAATTATTGTCTTTAGCCCTTAACGCAGAAACGATTGATTTCATTATCAACGAAATTGAGTCTGGCCGGGTTAAACCTGAAGATATCGTTAGGTTTGCGGAGGAGGCCTACCACCATACCAGAAATACCAATTATGCTCCCGGAGCAAAAGAACTTAAAGAGCAACTGGAACAACGATTAAATATAACTTTTGATGATGCCCAGCTATTGGCGCGTCAGGATAAACGCCGGCAGTATGAACAGGATAGTTTCGATTTGTTGTTTGACGAACCGGCTTTTAAGGCGGAAGCCGACCGCTTTTGGAAAGCTTTAGGTAAGGATGCTGCATCCTGGTCAGATATTTGGGAATTTGCCAACAGCAAAGAATATCATCTTGACGAATATTTTCCGCGATCAGTCACAACCATTATTGGTGAACTTAGCCGGGATACAGGATATATAACAAAGGCTGACGCTGACGCCTTCATGAATAGTGGAATTTCATTTGAAATAGAACGAATCGACAGCATCTATAACCTCCTTAAAAATTCGGGATTAAAAGCAACAGACGAACAAATTGCGTATTTGGAGGATTGGGCCAACCGTACCGCAGCCAGACTTGATATTAAAAGGAGCATCGATGAACATGGCCGGTTTAATGGCTTGTCCTTGATGATCTGGTATTTTGTTAAAAATCAGCACATAAAATTACCGGATGACAAACTGCTTGATTTTACTTTGTTTTACGATTTTATTCAAGGTGATATTGAGAGTTGGTATACGCCCATGGTAGAACAGGTAGGTGAAGAGGCCTTTAATGCCCGTATCATTGAAAACCTGAAGTCAGGACTCAAAGTAGAGCATGTATGGTCGCTAAACGCTGAGTATGCTATTAAAAAAGGTTTGAAAGAATCTTTCGATGCAATAAAATCTGATTTGGTACGGATCAATGAAGTTACTTCTGTCAAGGAAAATATTGCTAAATTATACCTTGAGTCCACCAACGATCACGGGGGCCTTTTTGAAGTGTTGCAACAACTTTCTCCCCAGGACTTCCGATGGGAATTGGTAGATCTGCTATTTAACGGATTGAAGGAGAAAATACACGCTTACCTGTTAGAGATTTTACATTCGGACACCAGTAAGGAATATAAAATCGCCGCCGCCAAACGACTGACCGCTTTGGCTGATGAGGAAGGTTTTAACTATTATGCGGATCACGGTTTTAATAATCCGGATGTCGCTTATCGCGACGACCTATGGCTTAGCTATCTAACAGGTCTGAAAACATTGAACTTCCTGCCACGGTTAACCGCTTTGTTAGAACAAAGCCTGCGGCCCGAAAACATGAATGATGTGTTTAGAAGATATGACGGTAAAGTGCTGGAAGCTTTATTTAATATGGGCCTTCAATCGGAAAAAACTTAAACGCGGTTACGGCCGCCGTCGGAAATGTAATTGCTAAACGTGCTCCGGAATTAAATTACCTGCTTAACTGGTTGAAACAACTGGACTTTCAGTATAAATTAAATCGTTCTCAGGATGTTAGCCTGGAGGCTGCAATTGTTGCGGTTAATGTTCTCGGTTACCTGTAGAACTATTTATTATTTAGGGATTTTGTCGTAATAATCATTAAGACACTGATCCCGGTAAATGTAAAACTTATGCATATGAGGCTGAAGGATAGCAAAATCTTTCAGCTTCGTTTCTGCTCTATCCCAGGCATCACTTTCCCTTTGATGTGTTAAGAGTGGATTTAGCCTGATTTCATTCGTGAGCGTTGGTTGTGATAAGTGGCCCCATTCATGAAATGAAGACCAAATGATCTCCATATAATCTTTACGATATTTTACACCAATGACCAAGTTTGCAGACCGCCCACCCAAGAGTGGAAAAGGTTCAAAGTGAGAAGATATAAGATGATCATCATATCTTACATGACCTCCACCTTTGTAGAAGGCAAAGAAGGGAAACCTTAAGACTTCCGCAAACGCTTTCAATAAAGCGTACCTTTTAAAAGTTTCTATAAAAAAATGATCGACCTTTTCGATGGCCTGCTCATCGGTCAAAATCTCCATTCCTAAAAATACAAAATCTACATATAAAAGCAATTTTCAGGCGCTGGGCATCCCCTGCGGGCCGGGTGTTCCGCTATATCTCCTCCGGAGGATGCCGCTGCCCCCCTGATGCGGCTATCGCTGTAGCAAGTTCGCATTCCGCAATGCTCCATTGCTCACCCGCTTCGCTCGCACGGGAAATAGCCATTACAGCGACCGCTTTGCTCTGCACAATACTCGTCATTCCGCTGCCGCTATATTCCTCCCTTTGTGCAGCCGCCGTAAAGGCAATTCCCTTTTCCCTGACCGTGATATGATTTTGCAACGCTTGTTGTGTATTGCAGCGCAATATACACTGCGATGACCTGCCCGGCCTTTCGCTTACGGACGGTAACGGTAACCGTCAGGCGCTCGTGCCGTTCAGGTCGGTTTTCATGACCGCCGCAGCGCTGGTATTCTTCAGACGGCTATCGCCTCATTTGCCTTTTGTTACGCAAAGGAATCCCTCGCCGCGAGCCAAGGCCATGCGGAGTGCCGTCAAAAAAATCTTCCTGCAATTTCAAAGGCTGCGGCTGCGCCGCGATGTGTTGGCAGCGTATTTTTTAGCGTCAGCCTTGTCTCTTTTCCCCGCGCGCAAATAATGGGGTGCTTAACAAAAGGCAAATGAGGCGATAGCCGAATGAGCCAGGCGAAAAAAAGTATCAAACAAATTTTTAACCCTTTAAAGCGCAGAAAATGAGCACAACAACCAAAAACAGCGGAACTACACAAGGTGCAGCAACCGCAAAAAACGACAGCAAAAAAATCGAAACCACCAACCGCCCGAGCATCCCCGGCAAAGACAATGAAAAAAACGATGGACTTGTTAAAAACGACCCCGCCAAAATTGAACCCGCTGCCCAGGCTGCGCAAGCTGCGCCCACACCGGCAACAGAAACTAAGGCCTCCGCTAATGAGCAACCGGCAACAGGCCATGAGCAACCTAAAACCGAAGAGGTGAAAGAACAGCCCGCAGGAGAAATTAAATTTCTTAAACCTGCCTTGAATTTGGAGCAGACCGTAAAATACGTTGAGGGCCTGCACCGCAAAAATATTCAGCGTTTAGCCTTAATCGCCCGGATCAAAACTTTAGAAGATTTTCAGATCAAACTGGCCGAAAATGCCGACCAACTGGAAAGCAATTTTTATCAGGGTTGCAAACTGATCATTGAGGATGACAAGGGTAACAAGTTTACCACAAACACACCAAACCTCATTGCGATGACTGCACAGTTTGTTTACGATGCCTGTGTGTCTAAACTTTCAGAAATCGAGGCAGAAATCGTTTTTCCTAACTAATTAACTCTTGCCTCCCGGAACTACCGGGAGACTTTTTTTAACCAACCCATTAAATAGGAATTAAGATGTACGAGCTATTTATCGAGTTAACAAACCAGCTTTTTTGGGACGGCTACGCCGAACAGTTAGCAAAGGAAAACCCCGCAGTTTTCCAGTTTGAATTTGCCGAGTTCATAAACTCCTATCAATTATGAATAAGCATAACGACACCTTGTATTTGCTCATTAAAGTAACGGTAAACACGCCCTACAAGCACATACATAACGCCATTAGCGAACTGCAAAGGGAAACCAATTTGAGCATTACCAGCACCGAAAATGTGCAGGTGCTGAAAACCGAAATAATGGAATTGAAAACCAAATAACATTTACAATCATGCCAGATAATATAAATTTCAATCAACTAACAGGTAAACACGCTTTTATGAGCGTTAAGGAAAGAGCATGGCACGGCCTCGGGCAGGTCGTTGACCGTTACCTGACCAGTGCCGAAGCTATACAGGTAGCCGGACTGGACTATGAAGTAGAAAAATGGTCATTATACGCATACGATCAGCAGGGGCGGTATTCCGATGATCTTTTTGTGCCTGAAAAATTTGCTACCGTTCGCACAGATACAAATCAGGTTTTGGGGGTAATCGGTAGTGAATACGAAATTGTACAAAACCGGGATGCCTTTAAATTTTTTGATGCCATTGTAGGCGGTGGCGATGGCGTTTTATATGAAACAGCCGGAGCATTGGGTAACGGTGAACGTATTTTTATTACCGCCAAATTGCCGGGTTACATTCGTGTTGGTAATGACGACCTGATCGAAAAATATTTGTTCCTCACCACCTCGCACGATGGTTTTGGCAGTATCACTATTGCATTTACCCCAATTCGTATAGTATGTAACAACACGCTTAACGCAGCATTGCGAAATATGACCAATTGCCACAAAATCCGCCATACGGAAAGTGCCAAAGAACGTTTGGAAGAGGCACACAAAATTATGGGCTTCACCAACACCTTAGCCGACCAGTTGAGCGATGTATTTAACCGTTGGTCACAAATCCGCATCCGTGATAAGGAAGTGCTTAAACTGGTGCAATTGGCAATGGCACCAAGCAAAGAGGTGCTAAATAAAATATTGACAGACGAAGCACCTGACGAGTTTTCAAGCAGGTTTAAAAATACCGTTGAACGTATTTGTACCTATGCCTTCACCAATCCAACCCAACAAATGGACACCACCCGCGGAACTTTATTTGGTGCATACAATGCGATCACAGGGTATTTTCAAAATGTATTGGACTACAAAAGCGAAGAGCAAAAACTAAAGTCCGTCATGTTTGGCAATGGCCTGACAAAAACACAAACTGCATTTAATCTCTGCCATGACTTTGAAAAGTTTGGAGGCGGTGATTTTATACTCAATTAATAACAAGGCGGGGGCATTTGCCCCCGCCAAAATTCTACAATCATGAAACACGATTTTGAAGAACGTAAAGAAAACCGCATAATAAACGCTCACCGCTTAGCTAAAAAGAACACCCAGGAAGCGGAAAGCCTGTATACAACAGCCTCAGAAATGGCAAGCGTTATACCTATGGGGCAGCCTATTTTAATTGGCCATCACTCAGAAAAACGAGATCGTAATTACCGAAACCGCATCAGCAATAAATTTCAACAGGCAAATATCAAATTGGATAAAGCTGCCTATTATCAGGACAAAGCAAAAACTATTGAAAATAATGACGCCATATTTTCGGATGACCCTAAAGCCCTGGAAAAGCTGAACGCCAAATTAAATGAATTAAAAAAGGCACAGGAGTTTATGAAGTCTTCTAACAAATGTCTTAGGAAAGGCGATAAAGAATGTTTTTTAAAATTAGAGGCTGCAAGTGAATACCTTTGGGATGAATTAAATAAAACCAGCCCCGGTTATGGCAAAGGATTTGCACATTTTAGCCTCTCCAATAATAACGCCAATATACGCCGTATTCAGCAGCGTATCGACCAACTTAAAAAGCTGGAGGTTAAAACAGCAATCGACGAGACAATAAACGATATACGCATTTTTGAAAACAAAGAGGCGAACCACTTGCAAATCATATTCCCCGGTAAGCCTGATGAAATCACCCGCAAAAAACTGAAATCTGCGGGTTTCCGCTGGTCACCAAGAGAGGGTGCATGGCAACGACACATCAGCCGGAGCGCTTATTTAGATGCTCAGATTATAGTTAAGAATATAACTTCAAAATGAGACATGACAATTTGTTATGAATTTGCATTCAGGTTAGCCGTCCGTAAGAAAAACGGACGGCTATTTAAAAATCACTCCGTTAACGGTATCGGATTCACTTTTCAAAATGCGCTTTGGGATGTTTACCATACCTTGAAAAAACGGAAAGCTGAAATTGTTACTATTTTAAGTGTGAGGCCTTTGCGGGTGGCATTTGCCTTTAATAGTCAACAACAATCAATTAAAATAAATATTGCAGATCACCCACCGGACATACCAGGCGATTTAAACCGGGAATTGGAAATGCTGCCCAAAAAACGCATAGAAGAACCCGTTAAAGCCTTCATTTGGGAGGAGGAACCAACCTTCTATTTTATTTTAAAAAGGCCGTATAACGGCTAATATAGGGGCTGAGGCCCCTTTTTTGATAGGGTTAGACTTCTTTTCTTTGTGATCAAAGAAAAGAAGCAAAAGAAATTATTTTAAGGTAACCTATACGTTCTACTTATAAATTACAACTATATATTGGTATTACCAGATAAGGATTTTGAATCAATTATACCTACCTTAGAAATACTAAACAGAACCGATATGATAGATGTCAAATTTAAATTCAATGATCAAAATCGCGATTTTGGCCTGACAACATTTGTCAACTATGAAAAGGAACGATTGGTTTTTTCGTACAGTTGGATAATAGCGGCATACTGGTAATTGAAAAACTATCAGGTACTTCCTGGAAGCAAATCTCCGGAGGTACATTTGACGATGGTTTTAGGGATGTTATTATTGAGGCTATCAACAAAATCCACTTATCTAAAATTTGGGATGATGCCCGCCCACTTGAAGAATTGCCAGCACATTATTTAAATTAATTAGTTAGCACTTTAATCTTCTACTGATTCAATATTTAGCGGATTATAAAGATCAATGTAAAGCCGCTCCATCCGGTTATCCCGTTTAGATTTTAAATAAGTTTCTAATGTTGATTTTATGACCGGATGCTTTCTAAATGCGGCAAAGTAAAATTTAGTGGCATAGAGTCCAATCCATCTGACCTTAAATTTAGAATAATCAAAATTGGCAATGTCAAGTAACCAATCGTAATAATCACCGTAACCAAAGAAATTCAAATCGGTAATTTTTTTTAGGTCTATCTCCATTTTAAAGCAGAGATTAAGTAGCATATCAAACATCGGGTATTTATTTTCAGTCTCGCTACCGAGCATGGCCTGAAAATTTGGCCGGTTAGGATCTGGAACAGCCTGAGCAATGAACTTATCCAAATATTTAAGATCTAAGGGCAGATCATAAATACTTGCATAGTAATACTGATAGGCATCAAATTTATGATCAAGTCTCTTTTCCAGTTTATTGATAATCTTCTTTTGAAGGGTTGCAGGTAATATTGGATAAACATATACGCCAATATTATTTTCTCTTCTTTCGTCGTCCTTAGCATTACTATTCATTAAAACCTTTTCCTCAGCTTTTGAAACCTGCAATTTTATACCACGGAATTTTATGGCATTGGACACTATACTAATCCTCGCTTGCGCATAAGCATCTTTTTGGAGCAGTGAAAACCAGAAAAGTCGTTCAAGTGTCGATGAAGCTAACTGAGGATGTTTTTTGACGATAAATGAGTTGACATTTACGTAACAATCAGGTGAATGTAATGGCCCATTGTTAATACAACAAATGATTTGAGATATAACCGTTTCTGCTTCCAGATCGCTCATTTCTACAATCGAAGCTATACAAAGTGTGTTAGCGAATAAGGAGGGGTATTTGTTTCTCCAAAAAAACCATCATCCGGGCTGTAATTTTTAAAGGCTTCATCTACCAAATGATTGTTTGCGAGAAGATTTTTAATTAACAAATGAAGGTTATCATCTTTTTCCCATGGTTCGTAGGCTATAGATGTAAGCCGGTACTTATTGAAATATCGCCAGATCATTTCCTGACTTCCGTCAAAAATCATCCGATGCAGATGATAATCGTTAATTTTCTGTGGTAGATTGGGGTTTTCGTCTTTCATAGCATAAGCAGCGAAAAGCCCTTCAGTCATTGCATCAATTAGTTGCTTGTATTCACCCCATCTATCAAAAACAATATAATTGCCATTTACAAAAGAATTAAGTTGAGCAACTGAATCAATCAGTTCATTGAAATGCCTGTTTCTGCCAACATTGCCGTCAATAAAAGATTGGTAGTTGTCCCTGATCTTACCAACCGCTTCGTGAATTTCATAAGCTGGCTCATTGATGAAATTTTGATTTTTTATCCATTTTGCAAGCTTCAGATTATGCCCTTTGGTGGCAGATCTTAAAACTACCTTATCCAAATCAATATTCTGATCCGAAGCAGCAGTATTTATAATATCGATATCATAATACCCCCTTTATCAATCTTCCCAGTTTAATCAGGTTAAACTGTGTAATGGCATAAATAACCGGCTTTTTCGCGATTTTTGCTTCTTTAGCAATTGTTTTTTGCATTTCAGCTGCTTTAACAAAATTACCTAATTGGTAATGCATGTAGGCAACCTTCATTTTATCAAGTAACCCTTCAGTAGGTTGATTATCAATTGATTTAATTGAACCTGGAATATCTAACTTGTAATACCGGCAAGCGACACAATCACATTCCTGATCCGGGAAATACCTCAATGATACATCCGATTTCCTGGAATCATTTCCAAGCCAATAAATATGATTTTCAGTAAATTTCTTTAAAACCAGCTTTGCTTTATTTTCCGCATCAACAACACCACTGATTAGTGATGGATTTTTAAATGTAATGGAATGGTCATCATTAACCTGAAAAGAGTCGAACAATTCTATCAATTCTTTATTATCAGTGGTTGCTTTGAAAGAATTAATGTATGGAATGAAACCATCAGCCTTTTTAAAAGGTTTATTTCGGATTAACAGGTGCCTTGGGAGATACCTGATCTCGTCATATAGGTATTCAAATAAATCATAAACCTGGTCTAATAATGGTTTCTTTTCGTCTACCTCAAAATCAGCTCCATTGGAAAAAATGGGGCTATCTTTATCTGTGGTTTTATAAAACTGTGTTGATTTAGATTCCCCGATCTGATCTAAAAACTTTTCAAAATTTTGTGCATTGAGTTGATGAGCCGGATTAATATAGATTTGCACACTTTCCTGATCATCACCAGCTTGATCAACTCTATCATCGACACTATCATCGAGTTGGATGGCGTGCCAAAAAACCTTTTGGTTAGGCACGTCGCACAACATAAACATGGTAGCAAAAGGTATCTCCTGCCGGTAATAACGAACATGCCGTAAAGAAATTTGAAATGATATTAAGCCTTTATTTTCCGTTTTAATTAAAGGTTTTACCGGGTCAAGGGTACCTTTATTTTGCAACTTAAATATCTCAAGAGTTTCGTTTTTAGCTTTTCCAATAATTTCAACCTGAAAATCGATTCCTCGGTCATCCTGGTTTTCCTCACTCACAACAGAAATATGAATTCCGGAATAGATATTTCCTATTTCATCGAAAGTCTTTTGGAGCAACAAATTGCCCTTTTTTCTTCCATCTATTGCTTTAAAGTCATCCGTGTAGTCCGTTTTCTTTTTTCCTGAAGTTTTCTTGCCCATAAATTGATAAAGTTTCTGGCGATTACTAAATTAAAGATTTTCAAATATTAAAACACGCGTTGTCCATCTGCTAACACAGTTTAATTGCCTATTTAATGGAAACAACTGTTAACATTGTTTAGGATGTATTATTTTAGAATTTATATAACACCTTATTCCAATGGTAAATAAGCTCTTTGATGATTTTGAAAGAACTGACATCAACCGTGATAATTTCGTAGTTGAACATTATACATTTTTAAATACCTCAGCTATTGACGAGGCCGAAAGAGCAAGAAAAAAGATTAATTTATGGAGTGATGGATTTCCGGTTACTACTGAATTTCTGAAGCGGTTCCGGTCAAAAAATAACAAGCAGCATACCGCTGCCTTATTTGAGTTGTATATATTTCATTACTTTAGAAATAAAGGATTTCCTATTGAAGCATTGGATAGAGGTAAAGTTGCTACTCCAGATTTTAAGGTTAGTATTGATGGTAAAACCGTATATGTTGAATGTACATGTTCAAGCAACTCCGGAATAACTGATACTATAGAGGAATTACAATCAGTTATCCTGGATTCATTCAAAAAAATAGATAAACAGGAGTATTTTATCAATATAGAGTGGCTTACTTGCGCCCCAAATACTCCCTCTTTAAAAAAGATTCTGTCATCATATACGGAACTATATAAACGATCAGCATCGAGCCAGGCAACTATTTATAGAAGATGGTGGCTGGAAAATCAACATCACCTTATTGTCAGCTCTCGTCATCCGTTAAGCGAGGGATCGGATTTATGCAGAACCCTGCACAGGTTGTTACACCTCATTTAAATGTTCTCACAGCTTTAAACGATAAACGTCCGTCAAAATATGATTTAAATGGTCCTTACATTATTGCATTGAATAGTGAGGATATGTTTCTTGGCCATTTAGATATGGAACTGGCATTATTTGAGGGCGCAAGGTTTCAGGATAAGTTACCCTTGAAACTTTGTAGGGATTTCGGATTTTTTATCGCAAAGCAGCACTTGGTCAATTCATCGGTTTCTGCGGTTTTGCTGGTTCAAAGACTTTCACCATATAGTGATGAATCGCCTAAAATGATGTTGTATAATCATCCAGAACCAAAATACACCTTTGCAAAAGAAAAATTACCAATAAATCAACAATGGTTTGAAAAGATTGATGAAGAAAATTATCAGGTAATAAATACTCCTGAATTATTTTAATCCTTCGAGATATAAAATCGGATACTGTAATTGAATCTGATTAATTTTACCCAAAATCTTATGGTATGCCTGTTTCACCTTCACCTACCAAACATATAATTACTGAAGCAGAATGGCTCTCATGCCAGGCGTTAGGTTTTGTGTTATATGCGCCAGGAAGTAAAACATCATTAGTTGACTTTTTAAATGCCAACTTTGATGGTTTTGAATTGCTTCAATTCTTATCAGAGATTAACAATATGCTTAGTCCGATGACTTCAAAGAAACTTACCAAAGTGATTAGTTTTGACGAAAAAGATCCCCAGGAGCTAATTATTCAATATTTTTCGGAGGATCATGACGATCCCCAAAATGGCCTTGTTTTTTCCAGAACCTTTATAAAGGACAATAATGAAAAAACGGTAATGCACGATTTTTTCAGAATTCCAAAGACAGCTCGAAATCAGGGCCATGGTAAAACAATGCTGAAAATCGGTTTACAACAATATTTAAATATCGGCGTTGATTTGATTAAAGTTCACGCGGCATTAGAAGATGGTGGTTTTGTTTGGGCTAAAGCACATTTTACAGCGGTTAACAAACCTGAAATGAGCCTTATTCTGGCAAATGCAAAATTATCTTTGAAAGCAGAAGAATTTAAAAAGGTTAAAGAGGTATTTGACAATTATTACAATCAGGAACCAGACGGTAAAGCATTTCCAATTAATAAATGGAGTAGTATGCCTGAAATGGTGTCAATCCTGCGTAATAGTGACTGGCACGGTGAAATAAATTTGAATAATCAGGAACTTTTAACTAATTTTAATGATTATGTTACTGGATAGAAACAAATATACAGAGGCTGGTTACATCGGAGAAGAGTTGATTGGTGATACAAACAAACAGCTTGATCAACGTTGTTTAGCTGTTCAGCATAGTATGAAAGACAAAGACTTTTCAACTTATGAAGAGACGCTGGCTGCATATCATGTTACTGACGCTGAGTATAAATTGTTTATAGGTAAAACTGCTATTAAAAATATCTTCGTTAGCTTTTCTGGCAGCACTTCACCAATTTTTAAAAAGGATTTTCTTGAAATCTATGAAAATATGTTGTTCACATATTTTCCGAGCCCATCTAACCGGGTTATATCTATTGCAAAGGGGATCGAAGAGGAAGCGAACGAGGTAGCTTAATTAAATTTTCTAAATTTTATTACTCCACAATAAGGATTCAATAGATTATATTGAACCGTATTCTTGTATTTTCTGCTTTCTGCAATCATTTAAAATCCAAACTCATCCAATTTTCCTGATTTAGTTTTAGGTACTTCCTAAGTACTCCTGATAAAATTGTGTTCGATAACTCAATATTCGGGCTTAGAAAATTGCCTATGAAAGCTAAAAAAACAGGTACACTTTCTGTTGATGAAGCCATCATACAGAATATTGAAGAGGTTGAACAGCAAAAAGAACTAAAGCTGATCAATCTGATATCAGAAATAATTGTCAACGCAACTTTAAGAGAATTAAATGAAACGAGCGATCAGGTATCTGAGATTTAGTAATCTTGGACAAAGTAACGGATCGATAGAACGCCAGGAACTTTATACGGACCAATATATTGAATATAATAAAATCCTGCTTGTAGATAGTTTTATTGACCGTGGCCACAGCGCCAAAACTTTTGACAGGCCAGATTTTTTAAAACTTCAGCAATTTATAAAAAAGCATCAGGGCAATGTTGACTATCTCATTGTCGATCAGTTAGACCGGTTTAGCCGTGACGCCGGAGAGGCTATGACTTTGGTGAAAAAATTACAGCGCCAATATAGCATCCAAATAGTCAGCGTCACAGAAGGGATAGTTTTTGATTATGATACTCCAGGTAGCTATTTCAGAACGGGCTTGCAATTACTATTAGCAGAAGAAGACAATATCAATCGAAGCATAAAAATTCGTGGTGGGAATTATACTGCCAGAGCTAAAGAGGGGCGGTTCATGAGTAATCTTCCACCATTTGGCTACAAAAAAGAAGGCGAAGGAAAAGAACGAACCTTAATTATTGATGAGGAAAAGGCCAAAATTGTTCATTTTATCTACGAATCTTATCTAAGGGATATTCCCTTGAATGTTATTAAAGAGCAGGTCAGAAAAATGGGCTTCGACAGAGGGGGTAATATGGCCGTAGAACGAGTACTAAGTAATCCTGCATACGCTGGCATGGTTAGGGCAAAAGCGTTTAAAGAACATCCAGGCGGACTATTTCCGGCAAGGCACGAACCAATTATTGACATGACAACTTGGAACGTGGTTCAAAATAAAATGATGAAGCCTGATAGAAGCAAGAAAACCCTTGATGATGAAATACCATTAAGGGGAATCTTAAAATGTCATTGTGGTCAACCATTATCCGGTGCTCCATCGAAAGGCAAGGCTGGTACGTGGTACTATTACTATAAATGCAAACATTCGCGGCATAATAATATAAGTGCCACCAAAGCACATGAACAGCTGCTACAGGTTTGCCAGCTTATGAGTCTTAGCATACAGCAAGTTCAAGCCATCAAAAACAAGGCAGAGGCATCTTTAAACGAAAAGTTTAAAGAAAATCAAGCAATTGCTAAAGAGAAAAAAGAAGAATTATTAAAGATTCAGGAAAAGCTTTACGCAGTGGAAGAAAAATGGATTAGTAATCAGATTAACCGAGAGACATACAATCGCTGGTACGCTAACTATAATTCAGAGATTCTCACCTTAAACGCAACAATAGAAAGATATAGTAAAGATCCGAAATCTGGCTATAAACTCGTGTCGAACCATTTAACCATGCTTACAGATATGGAATACGTTTATAATCAGGCAACTACAATTGAAAAAAGAGAGTTTATTTCTATGGTGTTCGACAGCAACTTGTACTATGAAAATGGTATCTATCGAACACCAACAATGATGCCATCGCTATCTCATAACTACCTGATAATGAAAGAAAAAGGATTGCTTGAATTGACAAAAAAAGGGATTTCCAATTGGAAATCCCTTCGGGTGGAGCCGGAGGGATTCGAACTCTCGACCCAATAATTATGACGGCTAATAATCTTAGGAAAAGATAGAGATAGTCAGAATAATTGGTTTGAATCAATATGTAAATGAAATTCATGTTAACATGAGTATCGACGCTCTGCTAATATGCCCAATTAGAATTTCAAAATTCTGAGTTGAAGTATTATGCTATTTATGGGAAGGGTCATCTTTCGGATCGACATAAGTTACTCCGGATGGGCCGAACCCGGTTATTTCGACAATAACTGGTTCTTTTCCGGTCATGGCAAAGTGATTCTGTCCGGCTACTTCCGAATAAATACTGCCTGCGGGCAACTCTTTGAGTTTTGATGAGTCAAATTTGTCACCGTAACCAAAGTGCCATGTGCCCGACAGTACCGTGGCCGTGCGTTGGTCCGGATGCATGTGGGCGGCTATTTTGGTATTCGGTTCAATCTCCAGCAGTATCATATACATTCCTTGTTTGGAGGGGTTGCCCATGATTACTATTTCCTTAACAGCCGAATAATTGGACGATCCGGGAGCATTTGTACCCCCACCGGTTTTGAGGGCCTTCACTTCGTGGAGATTTAGACGAAATTGACCGTTCTTGGAAATTTGGGCGCTGGCAGTGCCGGCGAATAAAAGCGCCGACAACGAGAAAGTAAGGATGCGAAACATAAAGTTTTTTTTAAAGGTGAAAAAGATGTTCATATCATCCCTTCATTCAACTTAGATGCCAGTATATTAAATTTCTGATTATCAGAAATTTAATATACTGTTGGTTTTTTCGGTACGACATATCGAGGTTGTGAATAAACAACCACGATATGCAGTGGTCCTAGGCAATCTTGAATGAAAAAGAATTCCAGTGGGGAGGGGATGTTCTGTACCGTAGGTTAAAGAAAGAAGGGGGATTAGTCATCCTCCCATTAAAACCGCATCGGTTTTGAACGAGATCTTTAAGCACAAACCTTTTTCGCTGATGATTTGAAGCTTGCCATTTAGCTGTTTACTTAAACCCTTAATAAGTTTCATCCCTAAAGAGTGGCATTCCTCTATATTAAATCCCGGCTTAAGCCCCCAGCCATTGTCGGCTATGATCAATAAATAGCTGTTTTCACAAGTTTCAGTAAGAGTTATGTTGATTGTTCCATAGCCATCTTCGGGGAAGGCATATTTTATAGAATTCGTGATCGCTTCGTTCAAAATAAGGCCAACAGGAACAGCCTGTGCAACATCCAGTTGTATCGCGTCCACCTCTCGCAGAAAGATTATCCGGCTTTGTGGATCAAGGTATTCTTTTAGATAGGAAACAAATCCATCAATGTAGTCCGCCATGTCAATTAATGCCAAGTCGTCGGACTGGTAAAGTTTTTGGTGGATCAAAGCGATCGACTGCATTCTGTGTTCGCTATTCTGAATGATCGCCAATGCCTCGGCGTTGTCGACAAAAGACGATTGTCTTTGTAAAAGGCCGATGACGATCTGAAGATTGTTTTTCACCCGGTGGTGTATCTCTTTGATCAGCCATTCTTTGTCCTTAACTAATTGGTTAAGTGCATCATTTTTCTCCCTGATCTCGTTATTGGTTTTTTGTTTGAGCCGGTAGTTGTAATAAAATAACACCATGAATAAAACTACCGCGGCGCTACCGCCCAGGGCAACATTGCGTGAAGTATTTGCCTGTCGGGCAATGTTATCCTTGATTTGATTGCTCTTAGTTAGTAATTTGATATCTTTCTCCTTTTGATCTGTTTCATATTTAATTTGCAATTCGGCAATTTGCTTGCTTGTGGCTTCGTTGAAAATCGAATCGCTTAAGGCTTTATATCGTTTAAAATGGTTTATGGCGGAAGGAAAATTTCGCAGCGCTGAGTCGATCTGAAAAAAGCAATTCAAAATCGCGGGCCCGCGGAATGCTATTTATCGTTATTCCTCCCTTTGAAAAGTAGGCGGCTTTGGTATATTTTTTCTGATGTATATAAAACCTGGCAATATCGTATTTCGCAAGTTCAATTATTTCCGTGTTTATACCGCCCTCATTGTAATCTCTCATCATCGCCAGGTAGTTTTTCTCGGCCATAGTAGGCTCGTTTAGCGCCTCGTAGCAATTTGCTTTGATTTGCTCAATTACGGCAGCCATGAACTTACTGTCATGCGGATGCCGCCTTTCTATATATTCGATATAATTCAGCGCTTCACGCGGCTGTTTTAATTTAATCAACCCCTGTACTACGAATCCCGCTGTCCTGAATATATATTCCTGCGGGACGTTATTGCCTTTCTCTCTCAGCTCGATCGTCTTTTTGTAGTAATAAATGCTCTTCTCCGTTTCTCCGAGGTCCTGATAGATCTGTGCCAGTTCACCATAGGTCGATTCAGAGGCCTTGCCCTTTGACTCCGATATTTTGACGCTTTTCAAGATATAAAAGAGGGATTGGTTCAAATTGCCTTGATATCGGTTTACAGACGCCAGGAGCCTGTATACTTGGTCAAGTTGCAGGTCGTTGGCGTTTTTATACTGGCTGACAACTTTTTTACAAATCTGTTGGGCTGTATCTAATTTATTTAGCGATACATAGCCGCCGGCAATTTCCAGGTTGACATCAATGATCCTCGCCGGCATTTTTAATTTTTGAAAAATTTCGAGCGCCTTCTTTAAAATTTCAATTTTTTCTGAAGCATCTGTTTCTTTCTCACCGAACCGTTGCAATATGCCAGCCTGATTGTAGAGGTCGTGGATGTCCTGGTAATGATTTATGATTTTCACGAAGTAAGCATCGGCTTGGTCTTTATTACCTTTCGCAAAACTGACTTCTCCTAGTTTGCCCAGGCTTTCGTACTTACCATACCTAGATGTGTCGTTTAAAGCATTGCTAAGCTCAAGTTCCTTAGTAAAGAAGTATTTTGCACTGTCCAGGTCGCTCTTCTTTTTCTGATATTGCTTTTTGAGGTAATAATTGCCTAATTCATGTAGGATTT
The DNA here is from genome assembly GCF_050859465.1 of Mucilaginibacter sp. P25. Lineage (NCBI taxonomy): Bacteria > Pseudomonadati > Bacteroidota > Sphingobacteriia > Sphingobacteriales > Sphingobacteriaceae > Mucilaginibacter > Mucilaginibacter sp. P25. Next base: position 6,195,609 of record NZ_CP193937.1, on the reverse strand, counting down.
TTAATTGAGCAGTATCTGGCTTGCTATCATGAAGTTTTTTTAATAAGTTGTTTTGCTGGCTGAAACAAGGGGAAACAATTGCCAATAACATTCCGGCAAAGAAAAGAAACTTCAGAATAGTATTTTTAGATCGTGCAGCCATTGAGTATTAACCAAAAAGTATCGTTCAATTTGTGATAAAAGGTTATTAAAAAAATATTAGCGTGATTAACGAGCCATGACTTGTAAATAATCGCCCGCAAAAAAATACTAACGGTCACTACAGTATTCGCCCAACTGAAGCAAATAACATAGTGACCATTAAAATTAAATATAGCGAATTACTTTAATTACCCGCCTTAGTTCCGCAGAAAGAAATCGAGCAGATCTTTCTGAACCTGCGGCGTATTTTCCTGCACAACCCAATGCCCCGAATTTTTGATGATTGATTCCTTTACGTTTGTGGCTACCAGCCTGCAATGCTCTGCAAGAAAGGAACCGGCAAAATGATCTGATCCCATAGCCAGCAAAGGCATCGGCAGCTTATTCTTCATCAGCTCAAGATTATCCTGGCCGTCCTGGTTAAATGCGCCGAACCAATGAAAAGCCCCTGTGGTAGCACCTGGAACCGAATAAGCCCGGATAAATTCATTCCGCTCAGCTTGCGTAAATGCGTCTTTTACATAACCCACCACAGGCCAGAAATCGGTGAAGAATGTCCCAACCCTGCCACTAACGAGCTCGCCTGAATGTGGCTGGGCGAAAAAGCCAAACCACCATGCCTGCGCTTTAACCTGGCTCCAGACAGGCTCAACCCCTGGCAGCAATGCGTCCATCAATGCCAGTTTCTTAACTTCGTTCGGGAATTGTGCGGCATAAGCATAGGCTACCATCAGGCCGATGTCGTGTCCGGCAAGATTGATATTTTTATAGCCGAGTTTTTTCATTAATTCGTGCATATCTATCGCCATATTTTTTTGTCATATCCATCGGCTGGCTTCGCTGATTCGCCGACGCCCCGCAGATCAGGGGCGATCACCCTGAAGTGTTTTGACAGTTCAGGCAACAAACGGTTCCACATATACCAGTTTTGACCGAATCCATGGATAAGAAGTAAAGGCTCTCCTTTACCGCCGGTTACGTAATGAATTTTGACGCCGTTTACTGTTGCGTATTGGTGCTTGAAACCAGTTGGGGGTGACGCAGGCGTTGTAATAGCAGCTGGTTTAGTTGCCGCCATGAAAGCTGAGGCATGTGTTGGGGCCAGCCAACCGGCGCTTGCTACTATTAAAAGAACGAGAAATGATTTGGTAATTGTTTTCATGATTTTGATGGGGTTTTATTGTCTGATAATTGTTACTGTCATTTGCTAAGTTGTTCTATTTTCCGGTGGGTAATTGCTCTATCCAATGGGCAATAAAATCTGCGTCTTCCTTCCAGGTGGGTTGACCCAGAACAAAATGATTTCTGTCCTTCGAATTCTTTATAGTCGGTTATCGATCCAGTATGTTTATATTTTTTATAGTTGGCGTAATTCAGTGCCGCCGGGATAAAATTATCGGTTGAGCCTGCTATGAATAATAAAGGTGCATGCGGCTTTTTAAAATCGACCTTTGCAGCTTTGGATATGGCATCCCTAACCACCAGTTTGGATTCTGGTATAAGATATTTGTAATACCCTTCCTTTTGTTCTTCATATGACATCCCATTTGTAAATGCGTATTGCCATTGCTTAAAAGACATTAAAAAGGATTTTTTTGCTGAAGTAAAAAATCCAAGTGGACCCCAACCGGCTTTATAAAAAGAGAACTTGAAGGTGAAGACGCCTTGCGGTTGCAAGGAGTGTATTGCTACTCCGGCAGCTGCCAATTCCCGTTCAAGTAAAATTTGGGTAATGAGCCCGCCCATCGAATGCCCTATTAGGATAGGTTTTTCAGGCAATTGCCGGACAAACTCGTCGAAATAATTCGTTAGGTTTTCCAGCCGTAGGGCCGCAATACAGGAGTTCGGTTGCGTTTGCCGCAGGTCATTGGCTGCGCCATCCTTAGCGGGCCATGGAGGAGCAATCGTTTTATAGCCTTCTCCTTCAAAAAAATACGCCATCTGTCCCAACACGAATTGCTCACAAATGCTCCTGTTATAAAGACTATGGTTTTTGAAGAATCTTTGTTCATGGTGTTCTGATAGTTAAAATTGTCATCGGACTGGCAGTCGCCGGGATCAACTCAATAGATATGCCAGTGCTTGAAAATAATTGATAATCAGATTTTTGTAAAATGGAATTATAGCCGTGTTACTTTATCTCGTAGCTGGCTCAGTATTATAACGAAATAGCGTTGTTTTTAGAGGTATTTTGGGTGTCAATACAGTGCGATGTAGCCTGCGATGTTCCTTGATTGCAGTTATTTTGCTGCGATAGCTTGGCCCCGAAAACAGCCAAACGAACACTTGTCCCGCTTATTTTTGGAAGGATCTTGTAATGCCTAATTTCTTCATTTTGGAATTTAAGGTAGTCGGCGGTAAATTCAGCAACCTGGCGGCACCGCCAGGGCCCCATATCTTCCAGCCGCATTCATTCAATGCCCGCAGGATATGTGTTTTCTCATTTTCTTTCATTGTTTGAACGTTTGCATTTGCAATGAAACTCATGGCTGGTTGCTCGGTTTGGAATGGTAACGCAATTGTATCAATAAAGTCGCTTTTAGCCAGTAACACGCTTCTTTCGATCAGATTTTCGAGCTCACGGATATTGCCGGGCCAGCGATAGGTCTGCATACTTTCCAAAACCTTTTCCGACAAGCCTTTAATTGCTTTCCCGGTTTTGCGGCTGTAAATAATTAAAAAATGATTAGCAAGCGCGGGGATATCTTCTTTACGCTCGCGTAGCGGAGGCATAACAATCGGGAAAACATTTAATCGGTAATACAGGTCGAGCCGGAAGCGACCTTCAGCGACTTCCATTTCTAAATTGCGGTTTGTAGCAGCGATAATGCGAACATCAGTTTTAATAGTAGTTCGACCCCCGATACGTTCAATTTCCTTTTCCTGCAGTACCCGCAACAACTTTACCTGCAATTCCAACGGGATTTCACCAATTTCGTCTAAAAACAATGTTCCTGTATGTGCTTGTTCAAACCGCCCTATTTTTCTCTCAAACGCTCCGGTAAAAGAACCCTTTTCGTGTCCAAATAATTCGGAATCAATTAAAGTGGCAGGCAAAGCAGCACAGTTTACCTTAATAAATGGTTTGGATTTACGCGGGGACAAGTAATGAATACGCTCTGCGATTCTTTCTTTGCCTGTCCCGCTTTCGCCCAGGATAAGGACGGAAGAATCCGCCGGCGCTACCTGTTGAACATTATCGAAAACATTTAACAAAAGGTGGCTGCTTCCGATAATCCCGGCAAATAAATCAGCACTCGTTTCCCGTCCCGCTGTTCTGTGCACTCCATTATAAACGGGGTTGCTACCCAAAGGGCTCTTTGAGTCAGAGACCATGATTTGGGCAAAATCACCAATTAAATTCCTGAATCGGTCGCACAATATTAAATGATCAGAGTCGTATGCATCTGGCCGACGGCCGTAGAAAAAGAAATAAATTGCCTGGTTGCCAGACAAGGGTACCGGAAAAACCAAAAGCGATTTCATTGAAAACGTTTCCGTTATCAGTTTTCTCATCGGTTGTTCATTAAAAGCCGCCTGCAGCTCCTTTTCGTCATACCAGGTTGCCAACTGCTCCCATGTGCTTTTTCCTTTCAAGGCTGAAAGCTCATATGATTTTTTGTTGGTGATAACCATAAGTTCCTTGGGACCAATGGTTTGGTATTCCTCGAATCCAATACGCATAAATCCAATTTCGTCATTATTGTTGTCATTTGACTTAAGGCCAACGGATAGATATTCGAATGGAATATAAGGTTGAAGTGCCTGGCCGATTTGCATCAGTTTGTAAGTCCAGTCTGCTTGCAAATCAATGATCCGTGCCACTTTTTTCTGCAATGCCGCATTTTGCCTCAATTTATTTTCAAGGTTGTTTTCATGCCGGTAAACGGCAATGTCTAAAGCCACAAGAACATCTTTTTCGCGGAATGGCTTTACGATAAAGCCGTAAGGATTCGTTTTCTTTGCTTCTTCAAGGATACTTTGATTGGAGTTCGCAGAAAGATATACAAATGGAATATTTTCTTCCGTTAACTGATTTGCCAGGTCGATACCGGTTAATTTGCCTTTCAGGTAAATATCCAACAAGACAAAATTAGGCCTATTGATCTCGATCAACTCCAGGGCTTCATCAACTGAATCAGCTATACCGCATATATCATAGCCGGCATTCTGTAATAAATTGCGTAAAACATCAGCAATGATATATTCGTCTTCGACGATCAAGATCTTCTTACTTAACTGGTCTGTCATGTTTAGTCCACCTGATATTGATTACATCTCGTCGGTTACAGTTTTTGTAAACGCACTAATTCATAAATCCTGCCAAATGAATCGAAAGTAACGCTTAATCAGCCGCTCGACTCAAATCAGTTAAAATTACATCACTTTCACCTAATATAACGAACATGAAGGTTTAATTCATGCCGAGATCTACATGGATGGCCATTATGGATTAATAATTACAACCATATTTCGTAAGGTTTGAATTTCAAGAACCACGATATTTCGTTGTTTTAACTCAAATAGTAATCATAAAATCACTGCTAAAAAGCATTATGCTTAATATCTTTAATGAAGTACGTCTCTTATTTGTCTTATATGTCACTCTTCTCTTGAAATAGCGTGATGTTGTACCTGTAGTCGAAAAATGGCGCAACCGATTGTTTTGCACTGTATTCTCGCACAATACATATGATCTCATCATTTTTGCCTGTTTGGAGTGTCAAACAGGCTCCGTCCAATTTTTGAGGTATTAATTATGTTTTATATTTGTGTGTGCGTACACACAAATACTTATTCTATTTTTTCTCGTAATTTATCAACTATGCTAAAAAGACTGTTGTTTTTAATTTGTATCGGCCTAACAAGCGTTACCAAAGCTCAGGATGTTTTTCTTTCGGGTGTAAAACCGGGCAAGGCATTCGTGTTTTCTACTAAAGGGGCATTGGTTTTAAAAAATAATTGTTTATCTGTAAAGTGGCTTGCTGGTAAATCGATAATTGCCATAAACGAATCTGCCGTTCAGAATAAGAAACAAATTAATTTAAAAGGCTCTCCTTTATTTGGATTAGAGTTTAAGGATGGTACTGTAATAAATTCTGCTGATTTTCAATTAAGTACCACTCCGAAAATTGTTCAGATCAAAGGAGATCCTGAGGCAGTTAAATTTTCTGAAAAGGAAGATGGTGTGAAAATTTTAGCCGAATTTTTGAATGTGAAATATGGCATTCGTGTAAAGTGGGAGGCCATTTTGAAAGATAATTCCAATTATATCAGACAAGTTTTCGGCGTTTTTGCTTTGAAAGACTCTTTAAAGATCAGGAAATTGAATCTGATCAATTTTCCGGCAGAAATGGGTATTAAGCTGTTGGGGGTTGTGGACGGATCGCCAATGGTATCGGATGATTTCTTTTTTGCCTGTGAAAGTCCGATAAGTAAATGCAATAATCAGAATGGCCGGATCAGCAGCTATATTGAACGGCAGGAGCCAACTCTTAATTTCGAAGCTTCTACTGTGTGGGGCATTGCCCCTAAAAGCCAGTTACGAAGGGGATTTCTTTATTACCTGGAGCGGGAAAGAGCGGCGCCATACCGCCAGATGCTTCATTATAATTCATGGTATGACCTTTCCTGGGCCGATCGTAAGTTAACCGAAGCTGGTTGTCTTGATCGTATTCAGGCATTTGGTGACAGTCTTACGGCAAAACGTCATATTAGCTTAAACGCATTTTTGTTTGACGATGGCTGGGATGACAACCAAACATTGTGGCAGATCAGCCAAAAGAATTTCCCTGCAGGTTTTGATAACATTAAAGCGCTGGCTGATAAATACGGAGCTTCATTGGGAGTGTGGATGTCGCCCTGGGGTGGTTACGAGCAGGCAAAGGAACAGCGGCTACAGTATGGCCGAAGCCAAAATCCTCCTTTTGAAACTAATTTGCATGGGTTTTCTCTTTCCGGGCCGGTTTATTCGTCCAGGTTTAAAAGTACTGCCGCTAAGTTCGTGACCAGTGATGGTATCTCTATGTTTAAATTTGATGGTGTAGGGGCGGGAGATCAGTCTACAGGTGCCACTGTTGAATATCAAACAGATATGGAGTCTTTGCTGAATTTAGTAACGGGCTTGCGTAAGGTAAAACCGGATTTATATTTTAGCCTCACCATAGGTACCTGGCCGTCGCCTTTTTGGCTTAAATATGGTGATGTAATTTGGCGGAATGGCTGGGATACAAACACGCAAGGGCAGGGCAATGGTCGTCAGCAATGGCTCAATTACCGGGATGGTCAGGCCTATAAGAATATTGTAATGCGCGCTCCCCTTTATCCTTTGAGCTCCCTGATGTATCACGGGATTTGTATTGCGGATAATGGCGCGCCTGCTAAGTTTGACATGGATGATAAAGATATTTCTGACGAGATATGGTCGTTTTTTGGATCTGGAACCAGTTTGCAGGAGTTGTATATCAATCCCCATAAGCTAAACGAGGCCAACTGGAATTGCCTTGCCGCTGCCATAAAATGGTCGCGCGAAAATGCGGATATTATGCCGGATGTGCATTGGGTAGGCGGCGATCCATCCAAAGGGGATGTTTACGGTTTTGCAGCCTGGTCTCCGCAAAAGGCTGTTCTTACCTTAAGAAATCCCTCGAATACAGCTAAAACATACCTGGTTAATACCCGGGAAGTATTTGAATTGCCATCAAATAGTACTCCAGATTATATCTTTTATAATGCGAAAGTTAACAGTAAAGAAACGAAGTCGTATGTGTTTAAGGGAGCCGTTCATGCTGTTAAGCTTGAGCCGTTTGAAGTGATGGTTTTAAACGCTGTACCTGTAAAATGACGGTTTAATCCATTTGTTTGTCTTCTGATTTGAATTATAAATTGATGTTGTAAGTGTGCGCGCAAACGCATTGGCCTGCATGAGGGTGTGTATGGCAACATTGTTTTTAAATAAATAAAAATGAAACGCGTATTCGTAGTAGTATTGCTAATCCTTTGCCTTTTTAATAAAACATCTTTTTCGCAAAATTTAGCTCCATATAAATGGTATAATCCGGTTAAGGCTGATTTTCCGGTTATAGAAGGGCAGGCCTGGTCAAAAGAAACGGCAGGTAGTTATGACAGGCTTCCGGCGCGTGCTCAAAAGGGCCTTAATCCCAATGTGTGGAACATCTCCCATAGCAGTGCCGGTTTGTACATTAAGTTTAAAACAGATGCACAGAATTTGGTTATCCGGTATAAAGTTAATGGCGAGTTTGCTATGTCACATATGCCGGCCACTGGTGTAAGTGGGTTGGACCTTTATGTATTGGATCCTAATGGCCAATGGTGCCTTGCTCCGGGTAGTTTCTCGTTTAAGGATACCATTACCTACCGGTTTTCAAATATTAAGGTAAGTGCCGATTTTGCGGGGCGAAGTTATGAATACCGGCTTTTCCTGCCTTTGTATAATTCGTTATCATGGCTTGAAATAGGTGTTCCACTTGGTAGTGCATTTAATTTTATGCCTTTATCCAAAGAAAAGCCGGTGCTTGTATACGGAACATCCATTGCGCAGGGGGCCTGTGCTTCAAGGCCAGGTTTAGCATGGACCTCCATTTTGCAGCGCGCGCTGGATCGCCCGTTGATTAATCTTGGTTTTTCCGGCTCCGGATTGCTTGAGAAATCAGTTATTGATCTGATGGCAGAGGTGGATGCGAAAGTATATGTGCTTGATTGTATGCCTAATATGATAAGTTTTTCTGACCAGGAAATCGAAGCACGTTTATCTGCAGCGATACAAACTTTAAAGCAGAAGCACCCATTGGTGCCGATATTGCTTGTTGAACACAGCGGGGGGAACGCGGGCGGACTATTGGATACGGGTAGAAATGCCGGTTATGGTCATGTTAATAAAGTGCTTGACCTGGCTTATTCAAAGTTGATTGCAGCCGGAACAAAGGGTATTTATTTATTGACTGGCAAAGAAATCGGGTTTGGTATCAACTCAACAGTTGATGGCTTACATCCTAATGATATCGGAATGGAGCAGTATGCCGCAGCATATGAGAAAGCAATCCGTGTTATAATTAATGAACCAATTGGCCGCTATTCAACCACGCGGCCCGCAGTACAAAGCAGGGATGGGTATTATGACTGGCGAAACAGGCATAATGAAATATTAACGCTTATCAAAACCAGTTCGCCAACGATTGTATTTCTTGGTAATTCGATCCTGAATTACTGGGGTGGTGAGCCTAAGGCGCCTTTAGCAAGAGGAGCTGATTCGTGGGATAAATATATCGAACCTTTGGGTGTGAAAAATTTTGGTTTTGGCTGGGACCAGGTAGAGAATGTGCTATGGCGTGTATACCATGAAGAAATAGAAGGGTTTAAGGCTGACAAAGTGATGATTATGATAGGCACCAATAACTTGTCTGCCTACAGTGACCAGGAAATATCAGAAGGGTTGAAAATGCTTGTGCTGGCTGTGAAGGAACGTCAGCCCACAGCGGAGGTTCTTTTGTCGGGTTTGCTGCCCAGGAGGGCGATGGAAAGCCGGATAAAGGTGCTCAATAAAGCCATTGCTAAACTGGCAGCTCAAACCCAGGTCCGTTTTATTGATCCGGGCAAACTATTGCTTAACCATAAAGGGAAGATTGATGAATCACTTTTCGGAGATGGCCTGCACCCCAATGAGGTTGGTTATCAAAAGCTGGCGGTAACATTGGTGCCATATCTTAAAAAATAATAAAGATGCCGGTATGAAATGCGCTTGACATGTGCAACGCTGAAATAAGTTCAGTATAGCGGAATTGTTTTAAAAGTAATTTCTATCAAATGATAGTCGATATTGATGAGATGGACTATATTAAATTACTTTTGCTATCTTTTCTACGCTAAAGTTTATTATGAAGAATAAAATTGTTCGCATTAAAGACATTGCCGAAAAAGCGAAGGTTTCGACGGGTACGGTTGACAGAGTACTGCATAAGCGCGGGCGGGTATCAAAAAAGGTAGAAGAGAAAGTGCTCAAAATTATTGAAGAGATGGATTATGAGCCCAATCTTATGGCAAGGGCTTTGGGATCCAATAAAATATACCAAATAGCAGCCTTAATACCCGATCATGAAATTGATTTCTATTGGCACGCGCCTAAGGCCGGAATTGAAAAGGCAGAAAAAGACTTGAAGCAATATGGCATTATTGTACAACAATATGTGTTTGATCCATATGATGTAGATTCATTTATAAGCAAGGCCAATAAATTAACCACTGATAAGCCCGACGGCATAATTTTATCGCCTATATTTTACCGGGAAACCCTCCCTTTTTTCGAGAAATGGAAGGTTGCCGAAATTCCATTTGTGTTGTTTAATACACAAATTGCTGAATGTGAGCCTTTAAGTTATATAGGCCAGGATTCATATCAGAGCGGGTTTTTGGCTGGTAAGCTTATTCATTATGGGCAACCCGATTCCTGCTCTATTTTAATTGCACACATTGATGAAGAGACGAGCAACGCCGCTCACCTTTTAAAAAAAGAGCAGGGATTTCGCAATTATTTTGCTCAAAATAACCTGGATCATCAGTACAAAATTCTGAGGGTTGAGTTAAACAGGTCAAATGCCGCTGTTTTTATGAAACAACTGGGGGATATTATTGACAGCACCCCTGATTTAGGCAGTATTTTCGTGACAACATCTAAAGCTCATGAAATTGCGAAGTACCTGGAACAGCGATATATAAAGCATATTAAAATAATAGGATATGATTTATTGCCTCCCAATCTGTATTTTCTGAATAAAGGGACAATCAGTTTCCTGATCAATCAAAACCCGAAAGGGCAGGGCTATTGGGGCATCTACCAGTTAACCGACAGCCTGGTGTTCAAAAAGGAAGTACCCATTATCAAGTATCTTCCGCTTGATATCGTTACAAAGGAAAATGCGAACTATTATGTTGATGATGAGGATGCCGTTTATTTAGATATCTGATCTCTCCTTAGCTAATTGTCCTTCATTCACAGGTCTGTATCCGCCATTGTTCGGTTATCCGGTTCAAACCCCAGTCAAATCCTTTTCTGCCAAAGCCCAATTTTTATGGGTTAAGAAAAAAGGTACAATAAATTACTTGATCTCTCACAACGGCGCTATGCTTTTAAGTTTCCCATTTGCGGCTTAGTGTCCTTGTACGCAAAAAACTTTTTAATAACATTTTTTGTGCACAACCAGAGGGGCTCAGCTCAGCGTGGTATCCGCCGATAAGTTCTCGCTGATTAATCTGTTTCATTTATATAACCCGAAGGTTTTTCCGGTGCATTATCCTCATGAAAAAAATAGTAACAAAAAATTAACAAAATGTGTGCGAACACACTAATATAATTATATTTTTATCAAGGTGTTTATGCTAATTTAATGTGTTCGTAAACATTTTGCTGATCTCAACGTATAAACGAAAAATAAATGTCATATAATATCTCTGAAATAGTATCCAATTTTTGCATTGAAGGAAATGTCGCAGCTATTATTCCGTATGGGTCCGGGCACATAAACGATACATTTCATTTAAAAAATGCAAACCCGGGTTTGCCGGGGTATTTGCTTCAGCGAATCAATCATCACGTGTTTGAAAACGTTCCGGCTTTGATGAAAAATGTACAATTAGTAACAGATCATTTAAAAGAAAAATTGACCGGCATTCCTGGTTCAAACCCCGATAAAGAAGTACTGACAATAGTTTCAGCTAAAGACAAACAGTGTTTTTTTTGTGATGAAACAGGTAATTACTGGAGAATGTATTGTTTTTTGAAGGATACCAAGAGTTATGACATGGTATTAACCGAGCAGCAAGCTTATGAAGGCGGCAAAGCATTTGGGAAATTTCAGTTACTGTTGTCAGATCTTGATAGCGGATTACTTTACGAAACCATACCAGGCTTTCATAACATCACCATGAGGCTTGATCGTTTAAACAAAGCGGTATTGGACGATCCGAAGAACAGGATTAAGGATGTTTTGACTGAGTTGTCGTTTATAATTGAAAGAGCAGATCAGATGGCTACTATCATGAATTTGGGAAAGGAAGGGAAATTGCCGCTGCGCATTATTCATAACGATACCAAATTCAACAACATATTGCTTGATATGAATGATCATGAACAATGTGTAATTGACCTGGATACAGTTATGCCAGGCTATGTGGCATATGATTTTGGCGATGCCATCCGCACTATCATCAATACCGCGCCCGAGGATGAGCAGGATGTTACTAAAATAGAGCTAAACATCCCCTTATTTAAAGCTTATGCAGCGGGGTATTTTGAATACGCCGGTAGCTTTTTGTCAGATACAGAAGTTAAATCGCTTTCGATGGGAGTTTTATTAATACCCTATATGCAGGGTGTGCGTTTCCTGACGGATTATATAGAAGGGGATGTTTATTACAAGATCCACTCTCCCGAACATAATTTACAGCGAGCCAGGGCGCAGTTCGAGCTGCTTAGTAAGCTTGAAAAAAATTACGACGTTTTTGATCAGATAATTCATAACACTGCAAAAAAGTACATACAGATAACAACCGAAATTAAATAATGGAACTTACAGTAGCATTTTTAGAAGATATGGACAAAAGCAGTCCTATTGAACACATGTCTGTTTTGTTAGACGAGCAGGAGAAGCACCTTGTTGGAATTGTACCATGGCCCGATTATGATTACAAACCCGATGTTCATTTTGCGATAGCTTACAGCAACGATTGTTTTATGTTGAAATATTACGTAAAAGAAAAAGCGATAAAAGCTTCCTGTTACAAACCTAATGAACCTGTTCACCAGGATAGCTGTGTGGAGTTTTTCATTGGCTTTGGTACCGAACTGGAGTATTACAATTTCGGGTTTAACTGTATCGGCACTTGTTCGCTTGGGTTCGGAAGGGGCAGGGAAAATCGCGAGTTATCACCTGAAAAGCTAATACGGCTTATAAAGTCTCAGGTGCGGTTAACACAGCAAACAAATATTGGGCATGGCGATATTAGCTGGGAGCTTACCCTGATGTTACCGTTGGATGTGTTTTATCATCATTCATTTACATCATTAAAAGGACAACAATGTCATGCTAATTTTTATAAATGTGGCGATGAACTACCTGAGCCACACTTTTTAACGTGGCATAATATTGAATGCGACGACCCTGACTTTCACCACCCGGAGTTTTTTGGGGAAATAAAGCTTGAAGCTTAACATAGCCATGCGGCATTTATATGTGTTTGAAGTTATTTGCAAGGTAATAGCACAGAGTTTTTTGTTTTTATTATTGATAATGTAGATCCCGGAAAAACGACGATTTTATGAGAATAAAACTTATATTAATAATGTTATTATATAGTGCAGTGGCTTTGGCACAGGTTAAAGTTGATGAAACTTACCAGGAGCTTCCGGATCCCAAACCTGTAAAACAGGCAAGCTGGAGTTCGCTGAAACCCGGAGTTTATGTAAGTTTCGCTACCGCCAATATACGTTATGATAAACATAATGCTCCTGCCATATCTCCTTTACAGGCTCAATGGAAAACCAAAGCCTGGAAAGGAGAAAAAGTGCATACTCAATTCCTGATATGGACAACCCGGAATCTGAAACAACTAAGCTTTATATGGAGTAAACTTAAAGATGGTAAAGGGCATGAAATCCCCGAACAAAATATAAACGCGAGTTTTGTACGTTATGTGATGGCCGATGGGTTAAACAACGAAGGCGGTGGCTGTGGTATATTGCCCGGCCATGATTCCAGCCTTGTTGAGGATGTTATTGACCCTGTAAAAATGCTTCCGGCAGGTAAAAATACAACCCGGCCGGTTTGGTTAAGTGTGAGTGTACCGGCTACTGCTATTGAAGGCCTTTACAGGGGGAATGTGAAGGTAATTGAAGGGAAAAATGCACCGCCTTTAATTTTACATTACGCTATACAAGTGCTTAATCATACCTTGCCTGCACCGGAGCACTGGAAATTTCACCTTGACTTGTGGCAAAATCCCTATTCGGTGGCCCGGGTGTATGGTGTAAAGCCATGGTCAAAGCAACATTTTTATGTAATGCGCCCTTACATGAAAATGCTGGCAAATGCCGGGCAGAAAGCAATTACTACCACACTCATTCATGATCCGTGGAATAGCCAAACCTATGATATTTACGGATCGATGATAAAATGGACAAAAAATAAGAATGGCTCATGGGGGTACGATTATTCAGTATTTGATAAGTGGGTGTCTTTTATGATGTCATTGGGGATTAATAAGTTAATCAACTGCTATAGTATGATTCCCTGGAATCTAAAGTTTTACTACTATGACGAAGCCCTGAGAAAAGACACGATGATCGTGGCTAAACCCGGCTCGGCAGAGTACGAGGCACATTGGCGCCCAATGCTGATGGATTTTGCCCGCCATCTTAAAGAAAAAGGATGGTTTAATAAAACCACTATAGCTATGGACGAAAGATCCATGGCCGATATGCAAAAAGCTATAGCGTTAATAAAAAGCGCTGATAAAAATTTTAAGATTTCGTTAGCGGGCAATTATCATCCGGAAATTGAAAAAGATTTGTTTGATTATAGTGTGGCGTCAAACCAGTTAATGGATCAAGCAACAATTCGTTTGCGCAGGGAATCGGGTTTAAATACCACCTATTATACCTGCTGCACAGAAGGGTATCCCAATACCTTCAGTTTTTCGGCCCCGGCCGAGTGTGTTTGGCTGGCATGGCATGCCGCATATAAAGGATATGACGGGTATTTGAGATGGGCTTACAATTGCTGGACCAAAGATCCTTTACGTGATACACGATTTGGGGCATGGTCATCGGGCGATGCTTACCTGGTTTATCCCGGTCCACGGTCCTCTGTTCGCCTGGAACGATTGATCGAGGGCATCCAGGATTTTGAAAAAATTAATATTTTAAAGGAACGGTTTATAAAAAATAACCAGCAGGATAAATTACTTCAGCTAAAAAATATATTGGAAGGTTTTGACATTGGAGAGTTGAAAAATAAGACTGCTGCCGAAACACTTCAGGTCGCGCAGGATCGACTGAATAGCTTATAAATCACAAAAAAAACGTTTTAATAATTTATATTTATTGTTTGCCCGCTTTCATTTTCAGTTTTTTTTTGACTTTATTTATACCTTCTGATTATTTTGAAAAGCTTAATATAAATGGCTTACACCAAGCCCTTAAGAAATAGCTTTTTTAATTTTAAAAAGTTAAAATCAATAATCGATAATAAGTACATTCTTTGGATGATGCCAATTATAAATTTTATAATGCAGAATGAATAGCCTGGAAATTCAGCTGATGACGGATGAGGATCTTATAGCATTGATCAGGGAAAATGACCTTGGGGCGTTTGAACGTATTTATAATAAATATTGGTCAAAGCTTTATCTTTCAGCATATAACATCATCAGAGATCGCCAGGTAGCTGAAGATGTAACCCAGGAAGTATTGGTAAACCTGTGGATGAAACGGGCCAATCTCAAACTCACTTCGTTAAATGCCTATTTATATACATCTGTTCGTTACCAGGTGTTTAATGTTATCCGTTCGGGTAAAGTAAGAGCGGATCTTTTTAACAGGCTGGAGGAGCTTTTTAGCAATAACGGCGGCGAGGAGCTCCTGTCTGAAAAAGAAATTAACCGTTTGCTGGAACAAGGTGTTGCTGAGTTACCTGAAAAATGCCGCCAGATTTTTATTATGAGCCGCAAAGAACACTTATCAACCAAAGAAATTGCCGAACGGCTGGGTATCGCGCCAAAAACAGTCGAAAACCAACTGACTGTAGCCCTGAACCGTTTACGTAAAACATTGGGCGATTTTGTTTGCATAGCCGCCATTATGTTATGCGGGCGTTGGTTTTAAGCTTTTTTACCTGTATCTGGTTGTATTTATCCCTTCCTTAGATATTATTACGGGTTTTACTCTCCAAAATTTCATGATTCCTTAATGCTGTAGAAATATTTTATTATTCTTTGGGGGTATGGCCTGTTTAGGGTTACTTACATACAATAACTACCCAAATGAAAAAAGAAACACTGATAAACTTAATAAACAAATACTTATCAAACGAGGCTACCCCCGAAGAGGAGGCCCGGTTGCTAAGCTATTATGATACACTCCAAAAAACAAGCTGCAATGGGATGAGCTTGAAATGGGCGATGAGAATGTAACAAAGAACGAGTTGTACAGCAAGATACTATCGGAGATAAAAAAACGTGAATCTGCACCTAAAAAAATGATTTTTCTGAGGAGGTGGTTTGTGGCAGCCTCTATCACAACATTGCTGATCGCGTCGGCTTCATTGGTTTTTTACATGAAGCATAACAGCTCATATTTCATCGCAAAAAATAGTATCTATCCCGTAAACAAGCACAGTATTGCCCCGGGAGGAAATAAAGCATTACTAACTTTAGCCGATGGTTCAAAAATTACCCTGGATGATGCCGCGTCCGGCGAACTGGCCAAACAATCGGGTACAAAAGTATCTAAGGCGGCAAATGGTCAGTTGGTTTACACAGTTGAAAACTCTGCATCTCATGCCACTGCTCCGGGTTTGCCCGAATACAATGTTATTGAAACCCCAAAGGGAGGGCAATACCAGGTTAATTTAGCCGATGGCACTAAGGTTTGGTTAAATGCCGGATCTTCACTCAAATATCCTACAAATTTTGATAGTGCAGTACGCAAGGTTGAATTAGCAGGAGAAGCTTACTTCGAAGTTGCTAAAAATGCACATAAACCATTTCAGGTTATCAGTAACCAGCAGATGGTGGAGGTTTTGGGTACACACTTCAATATCAGCTCTTATACGGACGAAACTTCGGTTAAAACTACTTTATTAGAAGGCTCGGTTAAGGTATCTGCGCTCAAGGCCAATCAATCCAAATTACTGAAACCAGGTCAGCAATCTGATATCAATTACGCAAATAACACAATTTCGGTACAACCGGTTAACACCGAAGAGGTTGTGGCTTGGAAAAATGGTTATTTCCTTTTTACCGACGAAGATTTGAAAAGCATTATGAGCAAGTTTGCCCGCTGGTATAATGTTGAGGTAGAATACCAGGGCAATGTGGATAATTTAAGATTTGGAGGGATGGTGTCGCGTTCAAAGGACCTGGCGCAGGCATTGAAGATAATTGAACAGACAGGGAACGTAAAAACCAGGATCGAAGGAAGGAGGGTTATCATTATGCCGTGATCATTACCCAGCATAAGGTAGCCTAAAAGGAAAGCCGGAAGTGGTGGAACACTTCCGGCCGGAAAGTTAGGGCTTTGCCATGAAATTAAATTCGTAGTCCAATTACAGATTAAACCCAAAACAAGTTCAAATGTATGAAATGTTATGAAATAAGTTTATACACAATCCCCCGTATAAAAAATAAAGCACTGTTGATCATGAAATTATCGATCATATTGTTATTAGCAACAATACTTCAGGTGAGTGCTAAAAGCTATGCACAAAAAATTACATTGTCAGAAAAAAATGCTCCGTTAGAAAAAGTGCTTAAAGAAATAAGAGAGCAAAGCGGGTACGATTTTTTTATAACTCAAAGCTGATTAAAGACGCTAATCCGGTTAGTATCAATGTACGGAATACAGAATTGGAAGAAGTATTGAAACTGGCACTTTCGGATCAGCCGTTTATCTATAGCATAGAAGAGAAAACAATAATTATAAAACCTAAGCCTGCGCCTGTTAAGCCCTCCGTTCAGGCAGTACCTACTATCAAAGTTTCAGGTGTTGTTACTGATTCAAAAGGTGTCACTTTACCCGGCGCGAGTGTACGTATCAAAGGGACTGATAAGGGGGTAATAACTGATAGCGAGGGGCGGTTTACCATTGAAGCTAATGATAACAGCACCCTTGTTATTTCATTTGCCGGTTTCATTGCCAAAGAAGTTACGGTTACCGGAGCAACATCTTTCCTGACCGTTCAGTTACTTGACGATACCAAGGGTATAAATGAGGTAGTGGTAGTAGGCTATGGTAAACAAAAGAAGCTGACCATAACCGGGGCTGTTACAACGGTGAATGTTGCCGATATAACAACTCCAAACCGCTCCTTATCTAATGCATTGGCAGGTAAGGTAGCCGGGGTTATATCAATGCAAAGAAGCGGGGAGCCGGGTTATGATAACGCGTCATTTACCATCAGGGGCATTGGCACTTTTACAGGTAACTCAAACCCGCTTATTATTATAGACGGCGTGCAGCGGGATGACGTGAACAGTACTTATGGTGGAGCTTACAACAACATCGATCCAGAAGATATTCAAAGCATTTCCCTGTTAAAAGATGCATCGTCAACCGCCGTATATGGGGCCAAAGGTGCCAACGGGGTTTTGATCATTACCACTAAAAAAGGTGTTGCAGGTAAACCTAAAATTTCCTTTAAGACAGAAACATCCATGTCGGGCCTTACCAGGACCCCTAAAATGCTGGATGCCGTTTCATGGATGAGGTTGCATAACGAAGCAACTACAAATGATGGTAACCCTGCTGCATATTCTGAAGAAACTATCCAGAAAACGGCAAGCGGGTTAGACCCATACCTTTATCCCAATGTAAACTGGATAAAATCTGTATATAAGAATTGGGCACCCGGCTATAATACCAACTTAAATGTAACCGGCGGTGCCTCAACGGTAAGGTATTATGTTTCTGCTTCTTTTTATGATCAGGAAGGAAGTTATAAAGTAACCAAACAAAACGGCTACAACCCCAACCTTAACTTTAAGCGTTACGATTTTAGGTCAAACCTTGACATTGATATCACGAAAACTACCTTATTGACCATGAACCTGGATGCGATGCTGGTAAGCAGCCGCTATCCCGGCATCTCGGCAGGAACCATCTGGTATGAATCATACTTAACCCCACCCAACGCGTTCCCGATAAGATACCCCGATGGCAAATGGGCCGGTCCGTATAATAACGGCGGATCTAACCCGGTAAATGATATTCAAAATTCCGGTTATAACAGCGAGTTTCGCCCTACTATCCAGTCTGTTTTTTCCATTAACCAGAAACTGGATGCTATAACCAACGGACTAAGCGCCATGGCTCGGTTTTCGTTTGATTCGTACAGCGAAAATGACAATGGCAGAACAGGGACAAATGATCTTTTTTTAGCCTCATCAAGAGACTCGCAGGGTAACCTTGTATTTGGCCAGTCGAGGTATGGAAGCCAGTTTTTGGGTTATACCCAGTATTCATCTGCCGAAAAAACCATGTACCTGGAAAGCAATATTAATTATGATCAGTCTTTCGGCAAACACCATATTGGCGCGCTTCTTTTGTACAATATGAGGTCAAGGGTCCAGAGCACAGCGGGTAGTGTTATAAACTCTATTCCTTATAACAATCAGAGTTTGGCCGGCAGAACAACCTATACATATGCCGATAGGTATTTGCTTGAATTTGATGCAGGCTATACCGGTTCAGAAAACTTTGAGCCTGGCAAAAAATTTGGCTTTTTCCCGGCTGTTTCTGCGGGTTGGGTAATTTCAAGGGAGCCTTTTTTTAAGGATTTTTCAAAAACGTTTAATCTGCTTAAAATAAGAGGTTCTCATGGCCTTGTAGGTAACGACCAAATTGGCTCTCACTACCAAATCACCAGGTTCCCATATATCAACCAATATGGCAGTGGCGGCTCCGTGGGCTTGGGCCTTAACGGAACTGTATATGGAGGCACTAAAGAAACTGTTATAGGTGTTGAGAACCTGACATGGGAAAAAGCCAGGAAAGATAATATTGGCCTGGAAATAGGGCTGTTCAATAAACTGAATATCACTATTGATGCCTATAAAGAGAGACGGACAAATATTTTAGTTCAGCGAAGCTCATTATCAGGGATACTGGGTGTAAGCGGGGTTGTATTTGCCAATTTGGGCGAAATGAATAACCACGGTATTGAGGGTAACATTGAGTATAATGACAATATCGGCAAGGTGGGCTTGCGCCTGTATGGCAATTTTACTTATAACAATAATAAAATTGTACAGCAGGACGAACCGAAACAGTTGTATGCTTATCAACAAGCCACCGGTCGCAAATATGGCGATAACCTGATGTACGTTGCAGAAGGGCTATTTACCTCACAGGAAGATGTTGATAAAAGCCCTACCCAGTTTGGCGCTGTGTTAAGGCCCGGCGATATCAAGTACAAAGATGTAAATGGCGATGGAGTGATCAACAGCTATGACAAGGTTTATACAGGCAAATCCGACATTCCTACCATATTGTATGGCGCAGGCTTTACGGTTGGCTATAAAAAGTTCGATCTTTCTCTTTTCTTCCAGGGAACCGGTAATGTAATTATCATGGCAAACGGTTCTTCTATAACCGGTGCAGGCGCAGAGGGCGCGGGTATTGTGCCATTTACAGGCATGGGCACTTATCCATCGGGTATGCTTGCAATTCTTGAGAACAGGTGGACAGTTGATAACCCGAATCAGAATGTTTACTATCCGCGTTTGGGCATTGCTAATCAAAACAGTAATAATTACCAGCCAAGTACATGGTGGTCAAAAGACGCAAGTTTTGTTCGTTTAAAACAGGCAACATTGGGGTACACACTTAAGCCGCTGTCCTTTACAAAGGCTGGTATTAACTCAGTTTACCTTTATTTAACTGGGCAAAACCTGTTAACATTCTCCAAATTCAAACTTTGGGACCCGGAGCTTGGCTCTAACGGCGCAGGCTATCCACCGGTACGAATACTTGCCTTAGGATTAAGGGTTGCGTTATAGAAATCGTGAATTTAAATCAGTTTCAAAAGAATTTAAAGTGTGCCAAATGAAAAAAACATACTAATAATGGTAGTTGGGATATGTTTCCTGGGTGCCTGTTTATCGTCCTGTAATTACCTTAATAAAAAACCGGATAACCTGTTAACATCAGATCTGATCTGGAGCACCAGGGCTAATGCCGAATCGTATTTATATAATATATATGGTTATATCAAACAAACCGATGGGGGAGATTACAGCGCGATGGGGGCAAGTGACGAGTCGTCGGTATCCATCCCCGGTACCAATGTAAGGCAAATGGTTGTGGGTAACTGGAGCCCGGTAAACGCCTATTTTGATTACTGGGATAACTACTATACCGGAATCCGGTCGTCTTTCATTTTTGAAGCCAATATTGATAAGGTTCCTGCTACCCAACTAAGTGTCAGCCTAAAAAATCAATATAAAGCCGAAGCAAGGTTTTTGCGCGGGTGGTTTTACTGGCAGTTAATAAAGCAATATGGTCCGGTGGTGAAAGTAACGGAAACGTTAAGCTTAAATGATGACTTCAATAAGTACCCGAGAGCGTCTTTTGACGAATGCAAGGATTATGTTAACCAACTGATGGATCAGGCCGCTTCGGGTTTACCGGCGCAATGGCCTTCAACCAGCAATTACGGTCGGCCAACAAAAGGTGCCTGCCTTGCTGTAAAAGCTCAGCTGGCCTTACTGTCGGCAAGCCCCTTATGGAATGGTAATCCATCATTTGCTTCTTTTAAAAACCAGGATGGCACCCCGCTGGCACCCACAGTATTTGACGCCGGCAAATGGAAAATAGCTGCCGATGCAGCCAAGGTTGTAATTGATCTTGGTTCGTACAAGTTATTTACAAATCTGGATAATGGCGGAACCCAGTTTGATCCTTATCTGTCTGTCAGGGACCTTTTCTTAACAAACTGGAACAGTGAGATCATATTTTCAAGAAACTCCTGGAATTATTGGGGATATACCAAATGTGTGTCGCCGGGGCCGGGAGGATATAGCATGTACAATGCCACCCAGAATGTTGTGGATGCGTTTTATATGAATAATGGCCGCACCATTGATGATCCGCTTTCGGGATATACAGCTACAAGTTTTGCTCAAAGTAATGGCGCAAAATATTGGGAGCACAGCAAAGGGCAATGGAACATGTATGCTAATCGCGAACCGCGGTTTTATGCCTATATCCAGTATAATGGCCGACCGGTATTGCCTGCGCCAACTGTTGATGATAAAAACTATTATTCATCTGCAGCGAATATTGACGGCACAGGCCGGGTTGAATTTTATTATAACGGTAAAGCCGGTGCAAAAGCCAGCGGCGCAAGTAATAATATTACCGGATATGATGTATTAAAAAATGTAAGTCCTGCCGATAACATAAGGATGGATGCCACCAACTACAGGCCGTTTATATTGATCAGGTATGCCGAGATATTATTGGATTATGTAGAAGCCCTGAATGAATATGATCCTTCGAACCCCAATGTCGTGCTTTATCTTGATCAGATCAGGACAAGGGCAGGCTTGCCTGGCATAGAGACAGTTTATCCGGGAGCTGTTGGAAACAAGGATTTAATGCGGAAATATATTTTAAGGGAACGCCAGGTAGAGCTTTGTTTTGAAAGCGACCGATACTTTACCCTTGTAAGAAGGCTGTTACTGGGTGCCGATGAAAATCAGACTATTTATGGCCTTAATGTCAACACTGACGATCAAGGCCTGGGATTTGCATTTACCGGGCTTTACAACAAAACGCTTTTTCAAAAAAGGGTATGGAACAATAAAATGTACCTATTCCCAATATCCCAGTACCAATTGGACCATGACAGGGCATTGGTACAAAACCCTGGTTGGTAATGATGACTCTTATTGACCCGACAGGGTTTAAAAGGTCTGGAAATAAATAATTAAACCGTAATTATTCAAATGAAAACATTCATAAATATATTGGCAAAAGGCATCAATCAATACCTGCTTGCCGGGGCGCTTTTTATAATGATAGCTTTTGTAAGCTGTAAAAAAGAAAAAGTTCCTGCACATGATCCTGCATCACCTATCAGTATTAGTACATTTATCCCAGCACAAGGTAGCGGTGGTACCGAAGTATTGATCTCCGGTACCAACTTTTCAACAGATACCTCGCAAATTTCGGTTACCCTGAATGGGTTCAAACTGAAGGTCATTGGTGCCAACACCAAACAAATGATGGTAGTGGTGCCTAAGAAAGCAGGTTCCGGGCCCATAGTTGTAACTATTGGAAAAGGAACCGCAACAAGCACCGATAATTTTACATACCAATATACCAGGACTGTCACCACCCTGGCAGGATCAGGTAAAGCAGGCTTTGCAAACGGTAAAGGAACAGATGCTATGTTTGATTTTAGCGGGCAAAGCTGGTACAGAAGCTGCGGGGTGACTGTTGATGACAACCTGAATGTTTATGTTGCCGATCCCGGAAATCACTGCATCAGGAAAATTGATACGGCAGGTAATGTATCTACACTCGCCGGTAATCCCCAGGTTTCGGGTTACGCGGATGGTAAAGGGGGCGCGGCAAATTTCTCCCTACCTTACGATGTTGCCGTTGATGCCCAGGGAAATGTATATTCCGTTGATCCGGGAAATTATGATATTCGTAAAATAAGCCCCGATGGTACTGCAACTACCTGGGCTTGGGGAAACCAATCGCCATGGAGCATTGCTGTTGACAGGACCACAGGTTATATTTATTACTCCAGCTGCTCCAGCCCCGGAAACATCTACCAGGTATCAGCTCAATGGACTACCAAACAGGTGATATCCGGTCTTAACTATCCCGCTGGAATCAAATTTGACAAAGCCGGCAACTTATACGTATCGGTTAATGGTGACCAGGTTATCAGAAAATTTAATGCCGGCGACTGGAAGGGCAGTATCATTGCAGGGCAGCTTGGGGTTTCGGGTTATTTAAACGGAGCGGCTGCAACTGCAAAATTCGCTTATCCATGGGGCATCGCGGTTGACAATAGCAGCAATATTTATGTGGCAGGCAATGGAACCTGGGACGGCGGAAGCTACAACCCCGACCAAAGTATCCGCTTTATACAAGCTAATACTTTTGATGTGAGCACCTTTGCCGGCAGCGGTACGGCAGGTTATGCTGACGCAATAGGAGGATCTGCGCTTTTCAGCGCGCCAACCGGTGTTGCTGTTGATAAGAATGGAACCGTGTATGTTTTGGATAAAAACAACAATCGGATAAGAAAAATAGTTTCGGAATAATTACGATCCTTTTTAAAAATACTATCACAGTTTATTTTTCAACCCAGACATATCCTTGTTGTCCGGGATAAATATGAGTAGTAGTTAATAATTGTTTGGGTTTATTTAAGGGGTACTCCGTAGCAGAAACACGTTTCTGCTACGGGCAGGTACTGCGCGGTTTTAAGTGCGAATAAACTTAATGCATGTCAAACAATGGCTACGCCAATTTTTCTTAGAATAAATTTAATGAAACATTATATAAATATCTTTTTAATACATGTTTTTGCCATTCAGGCAATGGCTTGCAGCAAAAAAACGGTAGGTAATGACGTAATAGTCTCAACCGGTAATACACATATCTACTATGTATCAGTTAACGGCTCTGATGCTAATTCGGGCAAAATCAATGCCCCTTTCCAGTCCATCAATGCCGCCTTAGATCATGCCTTGCCCGGTGATACCGTTATGGTCAGAGGTGGAAGCTATTATGATAAGGTTGTGTTTCCTAAATCGGGGGCAATGGATAAGTTGATCACATTGAAGGCTTACCCCGGCGAAAAGCCGGTGATAGACGGAAGTAAAATAATAGTTTCGGGCTGGGTGCCGCTGGTTACACTGAGCAATGTAAGATATATAACATTGGATGGCTTTGATATCTGTAATTTCACGAGCTCAACTTTTAATACCGATCCTGAAGGGATCGCCATCAATGGCAATTCGCACGATATCACTATCAAAAACTGCAACATTTATAACATAAAGAACAACGCATCCCTGAACGACTGGCGAAGCGGACACGCTATACTGGCAATTGGTAACGGAACTACTGCCATTACTAACCTGGTTATTACGCATTGTACTGTACATGATACGCAGACCGGTACAAGTGAAAATGTAACGCTGGCCGGTAATATTGACGGCTTTGTTTTTAGCCATAATAAAGTATATGATACAGAAAACATCGGGATAATTGTTGCCGGTGGTGATGGTTTAAACCCCAAAGGGGACGTAGCAACCAACTATGCCCGCAATGGCGTGATAGGTGATAACATTTTTCACGATAATACCATGACCAGGACGCCGGAAACCTGGGGCCCCGACAGGTACGGTGCTATCTCCATTTATGTTTGCGGCGGTGCTAATACCATTATCGAAAGAAACACAGTATACAACAGCGACCGGGGGATAGGACTGGTAAGTGAAAGCAACGTGTATGCAACCAAAACCACCATCGTGCGAAATAATTTTGTATATAACTGCTATCGCACAGGTATATACATGGGCGACTATCTGAACTACACATCCGGCGGAACTAAAAACTGTTACATAGTAAACAATACCTTATATCAGAATAACCGTGTACTGGGCGCTTTTGGCGAAATTGAAGGGGAGATCAGGCTTACGGAGCACTGCGACGATAACGTGATCAAAAATAACATAGTTTATGCAAGGCCCGTTGATGTATTTATTCATAAGTATACCACAACAGGCAGCAATAACATTATCGACAATAATTTATACTATACTACTGGCACTCCGCAATGGATTTGGAACAGTACTAACGGTGCTCCATATACCGATTTTAGCGCCTGGAAAGCATTCAGTGGCAATGATGCCGGTTCAACAAACGGGCAGGACCCTCTTTTGTTGAGTACATCATCGCCTGATCTCCATATACAATCGGCCTCTCCTGCAAAAAATACCGGAAATGTAATTTCTGCCGATATAAATGGCACTACAGATATTGACGGAAATACACGCATTGTAAATAATAAGATAAGTAAAGGCGCACAGCAGTAACATGTTTAATTAAAAAAGTATGCTTATGAAATGTAATGTCTATGTTTTTTTAATGCTTGGTTTTGCTATACAGGCATTTGGTTGCAGTAAAAAGAACGATCCCGGCGGTAATGTCACAATTACCGGGAGCACTCATGTTTATTATGTAGCTGCCAACGGGTTAGAGTCAAATAAAGGAACAATTGACGCGCCTTTTCAAACTATCAATAACGCGCTTTCCCATACCATTCCCGGCGATACCGTAATGGTAAGGGGTGGAGTATATAGCGAAAAGGTTGTATTTCCCAAATCTGGCGTAATGGATAAGTATATCACGTTGAAAGCTTACCGTGGGGAAACACCTATAATTGACGGTAGTGCTTTTAGTGTTAATGGGAGGGAAGCCCTGGTAACCATTGATAAGGCAAAGTATATAGTTGTAGATGGCTTTGAAATACGCAATCTTAAAACCGCAACCGGCGATCCCAAAGCCATTATGGTTGAAGGTGGATCCGACTACATTATTATAAAAAACAATACGGTATACGGTATTGATTATACTCAGCTACCGCTCAATGGAGGTGGAAATGCTATACTGATCATCGGGAATACTACCGATCCCGTAACTAATATTACCGTTACCGGGAACACAATCCATGATTGTAAAACCGGGTACGGCGAAAATTTAACCATCAATGGCTATGTTGACGGTTTTACCATCACCAATAATACCATTTATAATGCTCAAAATATTGGGATAGATGCAGCAGGAGGCTATGCCGCAAATAGCGATCCAACGCTTAACTATGCCCGTAATGGTGTTATCAGCGGCAACACCCTCTATAACATTGAAAGCAAAAGAGGACCGCTTGGTGGACATGGCGCCATAGGTATTTATGTAGACGGCGGCAGGAATGTGGTAGTGGAAAAAAACAAAGTGTCCGTTACAGACAGGGGGATTGGTGTTGTGAGCGAAACCAATGGCTTCCCCACCGATCATGTTACCATAAGGAATAACCTGGTATTTAACTGTTGGTGCTCCGGGATCTATATGGGTGGGTATTTAAATTACACAGGCGGTGGTACAAGCAACTCGGCTATAGTAAACAATACCTTGTATAATAACAACCAGGCATTAGGTGCCTTTGGCGAAATAGAAGGGGAGATAAGTATCAGGGAAGATTGCACCAATAACGTAATAAAAAATAACATCATTTATGGCGGGGCATCAGATATGTTTATTCATAAATATACCAACCGGGGATCGGGTAATATCATAGATTATAACCTGTATTACACCACAGGCCCCGCGCAGTGGACCTGGAACGGCGTGGCCTATACCGACTATAACTTATGGAAGGCAGCCTGCGGTGGAGACGCCAGTTCAACATATGGCACCGATCCTTTATTTGTCAATACATCCGGCCTTGATTTTCACCTGCAATCATCGTCAGTAGCAAAAAATAGCGGGCAGGTGATATCTGATGGCGTTAACGGTACGGTTGATTTTGATGGTAATACGCGTATCGTAAATAAGCAGATAAGTAAAGGGGCATATCAATAATCAATACCCATTGTTTTTAATCTTGATTACAAAATGGAAAAGATTCCCACAATTAAAGAGATAGCTAAACGCTTAAAAGTAAGCCCTTCAACAGTGTCGCGTGCTCTTCATGGTCATCCCAGCATTGGCCTTGTAACTACCATGCGGGTTAATAAGGTAGCAAGCGAACTAAATTATGAGCGAAATCAAACAGCTGTATTTTTTAAACAACGAAAAACATTAACTATTGGTGTAATTGTTCCGGATTTTTCTGACGCGTTTTTTTCTTCGGCCCTTAGTGGGATAGAAGATTACGCCAGCAAAAGAAATTATAACGTTTTTATTGGGCAATCGTTAGAAAACCCCGATAAGGAAAAACGTATCCTGGAAACAATGAAAACCCATCGGTTAGACGGCATTATCATTTCGATAAGCAAAAATACCACGAATTATGAAGTGTTTGAGCAATTGAAAAAATATAACATTCCTGTTGTGTTTTTTGACCGTATTCCCGGCATGGAAGATATTCATTACTCGGCTTGTAATCTCCAATCGGGAATGTTACAAGCCATTGATTGTTTAATAGAAAAAGGGCATCGTAGTATTGGGTTAATTAATGGTCCATCGCAACTGGCCGCAAGTAAAGAGCGCCTGGATGCTTATAAGCAGGGGCTTGATAAATATCAGATAGCAGTAAATACTGACCTGATAGTCTCTTCGGATCTGTCGTCGGCGCAAAATACTTATGCTATGCGGCGGCTATTATCTTTAGCTGATAAACCTACAGCTATTATCACTTTTAACGATTACGTGGCACGCGATGCAATTAAGTTGTTGAAGAACTATAATTTGGCTCCCAATCACGATATTAGCTTTGTCAGTTTTGCAAATTCTCCTATTTGGAGTTTTATGGATAGTGCCCCAATGGCATCCATTGAACAATTCCCCCAAAAGCAGGGCATAAAAGCGGCCGAAATACTTTTTAAAATAATTGATGATCGCATCAGTGAAGCGTCGTTAACACCGGTTTTCTATCATGCGGTATTTGATTCCAGTATGGTGTCTCATAGAGGGCGTACCAATGTATAGGATAAGGTTATAAAAGTCCCAATCTCGATTTGCATAAAGCATTAGCGGGTAATATTTATACAAAAAGGGGTTTATATATTTTTTAGAAATTACACGCAATAATTTGATTGTTAACTACATATGTGAATGTTGGCCCGGAATTGTGTTAACCCTGTTAACCCCTCTTTGTTAATAGAGTAAATCCAACCCAACACTATATATCGCTTAGTATCTGAAAAATTCAAAAAAAGCGGGGCTCATCATACCGCCTCGTTTTTTTGAATTTATAAGGCAGAGGTTGATAGGCTTGTTGTTTGTATACTCTTTAATATTCCAATTCAAAAGTGTCACTATACTTTAATTTGCTGCTCTTTTGTAAAGATTTGGGAATTTGAATACTTAACTGCCCATTTTGATAGGCCCATTTTAACTTTTCAGAGTTGCCCAACAGGCTTACTTTTTTAATCCGTTTAATATTGTTTACAGGGAAACTTACCTCGGCCGGAAGGGTTACATTATCTTTTTCTGATAGCCAGAAGGCATATAATGTGTTTTTTGTTTTTGACCTTGTAAAATATATGTTCCCAACAGAATAAGGTATAACAGGTTCGGAAGCGTAAATTCCTTTTCCGTTAATCTTCATCCAATTCGCAATGTCCTGTAACC
Organism: Mucilaginibacter sp. P25; assembly: GCF_050859465.1. Lineage (NCBI taxonomy): Bacteria > Pseudomonadati > Bacteroidota > Sphingobacteriia > Sphingobacteriales > Sphingobacteriaceae > Mucilaginibacter > Mucilaginibacter sp. P25. The sequence continues at coordinate 6,167,360 of NZ_CP193937.1, read as the reverse complement.
TTTGATAGGTAATCAGATTCCAGTCGCCATCCGGTCGGGGGCTATATTAAGCAAGAGGTTACCTCCCCTTGAAACTATTTTTATCAGCGTTTGTACCAATTGACGGCTGGGCTTAAATTCGTCATCAGGAACATAACTCCAGTATTTGCCAATAGTCATACAGGTTTCCCATGGGTAGGATAAGGGCTTGTCCGGTACTTCCTGTTCGGGCGTGGTATAGTTTTCAAATTCGCCGGTCACTGTCCTGTCTACCATAATCAAACCCGGCTGATAGCTGCGGCTCATTTTTGCTATCCGGGCCATGTCAATATCCTGGTTATAGTGTTGCGGGTCGTTGTCCTTTGTAACAGATGGCCTTACCCAGCCGCCATCGAGCCATAAAATATCTATTTTACCATAACCGGTCATTAATTCTTCAATTTGGTTGTAGGTAAAATCTTTAAATTTTTGCCAGCGCTCAGGATATCGTTGCGGATCGTAGTTAACATTATGATCTTTAGGAGGAAAGTAAGGCCACCAATAATTTTCATTATGCCAGTCGGGTTTGGAAAAATATGCCCCTATCATAAAATTGTCTTTACGGAAGGCATTGAATATTTCTTTGGTTACGTTGCTTCGCGGATTTTTCGAAAACGGAGTTTTAGGGTCGGTAATTTTATAATCTGTTTGTTTAGTATCAAACATGCTAAAGCCATCGTGATGTTTAGTAGTAAATACCACATAATTCATCCCCGCAGCCTTGGCCGCTTTAACCCATTTTTCGGGGTTGAAATTGACGGGGTTGAAAGTGGTTTGGAGGTTTTCGTATGCTTTTTTATAAGTGAAATAATCATCGCTATAGGGGCCGGTACGCGTAACCCAGTCATCAGGGCAAATAGTCCAGCTTTCGGCCACACCCCATTGGCTGTATGTCCCCCAGTGCATAAATAAACCAAACTTTTGGTCTTGCCAGCGGGCAAGTTTTTGCCGTACCAGGGAATCTTTAGGAAGCTGGTACGTATCTGACATTTTATGCTCGTTTTGTGCCAATGCGGCCTGGCTGCATCCTAAAATAAACAGGCAAGGTAAAAGTTTTCGGATCATGATGGTATAATACATTGATAGTTTTGCTTTCATAGTAGATGAGCAAACATTAATTTAAAACCAATTCAATTACCGGTATCTCACTATCGGGCTTGGTTTCTGGTAGGTTTAATATCAGGTCGTTACCTGTGTCTTTTGATTTGCTATCCTGTTGTATCTCCGACGCGTCATGTAAAAACTGAACGTATTTTACTTTATCCTTGTAGCCTGGTAAAGTAAGTGTTTTGCCGGGATATGCTAACAAATGCACATATAAGCGCCGGGTATTTGCATTATAGGTAAGCAGGGTGTGCTCCGGGGCTACAAAGGTTTCCGGAGCTTCGGTACATCCGTAAATGGAGCGGCTGTTATATTTCATCCAGGCAGCTATTCCATCCAGCCTTTCGTTAGCACGTTTATCAAATAAACCGCGTGCAGTAGGGCCCACGTTAAGCAACAGGTTGCCTCTTTTACTTACGGCCTCTATCAACATCGTAATTAATTGCGTGGTGCTTTTCCAGCTGTTTTCATCCCGAAAATATCCCCAGGAACCAGAAAATGTTTGGCAGGTTTCCCAATAAGTTTTGTAATCGTTTTTTTGACCCATTCCGATAAATTTACCTGTTCGGGTGTCAGGTAATCCCAACCGTCCTGGTATTCATTTAAATCGAGGCGGTTATCAATTATAATATTGGGCTGTAGTTTTCTTATTTCTTTAACGAGTTCAACAGATCCCCAGTCTTTGGCCCCTTTTCCATGTTTGCCATTATCAGGGTACGAAAAATCGAGCCATAGCATATCAATTTTGCCGTAATTGGTAAGCAGTTCTTTAATCTGGTTGTGCATATAGGTACGGTACCTGGCCATATCACGCCCTTTGTTCAGCTTATCATAATCCTCGTCCTTTTCGCTTGCCGGTTGCAATGGGTGTAAAACATCAACGGTAAAGTCGGGGTGATGCCAATCCAACAGTGAATAATAAAAACCTATTTTTATACCCTCGGCTCTAAATGCATCAACAAAGTCCTTTACAAGGTCTCTTTTAGCAGCGGTTTTAGTAGCCTTGTAGTCAGTATATTTTGAATCAAACAGGCAAAACCCTTCATGATGTTTAGTGGTAAGCACAGCATATTTCATCCCGGCCGCCTTAGCTTTCTTTGCCCACTCTTTGGGATTAAACAAATCTGGATTAAACTCATCAAAATAACGCTGGTATTGCGCATCCGTCATGCGCTCCCATCTTTTTACCCATTCATGCCTTGCCGCCTGCGAATAAAGTCCCCAATGAATAAACATACCAAAGCGATCATTAGTCCACCAGGACATACGTTTGGCTTTTTGTTCGGGTGTTTCCGTTCCTATTTTCTTTTGGGCATATAAAGGGGAAAATGCAATAAAAAACAATAAAATACCTGTTAACGTTTTTTTCATTTGGCGGATAGCTGACGTTAGTTTTAAAAAGCGTGTTTAAAAAAGGAGATGTTTTACATCGATAAAATTTCATCAACCACTTCCAGTAAAGGCCTTTGAGGCTTTTCGGGATTTAGCTTTTGGTTGTCGTCCACCCATTTTCGTTCCCAGGAAAAGTAATCAGGTTCCTGAACGTTTTTACCTTGCAGATTGCTGCGCAGATAATCAAAATAACTCTCCCAGCGAGGCAAGTAATAGCTATCCATCAGACCGGCCCACTCTTTATAAGCATACTCATGCAGATTGTCTTCGGTACGCACATTTTCACCCCAATAGGTAATTTGCATTAATTCGTTTTTTAAATTGTTTGCTTTTTCTTCTGCGGTATTGCCGTTATCTATAGCTTGTTTGAGATAGGTGTTGAGCCTGAAATACTGATCGGTATTTAAGAGATCATCTGTCAGCCTTATCATATGCAGGAATTTTGCGCTGGCTGCGTTAAATGTTTGCAGATTCTTGCTGTTATAAGCGGTTACCATTTCATTAAATGTGAGCGTGCCTTTATTAGCCAGCAGTTGCCGCACCATATTGATGAGGTCTATTTTATAAGTAGCCGAATTTTTAAGAGCAGGCGCCGCTTTTGCAAATTCTTTTACCGCATTTGCAAAAGCAACTGTGTCATAATTCCGGGTGAGCGTACCCCAACTGGAAATTGATTTAACTTTAAGTGCGGGCCTTGCGCAAAAAATGGATTCGCCAGCCCCTTCCTGATAACCGGGAAGGCTTTGATAAATGGTTTGTAAAAATCCCTGCCAGGCATTACTTGCATGCCCATTGCTTTTACCATAACGATATAGAGCGTATTTATCGATCCAACTGCGGGTGTCTACATGTTCCTGGCGCCAGCCCAGTTCAAGCATCAGGTCATAATCAGGAGGGTTGTTATTGATGCCTTCAGGCATAATCCCCACACCTTTAAGATAATTGCTGTAAGTGCTTTTACGGGCACGGTATACCTCATCGGCAAAGCGCTGCAGTTTTCCATATACGCCAGGCCGTTCGCCAAAATTGTTAACGCTGCACCATATAAATGGTGTATTATCATAAGCCTTACGCTTTTCCCAGTTATTGGTAAACTCACCAAAAAGTTCCTGTACCAATACTTTTGATTTATCGAGACCATCAAGCATGGCCTGTTTGGGATTATCCTGCCAGCCCTGCAATACCCATGTTGAAGCTGGATAGTAATTTTGCATAGAAGCCTGTATGGCGGTACCTGCTTTTTTCAAATCCACTCCTTCCGTTTTACCACCTTCATGAAAAGGGTCGCCGGCAAAAAAATGGATGTTCTTACCGTATAATTTTTGAATTTCGCTATAGTAGATGCCGGCAATGCGGCTAAACTCAGGATCAGTGGGGTCAAGTATATCAGGTCTTTTAAAAGCACCCCAGGTACCCTGATCAATGATATGTGCTTTACTTTTGTTTTTTAATGAGCTTGGCACCATGCCGTAAAAACCTTGCAACACAGGTTGTATACCCAACTCCTGCATCCGCTTCATCATTTTCTGTTGAATCAGCTTCCTGTTGTCTATCTGGCTTTGAGGCATGGGACCTCCCCAGCCTTCAATATTTCCCATCAGCCACCATGCGGTATAAGCAGGCCCAACAATGAAACTGTTAATTTCATTTTCAGTGTATCCTATTTTCCTCAGCGTGTTTTGCCATACCGCTTCCATCCCTTCAACAGTAAGCATTGTATTAACACCATTTAACGCCATCCAGTCAAGCTCCCGTTCCCAGTCGGGCCAGCTATAAAAGCTCATTGTGTAATTATAGGTGCAGTAATTTAACGCATAACGATACTTGGCCGCAGCTTGTACGGTTACTTTTTTGTTAACATTAGGAATAGGAAACACGGGCGACATGTTATCACCCATGTGAGAAATAGAGCGATGGCAGTAATATTTTAAATACCAGTTTATACCAACAGCTGCCGCATTGGCTCCTGAAGCATGGATAACCAGTTTATTCTTGATGGTTTGCAGTTCAACTATTTCTGAACTGGTGTTTTTTAAGGGTTCAAAAACGATATGGTTGCTTAACCACGGAGCGCGCCTTTTAACCAGTGCTTTTACAGCATCAAATTGTTGCGCTAAAAGCTGTATAGGCAATAATAAAAGTAGCAGACAGGTTAGTTTTCGCATAAAAATTTGTTGGTTTTTTCTGTTAATATGTCCGAAACTAACTAAAATTTAATGGAAAGATTATGCATAATTCTATGCCCTGGAGCCTTGAAACCTACGCAAACGTTTGTTACTGTAAAGACAAACGTTTGCGTAAGTTTTCACTGTTTTTTATCAAATATAGAGCGGGCGATATGCTAATCCTGCCTGGATAACCCCGATTGACATTAACAGCCTGGGTTATTTTATGATAGGGCGAAAAAATGTAGCCGATATTACAGTTACCTAAGGACTGCCGATAACTACGGCCTATAACGGCCGCTGAAAAATGGAATAAAGGCGCTAAATTAGAGCAGAATTACGGATATTAATAACCTAACCAAACTGGTGGTTTAACTCACGAGTTCGGTTGATTTTTAATATGGTCACATGATACAATATTATAAATGTTAAAATCACTCTTGAATACCCGCATAAGTTATTATAAATATTATAACCGCAGTATATTAAAAGCAACACCGCTACTGCATTTACTGGTAACCTTAACAACAATAAGCGTTAGTGCTCAAAATTTGAGTGTAAAAACTGCTTTAGCCTCAAAATCAACAGATATTACAGTGGCCACTGCTCAAAAAAGTATAAGTTTAGCTATTGATAATTCTGATTACCAGGCGGTGAAACTTGCGGCTTGCTTTTTTGCTGACGATATAAAACAGGTTGCCGGAACTTCGCCGGCTATTACTACTTTGCAACGCCCCTCCGCTGAAATGATTATTGCCGGCACTATTGGTAAAAGCCCAGCTATTGATAGGTTGATAGCTGCACACAAGATCAAAGATATTATTAAAATTAAAGGCCGTTGGGAGGCTTCATTATGGCAAATAGTTAACAACCCCGCACCTGGTGTAAAAAAAGCGCTCATTATAGTTGGAAGCGATAGACGAGGGACAGTTTATGGACTCTTACAAATTTCAAGGAAAATAGGTGTATGCCATGGCATTGGTGGGCAGATGTTCCTACTGCTAAAAGAAAAACAGTTACGATCTCCGTACCTAAACCAACTTGGGATGAACCGGCAGTTAAATATCGCGGTATCTTTATTAATGATGAAGACTGGGGAATAAATCAATGGGCGAGGAAAAACTTTGAAAAGGATTTTGCACACGGCATTGGCCCCAAAACATATGAAAAATTATTTGAATTGATGTTGCGTTTGCGGCTCAACTATATTTGGCCTGCTATGCATGAGGTGTCTAAAGAATTTGGCGATACTCCCGAGAATGTAGCTTTGGCCGATCATTATGGTATTGTTGCAGGTTCATCACATTGCGAACCGATGCTGTATAATAACGTGCATTGGAACGAGAAACTTAAAGGTGCCTGGAATTATAGCACTAATCCTGATAGTATTTATAAATATTGGAAAGAAACTGCTAAGGACAGAAAAGACAAAGAAGCAGTTTGGACAATGGGTATACGCGGTATACATGATCGTGGTATGGAATCGCCACCATCAGGTATACCTGAAAGGATAACCCTTTTAGAAAAGGTATTTAAAGACCAGCGAGATCTTATTAATCAATACGTCAATAAACAATGGGGGGCTGTTGCTCAATGTTTTGTTCCTTATAAAGAAGTATTGCCTGTGTATGATGCCGGCTTAAAAGTACCTGATGATGTAACTCTGATTTGGGTAGATGACAATTTTGGATACATTCGCCGCTTATCGAATCCAACCGAAAGGAAGCGGTCTGGCGGTAGCGGATTATACTGGCACTTATCTTACTACGGTGGTCCTCATTCGTATACATGGATTAATTCTACCGCCCCGGCATTGATGTGGGAAGAGTTTCATAAGGCCTGGGAAAATCAGGCCCGGACGATGTGGGTGATCAACGTAGGTGATGTTAAACCGATGGAATTGGGGATCGACTATTTTTCACGCTTATCATGGAACCCGGAAAGTCAAAAGACGGATGCACAACCCCAATTTTTAAAAGCATTTCTTACAGAACATTTTAATGAAAATGTAGCTAAGCTTAACGACTTGCTTACAGAATTTTATCGTTTAGGCACAGTACGAAAACCTGAATTAATGAATCGTGATTGGGCTATTTCTTTGTCGGATAACGAAGCTGTGCAATTACAAGCTGATTATCAGAGATTATTAAATCTTGAAACTTCTGTAGCAAAGTCTGTACCCTTAAATAAGCAGGATCCTTATACAGAAATGATTGGTTTTCCGGCCCGTATCATGGCAGAAACCGGACTTATATTTATGCATGACAGGGCAATTGTTTATGGCGCAAATCAAGCTACCCATCATGTCGAGATAGATCGCCTTAAAGCGGCTTTGGAATCCGAAGTTAATAATTACAATAATAAAATAGCAGGGGGAAATGGCAATATATGATGCCGGGAACAATAACCGGTCAAAATCTTCTATCATGGAATAGCCAGGTAGCATGGCCATGGGCTGAAACCAGGAAACCGGATACCACCAAAAAAGCAATTCAGGCGGATATAACAAGAAACGCTTCATCTGCCGATGAACAAACCCCAGCCGGAACCGCAAAATGGTCGGTTATACCAGGATTGGGCAATAGCGGCCGGGCTATGGCATTGACACCGGTTAATCTTAATTTATCATGGAAACCTGGCGATGCAAAAGCTCCAACATTGAATTACAATTTTAAAACTGATGGTAATTCAGCAAAGGTGAGGATTGATTTTATGCCAACTTTCAGAATTTATCCTGGTATGCAATTAAGGGTAGCCATTTTAGTTGATAATAAATTTATTTCAACAACAGAAGTGCCGGGGTCAAATGGCAAGGAAGATGAGAATGGACCTAACCGTAACCAGGGTATTAGAAATAATTACGTTAGTGCATTAATAGATTTACCATCATTAACCACCGGTACACACAAATTATCTATCAGGGCTATTGACCCTGGCGTAGTAATTGATAAAATTTCATTTTATAAAAATTAGCGTCCTTAACTTTTTTATTTACTCCCAAAGCCGACGGGGCCAAAAGAAAACGATATATTCAGGAAACCGTCCTGTGGAAATCAGTAGGTGATTGCTGCGTGTGCTTCTTAAAGTATTTCAAAAAGTACGATGGGCGCCTACGACCCATGCAAAGCTCCATTCCTTTATGGCAGGATCTGTAAAATTTGTATTGGACATGCAGCGCCGTTTTGGAGAAACGAGGGTTATGTCGGCTCATGAATATTAAACTCCTGATGAACAACAAATGATGATCAAGACCAATCTTTCAGGAATGAGGCAAAAACTTCTTTATATTGTTCTGTTACAGGTATCGTAGTATTTGTAATCTGGACAGAATTTTTGGTAACGGATTTGACTGCTTCTTTGGATACGATAAATGAGCGGTGAATTCGCAGGAAAATACTGGCCGGGAGTTTCTCTTCAAGGTTTTTCAGGCTTGTGAGGGTTAATAACGGTTTATCCTGGTTCGCCAGGAAAATCTTTACATAATCTTTAAGTCCTTCAATATAAAGGATGTCTGCTATATTAACCTTTACCAGCTGATAATCAACCTTAAGATAAATATAGTTCTTTTCAACAGGCGTTCCGGGAGTTATATTATTTTGAGCGCTTTCCAAAATCTCAAAATAATCATATGCTTTGGCAGCCGCCTTTGAAAAATCAACAAAACTAAACGGTTTCAATAAGTAATCTAACGCGTTCACCTTAAAGCCCTCTAAAGCATATTGATCATAAGCCGTTGTAAATATAACGCGCGGACCTTTTTCTTTCCGGTTTGCTCAATGATCCTTGCCAGTTCAACACCGCTTAGGTCGGCCATCCTGATGTCTAAAAATATCAATTGAAGGCCGGGTTGTTGATGAATAGCTTTCAGCGCTTCGATAGCGTTGCCGAACGTACCCTGTAAATTTAAAAACGGGGTTTGTTCAATGTACGAAGTAATTAGCTTTAAAGCTATCGGTTCGTCGTCTACAGCTATGCAGTCAATTTTCATTTGAATCGGAAAGTTAAATTTACAATGAATTCCCTGATATTGGAGTCGCGGTCAACCGATAATGTGTAGCGCCCGGGATATAGCAGGTCGAGCCTTCTTTTCGTATTTACAATACCGATGCCATTACTATCTTCCAACTGAGCTGTTTGTTCTTCAAAAAGTGAATTCCTGATCTCCAGCTTCAACTCTTCGGCAGATTGGCTGACCTCTATATAAATGTAACTTGGGTGTACACCGCTGATGCCATGCTTAAAGGCATTTTCAACAAATGGCAGGAAAAGCATGGGGGCTATTTCATGATTTTTTAGGTTGACTTGTTTTTCAAAAATGATCTGTACATCATCGCTCAGTCTCAGCTTCATCAGTTTGATATAGTCCTCAATAAATTTGATCTCCTTTTCCAGGTCGGTCAGATCGTTCTTGGTTTCATAAATAACATAACGCATCATATGCGAAAGCGTGTAAACCGCATCTTTAGACGCCACGGGGTTGCTATCGGCGAGTGCATAAATGGTATGCAGGATATTAAAAAAGAAGTGCGGATTGATCTGCGCTTTTAAAAAGAAAGCTCTGAGCTGATTTTTTCCTGTTCAGTGGCACGGAAGGCTTCCTGATCGGCCTTGATCTTCCTGGAGACCGCGATGATTGTGCTCACTCCGAGTAAAACAAGTGCAGTTATGATAGTCCAGTAATTATAAACATGATTATCGTCAGATGATTTTTTAGCCGGGTTTTTGTAAACTTTGGTAAATACAGCTTTCCAGCCGGTTACTTCATCTAACCAATTGTTTAAGTACACAACGGAGACGAGAATAGCTATCATCAAAAGAACAAATAATACAGCCTTGTTTTTGTAAATCAATTGGGGCGTAAAATAAAACAGATTGGCATAGAATAATGTTGCCCATACCAAATGTATCAATACCTGTTTGATCCAAAATTCACCGGGGAGTTTCAAGGGCCAGGATAATGGGAATAACATTAACGCTAATAAACAGGCCACTATATAAAAGTGAACTGAGAAAAAGATCTTCTTTAAGCCTGAAAAAGCCATATCGCGAATTTTACCATAAAAATAGCGGAAAAAAAGTGCGTTTTGTTTCTCAGGCAAAACGCACCATACTGTATCAAATACAGTAATCAACTAAATCCCATCTCACCGGGATGCTGCAAATGACAAAATGTTTTTTTATTTTTTTTAGGAATAGATGGTTTACAGGAATTAATAGACAGAATGGCAACTTTGATCTATAGCTTTTATTGAAAATTCCTCCAATCACAAGGGCATAGACTCTAACGTTCATTTGGTCTATTATTAAGGCCGATCCGTCTATTCTGCAGATTTTGATCAATGTATTTACTTTGTTTTGTTTCAAAATCTCGAATATGGGAACTGAAAATTACAAGTTCAACTTAAAAAATACAACGAGCCTGCGGGCATTGAAACTGATAACCTGGTTTTTATTGGCAGCAGGGACTGTGCAAGCCCAACAGCCCGCAGGCCCGCCATCAGGTGCCCCTATGGGTAATGGAACTATCTTCGGAACCGTAATAGACTCCCTGACTAAAAAGCCACTGGACTATTCGACAGTAAGCTTATTTAAAGCTGGTACAACTGCTCCAGTGAACGGTAGCCTGGCAGATCAGAAAGGGAGTTTCAAAATCACTGGTGTGGCGCCGGGAACTTATCGCGTCCAAATCGCTTTTATAGGTTACTCCACCAAAACAATTGACGGGGTTGTTTTAACGGGAGCCAAAACCGACAGAAACCTTGGGCAGATTATCGTTTCGCCAAGCGCTAAGATGCTGGCTGATGTTCAGGTTACCGGGCAAAGAGCCCTGGTGGAGAACCACATTGATAAATTAGTTTTTAATGCAGAAAAAGATGTGACCAGTGCCGGCGGCAATGCTTCTGATATCTTGCGCAAAGTGCCCATGGTTTCGGTTGACATGGACGGCAATGTTTCCCTCCGCGGAAATCAGAACGTACGGATACTGATCAATGGCAAGCCTTCAGGAGCGTTGGTAACCAACGCGGGCGACGTTTTGAAATCCATGCCTTCCGATCAGATCAAGAATATTGAAGTGATAACGGCGCCCTCGGCTAAATACGATGCGGAAGGTTCGGCCGGCATCATCAATATTATTACCAAGAAGAAGGAGGTTGCCGGTGTAAGCGGCTCCATCAATATGGGTATAGGCACCCGTCAAAACAATGAGAGCGGGAATATCAATTTCAACAAAAATAAACTAAGCATTACAGCTAACCTGGGTTATAACGTTGGATGGCCGCAAACCACCTATCAATCCTTCAGCAGTCGAAATACCGAGCTGGGTACATCATCCTCGTCAAACGGGCAAAGTACATCAAATCGTCATTTTACTAATGGCTCGGCATCTTTGGGATATGATTTTAATGATCAAAACACGTTTAACTCTACTTTTAGCCTAAGGGGAGGGGCATTTAAAAATAAAGGTAACTCGGTAAATAGCAATAATTCTGCATCAGAGGGAAATATCGATTATACAGCCTTAACAAGCAACGAATTCAAAGTCTCCAACTTTGACTGGAATAACGATTTTACTCATAAGTTTAAAAAGGAAGGTGAAGAATTAAGCTTTGCTTTTCAATGGACACATGGTACATCAGATGTAAACTATCTGTCAGAATATTCTGCTTTTACCCAAAACCAGCGTGCGGTTAATAACGGTACCAATAACGAGTATACTTACCAGTTGGATTACGTACTACCGGTCAGCAAGGTATTTAAGCTGGAAACAGGTGCGAAAAGTATTTTAAGGAGGATCTCCAGCGAATACGATTTTTTCAATCCGGATGCTTCAGGCGCGTACGTATTTAATACGGCCACATCCAACACCTATAGTTACGACCAGGACGTGTACTCGGGCTACGGCTTGCTTACTGCAAATTTGAAAGATGGTTTTACTGTACAGGCAGGTGCCCGGTTAGAGCATACAAAAATTAATGGAAATTCGGGCAATGTAAGGGCCGGCCTGGCACCTTTTGATAATACCTATACCAATTTTATTCCAAGCTTTGTGATTTCAAAGGCTTTAACGCCTACCCAAACGCTGAAACTAAGCTATAGTAAGCGTATCCAGCGGCCGAGCCTGCAATATTTAAACCCGTTTCTGAATACCAGCAACCCTCTCAACCAAACGCAGGGCAACCCGGAATTGTCGCCCGAAATTACGCAGACCGTGGAAATGACTTATTCTACCTTCATCAAAAGCAGTGTTATCAATGCCTCCGTTTATTATAGGAAGACCGATGATATTATTGAAAGCTATGTACGTACAGTGCCTTACACCACGGTGGATAATAACGGGAACCCGGTTACCAGGGATGTTTCCCTCACCAATTACCTTAACGTGGGTAACAATAATTCCGTTGGTGTAACCTTCTTTGGCTCAACAGAACTGTTCAAGGTCCTCACCATACGGGGCAACGTTAATGCGTTTACCTATAAACCGCAGGTGATCAGCAGCCTTCAGCAAGCAAGCCAATCTACCTATGTTCAGTACAATGCCTTCATTAGCGGAACAGTAAAAATAAACAAGGCTTTGTCTGCCGAAACTTTTTTGATCCAGAACTCGGCAAGGAGAACTTTTCAGGGAACAAACCCATCTTTCAATTTATGGGTGATAGGTTTGAAGCATGATGTTTGGAAAAAACGCGGAACGATTGGTTTGAACATTACGCAGCCATTTAAGGATTATAAAGACTTTACCTCCAATATTAATAGCGGCCCGCTTAGTCAAAGCAGCAGGTTCTCAGTGCCGTTCAGATCTTTTGGCGTTAGCTTTGCCTACAATTTCGGTAAAATGAATTTTGGTCCGCAGATGCCTAAGAAGAAACGCGGCGTTAACAATGATGATTTAAAACAGGGCGACAGTAATGGGCAAGGGGCGCAAAATTGATAGAAAATATTGAGGGCAAATTTTTGAGTAATTCCCTTATCAAGGAAAATGAGGGCTATATGGGCTATATTTCTAACGAACTGATCCCGGCAATAACAAACAATCTGACTGAAAAAATATTCAAAAAACAGGAAAGGTACTACTGGTAGAGATTAAAATGGAAAAGCAACAACCCCATAAGTACCTGAACCTTACGCCGGGCTCGGCGGGAAATGACATACCTGCCGGGATATTTAAAAATGATAAAATGTAATCCTGATAAATATCCCGGACTGGTTTGTTTGATATGGTGATGCTATTTAAATGACTTAAAAGCCTCCGCAGCCTGGTTTAATTGCGCAGCGCTGTTAGTTTGCGGGCCATTGTGTATGATGATCCGATACCTGAATGTTACCGATTCGCCTTTCTTTAAAGTCAGGTTCTTTTCAGATTTGCCATTGGTAAACACCTTTTCGCCCAGCGGATTGGCTGCAAACAGGCCGTAGCCACGGGCATGCCAAAAAGTAGGATAATTAGGGTTTTGAGGATGATCGATAATGGTAACGCTTACCGAATCGGTTCCAATTTTACCATATACCTTGCACCATACGCCGCGGGTGCTCCATGCATCATTGCCTGTTTTGCCCTCGCTGGTGAGGTAAGTACCGTTGGCAACTTTATCAGTGCCACCTTTTACTATGGTAACATTACCCTTATCGTCAGTAAATTTCTGGTCGGCAGGGTCAGGGATTTGCAGCTCATGGGCCAGACGCAGGCCAAGCATGCCATCTTTGGCATCTTTAAAAAGAGCGTCCTTATCCGCAGTAAGCGTAGTTACACGGTCAATGATCCGTTCCCGGGCATTTCCGCTAAATTCAAAGCGGGTTTGCTCTTCCAGTATTACTTGTTTTTGCTGATCTGTCCAGTTTGCATGATAGGCCAGTATGCCTTTTGTGCCATCTTTTGTTTCCAAAATTTTGTCGGTTCGAATCCAACCATAACCACTCTTTTTAGCGGCCGGTATGGCATAAGAGTTATTCCAGAAATCAAGACCGTTCAGGTTTTCAAAGTTAAACCATAACCCTATGTGATGCGGATGATCTGTAGGATCGCCAGGCCGAGGGGCCAGCGGAAAGCCGCGGGTCACCAATGTGCCGTTTGCCGACCGCAAAGGGTAAAGAACGGGTTTTTCTAAACTATCCGGATAAAGGAAACTGGTAAAGGGTTTTCCACCTATCAGGATATCTATTTTATTATTTGTTGTTTTTACCAGCCTTACCGGTTCGGCTTTTTGAGCTTGTACTACAGGAAACAATAGCATATTTGCGGCAACGGCAAGCCCCAGTTTTTTTATGATCTTCATTGATTGATGTAAGGTTAAAAAAGGTTGTGCGCTAATGGCAAGGCACAGCCAATGTCAATAATGTTTGTGACCTATCCGGCTATTAATATTTAAAAACTTTTCCATTAGCCATTACTTCCTGGGTAGCTTCATCAAAAGTGGCCTTATAGCCGGTATGAACAGCTGCATTGGTCATGATATTGGCTATCGAATGGCTGTAACCGGCTTCAACCGGGGCGTTTGGCTGCTTACGACTGCGCACGCATTCCATCCAGTTGCGTACGTGGTTTGAAGTAAGTATATCACCTCCGGTATTGGCTGATGCTACCACCTTTTCGGTATTAGCCAGACTAATCTCAGGCAGCAGGTTTGCCTTCATATGCATGGCATCGGCCATTTTTTGAGTAAGACCTCCTTTTGGCGATACTGTATTGGTGATGAGGTTAAGCTCACCGCCGTTTGAATAGTAAATTTCGGCCGGGTGCTCATCGCCATTGTGCATGCGTGAGCCAAAAGTAACCTGGAAGCCGGTTGAAGGATCATTAAGCGGACCGTAATCAAAAGCGGCCAGTATGGTATCCCAGTTGCGGCGCCCATCTTTCCACATATAGATACCGCCGTTGGCAACTACACTACGCGGGTGTTTTAAGCCGGTAAACCAGTGTACCGTATCAATCTGATGGCTCATCCACTGCCCGGGCAGTCCTGATGAATACGGCCAGAACAGGCGGTATTCCAGGTATTTACGCGGGTCGAAATCTTCATAAGGCCGGTTCATTATAAAACGTTTCCAGTCGGTATCCTGTTCCTTCAGCTGTCCTAATAACTCCGGCCGGCGCCAGCGGCCTGGTTGGTTCACATTCCAGGTGAGCTCAACCATGGTGATAGGGCCAAACTTGCCCGAACTGATAAATTCATTGGCTGCATGATAATTAGCGCCGCTTCTGCGCTGCGATCCAATTTGCACAATTTTGCCCGATTCCTTTACTGCTTTTAAGGCAGCCCGGTTATCTTCCATGGTTTCGGCAAATGGTTTTTCTACATAAGCATCGCAGCCGGCCTTCACAGCTTCAATAGCATGGCGTGCATGCTGGAAATCAGCAGTGCTGATGAATACAGCGTCCACACTTTTACTATCATATAATTCTTCATTATTGCGGTAAGCTTTTACATCGTGCTGCATTTTTTCTTTCCAGAGGGCAGAGCCTTCCTCACGTCGCTTGTTCCAGATATCAGATACGGCTACTACATCAAAGTTGAGTTCTTTATAATGGTTCATGAAACTGGGCACGTGCGAACTTTTGTGCCTGTCTGAAAAGCCTACCACCCCAACCCTGACCCGGTCATTGGCGCCAATGATACGTTTATAACTTTGTGCGCTCCAACTTTTGGGGGCAAGCATAATTCCGGCCCCGGCTAACGAGACCTGCCTGATAAAGGTACGGCGTGATTTTTCCATGTAATAAATAGTTTTAGTTGCAGGTTGTTTTTCTTCAAAATACGGGTACGTCAGGGGGCAGGTACCTGTATTTTTTGCTGATTAAAAGGTAAACTGGTTAAAGCCGGTGCTTATGCGCGACTAAATCAAATATCGAAGAATAGAATTGAAAAGCAATAGCGTTTTTAAATGTTAATGTAACAATAATACTGTTTTTTGCAGATCAGATTTCCTTAAATAATGTCCTGGTTTAAAAATGTAACAGGTTAATATTTAATTAAACAAATTGGTTAAGTAACCCTAATTTATAGTGATATAAGGTTTGGGGATAAAACCCTTAATTGATAATTGTTAAATCCTAAAGCGCCTTTCATTTTTCATGAAAGGCGCTTTTTTTAACTGAAAGTTGTTCGATACTTTCAGATTTTAATTTCAATATATTGATTAATAGAATGTTAGTTTTTACTTAGTTAGCTTTCGTTTCATTAACTAACTTTCTTTAGGGTTAGGTTCCCCTTTACCTGTAGTAATAAGATTGTGCAAACTTCCCGTAATATAACCGGTCCAGGCGTTTGAGCAAACCTCATAACATTCATGAGGTGGAACCAGGCCCTGGTGGGTGAAGCGGACTTGTGTTTTGTCGTCCTGTTCGGAAATTTCAAAGATCACTTTGGTGCCTTTCCATTCGGTTTGATCTTTGGTGAAACTAAAATAGTTGTCCAGTACAAGCCAAACCACTTTTTGGTTGGGAACAACTTCTGTTAATTTCAAGGTACAGCGGTGAAGGTCCCTGGCTTTGTAGGTAAACTCGTCATTGAGTTTTTCTGTGCCGCCTTTAACTTCTTCCGACCACCATCCGCGAACATTATTGATGGCATCATAAGCCTCTTTAGGGGTTTTA
This sequence comes from Mucilaginibacter sp. P25, assembly GCF_050859465.1. Classification (NCBI taxonomy): domain Bacteria; kingdom Pseudomonadati; phylum Bacteroidota; class Sphingobacteriia; order Sphingobacteriales; family Sphingobacteriaceae; genus Mucilaginibacter; species Mucilaginibacter sp. P25. The sequence goes on along the minus strand of NZ_CP193937.1, from coordinate 6,151,091 downwards.
TCTACTGAAATGGTTATAGTTAAATCCTGATCTTTCATTTTTTGTTCATTTTATCGTTCATTAAAACTCCCAGTTTGTCCAGTTTATCGCCCCAGAATTTATCATAGTAGGCTAACCAGGCCTGTAGCTCTTTAAAGCCGTCTTGCTTCAACACACAATGCCTTTCTCTGCCGATGTCTTGTATAGAGATAAAACCGGCATTGTAAAGCACTTTGATATGCTTTGAAACGGCCGGCCTGCTCATATCAAAGTTCTCAGCCAGTGAGTTGATTGTACGGCTGTCTTTTGAAAGCAGGTGCAGGATCTGCCTCCTGCTTGGGTCAGCAATTACCTGGAATACATCAAGCCTGTGCTGTTCCATCTTTTTCCGCGTTTATGATCTGCAGCATTTTATTGATAAGCACCAACCAGCCTTTTTCCATCGAGCTAAACATCAACGGGTTTACAGAGTCTGCAAAATCACGGTGTACCAGCAAAAGTTCGGTGCCATTATCTTTTTCGGTTAACATCCAGTTTACTGTCGAGTTGCTTAGTTCACCATTGCCCGGGCCGAATTTCCATGAATAAGAAAGTTTTTTGAAGGGGATAACCTCCAGGATCTTGCAATAAAAAATCCCGTCGAAATCCATTTCGGGCATAGGTTTGGCCCTGAGCTGAAATTCGTGGCCCAGTACAGGTTTCAGATCGCCGGGCATGAGCCATTGCGATATCAGTTCCTGATCGGTTAAAAATTCCCAAACCACTGCGGGTGGGTGCGGATAAAATAATTGGTGCTGAATAATTTTTGCCATGATAGGTAACCTTTAAGTTACTCAAATGTATATGTAACTTGTGAGTTACGCAAATTTATTTTTATTTTTATTTGGGATGTTCGAAAAAGCTTGTTAAAAATGTAGAGACGCATCGCATGCGTCTCCCACATGCAGATTACGATAGGCAAGCGCTGTGTAAAGGAAGCTTGCCCTATGGGAGACGCAATTATGCATCTCTACGTAAAATGATTGGGGACTTTGTGTTTTAGGGTAGCTTTTCTACGCGGGATGAGCGTTTTGATATAGGATCACCCCAATTATTATCAAGGTTATTACAAGTAGCACGGCCAGGATAATCTTAATGACGCTTACCGGGCGCTGGCCGATAACTTCACCGGTGCTGGCATTAACTGTAAATTGATAAATCTTGTTATTGTAGTTATAGGCACTTACCCAAACCGGTAACATCAGGTATTTTATAGCTTTATCAAAATATTGGGTGTCGGTGCTGTCGATTCTTTGCTCGTCTCCGCCTATGTCGTCCCGTATTGCCGAATTTATCGCTCCAACAGTTTGTTCGGCCGCTTTAGTAAAACCTTGTTCCGGGCCTAACTGGTAAGTTTCGGAACGGAAACCGCTCATATAACGTTCATCAAACTTAACCAGCATATTAAAGTTCCATGGGCCGAGTTTGGTAAGCGTTTTTTCGGGCAATGAGTTGCTGGCGGGGACCATCAAATCGCGAAAATCACATTCCACCCTTCCTGATGCATATGACCAATCAGTATGGCGTACCTGCCTGGTTCTGGTCTGCGATTTCCCGTCTACGGTTTCAGTATACGTTTCGGTGGTGTAGTAGTAATCGCCGCGCTCACCGCTATAATCGGTGATGGTGTAGGTATCATAAGTCCAGTGAGGGAGGTAAACACCTTTTAGCGCCGATGACGCATCACTAACTTTTTTGCCAGATCGTTTGGCGCCCACCACAAGCTTTTAAGCCATTTTTTGAAAAAATCAACACCCTGTTGTTGGGTAACGGCAAATGGCAAAATATAATGAGGCGGCACATATTGCTGTCCGCTTTCAAGGTCCAAAACCAGGGGAGCTGTACAAAACGGGCATTTATCCGAGGTTACAAACTGATCGAGGATGGTTTGAGAGCCGCAGCTTTTACAATTCACTACCTTAAGATCGGCACTTTGTTTATTGTTGTCAATACCGGCGACAAATTCGTCATAATCATAAGGTAGAATATCGCGGCTGTCGGGGGCACTTTCAATGGCGTTGCTCACGCCACAGTAATCACACAGCAAATTATGGGTGCCGGGATTAAAGTGCAATAACGCCCCACAGCCCGAACAGTTTAAAGAGTTGTTTATAGCCGATGGGTTAACCTCGTTGTTCATTTCAGAAATATAGAATTAGGAATGATTATAGGTTAGGCTATTGGTGGAGGGACGTTACTAAATAATTCGGCTATTTCCTCAACAGATGATGCTACAGCCCAGGCAGCCATGCCTTTTTTCCAAACCATACTTTCCCTGCTTAGCTGCCCGCTGGCTATCATCGCATTGATGTCGTTTAATGAATGCGGACCGTCAGATTTGCCGTCTTTCGCAATATAGTACTGAACAGCGGGCTGGGGTGGAGGAGGCGGTACATTGCCACCGGTATTGTTGGGAGTAACCTGATTTTGCTGAAAGATATTGCCAACCTGGCCCATCATCGCAGCGCCAACACCAAGGCCCATACCGGCAGCACCTAAATTACCGCCTATGGTATTTTCGGCAGATTTTTCAATAGCATTGGCAGCCTGGAATTGTGCATAAGCGCCGAGATTACCCAATATGCCCATTTCGCTGCGTTTATCCAGCACCTGCTCAACTTCGGGTGGCAGGGAGATATTTTCGACTAATAGTTTGGTTAGGTTTAAACCAAGCTCAGCGAAATCGGGTTGGATAGATTCTGTTATGAATTTGCCCATTTCGTTGTAGTTGGCTGTCAGGTCAAGCACGTTTATCTTTGATTCGGCTACGGCATCCATCCCCCGCGAAACAACCGTGTTCCGCAACTGCTCATTGATATCGTCAATGATGAAATCGGGATTAGTGGCGGCGATTTCCTTAATAAATACTTTGGGGTCCAGAACCTTAAAGTTAAACGAACCAAATGCCCTCAGCCGCACCGGCCCAAATTCAGCATCGCGGATCATTACCGGGTTTTTGGTACCCCATTTTTGATTGGTGAACTGACGCAGGCTTACGAAGAATATATCAACCTTAAACGGGCTTTCAAAGCCATATTTCCAGCTCATTAAGGTGGTTAAAAGGGGCATATTCTGAGTTTGGAGCTCATAAGTACCGGGAGTAAATACATCGGCGATGAGTCCCTCGTTCATGAAAAGAGCGGCCTGCGATTCGCGAACAATAAGTTTTGCACCCATCTTTATAGCATTATCATGGCGCGGAAATTTCCATACAAGCGTATTTTGGGTGGTATCAACCCACTCTATTACATCTATAAATTCGTTACGAAGGATATTGAACAGGCCCATATTTTTTTGATATCAGGTTTAAATAATGATTAAATATGTGAAAAAAACAAATAGGTGAATGCGCCCACTGCTAATTATTTTATGTTTTTAAATCTGCATAAAATAAAAAACCGGACACTAATCAATTGACTAATGCCCGGCTCAAATGTTACAAAATGAACTAAATTAAGGAACGATCTTATCAAGCGGCGGGATATTGGTTTCAGCACCAGCGTATCCTTTACTTTGATTGATGTGACCATTTACGTTCAGGTCGATCTCGCTTTGCGGGACAGGCCACAGCACGTGATATGGTGAAATAGTATAGTGGTTACCCGAGTTGGTTACAACATTAGGGTTTTTGTAAAAATCGTTCTTCTCCATTATCCTGTCGTAAAAGAAGTTGCTTGTTGAAAAATTAGCTATGTTATAGCTTTTTCCGTTATAAGCGGCAATTCCTGTTTGCGCAAAAATGAAAGCGATACGGGTAAGCTCGGTTTTACGTGGCTCCTCCCAATACAGTTCTCTTTGGCGTCTCGTCAAGTATAGTGCCGATATTAACTTTGCCCGGATCTGTTAACAACTGTGCATTTGCACGTGCCCTTACTTTGTTGATATCATCCATAGCAAGTGCGGTTTGGCCTTTCCATACGTAGGCTTCGGCACGCAACAGGTAGGTTTCGGCTAAGCGAAAAACATACCAGTCGGTGTTGGTACCACGCGGAGGGCTCCACCATTTATCAAGCGCAATAGGGCCCGAGCCTATGAACACTTTGTAATGCGGCCAGCCAAACCAGGCGCGGATGGTATCTTTTGCTCCATTTAGGAAGCGTTGATTTACGTTAGCATCAGTATACTGTTCCAAATGTTTACCGTACCAGGTAGGGTCGGAAGTTTTAATTGCAGGACTGTTGTAAACCAGGTCAGTCATGTTCATCCAGTTGCCGGGTGCATGCCTTAAGTCTGTATTATCTGTCCAAATGTACTTGGTAGCATAAGGTGTACCACGTAAACGGCCAATACCACGGCCATACCATAAAGTAAGCGGGAACTCTTCGGTTACTTTATCCGAGATACCCGGCTTTAATGCACCCGGAGTAAGAATAGTACCGTTATGCCACATCGGCACGCAGTTCCTCATCACCTGCGATCCGTTTGGTGTTGCTCCGTCAAGTGTTTCGCGGTCAAGCACTACGTATAAAGCTTCGGCATTGGTTCCCAGCGCTTTGTTTTCAGGCCTGTGAAGGTCCCAGATGATGTTTTTAGAAGCATCGCCGGCAACAATACCAAAACGGCTGGTCATAAGGTGATATGGGCCGTTAATAGCAACGTTGGCGGCTGCAATGGCATCATCAAATAAACCAAGTGCCAGATCAACTTTAGCTAAAAGGTGGGCAGCACCGCCTTTGGAGATGTCGCCTTTAGCGTTCGCATCGGTAAGGTTAGCTACGGCGAACTCCAGGTCTGTTTTCATTTGCTTTAGGATAACGATACGCTGGGTACTGAAGTAGCCGGTGTTTACCGCAGTTTCTTCTTTTAGCAGCAATGGCACATCGCCAAACTCATGCACTAAACGATAGTAGCGGTAAGCACGATGAAATAAGGCTGTCGCTTTTACCAGGTTTTTATCGGCGTCTGACGGCCATTTAATGTTATCCAGCCTCGATAAAATAACGTTACAGTCATGTATCCCCTGGTACCAGGCGCTCCAGTAGCGGCCTATCTTGTTATAGTCGTCGCTGTTTAAGTTTGCGGTAGGGGTGATCCGCGCGTTCAGATCCTGTGCCGGCGTGGTTTTATCGGTAGTACCTTCAACTGCGGCATCAGTAAATATCGATTCGGTAAGCAACGGGGCCGAGTCGCCAAAGTATTCAAATCTGACGCTTACATTTAATGTAGCCAAAGCTGCTTTAAATGCAGCAGGTGAGGTATAAGTTACGTCGGGTGTAAATTTTGAAGGTGCCTGCGGATACAGATCGGCCCGCTTGGTACAACCCCCGGTTATAAATATGGTTACCGCTGTTAAAGCCGCAGCCATGATGTTTTTGTTTATCTTGTTCATGTATTAAATCCCTCCTTTAAAAAACTACGTTAAACCCGGCTGATAAATATCTTGGAGTAGGACCGCCGTTTTGCGGATCCCAAAGCGGCCAGCTTGAAAACACAGCTGCATTGCTTGCGTTCACAAATAATTTGGCGCTTGATATGCCCAGGCGTTTGATGAGCTGCGGACTGAAAGTGTAGCCGATAGAAGCGGTTTGCAGCCTTACAAACGAAGCTTTACGCCAAACATTAATGGTTGTGCCTGATGAACCTGAGTTTAAACGGGCGTAATCATCAATCTCGTTATCAGGTGTCCAGTAAGGCAATACGTATGAGTTCATACGCGCAAAGCCTACGCTGCCCGGGTTGTTTAAAGCCTGGTTGTATTGCCTTAACTGACCAATGCTTGATACCAGCAGGAATGATACATCGAAATGTTTAAGGAAATTAAAATCATTGCGTAACGACCAGCTGAAGCGTGGATTGGTAGAGCCCAGAAATTGCTTATCGTCGTTGGTGAATTTAAAATCGCCGTTTACATCCTGCAGTTTAAAATCACCGGGTTTAGCGCCGTATTTAGCTGCTTCAGTAGCATCTGCGGTTTTCCAAACACCCAGGATCCTGTAATCCCAAACAGCGTTGATATCGTGACCAATGAACCAGCCGTTGCCGATATCATCTTTTTCAACATTGGTGGTAACGCCGTTGGCATCGGTAACCGGGAATGCACCATACAGGTGAACAATTTTGTTGCGGTTTAAGAAAAATGTTCCGCTGGCATTCCAGTTAAAGTTTTCGCTTTTGATGACCTTGCCGTCCAATGAAATTTCAAACCCTTTATTGTTAACCTGGCCGATGTTGGTATACGGGTTTGAGTTATTAGTACCACCTGGTAAAATGTTTAATGAATTGTAACCCTGAACGTCAAGGATACTGCGTTTAACCAGCAGGTCGGTAGTTTTACGATCATAAACATCAATAGAGCCGCTAAGCCTGTTGTGCAATACGGTGAAATCAAGCCCGATGTTGGGGCCCACGGTGCGTTCCCATTTTAAGGCAGCGTTTTGTAAGGTACTTACATAGATACCGCTGTTGTTAGTAACCGTACCCGAGTTGTTTGCCGTGGGATATTTAACGCCACCCAATACAGCCAATGAGATAGAAGGATCGGCGGTAGTAGTAGAAGTACGGTTACCGTTAGCGCCATAGCTGAAACGTAGTTTGCCATAATCCAGCCATTTAAAAGCATCACCTTTCATGAAGCTTTCATCACTGAATACCCAGGCAATTGCTCCAGAAGGGTATACCTCGCGTGGATGCTGCAAGCCAAATGCGGAGAAACCGTCGCGGCGTACAGTGGCGGTAACAATGTACTTGCCCAACAAGGTGTAGTTGATCCTGCCCATGATGGCATCGGCATTATAAATTCGGTCATCGCTGCTTTCAACAGGTAAATTACCGGCGCCTATGTTGTGGTAACCCAAAATATCGGTTGGGGTTAACTGTGTGTTTGAAGCATTGGTATACCAGGTTTGGTATTTTTCTTTGTTAAGCAGGAAGGTTGCATCAAAGCTATGGATGCCAAATGTTTTGTTCCAGCTTAAAATATTATCAAGGTTGTACCTGTAGCGGTTTTCTTGCGAGCGTATAGCTGTACCTCCAGAAAGTTCATTAGGGTTAGCTACCGGGCGGAAAAAGAAGTTCCGGTACGATTCGATGGTTGGCGCATAATTCACCGTATACTTAATACCGAAAGGAAGATCCAAACGGGCAAAAAGTACCGAGAACAGCGTGTTTTGAACCGCTACGTTTTGATTATAGCGGTTGCCGAGAAATGGGTTACGCTGGTTCAAACCGCTGTCATCGGTATCGATACGGCGTAATGAGCCATCGGCATTGTACACATCTCCATAAGGAGATGAGTTAATGATCTGCGTCCAGTCGGCTTCGGTAGCGTCAATACCCTGACCACTCAGCGGGGTGCTGGCTGCACCTTCATCGCGGCTTGCAAACTGCGCATTTACACCAAGGGTTAAAAATTTAGCAGCCTTACCTTCCAGGTTTACGCGGAAACGTCCGTCGGTATACTGGCCGCCCTGGATCAGGTTCTGGTTTTTGGTGTAGTTGCCCGATACATAATATTTAACGGTTTCTGAACTTCCCGAAAAGCTGCCGGTATAATCCTGGCGGAAGCCATTGCGGAAAATCAGTTTTGACCAGTCGGTCATTTTACCAGCCTGGTAGTTGGCAATCTCGTTAGGGAATAAGCCCAAACGTTGCAGCCAGATGGTAGTTGGGTCGCCTGTAGCACCATTGAGGAACTGGGCAAGCGTTACACCATCGGGCAGTTTGTTAGGGTTGCTGTAATAGTAATAAGGATTTGAAGTATTAGAACTGCGGGCACCGTCGGCACGCCAGTTAAGAAAGCCGTCGCCGGTGTAATATTTTTGATTTTGCAATAGTTGAGCGATACCAAAGTTGGCATTCAAGGTGATTTGGGTGCCGCCTTTTTTACCTTTTTTAGTGGTAATGGCTACAACGCCGCCAGCAGATTGAGCACCGTATACAGCAAGTGCGCTTGGGTCGCGCAGTACATCAACGCGGTCGATATCGTTAGGGTTGATATCAGCCAGCTGGCCGGGATAAATAACACCATCCAATACGATAACAGGCTGTACGTTGCCCGAAAGAGAGGCTTTACCCCTGATCTGCAGGTCGCCTGTACCGCCGCCTTTGGCTGAGGTATTCAATGCAACCGATATCCCCGGGATGTTACCCCTGATAATGTCTGTAGCACTGGCCGGGTGTTCATTTTCCAATTTCTCGGCCTTAACACTGCTGATGGCACCGGTAACATCTTTAACGGCACGTGTGCCGTAACCTATAACTACAACTTCTTCCAACTGTTTGTTGGCATCGGCCAGTGTTACATCAATTGTTGTGCGTCCATTAACTGGCTGCTCTTGTGTGGCCGAACCCACAAAGCTGAAAACGAGTATAGCGTTGCTGTTGGCTGTGATAGAATAGCTGCCTTTTAAATCAGTAACTGTTACCGCACCTGTCGACTTGTTTTTTACAGTAGCGCCAGGTATTGGCAGACCCTGGCTGTCTTTAACAATACCTTTCACGGCAATGTCCTGTGCGAACGTGCGTGTTAGTATTGTAATAAGTAAAACAAAAATTAGCGTAATTTTTTTCTTCATAATTAATTGCTGTTTAATTGGTTAAGCAGCCCATGGCTGCCGGAACGGGCTATAGGCAAACCTGGTTTACACCATAGCGATGCAGGTAAATAACTGCTATGCAATCTTTACTTCATATAAGCGATTTGTTGGTTAAGCGTATTACTAATTGGTATTTGGTGGGGTAAATGTAACGCGGAATAAACCAATAATGCAATAGTTTGATTGTGTGTAAGTTATTGATTTTAAGATGTTTAAATCAATTTTGATACGTTTTGATAACGAGGAACTCAAACGTTGAAGTGGCGTATTTACAGCAGGTTACACCCGGTTTGTTTTTGCAGCTGATACGCTTGATGAACAAGAAAAAAAGTGAAAATAATTTAAAAAATGACAAAGGAGGAGATCGGGGAGATGGTTAATACTTGTTTTATAATGATAAAAATGAGGTTTTCACGCTATGAGGGTCCTCTGCGAGCTTGGGTTAACGCACAAAACTAATAGCAAATGGCTATTGCCAATCGACTGATTAGCGTAGGTTGAACCCCCTCTGGGTTTCGTAAAAGTGGGGAAGGATATTTCTACAAACCTTTTCCCGCTCTGGGTGACTAATAAACAAACATTAATTGAGATGTACTGACAGGTGGTGCACCAGAGGTGCAAAAGGTTTGCAGCTTCCAGTTCCAGTGGTAATCCTTTGCCCAGAGGGGCAAAACAAGGAGCTTTGCTGAATAAATCATCGTCGGCCACAACGGCGTCGTGTTTATAGCAAATATGGAGTATGTTTTAGCGCGTAGGTGCCTTCTATCGATATTCAGAAAGTTTACCTCACATCACCAACACCGTCCAGCCTTGCTGATCATTCTTCTTTCGTGATTTTTTCTTTTCATGCAACACTTTTTTTATGCGGATGGCGTAAGTCCAGCAGGTGCTTTGGCGGATATCGAGCTTTTCGGAAAGCTGGTGCGATGATATCGTGCCGTTAGTACTGTAAATAAGATAGGTTAGATAAAAAGCCTTATTGATAGGGATGCGGCTGTTTTGAAATATGGTATTATGCAGCGCTGATTCTTCATAACTGCATTTGGTACAGCGGCGGCTGTGCGGCAACCTTCCGGCACAATATGTTGTATTTGAGCAGCGGGTACAAATAAAGCCGTCTTTCCATTTTAAAGCCGACAGGAATTTAAAACAGGTTTCCTGGTCGGGATACTTTGCGCTGAATTCTTCATAGCCCAACTCTGTAGATAACGCGCGTGATTCGGTAACCTTTTCAATGTTTGTTTTGAGCTGAACATTATCTTTTTCAAGCAAGACATTCATTCTTAATATTTCACCAGCCTGCTTTTCCAACTGCTGGTTGGCCCGTAACAATTCTCTGTTTTGGTTTTCGATGATCTGGCTTTGTTGCCTCACCTCGTTTGATTTTTCAACCAGTTCGTGTGTACGGATTTCAACCTGGCGCTCCAATTCCTCATTTATCGAATCCTTCAACTGGCTGTTCAATTGCATTTGCCGTATGGTTTCTTCATGGGCTGCATCCTTCTCTTTCCGCAGGATCCTTACCTGGTCGCCAATGGCAAATGATAACAGTACCATCTCAATAATAAAACAAAAGCTGAGGCTATAGTAACTTATAGGAGCTGGTAAAAAGTAAGTATAACCAAGAGCGGTAAGAGCTTTAACTATAAAGCCCACAAACAAAATGGAGTAGGCCAGCACAAAAAAGCGGGCCGGCTTGTAACCGTTTTTATAGATATACACACCGGTAGCAAAAGCCAGCGATAGCGGAATCACTTCAACAAACTTATATACAAACAGCGAATTGTTGAAGAAAAGGCAATACAGAAAATAGGTGGTGCGCAGCAATATCACACAATTGATTATCCTGTTTAATTGCGGAGCTTTTGTTTTAACCTGCAATAACTCCTTGCTGAATATCAGGGCACAAATACTGGTAAAATATAGGGCAGTGCCGTTCCCGTAATTATTTAAAGCCGGCGCTCCCGGCCATAAATATTGGAACGCGATACCATCGGCACTCATTTCGTAAAGGCCTACGCTTAAAATGTAAAATACGTAGTACAGGTATTGTTTCTTTTTAACCGCAAGGAACATGAGTAGGTTATGGAAACAAAAAATAAGGATCATGCCATAAAACAGGCCGTAGGTTAAGTATTCGTTAAGCGCATAATGAATAAAGTAATTAATGGTACGGTAAACTATAATAACATTTACCGCATTGTGCGATTTGATCCTGAAATAATAAGTATGATAACCAGGTTTGGTATCTCCGATCTGAAACTCAAAGTTTTTATGATGAAAAAGCCTGCTGTTGAAATTAAGGCTAGCGCCCGATTCACTTTTGATATAGTTACCTGCCGCATCAGGCATATAAGCCGTTACCTCATCGGTTGTTTGATCAAACAGCTCAATAATGCTGTTGTTGTTTACAGGTTCGCTAAAGTACATCCGCACGCGAAACCAGTAAGCAGAGTTTTTATAGTGATTGCTGGGATAGTATGAGCTGTTTTCGTTAAAAGAGGAGCTTATTTCCTGTATATCCCGGAAAGTTAGCTTGCCGGTGCTATCCTGCAGGTATTTTACCTCGTTAAGGGTAAACTTATGTTGCTGAACACTTTTATCAACCCGGAGTATATTTTGAGCACGAGAAGTAAGTGCCCATAGGCATATAAAAAAACAAATAAATACTTAGTCAATGCAGGTAAATGTTTAATCAAATGTTTTCAATAAGTAGTGTAGCTTGCAATAATTTAAAATGCATAATTATTGCATTCTCCCATTTTTTGGGATGACGGCCATACACAATAATGTTTATTAAGAACAGGTTTATAATATCCCAAATATAATTAATTGTTAATTATTTGTCGTTGCTGGTTGCTCTATTTTCTTTATGTTTTCTGACACGCTTTTGATGGATTGTAATTCACGATGTATCAAAATAGGATAAAATTTGCGAATGAAAGCCTGCTACATTTTGATACCTTTGGCAACAACCAGTTATTAATTACGGCGGATGTTTCAGCAATTAAAGGCCTTTTTGCTCATTTTTTTATATGCTATTCTTTAGCAGCCATAGCAAAAGGCCCTGGTTTCCCGGTTAGGTATTTAGGTATTGAAGATGGCCTTTCAAACAATGCGGTAACCTGTATTACGCAGGATAAATATGGCTTTATGTGGATGGGAACTTATGACGGCCTCAACCGGTATGACGGCTACACATTTAAAGTCTTCCGGAACATCTGGGGCGATAAAAACTCGCTCGTCAATAATCACATTAAATCCATTAATGCCAGCGGCGGGCGAATATACGTGGGAACCGAAAAAGGACTCATGTATTTTGATTATGCCGACTCACGCTTTCACGCGCTTTATTGTTATAATGAAAAGCATGAGCCCATTAAAATTGGGTTTAATATCAATGAGATAGTCTCCGACCGGTCGGGCAATATTTTCGCGACCAATGGTACATACGGCTTCCTAAAATTTGGGAAAACAGATACCATTGGCAAAGAGATCCTGTATGATGTCAAAAAACAACAGTTTAATACAATTGCTGCCCAGATGGATACGCAGGGCACTATCTGGATTCTGGTAAACGGGGTTGGGCTTGGCAGGTACGATGCAGCGGCTGAAAAGATAAAAATTGTATCCCAAGAACTGGCATATGCAGGTTGTATGACCATTGATGGAAAAGGTAAAATTATTGCAGGCGCAGGTAATGAATTATGGATGTATGATCCTGTCACCTTGAAAACTACGCGGCTGGAGAACGGGCTTAACAAAGTGACCAACAACAATATTTTCAGCCTCACCACAACTAGAAACGGCGATATCTGGGTTGCAACCAATGGGGGAGGGATTAAAGTTTGGAACCCGGAGACCAATACGCTCATCTATATCAATGCAGGCGAAACACCTAACAGCTTACGGAGCGATGCTGTTGATGCTGTTTATGAGGATGATGAATCCCGGATCTGGATAGCAACCTTACGGGGTGGCGTGAACATTATTGACCGTAAACCGGCCTCATTTCATGTGTTCGCGCATGATGCTTTTAATAAAAACAGTGTTATCAATAATTTTATCCTGTCGTTTTGCGAAGATAAGCAGCATAATGTATGGATTGGCACTGACGGCGGCGGGTTAAATTACTGGAACACGAAAACAAATACGTTTACTGCCTATGTACACCAAAATATTCCGGGATCTATCAGCAGTAATTTTGTTGTAAGTATTTTAAACGACTATACCAATAAGATTTGGGTGGCAACCTTTAATGGTGGCATTGATGCGTTTGATAATGCAACCGGCCGGTTTAAACATTATAGCTGTTATAACCCGGTAGATAAAAAAGAAGAACGGAATTTTTGGAAGCTTTATGAAGATTCGCAGCACCGTTTGTGGGCAGGCAGTACCTGGGGAGGGGCATTGTTTTTGTACAACCGAGCCAAAGATCAGTTTGAACTTTTTGATAACAGCCTGGTAAATCTCCACGCGCTTTTTGAAGATCACAGAGGTAATTTGTGGGCGGGAAATTATAGTCGTCTCATCAAAATAGATGTTCAGCATAAAAAACACCAGGTTTATTTTGTCGGCCAGGCCATCAGGGCTATCACCGAAGATAATAAACGCAATTTATGGATTGGTACCGAAGGCGGAGGGCTGCTTCAATATAATACCGACACCCATCAGTATAAAAGATATACCGAATCGGCAGGGTTACCGAGCAATACTGTACTGAATATATTGGTTGATAACAGCGGGAATTTATGGTGCAGTACTTATAACGGCCTTTCTAACTTTAATGTAACAACGGAAAAGATCACCAATTACAACGCATCTGATGGATTACAAAGTAACCAGTTTAATTACAACGCGGCCCTAAAACTGGCATCAGGCAAAATGTTGTTCGGCGGTATAAAAGGGTTTAATTTGTTCTCGCCTGATAGTATTGCTCCTTACGCGCACCAGCCCCGGCTCATGCTTTCTGATTTTAAAATAAACAATGTATCAATTGAACTCGATAGTGCCTATGGCCTAAAACTGCCGTTAAATGAATTAAAGAAAGTAACTATCCCGTTTAGCCAGGCTACGCTGAACATCAGTTACACAGCGCTTGAATATTCATTTCCCGAAAAGATCTCCTACGCCTATTACCTTGAGGGCTGGGACCATGGCTGGAACTATGTAGGCAAAATAAAGTCGGCCTATTTTTCGCGTCTCAATGAAGGCTCCTATACACTGAAAATCAGGGCTACCAATACGGAAGGGCAGTGGACAGCGCCACCCATTACCATTAAAATTATTGTTTTGCCACCATGGTACCGCACCTGGTGGGCCTATGTAATTTACCTGTCATTAATAGTTGCTATAGGTTACGCGTTTTACAGGTACAGATTAAACCAGGCCAGGCTCAGGTTTAAGGTAAAGCTGGCCAACCTGCAGGTGGAGAAAGAAAAGGAGCTCAACGAAAAGAAGCTGACTTTCTTTACCAATGTATCGCATGAGTTCAGGACTCCGTTAACGCTTATTATTAACCCTATAAAGGACCTCCTTAATCAAAGTAAAGGCAATACCGAAGAGTTGAGCACGATATACCGCAACGCACGCCGTTTGCTGGGGTTGGTTGATCATTTGCTCCTTTTCAGAAAAACCGAAAGTGAAAATGCGTCGCTTAAAGTGAGCAGGTTAAATTTTGTTACTTTATGTAATGAGGTTTATTCGTGCTTTATTCAGCAAGCCAAAATTAAACACCTTAATTATACCCTCGCAGGTGGAGCAGATGCCATTGAAGTATACTGCGACCTGGAAAAGATAGAAATAGCCTTATTTAACCTTATTTCAAACGCTATAAAATTTACTCCGGATAAGGGGATTATCCACGTTGTAATTGAACAGGACGATGTTTATGTATATTTTAAGGTAATTGATAATGGTATAGGCATAAATACCGAAGCGGGCGACAGGCTGTTTGATAAATTTTACCAGGCAAAGGATAAAAATTATTTCCGCAAGGGTTTTGGCATAGGCTTATACCTGGTTAAGGTTTTTATAGAAAGTCATAAAGGTAATATCCGCTACTCTAATAATCCCGATGGGGGGACAACTTTCGTGCTTGCGTTGCCAAAGGGCAAATCACATTTTTCGGAGGATGTTATTGCTGACGATGTTGTGCCAGATTACACTTACGTAAATGACCTTATTGGCGAAGATAACAAGGATGTTATGCCGGAAGATGAGGACTTGGCGGCATTGGAACTCTTCAGTTCGGCGCGGCATACGCTTATCGTGATTGATGATAATGATCAGATCCGTTCATACATCAAAAAATTTTTACGCCGGGCTATAACGTAATCGAGGCACAGGACGGTACTACTGGCCTCGAACTTATCAAGAAGCATATTCCCGACGTAATTATAAGCGATATTGTAATGGACGGCATTAGCGGACTTGACCTGTGCCGGATTGTTAAGGAAGATCAGGCTATAAACCATATCCCTGTTATCCTATTAACCGGGGACACTACGCCTGATATTATGCTTAGAAGTATAGATGAGGGAGCCATTGATTTTTTACGCAAACCATTTGATAAAGAATTGCTGATAGCCCGGGTAAAAAGTGTATTGCGCAATAAAACCGAGCTCCAAAACTATTTTTATAAGGAAGTTACCAAGAAAAGTACCGGCCGTAGCATCTCCCAGGAAAACAAAGACTTTCTGAATAACTGTATTTCGGTAATTGAGCATTATTTTACCGACGATAAGTTCGATGTATACGTGCTGGCTAAAGAGATCGGCATCAGCTATGCAACGTTATTTAAACGTCTTAAAAACATCACGGGGCAATCGGTCAATAACTTTATCCGGTTTGTGCGCCTGCGCAAAGCTGCCGAATTATTGATCCAAACCAATTGTAATGTCAACGAAGCCGCTTTCCAGGTTGGCTTTAGTGATGTGAAATATTTTCGCGAACAATTCTTCAAACAGTACGGCATCAACCCGTCTGATTTTATCAAAAAGCACCGCGCCAATTTTCAAATTTCGTATCGACTGAACGAGTTCGAAAAAAGCTCTTCCAAATAGCCCGCCTTTATTAGGATGATATTCCATCACTCTGAAAGCTTGCTGAAATAAAATAAAAGTGAATTTGACACTTATTTTCTCGTGTATTCTACAGAAATCATCAAAAAGGCGTGTTTTTGTATGTTTTGACCCCGGTAATTTATAGTTTTACCCCTCTCTCGTAATGCCAAATTACGCTTATTTCGTTCCAACCGACAGGCAATAATCAGTACCAATATTTTATTGCCGGCAATTCATAAACTAAAAATTAATGCAATGAAAGTTTCAAAAATGCGCAACCGGGCAGCTTTTGCCATGGTGTTAAACCAGCCTGGATAGGCTCAGTTACCGCCCAAAATTCCAAATTAAATGAACCCTATAAACCAAATTAAATTATGAAATATAGATTTACTCTCTTAAAAAGTTTTTCCGTATTGCTTTTAATGATGATGCTCACAGGCATTGCTCAGCTGGCAAGCGCGCAAACAAAAATTAATGTAAAAGGTGTTGTAAAAGATGCCACCGGCAATGTGTTGCCCGGTGCAACTGTAAACATCCAGGGCACAACCCAATCAACCACAACCGATGTTAATGGCGCTTTTAAAATGGAAGTTGCCGAAGGCTCAACGTTAAAGATCTCTTTTGTGAGCATGATAACCAAATTCATTGAGGTTACAAAAAATACCACCACACTAAATATCGTACTTGAAGATAGTAACAAGCAGCTTAATGAAGTTGTAGTAGTAGGTTACGGTACGCAAAAACGATCGGACGTTACCGGCTCTGTTACAACGGTGCCTAAGTCCCGCTTGTCGCAGTTGCCTGTTACAAACGTTTTGCAGGCCGTAGAGGGAGCGGTTGCCGGGGTAACTGTAACCACATCATCCTCAATTCCTGGTCGCCAGCCTTCAGTTACGGTTAGGGGGCAAAACTCTATCTCGGCTGCTTCTGGCCCTTTTGTGGTAGTTGATGGTATCCCGCTTACCAAAAGTGGAGGATCACTTAATGATATTAACCCCAACGATATTGCATCAATGGAGATCCTTAAAGATGCTTCCGCCGTTGCTATTTATGGTGCTAACGGCTCGCAGGGCGTTATCCTGATCACTACAAAACGTGGTACTACTGGTAAACCTGTAATTCGTTACAATGGATATGCCGGCTATGAAAATCTGGGGCATATACTTGAACCACGTGGTCCGGCCTCATTTACCCAGAAGTTCCTTGATTATGAGTCGCAAAACCACTTAACCCAGCAATTTCCCGAGCCGGTGTATAATAACTCTGAAAGGGCTAACTACGCTGCCGGCCGCACTATTGATTGGGTAAAAGAAGTTACCCAGCAAGGCTTTATGCAGGATCACAACCTGAGTGTAACAGGCGGTACCCCTGATGTTAAATACTTTTTATCAGGCGATTACCTAAAACAAAAAGGTGTGATAAAAGGCTATCAGTATAACCGTGCAAGCGTACGTTCAAACTTGGATGTAAACGTAACCAGCTATCTGAGTGTAGGCGCCAATTTGTATTTCGCCAATAATAATTATGATGGCGGCAGGGCAAACTTACTCAACGCTACAGCCATGAGCCCCTATGGTAACATATATAATGCTGATGGCACTTATGCCATTTACCCAATGGCCCCCGAACAGCTATATGTTAATCCTCTGCTTGGTTTAACTACCGACCAGATAAACCGAAGCGTGAATATAAGCGGCAACGGCTATGCCGAAGTAAAATTTGGCGGTGTACTCAAAGGTTTAAAATACCGCTTAAATGCCGGGTATACTTACCTGCCTACCCGTGTAGACGGCTATAGCGGCCGTTTGGCTAATACACCTTTAGGTTCGGCAACCGCGGTAAGTTCCGAAACAAATAGCTACACGCTGGATAATCTGTTGCTTTATACCCGCGATTTTGGTAAGCACCGGATCGATTTCACCGGCTTATACAGTGCTCAACAACGTAAATATTTCATTTCGGGAATAGCCGGTACTGGTTATATAAACGACGAACTGTCATTTAACCAGATTGGTATTGGCGCAACAGTATCAGGTGCAAGTGTAAATGGCTTTTCAGGGAGCTATTCAGACAGATATGCGCTTAATTCGCAAATGGCCAGGTTGAATTATTCATATGACAGCAGATATCTGGTAACCCTGACCGTAAGGCGCGACGGTTCATCAGTATTTGGTGCCAATACTTCCAAATATGGCTGGTTCCCGGTTGCAGCCCTTGGTTGGAATGTAAGTAATGAAGATTTTCTCAAAAACTCCAAACTGATCAATAGCTTAAAGCTTAGGGCATCATATGGTAAAACAGGTAACGAGGCTGTAAGTGTTTACAGAACCATTACATCGGATGGTACGGTAAGGTTTCCTTTTAATGGGGTAAGCACCGTAGGCATACAAGCAAGCAACCTTGGTAATGGCAACCTGCACTGGGAGAGCACTAATCAGGCTAATATCGCGGCCGACTTTTCTGTGTTAAATAGCAGAATCAGCGGTACCGTGGAATATTATGATTCAAGAACAACCGGGCTATTGTTAAACCGTGCACTACCAACCATTACCGGTTACAACCAGGTTGTTGATAACATAGGTAAGGTAGCAAATAAAGGTATCGAGGTAACGCTAAATACCCGCAATATTGATGGCAAAGATTTTAGATGGGAAAGCACTATTGTGTTTGCAGCTAATAAAAATAGAGTTGTTGCCCTTTATGGCGATGGCAAAGATGATATTGGCAACAAATGGTTTATTGGCAAACCTATCAATGTAATATATGATTATAAAATGACCGGTGTTTGGCAAACAGGTGAAGATCCCTCCAAGCAGGATCCCGTTGCTAAGCCGGGGGATTTGAAATTTGCCGATATTAACGGCGATGGTAAAATTACTGCCGATGGTGACAGGGTAATATTGGGACAGCAGGACCCTAAATGGACGGGCGGTTTAACCAACACATTTCATTATAAGAATTTCAACCTAAGCATCTTTGTACAAACGGCACAGGGCATGTTAAAAAATAACGCCGATTTAAATTATGCCGACGAATCGGGCAGAAGAAATACGCCTGCCGCGGTTGGTTACTGGACACCAACTAATAATAGCAACGACTTTCAGTCATTAACTTATACCAACACGCGTGGTTATGGTTATCCGCGTAATGCCAGTTACACCCGTATTAAAGATGTGACTTTTAGTTACGTAGTTCCTCAAAGATTGCTTGATAAAGCAGGCATAAGCGGTTTAACCTTTTATTTAAGCGGTAGAAACCTGAAAACGTTTACAAACTGGATAGGATGGGACCCTGAGGCCAATTACTCAACCCGCGGATCGGGCGATTGGGTAAATAATTATCCACAAACCCGTACAATCATTTTAGGTGCTAATATTTCTTTAAAATAACTAACCCGTAAAAAGACATGAAAAACTATTCAGCAATATTACTCTTTGCAGGTGTGTTAACAGCATTCGCATCTTGCAAAAAATCATATCTCGACGAAAAACCATACTCGTCATATACTCCCCTTACTGTTACCGATTCATTGGGTATGGAGGCATCGGCAATAGGTTTATACAACCTTGAAACCGGTATCCTAACCTATTCAGGTGCGCAAGGCTGGCCAAGTGTTTGGCAGGTAGGTACCGATGTGGCGAACGCTACAGCCCAGCAGCAGGGGATAGAGGTGCCTTATTATAATTATAGTGCGCTGGCACCACAGGATGACGCCGCCAAATATATCTGGGGCAAATATTATGCGATGATCAATAACGCTAATATTATAATTGACAATGCTGAAAATCCATCAAATACAAAATTAGGATCTATAGGAAAAAAGCAAGTGGAAGCAGAGGCCAAGTTTTTCAGGGCCTATGCCTACAATAACCTGGTTACCTTATTTGGTAAAGTGCCGCTTACTGATCACGCTTTAACTGTTCCGAAGATAAACTTTACCCGTGCGTCTCTTGATGATTTAAACGCGCTTATTACCAGTGACCTTAACTATGCAGTTACTAACCTGGCCGACCTGAATGCCGGTACCGCGAAAACAAACGCTCAGGGTAAGCCGGTTGGCAGGGCTAACAAATATATGGCAATGCAGTTGTTAGCCGAAGCTTATCTGCGTATGGGTAAAAACGACCTTGCTGAGCAGCAAGCTCAAGCCATTATCAATAGTGGCAAATTTAGCCTGATCAAAGCCCGTTACGGCGTAAGGGCAGGTGGCGCAGGCGATTACTATTCAGATATGTTTGTATATGGCAATCAACGCCGTGCGCAAGGCAACGCCGAAGCTATCTGGGTGCTTGAGCAGGAAAATTCATCAGTTGTTGTAGGTGGAAATGTGGATAATGCTCAGCAACGCAGGGTGTGGGGCGCGGCATACTATCAGATTCCGGGAATGTTGCCTTGCGATTCCTTAGGTGGTCGTAGTATCGGGAGATTAAGATTAAGTAACTGGGTGCTTTATGGGCTGTATCCACAAGGGGACATTCGTAATTCACAATACAATATTAAAAGACAATACTATTACAATGATCCTAAGTACCCTGCGTTATTAGGAAAACCTGTACCATTTGCTGGCGCGGATACCTTATTCAGGATTTGCCCGAGTACAACTAAATGGGGCGCGTTTGATCCTAACGATACTTTTGGCTACGCCATGATCAAGGATTTTATCATGATGCGTTTAGGTGAAACTTACCTGCTACTCGCCGAAGCACAGTTTAAACAAGGTAAAACTGCTGATGCAGCCACTTCTATTAACCTGTTAAGGACGCGGGCCAATGCACCACAGGTAACGGCCGCGCAAATGACACTTGATTTTATACTTGATGAACGTGCCAGGGAATTGATCGGCGAGGAAAACCGCCGCCAAACCTTGATGCGTACAGGTACACTGGTTGACCGTGCCACGCGGCTTAATAGTAACGATGCCGTTCACCCAACAACCGGGCTCGCAGCTAAGAATCTGCTGCTACCTATCCCTCTGTCTGAAATTCAGTTGAATAAAGATGCGGTGCTGGAGCAAAACCCGGGTTATTAATTAAAACACAAATAAAAAGTAAGGGCAATATCCATTGCCCTTACTTTTACTTTTTTATGAAGCTATACCATTTAAGATCGCTGTTTTTTATATGTGTCCTGTTTGGGAGCACTATTGTTGTATCTGCTCAAACCGACAAGGTAACTACTACCACTATTGGTTTGGGCTGGGCTAATAACTCTGTCAATACAGTTGTTTTCCGCAAAAACTCATTAGTTACTTTTAAGGGTGAACAATACGCCGCTTATTATAACAACGACCAGGCTTTAGTGTTGGCTAAGAGAAAAAGCGGATCTGGTAACTGGCAGGTTGCTGCAACGCAATATAAAGCCGATGCTGCTGATGCCCATAAGGATATCAGTATCATGGTTGATGGTGCCGGCTATTTGCATGTTGCCTGGGGACACCATAATCAGACTTTAAACTATGCTAAAAGCATTAAGCCCGGAAGCCTAACTTTGTCGGCCCAACAAAGCATGACAGGGGTTGGCGAAAACAAGGTCAGCTATCCCGAATTTTATCGTTTACAAGATGGCGATCTGTTATTTGTTTACCGCGACGGAGGTTCGGGTAACGGAAACCTGGTCATGAACAGGTATAATATAACTACTCAAAAATGGGTTAACATACAGCAAAATCTTATTGACGGTGAGGGTAAACGCAATGCCTACTGGCAAATGTGCATCGATAAAAAAGGGACAATCCATATTTCATGGGTATGGCGCGAAACGCCAGACGTAGCAAGTAATCATGACATGTGCTATGCCCGATCAAACGACGGAGGTTTAACCTGGGAAAAATCGACTGGCGAAAAATATATGCTCCCGATTAATGCTGCTAATGCTGAGTACACATGCCGGATTCCACAGCACAGCGAGCTCATCAATCAAACATCCATGTTTGCCGATGACGGGGGCAACCCTTTTATCGCAACCTATTGGCGCGATAGCAGTTCAACTACACTACAGTATCATATTGTTTTTAAAACCAGCAGTAGTTGGCATTCGGCCAATCTTGGTTTTAGGAAAACAGCATTCGGTCTTGGCGGTACAGGTACCAAACTGATCCCGATATCGCGCCCGCAAATTATAGCCTGGAATAAAAGCGGAAAACAATCAGTAGCGATTATTTTCAGAGATACCGAACGTGGGGATAAAGTTTCTGTGGCTGTAAATAACGATCTGCAAAGTGCGAACTGGCAGGTTAGTGATTTAACTGCCATGCCTGTAGGGGAGTGGGAGCCCACCTATGATACCGAACTATGGAAAGATAAAGAGGTTCTTAACCTGTTTGTACAAAAAGTAACGCAGGTAGATGGTGAGGGTAAGGCCAACGTGGCGCCTACGAAAGTACAGGTGTTGCAATGGAAACCTTGAAATAGAAAGTCTTAAACCCTGATTCAGAAGTTCTAAGTCTTTAGAAAAACTTAAGACTTTCGACTTGAGACTTACAACATGGAACTTGAACCAAAGTATAATAAACAAATAACAGCCCGGATGAAGAAACTCATATTTTATTTTCTATTGATAAGTGCTCCGTTTTGTGCATCGGCCCAAAGCAAAAAGAATACCGCACAAGTATCCGACAGGAAACTGTGGTTAAGCTACATGGATAAGGTAGCCCGGCCAGTGATCAGCAACCTTGCAGCCGATCAGCTTAAGGAAAAATGCCAATGGAACTATCTGACAGAGTAGATAATAAGGAAAGTCGTGCTAAGGTGGGATACCTGGAAGCTTTTGGCCGCACATTGTGTGGTATAGCGCCGTGGTTACAATTAGAGGGAGGTGATCCCGCCGAAGTAAAACTTCGTGAGCAATACCGGGCATGGTCTTTAAAGGCTATCGCTAACGCTGTTAATCCGCAGGCTAAAGACTATATGCAATGGAGCGGTGGCCAGCCATTGGTTGATGCCTCGTTTGTTGCTTTTGCCTTGGTACGGAGCCCATGGTTATGGGAGCACCTTGATGATGCTACCAAAAAACAAGTGGTTGAAGTAATGAAAACTACCCGGGCAACTGTTCCGGTTTACTCCAACTGGATTTTGTTTTCGGGGATAATAGAGGCATTCTTTTGCAAATATGACCTGGGCTACGATCCGGTAAGGGTTGAATTTGGTATCCGCGAATTTACAGAACATTGGTATGTTGGCGACGGTATGTATTCGGACGGGATGAGCTTTCATCTCGATTATTATAATAGCATCGTGATCCATCCCAATCTGAGTACCATATTGGAAGAGGTAGATGCTAAAAAGAAAACTTATGTGCGTGAGGAACAACGTGAGCTGGCTGTTGGCCAACGTTATGCCGAAGTGCTTGAGCGCCTTATTAATGCTGATGGAAGTTACCCCGCTATAGGACGGTCGATAGTTTATCGCGGCGGCGCATTTCATCATTTAGCAAATATCGCCTACAAAAAACAACTGCCTGCAAGCCTGAAACCGGCACAGGTAAGATGCGCGCTAACAGCTATGATCAAAAAACGCTTGGCGCGCCGCAAACTTTTACTGCCGATGGCTGGCTTAATATGGGTTTATATGGCAAGCAGCCCAGCCTGGCCGATTTTTATATTACAACAGGCAGCCTGTATTTCTGCGCCACCGCTTTTGTACCATTAGGTCTGCCCGAAGCCGATCCGTTTTGGGCTGATGCGGAAGAACCCTGGACCGCAGTTAAAATTTGGAGCGGCCAAGATGCACCTGCAGATCATGCACTTGATATCAGAAAATAATACAACATCTTTATATGAAATACTATCGTTTTTTATTGCCGGCCTTTTTGCTGCTAAGTATCATCGGTCGTGCGCAAACCAAATTAACCAGTTTTAGTCCGGGCGCAATCTGGCCAGATGATAAAGGGGTGCACATCAATGCCCACGGGGGAGGCATTCTGTATAATAATGGGGTTTATTATTGGTTTGGCGAACACAAAATTGCCGGCGATGCAGGTAACCGGGCAATGGTTGGAGTTCATTGCTATCTCGTCAAAAGACTTATACAACTGGAAGGATGAGGGGATCTCGCTGAGTGTTTCGCCAGATACCACAAATGATATAGCAAAAGGCTGCATCCTGGAAAGGCCCAAAGTTGTTTATAACAAAAAGACAAAGAAATATGTAATGTGGTTTCACCTGGAACTATTAGGCAAAGGCTACAGCGCTGCCCGCGCCGGGGTTGCTGTAAGCGATAAGGTGACCGGCCCGTACAAGTTTATTAAAAGCTATCGCCCTAACCCAGGGCAGATGCCGTTTTATCCGGCACTTACACCCGAAGGTGATAAAATAAACTGTGTTAATCCGGCTCACGAAACCGATAAGTTTTTTTGCCGCGATTTGCCCGGCGGCCAGATGGCCCGCGATATGACTGTTTTTGTTGATGACGACGGCAAAGCCTACCACGTTTTTTCATCCGAAGAAAACTACACCCTTGATTTGGCCGAACTAACTCCCGATTATACAGGGCATACAGGTAAGTTTATCCGTATCTATATAGGCCATCAAACCGAAGCTCCTGCATTATTTAAACGTAACGGAATTTATTACATGATAGGCTCGGGTTGTACAGGTTGGGCACCCAACGCCGCCCGTTGGTTCAGTGCAAAATCAATTTGGGGGCCTTGGACTTACCACGGTAACCCTTGCCAGGGACAGGATAGCAAAATAACTTACGGCGGTCAAAGTACGCATGTATTGCCTGTGGCCGGTAAAAAAGATGCCTTCATATTTATAGCCGATAAATGGGCTCCAAAAGACGCCATTGATGGCCGTTACC
Organism: Mucilaginibacter sp. P25; assembly: GCF_050859465.1. Lineage (NCBI taxonomy): Bacteria > Pseudomonadati > Bacteroidota > Sphingobacteriia > Sphingobacteriales > Sphingobacteriaceae > Mucilaginibacter > Mucilaginibacter sp. P25. Next base: position 6,126,677 of record NZ_CP193937.1, on the reverse strand, counting down.
TGTGGTTGCCCATCAGCTTTAAAGGTGATGATATCGAAATAAGCTGGGTAGATAACTGGAACCTTGACATATTTAAGAAATAATATGCGAAACTTCATAAGCTTATGCTGCCTGCTGTTCGTTACCGGTACGGCGACCGCTCAAGACAGTCTCATTACCAATATCCAAAGCCGTAAAGCACTTGATCTGAACGGCAAATGGCAATACATTGTTGATCCGTACGAAACCGGGTTTTATGATTATCGGTATAAGGAGCTCAACGAAAAAAATGGCGATGCCTATTGGAACAGCGGCATCCCGGCTAATAAAACTGAGAAAAAGGAGCACGGCTATATCGATAAATATAGCATTGATGTACCCGGCGACTGGAACCATCAAAAGCCGGAATTTACTTATTACGAGGGTACTATCTGGTATAAAAAATCGTTCGACTACGTTAAACCGGCCAATGGCGGCAGGCAGTACCTTTATTTTGGTGCGGTAAATTATAGGGCCGATGTATACCTGAACGGTAAAAAGCTGGGCATGCACAAAGGTGGCTTTACGCCGTTTAATTTTGAAATTCCTGCCGGGCTGCTTAAGGAAAAGGATAACCTGTTGGTGGTTAAGGTTGATAATAAGCGCTATGCAGACGAGGTGCCAACCCTTAACACCGATTGGTGGAACTACGGAGGTATCACCCGCGATGTAAAACTGGTTGAAGTACCGGCAACTTATATCCGCGATTTTGTAATCCAGCTTAAAAAGCCTGTTAATGGTGCGGCTCCCGCAAAACAACCGGAGATAAGCGGATGGGTTAAACTGAGCGATACTCCGCCAACTGGTCAAAATATCACCGTACAAATACCCGAGCTCAAGTTTAGTAAGCAGTTTGCTGCCACAGGCAAACTTACGCAGGTTAGCTTTAAATTGCCAAAGGTGCAGCTATGGTCGCCCGAAACACCTAAGCTGTATAAAGTTATCATAAGGTCCGGTGCCGATAAAACAGAAGATAAGATAGGGTTCCGCACCATCGAGGCGTATGGCCCGAAGCTATTGTTAAACGGTAAGCCTGTGTTTTTACGGGGGATCTGTATCCATGGCGAAATACCGCAGGACGTGAGAAGGGCTTACACCCAGCAGGATGCTGAACAATTGTTAACCCAGGCGCATGAACTTGGCTGCAATATGGTTAGGCTGGCACATTATCCTCATGACGAAAAGATAACCCGCCTGGCCGATTCGCTGGGGATTATGGTTTGGTCGGAGATCCCGGTTTACTGGACGATTGATTTTGGCAATGCTGCTGTACTTGAAAAGGCAAAAGCCCAGCTTAATGAAATGATCACCCGCGACCATAACCGCGCCAGTATCATTATCTGGTCGGTTGGGAACGAAACACCGGTGAGCCCGACACGTACGAATTTTATGCATGATCTGATTATCAGGGCCAAACAACTGGATGATACGCGCCTGGTTTCGGCGGCGCTTGAGGTAAATTATGGTTCGGGTAAAGATTTGAATGTGGTGGATGATCCGCTGGGTGAGTTTGTTGACCTCGTTGCTTTTAACGAATACCTTGGCTGGTATGGCGGCATGCCCGATAAATGCCGTTCTACAAACTGGAGCACGCCATACAATAAACCTTTATTTATCAGCGAAACCGGGGCCGAAGCTAAAACCGGTTTTCATGCCGATTCATTGACCCGCTTTAGCGAGGAGTACCAGGAGTGGTATTTTAAGGAGCAGGTAGCTATGTTTAAGCGGATGCCTGCAAATTTCGTGGGCCTGTCACCATGGGTAATGGCCGATTTCCGGTCGCCCAAACGGAATAACCCACTGTACCAGGAAGGCTGGAACCGCAAGGGTCTTTATGATGATAAAGGCAACAAAAAGAAAGCTTTTTATATTCTTCAAAACTATTACAAACAAAAAAGCGCAGAAGCGCTGAACAGATAGCGCATCACAATGAAAAAAATTACAATATCTTTTTTAACATTATTTTTATGCTTCAGCATAGCGGGCTTTTGCCAGGTACCCAAACATACCTTTGCGCTGGGCGATGAGGCTTTCCTGCTTGACGGGAAACCTTTCCAGATGATCTCGGGCGAAATGCATTATCCCCGCGTACCGCGCGAAGCCTGGCGCGCCCGCATGAAAATGGCTAAGGCAATGGGCTTAAATACCATTGGCACCTATGTTTTCTGGAACCTGCACGAGCCGCAAAAAGGCAAGTTTGATTTTAGCGGTAATAACGATGTGGCCGAGTTTGTTCGTATTGCTCAGCAGGAAGGCCTGTGGGTGATCCTTCGCCCAAGCCCGTATGTTTGTGCCGAATGGGAGTTTGGAGGATATCCTTACTGGTTGCAGAACGAAAAAGGCCTTGAGGTGCGTAGTAAAGAAGCCCAATACCTTAAAGAGTATGAAAGCTATATCAAAGAGGTAGGCAGGCAATTGGCCCCGCTACAGATAAACCATGGCGGTAATATCCTGATGGTACAAATTGAAAATGAATACGGCTCATATGGCAGCGATAAAGAGTATCTGGGGATTAATCAAAAACTATTTAAAGAAGCCGGTTTTGATGGATTGCTGTACACCTGCGACCCTGCCCCCGATTTGGTAGCTGGTCATTTGCCGGGATTACTTCCTGCTGTTAACGGTCTTGATAATCCTGCAAAGGTTAAAAAGATCATTAATGAAAATCACGATGGTAAGGGCCCGTATTATATTGCCGAGTGGTATCCGGCCTGGTTTGATTGGTGGGGAACTGCCCATCACACTATCCCTGCCGAACGTTATGCCGGTAGGCTTGATTCCGTACTGGCAGCAGGGATTTCTATCAACATGTACATGTTTCATGGCGGTACTACCCGTGCGTTCATGAATGGTGCTAATTTTAAAGATACCTCGCCTTATGAACCGCAAACGAGCAGCTATGATTATGATGCACCCTTAGATGAGGCAGGTAATGCTACCCCGAAATTTATACAGTTCAGGCAGGTGATCCGTAAGCATTTGCCTGCCGGTATGCAATTGCCGGATGTGCCGGCAGCCAAACCGGTAATCACAATTCCTGCTGTTAAACTAACACAATCGGTAAGTTTATTAAATACTCTGCCAGCTGTTAAAGAAAATCTAAGTCCGCTTACGTTTGAAGACCTGCACCAGGACTATGGCTTTGTGTTGTACCGAACTGTTTTAAACGAAAGCAAAAGCGGACAGCTCAAACTAAAAGAGCTTAGGGACTATGCGGTGATTATGATTAACGGTAAAAAAGTGGGCACGCTCGACCGTAGGCTTAATCAGGATAGCCTGTATCTAAAACTTCCGGCAGGTAAAGTAACGCTTGATATTTTGGTGGAAAACCTTGGCCGCGTCAACTTTGGTAAGTATCTTTTGCAAAATAAAAAAGGGATCACTCAACAGGTGCTTTTAAACGGAACAGAAGTGCAGCATTGGAAAATGTATTCGCTGCCGTTTCATGATCTAAGCACCGTGAAATTCTCCGCTGCAAAGCAAAATGTAGAATCGCCGGTTATCAGGAAAGGTGGATTTACGCTGGATAAAGTGGGTGACACTTACCTTGATATGAGCAACTGGGGAAAAGGTGTGGTATGGGTAAATGGCCACAACCTTGGCCGGTACTGGGGCATTGGTCCGCAGCAAACCTTATACCTGCCGGTTGAGTGGTTGAAAAAAGGATATAATGATGTTGAGGTGCTTGAGCTGTTAAAACCTGAGCAAGATCAGTTATCCGGCGTCGATAAACCGATATTGGATGTGGTAAAATCTTAAATAAGCTTAAAGCCGAAAGCTTAAGGCTCAAAGCCTTTTTATGTGTATCGGAGAAATAAACTAATAAAAGCTTTGAGCTTTTCGCTTTAAGCCTTAAGCTCTTTTAATAATATAAATACTATTTACAATGGCAAGAGTAGCATTTAAAATGAAGCTTCATGAAGGGCAAACCGCCGAGTACAAGGCGAGGCATGATGCCATTTGGCCCGAATTGAGCAGTTTGCTTAAAGATGTGGGGATCAGTAATTATTCTATTTTTTTAGATGAGGACACGCACTGGCTTTTTGGCGTAATGGATGTTGAAGATCAGGAAGCCCTTGATCATTTGCCTGATAGCCCTATTATGAAAAAATGGTGGTTATACATGGCCGATATCATGGATACTAATGCCGATCATTCGCCGGTGAGTGTGCCTTTGAAAGAGGTGTTCTTTTTGCCATAGATAGGAATATTGCTATTATTAAAATGGTTGTCATAAAGTGCGTGCTGCGGTAGGCGCCTTTGTGGTGCCCATTTTTGTTTTGTACGGATAGTATATGCCTGGCTTTCACCTTGCTGTATATGTTGTATCTTAATTAAAACAATTATTTTTACGGATATAGTTAGTTTCATACCATGGTTGAGATATTTCAGAATATCCGTAAAATATACAGGTTCAGCGCACCTTGCGAAGAGCTGGCTAACTATATCGAATTTTATTCACAATCAGTTTTAGATTTATCTGCACAGTACGTAAAAAATGAATTTTCATCGGTGAAAATGTTCCCCAGTTGGACACCTACTTTTTATATCAACCTTGGTTCGCCTTATTATATTGATTTGAAGGATACCCGGTATCATGTAAGGGAGCAGCAAGATGTTTTAATATTGAGAAATGAGGACGTTACCAGGCATAAACTACCTGCCGATAATATATTCACGGTTAAATTTAATCCGGGCGGTTTAGAAGCCGTTTCAGGTCTAAATCAAGTCCCGGTTATTGACAAGATCATTAACCTTAATCAAATTTTGCCCTGGGAATTACTTCAAAAAGTAAAACGGCCTGTAAGTTTCGAGGAGCGTGTAATCATTGTTGAATCATTTTTGTTAGAGAAGCTCATTAAACAGGTAAGCCAGGATCATTATGTTAAAATTGTTAACGACAGCATTGGCGAATATCAGGCTACTGGCATGCAGTTGAATACATCAAAAGTTGCTGAGAAGCTGTTCATTACTTCTAAAACTATCAATCGGTATTTCAACAGGGTGATTGGCACTCCGCCTAAAAATTATTTCTCAATTGTGCGGGGCAGAAATGCATTAACAGCATTTGTAAATAACAGAGAAAGCTTTGTTCCGATAGATTATGGATATTATGATTTGAGCCATTTTTATAAGGACGTTATGAACCTTACCGGTCAAAGGATAACCAAGCATCAATTTTAATTTGTCCGTTTTTTACTTTTAACGGGTAAGGCAGATCGCTTTCTTTGTAAGCTAAACAACGGTCATGAAAACATTCCTTATCATATTATTTGGCGCTACTTTTCTTATTCAAAAAGCTTATAGCCAGAAATACAAACCGGTATTAGAGCCTTACCCCGGGTTGGTTAAGGCAGACCCAAGGCTTGTTTTAAAGACCGGTTACCTTGTTGTACCGGAAAATAGAAGTAAACCGGCAGGGCGCAAAGTGAAGATCCCGTTTTTATTTGTACGCAGGCCGGATCAGGATGCACGCAAAAAGATCTCACTTTACACTACAGGGGGACCGGGTTATAGCACTACACGTAATATCGATAGCATAGGTTATGACTCCGGCTGGTTGGCCTACGGTGGCTTTATTGCTTTTGACCAACGCGGGACAAAGCGGGCGCAGCCATGCCTGGATTGTATGGAAGTAGCAGCGGCCATCAAACGCAGTTACAGGGAAGGGAAAAATAAAGATAGCCTCGTATCTCAGGCCGTTACCCAATGCCGAAACCGGTTTACAAAACAGGGTGTCGACCTATCAGCCTATAATACTATTGAAAGCGCAGAGGATATAAATGATTTAAGGTTAGCCTTAAATATTGATTCGCTTAACCTGGTTGGTATATCCTACAGTGGCGGCCTGATGCTTACCATGGCGCGAAACCATCCTGAGGGCGTTCGGGCGTTGCTTTTGAATTCACCGCTCCCCGGTTACGTAAATTTTGAGGAGCACGCTTTATTTAATATCAATGAAGCGCTTGAGCAGGTATTTCATAATTGCAAAACGGATTCCTCTGCCACGAAATATAAAAATTTAAGAACGAAGTTCCATCAATACTTCAGCGCTATTACCGGGAAGAAGTATACCATAGCTTATCAGGAAAAAGGAAGCAAGCAAGCTAATAATCTCACTTATACAAAAAACGAACTACTCGATGCAATAATAGGCCGGATGAACTCCCGGCAGGTTAGCACGGTGCCTGCGGTAATGATTGATTTAATTGAAGGCCGTCATGATAAATATGTACAGGAGGAGTTTGATGGCTATTTCGCGGGTAATTCAAGCGTATCACTGGGTATGAGGTATTCTGTTTATTGTTCAGAACAAATTTCATACGATGATCCTACATTGGAAGCACAACAACATTTGGTATTACCGTGGTTGGCCGGGTATCCGTTTAATGATGTAAATCATGCCATATGCAATTGTTGGAAGGTGAAGGCTGAACCTGCTATAGCAAAGCAGCCTGTTTATTCCACAGTACCGGCATTAATTTCGGCAGGTGACGTCGACCCTGATTGCAGGCCATTTTATAATAGATTAATTAAGCGTTATATGCCTAATAGCCAATTATTGATTATCCATAATAGAGGGCACGCCCCCGGTTTCAGTGTAGATGGAACTGATTATGTGAAACTTTTTTTGAAAACCCTTATAGAAAACTTACATCTCAATCAAAAAACCTGATCATAGAATAGCTTAATAGCTATTGTCAGGTTTTTCGGTAATAAAGGTTTTGTCGTCTGTTAACATTATGCTAACATAGCAGCCTTACATTTGAGCCAAAACAACTCTTTGGCATGTATCCTGCACTTACTGATGAAGCGTTGATGGGGCTTATCCAGCAAAGCAACCCCGTTGCCCTTGAAACTCTTTTTAACCGTTACTACAAAACCTTATGTCAATTGTGCACGGTGTACACTAAAGATTATACCGTTGCCGAAGAGATCACTGCTAATCTTTTTATTAAACTTTGGGATAACCGCGATACAGCCATCCTTAATGTAAAAAGTTACCTGTTTGTTGCTGCCAAAAACCTCTCTTTGAATCATATCCAAAAAAAGAAGGATCCGGTACATTCCATCGAAGATATCGACCTGCAGGGACATGTATTAAAAGACAGGGACAACCCATTCAAAATCCTTTCGGGTCGCGAATCGTACGATAAAATACTAAACCTTATTGATACGTTACCAACCAGTCAGAGGCAGGTGCTGCTCATGAGCCGTATCGATAATCTCGACAAAAACGAGATAGCCAAAGTGCTGGGGATCTCTGTGCGTACGGTTGAAACTACACTTTACCAGTCTATCAAAAAACTTCGTCAGCTGTTAAAAGGGCAGCACAATTTCACTTCCGAGGGTTAATAATTTCTTAATGTAAACTTAACTTTTTTCGCTACGTATCGGCTACGTAAAATCAGTCTTTATTGCAGAGACAGATTTAATGGAAGATAATAGTTACCGCTTAATAGTTGAATATTTTGAAAAAACCATCAGCGATGATGGCTTAACACAGTTACAGGAGTGGATTGAGGAGAACCCCGAAAACCTTGCCCAGTTTAGTGAAACCATCCAGATCCTGGAAGCATCCAAAACATACTTTAAACAACCGGAAAATGCCGAGAGCGCCTGGGCAAAAATCAATGCACATATAATCCAACCTCAAATACCTGTAACTAAACGCACTACTAAATTCAATTGGATAGCTTATGCTGCCGCCTGTTTGCTTATTTGTACTACCGGTTGGTTTGGATATATGTATTTCAAACAGTCGCCGGTTTTGGTTTACGAAGAGATCAGCAATGTTGATGGCAAGCATTCAAAAATAATGCTGCCCGATAGTTCGACAGTTTATCTGGGTGGTGGCAGCAAACTCAGATACGCCAAAAACTTTAGTGGCGAGAAACGTGATGTAACGCTTAACGGCGAAGCTTTTTTTGATGTGGTTCATCAAGCTAAGCCTTTTGTAGTTAAAAGCGGCGATATCACCACTGTTGTATTGGGTACTTCATTTAATATTAAAGCCTACCTGGCCGATCATAAAGTAGCTGTAACCGTGCAAAGCGGTAAAGTAGGGGTAATGGCCAATGTGCAGGGAAAACCTCAAATGGTTAAATACCTGGTAAAGAACGAAGCGATCAGCATCAATACCCAAAACGGTATCTACACTTTTAACAACACTGATGCATCATCAGTAAGCTCGTGGATCAATAACGAATTTGTTTTCTATAATACAACTTACAGTGAGATAGCCGCTTCGCTTGAGCATCATTACGGCGTTAAGATCAGGTTTACAGAACAGGATTTGGGCAATGTAAGGCTTACAGCCAAATTAAGAGGTATGACATTGACAGATGCCATGGAAACCCTTAGCGCGCTATCAGGATTAGGCTATACGCAAAAAGGTAGTCAGCTTTTTATTTCAAACAATAATCAAAAAGGAGGAAGTATAATGAAATAGTATTACCCGGCTATTGGTAAAAGCCTGGACGTTGCTGGTAACAACCCCAGGCTTCAGAATTTTGACAATTTAAACTCACGGTTAGACAAGTATAAATTAAAGTAAATATATGAAAAAGTTATGGTTATTAACCATGCTGTTCTTTTTACAATTGCCTTTTGGCGGCATAAACGCTAAGGCTCAAACAGTAATAAACAAAAGGATCACGTTTGGTGCCGAGGGCACCATGCTCAAGGATGCCTTTCAGCAAATTGAAAAATCAAGCGATATCTCTATCAGTTATAATAATAGCCTGCTTGATGATAAACGCAAAGTACACATAACAAAAGCAGAGCGCTCATTAGGAGAAACTCTTGACCTGCTTTTAAAAGGAACTACCTGCACTTACAGAGCAGCAGGCGAACGTAATATCCTCATCATTGCAAAAACACAGGATAGGGGTAGCATTAAAGGGAAAGTGGTTGATGAAAAATCAGAACCACTTCCAGGTGCTACAGTGAAAGTTCCGGGAACAGGGGTCACTGCTATCAGTGGCGTTGATGGTTCATATACATTAAATATTGTGCCGGGTACTTACACGGTTGAGGCAAGCTTTATCTCTTACGAAACAAAAAGGATTCAGAACGTAAGTGTTAGCTCAAATACAAACACTGTTTTAAATATCACACTTAGTCCCGCCGATAATAAACTTAACGAGGTTGTGGTAACAGCACTCGGTATCAAAAGGGAAGATAAAAGTTTGGGTTATTCCGCCCCGGTTATTAAAGGCGATCAGCTAACCAGCGCTCTTTCTGGTAACTGGACTGATGCGTTATCGGGCAAGGTGGCAGGTTTAAACCTCATCCGTTCAAACAGTGGACCGGCAGGATCAAACAAAATTATCCTGCGTGGCGAAAACAACCTCACCGGCGATAATGAAGCCCTGATAGTAGTTGACGGTGTTGTAATTAACCAGGGTAGCGGCAGACGTACAAGCAACTCCGGCGAATCGGCTTATGGTACCAGCAGCGATAACATGCCTGCCGATTATGGCAGCAACCTGAACGACATCAACCCAGAGGACATTGAAACGGTAACGGTATTGAAAGGCCCGGCGCGGCGGCGCTTTATGGCCAGCGCGGTGCTAACGGTGCTATTATCATTACCACAAAATCGGGTAAGAAACATAGCGGTTTGGGTATTACCTTTAACTCGAATGCGAGCCTTGAAAGCGTAAACCGCTGGCCCGATCTGCAATATGAATACGGACAAGGTACGGCAGGCTCCCGTTATTATTCATATGGTGCCGGTCCAGATGGTGCAAGCACAAGCGCAACAAGTTCGGCTTACGGACCTAAATTTGATGGCCAGCTTTTTTATCAGCTTGATCCCGTTACACAAAAGCAAAGTACAACGCGTACGCCATGGGTGCCATACAAAAACCAGATCCGCGATTTTTTTGATGTTGGCCAAACTTTCACCAATTCGGTAAGTGTTGATGGTGGCAGCGATAAAACAACGGCTCGTTTTTCGGCAACCAATGTTACCAATCACTGGATAACGCCAAACACAGGTTATACCCGTAACAGCATCGCTTTATCGGTAAATTCAAAGATCAATGATAAGTTGACCATCAACGCAAAAGTAAACTACAACAACAGAAACAGTGATAATTTACCGGGGGCGGGCTATGGTAACCAATCGCTGATGTACTGGTTTATTTTCTGGCAACCCAATGCCAATTTAAACTGGTTGAAGAACTACTGGAAAAACGGCCAGGATGGTAAAGCGATCTTTTATCCTTTCAGCTCGTTTCCTGAAAACCCTTATGCCGTTTCTTACGAGTTTATCAATAAATCAAACCGCAACTCGGTTACCGGGAACGTTGAAGCGCTTTACAATGTAACAAAAGAGTTTAGCGTACAGGTTCGTGCTACTTTAGATATGGGCTATGAGCAGCGCGCACAACAACGTCCGTATGATGCCGGTACCAAATATCCAAAAGGTTCCTATCGTACGCAAAACATCTATTCGGAAGAGCAGGGTGCCGATTTCCTGTTGAAATATAACAAGAAAATAACACACGATGTTAACATTACCGCTACAGCAGGTGGCAGTATGCTCCGCAACAATTATAATCGCGATGAAGTGCGCGCCGACTCGTTAGTATATCCGGGCGTGTATTCAATGGCCAATAATGCAGGGCCCCTGGTTACCCAGCCATATAAATCAAAATACGCTATCAACAGCTTCTACGGCTTATTGTCTACATCATTTAAAGATTACCTGTATGTGGATTTAACAGCCCGTCAGGACTGGATCAGTACGTTGGCTACTGCTAACCGCACCGATCAGGTTGGGTTCTTTTATCCATCGGCAAGTATGAGCTTTTTGCCATCAGAAGCATTCAAGCTGTTTAAATTCATCGACTATGCAAAATTGAGGGCATCGCTTGCAGGGGTTGGTAGCGGTACAACAAACCCTTATCAAACTTCATTTAACTATGTATCAGCGGGCAGTACCTATGCAGGTGGTTTGCAAAATCCGCGTACGCTATCAAACCCCGATTTGAAACCACTACGCACCACAACTCTTGAAGTTGGTGCCGAAGCAAGGATGTTCAATAATCGTTTGGGCTTTGACATTGCTTTATACACAGGTAACACCAAAAACCAGATCCTTAGTCGTACTGTCGATCAATCGTCGGGTTATAACCAGGCAGTTATCAACGTAGGTAAGGTAAGCAACAAGGGTATCGAAATTTCATTGAACGGTACGCCTGTGCGCAAAGCCAACGTGTTTAGCTGGAATGTTACTGCAACCTTCAGCGCCAATAAAAATACCATTGAACAGCTTGCCGATAGTGCCGTAGTGCTGCGTAACGGCCCAACAGGCGGTGGGCAGATTGTTGCTCGTGTAGGCGGCAGCATGGGCGATATGTATGGCCGCGGTTACTTACGCTCGCCCGACGGGCAAATCGTTTATGACCCATCTACAGGTTTCGCTAAACTATCAGATAACCTGGTTTATTTGGGCAACACCATTCCAAAATGGAAAGCAAGCATGGGGCACGATTTCAGATATAAGCAATTTAACCTGCACCTGTTATTTGATGCCCAGGTTGGCGGTGTGTCATACTCGCTATCAAACTATAAACTGGCCGAACAGGGTAAAACAACACTTACCTTACCGGGCAGGTATAACGGTATCATAGGTAAAGGTGTTATTCAAAATCCTGACGGAAGCTACCGGCCGAATGATGTCATTGCAACAGATGTTGACGGTTACTATCGTTCACACTATGGTATTGATAATGCCGAAGGCAATACGTTTTCAACCAACTTCCTGAAATTCCGCGAGGCAAGGTTTGACTATTCATTGAGCCCGCGTTTGGTTAAACGCCTTGGATTAACACGAGCTACAGTGGGTGTATACGGACGCGACCTGTACATCTGGACAAAGTGGCCAATCTTCGATCCTGAATTTGGTACCCTTTCGGGCAGCGATATAGTGCAGGGATTTGAGATTGCACAGTTTCCATCAACCCGCACATTTGGTTTTAACATAGTTATTGGCATTTAATAATTAACAATATGAAAAGGAACGGATATATACTTATATCGATGATGATGTTGTTCGTTAGCATAATGTCGTCATGTAAAAAGGATTTTATTGAACTTAATACCGATCCCAACGGCACGCCAAACGCCCTGCCGCAGCAATTGCTGGCTCCGGCGTTGGTAAATACATTGGGGACTAATATGCTTCGCGCTCGTAATTTTAATAACGAGCTGATGCAGGTTACCGTTGATCCCGGCGATTCGGAAGGCAAAGTATTCAGGTATGATATCAAACGCACCTGGGCCGATGCTACCTGGAATGCCTGGTATACCCAGTTAACCAACTTTAAAGATATTTATAACATAGCCAGTAAGGAAGTTACCTACAACAAAACGTATATGGGCATTTCACTTATTTGTCAGGCATGGTTATATTCCTTGTTGACAGATACTTATGGCGATGTGCCTTACTTTGATTCGAACAAAGGCAAGGAAGGGAACTTTACGCCTAAGTTTGATAAGCAGAAAGATATTTACCTGGATATTTTCAAAAACCTGGAAGCAGCAGATACCCTGCTCAATGCGTCGGCAAACGTAGTTGCCGGCAGTGATCCGGTATTTAGCGGCAATGCTTTAAAATGGCGCAAGTTTGGTAACACGCTTTATTTAAGGTTGTTGTTAAGGGTATCTGGCAAAGCCGATGTTTCGGCTGATGTGATAGCTAAGATCAAGCAAATTGTTGATACCAATCCCGATGTTTATCCCATTATGGGCAGCAATGATGATTCGGCAGTTTTGCGGTGGACCGGCTCCGGTGCTTTAACATCTCCTTTTATTGGCGGAGTACGTGAACAAGACTGGCGACAGCCCGGTGTTTGTGAGTTTTTTGTAAACAACCTTGCCAAATGGGCTGATCCCCGTTTAACTGCTAACCGCTGGTCGATATCAAGCTATCAGGGTGGTATCCAGGGAATCCCGAGCGGCTATGCGCCCGGCCAAAACATTGGTATCAAATCATATTTCCTTTCTACCACATCGGCAACTACATTGATGAACGACCCATTGATGGGTAACATCATGAACTATTCGGAGCTACAGTTTATCCTTGCTGAAGCTGCAGCGAAAGGCTGGATAGCCGGAGATGCGGCCACTTATTATAAAAATGGTGTACAAGCAGGTATCACATTCTGGATCCCGACTTATGCAACCCCTATAGATACCTATTTAGCAGGCGCCGATATTGTTTGGGACAATGCTGCCCCGCTTGATGAAAAGATGGAGATGATCCATGTTCAAAAATACTACTCCATGTTTTACACTGATTTTGAGCAATGGTTTGAGTACCGTCGTACAGGTCACCCGGTATTGCCAAAAGGTAACGGTTTAAGGAACAACGGCATTATGCCGGCAAGGCTGCAATACCCGGTTTATGTACAATCGGCCAATCCTGATAGTTACAAGGCCGCAGTGGCTGTACAGGGTGCCGATGAGATCAGCACGCAGGTTTGGTGGCAAAAACAATAATCAACTGGTTTTAAACTAAGAGATCTATAAAATGAAAAAGATATATTTATTACTGGTGCTTGCAACAGCCATCGGTATAAATTCATGCAAAAAGAATAACTATGCTGAAGGTTCGTTAAGCCCGATTATTGCCGTTGTTGACCTGAAGGGGATTTACAAAGGCTCGGATGTTGTGCTGAACAGCACCAATATGGGCGGAGCAAAGGAAATAGTGGGCGTAGTAATTTCAAACGCCGCAGCAGGTAATAGTCCTGCCGGCGTATTAGTGGTGCAAAACAACCGCCGTAACGCAGTTAGGGGTATTTCTCTCGAAATAGGTAATGCAGCTGCAAACTATGTTCCCGGCGATTCGGTAATAGTGCAAGTTGAGGGCGCTACACTTACCAAAGTAAACGGCAGTATGCGTGTTAAAGGCCTTACCGAAAGCTCAGTGAATAAAGTTGCCACGAATAAAGCCGTTAAAGTGCAGTCGGTTCCATCAGCAACCTTGCTGGCTTCGCCCGATGTTTACGAAGGTACACTGGTTACGATAGCTAAGGCAGTAACCGACCCGGAGCCGCAGCAGGGCGAAACTTACGCGGGTGATAAAACACTTAATGACGGTTTTGGCAAAATAATAATGCATACAGAGGCTAACGCTGCTTTCGCAACTACCGAATTACCGTTCAGCGCTAATTTTACAGGCATTCCGTTTGCGATAACATCAGGCACCGATACCAAAATGCAGCTTTGGCCGCGTACTATCGATGATGTGTTTACACTTGCTGCAACCAAGCCATCGCCAATCATCATAACCGGATACCTTACCAATCCTTCGGGCAGCGATGCTGATTATGAGTATATCCAGTTCAAGGCAACTAAGGACATTGACTTTGCGGTAACCAATTACGCTGTGGTAACCTGTAATAATGCGGGTACTAACCCGGCACCTGCCAATGGCTGGGCGCAAGGTTTGGCAAAAACTTACAAGTTTGACCTCACATCGGGCACAGTTAAAAAAGGCCAGTTCTTTTATGTAGGCGGTAATAAAAATATCTGGGGTAAAGGCTCAACAGATATCAGCTCATCCAACTGGATCAACAGCACCATGTATGCCGAAGTGCCGGGTGCTGATTTCGGCAATGTAACTACCAATCTGTTAGCTAACAGTGGTAACGTGGCAGGAGTTTCAGTTTTTGCGGGTACAACAGTGAGTGCCGCAAGCGTTCCGCTTGATGTTATCATGTACGGTGGCGGTGGTACCGTGTACTCGGCTGGCCCGCCGGAGATTGGCTACCGCATTACCAATACCGATTACTATAGTACCATTAATCCGGTAACCCGTACTGATCAGGGCTTTTATGGAGGCGGTACCAATACCTCAAAGCTCACCTTACCAACTGATGGCCTATTTAGCCAGTTAGGAGGTGTGTATGATGCGCTTACCGGCAGATGGGTAAGCGGCAGAACCGTAACCAGCGTTCCTCTTACACTAACATCGCCAATTAGCGCCATTGAAACGGCTACAGGCGTAACAACAATTCAAAATTAAAACCTCACCCCAACCCCTCTCCAAAGGAGAGGGGCTTTATATAACAGGATCAAAATATTTATTTAAGTCCTCTCCTTTGGAGAGGATTTAGGTGAGGTTAAAATATTATTAAATGAACAGAAGATCATTTTTACAGGGCATTGGCCTTATAACCGGCGGTGCGTTCATATCGCTCGGTGCCAACGCACTTACACAAATATTAACCGGTGATACCGTAAAAGGCCGTGTCACTGCAGGCAAAAAAGGAATTAAAGGCGTAGTAATATCCGACGGTTTTTCGGTAGTACTTACCGATGATAAGGGTAATTACGAGCTTACTCCAAATGAAAAAGCTAAAAGTATTTTCATGAGCACACCATCAGGCTACGAGTTTAAAACAGATTATAACGTATCTAAGCATTACGAAAACATAGGCGGCAGTTCGCATTTTGATTTTAAGCTGGAGCCGTTAAAAGTTGATGGTCACAATCACCACTTTATTATCTGGGCCGATCCGCAGGTTAAAAACAAAAAGGACGTTAAGCAGATGATGGATACCTCGGTTCCCGATACCATTGCTACCATAAAATCATTAGGTAAAAACGCACTGGTACACGGTATTTGCGTAGGCGATATTGTTTGGGATAACCATGAGCTTTTCCCGGATTATAATGAGGCCGTAGCACAAATGGGGATCCCGTTTTTCCAGGCGATAGGTAACCACGATATGGATTACCGTATGGGAGGCGATGAAACTTCTGATGTTACCTTTAAGCAAATCTACGGGCCAACTTATTATTCATTTAACCGGGGCAAGGCTCATTATGTAGTATTAGATAATGTTCGTTACCTGGGTGTTGAGCGTGAGTATGATGGCTATATTACCGAAGATCAGCTAAACTGGCTGGCAAAAGATCTGCAATACGTTAAGAAAGATCAGTTACTGATCATTAACCTGCATATCCCGGTATATAATCAGGTGAAAAATAACCAGGATTTTTATAAAGTGCTGAATGGCTTCAGCAATGTGCACATCATGTCGGGTCATACGCATTACCATGATAACAATATCACCAACGGTATTTTTGAGCATAACCACGGCACAGTATGCGGAGGCTGGTGGACGGGGCCTATTTGCGTTGATGGTACCCCACGTGGATACGGCGTGTATTCGGTAACTGGTACGGAGCTAAAATGGTATTATAAATCGACAGGTTTACCGGCCGAAAACCAGATCAGTGTTTATGCCGAAAAACTAACCGACCAGATGCGCCTCATCGCCAATGTTTGGAACTATGACCCACAGTGGAAGGTAGTGTATTATTTAGATGACAAACCGATGGGAGCGTTGTCAAAAGAACAGGGATATGATCCCTTATCGGTAAGTTTGTATAAAGGCGATCAGCTACCGGCAGGCCGGCATTTTGTGGAGCCGCATGAAACAGGGCATTTGTTTGTGGCGCACTTTGATCCGTCGGTTAAAAAGGTTAGGGTTGAAGCTACAGATCGTTTCGGAAATAAATATTCAAGCGAATTAGATGCAAAATAAAATAAACATTGTTACCGGTATAAGTCTTATCTTGTTATCAGGCTTTACCGTTGTTAAAAACATGGAACTAAAAAATGCAGATTTCCCCTCATTCAGCGCCGAAGCACATCGCGGCGGCAGGGGACTGAGGCCCGAAAATACCATTCCTGCTATGAAAAACGCCATCGATCTTGGTGTTGTTACTACGCTGGAAATGGATACGCATATTACGGCGGATGGGCAGGTGGTTTTATCGCATGATGAATATATCAATCCGCTGTTTTCGCTTACGCCCGATGGTAAGGATATCCTCAAGGAAGATGCGAAAAACCTGATCCTCTATAAAATGAAATATGAGGACCTGAAACAATATGATGTAGGTTCAAAGCCGTACAGCAAATTTCCGCGCCAGCAAAAGATAAAAACCTACATGCCATTACTATCCGAATTGATTGATTCGGTACAGCATTATATTAAGGTAAATCATAAAAAGCCGGTATTCTACAATATCGAAACCAAATGCTCACCAGAGGGCGATGGTATTTATAATCCAGCTCCGGACGCGTTTGTGGATAAGCTGATGGCTGTTTTGATCGAAAAGAAGGTCCTGCCTTACGTTGTGATCCAGTCGTTTGATAGACGTACGCTGCAGATCATCCACAAAAAATATCCTGATGTGCGTACTTCTTATCTTATCGAAAACAAAAAATCGTTTGAAGATAATATGGCCGATCTTGGTTTTACTCCTTTCATCTACAGCCCAGACTATAAACTGGTTGATGCCGACCTGGTAAAGAAATGCCATGATTCAAAGATTAAAGTACTACCATGGACAGTAAATACAAAAGCCGAAATTGAACAGCTTAAAAGTTTAGGTGTTGATGGTGTGATTACTGATTATCCGGATTTGTTTTAGGAAGCAAATCCGCCCTTTATAGCATGCGATTGCCACGTCGCGCCCAAGCTTATTCCCGTTTCGCTCCTCGCAATGACATGTTTTTTGTTGTGCCGAACCTTATCCACGCCAAATAAGCTGAATGTAATGTCAATTTACCATAATCTAAACATTGAATTTAAATGTGATATTGCAGTTTGTTAAAACGTTTTATCAATTTAACCAACAACCCAATCATGTTTAAGTTAAAAGCTATATGCTTTATTGCGATTTGTGCCGCTTCACTCTCACTAAAAGCACAAACGGCCCGGCAGCCTGTAAAACCGCTTGCCCAGCTTCAGCAGGAATTTGTCGATCTGCGCTTCGGTATGTTTATCCACTTTAACATCCCAACCTATATGGATCAGGACTGGGCCGATCCTGATGCTTTGCCAACTATCTTTAACCCTAAAAAACTGAATTGCGACCAGTGGGCAAAAGCCGCTAAATCGGCAAACATGACTTACGGTTGTATTACCACAAAACACCACAGTGGTTTTTGTATCTGGGATACCAAAACAACCGATTATAACGTGATGAACAGTCCGCTGAAAAAAGACGTAGTGAAAGAGTATACTGATGCTTTCAGGGCTAACGGTCTAAAGGTGTTTTTATATTACTCAATACTAGATACTCACCACAGGTTAAGGCCAAACATGATCACGCCAAAGCATATTGATATGGTAAAAGCGCAAATCACTGAGTTGATGACCAAATACGGCGAGATTTCGGCTCTGATCATTGACGGCTGGGATGCACCATGGTCGAGGATTTCATATGATGACGTTCCGTTTGAAGAAATCTACACATTGGTGAAATCATTACAGCCAAACTGTTTGGTGATGGACCTTAATGGTGCCAAATATCCGGCAGAAGGCATGTATTTTACTGATATCAAGACTTACGAAATGGGAGCAGGGCAACGGGTTTCAACTAAAGATAACCGCATGCCGGCTATTGCCTGTTTACCATTGCAGGCCAACTGGTTTTGGGAAACAAGCCACCCTACAACCCCGGTTAAGGAGCCTGCCAAACTGGTTAACGATATCCTGAAACCATTGAACAACGTCGACTGTAATTTTATCCTGAACGTGGCACCAAACCGCGATGGTTTATTTGACGATAACGCCCTTGCCGCGCTTAAAGAAATAGGCAAACTTTGGAAAAACGAAGGGCCAGTGGCTAAGCTTTCTACGTTGGATGCACCGATTATTTCATCAAACATTGCAAAAAATCAGCCGGCAAGCGCAAGCTGGAGCGATGATTCTGCTATTATGGATTTTGCTAACGATGATGATTTTCATAGCTCATGGGTGTCAAACCCAACAGTTAAAAATCCATGGTACGAGATAGATTTTAAGAAAGACCAGGCATTGAATACCATTGTTATTGCCGAAGAAAAACCGAATATTTCACATTACCGTTTGGAATATTACCTGAACGGAAGCTGGAAGCCATTGTTTGATGGTGATAATGCTAATAAGATTAAAGTTCACCGTTTTGACAGGGTATGGGCTGGCAAGGTTCGGATCTCGATAGATAAAGCTGATCATCAGGTATCAATAGCCGAATTCCAGGTTTATAACGAAAGAAGATAATACACTATAACTGCTGAAATTTACTAAGGAAGACCCGCCCGCAAGGCGGGTTTTTTTGCTGTACCCCGTTTTTGTATATTAAAATGCCAATAAGCATTATTTTTTATAGCTGTTGCATTGGTATACTTGTAAAAACAATTCTAACCTATTTATGAACCAAGGCTTGAAAACAACACTCCTGTTTGTAGTTTTACCGCTATGCATGCAATTGATTGCGCCAAACGCAAACGCGCAAAACAATACTTTATGGTATAAAAAGCCCGCAAAAGCGTGGACAGAAGCTTTGCCGATAGGCAACGGCAGATTAGGAGCCATGATTTTTGGTGGCGTTGATGATGAGTTGCTGCAACTCAATGAATCTACCCTATGGTCGGGTGGACCGGTGAAGCAAAATGTAAATCCCGGTGCATTTCAATACTTGGCCCAGGTAAGGGAAGCGTTGTTTAAAGGGGAATATCAAAGGGCACATGAGCTAACGCAAAAGATGCAGGGCTTATACTCTGAAAGCTTCTTGCCTATGGCCGATCTGCATATCAAACAATCATATAATGGTGGTAACAGCACCAGCTATTACCGCGATCTGAATATCGGGAATGCTGTTGCCACAACAAAATATACCGTTGGCGATATAAACTATAAACGCGAAATTTTTGCTTCGGCACCTGATAAGGTAATTGTTATCCGGTTTACGGCTGATAAGGCTAAACAGTTAAACCTTAAAATAAATACGAGCAGCCAGCTTCGTTTTCAAAAAGAGGTGCTGAATAAAAATGTATTGCAGCTTAGCGGTAAAGCTCCGGCGCATGTTGAGCCAAGCTATGTTGATTCAAAAAATCCGATAGTTTATGATGATGATGATAAGTGCAGAGGTATGCGGTATGAGGTGTTGGCAAAGGCCGTAAGCAGTGATGGTAAAATAACTGCCGATACAAGCGGGATCACCGTAAAAGGGGCATCAAGTTTAACGCTGTACGTTACCGCAGCCACCAGTTTTAAAGCATACAACCAATGCCCTGATGGCGACGAAAAGGTTGCGGCCAAATACCTTGATAAAGCTGCTGCCAAACCTTATGCACAGTTGCTCGCCGCCCACCTGACCGATTATCATCGTTTTTTTAACAGGGCAAGCCTTAAAATTAACGATAACAAGGGCAGTCATGCCGAATTGCCTACTGATGAACGACTTGCGCTTTACAATAAGAATCATGGTACTGATCCTGGCATTGAAGCTTTATATTTTCAATATGGCCGTTACCTGTTGATAAGCAGCTCCAGAACACCGGGCGTTCCTGCTAACCTTCAGGGCATCTGGAATAAAGAATTACGTGCACCATGGAGCTCAAACTATACCAGCAACATCAACGTGCAAATGAACTACTGGATGGCAGAGGATTGTAACCTGTCTGAAATGCACCAGCCTTTATTTGAGTTGATCAAAGGATTGTCGGAAACGGGCGCTGGTGTTGCTAAAGATTTCTACCATGCTAAGGGCTGGGTAACCCACCATAATACAGATATCTGGGCTTTGGCTAACCCCGTAGGCGACCTTGGTCATGGCGACCCTAAATGGGCAAACTGGGCAATGGGTGGCGACTGGCTAACCCGTCATCTTTGGGAGCACTATTTATATACCGGCGATAAAGCGTTTTTAAAAAATACAGCTTACCCTTTAATGAAAGGCGCCGCCGAATTTACTTTTGATTGGTTAGTGCCCGATGGTCAGGGCCATTTGGTAACTGCACCTTCTATGTCGCCCGAAAATGATTTTATTTATGCTGAGGGTAAAACCGGGGATGTTTCTGTTTCTACTACAATGGATATGGGTATCATCCGCGATCTGTTTGATAACCTGATAGCAGCAACTAAGGTACTGGGCGTTGATGCAGCTTTCAGGGATTCGCTTATCGCCAAAAAAGCTAAACTGATCCCGTATCAGATAGGCAGTAAAGGCCAATTGCAGGAATGGTACAAAGACCAGGAATCGCCTGACCCGCATCACCGCCATGTATCGCATTTATATTCGGTTTACCCGGCTAATGAAATTTCGATAGCTGTAAACCCAGAACTGGCAGCGGCGGCTAAAAGATCGTTAGAGTTACGCGGTGATGAAAGTACCGGCTGGAGCTTGGCCTGGAAAGTAAACCTTTGGGCCCGGTTAAGAGATGGTAACCATGCCTACAAACTTTACCGCGACCTGTTGCGCTTAACCGGCGAAAGCGGTTACAACTACAGCGAGGGTGGGGGTCTCTATCCAAATATGTTTGATGCCCACCCGCCGTTCCAGATAGATGGTAACTTTGGTGGTACCTCTGGTTTGGCCGAAATGCTGCTGCAAAGCCAGGATGGTAATGTACACCTGCTACCTGCATTGCCCGATGCCTGGGCCAATGGTGAAATTAAAGGTTTGGTAGCCAGAGGCGCATTTGTAGTTGACATGAAATGGGCAGCGGGCAAGGTTGTGACCGCCCAAGTGTTATCAAAAACAGGCGGCACCTGCCATATTATATCTAAATCCAAACTGACAGTTAAAGGTTTAAATGCTACTCCTGTTAAAGTAAAAGAGGGGTATGAGTTGGTGATCAATACAGAAAAAGGCAAATCATATCAATTAGTAAGCAGCATATGAGCAACAGCAGGAGAGACTTTTTAAAGAAAGCATCGCTGGCGGGCGCAGCAGCAATGGCAGCACCGGAATTGGTATCAGCATCAGCAAAGAATGATGATTATTTGCCAGATGATGGCATTGGAAAAACTTTTCTTTTCCAGGGCGATTCGATAACCGACGGCGGCCGCAGTTACGATAAAGACTGGAACCATGTTTACGGTCAGGGCTACGCTTATTTGATAACTGCCCGTATTAATTTTGACTATCCCGGCCGTGATTACCAGTTTTTTAACCGGGGCATCAGTGGTAATACCGTAAATGATCTTGCATCACGCTGGCAAAAAGATACGTTGGATATTAAGCCCGATGTATTAAGCATACTAATAGGCATTAACGATGTGCACAGGGTAATAATGCAGGGCCATAAAGCAACCGCCGACGATTTCGGCAATGCTTATGATAGGCTGTTAACACAAACTAAAGCTGCGTTACCCGATGTTAAGCTGATCATGTTAGAGCCTTTTATTTTACCCGTTGGTATGGTAAGCAAGAACCCGGAGCTTTGGACAACCGAAGTTCAAAAGCGACAGGTTATAGTTAAATCACTTGCATCAAAATTTAACGCCATTTTTGTGCCTTTGCAGGAGGTGTTTAATAAAGCTTTACAAAAAGCCAATGCTGAGCATTGGATCTGGGATGGTGTTCATCCCATGCCGGCAGGGCATGAGCTCATTGCCCGGGAATGGATGAAGGCGGTTAAAAAGCTGTATTGATTTTTGCCGTTTTACGATACAAAAACTCGTTGTGAGTATAGCGTGGCAATCCCATAGTCAATGCATGTCCAATTTGTACAGCTACGAGATTGTCTCGCCGTTTCTTTACATGACTTTTTAACCACTATCTCCAACCCAAATCTCTTCTTCCGAACACTAACAACGGCGTAGAAATTAATGAATCTTTTTCCAATCTATGATATCATGATATTCGTAGTAATCAGCAATAGATTCAATATCATAAAGAATTGGTTCTGCTGAAATGTGAATGCTTTCTAAATATTTTAGATATTTCTTATGGGTTGAAAAACCCCGCTCTATTTTTTTGCTGGAACCACAACATACCACCCTTCTTTAACATAATTTCCATGAAGAATTGAATTAGTGTAATAAACCAGAATTACGCCATCTATAACATTTGCTTTTTTAATGTGAGAAAAGCCTGTATCCCCATCTATGCCTTCCAGATTCATTCCCCATCCTGATTCTTTAGTTACAATTATTGCTTCATAAGGTTTAATGAATGGTAACCTGGCTGAATCCCATTCTCCTTTTGCTGTGTAAAATTCATCTATATTAGATCGTTTATGAGATTGCCCGGAGCAGGAGAATAGCAGTAAAATGGTTAAAGGAAACAAAAGAGTCGTTTTCATTGTGGTTTATTGTACATTTCGTTGCCAAGAGCTAACCAAAAAACTGTCTTCACGCAATTATTGGTTAAGGTAATAATAGAATTGTAAATAAAAGCTCTAAAAAAATATCAAACAGGCTGTTGGTCGGTTAGTTCGTAGCACAAATAAACTTTATCACTGGCTTTGTTTTTGATTTTAAAGAAAAAGCTTTAGTACTACAAAAGCAGATCGGGTAAGCCTGATCCGCTTTTGTAAAACTTAATTACTTTCTGCTATCAGCTGAATAGCTTCTTCTCGGGTTTTGTGTTCAATGGCCATTACAAATTCAACAGGGCCGCCGCCTTTACCGCAGCCAAAGCATTGAAAAATATTTTTTTCGGGCGACACCATCAGGGAGGTTGCCTGGTCTTTATGGAAAGGACAGCGGCCTTTTAAATTTCTCCGGCTTTCTTCAAGCAACACATATTTTGAAACAATTCGTACAAGATCGGCCTGTACCGGCAACAGGGAATGAGATGCAGACATGTTGGGCGATAGAATGATTAATTTATCAGGCTGCGAAAATAATTTTTTACCAGGTTGCAATAAGGGATTGTTGAAAAAAGTTATTCCCACGGGACAAAGTAATGCCTCTTTATCACATGTGGTAATTTACGTAGCAACTGGGCATCATTTTATTTAGCAGCCCACATGCTAAGTTGATGGATGTTTAACAGATTGCTTGCCCCGCGCATTCCCAAAACAAGTTCGGTATGACTTTTTTTAGTAACTGGCCATGCTTTCTGCTTTTCTCAGAAATATCTACTTTAGCCACACAAGCAAATCGGCAAAAAGACTTTGCGCTTTGCGAGAGAAAAATCAAACACCATGAACTACACTCAAATTTGCAAAGCTTTTAATGATTTAACCGTTACCGAGCTGTACCAATTACTAAAGCTCAGGAGCGAGGTATTTGTAGTTGAACAAAATTGTGTGTTTTTAGACACCGATGATAAAGACTACGCTTGCCACCATCTGTTATTGTTTGATAATGATCAGGAACTGGTGGCCTATGCCCGTATTGTACCCGCGGGTAAATCATATGCCGAAGCATCAATTGGGCGTATAGTTAGCAGCAAAAAAGTACGCGGTACGGGTGTAGGTAAAATACTAACCCAGGCCGCCATCGATCAAACTAAAAAGATCTATGGAGATGTGCCTATCCGGATAGGGGCACAGTACTATGCTATCAAGTTTTATGAACAGTCGGGCTTTAAAATTGATGGTGAAATTTATGATGAAGATGGTATCGACCATATTGAAATGATCCTGTCCTGACAGATCTCTACCTGAAAAGAGCACTGATGATTATTGTTGCCCGCTTTACTAATTTGATGCAGTTGTAAATGTGTTACTGATTAAATTGTATGATGACACTTCCAAAAAAACTACATAGCATGAAAGTCATAATCTGCGAGGCGATGGTGTTTATCACGCTTGTACTGTCATCTATTGGTTGGGATTTGTCATACACATACCATGATCATCCTATGCCGTTGATTTTTTACTTTTGGGTAACCGCATTTACGTTATATTGGCGCCGTAAAAAGACAGTTCAGCGTGTATAGGCATCTGCCAAAATATGAATAAGTTATAACAAGAATAACAATCACAAATTACATATATCATGAAAACAAACATCGGAATTAATGAAGCAGACCGCCAGGCCGTTTCAGATCAGTTAGCCAAATTATTAGCCGACGAATTTGTACTGTACACCAAAACCCGTAATGCTCACTGGAATATTGAAGGCCCCGACTTTCATTCAATGCATGTGTTTTTTGAACAGCAATACAACGAGCTTGATGAAATTATGGACAGCGTGGCCGAACGTATCCGTAAGATAGGTCATTACGCACCAGCTACTTTAACCCAGTTGTTGCAACTTACTCATTTAACCGAAAGGCTCGATCACAAAAACGATAGCGCTGGCTTTTTGAAAGAATTGCTTGAAGACCATGAAAGTATCATCGAGTTCATACGCGGTAATATCAATCCCTTCGCAAATCAGTTTAATGACGCCGGTACCAGCGACTTTATTACCGGCTTGATGGAAACACACGAGGGCATGGCCTGGATGCTGAGGTCGCACTTTAGATAAAATGATCTCCCCGTTTAAATAACACCTTTCGGCTCAAATGATCTTCCGGATGCAAACGGAAGATCATTTGAGCCGAAAGTAAAATAATTATCCCTGCAATATTATTCAGCCTGCTCAAGGTAAGTTAGTTGTTGATGATAATCCTATTGCCATGTAAACCTTTTGCACCTTCAGTGCATTGCTTACTTGTTCTGAAGTAAGCCCCCCAAAGGAGAGCGTTAATACCATCGATAGTATAATGTATTAAAAAAAGATAGTACAGGATGCCAGATCATGATGAAAGCGTTAGTATTGTTTAATTATAAACTTACCAGCTTTCACGATAAATCTGTCTCATTTGTATTTAATCTCCGGTAATATCTTTAAAGAAGGTGCGGTTAAAGACCTTGACTCGATAAAAAAGACTGTGATTAACCGGCAACTAATAAAGCAGTGCGAAATACGCCTTTACAGCAGTATTTTCCATTGGGCTCTTTCTCAAGAGCGGAATTTTAAAAACAGACAAAAAGATATTTTCACATGAAGAAAATCATCGGCATACTTACACTAACCATCATCTGTTTTATCTGTCAGGCCCAAAAGCTTCCTCCGGTTTTTGATGCTAAGCGATCTGCCGAAGCGCAATCTACAGAAACGGTAAGGAAATATCTTTCACCGGTCCGCATTCTTTGGAAATCGCCGAATGCAGCTACCAATATTATCAATGCCGAAAAACTGCTGAAGCAAGGTGATGGACAAGCCGATCTTTCAGGTAATGACTTGTGCATTCTTCAAAGTGATGAAAAGGGAAAGCCCGGTTTATTGCTTGATTTTGGTAGGGAATTGCACGGCGGTTTGCAATTGGTAACCGATCAGTCAAGGGGTGGCAAGCCGGTGAGGGTGCGTATCCGTTTTGGCGAATCGGCAAGCGAAGCTATGTCAAACATCGATACCATAAAAGGTGCTACTAACGACCACGCTATGCGCGATATGATTATGTCCCTGCCATGGTTGGGTAAGCTGGAAATCGGTAACACCGGTTTTCGCTTTGTACGGATCGATTTGCTGGATGATAACAGTCAACTTAAGCTGAAAGAAGCAAGGGCTATTTTTGTTTACCGCGATATCCCTTACCTCGGCTCATTTAAATGCAGTGATACGCTGCTTAACAAAATATGGCTTACCGGTGCGTACACCGTACACCTCAATATGCAGGATTATCTTTGGGACGGTATTAAACGCGACAGGCTGGTTTGGGTAGGCGATATGCATCCCGAAACATCAACCATTGCCGCTGTATTTGGCGATAATCCGGTAGTGTCAAAGAGCCTTGATCTGGCACGGGACATTACCCCTTTGCCCGACTATATGAACGGTATGGTATCTTATTCTATGTGGTGGATCCTAATCCAACGCGATTGGTATATGTACACCGGTAATTTGAAATATCTGCAGCAGCAGAAAGCTTACCTGGTAAAGTTGCTGAATCAGTACGCTGTACAGGTTGATGCAAACGGCAGCGAAAAGTTGGACGGCGCCGGTCGGTTTTTGGACTGGCCATCGAGCGAAAACAAACCTGCTATTCATGCGGGTTTACAGGCCATGCTGGTGATGACCCTGAATGCCGGTGCCGAACTCTGCAAAATATTGAATGATCAGGCCACCTCCCAAAAATGCGAAGCCGCGGTTGCTAAACTAAAAACCAATGTGCCGGATGCCAGCGGTTCAAAACAGGCGGCAGCCTTATTGGGCTTATCGGGTTTACTCCCTGCCGAAAAAGCAAACGATATTCTTTCTAAAGAGGGAATACACAATTACTCAACGTTTTTTGGTTATTATATGCTGTTGACCAAAGCCAAAGCCGGCGACTACCAGGGTGGCATTGACGCTATCCGCAACTTTTGGGGCCCGATGCTGAACCTTGGCGCTACTACTTTTTGGGAAGATTTTAATATCGACTGGCTGCCCAACGCTTCGCGGATAGATGAGTTGGTGCCCGATGGTAAAAAAGATATCCATGGTGATTATGGCGCTTATTGTTATAAAGGTTTCAGGCATAGTCTTTCGCATGGCTGGGCATCAGGGCCAACACCGTGGTTAACTGAGTATGTGCTGGGTGTAAAGATAATTGCGCCAGGTTGTAAGGTAATTAAGATTGAACCCCATTTGGGCGATCTGAGCTTTGCCGAAGGAACTTATCCAACACCATATGGTATTGTGAAAATTAAACATGTTAAGCAGGCTGATGGTAAAGTAAAAACCACAATTAATGCGCCCGCGGAAGTTAAGGTGGTCCAATAAATATCTACCGTTGCCGCTGGCAAAACCGTAAAGTATTGCCGTCAGTATCCGTAACATAAAACTCGCGCGTTCCCCAGGTTTGGTCGGTTGGTCCCTGGTGAACGGGCGATTCTTTTAACTGAGGTATCCAACCCGCGGGATAGGTAATATGTAAACCGGCTATCCACATCATTAACCCAAACATTTACCACCGAACCAAATAAGCGGTCGCTTTCATATACGGTTAACTACATCTCTCCAAATTCGCTTATTAGGTCAATAACGCCGTCATCAGCCGTGGCTTCAGGGTATTTGAGCCTGAAATCAAGCACGTTGGTGTAAAAACCGACGGCTTGTCGTAAATCGCGGCATTTAAAAAGCGGGATCATTTTCATTGTGAAGTATTTGCTTAAAGTTAGCCCTAAACTTTTGTTAGAAGAAATATTAAAAGCGCGGTGATTGAATAATTGGATTTTTCATTGTTCAAAACAAATTTGTTACGGAGTTATTGATATTAAAAGTGCTATCTTGGTGTAATTATAAATCGCTGTACCTATGTCTACAACAAAGCCCTTCACTCCAACCGACGGCGAAGACAATTCAAACGGAACGCGCCGTGATTTTCTTAAGCAAACATCGCTGTTAACGGCCATTGCCTTAACACCGGGTACTGTAGTTAAAGCGGCCGAAAACCAATGGGATGAGAAATTTGCCGGCGTTTTTGAAAAGCAAGCCCTGCACCTGGAGGTGAACGGTGTAAAACATGAATTGATGGTTGAACCGCGTGTGACCCTGCTGGAAGTGCTGCGCGAATACCTCGACCTTACGGGTACCAAAAAGGGTTGCGACCGCGGCCAGTGCGGCGCTTGTACAGTGCATGTAAATGGCGTACGCATTAACTCGTGCCTAAGCCTTGCATTGACAAATGATGGTAAAAAGATAACTACTATTGAAGGCCTTGCCAAAGAGGAAGAGCTGCATCCCATGCAGGAGGCTTTTATTAAGCACGATGGTTTTCAGTGCGGATATTGTACATCAGGACAGATCATGTCGGCCGTGGCTTTGCTTAAAGAAGGACATACCGGATCTGAAACAGAGATCAGGGAATTTATGAGCGGTAACATTTGCCGTTGCGGCGCTTATCCCAATATTGTTAAGGCTATTCAGGAAGTTAAAGGAGGTATGGTATGAACCAGTTTCAATACACACGACCAGCCGAAACGGCTGTTGCCATTAAATCATTGGCAAAAGAACCAAACGGCTACTTTTTGGCAGGCGGAACCAACTTGGTTGATATGATGAAAATGGGATTGGTAGTACCGGACAAGTTGATTGATATTAACCGCCTCCCGCTTAAAAAGATAGAGAGAACGCCTACAGGTATACACATAGGTGCTTTAGCCTCCAATAGCGAGGTTGCCGAGCACGCTTATATAAAGGCGCAATACCCGTTGCTGGCGCTGGCCATCAATGCCGGTGCTTCGCCGCAGTTGCGCAATATGGCTACCGTTGGGGGCAATCTTATGCAACGTACCCGCTGTCCTTATTTTTTTGATACTGCTATGCCTTGCAATAAACGTACTCCCGGAAGCGGTTGTGGAGCATTGCAAGGGATTAATCGTATGCATGCCCTTTTTGGCGCCAGCGATAAATGTATTGCTGTTAACCCCAGTGATATGAATGTGGCGATGGCCGCGTTGGATGCCACCATCCACGTAACGGGTGTAAAAGGCCCGAGAGCCATTAATATTGGTGATTTTCACCGCTTGCCAGGCGATCATCCGGAACTTGATAATACCTTGCAAAAAGGCGAGTTGATCACTTCAGTTGATTTGCCCGCAGCATCATCTGCTTATAACAAGCATGTTTACTATTTAAAGATTCGCGACCGTACATCATATGCCTTTGCCCTGGTTTCGGTGGCTGCCGCTTTGCATATCGAAAATAATACTATTACAGGTGCAAGACTGGCCATGGGCGGGGTGGCACATAAGCCATGGCGTTTAACCGCTGCCGAAATATTTTTAAAAGGTAAAGCTATTACTGAAGATAATTTTAAGCAGGCCGCGCAAATTGCCATGCAGGGTGCTAAAGCTTATGAGTACAATAAGTTTAAGTTAAAGCTTGCACCTAATGCTATTGTACAATCCTTAAAATTGGCCACCGGCCTTGCATCATAAATTAACGACTATTTAGCTAATAGATTTAATACTGATCTTCATGAAAAAAGACGCAATTGGCGATTCCTTAAGCCGTGTTGATGGCCGGTTAAAAGTAACCGGCGGAGCTAAATACAGCGGTGAGTATAAAGTCCCCAACCTCACCTATGGGGTGCTGGTATCGGCAACTATTGCTTCTGGTACGGTAACTGCACTTGATACCAGGGCTGCCGAGCGTGCACCGGGAGTGCTTGCTGTCATTACGCCATTTAATGCGCCAAAAGTACCGGGCTACCAGGCCGGCGCAGAAAGGCCGGTACGCGGGCTTAAGTTATTTAATGATAATAAGATTTACTTTAACTCGCAACCCATTGCGTTGGTAGTTGCTGATACCTTTGAACGGGCTACCTATGCGGCATGCCTGGTTAAAGCAACTTACAATACTGAGCCTTTTGAAACTGATTTTCATAAAAACATAGATAAAGGGGTAACCCCGCAAAAAGGTAATTATAAAGATTATGTGCGCGGTGAGGCAAATGCCTATAAAAATGCCCCGGTAGTGGTTGAGGAGGAATATCTGCTTCCTACAGAAGTACATAACCCTATGGAATTGCACGTTACCACCGCGTTTTGGGATGGGGATGATAAGGTTACACTGTATACCAAATCGCAGGGCGTAAAAGGCTCCCAGCGATCCATTGCTGCGGCGTTCGGACTTAACCCCGATAATGTGCAGATCAATTCGAGGTTTGTTGGTGGAGCTTTCGGCTCTTCGTTACGTACCTGGCCGCATGAAATTGCAGCCGCACAGGCAGCTAAACTGGTAAAACGCCCGGTTAAACTTACACTCACCCGCGAACAGATGTTTACGCAGGTAGGATATCGCCCTTTAACCATTCAAAAAATAGGACTGGGCGCTACTGCCGATGGTAAGCTGATTGGTATTACCCATGAATCGCATTCGCAAACAGCCGTTTATGAAGAATTTACTGAAGGGGCGGTAAATGTATCGCAGTTTTTATATAACAGTCCTAATGTAAATACGCTCTACAAGGTAGTGCCTTTAAATGTCGGTGTGCCTGCGCCTATGCGTGGTCCGGGAGAGGCTACAGGTTCTTTCGCACTTGAATCGGCGCTGGATGAGTTATCTTACAAGCTTAACCTCGATCCCATAGAGTTAAGACTAAGAAACTATACCGATACTGATCCTGAACGGAACAAGCCATGGTCGAGCAAATACCTAAAGGAATGTTACCAGAAAGGGGCCGAGGCCATAGGCTGGGCTGATCGTAAAGCCCAACCCGGCGCCAATAAAGAGGGCGAATGGCTGGTAGGCTACGGGATAGGCTGCGGTGCGTTTGGCGCATACCGGGGCAATGCCGTGGCTAAAATAAAGTTGACGGCCGATGGCAGTGTGAACATTCAGAGTGCCACGAGCGATATCGGCCCGGGCACCGGCACATCAATGGTATTGATAGCTGCTGATACTTTGGGAATCCCTGCGGATAAGATCACGTTTGAGCTGGGCAATTCGGCTTTTCCTAATGCGCCAACGCAGGGTGGGTCGGCAACGGTATCATCTGTTGGTTCGGCGGTACATGATGTGTGTGTGGCTTTGAAACAGAAACTGTACATTATGGCCGGCAAACCCGCCGATAGTATGGAGCCTATTGATTACGTTGCTGTGTTAAAGCAAAACAATATGCCGTCGGTTGAGCTTACACAAGAATCAAAAGGCAATCCCGAAGCGCAAAAATATTCCATGTACTCGTTTTCGGCGCATTTTGCCAAAGTGCATGTACACCCGCTTACAGGGCAGGTAAAGATCAAAAAGATTGTAGCCTGTGTTGATGCCGGAAAAATAGTTAACCACAAAACCGCCAGCAGCCAGATGATTGGCGGCGCGGTTGGCGGTGTAGGCATGGCCATGACTGAAGAAGCTGTTTTTGATAATCGCTACGGGCGCTATATTAATGGTAACTTTGCTGATTACCACGTGCCTGTAAATGCCGATATCCAGCAGATAGAAGCTATATTTATTGATAAGCCCGATCCGGTTTTAAACCCGGTAGGCACCAAAGGTATTGGCGAAATTTCGTTGATAGGGGTAGCTCCCGCTTTGGCAAACGCCATTTATAATGCTACGGGCAAAAGGGTAAGGGAATTGCCCATAACACCCGACAAACTGATATAGCTGTAAAGCTGCTGATGAAAGAGATCATTGATATTGTTGCTGCCTATGATGAGGCACATGCACTGGGAAAAAAACTGCACTGGCTACTGTTGTATTGGTGGAAGGTTCTGCCTATCGTCGGGCCGGCGCACGTATGCTGATTACTGAGGACGGGCAACTTACCGGCGCCATCAGCGGCGGGTGTTTGGAAGGCGATGCCCTACGCAAAGCCCGACTGGTGATCCTGCAGCAACAACCTTTACTGGTAACCTATGATACTACCGACGATGATGATGCCAAGCTGGGCGTAGGATTGGGTTGCAACGGTATTATCCATATTCTTATTGAACCCATAACCAGCGATATCAATAACCCAATTAGTCTGTTGAAAAATATCGTCAGCAATGGTCAGCATGTCGTACTTGCAACTGTATTCTCCATTAAAGACAGAAAAGCGGCGCAGCCCGGTACGTGCCTTTGCCTTACCGAAGATAAACTTACGATAAGCCATTCCGAGCATCTGCCATACCAGGTTGCTTTGGTAAGTGATGCTGAAAGGGTACTGGAGGAACAGCGATCAGAAATACGGTTTTACCAAGCTGATACCGAGTATACTGCTTTTGTAGAACATATTAAACCTGTGATTTCGCTCGTGATTGTGGGGGCAGGTAACGACGCAATTCCTTTAACACGAATAGCTGCGGTTTTAGGTTGGAATATTACCGTGATAGATGGTCGGCCTAATTATGCCGTTAAGCAACGGTTCCCGTTTGCTCAAAATATTGTAACTGCCAAACCGGCTGAGGTATTATCACATATAAAGATCGGTGATCGCACGGCTATGGTTATGATGACCCACAATTATAACTATGAGATAGCGCTGCTTAAAGAACTATTACCGACATCGTTACCCTATATCGGCATCCTCGGCCCCAAAAAGAAATTGGAACGTATGCTGGCAGAAGTTGAACATGCAGGCATATCTATTAGCGAAGCACAAATGAACAACATCTATGGCCCGGTAGGCTTGGATTTAGGCGCAGAGGGGGCCGAAGAGATAGCCTTATCGATTATGTCTGAAATTAAAGCGGTATTATCAGCACGCCAGGGATATTCATTGAAATATAAACCCGCGCCCATTCATATTTCTAATCTTCAATACCTGGTTAAGTAGCCGTCAGGTATCCGTTCTTTTTTATTATATACTTCTGATAATTTTTCAATATCTCCCGAATTAACCGTTTTGGTTGCGATTTGTCATACCGCAATCATTAATTATCTCAAACCGTAAAATAGACCAAAACATCAGAGCTTTAGCCATTTTTAATCAGGTATTACTGCGCAATTTTGTATCGCATAGGTGAGGTAATGCAGAGGAATGGGTTGAGTTTTTAAGTGTGTAATATTTAAACTAAGATGAGGCCGGTTGCCATAAACTTCAGTAAATTCATGGTAGAAAAACGAGGCAAATGAAGCCGGAATATTTTTCAGATCGGAACCTGATCCTGCTTTACCTGCCTATAAAATATTAAGTATCATGACAAGTATAACACCCCAAAGCGGCAAAAAAAGATAGTAATTGTTGGCGGCGGTTTTGCCGGGCTTAACATTGCACAGCAGCTATATAAAAACAATTATTATGATGTTACCCTGGTTGATAAAAATAACTACAATTATTTTACACCGCTGCTTTACCAGGTAGCAACCAGTTTCCTTGAACCATCAAGTATCAGCTATCCCTTCCGTAAGCTTTTCAGGGATAAAAGATTGAGTTTCCGTATGGCAGCCGTGGTTAAGGTTGATCCTGCGGCAAAGATTCTTTATTTGAGTAATGGCGAGCTATCTTATGATTACCTCGTTTTCGCGGCCGGTGCAAGTATAAATTTTTACGGGATTGAGAGTATCAAACAAAATGCCATCTCCCTTAAAGAAATTAACGACGCGCTCCGAATGCGTAACAGCCTTATTAAAACAATGGAAAAGGCAGCCATTACTACCGATCCAATAGAGCGTCAAAAGCTTTTAACCATAGTAGTTGCCGGGGGCGGTCCAACTGGTGTTGAAGTAGCTGGTATGCTTGCCGAGATGAAAAACTATATCCTGAAAAAGGATTACCCCGAGCTAATGAATGCCAAAGGTAAAATTTACATAGTTGATGGCGGCCCTGATTTGCTTGCCCCCATGAGTGATAAAACCCACAAGGAAACCCGCCAGGCGCTGATTGAGTTGGGTGTTGAAGTTAAATTAAATGCCCATGTAAACGATTTTAATAATGGTGTGATAACCTTTGCCGATGGTGAAACACTTGAAGCCAAAACCCTGATTTGGGCTGCCGGTATCATTGCCAATACTTTTGAGGGGATCCCTGCGAGTAGTTTAGGCATAGGCCGCCGCATGATCACTGATGAATATAACCGGGTTAAAGACCTTGAAGATGTATATGCCATAGGCGATATCAGCGTGCAAATAACCGATCCGGTTTATCCCAAAGGGCACCCGCAACTGGCACAGGTTGCCATACAAATGGGACGCAATACTGCCAAGAACTTTATAGCCATGGCAAAAGGCAAAGCCATAAAACCATTTAAGTATTTCGATAGGGGAGATATGGCCATTGTTGGCCGGCATAATGCCGTGGTCGACCTGTTTAAGCACAAGGTACACCTTAGTGGTATTGCGGCTTTATTTGTATGGCTATTTATCCACTTAATGTCGTTGGTGAATTATAATAATAAAATTAAAACTTTGTATAACTGGGCTGTAGCCTTTTTAACACGTGATCAGGCACTAAGGATGATATTCGGGAGCGGGCAGAGCCGGGCAGATTAATCGTCTGTATTAAATGGTTTGCTTATACAAAAAAGGGGCAGCGCCTGGTGCAGGTTGCTGCCCCTTTTTCGTTTCTCAAATAATGAGCAAGCGCCTTTATGGCCGGGAGCATTGTAACAAATGAGGTGTCCCAATTTTTTGATTCCCGAAAAAAAATGAAAAAAGCCCGGTGCTCCTTTTTTTGAAAATCCATGTGTTCCATTTTTTAAGTGAAAAATAACGGAACGGGATAAAAATGTTATTCGTTGATAATCAGAGGTTTGTGTTTTTGTGTGGAACACAGTTAAATTATTGATAATCAGTATTTAAAACTTTTTTGGGTATTTGTTAGGTGTTTCACCCTTAATCCAACGGTGGCTGATTTTGAGTGTATTTTTGTGCTTCTTTTTATGTTTTTTGATAAGACCGGTTGACGAGAATCTTGATGGTGACAAAGTACTGCCACCATTGCTTAAAGCCGGGAAGATTAGCTTTGCGCTTTTCTGTGTATATGACGAAGCTTCGCTTCGTCGGCCCTGAGGCCTGAGTACTTTTATTGCCGCTGCACATATGCCGCATGTGCTTTATCTGATATTAGTTTAAACATACCCGCGAAACGCGTACCAGCATGGTAAAATACTTGTTCGCACAATTGAGATTTAGCAGTTTAATGGTAGTTTTGAGCCAACCAATCGCAATTTTATGAGACGTTTAATTTATATGCTTGCTTCAGTATTTACTATGCTGACTGCCAATGCACAACCGGCTCCCGTTAAGGTAAATGAAGGGATGCTGCAGGGTACTTTTGAAAATAGCCTCACAGTTTATAAAAGTATTCCATTTGCCGCTCCTCCGGTTGGTAAATTGCGCTGGTGCCCTCCGCAACCCGCCGCAAAATGGGATGGTGTGCGCCTGGCCGACAAATTTGCCCCGGAACCTATGCAAGGGGGCAACCCTGTGTCGGGAAAAAGTGAAGATTGCTTGTACCTGAACGTTTGGACACCTGCTAAATCACCCGATAGCAAAATTCCGGTCCTTGTATGGATTTACGGCGGTGCTTTCAATGCCGGCGGCACTGCCGAATGGGCTTATAACGGTGCCAATCTGGCGAAAAAATGTGGTGCTGGTAAGTATCGCCTATCGCGTGGGCCAGCTTGGATTTTTGGCGCATCCTGAATTGAGCGCCGAAAGCCCCAAACGAGTATCCGGTAACTACGGCCTTCTTGATATGATAGCAGCACTTAAATGGATTAAACAAAATATTGCAGCCTTTGGAGGCGATCCTGGCAAGGTAACTATTTTTGGCGAGTCGGCAGGAGGCATCGCGGTTAGTATGTTATGTGCAAGCCCACTGGCTAAAGGACTGTTTCGCGGGGCCATTTCCGAAAGCGGGGGCTCATTTGGCCCAACGCGTACCACAACATTTCCGGGCGAAAATATGAAAAAGCTGCATGATGCCGAAGCTGCCGGCGAAGCATATGCTAAAGGTGCCGGGTATCCCTCAATTGACAGTTTGCGAAAAGTTGATGCTGATAAGCTCCCCGCCGTACGCGGGCTTGCATGGCCCATTGTTGATGGCTGGGTGATTCCCGATGATCAATATAAGCTCTACGAATCCGGTAAGTATAACGACATACCAATACTGGTTGGTTATAACTCTGATGAAGGGGCCAGTTTTTCGCCGCCTAAAACTACGGATGACTATATCGCCGCAGTAAAAAACCGTTATGGAAAATTCGCCGATGAACTTATTAAGGCTTATCCGCCCGGCACCGGTACGGTAGCCAAAACCGCGCGCGACTTAACACGTGATGCAGCGTTTGGCTGGCATACCTGGAGCTGGGCTACATTACAGGCAAAAAGGGGCAAATCCAAGGTTTTTTATTATTATTTTGATCAACACCCCGAGTATCCGGCAGGTTCCTCGCAGGCAGGTTATGGATCGCCGCATGCACAGGAAGTGGCTTATGTGTTCGGCCTGCTTAATGTATCAGGTGCGCAGGCTAAAGCAGACCTTGATATTTCGGATGCAATGAGTACTTACTGGACAAACTTTGCAAAGTATGGCGACCCCAATGGTGACGGAAAGCCCGAATGGCCGGCCTACAGCCCCGCCCGTCCGGCAGTAATGTACTTTTCCCAAACGGCGCATACCGGCCCTGTTCCGGACCTTGCGTCGCTGAAAGTATTGGATGCTTATTTCAGATGGAGGCGTTCGCCGGATGGCCAGGCCGGTGTTAAGTAAACCGGAGCGCCCGGCTCCTCGTAAATGGCAGGTACCGGATCAAAGAAAATAGCTGTTAGTCCGATTAAGCTTTAAATAAAACTTGAATGAAGTTAAGAACTATTGATGCAACATCACTGACACCGGCCGAAATGCAGGTTTATCTGCACTATGCCATTGCTCCCCGGCCAATATGTTTTGTATCCACTATCAACAAAAGCGGCGGGGTTAACTTAAGTCCGTTTAGTTTTTTTAATGTTTTTAGTATCAACCCGCCAATATGTGTTTTTTCGCCCACAAGCAGGGCGCGGGATAATACCACTAAACACACGCTCGAAAATGTTTTGGAAGTGCCTGAATGTGTGATCAATATTGTGAACTATGATATGGTGCAACAGACCTATTTAACCAGTATGGATTACAAAAAAGGGGTAAACGAATTTGCGAAAGCGGGCTTTACTGAACTGGCTTCGGATACGGTAAAACCACCGAGGGTGGCGGAGTCGACCGTTCAATTGGAATGTGCAGTGAATGATGTGATATCGTTAGGAAAAAACGGGGGCGCGGGTAATTTGGTTATTGCTGAGGTGAAACGGATCCATATCAGCGAAGCTATTTTGGATGCTAATGATAAAATAGACCCGCATAAAATAGATCTGGTGGCCCGTTTAGGTGGCGATTGGTATTGCAGGGTAACCGGTGATAATTTATTTAAAATTTCCAAACCAACAGGCAGCGCCGGAATAGGTATCGGTGTAGATGCTTTTCCAAAAGAGGTTAAATATTCCAAAGTATTAACCGGGAATGATCTTGGGATATTGGGGCTTGTTGAAGCGCTGCCATCACATGAGGAGGTAAACGCTTTTAGCAAAACCGATGAAATGAAAGAACTGGTTGATGCTGCCACCAGTGACACTCACACCCTGCACCTGCATTTAAAAGCCAAACAATTGTTAGATAACGGCCGTGTAACGGATGCATGGAAAGTGTTGCTGATGTAGGTTACGCTTGTGCCTGTAGGTGATTAGCTTATAAAAGTCAATGCTACCGTAAGCGGTAGTGAGTACTTACGGCAACGGGAATTGACAGCATAATAGTAATTGGCTTTTATAGTAAGGTGGATATTAGCTATTTTTGAGCATGAAACTAAACCGCCTTATCATACTGTGTTTTGCTGTTTTATTTTTTTATGGATGTAGAAAAGGAGAAAACGCAAAAGAAATAATACCAGCACTTACACCCGGTCCGGGAGCGGCAGAAATTGGACTATCAGGTGATATAAAAAACCCTGATGGCTCCGCGGCCGAAGGAGTGGATGTTACTATAGATGGACATAAAATCACAACTTCAGCTTCCGGCTTGTTTGAGTATACCGGCAAAGTAAGTAACGCTGATAAGGTAAAACTTTCGATATCTAAAAAAGGGTATTTCAAATTCAGTAAAACCTTTACCCTGGAAGAGAATAGTACGATAGAAAACCTCTCTTACCTTTTAGTTTTGGAACAAACCGTCGGAAGTTTCGGATCGGCAAGCGGCGGTACCATTACCACTACCTACGCTACGCTGGTTTTTCAGCCTAATAGCTTTGTTAACCAAGACGGAAGTGCCTATAATGGAAACGTGACCGTAAAAATGCCTCCCAATATCATTAGCGAATATGCGGATAAATTGCCGGGGGATACCAGGGCTTTAACGGCAACGAATCAGAAAGTTGTGTTAGACCATTGGGGCGGGATGAATGTGCAGGTTTATGGCAACACGGGGCAACTGCTTAAACTGGTAAAGCCGGTTAATTATACCTATAAAATTGACTGGCGATATGTTTACATTAACAAAAGCAACCCAATAAAGATATGGAGTTACGACGAAGCCGATGATATCTGGAAAGAAGCCGGCGACGCTACCTTGAACGGACAATATTTTACCGGTAGCACAACAAGCCTATCCTATTTGCAATGGGGCACAGCTTATCCGCAAGCTTTGCTCAGGGCTTATGTAACGGATGGCAATTCAAACCCGGCCAGCTTTTTTAGGCTTGGTTGCGGTATAGATAATTACGCCGTTAATAGTTTTTCGGGCGTAAGAATTAACTCGAAAGGCGTTGCATTAATTTACGTGCCGGCCAATACACAAATACGTACAGCCGTAGCATCGCCATGTTATGATATGTTGAACGCCTTTTTAATCCCGCCAATTGCGGTCGATAAAAA
Source organism: Mucilaginibacter sp. P25 (assembly GCF_050859465.1). NCBI lineage: Bacteria > Pseudomonadati > Bacteroidota > Sphingobacteriia > Sphingobacteriales > Sphingobacteriaceae > Mucilaginibacter > Mucilaginibacter sp. P25. The sequence goes on along the minus strand of NZ_CP193937.1, from coordinate 6,087,591 downwards.
ATTGGAGCAACCACTGGTTGTTAATTTGGCGCTATACATAACCACCTTTGAGGGTAAAATAGAAGATTGCGGATTTAACGGCGTGAAGGGCAGGGCCGAGTTTACTTTTAACGGCAAAAAGATGCTGAGTAATCTTGATAACAATGGCTATTTTAAGTTTACCTTCCTTCTGTGCCAGTTCAATGGTTACAATGGTAAATTGGTTGTTTATGATGAGCAAAACAAAATTATTCATCAAAACAGCAATAACCCGATAAGGGCCGGCATTAAAAATGCCTATTTGGCTTCATTGTGTACTGTACCGCAAGCTGGTAAGGTAACAATAAATGTAAATGGAAAAACCTATACGTTTGAAACGCCTAAAGATAGCCTGTCGATGAGCGAGACTTTTGAACCCTGGAATGGTAGCCCGACAACCATGATCTCTGCGCACAGTGCCGACAGAACACAGGGCTTTCTTCTGACTTATCTTGGCTTTAAAGGGGGGAAAGTTGATTTGTATACCTGCGGCTTTTCTATACCTTCAAATAATTACACCATGACGTGGGGGCTTTACGAACGTGGTACTACCCAGATCACAAAATATAAAACGAGCGACACCTTAATTGAGGGAACGTTTAAAACTAAAACTAATCTCAATTTTTCGGTAGGGGCGCCCGGTGAGGTGGTGGAGATAAGCGGTAGTTTTAATATTTCGAGGTAACGGGGGATTAGCCTATAAAATCCCCCGCTGCCGCAAGAGCTGGGGGGCGGCACCTGTGCACCAATTAAAGGCAGCGTATGCTATGATTAATTTTATAAAAATTCAATCAATTCCGCTTCTCCAACGCATCTTGGCCCTTCGTGTATCCACCATTTTCTGCCTATATTTAAGTAGTGCTCTATTTTCCAACCTAAAAAGAATCTTACAGTTACTGCTTTTTCTTCACCGGGCTCAATTGTAAACCCATCATCCCACCTAATATCCCCGATGTATGTTTCAAACCTGTTGCCATCTTTGTTATATTCAAAAACGTGATTGGGCCGGTATCCGCTTAATATCCCTGTTCGTCTTCCGCCATCTTTGGTTGCTTTTAGCTTTATTAAAGCTTTAACAGAAATTAGTTGGTGTTCTTCCTGCTTTATTTCCCTGATACTCGCAAGAGTATATTTATCATAAGCCATAACATCAAATACTTTTGATGCCCCTGTATCAAGCCATCTTTTGTAGATGAGTTTGCCGTTCATGTATACGTAGAGTTCGCGATCTTTGACTTCTTTGTGGATTAGCATGGTATTTATAAAGGTAGAAATTGTGCGTGTAAACACCATGAACTATAAGATAGTTAGTGTTGAGAACGTGCTACACATGAGCACCAGCCAAGGGGAGTTTAACCAACCACTGCGACAGCCATGTTTCAGGTGCTTTTTATCATTTTAAAAGAAATAATAAAAATAATAAAAATAATATCATAAGTTATAATTAAATCGTTAATAAGCTTAGTTACAAATCTGAACCTTACTTCAAGTCACAAATCATCCATGCTGAAATTTTTGCTAATTCTTTTCTTGATGAGCTTTTTATCATCTATCATCAGCGCTCAAACCTTAGATAGGATAGAAACCGGCATAACCGATACATCAAAAAAACATTCGCCTGTTCGATCCCGATCTGCTTCTTTTGCACCCAAAATTTATCAGTCACGAGAGAGAATATATCATCCGGATAGTTCCCATATCCCGCACAAGGCAGTTATGCGTTCTTTTATGATTCCAGGTTATGGACAGGTCTATAACCGCAGATGGTGGAAAGTGCCGTTGATTTATGGTGGCCTGGGACTCCTGGCCTCGGCAATAATATATAACCAACATCAATACAATGAATATCTCACTATATCGCGATATCGTCAGGGTGATCCGCCAAGCCCCGGCGCCCCCTATTACGACCGATATGTTCTTTTCAGGGATTATCAGGTTTCTGATGCCCGATTGAGCGATGTACGGGAGAATTCAAGAAGAAACAGGGATTTGAGTATAATGGGTTTTCTGGCAGTTTGGGGCATCCAGGCAATTGATGCATACATTGATGCGAAGTTCCTGCATTCTTATTCAGTTGATAATAATCTATCATTCAGGGCAACTCCCCAAGTTATAAATCAACGGGTATATGCACAGCATGCCGGCTTTAAATATATTCCGGGTATTAAAGTAATTTGTAGCTTCTGATAAGTTGTTTAAAAGCGATTCAGTAAAACTTATATTAAAAAGTCACGAGTACGCTACCCTTTTGCCCTGCGCTGCATATTCGCGCCAATTTGGAATAGCATTACAAACTATCAAAATCGTTGATTAATACCATTACTTGTCCGAAAAGCGCCATGGTTCATAGTAGGTTGCCTGTTAATTTTGTATTTAAAAAAGAAGCGCAAAATGAACAGGACAACCGCAACTCAAATCATCATCAGTCAGATCAAAAACAAGCAGGTTAAATACCAGGAATTGGCCAATGCCATCAGCAGAAGCTTAGTTTGGACAACCCTTGCGTTGCACGGGCAGGCTGTAATGGAAAAACACGAAGCCGAAAAGATCGGCGAACTGCTTGATCTGGATGCAGAACTTGTAACCTCCCTGCAGGAGATCCCCGATAGAGGTTCCTTAGATGAAATGCCGCCTAAAGACCCTACCCAATACCGTTTTTATGAATTGCTGTTGGTTTACGGCACAACCCTTAAAGCTATCATCAACGAACAGTTTGGCGACGGAATCATGAGCGCCATTGATTTTACCATGGATATCAGCAAGGTTGAAAACCCTGCCGGCGACCGCGTTAAGGTGATTATGGAGGGCAAGTTTCTGCCGTTTAAGAAGTGGTAAACTAACAATGTTTTCTTTGCCTTGGTTGGAGTTATACAACTGCTAAACTTCGACTTGTTGGGGACATGATTACATCCCCTCAATAGAATTCGATAGTGTACTACTTGCCGATCATTTTTTTACTTAAATATGGGCTGTAATCGAGAACGCCTGTGGAGGATGGACATTTATAATGTTGAAAAAAGAAAGGATAAAAAGCACTATACCTCCAATTGCTGGTGCACGCGTGTCGCTTGTACCTTGTCCGTTTGCTTTGAAAGGATTTTTGACGAATTTGCAACTTCACCTAATTAGATTTGTGACCAGTTGAGAGGAACACGCGGCACGCGTGCACCAGCGAAGGCTTTCAGCAAAACCGATGAAATGAAAGAACTGGTTGATGCTGACACCAGTGACACCCACACCCTGCACCTGCATTTAAAAGCCAAACAATTGTTAGATAACGGCCGGGTAATGGATGCCTGGAAAGCGTTGTTGATGTAGGTTATTTAAGCCTTGCGATAGCTTATATCGAAAGCTAAGGTCTTAAGCATGGTAAAATTCAACTTAACTTAGACTTAAAACTATGCAAGCATTTTGCTTGCGTAGTCTGACTGGCAGTAAAGTAATTACCACCGTCAAAAGTTGAGCTGAAAGCTTAACTCACTTTAGGACGAAGTTACGCTATCGCTAAACTTCGACCAGAGGGGGTAGCTTCAGCACTGCAAAGCGCATTATAATACGACATCTCCGTCAAATGGTGGCTGTAACAGAAAGTCCCGCCATGCTTCTACAAGTTCTTTTAATTCTGTAGTAGGAATTTCCGGATAATTCCTCCCAACATCATCTATATAAAATATCGTAATGGTTTTGTAAACCGTAATTTCTACAAGATCGGAACCAGATTCATATTCGGCAAGTTCACCGCTGAGTACTTTTTCTATCTGTGGGATTACTTCTTCAGTCAGGTCATCCGCCCCCCAACCATATAAAAAGCTGCTGGCTATACTATTGGTATGTGGTATCTTACTAATCTTTTTACCCCATTTGCCCATGTCCATAACCTTATTGGTAAAATTAATCTCGTATTTTTCTATTAACTCCCGGTTCATTTAGCGGTATTTTTTATGAGATAGATAAGCGTCATCGGTTATGCTCTCTTGTGGGCATGGTTTTGTTGATGATTTCTGTTTTTAAAGCTATGGTTAATTCTTGAAAGATACGGTATATATGATTGCGGTGTTGAGTGTTTTAGTACTGGTGCACGCGTGTCGCGTGTACCTTGTCCGTTTTGTTTTGAAAAGATATTTGACAAATTTGTAACTTCACCTAATTAGACATTCATGATCAGTTGAAAGAAACACGCGGCACGCGTGCTCCAGCGAAGAGATAGAGCATTAGTTCATTATATCAAATCAATACTTTCCAATGAATAACAATACGCGGACGGTATGCGATGTTACAACGTCAATATTTTAACTACAACACAAAAAAAGTATTAATATATAACTATTAATATTGGGACCTAAACTTGTTTATTATGATTATCAATAAAAGCAAAATTATTGCTGCTCCATTGTTATTATTTTTTGTTTTTTGGAGCATCATTTTAATGGGGCAGACGAAGAAAATCCATTTATTGTGCCCACGTAAAAATTTTGAAAAAAAATTATAGATTCTGTATTTGGCTATTTTAATTCAAGGAAAAAAATACAATTCTGCTAAGAATTCAAAAGAATAAGGATTCTACATCCAGTGTCGGAGTAGGTGTCTATCAGGTAAGACTTACAACATTGGCAGAAGATGATCTTTATAGTTTACTTTTAAAGAAAGACAAATACTACGGCTTCTTTGAATATAAAAAGCACCCTGTTTTAGTTTATGGCCGAAGTGAAGACCCGGGATACTTCTTTTCGAGATTAAAAGCTACGAAAGCCTTCAAATTCTTAAACGCATATCAAGGAGGTTTTGATAACGAACCGCCTGTAAGTATTGAGCCAACAGTTTTTATTTTTTATTATAATAAAGATCGTTTTTTATTTGGATTGAGTGGTATGTTTGGCTTTTGGGAATAAAGTTAATATAAGCGTACTACAAGAGATCTTAGACGAAATCTTGAATTACGAATGCTGTTACTTATTGTATGTTTGAACAACAAGGGCAGTTCTCTGAAACTGGAATATATATTCTGGTCGAAGCGGTAGCGTGACTTGAACCTAAAACTGTTCAAGCATTTTGCTTGCATGGCCTAAATAGTAATAAACGATATAACTGTCATAAAGTTAAGCTGAAAGCTTAACTCATTTTAGGAGTGATTCCTTTATATAGTTAATCTTGCTTTGCCAAAGAAAACGGTCCTTTATATCTTGCATAATTTGATCTCTTTTTGGAATTCTCTTTTTGCTTTGATATTGCTTAGTTTCTTTGAATAACAAATTCTTTTAAAAAATCTCTTAGCGCTTCACCCACAAATCAACCCCGCCACAGTCCTCACTTCAACAAAATCATCTCCTTCCAAATCCTTACAGTTCACATGCGTATCGGTACAAATGAGTTTCTTAATAGCCCCACAGGCTTTTAACTTTCCAATGCCATCGTTCACAAATAAACCATGTGTGGTGATCACATAAATATCCCCGGCACCGGCATTTTTGTAAGTCATCGCGGCGTTTACGATGCTGCCGCCCGAGCGGATCATGTCGTCATAGATAATAACCGTTTTGCCGGCTACGTCGGCGTTGATGGCGCTTACTTCGGTATGGTCGCCTTTGAGGCGGCGTTTCAGGATGAAAGCGGCATTTACGCCAATGTCGTTAGCTAATGACTCAACCCATTTGGCACGACCTGCATCCGTGCTGGCCATTACAAAGTTATCGCCGCCGTATCGGGTGGCCGCTTCAATCACAATATCTTTGCAGTATACGTGTACGGGGTACAGGTCCTGCTCAAAGTAGTACTGGATGCCCTCGCTATGCAGATCGAACAGCATCACTTTGTTGCCCCGGTTTGATTTTGGTATGGCCGAAAGCAGGCGCGCGCGGGTTTTGGCAGTTACAATTTCGCCGGGTTTAACGGCGCGTTCCATGGTGCTGTAACCAAAGTAGGGGATCACCAGCGTAAGCGAATCGGCACCATAACTTACCAGCGACGAAGCAAGGTCGTACAGTTCAAGCGTGGCGCTATCGCTCACGGTACCGCCGATCAGCAGCACCTCTCTGCCTTCCACGTTGGATAGGATACGCTGATAGCGCTCGCCATCGGTAAAGTGGCTTACTTCAATTTCGCCGCGTTCGCAATGGCCAAGGGCCAGTACTTTTTCGGCAAGGTATTCATATCCGGTTATGGCAAAAAGTAATTTTTTCATTATTGGTTCTGTAAGGTGTTAATCACCTGCTCAAAAGTAAAATCTTTAATGATATGGCCGTTCTCAAAAACGGTTTGCAGCTGGTCGGCCAGTTCGGGTTGTTCATCGTGGTGAAAGGTTTTATAGCCTTCGGTAGTTTTTACCAGTTTAAGTCTACCGCCTTTGCTCTTTTTGAAACTTGTGGTGATGTTACCGTTGGCATCCATTTCCGCAGGACTTTTCTCAACAGCTACTTCCTTACCGTTGATCACTGCGCTGCTACATTTCAGGGCAAACTTTTGGGTATCACGGTCTACCTTTTGTAGTAGCGCCCCGCCCATGCCCAGCACCAGGTTTTCGGCGCTGATGCCGTTTTCTTTCAGGGCTTTGTAAATCACGCCGATCTCGGTATAATTAACCCCATCGCCCTGGATCACCCTAACCTGCGGAGGCAGTACTTTATACCCTTTGGCATTGGTAGTAAAACCGAATTTATCAAACAGGATCTTGAAAATTTCCAGTAAGGTCATCACCGGATCGCCGCTATCCGGGCGGATTACCAGGGTGCCATCGCGTTTAAGGATTTCTTCTTTCAAATCCTCGCCCCAGTATTCGCTGCAGGCGCGGAAAATATTGAAACTATCGCTCACACAGGCAATAACGCCGGTAGGGAAGCTGCGAAGCACATGTTTAAATACTTCCAGTTCGCCTTCCTGCCCAAGCAGGGTGCAAATGCTGTGCTCCGTAGCCGGAATGCTTAGTCCGTATACCTTTTCGGCATGGTAGTATTTTATAGCCATACCAGAGCCGGCAAGGTTATCGCTGCCTGCAAAGCTGAGCAGGTGAGCCGCACCACCAATTTTGGCACTTTCTACACTACTCACCCCGCGGAAACCGAAGTCATTCAGCACAAAACCAATCCCGCCGAAAGCTTCTGGTGTGGCGGTTTCCTCGTAGTATTGGGTAACTACTTTTTAACCTCGTGGCTAAGCGTAGCCACGGTGCAAGGGTACCAAACCTGCATCAGCAGGGTTTCGAGGAAGTTGGTGAGCCAGTAACATTCGGGGTCGGTGTTTTCGATGGTCATGAGTACGTTGCCGGTGGGCACGCTGGTACCTTCGGCCACTGCTTTGATGCGTACCGGCAAATAACCGTTGTATTTATCTAATATGTACTGAAACTTGCTGCAATCAAACACATCATCGCGGCCAAATACCTGTTTCAAAAACTCGTCGGCCTCATCCAGGTCAACCTGGTTAAAGGCTGGTCCCTGCAGGTATTCTTTCAAAAAATATTGCAGACCGAAAAAAACGGTTTCGTTGAACATGCCCCCGCGGCTTTCCAGGTAACTGTAAATATTGGTGGTGCCAAGGTAGTAAAATTTATGGTGGGCGTATTTATATGCGTCGGCTAAGAGGATCAGATTTTCCTTTTTCATGGCTTTAATTTTTAAGGTATTTGCCGGTGATGAAATTAAACAATTCAATGTGTTCTTCGCTTACAGAGCCATCTTTTATCATTAAAGGCAGGTCTGTTAGTTTAAACCAGGCCAGGTCGGCAATATCATCCTGGGCCTTTGGTTCGCCACCAATAAAATCACAGCTAAACAGCAGGGTAATGATCTTATCAACCTCGCTGCGGTAGCGCCAGTCGTTTATTTTGGCCGATGTTTCGTACTGCATGGCGGTGGTTTGCATTTCGCCGCATTCCTCGGCAAGCTCGCGTTTGGCAGCATCTTCGTAACAGGCATCTTCTGGGTCGGAGAAACCACCCACAAAGCGCCATTTATTATTGATGACTTTTTTGCCTAAGAGGATCTCACTGCGGTTATTTCTGAAGAGGGCTACATCCACCGTAGGGTACACCTTTGGATATTGGTTATAGTAAGCGTATAGAATCCCCGCACGGAAATCGTTTGAGTCGAAAACCTTATCGGCGTATTGCTTGCGTAGCTCGGTTGCGTTATAATCACCGTGTTCGGGCAGTTCGATGGTTTCAAACTTACCGCTGTAGTAGGGAATGAAGCTGTCGCGGCTGCCGTACAGACAAAACTGCTCGGCATTGAAAACACTTTTCAGCAGGTTGTCCAGTTTATCCGACCAAACTTTATCGCTCGGGTTATCGCTGATGGGGAGCACCACAATTTCAGGATAATCTTTTTTGATCATCTTTTCACGCGTGTAATAGTCGTAAGGATTTTTGCGACTGCCTTTTATGGGGCTAACGCCCAGTAATATAATCAGTTTGGCATGGTTTTGCTTAACTTGTCCTATCAATTCCCGGTGACCCTCATGCAGGTACGGCGTTTGAAAGCGTGCTATTATTACTCCTGTTTTCATTTCTAATTTGCGTTAATTATACACAAATATAAATATGTGTTTTTAATACGCAAATTATTTTTTAATTTTTTTGGGGATAAACTTGTAATGGTGTTAAAATAAACTGGTCACGCTGAAGTTATTTCAGCACGCCATAAGCCGAGGCGCAAACATAGCGGAGACATAGCATGTGAGATCCCGAAATAAATTCGGGACGACGGGTGTGGGCATGTTGAACTTATTTCAACACGCCATAAGCCGAGGCGCAAACATAGCGGAGACTTAGCATGTGAGATCCCGAAATAAATTCGGGACGACGGATGTGGGCATGTTGAACTTGTTTCAGCACCCCACAAGCCGAGGCGTAAGCATAGCGGAGACTAAGCCTGTGAGATCCCGAAATAAATTCGGGACGACGGATGTGGGCATGTTGAACTTATTTCAACACGCCATAAGCCGAGGCGCAAGCATAGTGGTGACTTAGCATGTTGGATCCCGAAATAAATTCGGGACGATGGAAAAGTTAAAAGTCTCCCCAACCGGGGGAGATTTAGAGGGGCTCGGCTTATATCTCGAAACTAATTCCCTCTTTCTTCAACTGAAAATACTTTTCCTCGTTAAAGCGGAAAAGGTTACCCGGTCTGCCGGCGCCTTCGAGGGCCTGTTTTTCGGTAGTTTCTTCGAGGAAGCCGTATTTGGTGATCTTCTTTTTAAAGTTACGGCGGTCGATAGGGCGGTCGAGCACGGCGAGGTAGAGCTTTTCGAGTTCAGAAAAGGGGAACTTTTCTTCAAGCAGCTCGAAACCTACGGGCTGATAAAGCATTTTGCTTTTAAGGCGTTCGCGCGCTACGCTGATGATGGTGGTATGATCGAACGCCAGGGCGGGAAGCTTTTTGATATTGAACCAGTTTACATCGCTGGCGTCGGTAGCGGCTTTAACAACAAAGGCGTCGGGCCGTACAAGGCCATAATAAGTTATGGAGATCACCCTGTTACGCGGGTCGCGCCCCGGCTGGCCAAAGCTGTACAGTTGCTCCAGGTAAGTGATGTTTACACCGGTTTCCTCTCTTAGCTCACGCTGAATAGCTTCCTCTAACGATTCGTGGTCAGCTACCAGGCCGCCCGGTAATGCCCAGCTGTTTTTAAAAGGCTCGATATTGCGTTTAATGAGCAATACGGACAATCCCTCTTTGGAGGTATATCCGAATACTACGGCATCAACGGCAACCTTTATGTTTTGGGTGACTGGCATAATACAAAGTTAGATATTGGGAAGCGGTGGGGCAAGAGAAAGGCAACTATTCAATTAATTAAAACCAGGGTGTCAGCCACTATTTCATTATGTTTTATTAGCTGATGAGGTAACCTGTTTAATGGGTGGAATATTTAAAAGTTTTTTTATTTAAAAATTTTCTTGTAAATATGCCCTACCAATCAGTAAACCGTTTTACCGCCGCTATGCTTCACGATAAGGAATATCAAATGTGGCCCGATGCCCGGTTATTGGAGCAGTTAAGGCTTGATGACCGTAAGGCATTTGAAATTCTATACCATAAATATTCGTCGAAGTTGTTTTACGCGGCTTATAATCTTTTCAGGGATAAGGATGTTTGTGAAGACCTGGTGCAGGAACTATTTATTGATCTGTGGACAAAGCGCAATCAGCTAAATATCACTTCGCTTGAAGCTTATCTCAAAGTAGCCATCAGGCACCGCGTGTTATTTTATCTCCGCACAAAAAAAGCATCGGTAGATCTCGCCGTGATTGAGACACTGGTTGAAAAGTATTCGGCCGATAGTAAATTGTTCCAGGATGATATTGCTCATTTACTGGAAGATGGCGTAGCTCAACTCCCCGAAAAATGCCGGCAGATCTTTACCCTGAGCCGTAAAGAATATCTCAGCAATAAAGAGATAGCCACCCGGCTAAACATCTCCATTAAAACCGTCGAAAACCAGATCACTATTGCTTTGAGGTATCTGCGCACTGGCTTAACTGACTACCTGCCGTCGGTAGTGGCGCTGGTATTGCTGCACATGTTTGGCAAATAGACCCCAAAAAATATTTTCAATTGCTTTGGGGGTACCCCGGTTTATTGCATCCTGCAGTTATAAACCATGGCAAAATTCCCTTTCAGAAAAAAACAATCCGGTGCAAATGACAGGCATTTGCAGGAAGAGCTTGTAAATAAATATTTCGACGAGCTCGATCTCCGCAGCGTACAAAACGAGGCAGGTGATGAGGTGGAATTTAATGCTGATGGCGTGTACAGCAGAATCAATGCTGCTTTAGAGAATACAGAAAAGAAAAATCCGGGAAAATTAAAAAAATGGATGGTTGCGGCTTCGCTTCTTGCAGGCTTATGTATTTCGGTAACAATAGCTTATCAATACCGCTATGCCCTGCTTGATCGTTTGGATCCTATTGCCAGCAAACAATTGGTTGCCGCTAACGGGCAAACTGTAAATTTCACCCTTGCCGATGGTACCAGAATATGGTTAAATGCTGGCAGTAAACTTACTTATCCCGAAACCTTCCGGGGCGAAAAACGAGAGATCAGGCTGGAAGGCGAAGCTTTTTTGGATGTGGCACATGACCCTGCCAAAGCTTTTATTATACATACCGGAAAAGTGCGCACCCAGGTGCTGGGCACCAGTTTTAATATCAAAGCCTACGCTAACGAAAGCTTTATTAAGGTTGACGTTTTAAGCGGCAAAGTTGGGGTAGTTACTCCGGCCGGTGCAACAAAAAGTACAGCCACATTTTTAACCCCCGCCGAGGAGGTTGTTTTTGATAAGGATAAGCTATCCGTGATAAAAAATGCTCAGGTTGATGTAAACGCCCTAAGCAGTTGGAAAGACGGTGAATTGGTATTTAAAAATATGGCGCTGCCCGAAGTGCTCAACACCATTAACCGTCACTTCAATGTAACCGTAAAGGCCGATGTTAACCTGGCGCGTTGCTCTATCACCGCCAACTTTACCAATGTTTCACTGGAAAATATCATGAAGATCATATCGAAACTGGTGAAGGGAAAAGCTGTGCAAAAGGGCCCGGCTTATCAGCTAAAAGGCAAGGGCTGCTAACATAAAACCAACTAATAAAAGAGATATACCAATTATCAGTTAACCTAAATACAAGCTATGACAACATAAATACATTAAAAAACCCTGCTCAAAAGGGATTTTGACAGGGTTAAACTAAAATGCCGGATTATTAATAAGTGCAGCGTTTAGAGGTCCAATTCAGAACGAAGCACTTGAATTTCAAACACTTTAATTTTCTCAAATCTATGAATATATCTCTATTTTCAAATGGAGTAATCTCGTCATGTATTAATATTAATGAAAATTACCTCGCTTGCCTGCTTTGTGGTTTGCCTCATGTGCTTTACGGCCGTGGCAAACAACTCTTTCGGGCAAAAATTTCTGGAGGTATCGGTTACGCTCAAGCTCAAAAATGCCAAGCTAACCGATGCGCTGGATAAGATCTCGAACCAAAAGCATATCAAATTTGCCTACGCCGATAATGTACTTAAACCAACTTATGTCATAAGCCTTAAGGTCAAGGACAAAAGTATTAAGGAAGTACTTGATCAAGTTTTAACGCCCTTCAACCTCAGCTATAAGATCATTGACGATGTTATAGTTATTGATGAAAAGCCGGAGATAGAAAGCAGCACCGGCGGTATTGAGCAGGGCCCCAGGCAACCCATCAAAGTTAAAGGTAAAGTTACCGACGAAAATAACTTATTTATACCCGGCGCAAGCGTACGGGTTAAAGGTACAACCATTGGCACCGTAACCGATATTAACGGTAATTACACCATTGATGCGCCCGATGCTGACGCTGTACTGGTGTTTAACTTTATAGGCTATGCAACAAAAGAGCAGCCCATCGGCAACCAGGCTACGTTGAATGTGCAACTGGTCCCCGAGCGTACTTCGCTTAATGAGGTAGTGGTGGTAGGTTACGGTACCCAGCGGCGCACTAATGTTATAGGCGCGGTAGATCAGATCAGCGCGAAAGCCATTGAATCAAAACCTTCAATAAACTTAACACAGGCTTTGCAGGGCACTTCGCCCAACCTTATCATCCAGCAAACCAGCTCCGAGCCGGGAGCTTATGCCAATGTGAATATCAGGGGGTGAGCACACTTAATGATAACACCCCATTGGTGGTAATTGATGGTATTACCGGTGGTGATATCAACCTCCTTAATCCACAGGATATCGAAAGTGTTTCGGTACTAAAAGATGCCGGTTCGGCGGCTATTTATGGTTCACGCTCGGCAAATGGGGTTATTTTAGTAACTACCAAAAAAGGTAAGAATAATTCACGCACTACCGTAAATTACAATGGACAGGCAGGTATCCAATCCCCGCACGTGGGTTATAAACCGGTACACAGTTATGAAAATGCCATTTTACGCAATGAGGCTATGGTTAATGCCGGTTTGCAGCCTATTTATAGTCCGCAGCAAATTCGTGATTTTCAGCAACAGGGCGATCAACAATGGTTCCTGGATGCCATTTTGAAAGACTCATGGCAGCAAAGCCATAACCTAAGTTTAACAGGTGGCAATGCTACAACATCGTTCCTGGTGTCGGCGGGCGTAACCGACCAGCGCAGCAACCTTGTTGGTCCTGATTATGGTTTAAGGCGTTATAACTACCGCATGAACTTAACCAGTAACTACGGTAAGTTAAAGCTTACAAGTATCCTGGCTTATTCACGCTCCGAAATCAGAGAACACTCCTACAGCACAGGCACGCTGATAGTGGATGCAGGCCGTACACCCACCTATTATAAAATTAAAGACGATCAGGGCCGGTACCTTACCAATGATGTACTCACAGAGTTTAACCCGCTTGGTATCCTGGAACAGGGCGGTTACCGTACCCATGACGATGACAATCTGTTAGGTAACTTAAATGCAGAACTTTCTGTTACCAAAGATTTTAAACTGAAAGCTGTTTTTGGCGGCAGGTTATTGTCCGATCACCAGTTTACGCGTGTTAAGCAGGTGAATTTTTATCCATCCGGAACTTACGGGGCAGATCGTAACACCAATGATGATAATAACAAAACCCTGTTCACCAATACGCAGTTACTGGCCGAGTTTGCCAAAACTTTTAATAAATCACACAATGTTGATGTATTGGTAGGCGTGGCTAACGAATCTACCACGGCAAAGCAAAACAGTATCCATCTTAAATATACCGACCCGGAACTGGGTACACCTACCACCGGTACTATCATTGACCCCGCTACTTCATCAGCATCCAATAACGGAACTACCGAAACAAGTCTTAACTCATTATTTGGCAGGGCAAGTTATTCGTACCAAAATAAGTATTATGGCGAGTTTGATTTTCGTGTAGATGCTTCGTCAAAATTTGCGCCGCAAAATCGCGGCGCTTTCTTCCCTTCGGTATCGGGCGGCTACCGCCTTACCGAGGAGCGCTTCATGCAAAACTATCGTAACAACATCGGCGATTTGAAACTGCGTGCATCATACGGTATTTTGGGTAATCAAAGTGTTAGCGATTATCAATACCTGCGCACTTATGGCCCTTTTCAAAATGCTTATGGTTTTAACAACTCGGGCGTGGGTGGCACAGCCATATCCTTTGCCAACCCCGATCTGCGTTGGGAACGTGCTGCAACACTGAATATTGGGGTTGATGCAGGCTTCCTGAAAAACAGTTTGACAGTTGCTATCGACTACTTTAATAAAACCACCCGCGATATCCTGCTGCCACCCATTGTGCCGGGAACCTTTGGTGCTGGTTTGCCAAGTTATAACGCGGGCAAAGTACAAAACCATGGCTGGGAGCTAACGGTTAACTATTATCTCACTACGCAAAACTTTAAACACTCCTTTAGCTTCAACGTGGCTGATAGCAAAAACAAGGTGCTTTACCTTGAGGGCGGCGATCAGCTAAAAGCTATGATGAGATGCAGGTGATCAACCGCGTAGGCTTGCCGATAGGCTCATATGTTGCCTTAAAACGCGACGGCTATTTCCAAAACCTTCATGATATTCAAACAGGTCCTAAGCCAACCGGTTTAACCGTATCGCCCGGCGATAACCGCTATGTTGATGTTAACGGCGACGGCGTAATTGACGATAACGATAAGTTTGTTTTCGGTAACCCGTTCCCTCGCTTAACTTTCGGTTTTACATATAATGTAAGCTATAAAGGCTTTGACTTTAACCTGTTTTTACAGGGCGTAGGTAAACGCAGCATGTTTATCAGGGGCGAGCAGGTTGAGCCATTTCACGTAAACTACTCACAGGTTATCTATCAGCACGAGCTTGATTTCTGGACACCTCAAAATCCTGATGCCCGTTTTCCGCGCCTTGCGGCCAGCGGCAGCCAATCAAACGAAAACAACTTCAGGCGTGGATCAGATATGTATTTGTTTGATGGCAAGTACCTGCGCGTAAAAAATGTACAGGTGGGCTATACACTTCCAAATGCATGGGCCAAGTTGCTGGGTTTACAAAAACTGAGGGCTTATGTATCGGGCCAAAACCTGCTTACGTTTTCGGGCGTGAAATTTATCGATCCAGAATCGACCGAATTTAACAGTAACCTGGGGGCTGGCGGCGCTAACAGTGCGCGGTCATACCCAACGCCAATTTACTACGGTTTTGGTTTAGATGTAACCCTATAACACTATCCATCATGAAAAAATATTCGACATATAAAACCGCCTTTTTAGTATTACTGGCCAGTTTATCGGCTTGTAAAAAACTCGATCTGGCGCCTACCAATAAGTTCACCGACAGCAATTTCTGGACTACTACCGAAAAAGCCGGCGCGGTGCTTAATACCGCTTATTCGCAAATGTTCAGCAACGACTATTTCTTTTATAACGAAGGAGCGTCGGACAATGCATACAATGGCCGCGGTGACAACCAGGGTGCTGCCTCGCTTGCCGCGGGTACATATGATCCGTCGTTAGGGCGAATCAAACAGGAGTGGGGGTTCCACTACAGCGGTATAAAAACCTGCAACATTTTTTTAGAGAATGTAGACAGGGTAACTGCTATGGATGCAACGCTGAAAGCCCGTATGAAAGCAGAAGCAAGGTTTATCCGCGCTTTTCATTATTTTATGCTGGAAACCTGGTGGGGCGATGTGCCTTTGTTTGATCACGACATCAGCATTGACGAATCAAAAAGCATCGCCCGCACGCCAAAAGCGCAGGTTGTTGATTTTGTATTGAAAGAGCTTGACGCTGCAGCAACTGATTTGCCGGTAAATACCGCCTATAAAGATGCCGACAGGGGCCGGATCACCAAAGGTGCAGCCATAGCCTTAAAAGCAAGGGTGCTGCTATATGAAAGCCGCTGGCAGGATGTAGCAGCCACCTGCGAAAAGCTGATGAACGATAACAGCAATGGTACTTACAGCCTGTTTCCATCGTACGAAGGTTTGTTTTTACCGCAGAATGAGTACAACAGCGAGGTGATCCTCGACCTAGAATTTGTACCGGATGTAAAAACATACAGTAACTTTTTTGATATGGCTCCGCTTGCTGTTGGAGCCCGTTTAAATGCCCTTGCCCCAACACAGGAGCTGGTTGACAGTTACCTGATGGAAAATGGTAAAAAGATCACCGATCCAGGCTCAGGGTATGACGAAAATAATCCCTATGTAAACCGCGATCCAAGGCTTACCAATACGGTTGTGTACAACGGTTATAAATGGAAAAAGCCGGATAACAGCGTACAAATTATTTATACCAAACCGGGCGACGATCCGGGTGCTACCAAGCCTGATGAATATGCGCCGGGCAAGGTAAGTTCACCAACAGCTTATTATACCCGTAAATATTACGACCCTTCATCTGCCGTAAATTTTCAATCCGCTTTAAACCTGATTCTCATCCGTTATGCCGATGTGTTGCTGATGTATGCCGAAGCTAAAAATGAGCTTGGTCAGCTGGATGCCGGTGTTTGGGATAAAACTATCAAAGCGCTGCGCAGTCGTGCAGGCTTTACCGATGCCCCTGCATTAAATTTTGCAGCTGGAAGCCAGGCTGATTTAAGAGAGATAGTTCGTAACGAGCGCCGTGTAGAACTGGCTATGGAAGGCCTGCGGGTATTTGATATCCGCCGCTGGCACACCGCCGAAACCGTATTGAATGGTTGGGCGCACGGAGCCAAATTTGGTCCGGCATCGGTTGATAATGGCTACATCAGGGCCAACCTGCGCACCTTTGACAAAGGTAAAAACTACCTGTGGCCAATCCCTCGCGATGAGCGCGCTGTTGACCCTAACCTAACTCAAAACCCGGGCTGGTAAATCATTAATTATTTATAAAAAGACATTATAATCAATTACGATCATGAAAAATATTACATACTGCCTCATGGCAGGCATCATAGCCATTTTAATGGTAACAGGCTGTAAAAAGGATAAAACCTTACAACATACACAGGTATCGGCAGTAACCAACCTGTTTGCTCCTGCAAATAACAAATTCATCCAGTTAGAGCCGGTAACCGGTTCAGCCACTTTTGAATGGGCCGAAGCTCATGCCGAAGACAATGGCCTGGTTTTGTACGAGGTTGCCTTTGATAAAGAAGGCGGCGATTTTTCAAAGCCGATTTACACCGTTCCTTCAGATGCTAATGGTTTGTACAATAAACTTACCATCTCCTATAAAGACCTGAATAAGGTGGCCGATTTAGCGGGGATCCAACCGCAGGCTACAGGTAAATTGAAATGGACCGTAATGTCGTCGAAAGGTATTAATGTGGTTAAAGCGACTGCATCAAGCATTATTGAAGTGCAGCGTGCCGCGGGTTTTACTGATATTCCTGCCGATCTGTACCTGACAGGTTCGGCTACCGAAGGCGGCGACGACTTAGGCAAAGCTGTGCATTTTAAACAAACTGCTGCTGGTGTATTTGAGGCCTGGACTTCATTAAAAGCAGGTACTTATCACTTCGCCGAGCGTAACACAGGCACGCCCGCTACCTATTCTATTGACGGTATCAAGCTGCTGAAAGATGGTAGCACTACCGTAACCGGCGCAACTAAAGTTGAGCGTATCGTAGTTGACTTTACATCTGCATCGGCTACTATAACCGAAGTAACTGAGGTTGGTTTATGGTTTGCGGCAGATAATAAAGTATGGTTCCCGCTGCCTTATAAAGCCGGTGGTAAATGGGAAATAGATAATGCTTCTATTGTGTTTCACCAGGAATCATGGGGTAGGGATGAGCGTTACAAGTTCCGCTTTACCTTTAAAGATGCTGCGGGTAATACTTCAACCCAGTTTTATGGCAGCAAAAATTCGGATAACAGTCGTCCGGATGCCAATACAGCCAAATCATTCTGGTACATGGTGCCGGTTAACAACTCGCAATATGATTTCTGCTTTAAGTTTACCGGTGCAGCCGATAATCACAACGCCGATATCGTAGTTGACTTTAGCGCTGATGCTGCTGCTTATACCCACTCTGTTACTGTTAAATAATATTAACCGCCTACCTGCCGCCGTGTTGTCAAAATATGGCGGCAGGTTGACGATAAAAGATATTTTATGAAAAATAAATTGCTCAACATAGCTACTGCTGTCCTTATGGGCGGCATAGCCATGACTTTTTCATCGTGTTTAAAGGATAAGCCTTTCCCCTTGTACGGCAATAAAGCTTCGGCAAAGGTGCAATATAAGTACGCCGAAACAGCCGATTCATTACAGGAAAAAACATACACAACCTTCATATCTGCAAACGGAAATTATTTTGTGGCGAACAATGCCGGCAGTACCACTTTTAATTACTGGCCTAATGCCCATACCCTTGATATTTTTACCGATGCCTACCTGCGCACCAATAATGATATCTACAAGCAAAGAATGAGCTCGCTTTTAGCCGGAATAAAAACTACTAACGGCGGTCTTTCCAATAATTTTTACGATGATATGGAATGGCTGGATCTGGCTACATTAAGGGCTTACAATGCTACAAAGGATGCCGCTTATCTAACGGCAGCCCACACGCTTTGGACAGATATTCAAACCGGCGAAAACAATAACCAGGGCGGCGGTATAGCCTGGCGTAAAAATCAGTTGGATTATAAAAATACACCTGCAAATGCTCCGGCCATCATCTTTGCGGCCCGTTTATATGCTTTGGAAAAAAATGAAGCCGACCTCGCGACAGCAAAAAGATTATATACCTGGCTCAAGAAAACCCTGCTTGATCCTTCGGGCATTATCTGGGATGGTATCAACGCCAATGGCGACGGGCAGATCAGCAAGTGGAAGTTTACCTATAACCAGGGCGTGTTTATCGGGGCTGCATTGGAACTTTATCATGTTACCAAAGATGCTGCCTACCTCACCGATGCGGTGAACACAGCCAATGCCACCATTAATGATACAGATATTTCACCCGGCGGCATCCTGAAATCGGAAGGGCAGGGCGACGGTGGTTTATTTAAGGGTATCCTGATCAGGTATCTTACACTGCTGGCCCTCGACCCCGATATTGCTGAAACCGACAGGACTAAGTTTATCAGCTTCCTGAAATTTAATGCCGAAACACTTTATACAGCAGGTATCGAGCGGCCGTCACTCATGATCAGTCCCGATTGGAAAAAACAGCCATCAGATACTACGGATCTTACCACCCAGTTAAGCGGTGTAATGATGGTTGAAGCTGCCGCAACGCTGAAAGCGGCCGGTAAATTTTAAACAACAACTTTGTAACAATAAAAGCCATAAAAGTATTCAACCACTTTTATGGCTTATTTTAGTACTTGATTTATACCTGTCTCAAATACAATTATCTATGAAAATTAAACTTATCGCCCTGCTTTGTCTTACCGTAGCTTTTAGTACGTGTGCCCAAACACCTAATTACAAAGAGCGGATAAAAATCATCAATCAAAACATTAACAGCTATTTTGCCGATACAAAGACCGGGTTATACCTTGAAACCACCGACTCGGTTGAGAATAAGGGCAACCATTCGTTTTTGTGGCCACTTTGTGCCCTGGTGCAGGCTGCTAATGAAATGGAAGTGCTGGAACCTTCCAAACAATATCTTAAGCCTGTTATGGTTGCTATCCAGCAATATTATTCGCCCCGCTTACCTACACCGGCTTACCAGGCCATGGTAGCAAAGGAAAAACAGGATTCGCGTTTTTATGATGATAACGAGTGGGTGGCCATTGCCTTGATGGATGCCTATAACCGTACCCATAACAAACAATATTTGGAAACCTCCAAAATGATCTACCGGTTTTTACTAACCGGTTATACCAATGAGGCAGGCGGTGGTTTTTATTGGGAAGAAGGCAACCGGAAAAGTAAAAATACCTGCTCAAATGGTCCGGGGATTTTGGTGGCCTTGCAACTGTACAAAGCAACAGGTCGTAAACAATATTTGGACACAGCTTTACTGGCTTATAACTGGACAAACAAAAACCTGCAGGCACCATCCGGCTTGTTTTATGATAACATAAAGGTGCCGTCGTTAAAGATCGATTCGGCTATTTATACATACAACGCGGGCACCATGCTGCAGGCCAATGTGCTGCTCTATAACATCACCCATGAAAAAAATACCTGACCGAGGCCCGCCGGATTGCCAAAGCCTCTGAACAATACTTTTACCGCAACAACCGGCTGCCCGGCAATTACTGGTTCAATGCGGTTTTACTTCGTGGCTACCAGGAATTATATCGTGTTGATAAAGACAAAACACAATTTCGTTTTTTTGTTGACGACGCTAACCGCATATGGCAACAGGAACGGAACGATAAAAACCTGCTCGGTCCGCATCGCATCAAAAGCCTGATAGACCAGGCAGCGATGGTGGAGATTTATGCGAGGCTGGAGGAGATGGGGGGTAAAAACGTCGGTGTACAGCAAAAAAATGGATGTCATGCTTCGACGAGCTACCCTATGACAACTTAAAAAAGGGGTGTCATACTGAGCCTGTCGAAGTATGGAGGGCAGGCCTCTGCGCGCGACCCTTCGACAAGCTCAGGGCGACAGGCCGACACACAACAAAAAGGGATTGTCATGCTTCGACAAGCTCAGGGTAACAGGCCTTTATTTTTTGCTTTAGCTAATTCCGGTAAAAGGTCCCAAGTGTCGTTTTGATAGCTTCTTTCTTTTCTCTTCGCCATCCTTTAACCTGTTTTTCAAATGCTATAGCTTGGTTAACGTCATTAAATACCTCATTAAACACCAGTTCCAAAGGTCGCCGTTTAAAAGTATAACAAGTAGGATTCTCGCCGGATTGATGCTCAATCAATCTTCGCTCAATATTATTAGTTATTCCAGTGTAGTACGAACCATCAGCACATTTCAATATATAAACGCGATATTGATTCAGGCCAACGTTTATCATCCCTTACCCAAACAAATTATTGGTAAACTCCATTTTTATCCTTGTTTGAAAGTTATCTATCGTCTTAAAAATCTCCTTTAAGGCTACTTTTTCAATTTTGGTGAGTTTATCCGGATCGATGTAGTTGTCGGGTTCGGTGCGGTCCCGGATAATTTGGGAGGCCTGGTTGCGGAGGCGCAGGCCCATTAAAAAATAGTACGACTGGATCAGCTCATGAACCTCTTTTTCGTTGAACACACCTTTCTCTTTTAGCGCCTTCAACCGCTCGCCAGTATTCACCTCAAAAATACGGTGGCGCAGGGCGTACATCCGCACCAGGTCGACGATCGGGGTCATTGATTTTTTAATGTCGAAAACTTCCTGGCTGCCTTTGGTGAACGTTTTGATGTTTTTGAAAAAGGTGAGGGGCGGCTCATATTGCAAAGCATTTTTAGCCATATGGAAAAAGATCTTACCCAAAGGTTTTTGCAATTCCTCGTCCAGAAACTCTTTTAACTCATCCATAATGCCGGCTTCGCCATAGAGGTATCGGCAGTCAAAAAATGTAGAGAACTGAATTACAGTTTCGGGAACAGCTTCGGTCATCCAACTTTCGTAATTGCGTTTCCAATGGGAGAGAGAGTGCGTCCATTTGGGGTTTTGGGCCATGTAGCCGCCGGTGCAAAAGCTGAAGCCGATATGGTCAAGTTTTTCAGATACCTGTTGCGCAAAACTCAGGAAATATTCGCGCACTAACTCACGCTGCTCGTTGGCTTTATCTTCATAAATAATGGCGTTATCCTGGTCGGTTTTAAAAGTTTGTTCCTTACGGCCTTCGCTGCCAAGCACCATGAAAACAAATTTGGCCGGCGGTTGGCCCATTGTTGCAATAACGCTTTCAATTACTTTTATGGCAATGGTATCGGCAATAGTGGTGATCACCTGGTTTACAATTTCGGCGTTTACACCCCGACCAAGCAATTGTGTGACCATTTGCGGTACGGATTCCCATTTGCGCTTAAGCTCCTGTACTGAAATGGCTTGTTTTACCGATTGAATGAACACCAGGGGCGATTGCGCCTGTTCGGACAATAATTTATTCCTGCTGATGCTGCCTACAAATTCATCCCCGTTTTTGATGAGTAAATATCGGGTTTTGGTACGGAACATCATCAAGATAGCTTCGTATACATAAGCGTTGGTGCTAATGCAAACGATAGGGTTATCCATAATGTTGCCGACCGGTTGGGCGGTATCTGCCTGTTTTGCAACTACATTATCGCGCAGGGTTATATCGGTCACATAGCCTACAATTTTGGCTTGCTCATCGCGGATAAAAATGCAGCTTACCTTGTGTTTGGCCATCAACCGTGCCGTTTCATAAACCGGGGTCCCTTGAGGGCAGGATACTATCTCGCGGTATTCGATACTTTCAATTTTGCGCGAGTACATTTGTTCGGAAGCTATATAGCTTTCCTCAAAAGTTGCCGGGCGTTTGTAAAAATGGGCAAACTCATCATTAAGCATCCGTTTACCAAAATCGGCAGTAAAATATTGTACAAAGTCTTCGTAAGCTTTGCACAGCGACCGGAAATCTTTGCGATGTAAAAAGAAAACGGTTGTGCCCTTTTTGGCTATTACCGTACGGATAGACTGTTTACGGTTAAGCAATACCGAAATACCTCCATAGCAGTAACCCGAATGATGATACTCCAACAACCGCTTATTTTGCTGGGTGTCATAAAAAAGGATTCGTATTCGCCTTCGGCAATGATGTCTACGCCGCGCATTTTGGTTACTTCCTGCTGGTAAATAACCGTGTCTTTACTATAACGGATCTCCTGCAACTGGTCGGCAACCTGTTCCAATACTTCTGTTGGAAGCAGATTAAAAGGGGATACTTTACTTAAAAATTCAAGACGTTGAACCATATAACCAAAAAGCTATGATGATGATCAAACTTAAAATGATGGCTGCGGGTAAAAGGTATTTTTTTCGGAGCGGATTTTTTGCAGGTAAACCTCCTGGTGCTCCACGCTCTCTTCGGTAATATCGCCGCGTTTCAGCATCTCAAAAAAGCACTCGGCGGTAGCCTCGGCATCTTCAAGGGCGTTGTGCTGTCTGTCAAAGGTTTTGTTAAACAATACTTCGTACAGTTGGTTTAACCTTAAATACTTGGTTTGCGGGTTTTGTACCCACTTGGTGGTTGCCAGCATGGTACAAAAGGTTTTTAAATTTTGAAGCGGATTGGTGATCCCTGTGCGGTAAAACTCAACGCCGGCAACATTCAGGTCGAGCTCAATAAAATGACCTATTACCAGTGGTTGATACTCTAAAAGATCATTGGCCAGCATGGTCACTACATCTTTGCGCCATTCGCCGTGCTCAACCAAATACTCCTGGGTAAGGCCGTGTACTGCGTATGCTTTTGGGCTTATGGTGAAGTCATTATCTTTAATATAATGATCTTCACGCTTTACCTCCCGCATATCTTTGGTGTACACGATCCACGACACCTGCAGGGCATAAGGCCAGTTGTCGTTATCACAATAGGGCAGGTCCCACTTTTTGGGCAGGCCGGAGGTTTCGGTATCTATGAATAAAAGGTAATCTTGCACATGCTAAATTTATGAATTTATTTGAATGATGGTAACAGGCAACAAAATCCCTGCGGGGAAATATTGGTTTAAATAAAAAAACTCGCCTTGGGCGGGCGTTTTTATATGATTTTCTCCAATAGTTACCCCTTTAAGGGCTGGCGGTTACGGCGCTGTCAATACCTTCCTCTCCACTGTGTGCGCACTAAAGTAACCCAACGCGCCGCCTTTAATATTGGTTAGCGGATTTGCCGGGGCGGCGTTATTGCCATCGCCGTTGGCGCTGTTGCTGAGACTGTAAAAGTATTTGTAAACAGTCGGGTCAATGCTCATCATTTCAATGGTTACCTGGTTGCCTGGGCGGATATCGCGTGCCGGGTTATCGTTGCTGTTATCAAACCTGAGGTTGTTGTTCACCTCCTGCCCGTTGGTAAATTCATCGTCTTCCAGCATGATCGTTTCTTCTTTGCGGCCGTTTACATACTGTACAAAGCGATAATAGTTTTTGGTAGCAATAGGGTCGTCATATCGCACGGTAACATATTTGCGCGGGGTGCCGTCTTTATTATTTTGAAGCTCGTCTTTAACCAGGTAAATACTATCTAATGGAACGCCGGGGTGCATTAAGCAGCTTGAGGTGAATGTTTTGCCGTCAACACTAACATTAAGCTGATAAGTATGGCCGGGGTTGCCTGTTAAAGTACTGTTTTGGTAAATGCCGGTAATTGTAGCTGTAAGCGGGTAAACATTGTTATTATCATCGGCAATGGTAACGGTAGCGCCGCCTATGCCATTGAAGTCATTGTTATCGGTGAAGTTTTTGGTCTTACTTAATAATACTTTGCAGCCGCCGGCCTGGTTGGTTAATACACCTTCAACTACATATTGCGGGGTAGTATCTTTTAGTTTAAGGTCGATGGCCTTTTCGCAGCTGCTTAGGCTTGCTGCAAAAAGCAGGATAGTTATATATTTTATAGTGTTTTTCATCGGCTTAAAATTTAAAGTTATAGGTAACCGAAGGCACAAAGGTGAACAGGGTAGTGCGCACCGCCTCGGTACGGCTTGCGTCGGTCTTGTTGTCGCGGAAAAATATGCGGTAAGCGTTTGGATTACCGTATGCATTGTACAAACTGAATGTCAGATCAGACTGAAATTTCGCCGTTTTTTTAAGTTGCCTGGTTGCCCCTAAATCTAAACGGTGATAAGCCGGCATCCTGTCGGCATTTCGGTTGGTATAGTAGTAATAAGTTACGCCGTCAACCTGGTATTTACCACTCGGAAAGGTCACGGCATCGCCGGTATAGTAAACAAAGTTGGCGGAGAATGTCCATTTTTCGCTGGCTTTATACATGGCTACAATGGCAATGTCGTGGGTGCGGTCCTGCCGGGCATTGTACCACTTATTGTTATTGATGCCGTCAATCATCCGTTCAGATTTTGACAGCGTATAGCTGATCCAGCCGCTAAGCCTGCCGGTTTTCTTCTTCAGCAAAAACTCGGCACCGTAGGAGCGGCCTTTTCCAAAAAGTAACTGTGTTTCTATGGGTTGATTGGTGAACACATTGGCGCCATTGCGGTAATCTATCTGGTTTTGCAGCTTTTTGTAATAGCTTTCAACGGTAAATTCATAGTTGTGTTCGTTGAAATCCTTGTAGTATCCCACAGAGAACTGGTCAGCAATTTCCGGCTTAATGATATTAGTGCTGGCCACCCATTTATCCGTTGGTGAACCCGAGTTTGAGTTGGAGATCAAATGCAGGTTTTGCGCATTGCGGGCGTACGATGCCTTGATAGAACTTACATCATTTAGCTGGAAAGCCGCTGCAATGCGGGGCTCAGGGTTTATATAGGTTTTTACCTCCTGGCCGGAAGTGTAATGTTTAGAGCCTACGATGTTCCCGTCAGCATCAATATCGTAATAATCGCCTGAGCCAAGTATGGTAAAGGCCGACAGGCGTACCCCGTAGGTTAAAGTAAAACGATCTGTTGCTTTCCAGGTGTTGGTAACATAAGCGGCGTTTTCAAGGGCATACCTGTTTTGCAGGCTTTGAGATATAACGCCGGAGTTACCGGTAGCCGAAATTTCGCCCGGCTTAATGGTATGGTAAATGCTGTTTACACCAAAGCTGATGGTGTTTTTGCCGCCGGCATACCATTGCATGTCTTCCTTAAAGTTAAAATCGCGGATCTGCGAATAAATATTGTATTCGTTTACATCCTGCTTAATGTTAAGCTTATAGTCATAATTGCTGTAGATGAGCGAGGTGTTTGAAAACAGCTGACTGTTAAAAATATGGTTCCAGCGCAGGGTAGCCGTGGTGTTACCCCAGTTAATGCCGGCTATATCGGCAGCCTTAAGCACATCCTTTCCAAAATATCCCGAAACAAACAACCTGTCTTTATCGCCTAAAACATAGTTGGCTTTGGCATTAAGGTCATAAAAATAAAGCTGGCTTTTTTTGGCAATACTGTCTTTTGACAAGGCCAGGAAAGCATCGGCATAAGTACGCCGTGCGGATATCAGGAAAGATGATTTGCCCTTTTGAATAGGCCCTTCGGCATTAATGCGCGCGGCTATCAGGCCAATGCCGCCGCTTACGCCAAACTTCTGGTTGTTACCATCGTTCATTTTAATATCCAGTACAGATGAAAGCCTGCCGCCGTATTGTGCGGGCATATCGCCTTTATAAATATTGATATTCTTGATGGCATCGGAGTTAAAGGTGGAGAAGAAACCCAGCAAATGCGATGCATTGTATACGGGTGCCTCATCCAGCAGGATCAAATTTTGATCGGTTGCACCTCCGCGTACAAAGAAACCGCCGCTGCCTTCCCCGGCCGATTTGATTCCAGGCAGCAATTGGATGGTTTTGATCACATCACGCTCGCCAAGCAGGACGGGAATGTTTTTGGTTTCCTGGATGCTGAGGTGCTCAACGCCCATTTGCGGGCTGGCCAAGTCGCGTGCGCCGGCAGGCGCTGCTTTAACAGTTACTTCCTGCAATTGCTGGGCATTGTCTTCCAGTTCGATATTTAAACGAAGGTTGCCGGCTAATGATACCGGAACAACCGCGGCTTTTTGCCCCATAGCGCTTACCGAAAGTTGATGGTCACCGGCAGGCAGTGTAAGCGAATAAAAGCCGTATTCGTTACTTGATGTGCCAAAGTTTGCATCGGTAACCCTAATGCTTGCGCCAATAATAGTTTCGCCGGTTTGTTTTGATTTAACGGTGCCGCTTACCGTGTATTTGCCATCAGTGCCGGCGGCTGCCTGCTTTTTTACCTTGCCGGCATCGTATTTGATCAATACTTCATTATCAAGCACCGTAAAAATAAACGGGTGCGGAGCAAGGGACTTGCGTAATACCTCGCCCAAAGGTTGATTTTGGGCATTGACACTGATCTTAACCGTGCTTTTGGCAACTGTTTCATTATAGGTGAACCTTACGCCACAGGCAGCTGTGATTTTCTCCAAAGCCTGCTTAATCGGTTCGTTGTTTATGGTTATAGTAACGGGTTTATCTAAAGGTCCCTGGGCTTGTGCTTTGCTTAGTGCCATCATTAAAAATAACAACAAGCAGAGTGCCGTTCGGAAGGGTGTTCGCGTTATTTCGCAAATCAGCATGGAGGGCCATGCCGGTCTGTTGGTTTTCATAGTTGCTTTAAATTGTTGGTGTGGTTTGTTTCCTTTTTAGGGATGATGTTTTAGAATGAAAAGGTTAATTGTTGGATGATAAAGGTTGCAGGAAATATTGGTTTTCGACCCGTTTCCAGCGAAGGTCCATTACGGCGGAAAGTTTATTAAACGTTTTGTCGATAGGCTCATTCGTGTTGATATGACCGTAAAAACCGTTTTGGGTGATATCCGGCGTAAGGTGTATGCGGATACCATACTGATGCGACAGGTCGTCAACCACGGTTTGCAGTGACGCCCCGTCATAACTGAACAAACCGGTGCGCTGTGAAAGGAATTTGGAAGCATTGGGATAATTTTCCTTAATTAACGATCTGTCAGCCTTGTTATACAAGGCCCGTTGGTTAAGTACCATAATGGCTTGCTGGCTTTTGGGTAGGTTATGCTCCTGCACCGCCACTTTTCCGCTGATAACCGTAACTTCAGAGATAATCTGGTCGGGATAGGCTTTAACATTAAAGCTGGTACCTAATACCACGGTTTTAAGCTGTCCCGATTGGATAACGAATGGATGGTCCTCATCATGTACTACGTCGAAAAACGCCTCGCCCTCCAGTATTACCAAACGTTCTTTAGTCCTGAATTTATCTGGATAACTGATGCGGCTGCCGGGACTAAGCCAGATCCGGGTACCATCGGGCAAACTGATTTGCCGGTGTTTGCCCGGAGCTGTAACCAGATCGACCTGTTTGGCAGGATCAATAACTTCCAATACCTGGTTTTTGTAAAGCGCGGCAAAGGTAACCAGCAATACCAAAGCCGCTGCAGCAGCAATGTTTCGCCATAAGGTAAATACCTTACGTACAGGTTGTTCAGGTGTTTCCATTTGCGCGGTTATCTTACTCAAAATACTTTCCCGCAGCTGCTCAGGATTTTGGTATTTCGAGGCAGATAACAATACTTCTTCATCATTAAAACCAGCATACCAGGTATCAAGCCAGGCTTTTTCGTTAGCACTGATGGTGCCTTGTTTTAATTTATGAGCGAGCTCCCTTACGTTGTAGGTGTTGTTTTCCATTGTGCCTGATCTTTCAACCTTTTGCACATATAGTCAGTGATGGAAGCAGATACCCTTAGTGGAAAATGAAAAATATTTACCGCTATCTTTTTTTCTTTTTGGTGAGATAAAGATCTGTATAAGTTATGCCGGTTGAAAATTTACTAATTTTAAAAAAGCCAATTAAAACCAATCAAATGAGAAAAGTAATCTACGGCATTAACCTAAGCTTAGATGGTTGTTGCGACCATGCCAAATTTAGCGGTGGCAAGGATATATTAGAACATTTTACCCGACTTATGGATGATGTTGACCTGATTGTATACGGGCGTAAAACCTTCGAGCTTATGGTTCCGTATTGGCCGGATGCCGCAAAAGATCCTTTATCAACCAAAGAGGAAAAAGAATTTGCACAGGCATTTGACGGTATTGAAAAACTTGTTTTCTCACGGACGCTGACCGGCACCAACGATAAAAACTCTGTTATTAGTCAAGCAAACCCTGGCGACGAGATCCGCAAACTGAAGCAACAGGCCGGAGGTAATATTTCAATAGGAGGTGTGAACCTGCCCTTACAACTCATTGAACTTGGTTTGGTTGATGAGTTCCATTATGTTATACATCCCGTAATTGTAGGCGAGGGGAGAAGTCTGCTGGAAGCTGCAGGTTTAAAGGAAAATGTAGGCTTAAAACTAATTGAATCAAAGATCCTTGAATCGGGCTGTATCGCGCTTCATTATGTTAAAAACTGAAGTGTATATTAGCTGAGGAGTAAAATTAGCACCGGCAGAGAAATACCCAGCGATTGCCTTAACGAACTTAGTGCCTTTGACATATGCGCTTCAACGGTTTTTTGTGATATGCCCAGTTCAGCAGCTATCTCGGCATAGGTTTTATTTTCATCGCGGCTAAGCAGGAATACGATGCGGCATTTTTCGGGCAGAAGGCTGATGCTGTGGTTAAGCCGTTGGCGCAGTTCTTTTTCCTCCAGCCATTGAATAGTGCTGTCGTCTGTTTCGTGCGAGGTAAAAGCGAGTTCATCCAGGTGCTGTTGTTTCCTGTACTGACGATCAAGATGAGTGATCACCTTGTATTTAATGGCTACCGAAAGATACGTAGCCATGGTATGTGTTAACTTAAGGCTTGCACGGCGCTGCCAGATACTTAAAAATACTTCCTGCACTACTTCTTCGGCTTCATGCTCGTCATCTAAACGGTGATAGGCTACAGCAAAGGTTTTATCCCAATACCGGTTATACAGCTCGGTAAAGGCATCCCGGTTGTCGCAGGCCATTAGCTGTAATAACTGTTCGTCCGTGTGGGCTATGTGCTGGTTTGGTACAGGCATTATTTCATCTGCAATGCTATGTTAAATAGATTGCAAAATCTTATTTTTTGAACCTATTTAACATGTTTTAACAGTTTAGAGTTTAATCAACATATAAAGTTACAGAGCTATCAATATTTATGAATCTCCTCTAAAATAAAAAAGGTCGCCCCACAATCGGGGCGACCTGTATCGAATCAGTCAGTTAATAGTTTTTCAGTTAATTATTTAAAATGTAAAGCCTACCCTGGCAAAAAAGCGGCGGCCGTTTTCGCCCATTTGTACGGCATCAAACGGACCCGATGGTTCGTTGTTATAAGCCCATCCCTTAGCTCCCTTTACATAAGCCAGATCGGGATGTACGTTAAAAATATTGTCGGCGCCTATTGATACACGAACCGATTTCGCCACTTTGTAAGCGAAATACAGGTCGCTCACTACTTTGCCGCTGTAAATATATTGGTCGGGCAGTTGTGCCGAACCATTATCGGTTGGTACGGTAGGTGTAAGAGTTGTACCGTCGCCATAGCCATCAATAACAACTTTGCCAAAGTAAGTAAAGCGGGTACCTACGGTAAAGCTTTTGTGGCTAAACTCGGGGTTTAAGCTAAGTTTTTGAGGGGGGCCGATGCCAGGATAAATTTCTTTTCACGTTCGCTCAAAAATGTTTCGCGCAGGGCAGGGGTAGTACCAAGTATAGGCGGGTAATTTACCTTGTCAATCTTCATAGTTTGGAAATTGCCTGTAAAAAGTACCCTGAACCTGTTGGCGCCAATGGTTTTGTTGTAGTCAATAACTACGTCCAAACCTTTATTGGTAGTGTTTACAGCATTGGCAAAAAACTGGGCAGAGCTTACATGCAGGTTTTTCAGGGCATTGGTAAATGTAGGGTCGAGGGTTTCGTCATCGGCACTGAACTGGCCAGAAAGCACAACGCGGTCGGTAACTTTAATATAGTATCCATCAACAGTAAAACTTAACTCAGGCATCGGTTTAAAGGTAAAGCCTAAACCAGCATTTTTTGATTTTTCCTGTTTAAGGTTAGGGATGCCTGCTGCTTTGGTGATGGGGCTGTAGTTAGGGGCTATTTTAACTTCAGATATCACAGTGCCCTGTACGTTGGTAAAAGTTGAACTGTAATTGATCTGTTGTAATGAAGGTGCACGGAAGCCTGTACCCAATGAACCGCGGATGTTAAAGTTATCGGTGATTTTGTAACGTGTGGCCAGTTTAGTATTAAAGTTTGAACCAAAGTCGCTGTAATGTTCATAGCGGTTAGCGAAATCGACCAGCCATTTTTTAGTGATATCGCCTTCAAGATCAACATATACACCTTCTACCGAACGGTGGGCATTTACCACATCACCGGGCTGATAGCCTGGAAATCCCTGTGAGCCTGCCGCTTTTACACCGGTTGGGTCGTAATTTTTGTAGGATGCCTCTTCGCCCGAAAAGATCTTATAGCGCTCGTAACGGTATTCGCCGCCAAAACCAAGGTTAAGGCCCTGCATTACATTGCCAAAATGTTTGTTGATGTTCAGGTTACTGGTGTTTTGTAAAAACTCCGATCCGCCGTCGTCAAAATTGGTTTTATCAGCCCCTAAAGAAGCATTAAATGTTTTATAGCCAAAAAAGTGGAACTTATTGTTACCAATATTATTGCTCAAATCCCAGTCCCAGGCATTGCCCAGGGTGCCTTTTGCGCCTACGGCAATGGCAAGATCTGTATTATGTGTACGGATAATGGGATTGTAATATGATTCGCCGTCTGGGGTGTTAAAAATGATACCGCTCACCGGGATCATTTTGCCGCTGTTGTCGGTAGGGAAACGTTCAGGACGGCCAGAGAAATTACGGGTAAAGGCATAATCGTCAGATGCCTTATAGCTGTAACCACCAAAGCTGTACAAGGTTGTACGGGTACCGGCAAGAGGTGATTCATGGTTGAAAAAGAATGTGCCGCTCTCGGCCGATCCATCGCCATTGGCACGCCTGTACGGGTTTATAGGCAGCGCTTTAGGGTTTGAGGTTGTGGTATCATGCGTTTGGCGAAAGGTTTTGCCGTTTTTGGCATAGTCGCCCGTAAAGTTGATGAAACCGCCGTTTTTGCCGAGCGCTAAACCATAGTTGGCATCAATAGTGATACCATTGCCATCAATAGCACCCCCGTGAGGGTATTGAGACGCAACAACACTTTTACCACTGTTAAAAGCGGGATCATAATAACCAGAATAACCAACATTGGCATTAAACACGCCGGTGGTTTTCTTTAAAACAAGGTTGATAACACCCGCAATAGCGTCAGAGCCATATTGGGCCGAAGCGCCGTCGCGAAGGATCTCGATCCTGTCGATAGATGCGGTTGGGATAGAACTCAGGTCGACACCAGAGTTACCGCGACCGCGCGTACCGAATACCGAAACAAAAGCAGTGGAATGCCGGCGTTTACCATTTACTAAAACCAGGGTTTGATCGGGGCCTAAGCCGCGTAATGTACCCAATTCAACGTGGTCGGCACCATCCGAACCGGATTGTTTATTGTAGTTGAATGATGGGGCCGAATAGTTAAGGATGTCGGTAATATCCATACGACCGGTTACTGAGGCCGCTTTACCCACATTAACAATATCAACAGGAACCGCCGTTTCAAGTTTTACCCGCCCGGCAGATCGTGTACCTATTAATACTACTTCATTTAATTGGGCTATATCACCAACCAGTGTAATATCAATTTTAGTACGTCCGTTAATAGCAACTGTTATGGTTTTGTAGCCCGTATAGCTTATAATCAGTTCATCAGTTGCCGCTGCTGAAATGGTGTATATCCCCTTTGCGTTGGTGCTTGTACCTAAATTGCTGCCTTTTATATGTACCGATACCCCGGGCATTGGTGCATTGCTTGCCGCATCGGTAACGATTCCGGTTATAGCTTTCTTTTGTGCTAATGTCAATAGGGGAGTTATGGTTAGCAAAACGAGGGTGAATAGTAAAATTTTCTTCATAAAACGGAGGTTATGGCGATTGAAATAATGTTAATTTTAACGTAAGTTAATAATTATTGAATAATTGTCAATGTAAAATCAATTTTATTAGAAGATTTGTACTTGTGATTTACTGTTTTAGGTGATTTGTGATGAAAAATACTGGCATTTTTGTATTTTTTTATGCCAGAGTGTTGAATTAACAAAAAAAGCCAACTGCTGAAAGGTCTTAATTCTTAACAATTGGCTTTTTGGGATTTAAAAAAATGAATTGAACGTCTTTTTGTCGTTTGTTTTCTTAGTTAAATGGCTTTTTCAGGTTCGGTATCTTTCGTTGTTTTGCTCGCAGGCGCTTTTGCAGGAGTAATTGGTGCAGCGTCGGTTGCTTTTTCCCTTTTTTTGCTTTGGGTTCAGCGGGAGCGGCGTGTGCTTCAGGACGTAATTTAGCCGCCAATATTTTTGCCAGGTTTTTTGCAGCTTTGTCTATAGCTTTTTTAGCTTTGCTAACATCGGGGCCAAATTCACTTACCAGGGTTTCAATCTGGATAACTAATTTCTCTTTTATTTGTTTCTTAAGAGCTTTACGGGCTTGTTTAATAGCGGCTTTATCTTTTATGTTTTTCATGTGAATGGATTAGAGATCGGGTGAAGCACAGTTTTTTTCTGTGCGGTGCAAAGTTATGTTAATATAATGTGGTTTTAATATTATGTTTATGTTAACAACTACTATTTATGTTAAATTTTTATTAATTGATAATCAGTGCTATTAATTGTTGTTGCTTTATTTATTTTTTGTTTTATAACCCTTGGCCTAATACGGCTTTACTAATTTTTTGAAAGCCTTAGGGTTAATTCTTAACTTAGCCGTTTATTTATTGCCCTAAAACAACATGATCAAAGATTTAAGTGCATTAACCCAGGTAGCCGAATTTCATGCCACTTTTAAGCACCCTATAATTGAAAAACCTGCAATACCCTCAAAAGCACGCTGTGATCTGCGTATCGAACTTATTGCCGAAGAATTAAAAGAACTGCAGCAGGCTGTTAATGATAATAACATGGTTGAAGTAGCTGATGCCCTCTGCGATCTGCAATACGTATTATCAGGAGCAGTACTTGAATTTGGCCTGGGCTCAAAATTTAAAGAACTGTTTGATGAAGTGCACCGCTCCAACATGAGCAAAGCCTGCAAAACGGTTGAAGAGGCTGAGAAAACCATCGAACACTATAAAAATACGGCCAGTACGGATGCATACTATAAAGAGATAGACGGTTTGTACCTGGTGTACCGTACCTCTGATCATAAAACATTAAAATCTATCAATTATTCGCCTGCCTATCTGAATGGCATTGTGGGTTAATCATAAACTAAAAACACTATTCCATTGTCAGCACAAGAATCCAATCAGCCTCAGGCTAAAACCAATATGCACCCGCGTAATAAACACCGCGCGGGGTATGATTTTAAAGCATTGATCAAAGCCACGCCTGCCCTGAGGCCATTTGTGCGTACCAATGAATATGATAATTTTACCATTAATTTTGCCGATCCGGAAGCAGTAAAAACACTTAATAAGGCATTGCTGCAATATCATTACGATATAAACTACTGGGACATTCCCGAAGGTTTTTTATGTCCGCCTATACCTGGTCGTGCCGATTATATCCATTATGCGGCCGATCTGCTTGCTTCTGTTAATAACGGTGTTGTGCGCAAAGGCCGGAAAGTACGTGTACTTGACATCGGAACGGGCGCTAACCTGGTTTATCCCATAGTAGGTTTCAAAGAATATGGCTGGAACTTTGTTGGCTCAGAACTCGACTTGGAGGCTATGGCATCCGCACAAAGTATTGTTGAGCAAAACAGCCAGTTAAAGGTTGCTGTTGAATTGAGGCAGCAAAGCAAGAAGGCTGATATATTTAAAGGGATCATTAAACCCGGCGAGTTATTTGATCTTACTATCTGTAACCCGCCCTTCCACGCTTCGGCTAAGGAAGCTGCTGCCGGTTCGGCCCGTAAATGGGATAACCTGGGTTTACGAAAAGATAAACAGCCTATACTTAATTTCGGCGGCCAAAATACCGAATTATGGTATCCCGGGGGCGAAGCTGCATTCCTGAAACTGATGGCCGCGCAAAGCAAGGCCTTTGAAAAACAGGTTTTATGGTTTACCACGCTGGTTTCAAAAAAGAAAATCTCAGGATCTTGTATAATGCCCTTCAAAAAGAAGGCGTAAAAGATGTGCAAACCATCAATATGTCGCAAGGCCAAAAGGTAAGCCGCATCATGGCCTGGACTTATTTAACGCCGGAGGAGCAGAAAATATGGTTGAACCCTGATTTATAGGATTAAAGGATGCCGTGATATTTAAACCTTGATTTGCCGGACTTTAGGATAGCCTTGATGCTTTTTAATTCATGGTTATCCTAAAATCCTTTCAATCAAGGTTCAGCTTACACTCTCAAAAATGTCTTCTTGGTATACAAGTAATACAAAAACGCCCATTTTACCATTACGAAGCAAATAGCCATTACTACAATATTGTATGGATCGCCTACTAACTGGCCTATCCATCCAAAAAGGCCTTCGGTTGTATAACTCCATTTAATAAAGTGGCCCGAAATATAAATCAAAATGGAGTTCATGCCTATCACCCTGAAATAAAATGCCCATTTGTGATAGCCTTTTACATCAATAATATAGTAAAATAATGCCATCAGCAAAAGGCTTAAGCCGCCTACGTGCAGTACAAACGAGCTTGTCCACAGGTTTTTGTTGATCGGGAAATCGAGGTTCCAGATTTGTGCAAGGATCAGGAAGATGATACCTACTGCAGCCATGGTAGTTACCTTGCGCATTTGCGTAACACCGCCCTTTTTAAGCAACAGGCCGGTAAGGATGCCTAAAATACCGGTGCTGATGGCCGGGATGGTTGAAAAAAGCCCCTCAGGATCGTGGATGCCTAAATACAACCGGCCCGGTAGTATGCTGCGGTCAACGTATGAGGCAAAGTTGCCTTTCATGGTCAGGTCGCCCATAGGGAAGCCCGGTGCAGAGGTAAACTTAAGCAGCAGCCAATAGCCGATGATGAAAAAGCCAAACCAAAACATTTGCCAGCGCTCGGTACTGTACAGGTAAATGATGTTGGCAAACATATAGGCAATACCGATACGGCCCAATACGCTGGGGAACCGGATCTCTGAAACAGGCATAATTTTTAACCCGTTGTTTACCACAAGGCCGAGCAACACTAAAATAAATGCCCTTTTTATAACGCGCAGCAATAATTGCTGGCGTGTTTTGCCTTTTTCCAGTTCGCGCCCCACAGAAAATGGAGTTGATACGCCTGCCATAAACAGGAACAACGGGAAGATAAGATCATACAGGTGAAAACCATTCCAGTCGGGATGGGTAAATTGGTTGGCAATAGCGCCCCAGAAAGGTGAACCGGTGGCTTTGGCCATGCCGTGGAAGATCTCTTCGCCGCCCATAATCCAAAACATATCAAATCCCCGGAGGGCGTCCAATGAAAATAAACGGGTGCGCGCCGCGTTAATATCGTCGGCTTGTTTAGCACTTGCCTGGTCTGCTGTGGTAGTCATTAGTTTAATTGTATTTAGGTATGAACTAAAGATAGGAAAAGCAATACTATTTAAAATTATTTTTTTACATCAATAACTTTTAAAAGCTGTTTAAAAAGATTTTGTGAGGTATTTTAATGTGATGCGTTTCTGCGATGGAAAGATTTCGGAAATAAATCCAAAATGCTGCCGTAAATTCGCAGCCTTGTAATTATGCCCATGTTAGAGATCATATACCGCGATGAACACCTGATTGCCATCAACAAGCCCCATGGATTGCTGGTTCACCGGTCGCCCATAGCAGCCGATGCTTCAGAGTTTGCCCTGCAATTGCTTCGGGATCAAATTGGCATGAAAGTTAACCCTGTTCACCGCATCGATCGTAAAACCGGTGGCATCCTGCTTTTTGCTTTTAATAAAGAGGTAGAGATTGCCATGCAAAAAGCATTTATGGAAAACCGTGTGAGCAAGAAATACCTGGCCATAGTAAGGGGCCATACACCTGATGCGGAAGATATAGATTACCCGCTGCGCAAAGAGAATGGCACTTTGCAGGATGCATTTACCAGTTACACTACCCTAAAAAGGGCAGAACTTGATATAGCTCTAGGCAAACATCCAACTTCAAGGTATTCATTGGTTGAGGCTGTGCCTACAACCGGGCGTATGCACCAATTACGCAAGCACCTGAGCCACATTTTTCACCCAATTATAGGCGACCGCACCCACGGCTGTAACAAACAGAATAAGTTGTTTTTAGAGCAATGGGCAATGAAAACCATGCTACTGCATGCATCGCAGTTAAATTTTAAGCACCCCATAACCAGCGAAGAAATAACGATCAAAGCTGCACTTCAACCCGAATTTACCCGGGTTATGGAGATCATGAGCTGGTAAGCCAGTCTTAAGGTAATTATTTAAACAAAACGGGCTTAATATTGTAGTTGATAGATGGAAAAGTCGGTGATCTATGATCTGGATACCGAAGATGGTATACGCCAGATCGGCATTGAAGCGGTGCAGCAGCTGATACCCGGTACAAATGTGTATGCAACTGGCGTATTTAGGTTAAGTGAAGGGGAAACAGATCTTGGAGATATTGTTTTTGACGATCATATGCACGAATGGGAATATACCTGTATGGGGAATTTAACCCATCGGGAAGCTAAAAAGGTTGCAAGGTTTATTAAGCATAATTTTAAAACGGAGGTGGCGGAGTAAGAAGCTAATGGGAAAAATCCCTTCTCGGGAAGGAAATCGCACAATCTCCCGCTTTTTTAGTCCGTTAAGTTAATAGCTAAGCCGATACAGATAATCGGTCCCCCGGGGAAATTTTACCGTATCTTTGCGCCTCAACAAAAACAAACCATGATTGATCAGGCATTGAGTAACCTCGGCATAACTGCCCTTAACCCCATGCAGCTTGCCGCGCTTAGTGCCGCTAAAAAAGGTGATGTAATCCTTTTATCACCTACGGGCTCGGGGAAAACGCTTGGTTTTTTATTGCCTTTGCTTAACCTGCTTGATGCCGGTGTTTCTACAGTACAGGTGATGATCCTGGTGCCCTCGCGTGAGCTTGCTTTACAAATTGAGCAGGTTTGGAAATCTATGGGTACGGGTTTCAAGATCAATTGCTGTTATGGCGGCCATGCTGTAAAAATTGAACGGAATAATCTTTCGCATCCGCCTGCAGTTTTGGTTGGTACGCCGGGGAGGATTGCCTTTCATTTGCGTGAAGAAAATTTTAGTACTGATACTGTACGTACGCTCATTCTCGATGAGTTTGATAAAGCGCTTGAGTTCGGTTTTCAGGAGGATATGGCTTATATCATCAGGCAGTTGCCCGTTGTTAAAAAGCGGATATTGACTTCGGCTACAAAAATGAGTGAGATCCCGGATTTTACAGGGATTGCTAAACCTGTTGAAGTGAACTTTTTAAGTAATGTTACTTCGGCGCCAGATATTAAACAAAAAGCGGTGATATCCGAAGCTGCCGATAAACTGGATGCACTTTTTGCCCTGATCTGTAAAATTGGTAATAAAGCAACCCTTGTGTTTTGTAATCACCGTGAAGCGGTTGACAGGATCGGCGAGTTGCTTTGGTACAAGGGGTTGGAGCACGATGTTTTTCACGGCGGTATGGAACAGGACGACCGGGAACGCGCCCTGTTAAAATTCAGGAACGGAAGTCACCGTTTATTGATCACCACCGATCTGGCCTCACGTGGGCTGGATATCCCTGAAATAGAATATGTGATACATTACCAGCTGCCGCATAATGAGGAAGCTTTTTTACACCGTAACGGCCGCACAGCACGTATGAACGCTAAAGGTACATCATACCTGATGCTAATACCCGATGAAAAGTTGCCATACCTAAAACAACTGCCCCAAATTGAAGAACTGCCCGAAAAACTGATATTGCCGCCTGCATCGCCTTGGCTTACCTTGTACATAGCCGCTGGCAAAAAGGATAAAGTTAACAAGGTGGATATTGTAGGCCTGCTGCTTAAAAAAGGCGGGCTGGCAAAGGAGGACCTCGGTTTGATAGAAGTGCTTGACTACTCATCGTACGCTGCAATCAAGCGCGATAGAATAGAAAGTGTAGTAAAGCAGGTAAAGGCCGAAAAAATTAAGGGCAAAAAGGTGAAGATGGAAATTTCGAGGTAATTTTGTTTAAAAGAAAGATATATAATGAGCAATAACGATATCATGAAAAAGCTGCGGGTGGCTATGAAATTTACTGATGATGATATCATCAAGGTTTTGGCATTGGTTAATTTCAGGATCACCAAAGCCGAGATTGGTGCCATATTCCGTGCTGATGATCACCCCAACTTTAAACCCTGCGGCGATCAGATCCTGCGTAATTTCCTGAATGGCCTCATTATCTACAAACGCGGCCCAAGGGAGCCGAAACCGAAACCGGAGTAATCTGAACCGGGATTTGGGATGATTCACCGGATTTATAGGATTTGATTTGCGAGCGGAATGAGTAGATTGGTTGGATTTCACAGACAAGATCCTGACTTCCGAAAAATCCTATGAAATCCCGGTTCAGGCAATAATTAATGCCCTTCCACAGGCTTTTCCTGTATTAATCTGTATCTCCCTGATTTAATCAGCTTTTGTTGCTGAGCCGAAAATGAGGTCCGGCCGCCAAAATCCTGTACCCAATAGGTTTTATATTCTGCCACGCCAACTTCTTTAAAGTCCGGGTTCATGAGGTTGCGGCAATGGCCTTCACTTTTAAACCAGCCAGCCATCACTTCCGCAATGCTTTGTTGGCCCTGGGCTATGTTTTCGCCTATGGCAAAACTTTTGAACCCTTTAAATTTATAACCGGCGTATACTATGCGGTCTTCCATGCTGCGGCCGTCTTTGCTGTCGTGACTAAAATAGCTTTTGCGGGCCATGTCTTTAGCGTGCCCTATAGCTGCATCTTCCAAATCATTATTCCAGGTAAGGGGAGGGGCCGGCGGGAAATATTTGCTGCCGCAATTGCAGCCTTTCTGGCGTGTAGCATTAATGCTGTTTAAAAACTCGGTCCTGAAGTGTTTGCTGCTTTGGCTGTAGGCATTTGCAAACCAGAATAATGCAGCAAATAATACTATCAATTTTTTCATCTTAGTGCTTTGACACTTTTAAACGCCTGTGGTTTAAATTATTGTTTAGGCCTTCTGATAGCTGAACGCCAGCGGCCGGTTTTCTTTCGCCTGTAAATAATAATTATAGCTATAACGACGAGAATAATAGTGGTGACTGTGAGAATGATAACGATGTTATGTGCCTGGCGTACCTTAGCATTGGCCTGCGCCTGGAGTTTTTGGTAAATACTTTTTTTGGCTATCACCGAATCCTGTTTTTTGATCTTGATCGAATCGGCAGCAGCTACCTTGGCAATGCTGTCGACTGTGACCTGGTTAAGACTATCGTCCAAAAATTCATGGCGTTTAATAGCTACTGCAGCTTTATCATAATCGTTCATTTTCCGGTAAAGTTCGGCAAAGCCTACCTGCACTATCGACTCTTTTTTAGGATCGTGGGTTTTGAGCGATAAGGTTAAAGCATCGTTCAGGTCCTTCATACTGAGTTTATAGTCTTTGATGTCGCTTTTAATAGCTGCAAGCTCTATAAGCGAGCTGATAATATTAAGCGTATCCTTCCTTTGCCTCGATATGGTGTTCGATTGCAAAATGAACCATTTGGCCTCGCTGAATTTACGCTGCGAACGATAAACCTTTGCAAGCGCGTTAAAGCTTGTACGCAAGCCTAAAGTATCGTTATAAGTGGAATAGCTATGCAGGGCGAGCATAGTGTAATTAAGCGCCTCGGTTTGGAAGTAGTATTTCATTCGCCGGGTTGATACGGTATCGTATCCTAAATAATGGGCAGCTATTTGGGTATAGATAGGGCCTTTTAACGAATCACTGGTAACCTGTAATTTTTGCTTAAGACTATCAAGCTCACTGGCGTGTGCTGATAATTTAAGCATGGCTGTCAGAAAAAAAGTAAGGTAATAAGTCTCTTCATATAACAGATTACTCGAAAATGCAATAATCTACTTATAATTAGGCAAATAGCGTGCCTGTTTAAGGTCGCCGACATAGGTGTTTGTGAAGATCGCTTGACTTTTTATTCATTTTTGAACAGTATGAGCTGTTTTTCAGGAGGATAACCCTGGAAATATTAATTAACAATTGCCCGCGCATATCCCACAGCATCAGCTTTAATGCATAGTATTGTATACAAAAAAAGATTTTGCTATGCGATTGCTTAAGAGATCACCCGTTCGTATTTATTTAACGCTGATCTTAAACCTGCAAATTGCTTTAACAGTACATTGTATAAGGTAATACCTAATGCCGCACAAGTGATACCGGCTAACACGTCAAGCACGTAATGGTGGCTTGCATATACCGCCGTAAACCAGATGCCAACGGTTACCACCGCAAAAAAGATATTAGCAAGTCCCAGCTTGTTTTTTAAGCCGTAGTAAAGCACTATAACCGGGTATGATGAATGCAGCGACGGCATGGCAGCAAACACGTTTGATCCTTTTGTATAAATCCCTTTAAAAACCCCGGCATGAAAGTAGGCGTCAAACCTGGCCAGCCCGGCGGTATTGCCCATAGTTAACGGAATAAAATGAAATCCATGATATTGAACAAACCAGGGTGGTGCGGCAGGGTAGGCGTAGTAAACTATAAAGCCCAAGATATTCACCAAAACAAACGTTAACGAAAAATTAAGGAACTGTTTTTTGTTTTTGAAGAAAAGGTAAGCGGCAAAGCCCAGCGGCACAGGGATCCAGCACAAATAAAACAAGCCCGATAACACATCAATGAAAGTGTTGCTGTTGGCCAGCCAGTATTCATTAGGTGTAAGCAGTTTGCCGTTAAAATGAATGCCGAAAAGGTGTTTCTCTGCATTATAGAGCTCGGCAATATGTACCGGGTTGTAGTTATAATTGGGGAAGGCTTTCATGTAATCAAAAACAATCCAGTACACTATGAAAATAGTGAAGCCCAATATAAACTTACGGGTTATTGCCGACGCATAGAATAGCACATTGAAAATAACTACCAGCGTAAGCTCGTCTGGTTTATAACCAATAAGGAAAGTTGAAAACGCCAGGTAAGCAATGGAAAGCAGCGAAACAATAATTATCGACCGGATATTTACTGTTACGCCTGTATTGGCATTGGTCATTGCTATTTTTTTAAGAAATCTGAACGGAAAATTTTATCCCAGAAAGGTGAACTCACACCATAACCCTTTTCAGGATCCTGGTAGTGGTGCAGCATATGGTGTTGTTTTATTTTTTTGAACAGGCCGCTTTTAAAGTTAAAATGGTGCATGGCATAGTGAGATATGTCATAAAACAGATATCCTAAAATAAAGCCCGGGAAAAAGCCCCAGATGTAGTTTACAGGCAATAACCATTTAAACAAAAAGAAGAAGCCTGTAGCCAGCGGAATACTTAACGAAGGAGGCAATACCAAACGTTTGGCATCGCTCGGGTAATCATGATGCACACCATGCATAATAAAATGGAGGCGTTGCGCCCATTCCAGTTTTTCACTTGGTTGATAGTGAAAAACAAAACGGTGCATAATGTATTCGGTGATGGTCCAAATGAAGAGGCCGAAAATGAACAGGCCTATATAGGTTAATATGTCTAACCCTAAATCAAAGAATTTATAACTGCAATATCCAATAACAGGCACAAAAATGTACAGGGGCACGGTATA
Source organism: Mucilaginibacter sp. P25 (assembly GCF_050859465.1). NCBI lineage: Bacteria > Pseudomonadati > Bacteroidota > Sphingobacteriia > Sphingobacteriales > Sphingobacteriaceae > Mucilaginibacter > Mucilaginibacter sp. P25. The sequence goes on along the minus strand of NZ_CP193937.1, from coordinate 6,045,298 downwards.
ATGTACCTTTGATAAGCCTTCTAAAAAGTCGCTCTTAAACATTCGCACCGATTCCTGCGAGTTGGATATATATTTCTTTTTCATTGTTATAATCAGGTTTTAAAATGTTTTATTATTTCTCTGCCTGTTTATGGGTGTTAAAATTTTTCAGAATGGCTGGCCTTTAACCAGCAAAAGGCAATTTTAGCAAAGATATTACTAAGTGTAAAATGCCTTTATTTTATTGTTACGAAGATATGATATTTGTTGCGAAGTCTTAAGCCTAAAGTTCGCAGTCTTAAGATAAGTAATTCAACATCCTCGCTTAAGACTTTTTAACTTAGAACTACAGGTTTACTTACCTTCTTCCTCTTCCAGTTTAATTAAAGCTTTTTTAGCCTCTCTTAACCTGTTAAAAGCGGTGATATTGGTTAAAACAGCAAGTATTACCAGCGGGATTGTAAATATCGATATGGTTTCAAATACATGAAATTTAATGCCGGGAACAAATAATTTATAGTTACCGCCGATGTACTGAGCTACTATGCCCGATAAAGCTGCGCATAAGCCGATAGTTACTACACGTTCAGGCCTTTGCATTAAACCGCCTTTAATTTCAACCCCCAAACCTTCGGCACGTGCACGTACATAACTAACCATCATTGAGCCGATCAACGCTATAAAGGCAGCTATCGAGCTCAGGAAGTAGTGATGCGCCACCAGGTAATAGCAAATACCCAAAAACATGATCAATTCGCTGTAGCGGTCAAGTACGGAATCGTACAAAGCACCAAAGGTTGATTTCATATTCCCTAAGCGGGCTACCTGGCCGTCAAGCATATCAAATAAGCCTGCAAAAAGGATGAGGCCACCGGCCCAGCCTACGTAGGTTAAATCGCCGCGGTTACCTTCTTCGGCACCTAAAATAAATATCCCTGCAACGCCTACGTTAAGTACAAAACCTATAGTAGTTACGGCATTGGGGGTTAAGCCTATTTTTATAAGGATCTTCACAAACGGATCAATAACCTTATAAATGCCTAATTGCAAGTTGGTTCTGAATGATCTCCTAAGTGTTGTAGTTTGCTGTTCCATTTTTTATCTCTGCTTATTTAGGTACAATGATTAGAAGTCGAATTTAACCCTTGTGCGCAGGCCCCATTGGGCAACGTTTGGCTGGTCAAGGTAGTTAAAGCGCCTCACAAAATCTATGCGTATAAATTTAAATATATTTTCAATACCAACACTACCCTCAACATAAGGCGTTTTGCCCAATGTATAAGTAATCGGCACGCCATCGGTGCCAACAGGTAATTGATATAATGACGGATGTATCGAAGGATTGTTTTGGTCGGACAGGCCGCCGTATAATACTTTTAACGATGCGGTTTCGCGCCATTTCAATTTCTTTAACAACGGTATTTTGTTGAAGAAGAAGCCGCTGAAATGCTGGTCAATCCTGAAACTTGCATATTTATCACTCACAAACTCCAAAAAGTTCATTAAGTTGTATGAGTCGAGGTCATACGCGTAAGTTTGGTTAGCCCTGTGTATAGTTAACAAAGGGTACGGTACCGAACCAAAGATTTTACCAGCTGAAACATTGATATCCGCATAGCCTAGCTGTGAAAAGTAAAAGCGTTTATCAGCACGGAAATCAAGCTTTTGATAATTGTATTCACCGGCAAATAACCCTTTAATACCTTGAGCATAATCAAGTTCAAAGGCCGGGTATTTGTTAGGGATAGGGATGCGATAGATCTTGCCCTGGTAAAACTGCTCATGAGGTGCCCAGCGGATACTTCCGGTAAGTTCGGTGGTGGTTAAGTGATGGATAGAATTTGGCAGATCATTAACAACATTATCAAAATATAATGATCCTGCCGGCTCCTGAGTCCATTTTTTGAAGCCTGCGGCAAACGAAAGATGGCTTTCCAGTTCGTGTAAATAATCAAACCTGTAAAAATCGTTATAAAGGAACTTATCGTTCACGCCACGCTTAAACGATAACAGGAAGTTATCCTCCTGCACAAACTGCAGGCTTGCGCCAGGGATTTTGGTATCACGCTGAAAACTTGCCCTGATATAGTTTTGAGGGAAACGATAGATAGATTTATTATTAATAGAGTAGGTTGCACTTAAAAAGTACTTCCAGCGCTCATCTTTAAAGCCATAAGCTGCATAAGTTTCGAAATAATAACGTTTGCTTAATTCGGGCGTTGTACGACCGCCTACACGTAAACGGAAACCTTCAACCGGGTTAAAGCTGTAAAATGTGTTGGCAGGGCCTAACTCAAATTTACCAAAGCCTTTGTAGCCCGCAAGCAGGAGGGTTGCTATATCAACTGTACGTTTAAACGAAGGCATATTACGCAGGCTGTCGATGTTTTTATAAACTTTTGATTCGGCAAGCGTTAAAGTATCCGGCCTGTTTTCCTGCCAGAATGATTCGGGGCGATGTTTCACTTCATCGCTTAATTCAGCATATGGCGACCCCTGATAAGTTGTATCCGGCCGGGGTTTGTTAACTACGTAATTGCTGTAGGTTATGGCCCGGATACCAAATAAACCACTCTTTGCATCTTTTTTGGATGCGCCAAAATCTGCAATGGTAGTACTTTTGCTCAGGTGATAGCGGCCATCCGGGTTTTGTTGAAACTCCAGGTTAACGGTCATCGACCTGATAAAGTTGATGTTGATATGTTTGTTGATAGTTAAATCACACTTTTGAACAGCGTAGTTGCCATCGAGCGTGATGTATATGCTACCCTCAAAAAGTACGTCGGTACTGTTGCGCGGCGTAAAATCAAGTTTAACAAGCTTGTTATTGTGCTCATCAAGAATAGTATCGGCAATAAAGTATTTGTAATAGTTTGGCGAGTTGTCAGATATTGGGCTAAGAAACTGGCTGGTTATCAAAAATACGTTGTTGGTATAAATATCAACCTTGTTGTATAAGTGCTTGAAATATTGTGTAAGCCCTTCATTATCAATACCCGCACCGTAGTTAACACTTTTTTGGCCGGTTATATCTTCCCTCGTTTTTTCGGGATTTTTACGGTAATAAACCTGTTGCAGCTTTTCATCAAGATAAATAGGCAGCAATGATTTGCCTGGTACCAATGAGCTATCACGGTTATCTAAAATGAACTTATACTTGCGGAAAAATTTCCTGTCCGAAAACTGGGCGGATACATTGCTTAGCGCAAACATCATTTTATCATACTCCTTGTATTCAACATAGTTGTATGCTTCGGGACAGTTCTTTTCTTTATTTTCGATAACCTTTCGGATCAGTTCAACGGCGGGGTTGTCTTTATTACGGTATTTAGGTTTTTTGCCCGATTTTACCACAACTTCGTTAAGCTGTTGCGAAGCCGGGAACATTTTTACATTTACAACCTGCTCTTTACCGGGAACAACAGCTAAAAAAGCGTCTTTATAACCTAAAAATGAAATTTTGATTTGTTTGTATTGCTGATTGTTTGTAGCCAGGCGATATTTGCCATTAACATCAGTAGTGGTACCGGTAGTGGTGCCCGTGAAAGAAATACTAACAGAAGGCAGGGTTTGTTTGTTACCTGCATCGGTAACGGTACCCGTTATTACCGTTTGCTGTGCATATAATGCCGAAGCAGAAAAGAACAGTATTAAGAAAAATAAGCTTTTATAAAATTTTTTACAATCCATGTACTTTGTGCAATTGTGCAAATACAAACTTCTTTTTCGGCTCAATACTGTTATTATTGGATAAAGAGGTATGTATTAAATTATTCAAATATTCCTGGCAGGTTAATTATGTCCGCCCCTGTATGTTTTTCGTTGTTCTGCCACCCAATCTTTCCCCGCTTACCCTGCTTTGTACACTCCCGGCAGATGGTTATTACGGAGTTTACAATTAACAGGCCAAAGGTAAAAAAATCGCTACAGACTAATGTGGTCAAAAAGTCAAATATTGTTTACAGCTATTTACTGTATTATATTACCTTAGCCATAATAACCCAAACAACGGCTTTGAGCAGCCATTAGTACGCTCGTTACTTTTCGGTTTACTATATTGTTTATTTTATAATGATCTGGTAATCAAATACAATCAGGGGTTTTTGTTGCCGACTGAAAGCGTGCCAGGCTATTCAAATAACATTATTTAACAATTTATTCTTGGTGTTAATAAGACTAATGCTGATAAAGTAATGTTACCTGCCCCTGAATTTTTTTACCTCACAAAAACAAAACAGCCGTGAAGCAGGGGTTCAACTGCTTACGGCTGTTTTGACGGTATTTGGTAATTTAACGATTATTCGGTCGCGAACATGTCGTCATAGTAATCCAAACCAAGGTGGGTGATCAGGTCTTCGCCCATCAGGTAACGAAGGGTATTCTCCAATTTGATCAGTTGTTTAAAGATGTCATTTTCTGCATGTAAACCCGGTGCAGTTTGAGGCGATTTCAGGTAGAATGACAGCCATTCCTGGATACCGCTCATACCAGCACGTTTAGCCAGATCGCAGAAGATAGCCAAATCAAGCGCGATAGGCGCAGCAAGTATTGAGTCGCGGCAAAGGAAGTTGATCTTGATCTGCATTTTGTAGCCCAACCAGCCAAAAATATCGATGTTATCCCAGCTCTCTTTGTTATCACCATGCGGAGGGTAGTAGTTAATACGGATCTTGTGGTAGATGTTACCATAAAGTTCCTGGTTATCTTCCGGTTTGAAGATATCTTCCAATACACCCAGTTTTGATACTTCTTTAGTTTTGAAGTTATCCGGATCATCAAGAACCCAGCCATCGCGGTTACCCAAAATGTTGGTCGAGAACCAGCCGTGCACACCTAATGAACGTGCTGCCAAACCTGGGGCCAATACTGTTTTCATTAAAGTTTGACCTGTTTTGAAATCTTTACCAGCAATTGGAGTTTTGGTTAATTTTGCCAGTTCGATTAATGCAGGGATATCAACTGTTAAGTTAGGGGCGCCGTTAGCAAAAGGAACGCCTAATTTTAAAGCCGCGTAAGCATAGATCATGCTTGGAGCGATCAGCTTGTCGTCATTTTTCAAACCTTCCTCAAAAGCGGCTAATGACTGGTGTACAGCAGATGCTTCATAATAGATCTCGGTTGAACCGCACCATACCAACACAACCCTGTCAAGACCATTAGCCTCTTTAAAGTTTTTGATATCTTCCATTACCTGCTCGGCAAGTTCAAGCCTGGTTCCGGTTTTAACGTGGGTGCCATCAAGGTTTTTAGCGTAGTTTTTATCAAACGCGGCTTTCATTGGCTTTATAGCTTCCAATTCGGCTTTAACCGAATGTAAAAGTCCTGCTTCCAGTACCTGTGCGTTTGAGGCTGCTTCAAATACGTTATCTTCATAAACATCCCAACCGCCAAATACGATGTCGTTTAAATCGGCTAAAGGAACAAATTCTTTAATTTTCGGGTTACGGTTTTCGGTTCTTTTTCCTAAACGTATGTGGCCCATTTGAGTAAGGGAGCCAATTGGCTGCGAGATGCCTTTTTTAACGGCCTCTACGCCGGCAATTAAGGTAGTTGCTACTGCGCCTAACCCGGGGATCAGGATGCCAAGCTTACCTTTAGCAGGTGTAATGTTGATTTTCATTTATGTTACTATTATTTATTTCAAATTAATCGGCTAAAGCCATTTGTTGGCTTTATACCATTTTAGCGTTTCGGCCATGCCGTTTTGCAGATTGTATAAAGGATAAAAACCCAGGTCGGATTTAGCTGCTTCAATATCGCAATTCCAGTTAATGGCGGTCAGTTCATTAAGCTTTTCTATATTCAGCACCACAGCTTTGTTGCTCAAAGAACTTATTTTTTCAGATACTGCTGCAATCATTTTAACAAAATTTACAGGCAGATGAAACTTTAGCGTTTTTAGCATTAATACATCTTTGGTGATGGTGCCTAACTCATAACGGTTATAAAAATTACCATCGCTCAGATTATATGTCTTGTTATTGCCACCGTATAAAGCCTTGATACTTGCTTTGGCCAGGTCTTTAACATATATAAAGCTGAGCTTTTGCTGCGCCCTGCCTATATAGGGCTCAATGCCCTTCACTATCTGTTTAAAAAATATAAATATGCCGGTGTCCCTCGGTCCGTAAACCGCGGTTGGTCTTAGTATGGTATAATTCAGGCCGCTCACCGTTTTTAATTTCTGTTCGGCAAGCAATTTGCTCCTGCCGTATGCTGTAACCGGATGCGGAGGAGTTGCTTCGGTTATGGTGCCGGTTAGCGTATTAAGCGGCCCAACTGAAGCCAGGCTGCCAATAAGTACAAACTTTTTTAAATCAGGGCAAGCTTCATAAGCCGCCGAAGCAAGGTTATGGGTATATGTTGCGTTGATCCGGTTATATTCGGCTTCGGAGCGGGCACTGGTTACACCTGCCGCGTGGATGATATAATCGGGCTTTATTTCTGCCAGTTGCTTCTTTAGTGTTTCTTTATTGTTAAACTCGGGGTAGATATATTGAATGTCTAATTCCTTAAGGTGATCAATTTTGCTGCTTTTGCGTATAGCTATAAAAACCTCCAGGTTGTTTTGAAGGGCTTCTTCAATTAAATGATATCCAACAAATCCGCTTGCACCGGTTATTAAAACCCGTTCCCTCATATCGCTTTTTGATATAACCTGTATTTTTTATAAGGATCGCCTTTTATGGCTTCAATGGCACGGTTCATCATATCATTGTTCTCCAGTGTCCAGCCGGCTTCGGCATGTTTATAACCCTTGGCCTTATATTCCCTTATAATGGTGCCGTATAAGCAGGCTTCAATGCCCATTTTACGATAATCTTCAATAACGCCTAAGGCATAAATACGGATGCCGGTGATGCTTTTTTTGCCGAACAATAATTTGAAAATGCCGGTGGGCAACAAACGGCCGCGTTTTATTTTTTTGAAGATATCGTTATAATCGGGAAGGGCCAGGCCAAATGCAACTATCTTGCCACGTTGCTCGGCAACAATAGCAAAATCAGGATCAAGGATCAGTTTAAGATCTTTGGCCAGGTAATCGTATTCTTCATTGGTTAGTGGCACAAAACCGGTGTTTTTGTCCCAGGCCGAGTTATAAACGTCGCGAAGTTTTGCAGCCTCTTCCTTAAAATTTTTAAGGTTGATCTTGCGGATAATGATATCGTTGCGTTTTAACCGATCTTCAAGCGCGTTTAATAACCTTACCGATTTATCATCATAGGCTTGTCCTTCCCAATGCCATCCAATCAGGTCAACATCTTTTTTAAAGCCAAAATGCTCAACCAGGTCGGCATAATACGCAAAATTGTAGGTGTTCATCAGGAATGGTGAACTATCAAATCCCTTTATTAATAAGCCACAGGGCTCATTTGTTGAAAAGTTGGTAGGGCCTAACAGTTTACCGGTAACGCCTTTTTCTTTAAGCCATTTGGTAACGGTTTCAAAAAGCAGGTTAGATATCGCGGTGTCGTTAATACAATCAAAAAAGCCAAAAAAGCCATCGTTAACATGGCTGTATTCGTTATGCCCGTTATTAAGGATCGCGGCTATCCGGCCAACAATTTTATCGCCATTATAAGCTAAAAAGGGTTGTACGGTATTGTGTTTATGGAAGGGGTGTTTGGTTAAGAGGTCCCTTTGGGCAATAAACAACTCAGGAACATAGTAAGGATCGTCCTTGTACAGGTCATGCGGGAAATCAATAAATGAAGCCAGTTCTTTTTTTGATTTAACCGTTACTATTGTAATCATGTGTGGTAAATGATTGAATAAAGCAAATTGGTATGCTTTAAAATAAAAAGTGCATTTAGCTTACCTTAATTAAAAAGCAGCTAAATGCACCTCAGGTTTCTTCATTATATTTTTTCTTTAACAGAAGCGGTTACACCAACTTCTTTAAAGGCTTTTGACAGTTTTTCAACGGCTTCGTCAATTTGCTCAAAGGTATGGGTAGCCATCAATGAGAAACGAAGCAGTGACGAATCGGAAGGAACGGCAGGGGATACAACCGGGTTAACAAATACACCAGAAGCTTGCAGGTGTTTGGTAACCGCGAAAGTTTTTTCGTTATCACGAACGTAGATCGGCAAAATAGGGCTTTCGGTAGGGCCAAGGTCAAAGCCTTCTTCCAGTAAAAGCTTCATGGCATAATTGGTGTTATCCCATAATTTTTCGATACGCTCCGGTTCTGATTCAATGATATCTAATGCTGCAATTACGCTGGCTACAGAGCCCGGAGGCATACTCGCGCTAAACATCAATGAACGCGCGCGGTGTTTGATATAATCAATAGTGTCCTGGTCGCTGGCAATAAAACCACCTAACGATGCTAATGATTTACTGAAAGTACCCATGATCAGGTCAACTTCATTGGTAAGGTTAAAGTGTGAGGCGGTACCTGCACCTTTATCACCAATTACACCAAGGCTGTGGGCATCATCAACCATGATATTGGCACCATAAGTATCGGCAAGCTCAACGATTTTAGGCAATTTAACAATGTCACCTTCCATGCTGAAAATACCGTCAACAGCGATAATCTTCACGGCATCTTCAGGAAGTATGCTTAATTTGCGCTCCAAATCGGCCATATCGTTATGAGCGTACTTGATCACTTTTGAAAACGACAGGCGGCTGCCGTCAATGATGCAGGCATGGTCATACTCATCAAGTATGATATAATCATTCCTGCCGGTAACGCACGAAAGCACACCAAGGTTAACCTGGTAACCTGTGCTGAATAAAACAGTAGCTTCTTTGCCTACATAGTTAGCAAGCCTGTTTTCAAGCTCAATGTGGATATCAAGTGTACCGTTCAAAAAACGTGAACCGGCACAGCCAGTACCATATTTGTCAATTGCTTTTTTTGAAGCTTCTTTGATTTTTGGATGATTGGTAAGGCCTAAGTATGAGTTAGAACCAAACATTAATACCCGCTTGTTGTCAATAATTACCTCAGTGTCTTGTGCAGACTCAATAGGCCTGAAATAAGGATATAACCCTCGTTCACGCAGCATATTTGCTACTTGAAACTGAGCGATTTTCCCATGTAGTTTTTTAACCATGTATATTAACTCTGCTTAAATTTTGTGTAAAAATACCATGAATAAGCATATAACTTATACGGTGTGTGTAAATTTTTTTAAAATAATGCCTATTAACGTATCAATACTACTTAAGAAGCACACAAATTCTTACACGGCAAATTAATTAATTTTTTTGTTTATATCGAGCCTATTATTTTCATTTTTTTGTCAAAAGCCCAAAAAGCTGATACTATCCCGTGTTTTTGTAATTTTTTACGTAAAATTCTTGTTCGTGATTTTAAATTAGTAATATTAATTACATATTCGCATTCCCCGTAACAATCCTGCACTAATTATAAAATTTTTTCTTATAATTTTTGCCTGATATACATTGTTATTTATGGCTACCCTATGAAAAAACACAAGTACTTTTTGGCGCTTCTTGTACTTAATTTAACATTGAATTTACATAGCAATAGTTATGCCCAAACTGCCGCTGATAGTATAAGCGGACCGGTTTCCCTAAAACAGGCTATTGACTTTGCCTTACGTAACCAACCAACAGTAAGGCAGGCTTCCATTGATGAACAGATCAATGAGCGTGATATTAGAATTGGCCTGTCGGCCTGGCTGCCGCAGGTGAACGGCTCGGGCCTTTATAATTATTACTATAAGGGCAGCCCGCAGGCTGGCGCCTCCGGTGCTAACATCCCCAGCAACGCGGGCAGTATCCGTAACCTTTCAACTCTGGGCGTTACGGCCTCGCAGGTACTATATAACAACGATGTATTTCTTGCTTCAAGAGCGAAAAGATATTCGCGCGAGTATTATAAGCAGAACACCTTGAGCAGCCAGATTGATGTAGTAAGTGATGTTAGCAAAGCTTTTTTTGATGTTTTACTATCCGGCAAACAACTTGACATCACTAATGAGGACATCATCAGGTTGCAAAGAAGCCTGAAGGATGCCAAAAGCAGGTATACCGCCGGTGTATCCGATCCTACAGATTATAAGCAGGCAACCATCGCTTTAAATAATTCACTGGCTACCCGTAAACAAACCGAAGAGGCCATCAAAAGTAAAACTGCTTTATTAAAGCAGATCATGGGCGTAGGCGCGGCTACACCGTTAAGCCTTTCTTATGATTCGAGCCGGTACGAGCAGGAGGCCAGTATTGATACTTTACAATCGCTCAATGTAAATAACCGGATCGAATACCGTTTGCTTGAAACAACAAAGGCACTCAATAATCTCAACGTAAATTACTACCGTTTTGGGTTTTTGCCTTCATTATCGGCTGTAGGGAGTTACCAGCATGCATACTTCAGCCATGATTTCGGTGATTTGTATAACAAGTCTTTCCCTACAGGTTATGTTGGTTTAACGCTGGCTGTACCCATTTTCCAGGGGACGAAGCGCCTGCAAAACCTCGCTAAAGCCAGGCTGCAGGTTGAACGTACCGACCTGGACCTGATCAATACAAAAAATAGTATTTATACGGAATATACCCAGGCACTGGCGGCATATAAAAGCAATTATACCAGCTACCAGCTCATTCGCGAAAATGTAACACTTGCAAAAGATGTATATAAGGTGGTAAGCCTGCAATACCGTGAGGGAGTAAAAACTTACCTCGACGTAATTGTATCGCAGGCAGATCTGCGTACTGCCGAACTGAGCTATTATAATGCCCTGTTCAATTTACTCAGCAGCAAAATTGACCTGCAGAGGGCTCTTGGAATCCTGCCTGTTCAGCAACCATAAGATATCGTCATAAAAAAATAAAAACTACAGCAACACACGAACAACCTATTCTACATGAAACATACATATATATATTGGTTAGCCCCTGCAGCACTTTTAACATGGGCATCATGCGGTAAACCTCAAAAGGGCGGGCCGGCGGCCATGCCCCCAACCCCAGTATACCTTGCCGACGCTAAAACAGCCGAAGCAGTATACTATGATAAATACCAGGGTATTGTGGTTTCGGTGAACACTGTCGAACTGCGCAGCCAGGTACCGGGTTTTGTAACCGGTATATTTTTTAAAGAGGGTGATGTTGTGCAAAAAGGCAAAGTATTGTATGAAATAGATAAACGCAAATACCAGGCTGCTTTTGACCAGGCCAAAGCTAATGTGCTAAGCGCCGAGGCCAATTTGGTTAAAGCGCAAAAAGACATTGACAGGTATAACATGCTGCTTAAGAGCGATGCGATTGCCCGTCAGACAGTGGATCAGGCACAGGCTACTTACGAAACTAATAAAAGCCAGGTTGCTGTAGCGAAAGCCGCGCTTGAGTCGGCCCGTACCGATTTATCATATGCCACCATTACTGCGCCTTTTACGGGGCGAATAGGGATCTCGCAGGTGAGGCTTGGAACACAGGTAGCAGCAGGTACCACATTGATGAACACCATATCGGCCGAGCACCCCATAGGTGTTGATGTGGTGATCAATGAGCAGGATATCAACCGCTTTTATGGTCTTCAAAAATCAAGTACCGACAGTACCTTTAAACTGGTGCTACCCGACGGAAGCAAATACAACAAGACAGGTAAAGTACTGGCGATTGATAGGGGCGTTAGCAATCAAACCGGCAGTATTAGGGTGAGGATCCAGTTTCCGAACGAGGATGACGTGCTTAAGGATGGCATGAGTTGTGTTTTACAGGTGCTGAACAGCCAGTCGGGCCAGCGGGTACAAATCCCTTACAAAGCAGTAACTGAGCAAATGGGTGAGTTTTTTGTTTTCGCAACAAGAGATACTGTTGTTAAAGACACAGCTGCCGATAAAACTGTTAAGGACAGGCGCGATACAATTGCAAAACAGGTGAAGGTGAAATTAGGGCCGCGTATTAACAGCGACGTAGTGATAATGGATGGCATAAAACAAGGTGATAAAGTGATTACCGACGGTTTTCAGCGTTTGCGCGATGGTGGTAGGGTCACTACCGGAACAGCCGCGCCTGCCGGAGCAGCACCCAAAAAATAAATTTATATCAACAGGAAAAATTTTAAGCCGAAGAAGGGGCGCATCTACCCTGGAAAACTTAATATAGAGAAAGAATGATCGCAGATACTTTTATAAAACGACCGGTTACCGCCATTGTAATATCCCTGGTGATATTAATAGTGGGCATCCTGTCAATATCCAGCCTGCCTATAGGCCAGTACCCTGATATTACACCTCCAACCGTGTCAGTTAGCGGTAACTATGTCGGTGCTGATGCGTTAACAGTTGAGCAAACGGTTGCTACACCGGTTGAGGTGCAGGTAAACGGCGTACCCGGTATGACCTACCTGCAAAGTAACAGCAGCAGCAACGGGCAAATGAGCATGACGGTTAACTTTGATGTTGGTACTGATATTAACATTGCAGCCCTCGACGTGCAAAACCGTGTAGGTATTGCTTTACCAACTTTGCCGCAGGAGGTACAGCGTTTGGGTATGGTGGTACGTAAACGTAATCCAAGTATCCTGATGCTTGTGGCCATGTTTAGTCCTAAAGGCACCCATGATGTTACTTTTACTGATAACTACACCAACGTATTTATAAAGGATGCTATTTTGCGTACCAAAGGAGTGGGCGACGTTGTTACACGTGCCGATGATTTTAGTATGCGGATCTGGCTTAACCCGGATAAACTTGCTGCGTTAGGTATGAGTGCTGCGGATGTAACCAGTGCCCTGCAAGAGCAAAACGCGCAGGTTGCCGCCGGTACAGTAGGTGCTACACCTCAGTTAAAAGGACAGACATTTGAGTATTCGGTTATTGTAAAAGGCCGTTTAGAGAAGCCGGAAGAATTTGGTAATGTGGTTGTTAAAACCCAGCCTAACAATGGGGGTATAGTACACTTAAAAGATGTTGCCAGGATTGAGCTGGGTAAATTCAACTACTCAGGTAACTCATTTGTTGATGGTAAAAGGGCATCTTATCTGCTGGTGTACCAGGCCCCGAACAGTAACTCGCTTGAAACTGCCGATAATGTATACGCTACTATGAATGAGCTTAAAAAGAGCTTTCCTAAAGATATAGATTACGTAGTTCCTTTTGAGGCCATAACCGTGGTAAAGGTGTCGGTAAGCGAGGTTATCGAAACGCTGGTTATTGCACTTGTACTGGTTATTATTGTAGTATTCCTGTTTTTACAAAGCTGGCGCACAACCCTCATTCCGGTACTGGCTATTCCGGTATCAATTATTGGTACGTTCATTTTCTTTATTCCGCTCAACTTTACTATCAATACGTTAACGTTGTTTGGTTTCGTACTGGCCATTGGTATTGTGGTGGATGATGCTATTGTGGTGGTTGAGGCTGTACAGCATTATATGGATGAGGAGGGTATGACACCTAAAGAAGCCACCCAGCACGCTATGGCCGATATCTCGGCCCCCGTAATAGCAATTGCGCTGATCCTGGCTGCAGTGTTTGTGCCGGTAGGCTTTGTGCCGGGTATAGTAGGGCGATTGTATCAACAGTTTGCCATCACCATTGCCATATCTGTATTGATATCAGCTTTTGTTGCGCTATCATTAACACCTGCATTGTGTACGTTGATATTAAGGCCGCATAAGATAGATGAAAGCTCTCGTGGCTTAAATAAGTTTTTCTTTAAATTCAATACCTGGTTTACCCGCGTAACCGGTAAATATCGAAACACAGTTGATAAAAGCATTAAAAACTCAAGATACATTATCATTCTGCTGGTGTGTATCATTATAGGCGCGATACTTTTATTCAGAAGTAAACCATCTGGTTTTATCCCGCTGGAAGATGATGGCCGTGTTTATATCACTTTTGATTTACCCGAGGCTTCAGCAACCGGCCGTACTGTTGATGTGTTGCACAACATGATGAGAACGCTTGATAGCGTGCCGGAAATAGCCCATTACGCGGCGTTGGGTGGTTTGAATGCCATCAGCTTTGCAAGTAAATCAAATAGTGCAACCATATTCGTGCAGTTGAAACCTTGGGATGAGCGTAAAGAAAAGTCGCAGCAGATAACAGCGCTTGTTGCACGGTTAAACCAAAAGCTCGGTAAGTATAAGGAAGCCAATGTTGTGGTGATCCAGCCACCGGCAATTCCGGGGTTGGGTAGTACAGGAGGTTTCTCGTTTATATTAGAAGAGAAACAGGCAGGTGGCGACATTAAGGTATTTGAGAAAACGCTCCGAACGTTCCTTGGCGCAATTAATCAGCGTAAAGAGATAGCAAGGGCCTTCTCGTTCTTTACTGCCAGTACGCCTGCTTACCAGTTAACGATAGACAGAGAGAAATCTAAAAAGCTTGGTGTAGCAATATCTGACGTGAACAATGCGCTGCAAACCTATTTGGGTAGTACCTATATCAACGACTTTACCATTTATGGTCGTAACTTCAGGGTAGTAGCCCAGGCCGATACCAGTTATCGTACCAATGTGCAAAACATAGGACAGTATTTTGTGCGTAATTCATCAGGAGCCATGGTGCCATTGAGCACACTTACATCATATAAGGTAATTGAAAACTCACCGTTGATATCGCACTATAACCTGTTCCGTTCGGCCGAGATTAACGGTAGTACCAAGCCGGGGTATAGTAGTGGTGATGCTATTACCGCTTTGAAAGAGACAGCCGCGCAGGTATTGCCGCAAGGTTACGGTTACGAGTTTTCGGGCCTGAGCCGTGAGGAGTTATTATCCGGGTCAAAAACGGTATATATATTTGCACTGTCAATAGGATTCGTGTTCCTGTTCCTGGCTGCTTTGTATGAAAGCTGGTCGGTACCGTTCTCTGTGTTATTGTCAGTGCCCCTGGGTGCATTTGGTGCCATATTGTTCCTTACTTTCTGGCCTGATCTTACTAACAACGTTTATGCACAAATTGGTTTGATAACGCTGATTGGTTTGGCGGCCAAAAACGCCATCCTGATCGTAGAGTTTGCCAAGGAACGTGTAGACGCAGGCATGGAATTGGAAAAAGCTACGCTCGAGGCTGTCCGGCTACGTTTAAGGCCAATCATCATGACGTCGATGGCATTTATATTAGGTGTAGGTCCGTTGATGGTTGCATCGGGCGCCGGTGCTGAAGCCCGTAAAACCATAGGCTGGACGGTGTTTGGGGGAATGCTTACTGCTACATCATTGGCTATATTTATAGTACCGGTTTTATTTTACCTGATCACTAAAATGGCTTACGGTAAGGAAAAACTTGCCGAGCTTGAAAAAAATTATGATCCTAAAAAGCACGGACCGGAGGTATAATAATTGTTAAAGTTTTGTAAAAAGAGAGGCGCAAGTCTCTCTTTTTTACTTTCCGACAGGTTTGGTATACTGCTACACCTGGCTATTTAACCATTTATGCGCTCGAAATTAGGTGTTAGTAGACACTTTTGATGCTTATGCAGGGCAGTTTTTTATAAAACTATTCATCATAAAGTATATTAAACGGTCATTATTTTGTATTGACCTCATCGCTTTAAATAATATTGATTTTCAATTATTAAGCCGTGTGTGATTGGATTAAACGCGGTTGTTTTATTGGTTTAAATAATATCCTGGATAGTGAATGATGCCAATAATGGCAAAGTATTTGTTAAGGAGGAGTTAATACAATGGAAAATTAAAAAAATCAACATTGTAGAATTTGACTAAAAAACACAACTATGAAAACAATGACTAAAATGATAGCTTCGGCGTTTACTGCGGTGGCTATCTTCATCGGAACAAATGTTAAAGCTCAAACTACACCAGCGAACGCACTACGCTTTGGGGTAGGCCTGGAAGCAGGTATCCCAACAGGTAACGCTCACGACATTTCAAAATTTGAGTTAGGCGGTACTGCTCGTTTGCAATATGGTGTAAGTAATGATTTAGCCCTTACACTTACCTCGGGTTATTACAATTTTTTTGGTAAAACCTATACTTCATCATTTTCCAACTCTACGTCAACAACTACAGTTACAGTTAAAGGCAGGTCTTTAGGCATAATTCCGGTAAAAGCCGGTATTAAAGCTTTTGTTGGCGATGGCTTTTATTTCGCAGGCGAAGTGGGTGCCGGTTTTGAAGTTCACCCACCAATTGCGGGGGTGAAAAGAATACTAAACTTATCCTTTCTCCTGGCTTAGGTTATGCCACCAAATCATGGGATATTGGTGTGCGTTATGAAAACTTCTCGGGACAAAGCAATAACTATGGCCTGGTTGGCTTACGTTTAGCTTATGGATTTGGATTGTAATTTTTAATATACTTAAACAAAAAAATCCGCTTGCCAACAGCAAGCGGATTTTTTATTTCTGAACCGGGATTTGCGGGGATTTACCGGATTTATAGGATTGATTTTGCTGTGCAGACAATTAATATCCTGATAATCCTCAAATCCTAAAAATCAAGGTTCAGTTTATTATGCCAATTTACCCAACGCTTCTTTTAACCTTCTCATAGCCTCAATCAGTTTGTCTTCGGCCGTGGCATATGATAAACGGATTGAAGAAGGATCACCGAATGAATCGCCGCCCACGGTGGCTACGTGGCCTTCTTCAAGCAGGTACAAGCTTAAATGGTCAGAGTCATTGATCACGCGTCCGTTGTAGCTTTTACCAAAGAAAGAGGTAACGTTAGGGAAAAAGTAGAACGCTCCATCTGGCAGGTTTACTTTAATACCTTCTATTTCACTCAGTAATTTATAAACAATATCACGGCGTTTTTTGAATGCGGCGCGCATTTCAAGCACACTTTCCAAACCCCCTTCGTAAGCGGCTATGCCGGCACGCTGAGTAATTGAACAGGTACCGGAAGTTACCTGGCCTTGCATTTTATCAAATGCGGCGGCCAATTCTTTAGTGCTGGCTGTGTAGCCAATACGCCAGCCGGTCATGGCAAAGGCTTTCGACCAGCCGTTGATGATAACCACACGATCTTTGATATAGTCAAATTGCGCGATAGACTCGTGTTTGTCAACAAAGTTGATGTGTTCGTAGATCTCATCGCTCAGGATATAAACATGTGGATGTTTTTCGAATACCTTAGCTAAACCTTCAAGTTCATCTTTAGTGTAAACACTGCCGGTAGGGTTACATGGCGATGAAAACATGAACAACTTGGTATTAGGAGTGATGGCTGCCTCTAATTGCTCGGGGGTGATTTTGAAGTTAGTATCAACGGTAGTGTTAATGAAAACGCTTTTACCTTCGGCCAATTTAACTACTTCACTGTATGAAACCCAGTAAGGAGTAGGGATAATTACTTCTTCGCCTGGGTTAACCAAACACAATACCGCGTTAGCGATAGCCTGCTTGGCACCTGTTGAAACAACTATGTCGGCAGCATCATAATCAAGATTGTTCTCGTTCTTCAGCTTGGCAACTACGGCTTTACGAAGTTCAGGGTAGCCTGCTACTGGTGTGTAGTAGGTAAAGTTCTTGTCCATGGCCTGCTTGGCGGCTTCCTTGATGTGTTCAGGGGTATGAAAATCAGGTTCACCAAAGCTAAGGCTGATCACGTCGACACCTTTAGCGGCAAGTTCACGGCCCAGTTTGGCCATTTTAATCGTTGCAGATTCGGACAGGTTTTGTATCCGGGTACTTAATGCGCTCATATAAATTATGTTATCGCGGCAAATATAGAAAATAACTTTACTGCTACTTACGCTTGTTATTTTTTAAATTTGCGGCCTAATACCACCCTTGCTTTGAATCAACAAAAAAGGATCATTTTAATTTCGCTTATAACGGGGATTGTGCTGATGCTGGCGAAATTTGGCGCCTACTTTTTAACAGCCTCCAATTTTGTACTTACCGATGCCGCCGAAAGTATTGTAAATGTAATTGCAAGCTCATTTGCCTTTTACAGTATCTACCTCTCGGCCCTGCCACGAGATGAAAACCATCCTTACGGCCACGGCAAGGTGGAGTTTTTTTCGGTTTTTATAGAAGGATCACTTATCGGCATTGCCGGGTGCATCATCATTGTAAAATCGGTTTACAGCTTTTTCTTTCCCAACATTATCCATGACCTGTTTACCGGTGCTATTATTATAGCGGCAACCGGAGCCATTAACGGCGTGTTGGGTTATTATATGATCCGTAAGGGCAAAGAGCTTCGTTCCATCACCCTTGATGCCGACGGTCGTCATTTGCTGGCCGATACCGTTACCAGCGTAGGCCTGGTGGTAGGTTTATTGTTAATTGAATTTACCAGGATTTTATGGCTCGATAGTGCATTATCTATATTGGTTGGCTTATATATAGTGTACAGTAGTTACAAATTGGTTCGTAAATCGGTAGGGGGATTAATGGATGAGGCAGATTTTCAGGTAGTGACCGGGATCGTGAACGTTTTAAGTGAAAAACGCCGTGAGGCCTGGATAGATGTACACAATTTGCGCGCGCAGAAATATGGACATGAGCTGCATATCGACTGTCACATGACGCTGCCCAACTATTTTGATCTGAATACAGTACATACTGAAATATCATTGGTTGATAAGATGATAAATAACGATATGGGCATAAAAACGGAGCTTTTTATTCATGCTGACCCTTGTGTACCCAATTGCTGCCACTACTGCAGTATGCCCAATTGCCCTATCCGGTCGGAAGCAAAAAACGAAACAATAGCCTGGACAATGGAAAAGGTTGTACGTAATAAAAAACACTTTGAATAATGGAATACTTTAATGTAAGGGTTTACGGTCTGCTGCTGAACGATGATGATGAATTGCTCATAAGCGATGAACAGGAATACGGTGTGCGTTTTTCAAAGTTCCCGGGCGGAGGCCTGGAACTTGGTGAGGGCCTGATTGACGGGCTTAAACGCGAGTTTATGGAAGAGTGTAATATTGAGATTGAAGTTGTAGGCCATTTTTACACCACTGATTTTGCCGTAAAATCGGCCTTCAATAATTCGCAGGTTATCAGTGTATATTATTTAGTGCGAAGCATTACTCCGGTTAATTTGAACATAAAGGCTGTTGCCTTTGATTTTGATGGGGAAGGAGAGGTGTTGCAGGCTTTTAGATGGGTGCCACTTACCGCGCTTAGTGTGGCCGACTTTGAATTTCCGACAGATAAACGTGTGGTTGAACTTTTACAGAACGAACTATGAACCTTACCGAAAGGGATTTAAAAGTAATATGGCACCCCTATACCCAAATGAAAACCGCGCAGCCGCCTGTAGGTATTGTACGTGGCGAAGGGGCACTGTTATTTGATGAAGAAGGAAAACAATACATTGATTCAGTATCGTCATGGTGGGTAAACATTCACGGGCATGCGCATCCTTATATTGCCCAAAAGGTATCAGAGCAGCTTCACAAACTGGAACATGTGATATTTGCAGGTTTTACCCATGAAGGCGCCGTTGAATTGGCGGAACGGCTGTTAGCAATTTTGCCGGCCAACCAAAAAAAGCTTTTTATTCAGATAACGGTTCAACCGCTGTTGAGGTTGCTATAAAAATGTGCCTGCAATACTGGCTTAATAAAGGCGATCAGCGCACCAAGATCATCGCTTTTAATAATGCTTACCACGGCGATACATTCGGCGCGATGGCCGTAAGTGGCCGCAGTGCATTCACTAAAGCTTTTGACAGCTTACTATTCGAGGTAGATTTTATAGATATACCCAACGTAGAAAATATAGAAAGCCTCAAATCTCAGATCTCAGATCTCAAATCTCAGACGGCCTGCTTTGTTTTTGAACCATTGGTGCAGGGCTCGGCAGGGATGATCATGTATGAGGCTGAGTATTTGAATGAATTGATGGCCCACTGTCGTGAGGAAGAAGTGATGCTGATTGCCGATGAAGTTTTCACCGGCTTCGGGCGTACAGGCAAACCTTTCGCCACGAATCATGTAAATGTTGAGCCGGATATCATGTGTTTCTCCAAAGGACTTACAGGCGGCACGATGGCGCTGGGCTTAACTACCTGTACGCAGCAAATTTATGATGCCTTTTTATCGGATGATAAGTTGAAAACCCTTTTCCACGGGCATTCGTTTACGGCCAACCCGATAGCATGTGCTTCGGCATTGGCCAGCCTGGATCTGTTTCAACAACCCGAAACGGCAGAGAACATTGCCAGGATCAAAGCCGCTCATACTGCCTTTGCCGATAAGATCCGCAATCACCCTAAAATAAAAACCGTGAGGCAAACAGGCACTATACTGGCCATGGAGTGGGAAACCGGCGATAATACCTCATACTTCAGTTCGCTCAGGGATAAGCTGTACCATTATTTTTTATCCGCGGGGATCATATTGCGCCCCCTGGGAAACGTTATTTATATTTTACCGCCATATTGCATTACTAATGAGCAACTCAGTTATGTTTACAGCAAAATTGAGCAGGCTCTTGAAGAATTATAAATTATGCTGAACAAAATACTACCTACTATAATAGCCGATAACGAACTTCATTCACGCTGGTTAAACACATTATCGTTAATGGAAAATACCGGCGCACGCAAGATTTCGGCCAGTGAAGACCCGCTTACGGTTACTTACATTATATTAAAGCACGCTGCCGAAGAGCACCGTCATGCCTTTTACCTTAAAAAGCAACTGGAAAAAACGGGTGTAACGTTACCAACCTACGCTGCCGAATACCTGCTGGCCCCGGGCTCAAGCAAGTATTATTTAAATCAGTTGGATGTGGATGTTTGCCGTTATTTAAAAAGTGAGCTGAACCTGAAAGGCGCTGAGCTCCGTTTTGCAGCTTACCTGTTGGTTACCTACGCTATTGAGGTACGTGCCGATGAACTTTATCCAATTTACCAGGATGCCCTTGACGAAGCAGGTAGCAAAGTAAACGTAAAATCGATCATTTTAGAGGAAGAAGGCCACTTGGAAGAGATGATCAACCAGCTGCAGCATTTCTCGCCCGATTGGGAACTGCACGCTCAAAAAGCTGTTGAATTTGAAACCAAACTGTTTAATCAATGGGTTGAGCAGTTGGGTAAAGAATTGGCTTTGTAAGGAATAAAAAATCTGTCATTGCGAGCGTAGCGCGGCAATCGCACTGAAGCTGAACGGCTCTGTATAGCTACGACATTGCTTCGTCGTTCCTCCTCGCAATGACATGAATAAACTTTAATACCCCATATACTCCGTAAACACCTGCTGCAAATAAGCTTTACCACAAGCAATCGCCGCTTCAGTAGCATTTTTATCAGCATTTGGTTTGCTGTTATAGATCATGGTGCGGCCGGCGTTATCATATGAAACAGCCTGCCCCGGCTGCATAAAACCGAACCCATTATCCCAATCAAAAAAAGCAAACTCTTTACTATTGGAATTCAAGAGATCTTTCGACCACTTAAACTGATTATGTGGCATACCTAACTGAGCCAGCAGGGTAGCTGCGAGGTCTGTTTGTCCGCCCAGTTTACTGTTTTTTTACCACGATATTCGGGCTTGATCACATCGCCGAAAAACAAAAGAGGTATATGGTATTTAGCCGGGTCGTAAGCCTCGGCTGTATTACGCGGCAGGCGGTGACCGTGATCGGCCACCAGGATAAACAGTGTGTTTTTATACCAGGCTTGTTTTCTGGCCTGCTCAAAATAAGCGTTCAGGCATGAATCGGTAAAATAGGCTGTGCTTCTGAATTTATTACTTACATCAGCGTCATCATTAAAATGGTGCTTAACAGGTAGTACAAAAGGCTCATGATTGGATGATGTTTGTACATAGTTAAAGAACGGCTGTTTTTGACGGGCCAAATATTGCAGGTTTCGGGTAAGCAGGTCATCGTCATAAACACCCCATTGTGTTTTTATATGGCTGTTATCAAAGCTGGCCTCGTCGATAATATGATCGATATTATGTGAAGTCATGAACTTATCAAAATTCATATAATTACTTTTGCCACCATAAAAATAAGCGGTTTCATAGCCTGCATCTTTAAACGATGCAGATAAAGCCGGAAGTTTTTTATGTTTAAGCGTATCGCTGATTATGGTACGGATTGCCTGTGACGGGAAGCCACTCAGGAGAGCTACAATACCCTTGTCGGTACGATCGCCTGAGGCATAAATGTTGTTAAAGAACAGTCCGTTTTTAATGAACTTTTCAAAGTTTGGCGCTACGCCTTTATCTCCTCCTAATGATTCTATCACGTCGGCTGTATAGCTTTCCATTTGGATGATTACAATGTTTGGGCGGCTGATAGTCAGGATTTGTTCTGTTGAATTGCCTTTAACATTATATAATTCTTCAACGGTTTTTGCGGCCTCATCCGGGCGGTCGTATAGATAGGGATTGTAAAGCGGGCGCAAATTTTCAAATACATTGTTAAAGAGGTTCCACTCGGTGTTGAGGGCACTCTGGTTGAGGATTTGCTTTTCGGAGAAATAAGCAGAGTTCTGGCTTACCGGCTTAGCTTGCAAACCGCCGCGCATCATCACAAAGTTTACAAAAAGCAGCAATGTGGTAAGCGAAACTTTAAGGCTTGGCCGGACATCAGGCTTTTTAAACTGATAATTGATGATGAAATGAGATAGCATTATACCGGTGGCCAGTAAGGCAATCCCGATAAAAATACATTTACCCACCGGCGATGATCCACTTGATGCGATTGCTTCTGAAGGTGCGTGATAAAACGAAGTAAACACCCTGAAACTAACTTTGGTGCCCCATTCACGGAAAATATTAAAGTTAAGTACCGTATTCAACGAAATGCAGAACAAGCAAAACCAAACATATACTTTTAGCCAGATGGGTTTTATTCTAACCTTTGGGATAAACCAGTTGATGGCAAATACAAGGATGGGAATGATACAGATATATGCTGTTGCCGATACGTCAAGCCTTAAGCCCCAGAAAAACGTTTGAAGGATTTCCCCGATGCGGGCGTGATCCAGCTTGTGCAGAAAATAGATCTCAAATGTCGCTCTCGTAATTGCGAAAAAAGCGATCCAAAAGATGAAGAATCTGAAAAAGCTAAAAGGTTCTTTAACATTGGGGTAACAAAAATAGTATTTTGCCACAATGTTAAGGAACCTTTAATGAATTGTTAATGAAATATTCGATTATCTGCCGCCGCTCATAGCTTTCAGGTCATCCAGGGTGATCTTTTCAAAATCAGCAGGGATCCCGAATGTACCGGCAGGGTTTTTTTGTTCGGTAATACTTTTAACAGTAACCTCGGTGCTTTGACCTTGTGAAAATGAGGTGTATTGTACCGGGAAACCACCAACAGCGCGGTAGTATTTAGCAATAGCAGTTACAGGTACAGTAACATCATTAGTTACCCAGATATCATAAGTTTTGTTGGCTTTTGCATCTGTAGCTACCACTTTTTTGCAGTTAAAACCCGAAATAACTTTAGTTTCGGTACCGGGAGCAAAGGTAAGAGTTGGTAATGAAGCCATAGCCTGGTCAACCTCATCAGGAGTAGCAACCGCAGCTTTCTTGATAGACGCAACAGGTACATCAACCATTACAACTAATGATTTACCGTCGGCATCGGTTAATATTTTTATGGTAGCGGGCCCTGTAGTAAATTGCATAGCGGCCGAATCGGCGCGGAAATAACTTTTAGCTTCAACCTGTTGCCCCTGCATAGCCGTTGAAATAGTTACCACGCCCTCTTTGTAAGCTTTTTGGGCGTTTGCGCTGATAGCTGTTGCGGTAAGGGCAAGGCCTAAGGCAACATTGAAAATTTTAATGTTCATGTTTTGAGTTTGATTTAATGCCAAATTAATTTTTAATAATTAAAAGACAAATTTTTAGATAAGTAGTTTAATATGTTTTTCAATTAGATGCCGTTATGAACGATTTGTTACGTTTTAATATTACATAATTGCCATGCAGGGCACGTGCCTGATCAGCAATAAATTGTACGGTTTTAGGGGCATTGGTGGCATCAATAATTATATTATGATATTCGTGATTTTTATTAATAATAGCAAGCGGAATTTTAGGGTTCCCGGTTATGTATAGGTAGTCGGTTTTTTGTTTTATCGCGGATATGGTATCCGCATAATCTTTGTTCACAACAGCTATCGACCGATTTCGAAATTGAATAAAATTATCCTGTTTTCGTAAAAAGCCAGATCGGATATCCTGATTAGGTTGATACAAAGAGATGTCGTTTATTTTACAACTATCAAGATAGGGTTGGATAGAATAATGGTAGTTTTTGTCGGTATCAGTGAGGTTAGTTAGTACAATAGCACGGTTACCGTTTTTAAAGATGATCCCCATGTTTTTACGCAGGTTTAAAAAGGCGATGCTGTTGGTTGTATATGAGCGGTATGTTTTTATGCTGATACTTACAGCTAACAAAAAAATCAATGCAATACCTGCTCTCAGCAGCCATATTTTTCTATCGTACAAAAAGTAAAAAAACATATGATAATAGCATAAAGCAGCAAGTACTCGGTTGCGGTAAGCCATATTTTGTTGATGCTTGCAAAGGGCAGGTGCTCAAACCAGGCCAGTACAGCGTTCATGAGCAGGATGGTTTTTTCGAGGAGCCAGGCAAGGCCGGCAGATATAAAGGGGATTTGCGGCAATAGCAGGTAAAAGATCCCGCTATACATAATAACAGCTGTGGGAATGATAATGAACAGGTTGCTAAACAAAAAATAAACCGGGAACTGGTGAAAATAAAAAGCGCTCAGCGGGAACGTAATAACCTGTGCAGCTATTGATACCGAACACAAAGCCCATAGTTTGTCGATCCATTTATTAGAAAAAGTAAACCATTTATAAACCACAGGTTGTAAAACTACCAGCCCGGCAACCGCGAGGTATGACAATTGGAAACCTACATCCGTTATCAGCAAAGGGTTATAAAGTAATAATATAAAAGCCGATATAGCCAGGATATTTAAATTGTTGATGTACCGGTTGTAAGTTTTACCGATGATAACCGTGCTGATCATGACAGCTGCCCGGCAAACCGCGGGTGAAAAACCAGTTAACATGGCGTAATACCAGATGATAGGAATAATGATGATCGCTTTGATCACCCTGCCAGGCCCGAACCTGTTCAGGAAATTCAGCATAAATGCCAGCAAAGCCCAAATGATAGCCACATGAGCGCCGGAAACCGATAACACATGAATGGTGCCGGTTTTGGAATAGGCCTGCAACACATCTTCGCTCAAATCAGCTTTATAACCTAATATTAAGGTGGAGGCTACGGCTATAGCATTTGGATTGTGCATTTGGTTTTTTAGCTTTTCAACCATTTGTAGCCTTAGCGCCAGTGCATTTGCCATGAACATATTGCCGGCGTGTGATTGCACCAAACGGTATTGTCCCGGGTATAAAAACTCCTGGTAATAAATGTTTTGGTGTGCCAGGTACTTTTTATAGTTAAACTCGGCAGGGTTAAAAGGCGGGTCGATAGCAGTGTATTTACCGGGGACCAACAGTTCATCGCCATAAGCCATGTGCACCGCAGCACTATCTTTTATGGTGATCATCAACGTCCCGGTTGCCGGGAGGGAATGTTTTTGATTGATGTTCGCTACAACGTTTGCCGTAAAATGGATCAGCCCGTTTTTTATTTGCGGCTCATTATTAATGCGTACAAGCAGCCGTTGCGCGGGCAGCTTTGAAAAATGACCGGAATTATTAAGTTCGTTATTGTTCATGACAGCTATCCAGCCGGCAAGAAACAATAACAAGTGAATGATGATTCCGCCAAGCCACCGCCTTTTATAAACTTTAAAACGGCTGTAATAAAAATTAAGCAGCAGAAATAATATCAGCAGACTGGCAAACCCAATAGCCAACGGCATTAAATAAGCGGCAGACCTTAAATTGATCCCAACGCTTATACCCAATAAAAAAGGAATCAGTAAAATAACAACCGGGATCTCGCCCTTGTGGTTAGCGATCATATATCTTACAGATTGTTATAGCAGGTGACAGCATGGTTATAGGTTAACCCGACGGTATTTTAGAAATAAAGATAGTTTTTATGCGGAAGATTACAACTGGTCGCGTACCTCAAGCAGGAATTTTTTGAGATTTTCGAGAGAATCAATAACGCGCTGGTTATCCCTGGTATCGCCCATGTTGTTTTTAAGATGATCTTTTGCTCCGTTTAAAGTGTAGCCCTTATCACGGATGAGGTGGAAGATGATCTTAAAGTTTTCAATGTCTTCGGGGGTGAAATACCGGTTGCCTTTTTTGTTTTTCTTGGGTTGCAGAACATCAAACTCTTTTTCATAAAAACGTATAAGCGACTGATTAACATCAAACATGGCCGATACCTCGCCCATGGTGTAGTACATCTTGCTTATCTCACGTTCTTTATACGGCATAATACAAATGTATCTATTTGATTTCGGAATTGGGAATTTCGATTTCGGAATTTTCTTTGAATCTGATCCATATAATTATATATTTATGGCTCTAATAACCTTATGACTATTAAACTATTGATAACATACACGCTGTGTGTGTTATGTACTATGCGGTTAAGTGCCCTCAAAGTTGATTCGGCTGTAACCATAACCTCCTTGAAAAATGAGTTTCGGTTTAATTGGAACAGCAAAGATAACCGTGTAGAGATCATCCAGAAACTTAATAATATCTACACCAGTAGTGCTTACCAGGTTAATTACACGGTATCTGAATTTTACAACAACAATATCTCTATTGATGATATAACCTGCAAAGTTGACGGCCGCACTCCTCGCGGTTTTAAACCTGAGTATACTTATTACAGCAATAATGATATTTTTTATTCGGACGAACGGTTGTGTTACTTTACGCTCGATCTGGCAAAAAAAGGAAGTATTGGCAATGTTACTTTTGAAGAAACCGTTAATGATCCCCGCTATTTTACCAATATTTATTTTGCTGATAACCTGCCGGTCCAACAAGGCGAAGTTAGTATCGAAATTCCGCGCTGGATGAAGGTGGATATTAAGGAGTTTAATTTTAATGATTTTAATATTAAAAAAAGTACCGTTTATAACAGCAGCAATGATGCCGATATTATAACATATAAGTTTACTAATATCCCGGCAATGAAAAAGGAATTGCATGGTCCGGGCCCAACCTACGTATATCCGCATTTGCTCATCATGTGTAAATCGGCGATTGTAGGGAGTAAACAATTTACTTATTTCAATACTCTTGCCGATCTTTATGCATGGTACCACGAGTTAGTAAAGGATGTGGCCGGCGACCCCGCGCTGTTACGTACTAAAAGTAATGAGCTCACTGCAGGGTTAACTAATGATTTAGATAAAATAAAAGCCATATTTTATTATGTTCAGGACAACATCAGATATATAGCATTTGAAGATGGCATAGCAGGTTTTAAACCTGAAAAAGCCGACGAGGTGCTAAGAAAAAAATATGGTGACTGTAAGGGAATGGCCAACCTGACCAAGGCCCTGCTTGTATCTGCAGGCTTTGATGCCCGGCTTTGCTGGCTGGGTACAAAACATATTGCTTATGATTATCAAACACCCTCAATGGCAGTTGATAATCATATGATTTGCGGGTTGCCTTATAAAGGCAAAATCTACTATCTTGATGCCACTGAAACCTATATAGGTATTAATGAATATGCTGAAAGGATACAAGGCAGACAGGTTTTAATGGAAGATGGTGATAAGTATATTCTCGGTAAAATACCATACGCGCAACCTCAGCAAAATGTAAGCAGCGAAATAAGCAAACTCCATATAAATGGAGCAAGCCTTGCCGGTAAAGTGAGCAACGTTTGGAAAGGAGAGGATAAAGAAGCAGTATTAGCTGGAATAAATAGCATTAAGCATGAAAATGTCGAAGATGTTATGAAACATTATCTTGCTGCGGGTAATACCGATTATGCCATCAATAACCTTGTTTTAAGTAGTACAAGCAATGCCGACAAAGATTTAAATGCCGGGTATGATGTTGACCGTAAAAGTGGAATATCTGCTTTTGGTAAAGAGTATTATATTGATCTGGATAACCGTAAAGAGCTTTCGGGGGCTGTCATAGCTATTGATGAGCAAAAAAATGATTACTGGTTTTCAAGAAAAGATCAGATTGCAACCGAGACCGAACTCACGCTGCCGCCAGGTTATAAAGCTGCAAGCATACCGCCCGGCGTTAACATATCCAGGCCGGGGTATGAGTTTTATATCACTTACATCAGTTCGCCCGGAAAAATCACTTATAAAAAAACGTTGCTCATAAAGAACACGCTGCTTACAAAGGCAAATTTTGCGCAATGGAACCAGGATATTGAACTCTTGAATAAAGCTTACAACGAAAATTTAGTTATAAAACCTGTATCACAATGAAAAAAACATTACGTTTATTATTTTTCTTTCCTCTGTTTGCTATGACCGCGGGTGCGCAAAACAATAACCAAACCTACGCGGAAAAAGCAGCCGAAATTCAGAAGGAGGTTTGGGGGACAACCGTGCCTGAATTTGCAACCACAAAGGTGCCTGTTAATTTAAGTAATGAAAGCGCCGTGGTTTTTGCCAAATCATACAGCATGCAAAGATCGCTGACCAATAAATTTAAATTTATGATCATCACGGCGTCATCAACAACTCGGGCACTCAAGCTTACCACTTTTCACGAACGGGTTAAGATAAACGACAAATCAGCACTTGAAGATTTTTCAACTATATCTTACCAAAAACGTCTTGATGAAAGCGTACATATTTTGAGCGCTAAATTTTTCATGACACATGACACCTACATTGGGGCTAAGATCATTAAGCCAAGCGGCAAAGAAGTTGTGGTAAACACAAGCGAAGAAGTTCTGATAAAAAATGAAAAGAAAGATCAGGTGAGTAAACTTGCCATATCCGATTTGCAGGTTGGTGATATACTTGATTATTACGTGAGCACTGTCGACGTAAACGAAAATGCAAGTACCGATAATTTTGCTGATAACGATATGGTTTTTGTATTGGCCGGCGAGTATCCTGTTTTATACAGCAGCTACGATTTTCAATATTCAAAAAAAGATAATGTAAAGCATATTTGTGCAAATGGCGCCCCGCAGTTTAATATAAGTACGAACGCAGCAGGCGACCAGATATACAGTTTGAAGGTCAGAGATCAGGCCAAGTATTCCAGTGAATTTTGGACTTCCAAGTTTCGTCAGTTCCCTTATATCGAAATCAGCAGTTCACACACCATGGGTTTTGTAAAGTTTGTTTCGGGTGGTAAAGCAGGTGAAAGCGCTGCTGATAGGTTGCAGGCCAATAAGGCAATTTTTGAAGGCACTTTTACCGAACGGGACATTCCTTACTTCAGCAATGTTGTTGACCGTTTAAAAAAATATTTCGACGGCAAAAAGAACATTAAAGCTGTACCGCTTGATAGCGCTATGAAGGTGCTTTACAATATCAGGAAGGGAATGGTTTTTGGTAGTTATAGTAAGGATGATGTTGGCAAAGTTGATGAAATCAATTATCGTCGTATGTCCTCAAAGTTTAATACGGTTGTTATGAGCATGGCTTTAAATGATCTGAAAATTGATCATGACGTATTGTTGGTTTGTTCGCGTAATGCTAATACACTCGATAATATCTTTAACTATAGTGATTTTGACGCCTGCATCCGCATAAACGATACAAAGCCGCTATATATGTTTTTTGATGACGCCGCAACTCACTTTAATGAGATACCTCAACGCTTTCAGGGTGAAAAAGTGATTGTGCTTACTCCTAAGCGGGAAAGTTCAACCAAATATTCGTTTACTGAAGGTACAGCAGTTTTGCCCGTAATGCAGGCCGCTATTAATAATATAAATGAAGACATTAAGGTATCGCTTTTGCCGACCAATATGCAAAAGATAAAGATACAGAGGTTGGTTAAACAAACAGGTTTGATGAGGCATGATGATCAGTTACGTTTACTGCCGGTAGTTGATATTGATAACATCCTTATGGAATTATCTAAGAGTGAAAAGCTGGAAAAACGATTGGCAGAAAACCCCGAAACAAAAAAACTGCGTGATGATTTCAGCTACGCGTTTTCGGATGATGAGTCAAAGTCAGTAAAGAAATTTACGTCTGAAATAAAAGCCCAGTACGAGCAGGAGCCAACCCAGGTTACAGATTGTAAAATTATTAATGCCGCTCTTGATAATAGCAGTCCGGTTTTTCAGTATTCGGAATCATTTGTATTGGATAATCTGGTAAAAAAAGCGGGCAATAATTATATTATTGACGCCGGTAAACTTGCAGGATCGTTTTACAAACTGGAAGAAAAAGAACGAAAACGCACTTATGACGTGTATATGCCATGTTCCCGTAGTTTTAAATACACCATAAACATTGCTGTGCCACAGGGATATACAGCCAAAGGGCTGGAGGAAATAGCAGCAAAAAAGACTAATAAAACCGGTTCGTTTTCGTCAGAAGCAACCCTTAACGGTAATGTTGTAACTATTGTGATAACACGTGTTTACAATAATAATTTTGAAAAAGCAGAAAACTGGCCGCTCCTTAGCGAGGTGATTGACGCTTCAGCGGGATTCAACGCGCAGAAAATACTATTTGAGAAAAAAGTTAATAGCTGTTGAAAAAGAGTCCGGATACAACATCCGGACTCTTTTTCAACAGTCTCTATAATTGCACCAGCAATTATTTTTTATGTCCGCTAAATCTGTATCGTATGGCTATTTGGTTTCGCTCCAGGGTAGGGAGGAGGCTTTGCCTGCTAAAAAATCGGCTTTGCGGCTGGCCATGTCTTTAGCTTGTTGTTCAAGCACGGCATCGCTTTCATTATCTATGCGGTAATTATAGTCCAAACTATCAAGAAAAGCCAGGAGCACTCGTTTCTCCTGTTCGTTTTGAATATCAACTCTTAAAGTTTCCATAAACAAATTTACACCAAATAAGATAAATTGTTTAATTGTATCGATGAATGGGAGGGTAAATCAACTGTAATCAATAAATAAATCCGAAATCGAAAATCCGATATCCGAAATAATTGAAAATCCTATCTTATCGTCCCTTCAGGGTCTCTCGTAGAGGACCCTGAAGTCATAAATTGTGTCGATTTCAACCTTGGCCGCTTTTATTACGTGGTTTAACTTTCGCCTTTCTGTAAAACTATGAAATTGCATTGCGAATACCTCAGGGTCCTCTGCGAGAGACCCTGAGGAGACAGAAATCTCTCGCGGTAATTCCTTTTTTACTTTCCGACTTCCGGACTTTCTGACTTCCCGACTATTATTTACCTTTGCTTCCTATGACTGCTACCGAAATACGACAGGCTTTTCTTGATTTTTTTGTTTCAAAGGGACACACCATCGTTCCTTCGGCTCCAATTGTAATTAAAAACGACCCAACCCTGATGTTTACCAACGCGGGGATGAACCAGTTTAAAGATATATTTTTAGGCGAGGCGGCCCCGAAAGCCCCGCGCGTGGCGGATACGCAGCGTTGTTTACGTGTATCTGGCAAGCACAACGATTTGGAAGAGGTGGGTATCGATACCTATCACCACACCATGTTTGAAATGCTGGGTAACTGGAGCTTTGGCGACTACTTTAAAAAAGAAGCCATTGCCTGGAGCTGGGAACTGCTTACCGAGGTTTACAAGCTTCCTAAAGACCGCCTGTATGTTACCTACTTTGAAGGTGACGAAAAGGAAGGCCTTGAAGCAGATTCCGAAACCTATGAACTGTGGAAGCAGTACGTAGCGGAAGATCATATTCTCCGTGGTAACAAAAAAGACAACTTTTGGGAAATGGGCGAGACTGGTCCGTGCGGTCCTTGTTCGGAGATTCACTTTGATAGCCGCCCGGATAATGAGCGTGCCGAAGTAAACGGCGCCACTTTAGTTAATGCCGACCATGACCAGGTTATCGAAATCTGGAACGATGTATTTATGCAATTTAACCGCCTTAAAGGTGGTGTATTGCAACCGTTGCCTAACAAACATGTGGATACCGGGATGGGCTTTGAGCGTCTGGTACGCGTGTTGCAGGGCAAAACATCAAACTATGATACCGATGTTTTTCAACCAATGATTCAGTTCATTGCCGAAAAATCGGGTAAGAAATATAACAGTGCTGCTAAACCGGGTGATGCGGATTGGAATGATGCTGTAGCTATGCGCGTATTGGCCGATCATATCCGCGCTATAAGCTTTGCTATTGCAGATGGGCAATTGCCCGCAAGTAACAAAGCGGGTTATGTGATCCGCAGGATCTTACGTAGGGCAGTGCGTTATAGCTATCAAACTTTAGGCTTTAAGGAGCCTTTCTTTAACCAACTGGTACCATTATTGGCGGAACAGTTTAAGGGAGTATTCAATAATCTTTTTGAGCAAAAGGATTTTGTGCAAAAAGTGATTTTGGAAGAGGAGGTTTCATTTTTACGGACTTTGGGAAGCGGTATTAATAAGTTTAACGAATATGTAAAAAAGCAAAATGAACGTTTTTCTACTCCCTCAACTTATGGTAAGACAGTTTCATTTCCTGTAAGTGGGAAACTTTATGATAACCACGACGGAAATCCGAAAATGATTGTCGGTGAATTTGCTTTTGAGCTGTCTGATACAGATGGGTTTCCTATAGACTTAACCGACTTAATGGCTCGTGAAATAGGATGGACTGTAGATATAAAAAAATTTAATGAGGAGCTAATTAAGCAAAAGGAACGCTCCCGCGCTGCCACCGCTATTGATACCGGCGATTGGATCGTACTAAAAGGTGATGAATCGGTTGAGTTTACCGGTTATGACGAGACCGAGAGTATCGCCCATATTGTAAAATACCGTAAGGTAACCGCTAAGGGTAAGGAACAATACCAGCTGGTATTGGATAAAACGCCTTTCTACGCCGAAAGCGGTGGCCAGGTAGGGGATAAGGGCGAACTGGTTTTCCCTGATGGGGAGATCATCCTGGTTACAGATACGAAAAAGGAGAACGGACTGATAGTTCATTTTACCGATAAATTGCCGCAGGATATTGACGATGCCTTAACTGCTATTGTTGATCCTGCTCTACGCAGCCAAACCAACGGTAACCACTCGGCTACGCACTTGTTGCATGCTGCAATGAAACAGGTTTTGGGTAGCCATGTAAACCAAAAAGGTTCATTGGTGAATGCCGATTACTTAAGGTTTGATTTTTCGCACTTTGCCAAAGTTACCGATGAAGAGCTGGCGCAGATCGAGGCCATCGTAAATCAAAAGGTACGCGAAAATATTCCGCTCAAGGAAGAGCGCAGTGTACTCTATGCCGAAGCCATCAGCAGTGGTGTAACTGCTTTGTTTGGTGAAAAATATAGCGAGTATGTACGTGTGATCACTTTTGATGATAACTTCAGCAAGGAGCTTTGTGGCGGTACGCATGTGAAAGCTACCGGGCAAATTGGTTTCTTTAAAATTATTGCCGAAAGTGCGGTAGCTGCCGGTGTTCGCCGTATTGAGGCTATTACCGGTGTTGCTGCCGAAAAATATATCGTTACCCAAAATGCTTTGGTTAACCAGTTAAAAGAACTGCTTAAGAATCCAAAAGACCTTTCAAAAAGCGTTGAGGGATTGTTGGACGAAAACGCTAAACTGAAAAAGGAGATCGAAAAATCGATCCTTGAAAAATCATCAGGCTTAAAAACTGAGCTGGCTCAAAAGGCCGAAGCCATCGGCGATATTAATTTCATCGCCCAAAAAGTAGCCCTGCCCAATGCCGATGCAGTTAAAAATCTGGCTTATCAGCTTAAGGACATAGTTTCAAACCTGTTCCTGGTGCTGGTTGCTGATTTCGATGGTAAACCAAGCATTACCGTAATGATTGCCGAAAACCTGGTGAAGGAAAAAGGCCTGCATGCCGGTAACATCGTAAAAGAGCTGGCTAAGGAAGTTAAAGGCGGAGGCGGCGGTCAGCCGTTTTTGCTACCGCGGGTGGCAGTGATGTAAGCGGATTGGATAAAGTATTAATGAAGGCGAGGAGCTTTGCGGGGTAAAGAGGCTGTCATGGGTAGCCTGTCGAAGCATGGTGGGTAAGGCCTCTGCGCGCGACCCTTCGACGGGCTCAGGGTGACAGGCTCTCTATAGCAAATAGCATTTCACCGTTCAAACCGGATGTCCAAATTCCCATGACGTGGCGTATAGATAATCTAATAAAAGTAAAAAGACCGCCTTAACAGAAGCGGTCTTTTTACTTTTATATTTTTTAGGGGAAAGCCTGTTAGACAATTAATGGTGGTGACCATTTTTTTGTCCACGGTGTTCAACTACGCGGGTACGTTTTACTACGGTTTTATGTGGCTTTTGGTAATGGTTTACTACCCTGGTACGATTAACCACATGTGTGCGGTTTACTACCCTGGTGCGGTAGTTGTCTCGTACTATAACATTCTTTGTACCGCGGTAGCGGGCATAGGTATCACGGTCGTGCGTAAAATAGGTATACGCTCTTGGGCGGTTTACGGCCACTTTGTAGCCTGTTGCAATGTTGTAGCTGGCATAGCGTGGCGGCAATGATCGTCTCCAAACCCAGTTTCCGCCATCCAAATAAACATATTGATGAGTAGGGACATAATAGTAGCTTTCTACATCGGGTAAGTAGTAATAATTAATACCGGCATATTCGGCGGGCGGGTTCCATAAGCCAACGTTTAAATTTACACTTACCTGTGCATTTGTCCTGGTAACCGAAGCTGCAAGTAAAAAGCATCCTGCAAGCATTCCTAAAATTAATTTTTTCATGGTGTCTGTCTAAATATGAACACTTATTCAATTTCTGTGCCTGACAAATAAATAGACGGCGGCGGATACAAAAAGTTTAATCATGCTGATGACAGGCATGTTTGATTTGAATATTTTCATCAACTGATCTCCAATCATGGGGTATAATCTCTATAACCCCTACCTTACAACTATATAATTGCACTTTTACCGTTGTTTTAAAAGCAAAATGGTGTTGTTACTGTATTAATCTTTATATATTTGACTTTTATACATCAGTAAAATCATAGCTGAATTTTTATTTTTATGACAGTTCTCGCAGACGGGGTAGCTGAAAAGTACGAGTTGGTGATAGGCCTCGAAGTACACGCACAGTTATCTACATCAAGTAAGATATTCTCGGCAGATTCGGCTGCCTTTGGTGCCGAACCTAACCGCCATGTTAGCGCGGTATCGCTGGGGCATCCAGGCACTTTGCCCTTTATTAATAAAAAAGCGGTTGAATATGCCGTTAAAATGGGCCTGGCCTGTAATTGCACTATCAACCTGAATAACAGCTTCGCCCGTAAAAATTATTTTTATGCCGATCTGCCTAAAGGCTACCAGATTAGCCAGGACCAGGCGCCTGTTTGCCTTAACGGTTATGTGCCCGTGAAACTGGCCGATGGCACTGAAAAGAACATAGCCCTGCACCACATTCACATGGAAGAGGATGCCGGGAAAAGTATGCATGATCAGCACCACGCCGATTCACTGATCGACCTGAACCGCGCCGGTGTACCGCTGGTGGAAATCGTATCTGAACCAGATATGCGCAGCGCCGAAGAGGCCGGCCAGTTCCTGACCGAAATGCGTAAAATTCTCCGCTATCTTGATATTTGCGATGGTAACATGGAAGAGGGCAGCATGCGCTGCGACGCTAATATTTCGGTGCGGCTTAAAGGTGCAACTGCTTATGGTAACCGTTGCGAGGTAAAAAACCTTAACTCCATCCGTAACGTGCAGCGTGCTATTGAGCATGAGTTTGCTCGCCAGGTAAACATTATTGAAGCCGGCGGCCACATCGATCAAAATACGCTGAACTTTAATGCCGATACAGGTGAAACTTCAGTGCTCCGTTCAAAAGAAATGGCCAACGATTACCGCTATTTTCCCGAGCCGGACCTTCCGCCCTTGAAGCTTACCAATGAGTATGTGGAAAACGTCCGCAAAAGCTTGCCAGCTCTACCCGGTCAGTTGTATCATAAGTATACAGAGCAATTAGGCTTAACCGATTATGACGCGTCGGTCATCACTGCTGATAGGGACACCGCCTTTTATTTTGAATCGCTGATAAAATATACCGATCATTATAAAGCTGCTGCTAACTGGCTGATGGGTGCTGTACGCTCATACCTGAATGATCATAACCAAACCATTGGTAACTTTGCTGTTACGCCGCAAAACCTTGCCGCCCTCATCAAACTAATTGACACCGGGGTGATAAATAATTCTGTAGCTTCGCACAAATTGTTTCCTGCCATGATCAAAGAACCCGGCAAAAAACCGGATGATCTGGCTAAGGAACTTAACCTGCTGATCAGTGCCGATGGTGATGATGTAACTCGTTTTATAAAGGATGCCATCGCCAAATATCCTGATAAGGTTAAGGAATACCAAAAGGGGAAAAAGGGTGTTTTAGGCCTGTTTATGGGCGAGATTATGAAAAGCTCAAAAGGTAAGATCGACCCGCAGAAAACTAACCAGCTATTGATAAAGGAATTAGAAGCAAAGTAAATGAAAGTTAAAAATCTGGCTGCCGGCGCGTTGTTATTGCTTAGCGCGGGCATGTACTCTTGTAAAAACGAATCGCAATTTAGTGTTTCGGGAACTATCAAAAATCCGGGTAACCTTAAAGCTGTTTATTTGATTGAGGCCGATAGCTCGGGCTTAAAGGTTGTTGATTCTACTTCGTTAGGCGAGGGCGGTAAGTTTGAGTTTAAACATGTGGCGCTTTACCCAAACCTGTTTAAACTTCGGGTAGGCAATACCGGTCCGCAGGGTGGCGAAATGCAGGGCGAAAACCTGTACGATTTTATTGCTAAAAATGGCGATGATATTGAGTTTGAAACAGACAATAACAATAAAAACCACGAGTATACTATCAAGGGTTCCGATGATTCGGACAAGATAAAGGAGTTTAACCGCATCAGTAATCTTTACGGCGATAAAAATACTAAGCTTTTTGCCGAATACCAGGAAAAATCTCGCGGTGAGCGGAACGATTCGCTACTGAAAATATACATGCCTATATTTTTAAAGAATATGAATGAAGGCGGCGAGGCGGTTTTAAAATTTGTGAACGATAATAAAAAATCGCTTGCCGGCTTTTATGCAGCTACCACGCTCGATCCTACCAAATACGAAGCCCAGCTTATCAAATTTGCTGATGAAATCAGGGGCGATTTTAAGGATAACCCTACGGTACAAAAGTTTATTGCGCAGATGGATAAGGCTAAGCCGATCTCTCTTGGTCATAAAGCGCCTGAGTTTACCATTAACGGTATTGATGGCAAGCAAATTAATTTGTCTGATTACAAAGGCAAATATGTAATGATTGATTTTTGGGCTTCATGGTGCCAGCCTTGCCGTCAGGAAAATCCTAATGTGGTTAAACAGTACAATGCCTTTAAAGGTAAAGGCTTTAACATCTTAGGTGTTTCCCTTGATAAGGACAAAGCACCGTGGCAAAAGGCTATCAGCGATGATAAGCTTGCCTGGGCCCATGGCTCGGATTTAAACGGCTTTGAAGGCGCTACAGAAAGGCTTTACCGTATTGAAGCTATCCCTTCAAATTTCATCATCGATCCGCAGGGAAATATTGTTGCCAAAAATATTACAGGCGCCGATCTTGAAGCTTTTTAAATAAAACATTTAAATAGCCTCAACTTAGGGTTAATATAAGGTAACGTTTAACAATTTGTTAATATTGGCTTAACCATTAGCTGTTGTAAAGCGTATACTTTTATACAAAAAAATTAACGCAACATGAGCAGCACCGCAAAACAGAAAATACTTATTGTTGATGATGAACCGGATATTTTAGAACTGATTGAGTATAACCTCAAAAAGGAAGGTTACCAGGTATTTTTAGCACGTAACGGCCAGGAAGCTGTTGCTGAGGCGAAGAAAGCCTTGCCTGATCTGATTGTACTTGACATCATGATGCCTAAAATGGATGGGATAGAAGCGTGCCGCATTATGCGCACCATGCCCGAGTTTAAAAATACCTTTATGGTGTTTTTAACAGCCCGCAGCGAAGAGTATTCGGAAATTGCCGGTTTTAACGTAGGTGCCGATGATTACATTGCAAAACCTATCAAGCCACGTGCGCTGGTTAGCCGCATAAACGCCATACTTCGTCGTAATGCCCCTGCCGAAGACGTAATTGATAATAAACTGGAAATAGGCGACCTGGTTATCGACCGTGAAGCTTACCTGGTTTATAAAAACGGTGTTAAAGTAGTATTGGCCAAAAAAGAATTTGAGCTATTGTACCTGCTGGCTTCAAAACCCGGCAAAGTTTATACCCGTGAGGTGATCCTTAAAAACATCTGGGAAGATTCGGTAGTGGTTACCAACCGTACCATCGACGTACACATCCGTAAACTACGCGAAAAACTGGGCGACGATTGCGTTGCTACCGTGAAGGGTGTGGGTTATAAGTTTGAAGCTTAAGCCCCCCGGCCCCGAAGGGATTTATTAAAAAAGCGATTGGATTGTCCCCAATCGCTTTTTTTGTGGGATGGCATTGTAATTAGTCCCCTTTGGCTATAACTTCATTACGATAGTATTTTCTGCGAAGCCAAAATGCCACGTTAACCAGCGCTATCAGTGCCGGAACCTCAACCAGCGGGCCGATTACCCCTGCAAATGCTTGCCCCGAATTAATACCAAATACACCAATAGATACGGCGATAGCCAGCTCAAAATTATTGCCGGTAGCTGTAAACGCAATGGAGGTACTTTTTGAGTAATCGGCACCAAAGTATTTGCCGATGTAGAAACTAAGCAGGAACATAATTGCAAAGTAAAATACCAGCGGTATAGCAATGTGAACCACATCCATAGGGATTTGCACTATAAGCCTACCCTTGAGGCTAAACATAAGTATAATGGTAAACAACAGCGCAATAAGCGTTATGGGCGAAATAAAAGGAACAAATTTTTGCTGAAACCAACCCTCGCCCTTTAGTTTGATCAATGTATAACGACTAATAATACCAGCGGCAAAAGGAATACCGAGATAGATACCCACGCTTTTGGCAATCTGGAGCATGGTAATATGTACCTGGAGACTTTTAAAGCCAAGCACCGGCGGCAGTACGGTTATAAAAATGTAAGCATATACGCTATATAAAAGTACCTGGAAAATACTGTTCAGGGCTATCAAACCGGCGGCATATTCGCGGCTGCCATCGGCAAGTTCATTCCATACTACAACCATGGCAATACAACGGGCAAGCCCAATTAGTATCAGCCCTGTCATATATTCGGGGTAACCGCGCAGGAAAACGACAGCTAAAATGAACATTAGGATAGGGCCTATTATCCAGTTTAAAACAAGTGAGGCACTTAATATTTTGATATCTTTAAATACCCTGCCCATTTGTTCATATTTTACTTTGGCAAGCGGCGGGTACATCATTAATATGAGGCCGATCGCCAACGGAATATTAGTAGTCCCGCTCGAAAACGAATTGATAAAATCGGACGATGAGGGTATAAAGTATCCTGTTACAACGCCTATAGCCATAGCCAGGAAAATCCAGATGGTGAGATAACGATCAATAAAACCGAGCCGTTTTCGTTCAACAGCCGGAGTGCAATTATTGGCAGACATATTATTGCGCTTCGGTTAAATGCTGTTCTACAAATTGTTGGGTGTACGCTTTGATCTGTTCACGTACTTTTCTGAATTCGCCCATCACTTCATCTTCGGTGCCGCGGGCTTTGGCCGGATCCGGGAAGTTGTAATGAAAACGTTTCACATTCCCCGGAAAGTAAGGGCAGGCTTCGTTAGCATTATCGCAAACAGTTATTAAATAATCAAAAGCAATGTTGGCGTATTCATCCACATGGTTTGAGGTATGGTTGGAAATATCAATATCATCCTCGGCCATGGTTTTAATGGCTTTGGGGTTTACGCCATGTGTTTCAATGCCCGCACTGTATATGTTTGCTTTACTGCCCGCAAAATGCTTTAAATATCCCTCGGCTATCTGACTACGGCAACTATTGCCTGTGCATAGTACTAATATATTTTTCATAATTGTTTTATTGGCAGCAGCCTGGTTCGCAGCATACTTTTGTTTCGGGTTTTTCGGCATACACGGTAACGCTTACAATAGCGCCGTTGCCGTTTTTAAATTCGTTAATTTCATCTGCCGATAGGTAATTGCTTAAAATATCGTCAGGAATAATAATGGGTTTTTCTTTTTGCACAATGATATTGACAAAACCATTTTTGCTGATGAGATCAAGGTATTCCTCTTTTTGAATGGCCCCTGATACGCAGCCTGCATACATTTCGGCGGCTGTCCTGATCTTTTCGGGCAGGCTGCCTGTCAATACAATATCCGAAATGCTAAAATGGCCCCCGGGTTTCAATACGCGGTAAATATCTTTAATGACAGCGTTTTTATCAGGCACCAGGTTTAATACACAGTTGCTTACAATCACATCGGCCGCGTTGGCAGTTACCGGCATATGCTCGATATCGCCCAAACGAAACTCCACATTATTAAAGCCAAGTTTGTCGGCGTTTTCGCGGGCCTTGCTAATCATAGCGTCTGTAAAATCAATCCCTATTACTTTGCCGGTCTCGCCGGTTTCGGAACGGGCGATAAAGCAATCATTGCCTGCACCACTGCCGAGGTCAATTACCGTATCTCCCTTTTTAATTTGGGCGAATTGCGTGGGCAAACCGCAGCCTAAACCGAGATCGGCATCGGCATTGTAACCCTGCAGTTTGGTATAATCTTCGCTCATGATATTGTAAACCTCGGTTGAACATCCGCCAGCCCCGCAGCATGATGATTGATTGGTATCCTTATCCTGTAAGGCAATTTCGCTGTATTTCAGCTTTACCAATTCTTTTAATTCCTCGTTTGTTTTCACTTGTGTATTGCAATATTACGATTAATGTGACCAAAAAATTTTAACAGCAATTATTGAAGTCTTTGTACGATGAGAATAGTTTATTTAACTCATCATTCAGGTTTTTCCAGGCTTCGGGCTCAATGCAATAGCAAACACTTACACCTTCAATAGTACCCTGTATGAGGCCTGCATTCTTTAATTCTTTAAGATGCTGGGACACTGTAGGTTGTGCCAACCCTAATTCAGATGACAGATCGCCGCAGATGCAAGCCTTAGCTTCAATAATAAGCTGCAGGATGGCAATCCGGGCCGGATGAGCGATAGCTTTAAGCTGCACAGCCAGTTTGTTCTGCTCGTCGGTAAATATTTCTGTTTTAGTGATGCCCATAATTATATTGCAATATTACGATTAATTAAATTGCTGTCAATAGCTTTTGCAATTTAATTTTAGGCTGAATGTTGGCTGATGAAGTAAATTCGGAAGGAGGAGAGGAAGACCTGCGAAGTTTCTAAAACTTCGCAGGTCTGAAAATTGGCAACCTTACTTAGCTGTAGCTGCCGCTTTCTTTTTAACGCTGGTAGCTGTTTTGGCAGTTTTCGATGCTATGGCCTTTTTAGCTTCCGTGGCTTCAGTTTTGGCTTTTGTGGTAATAGCTTTTGCTTTAGTTGCTGCCTTTGCTTTTACATCAGCCACAGCTTTTTTAGCGGTTGCCGCTTCATCTTTTGCTTTGGCGGTAATGGCTTTAGCCTTGGTTTCGGCTTTCGCTTTTACTTCAGAAACTGCGTTTTTTGCTTTGGTGGTTACCACATTTGCTTTTTTAGCTGCTGCGGTTTTAGTTGGCGCAGCTTTTTTGGTAGCCGTGGCTTTTTTAGCGGCTACTTTTTCCTTGATATCCTCTATTTTTTCTTCGGCTGCTTCTTTTACGTCTTCGGCTGTATCTTTTGTGCCTTCCCAAAGGCTTTCAATTGTTTCTTTAACCTTCTCGAAAAATCCCTTTTCTTCAGGTTGGGTTGATTGATCACTCATGATGTTTTTATAGATAGGTAAACAGATTGTTATTAATTAACCTGTTAACCTCAAAAAGTTTAGGTTTGTTTTAAATCTGCTTAACAAACATTAAACATCGAAGCCATTAAGATCAGCCCGTAAACCTGGCATTACTCAACCCATATAAGCCGTCTATTATTTTTAAAGTAGCCTCGCCAACTCTTTGCTTCAAGAGTGATCGTATCTCGATATAGATATCTTGTTTAACCCATAAATGTATGGCCTGAAGTGTTTCGGTCTTATTACCCAGATGTTCATAAAGCGATACGCAGGCGGCATTCCACAGGTTTTCAGATTTTTGCCTGAAACACCATTCGGCAAAATCATAGTTCTTTTTGAGTTGTGCGACGTTATTACTTTTATGAGACGCTACAGTAACCGGTAATAACTCCATGAAAACGCCATAAATTGAAGTTTGTGGATCCTCAAAGTCCTTCTTTAAGGAAGGGAGGCTTTCAATTGCCCGTTTTCGCCAGGCGCTCATTTTGTATATCTATGGTTATATCAGGAACTAATATAAAGCAAAAAGTCCTGCCGTTGGGCAGGACTTTTGTATAAAAAAGTGTTCAGTTATTTTACTACCGAAAACTTATAAAGCGATTGCGTTTTATAGGTATCGCCGGGTTTCAATTCCGTAGAAGGGAATTGCGGCTGATTTGGTGAATCAGGAAAATGCTGGGTTTCCATCGCGAACGAAGTCCGGTACTCATCTTTAATACCGCGTTTCATTGCGTTTTTAGCCTGCATAAAGTTACCGCTGTAAAACTGTAAGCCAGGTTCTTCGGTAAATACTTCCATTTTGATACCGCTTTTATCACCTACAACAGTCGCAATTGGAGTGCTCAGGTCATGTTTGTTCAGTACAAAGTTGTGGTCGTAACCTTTGCCATCTTTTAACTGCACATTGTCTTCGTTAATACGTTTGCCAATGGTTTCGGGCTTAGTGAAATCGAACGGAGTGCCGGCAACTTTTTCAAGTTTCCCGGTAGGGATCAAGCCTGCATCAACCGGTAAATAATTATCAGCATCTATCTGCACCAAATGATTGAGGATTGTACCGCTGCCTTCGCCATTGAGGTTAAAGAACGCGTGGTTGGTAAGGTTAACAACCGTTTTTTTATCGGTAGTAGCTTCGTACTGGCATTTAAATGAATTATCGTCGGTAAGGCTGTAAATTACTTTAACATTGAGGTTACCGGGGAAGCCTTCTTCCATATCTTTTGAAAGATAGGTAAGCTCTACGGTAGATGAATCGATCATTTTACCATCCCACACCACTTCCTGGAAACCGTGTTTGCCACCGTGCAACATATTGGGCGTATTGTTAATTGACGATTGATAATCTTTACCATCTATTTTAAAATGGCCTTTGGCAATACGGTTGCCGTAACGGCCAATGGTAGCGCCATAATAACGTTCGGTTGATTTTTCAAAACCTTCCACATCATCAAAACCTAAAACAACATCGGTTAACTTGCCATTTTTATCGGGTACTAACAAGCTTACCACACGGCCGCCATAATTGGTGATGGTGGCAATAATGCCGTTTTTGTTTTTAAGGGTAAATAAATGGGTTTGTTTACCATCGATTGTTTTTTCAAATGCTGATGCAGTGGTTTGGGTGCTATCCGCCATAGTAGTGTTTTTCGGTGAGGTTGAATTTTGATTACAGGCAGCCAAATATAGGCTACAAGCAGGTAAAATTGTTAAATAAATACCTTTAATTAATTTTCTCATAAATAGGTTGGTTATAGTTTGGTTTAAAAATAGCGTTTTTTCATTATTCCCTCGTTTTATAATGGACCTCACTTAAACCACGCAATTTTTCAGCAGCAAACTCTGCTGTGATATCGCGTTGCGGATTGGCAAGCATCTCATAACCTACCATGAACTTTTTAACCGTGGCCGAACGTAACAGCGGCGGATAAAAATGCATATGCCAGTGCCAGTAGGGATGATCGCCCGAGTTAACCGGAGACTGGTGCATACCAGCCGAATAAGGAAACGATGTTTCAAACATGTTATCATACCTGATGGTGAGCCTCCTGATAGCGTCGGCAAGGGCATGTTTTTCCTGCTCGGTAAAGTATAAAATGCTTGTTACATGCCTTTTG
This sequence comes from Mucilaginibacter sp. P25, assembly GCF_050859465.1. Taxonomy (NCBI): domain Bacteria; kingdom Pseudomonadati; phylum Bacteroidota; class Sphingobacteriia; order Sphingobacteriales; family Sphingobacteriaceae; genus Mucilaginibacter; species Mucilaginibacter sp. P25. The sequence continues at coordinate 6,001,379 of NZ_CP193937.1, read as the reverse complement.
CTTACAATCATAGTTTCGTACGGCCAAACTGCCCAAAATGGTACAAGCACAACAAAATGTTCATTTTCAAAAACTATGCGGTCCTGCTTTTTAAGTTCTAATGCAAGGTAATCGGCTAAAAGGCTTGTTCCTTTTTGCTCAAAATGCAACTTTTGCTGCTGGGTTTCTTTAGCTACTTCAACCGGCAGGCTGTTTTGCGCCCAGATTTGCCCATGCGGATGCGGATTGCTGCAACCCATGATATCGCCCTTGTTTTCAAAGATCTGGATGTGCTTGATCCATGGATAAGAAGCCAGGTCTTCAAATTCCGACTGCCATACGTCAACCACTTTGCTAATCTCTTTGGTGGTCATCTGGGGCAGGGTGAGGTCATGCCTCGGCGAGAAACTGATTACCCGGCAAATGCCTTTCTGGCTGTTAGCTACCAGTAGTTCATCTTCATTTAAACCGCCATCGGGCGTATTCAGTAACAACGATGAATAGTCATTGGTGAAAACAAAGCTCCCTTTATAATCAGGGTTTTCGCTGCCATCGGCCCTTTTGTTTGTAGGGCACAGGTAACAGGCCGGATCATACTGCGGGCGGTCGTCGGCTTGTGTAGCCTCAACTTTGCCTTGCCACGGGCGTTTTGTACGATGCGGCGATACCAGGATCCAGTCGCCTGTTAAAATGTTTAACCTGCTGTGAGGGTGCTCTTTAAGATCAAAATTTGTATCCATTAGTTTAAAATCAGGTATTAATTGGCTTATACATGTAAGGTAGACAGTTATACCTTAGCGATTTCAAAGTTGGTAAAAATAAATGTAAATCATACATTTAAAATAAATTTTTCTAAATAAATAGTTACAGTAGAAAGATTGATAGGATTTGTAGAAAAGGGGGGATTGAATGTCATACGAGTAGGAACGACGAAGCAACAACATTCTATACAGGTGGCTATGCTTCCTGGCGGTTGCCGCGCAATGACGTGCTTTGGAAGTTTAGAATCCCAATCCACCGGCCTCCACCACTGCCGAATCGCAAATATAAGTTGGCACAATGCCGGTGGCGGTGATGCGGTTTTCGGCGTCTTTGGCCTGGGTATTACCGGATAGCACCAGTACTGTATCCAAACCAAATTTATTACCGCCCAGAATATCTGTTTGCAGGGTATCGCCTACCATCACAATATCTCTTTTACTGATCGGCCTGCGCTCGCGCAGCAGATCGTAGGCAAACATGAACATCTGCGAATCCGGCTTACCAAAACGAATAAACTCTTTACCTACAATTTTTTCTATCATACTGGCTAAGCCGCCTATGGCTATCGATACGTCATGTTTGGTTAGGGGATAGGCATGATCGGTATTGGCTACAATGGCTGGAATGGTGCGCTTACGCATGAGGTTAACTGATTTGTTCAGGTCACGTCCCCAGTCAAAACCTTCGTCATCTAAAAACACCAGCGCGTTAACCCTGTCAATATTGCTTTCGTTTACTTCGCTGATAGGCAATGTATGCAGCCCCGAGCTATCAATGTAATGGGCAGAATCGGGCGTACCTAAATAAGCTACGATACCGTCGTTCACCTTCAGGTCAAGATATTCTTTGGTAAGCATGCCCGATGATATGATCCTGTCGGGTGTTATGGCGGTCAATCCTTTAGTGGTATAGGATTCCGCTAATTGCACCGGGCTTCGTGAAGCATCGTTGGTTACAATGTAATACTCCTTACCTTGTTCTGCCAGGTAAGAAAAGGTGCGCTCAATACTCGGAAGCAAACCGCCATAGTTTTTCAGAACCCCAAAAGCATCAAAAAAACAACTTCGTATTTATCAATTATGGATTTAAAGTTGTCTATCCTGGTCATGCTTATCTGTTTTAGGGCTTTTTATAAAATCAGCCCGAAAGATAGCTAACCTATTTTAATTTTAAGGCCTCAATGATCTTTTCGGCATCAAAATCCCTGTCTACCGATGGTAAATAGATGTCAAAAGCTTCAGTCTGTAGTTTTTTGGCATATTGTTCGCTAAAAAAGTGCTTGCCATCTTTAATTACGTAATTCAGGATAAAAAAACGATAAGCTTCTTTTAAAAAGCGGATCTCATCGGCAGTAAGCGGGTTAACTTTATGGTATTCTTTTAAAAAAATGATGAATCGGTCTTCCATCATGGTGTTGATCACGTAGCTGAAAACGGTACGGTCGCCGATATCAGAAACTACGCGACTAAAAAAATAAAAATCGAGCAAACGGTAACTCATCCTGAACCAATCATAATCCCAGCGCGAGTAAAGCTCAAGATCAGGTGTTACCGAAAAGTTGCCGATATTCCAGTCGATAAATACAGGAATGATCTCGAACGAGCTCATATTGTATTTGGAGCGGTTTTTCAAAAAGGTTTCGCAGTGGTATTTTAAAAAGTCGGCCTGCATACCGGAGCCAAATTGTTTTGGGTTGGTCTCGATTTGTTGCTGCAACGCCCAGATATCGGTGCGTAAAGTCTTTGACGATTTAGGCAACACATTTTTAACCCTGGAGCATGCTTTATGGAATTTGCCAACCTGCTGACCAAGTTTTTTAATATGGTTTTCTTCTAACCGGCGTGGCAGGCGCTGTAAAATACGTGTAGGGTTATAGAAAACCACCCAGGCATCGGTTTTGCCGTGTTTATGATGATAGATGTAAACGCGGTTGTTTTTTTGTAAAGAACGGGCCAGGAAATTCTCAAACGGGTAAAGCAGGTTAATTGCCAGCGTTTGAATAATGCGGTGGTCCTCCTTAAAATGTTCGAACTTGCCAAAGTATGAGAGTTTGGCTATGATAATATCATCGTCATCAAACGTAATACGGTACACGTGATTGGTTGAAACCATAGCGCTGATATCTTCAATATCGCGGATGGTTTTTGACGCGTCATACCCTTCCCAGGCCTTGCGGATAATAAAAGAATAGTCCATTTGTATGTATCTGCCGGCAAAGTTACGCCATTGGCAGCATTCGGTTTATAATTAACGGTGTAAATATATTATTAATTTCTGAACCGGGATTTGGAAGGTTTTTTGGGATGGGCAGGATTTTACCTGGTGCTTTTCTCTGAACCAGGATTAAATGGATTTTTAAGATTTATTGGATTTTATCTTCAGGGTTTATATTTTTTGTTTAGGAGTCTTTTTACAGTTAATGATTTGCTGCCAAAATTTAATAGCAAACCAACCTCTACATTATAGGCTTCCAGATAGTTTGTGGCCTGTGCCAAATGAACATCTTCAAGTTGGGTAATTGCCTTAAGCTCCACCATGATCATTCCGGATACAAAGAAATCAACTCTGCGGGTTCCGATATGAAGATCCCTATAATGGATTGGCATCTCCTTCTCCCGTTCAAACACAAGGCCATTTAAGGCCATCTCAATTTCTAAAGCTTTCTGGTAAATAACCTCCTGAAATCCGTTGCCCAAAGTGCTATGTACCTGCATAGCACATCCAATTATTTTACCTGTTATGTCGGTGTGTTTAAGTTGATCCATTTTGAAAACAAAATAAAAGAGCCATCAGCATAACAATCTTTGCCCTCATGCATATCAAAATCCTGTAAATCCGAAAAATCCCCCCAAATCCCGGTTCAGATAATCTCAAAATACCTTTTCAACTCCCAGTCGGTTACGCTTTTGGCAAACTGGCGGTATTCCCACAGCCGGGTTTGGGTAAAGTGATCAACAAAACCTTCGCCGAAGAGCTCTTTGGCAATATCGGAGTTTTGCATGGCTGTTGCGGCTGCATGCAGGTTTGGCCATAGTACACCATTAGTTTTGTCCTGGTAACCATTGCCTGTTGTTGGCTTAATATTTAGTTCAAGCTTGTTTTTAATACCGTACAGACCCGAAGCCAGTGCTGCAGCCATGGCCAGGTATGGGTTAGTATCCGAGCCCGGGATGCGGGTTTCCAGGCGGGTATAGTTTTCGGTGGTATTGATAACACGTAGCGCGGTAGTGCGGTTTTCAACACCCCATGTTATGGTGGTGGGCGCCCAGGCGCCTTCAACAAGGCGTTTATAACTGTTTATGGTCGGCGCGTACATCGGCAACAGGTAAGGCATGCAATATAGCTGGCCTGCAAGGTAATGCTTATGCAGGTCGCTCATTTTGTTCACATCGTTAGCATCGTAAAACAGGTTCTTTGATTGGTCTTTAGTCCACAGGCTTTGATGGATGTGGCCACTGCAGCCAGGCAGCGTTTCGGTCCATTTGGCCATGAATGATGCCATGATACCGTGTTTATAGGCTATCTCTTTAACTGCGGTTTTAAACAGCGTTGCTTTATCTGCGGCAGCTAAAACTTCATCATGAAGTATAGCAGCTTCATATACTCCCGGGCCAGTTTCGGTATGCAGCCCTTCTATTGGAATATTAAATTTAGTAAGCAGGTTAAATAGGTCGTAATAAAAATCGCTGTTTTCAGATGTGCGTAGTATAGAATAGCCGAACATGCCCGGTGTAAGTGGTTCAATATTGGTGAATTTTTTATCGACAAGGGTTTGCGGCGTCTCTTTAAAATTGAACCATTCAAACTCCTGAGCAAACTCGGCATGATAACCCATTGCTTCACACTCGGCCTTGATATGTTTGAGAAGGCTACGAGGGCAAGCCGGCAGATCGTTGCCGTCGGATTTGCTGAAATCGGCTAAAAAAAGGGGATATCATCCTGCCAGGGTACATTACGCAGGGTCGACAGGTCAATACGGCAAAGTTTATCCGGGTAACCGCTTTGCCAGCCGGTTAACTGTACGTTATCATAACAAACATCGCTGCTATCCCAGCCAAATACCACATCGCAAAAGCCATAGCCACTTTGCAATCCATCAATAAATTTTTTAGGGTGGATCACCTTACCGCGTAAAATGCCATCAATATCGGCAAAGGCGAATTTTATTTTCTGGATATTATTCTGTTCTATATATGCTTTGATCTCTTCTGTGTTCATGGTATAAAAGTATGGCCGGTTAAGGTGCAGCAAGATAGCTATTATGGCTTAAACTATAAAAAAATAGCCTGTGCGTGTATAATACGCGATAGCGTTTACCTTTGTTTGAGTTATTTATGGAAACAACAAGTCAATTTTTATTTGTGTATGGCACATTGCTGCAGCCTGGTAATGAGTTTGCAGCGTATCTAAATAAACACTGTAAATTTATAGGTGACGGAAGAATAAGAGGGCGACTTTATGATATTGGCCAGTATCCCGGCGCTGTGATCGGTAATACTGAAGAACGCTACATTTACGGTAGTATTTTTATGATGGATGACCCTGAAACAATATTGAAAGTAGTTGATGATTATGAGGGAATAGGAGAATTGTACAATCATCACGAATATATCAGGGAGAAGGTTGATATTTTTACTGATAATGGAGACATAAATTGCTGGATGTATCTTTATAATTTACCTGTAGCCGCTTATAATGAGGTTACCACGGGTGACTATATCCAATATTTAAAAGATACTTCTGCCCAAAATAATGCTGCTAAACAGCCATTTAAATAAAAGTTGAACATAAATATATAAAGCTAATGCTTGGATTGAAAACTATATGTAGTTGGCAAACAGATTGTAAAAAAATCCCCCGGTTTATAAACCGGGGGATAAAATAATAACTATTTATTAGGGGGATTAAATCTTAGCTGATTTTACAGTTTTGATGATCACAGCAGCAACTTTGTATGGATCGGCAGCTGAGTTAGGACGACGATCTTCCAGGTAACCGCTCCAGTTGTGATCAACAGCATACAGAGGGATACGGATAGAAGCACCACGGTCAGATACACCATAGCTAAAGTCATGGATAGAAGCTGTTTCGTGTTTACCGGTTAAACGCTGATCGTTATCAGCACCGTAAACAGCGATACACTCAGCAACTGCAGGGCGGAAAGACTCGCAGATAGCTGTGAAAATTTCTTTGCTGTTTGCAGTACGTAAAGTAGTATTTGAGAAGTTAGCGTGCATACCAGAACCGTTCCAGTCTAATTGACCAAGCGGTTTGCAATGCCAGTTAACAGCAACTCCGTATTTTTCGCCAATTCTTTCCAATAAGTAACGTGCAACCCAGATCTGGTCACCAGCTTCTTTAGCACCTTTAGCAAAGATCTGGAATTCCCATTGGCCGGCAGCAACCTCAGCGTTGATACCTTCAACGTTTAAGCCTGCTTCTAAACATACGTCTAAGTGTTCTTCAACAATTTCGCGGCCGAAAGCATTGTTTGCACCTACTGAACAGTAGTAAGGGCCTTGCGGACCAGGGTAGCCACCTGCAGGGAAACCAAGTGGTTTGTTTGTTGCGGGATCCCACAGGAAGTATTCCTGCTCAAAACCGAACCAGAAATCATTATCATCATCAGCGATGGTAGCACGGCCGTTTGATTCATGTGGTTTGCCATCAGCACTTAATACTTCGCACATTACTAAGTAAGCGCTTTTTCTTTGCGGATCTGGAACAACAAAAACTGGCTTTAAGATACAATCAGATGAACCACCTGGTGCCTGCTCAGTTGAAGAACCGTCAAAGCTCCAGTTATCTAAATCTTCTACTTTTCCGCTAAATTCTTTAACGATTTTTGTTTTGCTACGCAGGCTTTGTGTTGGTTTATAGCCGTCAAGCCAAATGTACTCGAGTTTCGTTGCCATTTTTTAATTAATTTGTAAAGTTGGGGTTCTAATTATAGTTTTTGTATTAATCTCAATAATTATTAAGGCGAATTTAAATTATTTTTACAAAATTCATTACAAATGTTAAGAAATTTTGTATTTTTTTTCAATAACACGTTAATTATAGCTGTAAACCTGTAAAAAAGGGTCTGTAAAACTGTGTTTTTAACAATTTCATATTTTCGGGAATGAATAAGGGGTGTTTTTTATCAATAATGCAAATGTGCGTGTACGGGGTAGCCTTGCAGGTATTAATACAAGCAGATATACTTGCCTCTTCCGGTAAGGCTGAGATAAAAATTATTGATACAGGAACTTAGTCGCTTAATTTTTCTGAGATGTTCTTAATAGCGTCGTCGAGCCTGGTGGCCGAATCGTAAAGATGCTTTTCAACCTGTAAAAACTCCTCTTTTTTGTCCTTGCTTTCGCTCATCAGCTCAACGAGGCCTAATATATTGGTAAGATGTTTACGTACCTCATGCGAGTTGATAAAAGCCAGCTCGTTTTTTTGGTATCATATAATAATTTTTCATAGTGCCGTTTTTGCCTGGCGCTGCGGTATAACAGGGCAATAACAGCAAACATGAAAACTGTGGTAATGCTGATGAGGATCAAAATAAGGCGTTCGCGCCTGTATTTTTCGGCAGTATCGGTAAACGAGGTTTCAATCTTATCAATTTTTATTTGCGCCGATACATTGCCCACCTGTGTGGTATTATTCAGGCTTTCTTCTGATTGTTTCAATGCAAGGTCAAAATTCTCGACAGCCAGTTTGTAATCGCCCCTGTCCCGGGCTATTTTTCCAAGCAATTGATAAAGATGATGCTTTATTTCAGGGTGATTATCAGAATATGGAAGCGCGAGCAGCTGGTTAGCTATAGAGCTTGCCGAATCCGGTTGTCCGTTCAGGTAAAAAGCATCGGCCAGGTTTTGTTTCTCAACATCGTTAGGTACATATTTTTTGTCCCTTTGAAGGTTTTTGATTTGTGTTATGGCTTTGTTATAATCATGTTTTAACAGCGATATATAATAGGCAGTACGATATTGATAGCTGAATAGTTTATAACTTTTGTTGTTTGGCCCCATTAAATCATCATGACATCGCTGCAGCGAATCAAGGTTTTTCGTCCTGAAAAAGTTTTCGGCCTTGTTATAGCTTATTATCGTGTAAAATCTGTCGTCCTTTATCTTATTTTCTTCCTTAATATGAAATGCCTGGTTAAGGTAATATAATGACTGACTATACAGGTTGAGTTTGTAATACAGATCGGATATATTGATATTCAAGAATACCTGCAATAGCGGATCGTTAAGTTTTAAAGCTTGTTTTTGAGCCAGACCGTAACTGTATATGGCGCCTATGGGGTTGCCTTTATCTGTTTGAATAAAAGCAAGATGGCTAATAAACGAATAAAGCAAAAAATCGGCTTTGTTTTTTGATGCCTGGTTAATGGCTTTAACCATAGCCGTTTCAGCTTCGGGGAGTTTTAAAAAGCGTTTCTGAATAATGCTTTCAATAAAGTATTTTAAAGCTTCCTTGTCGCCCACATCGTATTTATCAAGCTCTTTATAAACTTCATTTTTACCCTGCGGGATCGTATTTACGGGCCCCTGCTGAAAGCGAAGCTTAATATAATTAACCAGTTTTTTATCCTGAAGATCCCTGTTCTGGATCTTTAAAAAATGAACAAGACTGTCTTCTGGAAGATATACATATGGATCAGCTTTTGAATAGCTCACGCCAGATATTATCAGCAAAATACAGAAGAGGGATTTTTTTAAGCTACGCGCCATGGAGCATAAAAATACGTTGGCGTATGATAATTTCAAATACTTTATACCATTTAATTTTAACTGTCAAACTTATCAAGCAGCTTCAAAAGCGTTTCAAAGTCTTTAGGATATGGAGCATGGATAGTAACTTCGGTTTCGGGATTGATACGAAATGTTATTTCATAAGCATGCAGGGCAAAGCGCTTCATGATAGGCAGCTCTTCCTGATCTTTACCTAAATGATATTTGCGCTTTATTTTGGAGAGAAAAACAGGCTCGCCCTTATACATCTCATCGCCGGCTATGGAGGCCCTTTGTGTAGCCAGGTGGATCCTGATCTGGTGCATACGGCCTGTAACCGGGCGACATTCAACCAAAGTATAATGTTTATAATATTTTAACGACTGAAACCAGGTTTCGGCACGCTTGCCTTCCTGCCTGCTAATGGTTACACTGCCCTTGCCAACATTTAATATAGGCAAATCAACAAGCAGGTTATCGAAAGTATGCGTACCGTCAATAACCGCATGATATACTTTTTTAACTTTACGCTTTTCAAACTGAATGGAAATCGATCGGTAAGCCTCGGGATTTTTTGCAAAAATAAGCGCGCCGGATGTTTCTTTATCAAGGCGATGACAGATCTGCGCATCGTCCCAATAAGTCTTAGCCAGTCTTAACATGCTGATCTCACTGCTGCCTTCGCCCCGTTCATCAAGTGAACTTATAAAAGGCGGTTTGTTTACAACAATAACGTCGTCGTTCTCAAACAGTATCAGATCGGCAAATTTGGGAAACTTCATAGCCCGCAAAAATACGGTTTATAATTTAAACAGCTGCCACCGTATTTTATTCATTTGTGCTGCTAAATTGAAGCTGCAAACAGGGTAGCGAATTAAGTTGAATGTTAATAAAAGTTTTAGCTAATATTTACTCCATATCATCATTGTTTAATAAATAAAACTTCCTGTTTTTCCTCATTAAAAAAGTGTACCTTCGCGCCGTTATTTTCATGGTGGTGCTGAGCGCTTTTTTGCCTGTAATCCCTTCATCGACAATAAAAAAGAATTAAATAAACAATGAAAAAAATTGGCGACTACAGGAAACTCCTGAACGTGACCGAAAATGCGGAGTTAAGTGAGTTACGTTCGGTTTATAAAAGCATGATGAAAACCTGGCATCCCGACAGGTTTCAGGACGACAACAGGGCAGAGGCAGAAGAGAAGAGTAAAACAATTATTGAAGCTTATCATTTTTTGGTAAGTATTGCCCCTGAAACCCGTGCTCAAACTTTGCCCGATTATACAGCTACCACAACGTTATCAAACATTGCCGATTTTGAGTATAAGCAACAGGTACTGAAAGTTACTTTTCTTGATGGTAATGTATATGAATATTTTGGAGTGCCCAAAGCGGTCTATATCAAACTGATCAATGCTGATTCGCCCGGCCGGTTTGCCCGCAGGCATATTTTTAACGAGTTTGTATATCGCAGCGTAAATAAACTGGTTGCTTCGGCTTAATGATCTTATCCTACCTGGTTAAGCCTTTCTAAATCATCGGCGGTGTCAATGTCAATAGCGCCCAGCGGAAAAGGGAGTATAAAAACGTCATCGGTATGTGCTTCGATGATTTTTTTGCACCTTCTACCCCCTGCAGGCCAAGTAGTTCAGGGAAATATTTTATATCGAACAAAGCGGGCGCGCCCAAAACATCACGATAGCCGCAGGCAATAATACCGCAGTCATTAACCTCCTTTTTTTCCATTAATTGTGATATCAGGAATGAATCAACAAATGGCTGATCGCAAAGCATCAGGATAATTGAAGTTATGCCGGGTTCAAGCCTCAAAATTTCGGCTACACCAACTTTTATTGACGAACCCATTCCCTCTTCCCAACGCGGATTGTGAATAACGCCTACAGCTTGTTCATCTATATTGGGACGGATTAATTGTTCATTGGCTCCTAACACCACAATAACTTTTTCGCAATTCAGGCAGGTAAGCGCGGTTTGAATCGCCCGCTGTAAAAGGGTTTTACCCTGGTAGATTTGGTTTTGCTTGGGGGAGCCAAAACGATTTGATGCGCCTGCTGCCAGAATAATAATCCCTGTCATTTTTTATAACTGTTACGTTAGATGTTGATATGACTATTGTTGTAATGCCTGGTTAATGATCATGCATTACCATTTTGTAGCTTCCGGTCCTGCGTTTTATGTTTGTTTAGGCTCAGGGGGCTTCCTTTTTATAAATTCTTTGGGGCGGATGCTTGCCTTAATACGGTAATAATTTAATGAAAGTTTTAATTAGATCTGTTCATTTATAACAAATTGATTTTTTGTGCTTTATGTGTGTATTGCGAAAGGAGTATAACCCGGTTACGCTTTGGTAATTTTATTTAAGACCGGATATATCACTGAGGAAGGAAATAAAAATACATTTCGTAAACATCTCCAAGCGGGGTAATGCTTATTTTTACAATTGCCATGCATAAACTTAAAGGTGTAATGGCTGTTAATTAATTAAATTTACAGGATAAAAAGGCTACATTTTGTTAAAAGATAATCATGGACGGAAGATCAGCTATATGCGCCTCGCGGTGACAGACAGGTGCAACCTGCGCTGTTTTTACTGTATGCCTGAGGATGGGTTGAACTGGCTTTCACGTGCCGAGCTCATGACCTATGAGGAAATGCTGCGCAGTTGCAGTTTGCTTGTAAAAATGGGTATCGAAAAAATCCGTATTACCGGGGGCGAGCCCTTTGTACGCAAAGATATTATGCATTTGCTCACAGCTATATCCAGGCTGGATGGTTTGAAAGAGCTGGGCCTTACAACTAACGGCGTACTTACAGCTCCTTATGTGCCCGAATTAAAAAAGATAGGTGTACGGTCAATAAACCTGAGCCTGGATACGCTGGATGCCAACCGCTTTTTTACTATTACCCGCCGCGACAGAATTTGCCAGTGTGATGACAGCCTTAGATGCCATGCTGAGCCATGATATGGAAGTAAAGATCAATGCTGTGGTGATGGATGGCAAGAACATTCAGGACATTATCCCGCTGGTTGAATTGGCCAAAGAGCTGCCTGTAAGTGTCAGGTTTATAGAAGAAATGCCTTTTAACGGCGATGGCCATGTATACGACGGGTTGCACTGGGATTACCTTCGCATTTTAGATGAAATAAAAAGCAAATATCCGCAAATAAAGAAACTGGATGACCCGGCTTATTCCACTTCATACAATTATCAGGTCCCGGGGCATAAAGGTACAATTGGTATTATAGCCGCTTATTCGCGTACATTTTGCGGCAGCTGTAACCGTATCCGCATAACGCCTCAGGGTGGGTTAAAAACCTGTTTGTATGATGATGGCGTGCTCAATTTAAAAGATCTGATGCGCGCGGGAGCTTCTGATGAAGTATTGGAGGATGCCTTGTTAACCGCTTTTGGCCACCGTCCGGCAGATGGCTGGGAAGCCGAGCGGGCACGGGTAGCCAAAACAGGCATCCACGAGTCAATGGCCACTATTGGCGGATAGTTTTAAACTACATATATATGACAACGGTTGAAGAAGCTGAAAAACTGGTGCTTGCACAAATCAGGGATTATGGTACTCAAAGCTTCCCGTTTGAACAGGCTTTGGGCTGTGCCCTGGCCGAAGACCTGAAGGCCGACCGCGACCTGCCCCCTTTTAACCGCGTAACCATGGATGGTATAGCTGTAAAATATGAAGCTATTGAAAGTGGGATCAATATTTTCCGGATCAAAGCTACCCAGGCAGCCGGTGACGAGCCGGTTCAAATCGACAGCGCCGAGGAATGCATCGAGATCATGACCGGTGCTGTGTTGCCCGCTTCGGTTGATACAGTGATCCGTTACGAGGATGTGGAGATCATCGCCGGGTCGGCGAGCGTACACACCCGCGACATAAAAAGGGGCAGAACCTGCATTTGCAGGGCCTTGATAAAAAACAAAATGATGTTATATCATCGGCAGGACAGGTGGTAAGCCCCGCGATCGTTAGTGTGGCGGCATCAGTAGGTAAAACCCACCTGCTTGTTAAAAAAATGCCGCGGGTGGCAATAGTTTCGTCAGGAGATGAATTAGTTGATGTGCATGAAACGCCGCTGCCGTACCAGATCCGCAAATCAAACAGCTATATGGTAAAGGCCGTTTTAAAACAACATGGTACCGATGCTGATATTTTGCATATCCCCGATGAGCCCGCGGTTACTAAAGAAAAGATCCAATACTGTTTACAAAACTATGATGTACTGCTGCTAAGCGGCGGTGTTTCGATGGGGAAGTTTGATTATATCCCCCGGGCGCTTGAAGAATTAAAGGTTGAAAAGTTGTTTCATAAAGTAGCCCAGCGGCCCGGTAAACCCTTTTGGTTTGGCAGGCATAATAACGGTGCATTGGTGTTTGCTTTTCCGGGTAACCCGGTAGCCACATTTATGTGCCTGCACCGTTACTTTTTAACATGGCTTAATACAGCGCTGGGCTTGCCCGCAAAAGCCGCCACATATGCGGTATTAGGGAAAGATTTTACATTTCAGCCGGCTTTACAATACTATCTGCAGGTAAAACTGCAAAGTAACGGGCTGGGCCAATTGATAGCTACGCCTGTTGAAGGAAATGGTTCTGGCGATTTTGCTAACTTAGCAGATACCGAAGCTTTTTTAGAACTTCCGCCTGAAAAGAATAATTTTAAAGCAGGAGAGGTGTTTAAAGTTTGGAGGTTTAACCATGATTTGTAGGATTTTGGGATTACCCTGATAGAGATCGAAAACTGAATAAAAGTAAATTGTAAATGCAAATATCCTTAAATCCTATAATCAAGTAAATCAAGGTTCAAGATGTTAACCCACATAAACAAACAAGGCGATCCAAATATGGTTGATGTAACTGAAAAACAGGTTACATACCGTACTGCTACTGCGCGTAGCATTGTTAGTTTGCCGGCAGAGGTATTTGAACTTTTAGCAGGGAATGAATTGCAGAGTAAAAAAGGCCCTGTTTTTCAAACCGCTATTATTGCCGGTATCATGGCGGCAAAAAAACCGGCGATTTGATACCGCTTTGCCACCCGCTGGGTTTAGATAATTGCAATGTAGCCGTACATATCAACGAACAACAGGAGGTTGTTGTTGATTGTACTGCAAGCATTACCGCCAAAACAGGCGTAGAAATGGAAGCGTTGGTAGGAGCTTCAATAGCGGCGCTTACTATTTATGATATGTGCAAGGCCATGAGCCATGATATAGTGATAAAAGAAACCAAACTGATCTCAAAAACAGGAGGTAAACGTGACTTTAAAAGATCATAACCAGCCGTCGGGCACCCATAAAAAACACGCGAGGCTGTCAAGGCCTTCAACCGGTAACTTTGGCCGTAACGAGTGGGCTATTCTGGGCGGCCCCTGTACCGTGATCAAATTATTGGCCGATGATGTGATCCGTTCACTTTCACCGGTTTATAAATGTGCTTATGTGGATATGTCACATAATGATGATATTACTTTGCTGCCCGGCAGATTGGTGAGCGGCGCCTCGCTCGAATATACCGACCAGGTAAACTATCAGCAATTCAATTATCAAAACCCGGTATATCCTTATCAGCTCAAACAGCAATTTTCATTTGCCGACCTGATATTGGTTAATGGTAACCATCAGCAGGCCAATGGCCAGATAGTTATCATCGATAGTAATAAAGAAGCGTCGCTGCAAAAAAGGACAGCTCATCTCAACAACGTTCAGCTTTTTCTGCTGGCCGATAATGCAAGCGAAATTCCGGGCTTTATACAGGAGGTTATCCCTCACTGGCAGCAGATCCCCGTTTTAAAAGTAGATGACCGTGAAAGGATCGTTGCTTTTTTGAGACTGCTTTAAAACAGGCCAAACCTGTTTTAAACGGCCTGGTATTGGCTGGGGGCAAAAGTACCCGAATGGGTTTTGATAAAGGTACGGCCACGTGGCATGGCAAGCAGCAACGGTATTATATGGCCGATTTGCTCAAAAACTTTTGCCGGGAGGTTTACATTTCCGGTCGCCCCGGCCAGCAGCAGGAAATTGACCCGGCTTATCCCGTTATAGAGGATACATTTGCTGGTTTAGGGCCTTACGGGGCTATTCTTTCCGCTTTTCGCGAACAGCCGGATGCCGCCTGGCTGGTCATAGCCTGCGATTTGCCTTTGATGGATGAAGCTACCCTTCGCAATTTAGTAGCCTGGCGGAACAGTTCGTCGGTGGCTACGGCTTATCACAGTCCGGTAACCGATTTCCCGGAACCTTTGATAGCCATATGGGAGCCTAAAAGCTACCCTGTACTGCTATCGTTTTTGGCGCAAGGGTATTCATGCCCGCGTAAGGTTTTGATCAATAGTGATATTACATTGTTAAACGCCCCACAACAGGAGGCGCTTACCAATGTGAACACGCCTGAAGAATTGGAGAAAGTAAAATCAATGATCCACCATACAATAGTTGCTACTAATGAATCAGGATTTACAACGATATAACTGCCAGATAGCACTGCCCGGTTTTGGCGAGGGAGCCCAGCAATTATTGCAGCAAGCCCGCGTACTGGTTGTTGGGGCAGGAGGGTTGGGCTGCCCGGCTGCACAATACCTGGCATCAACTGGAATAGGCACATTAGGTATTGCCGATTTTGACCAGGTATCGGTAAGCAACCTGCATCGCCAGGTATTATACACGCCGGCCGATGAAGGCGAAAATAAGGCTGAAGTGGCCTGTTCACGCCTACAGGCCCAAAATCCGGGTATTAAGCTGGTACCTCATGCCATCAAAATAACATCCGATAATGTGATGGATGTCATCAGCAATTACGACATTGCGCTGGATGGTACCGATAATTTTGAAACCCGTTATTTGCTCAACGATGCCTGTGTTTTGGCAGGTAAACCCCTTGTTTACGGTGCTATTTACCAGTTTGAAGGGCAGGTTGCCGTTTGGAACGTAAGCAACGCTAAAGGGCTTAATTCGCCCAATTATCGTGATCTGTTTCCCGAGGTAGATGCTACCCAGATCCCTAATTGTACCGAAGGCGGGGTGGTACCAACCCTGGCCGGAATTATTGGCTGCATGCAAGCCAACGAAGTAATCAAGTACATCACTAAAACTGGTGAATTATTGGCTGGAAAAGTGCTGATCTTTGACGCACAAAGCATGCAAAGCCGTATCTTTAAAATTGGCCCGGTGACAAAAACGCATATCCGCAGGTTAAAAACAACTATCACCATTCCAACCATCAACGCTGATGAACTAAAAAAACGAACCCTTTTGGATGATACCATAGAACTTATTGACGTGCGTACCATTCAGGAGCGTGAAGCCTATGATATTGGCGGTACGCATATCCCGCTCGATGAAATAGAAGAGTACCTGGCCTATTTTACCAGCCCTAATACCAAAGTCCTTTACTGCTCATCGGGCAAACGAAGCGACGAGGCGGTAAAACTAATTCTCAAAATGATTCCCGATGCAGATGTATTTTCGTTGGAAGGTGGATTGGAAGAGTACAAGGTTGGATAGATGATTTCGGATTTCGGAATTTCGATTTCGGATTTTTTTATTGTGATGTTGGCGGTGTTGTCACCGTGCTGTTGTTGGTGTTGTCACCAACAATCATCGGCTAAGATCATAAATATTGGCAATTGCATGGCGTAAAGTTGTTGGTGACAACACCAACAACGGCACACAGTTTTTTTAAATGAAAAATCCAAAATCGAACATCCCAAATCCGAAATCCTAAGGATGTGCTGCCACCCAAACATCGCCGTCCTCAAAGCTTTCTTTTTTCCAAATAGGGACGGTTTGTTTAAGTGTATCGATAATATACCTGCATGCGTCAAAGGCAGCATCACGGTGCGCTGCTGAAACTGCAATAACAACCGGCACCTCGCCAACCTGCAGCAATCCGGTACGGTGGTGGATCAGTATTTTTTGAATGGGCCAGCGTTCAAAGGCCTGGGCGGCAATTTTGTTCATCTCGCTGATAGCCATGGGCTCATAAGCTTCAAAATCGAGCCTTAAAACTTTTTCCCTTTGGTTGCATTACGAACGGTACCAATAAACACGTCTATCCCCCGGATTCGGGTGACATGATCCAATCAATACACGATTGAATATCCAGTGTTTGGGCCGATAAGAGGATCTGTGTATTCATAGCAATGCAAATCTATATTTTATCTACCAATGATTTCATGAGGTATTTGGGCGATTCGGTATAACCCTGCCTGTAATAAAACCGGTGGGCATCAGTCCTGCGTGTATGGCAGTGTACCTCTATTCTGTCGGCATTACATTCTTTGCCAAGTTCGGTAATATAATCCTCAAGCGACTTGCCAATACCTTTGCCCCGGGTGTTTTCATCAACAGAAAAACAACTGATGCGAATAAAATCACCTTTAACTACCAGCTGTGTTAAAAAATCAATGGCGATAAAACCTGCAACCGCACCTTCACTTTCATAGACCAAAACCTGCGAAGAAGATTGTCGCAACATCTTTTCAAGGTTTTCCGGCAAAAAATCTTCAGTGCCAGGATAGCCCAATTGCGTTAGCAGGTTTGATATTGCAGTATGATCGGCAAGCGTAGCGCTTCTGATGGCCATTGCTATATTAAATTGATTGTTTAATATTAATGAAATTAAGGATCAGTTATTAAATACTACTGCAAACTGCCGCTAAAAAAGTTTACTGCCACTGCTACTTAAAAACTGCAAACTGATCTATCCCCCGCTTACCGGCGGAATAATCGCAATTTCGTCACGTTCGTGAATGGTATCACCGGGCAGGGCATATTCGTTGTTAACAGCCAGCATGTATGATGATAGCTGTTTTAAACGCGGATATTGTTGCTCAAGCAGATATTTTAAATTGGAGATAGTAGCATCGTTGGTCATTTCCAGGCTAACTTCGCTGCTTCCAAATATCTCCTTAGCCACTCCAAAAGCCAGTATGTTGATCTTCATATCTCAAAAATATTCAAATTAGCTTACAAAACGAGCAACAGGTTTAAATTTAACAAATCAACATATGTAAGTTCACTATGCGGGTTCAGGCGTCGGCGCTTTAACCTAAACAAAAAAATAAGTGTGGAGGATTAACCTTGCCGGGGTTTACATGTGTTAATACTGTTTTTTATGTAATTAATTGGTTGTCAACTAAGTAATGTAAAATAGTTCGAATTTCTGTTAACCCTGTTAACTCCTTGCCAGCCTAAGTTAACGGCTGTTTTGCAGACGCTTGCCTCAAAAACAATTCAAACGAAGGGACTTAAGCTGGCCTTCTGCATATAAACTTGCATAAACAAACTATTCCATAAATTGTATCTTTGAATATGTCTTCTCCATCAGTTATTCATATCCCGGTTGTAAAAGTTAACGCTAACCGAAGCGCACGGGAGGAGGATAGCGTAGCCATTGAAGAACCACTTGAAATTAAACTGGAATATGGCCCTGCAGATGGCAGGGAGCTACGTAATATCTCTGTAACTATGCGTACCCCCGGGCATGATGCCGAACTGGCAACCGGTTTCCTTTTTACCGAAGGCATTATTAAAAATGCAGATGAGATAAAGTCGGCAAAACACAGCTTTATCGCCTGTGCCGAAAACAAGGAGAATACCATGCTGGTAACACTTGAACAAGGTGTGATACCACATCTTCAAAATACTGAACGTAATTTTTATACCACCAGCAGTTGCGGTGTGTGTGGCAAGGGTTCTATCGACGCTATTCGCACGGTAAGCAATTTTGCCGCCGGGTCAGATGATGGCAATGTGATCCACAGTTTGGTACTTAATCAGTTGCCGAAGATTTTGCGCGGGCACCAGCGTGTATTTGATGATACGGGTGGTTTGCATGCATCGGCTTTGTTTACTCCTTTAGGTGAGTTGTTATTATTGAGGGAAGACGTAGGCAGGCATAATGCTTTAGATAAGCTGATAGGTGCTGCTATGATGTATAACTGGTTGCCGTTGCAGCAAACAGTATTGTTACTTAGCGGCAGGGCAAGTTTTGAGCTTATTCAAAAGGCCGCGATGGCCGGCATCAGTATTATTGCGGCAGTAGGTGCACCGTCAAGCCTGGCTATAGAACTGGCTAACGAATTTAATATTACACTAATTGGCTTTTTACGCGATGAGCGCTTTAATATTTACGCGGGCGCGCACCGGTTAATGGTCCCCGATGAGGCCGTACTAACGGCGCCATCGGCGTAAACTGATTGATACCAATGAAAATAAGGATAAAAGGTAATTCACTAAGATACAGGCTCACTAAAACCGATGTAGCCAAACTGGCCGAAGAAGGTTATGTTCAGGAAACCGTCGATTTTGGCAGTCAGCAGCTTATTTATGCTTTGAGACTGGTTGATGATGAGCATCTTTCGGCAACCTATAAGGAGAATGCCATAACACTATATGTGCCAAAAGCTGTGGCCACCGGCTTTGCCGACGACGATAAGGTAGGTTATGAAGGTAAACACGGCAGTTTGAATTTACTGGTTGAAAAAGATTTTACGTGTTTGGATGAAGTCGCCGAAGATCAGAGCGATAATTATCCTAATCCTTTAGCAGCTAAAAAGCCATGAGCAAGCAAGCAGAAAAAGGACCGGCAGCAGAGAATCCTGAGGAATTGCTCGACCTGAAAATAACACATCCAAAAGACTGGGCGGCGGGTATCCCTGCTGTAACAGTGGCTATGGTTGATATATTAAAGGAAACTGGTTTGGCAAGAGGTATGGAGGGTTTGTTTCATATGAACAAAAAGAGCGGCTTTGATTGCTCTGGCTGTGCCTGGCCCGACCCGGATGACGACCGTTCTCCCATCGCCGAATATTGTGAAAATGGAGCCAAAGCGCTTGCCGAAGAAGCTACTACCAAAAAGCTCACTGGTGATTTTTTTGCTGAAAATTCGGTAGCGGATCTTGCCAAACTTAACGATTATGAGATAGGGAAGAAGGGACGCATAGCCCAACCAGTATATCTGGCCAAAGGAGCTACACATTACACACCGGTAAGCTGGGATTTTGCTTTTAAAAAGATAGCAGATGAGCTCAACGCTTTGGCATCGCCTGATGAAGCTGCATTTTATACATCCGGCCGTACCAGTAACGAGGCTTCATTTACGTACCAGCTATTTGTGCGCGAGTTTGGTACCAATAACATGCCCGATTGCTCCAATATGTGCCATGAAAGTACTGGCGTTGGCCTTGCAGATACCATTGGCATTGGCAAGGGGACAGTCACCCTTAATGATTTTTACGATACCGATGTAATCATTATCATGGGGCAAAACCCTGGTACCAATCATCCCCGGATGCTTAGCGCGCTTGAAAAGGCCAAGCAGAAAGGCTCAAAGATCATTGCGGTAAACCCCTTGCACGAGGCTGGTTTAATGGGTTTTAAAAACCCACAAACGGTAAAAGGCATTTTAGGTATCAAAACGCAATTAGCCGATCTGTACCTGCAGGTAAAAATAAACGGTGATATGGCTTTGCTAAAAGCCATGGAAAAACTGCTATATGAAGCCGAGCGGGAAAATTCCGGCAGTGTCTTCGATCATGAATTTATTAAAAAGAACACTACTGGTTACGTTGCCTTTTTAGACAGCCTGAACCAATACAAGATTGATGACCTGGCTAAAGCCGCCGGTTTAACAGTGAATGAAATTGAGCAGGCGGTTGATCTGATTAAAAATAAAAGCCGCATCATCATTTGCTGGGCTATGGGCATCACCCAGCATAAAAACGGAGTGGATACCGTAAAAGAAATTGTGAACCTGGCCATGCTTAAAGGCGCTATTGGCAAACCTGGTGCAGGTTTGTGTCCCGTGCGTGGCCATAGCAATGTGCAGGGTAACCGTACCATGATGATTTGGGATAAGCCAAAACCGAAGCAGTTGGATAAACTCAGGGAAGTTTTTGGTTTTGAACCGCCGCGGGGGCATGGCTATGATGTTGTTGAATCTATTAAAGCTATGGACGAGGACAAACTTAAAGTGTTTTTTGCCATGGGCGGCAATTTCCTTTCGGCTACACCGGATACCCTGTTTACGGCACAGGCCATGCGTAAACTTAAGCTGTCGGTACATGTATCAACCAAATTAAACCGCAGTCATCTGGTTCATGGTGAGGAAGCTTTGATCCTGCCAACACTATCACGAAGTGATAAAGACGTTGTAAATGGCGAGGAGCAGTTTATAAGCTGCGAAAACTCTATGGGGGTTGTCCAGATGTCAAAAGGGATGCTGAAGCCGGTATCTGAACATCTGATGAACGAGAACCAGATCATTTGTAATCTCGCTAAAGCCACATTAGGTAATCGCGCCTTTGTCGACTGGGATAAGTACTCACAAAGCTATGATGCAGTGCGCGACGCGATAGCCAAGGTTATTCCGGGCTGTGAGGATTATAACCAAAAGGTACGTTTGCCAGGTGGTTTTTACCTGCCCAATGCTGCGCGGGAGGGTAAGTTTATCACCGAAAAAAATGGAGCTGTTGTGCCTTTCAATATCGCCCCGTTGCCGAAGCATGAACTGGCTGCCGACAGAATACCATATGGCCACTATCCGCAGCCATGATCAGTTTAACACCACCATATATGGCCTTGACGACCGCTACCGGGGCATTCACAATGAGCGCCGGGTAATTTTGATGAACGAAAACGACATGAAAAATGCCGGTTTTAGAGCGGAGGAAAAAGTTGATCTGTTTAATTATGATGATGGTGTTGAGCGGGTAGCGAGGTTGTTTGTAGTTGTACCCTACAACATTCCCGAAGGGAATACAGCTACCTATTACCCCGAAGCCAATGTGCTGGTCCCTATCAACAGCGTTGCCGAACAAAGTAATACGCCCACATCCAAACTGGTTAATATCAAAATCAGGAAACACGTGGGTTAATAACCATTCTAAATACTTACACCTTAAAACAAAAGCGTTTACATAATACTTATCTCCTTAAAAAAGTATTATGTCATTTGATCAATATCACGAGCCGGCAAATGAACTATCCGACGAAACCCGCACCTTTGCCCGAATGATAGTTTCATTAACCGAAGAGGCTGAGGCTATAAACTGGTACGAACAGCGGATTTCTGTCGAAAAAGATAACCAGGCCAAGGCCATTATGCAAAACGCACAGCAAGAGGAATTTAAGCACTTTGGTATGGACCTGGAGTTTTTGCTGCGCAAAAAACCGGTATGGCGTACTACGCTGCAGGCTATTCTTTTTAAAGAGGGTGATATTGTTGAGCTGGGCACCAAAGGTGAAGAAGCGGCAGAATAATAGTCATTTTTACATTTTTAATACCATTGTTTTATCATCGTTATATTAAGTTGGGGCTATTGTATTATCTTTAGCGCTTAAATTAATACGGCCCTACTATAAAAGAATATGATCTGGTACGAAGAGGATGTGAAGCAGCTGGAAATTAAGCGAACCAAGCTTGATTATGTGCCGCGGGTAATTTTTTATGGAAGCTCATCCATTCGTTTGTGGAATACGCTTGATGCTGATTTTGATGACATGCAACCTGTTAACCTTGGCTTTGGCGGTTCTACACTGGCTGCTTGCGTATGGTTTTTTGAACGTATAATGCATTCCTATAATCCAGAATCCATTGTAGTTTATGCGGGCGATAATGATCTCGGCGATGGCCGCAATCCCGAGGAAGTTTTTATATTTTTTAAGCAGCTCACTGTTGAGGTTGAGCGGCTTTTTGGTAATATTCCCTGCTATTATATATCGCTTAAGCCAAGCCTTGCCCGCTGGCCTATTGTTGAAAAGTACAGGTACACCAATAGCTTAATTGAAAACGAGATAATACACCGCCATAAAAACTGGCAGTTCATCAATATATTTAATCAGATGATAGATGCTTCTGGTAAACCAATACGTGAATATTATGATAAAGATGGTTTGCACTTGAGCAGCGCCGGTTACGCTTTGTGGAAAAACGCAGTTTTACAGCGAATGCCGCAAAGTATCAAATTAGCTTAATATAGGGTTTACACGCATTTGTCATCTTTCAGCGGTTTAAAAGATGAAAAGAGAGTACCACAAGTGGTTCAGTCCGTCGCTTCAGCGTAATATGGAATTGCTGGTTTTTGGCCATGCGGGCGCCTCTGTCTTATTTTTTCCCACCCGTACAGCCCGGTTTTATGACTATGAAGACTGGAAAGTAATTGAAGCCTTACGCAGTAAAATTGAGGCGGGTCACCTGCAGGTCTACTGTGTGGATAGCATCGACCGGGAAAGCTTTTATAATGAGTTCAGTCATCCTTACCATCGCATGGAAAGGCACCTGCATTATGAACAGTATATTTTGCAGGAGGTGGTGCCGTTGATGAAAACACTTAATGCCGCCGGTTCAATTATTTCGGCGGGTTGCAGCATGGGGGCTTATCATGCGGTTAATATTGCATTTAAACATCCGTCGGTATTTGTGAAGGTAGTGGGTATGAGCGGCCGTTATGACATTACACAGGCTATGGGCAATTTCCGCGACCTGTTAGATGGCTACCGCGATGAGAATGTGTATTTCAACATGCCCAACCAGTTTTTAAATAACCTGCATAGCCCCGAAATTATTGACCAGATCAAACGCCTTCAAATTATCCTGGCGGTGGGCGAGGAGGATGCATTTTTGGAAGATAATAAATACCTAAGCACCGTACTGGCCAGCAAAGGTATCCAAAACAGCCTGTATATCTGGCATGAGGAAGCACACCGCGCCCGTTACTGGCGCAAAATGGTACAACTGTATTTCTAAAAGCAAAACACTTTCCTGTTTGTTATCAGCTGTAAATCTAAAATGTTATGGGTACTATTGAACTGGTACAGGGCGATATCACAAAAATTAAAGCTGATGCCATTGTAAACGCGGCAAACACCTCGCTCATGGGCGGCGGCGGTGTTGACGGTGCTATCCATCGTGCCGGCGGGCCGGAGATCCTGGAAGATTGCCGTAAGATAGTAGCCCGGCAGGGCGGCTGCAAGACCGGGCAGGCTGTGATTACAACCGGCGGTAAGTTGCCGGCTAAATACGTGGTCCACACGGTTGGCCCCGTTTACAATAGTGGTAAAAGAGGTGAGGACAGAACTGTTGCAATCCGCTTATTTAAATAGTTTGAAGCTTGCGGCAGAAAACGACGTGCATATCATAGCTTTTCCTAATATCAGTACTGGTATTTATCATTTTCCCAAGGATAGGGCTGCGGCAATCGCTGTTAAAACGGTTAGAGATTTTTTGGCAGATAACGAGGTAGTTGAGAAAGTGATATTTGTCTGCTTCGATAACGAAAATTACAGCTTGTATAATAAGCTGCTTACTTAGCAGCACACTGTGCTTATCCCTTATATGTTGCAGACCCAGACTTACGAAGTTTCTAAAACTTCATAAGTCTTCACAGTTTAAAATAATCCGGAATTTGTCAACCCGATGCTAACTGCATAAATTGCAGCTATGCATCCTGCTTTAAAACAACATCTTGAAGGTAAATTAATCCTCTCGCCTGAACATGAGCGGCTGATTGCTAATTGTTTTAAAACCCGTTTTACCAAACGAAACGAGGTGCTGGTTGAAAAGGGGAGCATCGCAAAACATTTGTATTTTGTGGTAAAAGGATGCCTTAGGGTATTCTTAACTGATAATGACGGCAATGAATCAACCCGGTTCCTGATATTTGAAGGGCGCATGGGGACCGCATTCCCGAGTTTTATACTGAAAGAACCCTCTGTTGCATCTATTCAAAGTCCGGAGTCGTCCGAACTATTGGTGCTGAGCTATGCGGATCGCGACCTGCTCCTTCAGGAGATTCCCGGTTTTGAAACTATGTACCGTACGGGTCTCGAGCTTGATTATATCGCATCCATCCAGCGGATAGAAAGCCTTATCACTATGGATTCAAAAGCCCGTTATAATATCCTGATGCAAACCCAGCCCGAAATCATTAAAAGACTGCCCAATAAAATAGTTGCTGATTACCTTGGCATCTCGCAGGAGACCCTGAGTCGCCTTAAATCAAAAAAGTGATTTATTGACTATTGTCAATCTTTTTGACTCATTAAATGTCTTGTTTTGTGATATAAACGCTAAACATTATGTGGAAACAAACCTTCACCATGATTATAATTTTGCTGTCAGGCCATCTTGCGATTGCCCAAAACTTAGGCGAACGCACCCTCAATTTTAAAGATGAAAGCCGTAATAACCGCCCGGTGGTAACGGAAATCTGGTATCCAACTGGTGATACATTGAAGGCTGCTGATAAGCACTTTTCGCCCTTTTTACGACAGCCAACAGTTCGTAATGGTAAGCTTTCGGCAAATAAACTGCCGCTTATCCTGCTCTCTCATGGTACAGGCGGCGGCCGGTTAACTTTGGAGTGGCTGGCCCAGGCCATAGCAAACAGCGGTTGTATAGTTGCTGCTGTCGATCATTACGGCAATACGTATGATCATAAAATTCCTCTTGAATTTGTTAAGCCATGGGAACGCCCGCTGGATATCAGCTTCGCCCTTACATCCTTACTGAATAACCCCGAAGTTGGCCCGCTTATCGATCAGCAAAAAATAGGGGCAACCGGTTTTTCATTTGGAGGCTACACCATGATCGCTCTTGCCGGTGCAAAGCTCGATTTTGAACAGGCCCGCAATTATTATAAAACCACAGGCCGCAAAGAGCTGGAGATCCCTGAATTTCCGGGCTTAGTAAAATTACTGGACGATAGCTCCATGATCGCCGATTCCAAACATGTGCCCCCGCTAAAAGATAACCGGATCAAAGCATTCTTTTCCATATCGCCTGCCTTAGGCTTTGGCTTTACCCGTAAAGAGCAGGTAGCTGATATTAAAGGCGCCTTGTGTATTGTAGGCTCACAAAGTGATAGCATAGCCCCGGTTAAAACCAATGCAAGGCATTATCATCAGCTAATCGGTAAATCAAAATACAAAGAGCTGCCCGGTAAGGTAGGCCATTACGTAATGCTTGGCGAGGCCATTGACGCTATAAAAAAGGAAGCCCCGATATACTTTACCGATGATCCTTCAGTTAACAGGCATACCATTCATTCACAGATGGACAGTTTGGCTGTCGGCTTTTTTAAGACGTCGTTAAAGTATTAGCCGGCCGGTAAAATTTAACAAAACCTTATCATTAAGCTAAAAACATTTTTATCGTGCAGGAGTTGATAGTTAAATCTGAATCGTAGAATTTTTTCCTGCCGATACTATGAAAGCTTTTCGCGGCCTTTCCGGCAGATGCTATAAATGATTAGCGTTAAAATTAGAAGGTTCGCAAATGCCAGGCTGGATGAGTGCCTGTGAAATTAGGGCTACAGGTTACTTTAAGCTCATTTAAGAGTTAAATGTAATATATAAAGGTTGTGACTATGCAAGTGACAGGTGTAAACCTCTTCACTCAAACGATATAGTTAAAATATACGGCTCCGGCATGGCTGCGCCCACACAGGTTTATATATTTGAAATTCCAACCCAATATAACCACATGAGAATTAACTATTATCTGCCGCGGGTATTTGTGGCATCTGCTTTATCCATTAGCTTTAGCCTGGCAGCCTCGGCACAGCAAAATAACATCTATCATAAAGGCTGGATAGATTTTAACAAGAACGGTAAAATGGATGTATTCGAAGACCCGTCACAACCGATTGATAAGCGTGTAGCCGACCTGGTAAGTCAGATGACCGTTGAAGAGAAAACCTGCCAAATGGCTACCCTTTATGGTTATAAGCGTGTGTTAAAGGACGAAATGCCCGTCCCTAACTGGAAAAATGAAGTGTGGAAAGATGGCATAGCCAATATTGATGAAGAACTGAAT
This sequence comes from Mucilaginibacter sp. P25, assembly GCF_050859465.1. Lineage (NCBI taxonomy): Bacteria > Pseudomonadati > Bacteroidota > Sphingobacteriia > Sphingobacteriales > Sphingobacteriaceae > Mucilaginibacter > Mucilaginibacter sp. P25. The sequence goes on along the minus strand of NZ_CP193937.1, from coordinate 5,975,056 downwards.
AATCTTACTTCGCATACTGATGATGCGCCTACACAATATTCATATCCGTTTAGCAAGCACGCTGCTGCTATTAACACCATTCAAAAATGGTTTGTTGAAGAAACACGTTTAGGGATCCCGGTTGATTTTACCAACGAGGGTATCCATGGCCTTAACCACGATAGGGCCACGCCATTACCCGCGCCAATATCCATAGGTAGTACTTTTGATAAGGAACTGGTATACCAGGCGGGTAAAACCGTTGGCCGCGAAGCCAAAGCGCTGGGGTATACCAATGTTTACGCCCCCATACTTGACCCCGCCCGCGACCAGCGCTGGGGCCGTGTGGTTGAATGTTATGGCGAAGACCCTTTTCACATTGCCGAAATGGGCAAGCAGATGGTGCTGGGCATCCAGGAAGGCGGCGTAGCGTCAACCCTTAAGCACTTTGCTGTGTACAGCGTGCCTAAAGGAGGCCGTGATGGCAGTGCCCGTACCGATCCGCATGTCGCTCCGCGCGAAATGCACCAACTATATTTGTATCCCTTCCGCAGGGTGATCCAGGAGGCGCATCCAATGGGGGTAATGAGCAGTTATAATGATTGGGACGGCGTACCAATAACTGGCAGCTATTACTTCCTTACGCAGCTTTTACGTCAGCAATTTGGCTTTAATGGCTATGTGGTAAGCGATAGTGAGGCTGTTGAGTTTCTCTATTCAAAACATCATGTTGCTGCCGATTACAAGGAAGCTGTAAGGCAGGCTGTTGAGGCTGGCCTTAACGTGCGTACAAATTTCACTATGCCGCAAACCTTTATTATGCCTTTGCGCGAGCTGATCAAAGAAAATCGCATCTCCATGAAGATCATTGATACCCGTGTTGGCGAGGTATTGAAAGTGAAATTCAGGTTAGGTTTGTTTGATAGCCCTTATGTTAAAGATCCTAAAGCTGCCGATAAAATAGTGCACATCGATGCAGATAAAGCCATGAGCCTGAAAATGAACCGCGAGTCGATGGTATTGCTGAAAAATGCAGGCAATCTGCTGCCGTTGGATAAAAAGAAATATCCTAATATCCTGGTAACTGGTCCGCTGGCTAAGGAAACTAACTATGCTGTGAGCAGGTATGGTCCATCGCATAACCCGGTTATTACAGTGTTTGACGGCGTTAAAAATTACGTAGGCAGCGATGCCAAAGTAAGCTATGCTAAAGGCTGTGACATGATTGATGCTACCTGGCCGGAGAGCGAAATTATTGAAACCCCGCTAACCGCCCAGGAGCAGGCGGGCATTGATTCGGCGGTTGCACAGGCTAAACAATCGGATATTGTGATTGCTGTGGTAGGCGAGGATGTTGACCGTGTTGGCGAAAGTTTATCGCGTACGGGTTTAAACCTGCCGGGCAGGCAATTGAAGTTGATCCAGGCTTTGCAGGCTACCGGAAAACCTGTGGTAATGGTGATGATCAACGGGCAGCCGCTTACCATCAACTGGGAAAATAAATACGTGCCGGCCATACTGGAAGCCTGGTTTCCGAGCGTACAAAGCGGGCAGGTGATTGCCGAAACCTTATTTGGCGATAATAATCCCGGTGGAAGATTGCCGATCACTTTCCCAAAAACAACAGGTCAACTGGAATATAACTTCCCTTTTAAACCATCGTCACAGGCAGAGCAGGGCGGACAGAACAGCTGGGGTAAAACAAGTGTGAAAGGAGCTTTGTACCCTTATGGTTACGGGTTAAGCTACACCACATTTGAGTACAGCAACCTGCAGGTATCGCCCGAAAAAGGCAATTCTCAGGGACTTATACAGGTTAGCGTTGATGTAACCAATACCGGGCAGCGCAAAGGCGATGATGTGGTGCAGCTTTACCTTAAGGATGAGGTGAGCAGCGTTACTACTTACGAGTACGATCTGCGTGGCTTTGATCGCATTACACTAAATCCCGGCGAGAAGAAAACAGTACAGTTTACCTTGCACCCTGATGATTTGGCCCTGTTGGATAAAAATATGAATTGGACTGTAGAACCCGGTAAATTTGAAGTTATGATAGGTAGTTCATCAGTTGACATTAAACTTAAGAAGGAGTTTGAGGTGCAATAAATCAACTATAAACATGTCAATATATCAATCGTTACGAAGCGTTTGAAGCTTCGTAACGGTTTTTAAAGAATATCGTTAGTCTGCAGTGATTTCAAGTATCTCTTCCCCGGTTTTTTTATAACTTCAGCCTAAAATACAACCTATGATCTTAGACGATACCTGGGTATCGGTTGAAGCCGTATCCGACGATGATATTCCGTTGCTGGTCCGCTACAGACCCAATTTATCAAACTTTTTGAAACCGGTGTTTACCTGCAGCGGATGGATGTAACCTGGAACTATGAATCATTTGATCCGTCATTATTGCCTTCGGCTGATGAAATGTTGCTGATGGAACAGGTAGAGGATGCTTTAGTCGATCTGCTTGAAGATGATCATCAAAGCATACTGGCCTTCGTATTTACCGGCGAAAACGAACGCTGGTGGGCCTGGTATACCACAGATATTGATGAAGCAGGCGACAGGTTAAACGATGCTTTATCCGAATTTGATGAACTCCCGATTAATATCACGGTTATTGACGACCCGGAATGGGAAGAATATTTTGGTGTAATGGAAGATTTTGGAGAGGATGGGGAGTAAACGATTGCCCCCGGTTAAACGATTGCCCCGGTTAAACGTTAATTCTGATGCCCGTTTGGCCGTTCCAGCTTTTGAAATGGTATTTTAAGAATGTTCACAAACTTGCCGGTTCTTTCTTTATCCATATGGGTATCAATGCCAAAGCGGATATCTTCCTGTTCAAGTTCGCCAAAAGTACCGAAAAGCCTGTCCCAGATGCTTAATACATCACCATAATTACGGTCGGTATGTGGTAGTTGATAATGATGGTGTACATGGTGCAGGTTAGGGGTTATAAAAATCAGGCCAACAATTTTGTTAACACGTTGTGGTAACCTGAACTCGGTATGGGCCAGGATATTAAATAATGATTGAAAAGTTTGCCTCAATACCAAAACGCCAATTGCCGGGCCGCAAATAAATACCCAAAGCATTAAGCAACAGGTGCGCACACAGGTTTCGCCGGGATGTTCACGTACTGTGGTTGAAACGTCGACGTGAAGATCACTGTGATGTACGAGGTGAAATTTCCAAAGGGGATCTATTTTGTGCATTACCACGTGATAAACGTATTCGCAAAGGTCAAGCAGCATGAAAAGGCTGATGTAATAAACCCACTTATTGTGATGACCGGGTATGTAATTGATCAATCCCCAATGATGTGTATTGGTCCAGCCTACTATGATTAAAACAATGGTAGTAAGTAATAGCTGGATAGGGAGAGCGGTAAAAATGAACAGGAGGTTGGTTTTGTTATGTTGCCAGCGTTTTTTTACCGAAATACCTGATGAAAAAACAACTTCCATCAGCCATAATGAGCATATGATTAAAGCATATAAAGCAACTTGCACAGCATCCTGATGCCGGTCGAGAAATTGGGTAATAGTCATTCTTAAATTAGTAGGGTAATCGCCTTTGATATTAGAAGGCAATTAGAATGCAATATCTTTTTTTGAATGAATGTTTGATGAAGTATGTTAAGCGGTTGTTAATGTACTGTGAATAGAAGAGGAGCAAATTTGACAGTATAATTTGTCCTGGGTTATCCGAACGCTGAAAAATCATTATAAATTTATCATATGAAGATTCCGAAAATTACCGGCATAATTGACAGGCGCATATTAGTGAACTTTACCGCGGATGCGGACATAGCAAAAAATAGTGCCGCCGCCCTTTACTCCCAAGCTTGTTAACGGCAAAGCTATAGCAGGGATCTGTTTGATCAGGCTTAAGCAGGTTCGCCCTAAAGGTATGCCTGCTTTTTTAGGCGTAGGTTCGGAAAATGGCGCACATCGAATAGCCGTACAATGGGAGGAAAACGGGGAATTGAAAGAAGGAGTTTATATACCTCGACGGGATACCTCGTCCTTATTTAATACGATTGCAGGTGGCAGGGTATTCCCCGGCAGACATCACCAGGCCAAATTTGACGTTAATGAGCACGACGACCAATATCACGTGGCTTTCACCAGTTCGGACGGAACGGTGATTAGTGTGGATGCAAAAGTTGCTGATGAACTCAATCCGGGTTCGATATTCGGGACGCTTGATGTAGCTTCTGATTTCTTTAAGGCCGGGGCAACGGGATATTCACCCAATGGCAATAAGTATGAAGGGTTAGTGTTATATACCGATAACTGGAAAGTACAGGCGCTCGAAGTGAGTGCTGTTAAATCAAGCTTTTTTGAAGATGAAAGCATTTTTCCGAAGGGTTCAGTAACGTTTGACAATGCGTTACTTATGACCAATGTTCAGCACGATTGGTCATCCGGCTGCGATAAACCGATGGTGGTGAGCGCTTAATTATTACTTTTAAATATCTTTGCGTTTGCGCAAAATGAAACTATCAGCTACAGAACAATCTACAGGCGGCGATCTGCTGCTGCTTATCAATGAAAAACATTTCGACAGGATGTTTTTTACCCGCGATCGTCAGCATAAATACCTTACCATAGCCTGGAACCGTGGCGAAAAGCAAACTGTAACCATTGATGAGGTGGATTATGATTTTCAGCCCAACACCGTTCTGCCCCTAATGGTTAACCAATCTTTCCGTTTTGAGCGGCCTGAAGATATAGTAGCCTGGCAGTTTAACCGCGATTTTTATTGCATTGTTGATCATGACGAAGAAGTAAGCTGCGTAGGCTTCCTGTTTTATGGTAGCTCCGACCAGGTATTTGTTACCCTTGATGAAGCCATGCAGTTTAAATTACAGCGCCTGCTGGATATTTTCATTGAAGAATTTGAAACAGCAGATAATATACAGATAGACATGCTCCGGATGCTGTTGAAGCGGCTTATCATTATCGTGACGCGCCTTGCCAAGGCGCACAGCGGGCCTCGTGAAGTTTTGGCCGATGAAAAATTTGGTACCATTCGTAAGTTTAATTTGTTGGTGGAGAATAATTACCGTGAACACCATACCGTGGCTTATTATGCGCAGCAGTTAAATAAATCGCCTAAAACGCTTTCCAACCTTTTTGCCCTGTATAACCATAAGACGCCTTTACAGGTGATACAAGAGCGTTTGATTATTGAGGCGAAGCGCCTATTGTATTATACCGATAAATCGGCTAAGGAAATTACTTATGAATTGGGCTTTGATGACGCGGCTTATTTTAGCAATTTTTTTAAAAAACACACCTCATTTTCACCAACCGATTTCAGAAATAATAAGGTTTTAGTTGCCGAAGGGAAATAATTACAAGTACCCGGGAAATTTGCCCATTCCGCAGGGCTGCTAAAGTTGCCACTTTTGTATTGTTAATTCAAAACAACAAAAATTAACATTACAAAAATGAAAACTTTCGCAATTCCAACAAGAGAACAAGTTACTCCAGAAAATCAGGCTATATTTGATACATTAACAAAAGTAGTAGGCCGCGTGCCAAACCTGTTTGCAGTTTTTGCAACTTCAGATCATGCGCTGGCTAACTATATAACCCTTTCAAACGGTAAAACATCATTACGTGCTAAAGAAAAAGAAGCTGTAAACCTTATCGTAAGCCAGGTAAATGATTGTGCTTATTGTTCTGCCGCACACACTGCCATTGCTAAAATGAATGGGTTTAATGATGACCAGATCGTTGAGATCCGTGGTGGTTCAGCTTCGTTCGATGCAAAAATTGATGCTTTAGTTAAGGTAGCTAAATCAATTACCGAAAATAAAGGCCATGCCGATCATCAACTGGTTGAAAACTTTTACGCTGCCGGTTATACACAAGCTAACCTGATTGATGTTGCCGTAGCTGTTGGCGATAAAACCATTACCAACTACGTATACGCCTTAACAGAGGTACCAGTCGACTGGCCTGCTATCCCTGAACTGGTAAAATAATACTTCTGATTTATAATTATAGTTTACACCCTTATGCCCGCCCTGCACTGCAGGGCGGGCATAAGTATTTATCTTAAAATTGTTTACATTATGAACTTTGCACGTTTTGCTTTTACTGATGGTGTTAAAAAGCTGCAGGAAAAATATGGCAGCCGTAGTAGTTATGCCCGTATGGAAAGCCTCATGGCTGATAAAGATGGCATTACCGAACCTGAACAAATGTTTATTGAAAGCCGCGACAGCTTTTATATGGCCAGTATAGGCGAAAACGGCTATCCATATATTCAGCACAGGGGAGGGCCGGCCGGTTTTATTAAAGTGATAGATAACCATACGCTTGGCGTGGTCGATTTCAGGGGAAACAAGCAGTACATTTCGGTTGGTAACGTAATGGAACATCCGCAGGTGTCTTTATTTTTGATGGATTATCCGCATAAAACAAGGCTCAAGATCTACGCTGACGCCCGCATTGTTGAGCTTGCCGACAATCCTGAACTATTTGACCTTATTGATCCCGCTGAGTACAAACATACGCCCGAAAGAATGCTCATCTTCGATGTAAAAGCGTTCGACTGGAATTGCCCGCAGCATATTACGCCGCGCTACACCGTTGATGAAATTAAGGAAGCCTTCGCCCCGCAAAATGAGTACGTACTTAAACTCGAGTACGAAATAGCAAAACTTAAAAAGCAACTGGAAGAAAAATAAGCTGCTTTGATAAATAGGCCGCAATAGTTTACCTTTAGTGCTGCCAACAGCCAGAGGTAAACCGATGAACAATAACCAGCAAATAATCCCTATGCTTGCCTATGAAGATGGCATCGCGGCTATGAACTGGTTATGCGATGTTTTTGGTTTTACTGAAAATATGCGGATGACGGATGCGGCTGATCGCCTTGCTCATGGGGAGCTCAAAATGGGCGAAAGCCTGGTTATGCTAGCCGAACCCTCGCCTCACTATCAGGGGCCATTACATCACGCTCAAAATTGTAATATCGCCGCAAAATGGAGCAGTGTTCCATATATTATTAACGGGGTTTTGGTGTACGTCGATGATGTTGAACAGCATTACAGAACTGCTAAAAGTAAAGGTGCAAGGATATTAAGTGAATTGGAATATGGTTTCCCCGGCACCCGCTATCGTGCTGCCGACCTGGAGGGGCAGCGCTGGATGTTTATGCAAATTGAAAGAGATTAAACCTCCTTATGACTACGCTGCTCCATTTATTGTTTGTTGTAATTAAATCATCCATTCTTGGGTTGTTTTATACCCCGGTAATCTGGTTTTTATGGATGCTGTTTTTAAAAGCACAGAAAAAGTATACCAACTTTAAATGGCTCAGTGTATTTGCAGTTTATAAAATTGTCGGTATATCATTAATGGTGTTTTCCTTTACCTATTATGGCGATCATGGTCTTGGTGATGAATCCCGGATCCCTTTGGGGCATGGAGAAGCTATGGAGGAGAGCGACCAGTTTGCTTATTTTGTGCCTAAAGGGAAAAGTAAACAAATCCTTGTGGATACCTATCTTTTAAAAGGCGATAATCTTTGCATGTCGGTTGATTCGGGATATAAAGTTTATAATTTAAGAACTAAAGGTGTTGTTAATTTCAGTGATGAGCCAATGTATAATGCTTTTGCTGTTTCGTACGGTTTACCACTATCGCGGCAACTAAAAGATTTTAGATCGCAGTATGATGAATACTGGAGCGGGTGGCGGTTTTGGCTGCTGCCATAGAACTCAATCAGTTATTTTATGGCAGAAATTCACGCATTAAAAGATTGGGCTTTAGATAAAAAGGTTTCCAATAATAAACGCTTTGCCGTAGTCAAGATAGTTCTCCAATACCCGGAGGAGGATCTGTATATCGACCTTAAGCCTAAGGAACGTATTAAGGCAATAAACAAAAGCTTCAGGGATAATTGTAAAAAACTTATCGCTCTTGATCTGTTTGAAAGTTTTGAAATTTCAGATCATAAAAAAAGGCCACAAGCTGTTATTGCGAAGCTAAAATATAGCCGGCTCAAAGATATTGCCGCACTTAACTATATTGCGGGCATCTGGATCCAATCGATAGATTTTGCAGAGCCCTTAGGTAAAGAAAAGGTATTAGTCGACAGGTATTTTTGTGTAAAAATGACTGTTGTTGTTGAGGAAGAGGGAGTTTTATCTAAGAAGCAGCAAATTGAAAAACGCTTTGTACTTATTAAAGCAAAATCAAGTGAGGATGCTTATGAACAACTGGAAAAGCGGGAACATGAATACACGCGGTCTTATTTAAATCCATACGGACGGTTTGTGAGGTGGCGTATTGATAGTTATGAGGATTGTTATGAAACTGATATTGAGTCACCTGCTGACCTTGATAATCCCGCTGGTGTCGAGGTGTATTCCAAACTCTCAACAAGAAAAAACACAGACCGAAGAGCCTGGGATGGTAAATTTTAATCAAAACTTTCGCTTATTTTATATCGTACACGGATATAATAGATATTTTTGTACGTTGTAGGCAAATGGTGTATTAATAGTGTCCATGTACTTACAACAGGTTTAATACTGTAATATTTACAGTTGTAGTTAATAACTTTATTTTTAATTTTATAAAATTCAGAACACTAAGGTGTTGCCTGTTATAAACCAAACTATAATAATTGTTGATGGAACTTACGAATAAAGGGGTAAAGGGCAGCCAGTTAAAAAATATGATCATTAAAAGGCTTTATTTTAATAAGGCCATGTCGTGTGCAGGATTAAGTGAGTTATTTGATAAAAGTATCCCGTCTATAGCCAAAGCTATAAACGAGTTAATGCACGAGGGTTTTGTGGTTGAACAGGGGTATGCCCCTTCGAGCGGCGGCCGTCGCCCGTTAATGTATTCGGTAAAGTCAAGCGCTATGCATATTTTAGCTATCGCGCTCGATCAGCTCACCGCCCGTATCCAGATGTTTGATCTGCTGAATAATCCGGTTGCCGATATGCTTACCTTTGAGCTTAAACTACTCAATAACCCCGAGGCATTGCCGACGCTGGTTGAGCAGATTAATAACTACATAGCAAACAGTGGGGTCCCTAAAGATAAGATTGCCGGAATAGGCATCGGTATGCCCGGCTTCATCAATATTACCGAAGGTATCAATTACACTTACCTTGACGCCGGCGGACAAAGCTTAACTGCTTACCTTACTTCCAAAACAGGCATCGCCACTTATATCGATAATGACTCGAGCCTTATAGCACTTGCCGAACAAAAATTCGGTATAGCCAAATCTCAGCAGGAAGTTATGGTAATAAACCTGGGCTGGGGTATTGGCCTGGGGATGATCGTAAATGGAAAACTGTTCCGCGGTCACAACGGTTTTGCAGGCGAGCTAAGCCATATCCCGCTATCGGAAGATGGTTCCCTTTGCGAATGTGGTAAACGTGGCTGCCTGGAAGCCGAAGCATCATTATTGGTAGTTGCTCAAAAAGCCATAGCAGGTATCAAAAAAGGCCGTGTAACCAGCTTAAAATATAATGAGGAAGATCACTCCAAACTAATGGGTGATGCCTTGATAGAAGCCGCCAATAATGGCGATCAGTTTGCGATTGAACTATTATCGGATGCGGGTTATAAAATAGGGAAGGCCCTGGCCATTCTTATCCATATTATGAACCCCGCCATCATTGTATTAAGTGGTCGCGGGGCTAAAGTTGCCAAGATACTGATGGCCCCGATACAACAAGCCCTTCACAAGTACTGTATCCCGCGCCTGGCAGGCGGTACCGAACTATTAGTATCTGAACTTGGATTTGATGCTGAGTTAATTGGTGCGGCTGTGTTGGTAATGGAAAACTTTGACAGAGTGGTGAAAAATAAAGCAGCTAAAGCAACTAAGCACGCCGCGGCATAAAGAATGGTCTGAATCAGAATTTACAGAATTTTTAAATTAGCAGAATTAATTTCTTTGCCCTGGTATGCAAGCTTCAATTCTGTAACTTCTTAAGTTCTGTAAATTATGCTCAGGCAAACACCCTTCCCGAGTAATCCATCGCTTCTTTAAATTTATCCATATTAAGCCCTGTGGGCTCATTTTGTATTTTAAGATAACCTATCAGGTTTTCGGTGGCAATGTTGCCTGTGAGATCGTCTTTGGCCATTGGGCAGCCTCCGTAGCCTTTTATTGCAGTATCGAAACGCTTGCAACCGCTTTGGTAGGCTGCGGCTATTTTTGGCTGCCATGTATCAGGAGTGGAATGCAGGTGAATGCCAAACTCGGTATTGGTGAATAAACGGCAAAGGTTGGGGTAAATGCCACTGATCTGTTCTGCATCCGCAATACCTACGGTATCCGCAAGAGCGATGTTTTTTATTCCTTCTGCTGTCATTTTTTCTGCCCAGTGTTCAATGATGCCGGTATTCCATTCATCACCGTAAGGGTTTCCAAAACCCATGGAAAGATAAACTAACAATTGCTTGCCGTTTTTATGGCTCAATTCATTTATCCGCTGTACGGTTTCAAAAGCCTGCTCAATGGTTGAGTTTGTATTTCTAAGCTGAAATGTTTCGGATATGGAAAATGGATAACCAAGGTAAGTGATCTCTTCATGTTTAGCCGCGTCTTCTGCCCCGCGATAGTTGGCTATAATAGCCAATAGCTTTGAGCGAGTATTACTCAGATCGAGTTTTTTAATACCTCCGCCGTGTCCTGTAACTGGGGGATAGCCTTGGGTGATACAAAGCTGCCAAAATCTATCGTATCAAAACCCACCTGTAAAAGCAGGTTAATGTATTCCGCCTTTATATCGGTAGGAATAAAATCATGAATGCCCTGCATGGCATCGCGGGGACATTCGGTTATTTTGATGCTCATTTTTGGAAATCTTAGGTTTTAAGTCTTAAGTCAAAAGTCATCAATTTAGTTTACAAAACGCTAAACTTCCAACTTAAAACTTTTGACTTAAGCCTTAGAACCCGAGACTTTAGACTCCGGACTTAAGCTAATCAACCGTATTAGGCAAATGCTGATCCTCAGTTAAGCCTTCGCGCTCAAATTTGCGGATAATAAGCCTTGTACCGCCATTATAGGTTACATAGCTCGATACCCAGTTAATGAATACAATCACCTTATTACGGCCGCCTAAAAGCGATATCAGGTGCACAAACATCCATACAAGCCATGCAAAAAATCCCTGGAATTTTACTTTGCCCAAATCGGCCACCGCCTTATTGCGGCCAATAGTTGCCAATGAGCCTTTATCGTTATACTTAAACGGTGAGGTTTGTTCGCCGTTAATGATATGAATGATATTTTTAGCCACGTGCTGGCCCATTTGTATGGCTACCTGCGCTACGCCGGGGTGTCCCTTAGGGGTTTCATCGGTGATCATGGCTGCAACGTCGCCAATTGCGAATACGTTGTTAAAGCCGGCAACGCGGCCTATGCTATCCACTTTTATTCTATTTCCACGTTCAATAACCTCTTTATCAAAGCCCTCGGGCACAACACCCATAACCCCGGCACTCCATATCACATTTTTGGTGCGAATGCTTTTACCGCCTTCAAATTTGATTTCCTCGCCGTTGTAGCTTTCCACCTTTACGCCGGTTAGCACTTCAACACCCATATTGGTCAGGAAGGTGCGGGCCGCGTTGGATGCCTGGTCGGAGAAGGGGCCAAGTACTTTCGGTAAAAAATCGACCAGGTACACCTTCATGTCCTCCTTTTTAAGTTCCGGGTAATCTTTTGTTAAAACGTGGTTACGGAGTTCGGCCAGTGAGCCTGCAAGCTCAACACCCGTTGGGCCAGCGCCTACCAGTACAAAAGTAAGGTAGGGATCGCGCTCGGCCTTGCCTACTTTAAGCAGGGCCTCTTCAATGTTCTGCAAAATAGAATACCGGAGGTTCAACGCCTCAGGGATCGACTTCATCGGCATAGCATAATGCTCGATGTCTTTATTCCCAAAAAAGTTGGTCGTTGAGCCTGTTGCTATCACCAGGTAATCATAAGCTAAATTGCCTATAGTGGTTTCGAGTATGTTATTTTCCGCATCCACCCTGGTTACTTCCGCTATCCTGAAGCGGAAATTCTTTTGGCTCGCAAAATTTTTCCTTAATGAGAAAGCTATCGACTCCGACTCGAGGCTACCCATAGCAACCTGGTATAAGAGGGGCTGAAAAGTATGGTAGTTGTGCTTATCCAGCATCAAAACGTCTACAGGTTTGTCCTTTAGTTGTTTTGCTACCTGCAGGCCGCCGAAGCCGCCGCCTACGATCACTACAAGTGGAAATTTTGAATTATTTGATGTGTTCATTTATGCAGGTTGATATTTAAAATCTATTCTTTTACAGGCAATACTGCCCGCATATGAAAGTAGCACAATCACCGTGCCGCCAATGCCGATTTGTATTGAAATACAGTGCAATTATACTTCATTGATTACGATATGCAACACCATCTGTCGGTTGTTTTGTTTTTTTTAATAGCAATAGATGATAACAAAAAAGGCCCCAAATTACTTTGGAGCCTTTTAACAATTTATCCTTTTTCTTATTTAAGGTCTTTCTTTCCAAAGTCAACGATTACTGGTGTTGCCACACAGATCGACGAGTATGTACCGAAAAGAACACCGATCAATAACGCAAATGAGAAGCCTTTGATCACGTCGCCACCAAAGATGAATAATACCAACAATACGAATACCACGGTTAATGCTGTGATAATTGTACGGCTTAATGTACTGTTGATGGCCCTGTTGATAACCTCTTCTGGTTTTTCGTTTTTGTTAGAGTGATCAAGGAATTCACGGATCCTGTCAAATACTACCACGGTGTCGTTAATTGAATAACCAATAACCGTTAATATAGCCGCAATAAACGCCTGGTCAATATCCAGTGAAAACGGAAGGAAGCCATTGAACAATGAGAAAAACGACAATACCAATAAGGCATCGTGAGCAGTCGCGATCATCGCTCCCAAGCTGAACTGCCATTTACGGAAACGGATCAGGATGTAAGCCGAAATCACAAAGATGGCGAACAATACGGTGTAAATAGCTGATGTTTTTAACTCATCGGCAATAGTAGCACTTACTTTTGAACCACCTAAAATGTTGCTGTCGGTAATTTTAGTTTCAGCTTTAGCAGCTAATGTGCTAACAAGGGTTGCCCTTACCTTGGCATCGGCAGCTGTTGAGTTATCATTGAACAGATAGTTGGTAGTGATACTGAATTTATCGGTACCCATGGTTTTAACCTCGGTACTGCGACCTAAAGTGGCGTCGATAGCATCGTGGATCTGCTCGGTAGTAACGTTTTTGTTAGGGAAGCTAACAATATAGTTACGGCCGCCTTCAAAATCCACACCGTAGGTAAAGCCGCGGGTGAAGATAGATATCAAACCTGCTGCAATGAATAAGCCTGAGAAAATGTAGAACTTGCCGCGGTTTTTTACGAACGCGAAGTTTGCATTTTTAAAGGTATGTGAGCTCCAAGGGTTAGAGAATTTGATATCCATGCCTTTGTCAAGCATCCACTCAAATATAACCCTTGAGATCAGCAATGAACAGAACAATGAAGTAGCGATACCAATCATCAATGTAGTTGCAAAGCCCTGAATAGGACCTGAACCAAATACAAACAGGATCAAGCCGGTAAGGAAGGTACTGATCTGTGAATCGAGGATTGAAGGCAAAGCATGTTTGAACCCATCGGCAACAGCAACCCTTAATGATTTGCCAAGGCCAAGCTCTTCACGCACACGTTCATAAACCAGTACGTTGGCATCTACCGCGATACCGAGGGTTAATACGATACCTGCAACACCTGGCACAGTTAATACCGCGCCTAAACTGGTCAGTACACCCATCAGGAAGAAGATATTGATGATTACTGCAACTACCGCTACAGTACCTGCACGGTTATAGTAAGCGATCATGAAGATCAATACCACAACTAAGCCTAAGACACTTGAAGTTATGCCTGCAGAGATAGCCTGCTCGCCTAATGACGGACCTACAATTGACTCAGACACGATGTGAGCAGGAGCCGGCAAACGGCCTGCTTTTAATACGTTGGCTAAGTCGCGCGTATCATCAATGGTAAAGTTACCGGAGATTGATGATACACCGCCCGAAATTTCGTTTTGTACGGTAGGAGCAGAGTATACGTTATCATCTAAAACGATGGCGATAGCTTTTTTGTTGGTGCCTGATGATGCTTCGGCCGTAACGGCACGCCATTTTTGAGCACCTTCTGAGTTCATGATCATCACAACCTCAGGGCTGCCTTTCTGGTCGTTATCAGCACGGGCGTCGTTAATTACGTCGCCAGATAATACCGGGCCATTTTCGGCACCTGTAAGTTTGATAGCGTATAACGCGAAAGTTTTGGTGTTTTTAATAGGTTTTACTTCCCACAAAAATTTGATGTTACGTGGAATAACTGCTAAAACATCTGCACTGTGCAGGTATGAATTTACTTTAGCAGTATCCTGAAGCGGAGCATAACCAACAACAGGGCCCTGGCCTAATTGCTGCTGGCCGTTTGCACCCTGGCCAACGTTTAATGACATTACTGCAAACAACGGGTGTTGTGCAGCTAATTTTGTTTTGCTTAATGAAGCAGCTGAAGTATCGTTTTTAGCGGCATTTTTCTGAACCTTGCTTAACAATGAACCACCTTTAGCTGTATCAGCTTTTCCGGCTGCAAGTTTAGCAGTGGTATCAGCTTTCGCTGATTTACCTGTGTCCGCTTTGGCAGTTTTGCTTTTTGCAGCAAGCAGGTTGTCAATATTGATCAGGTATTGATATGCCTCAGCATTATCAAAAGTTTCGTAAAACTCCAGTTTCGCAGAACCCGAAAGCAATTTACGAACACGCTCTGGTTCTTTAACGCCTGGCAACTCAACTAAAATCCTGTTTGAGCCTTGTTGCAACTGGATGTTTGGTTGGGTTACACCAAACTGGTTGATACGGGTGTTCAAAACAGTAAATGATTGTTTAACCGCAGTTGAAGCCAAATCCTCAAGATAAGTTTTAACCTCACTATTTGAAGCGTTGAACTTCAGGTGGTCCTGGTTATCTTTTGTTGAAAAGATAGCGGCAAGTTTACCATTGGGGTTTAGCTTTTCGTACTCGCTTACAAATAAAGCGATGTAATCTTTTTGGTTGGTTTGAGCATTTGCCTGCAATTTATCGGCGTTAGCCAAAGCCTGGTTAAAAGTAGCATCAGGATTGTTGTTGGCAATTTTCCTAACCAGCTCATCAAGCTGGATCTGCATGGTAACGTTCATGCCACCCTTAAGGTCAAGGCCTAATGCAATTTCCCTTTGCAATACATAAGCGTAATCATGTTTTAATAGCGGATAAACCGGTTGATTGGAAATAGAATCCAAATAAGCTTTTTCTTTCTCAGGATCTCCCTTTGAGTATACTTTGGCATCCTCCCTAACCTTATGGGCCACCCACGTAAATGATAGCTGGTATAAGCACACCACTGCCAGTAGTATGGCGAAAAATTTAATAACCCCTTTGCCTTGCATCGAATTTGTAATATGTAATAAATTAGTTTATAAGCTTTTTTTCAATAAGGCAGCAAATCTAATAAAATTTCGTAAGCACAAAATTTTAAATTAAAACAAAATCATGACAAAGAATGTTAGCGACGCTCAAGTGTGATAAACGAATATTTATACTTGTTTTTTTCGTCGGGCTCAAAATCTTCACGATCTTTTTCCTGCCACTCATCAGGATTTAACTCCGGGAAGAATGTATCCCCCTCAAAATCCTGGTCAACAATGGTGAGATATATGCGGTTTGTAAGCGGGATAGCCTGCCGGTAGATCTCGGCCCCGCCAACAATAAAAACTTCATCCTCGGTTTTGCAAAGCTCAATAGCCGCTTCAATGGTTGGCACCACCTCGCAACCATCGATACTGATGGCTTGCCGGGTAATAACAATGTTGCGGCGCCTAGGCAATGGCTTACCAACCGAATTAAAAGTTTTACGTCCCATGATCACGGTATGCCCCGTAGTAACATCTTTAAAATGTTTTAGATCGTTAGGCAAATACCAGAGTAATTTATTGTCTTTACCGATAGCGTGGTTTTTGGCTATGGCTACGATGATGGATAGTATCATTTCTTGCAGGTCATTAAGTCATTGGTCATTGAGTCATTTTTTTGACTTGCAATTATAGATTGCTATTTCCAATGAGTTTGATGTAGATGTTTAGTTTTATGTGAATTGTTTATAACTCTTTGAGTAATGTTTGATAATCCTCGTCGCTGATCAGGCTTCTTGTGTTTGCTTTCTTTAGCCAACCCTTAGTTTCAATCACTGAGCCTCTGCCAAAATAACAGAATTTTTTATTTTCCTTGTAATGAAATCGTCCAAAGCCCTCAGCAATGTTTGCGCCTATTGAATCGGACGAACGATTTGCTTGCCCAAAGTATCCTTGGCAAAATATTCCCACTTGGCCACCATAAACCAAACCCTATCAGCAAATGCTTCCGAAAGATTGTATACCTCGAGTTCTTCAATTCTATTACTCATGATAAGATTAGGACAGCTAAAAGCAGGACAATCAAAAAATGACTCAATGACCAAATGACGCGAAGCCAATGACTAAGTTACACCGCCACTTCCGCTTTAATATGCGGCCAGGGATCATAATTCTCCAAAGTGAAATCTTCAAACTTGAATGAGAAGATATCTCTTACCTCCAGATTGATTTTCATGGTTGGCAGGGGGCGAGGATCGCGGCTTAGCTGCAGCCGGGCCTGGTCCATGTGGTTGTTGTACAGGTGTGCATCACCAAAAGTGTGTATAAAGTCACCAAGGTCAAGGTTACAGACTTGTGCCATCATCATGGTGAGCAACGCATAGGAAGCTATGTTGAACGGAACTCCTAAGAATATATCTGCACTTCTCTGATACAACTGGCATGATAACTTTCCTTTAGTCTCGCCTTTTGAAATATCGGGCGGAGCTACGTAAAACTGGAACAAACTATGGCATGGCGGCAAGGCCATCTGGTTAACCTCGGCAACGTTCCAGGCTGACACGATGATACGGCGCGAGTCGGGATTGTTTTTAAGCTGGTTCACCACCTGTTTGATCTGGTCGATATGGCCGCCATCCGGTGTAGGCCATGAGCGCCATTGTTTGCCGTACACGGGGCCAAGGTCGCCATTTTCGTCGGCCCACTCGTCCCATATTTTTACGCCATTTTCTTTCAGGTAGCGGATATTGCTGTCGCCGCTCAAAAACCAGATGAGCTCATGGATGATAGATTTGAGGTGCAGTTTTTTGGTGGTTACCATCGGGAAACCATCCTTGAGATTGAAACGCATCTGGTAGCCAAACACACTTACTGTACCGGTGCCGGTTCTGTCATGCTTTTGCGCTCCGGTTTCCATCACATGCCTCATCAGATCAAGATACTGTTTCATTTTTTTGTATAGTTAGATTAAGGTGATCAATCAGATAGGCATACTTAGGCAAGGCTTTGAAAAAAACAATGACTTAATGACTAAATGACTCGATGACCAAATTTAAAGGGCAAAGAAAAATAATCTACCTTTGGTTTCCTACTGATGTTGGCAAATACATCACGTGTTAATTACTTTGTATGATTTTATTTCCGAATGCAAAAATAAACATCGGCCTTAATATTACCGAACGCCGGCCGGATGGTTATCATAATCTCGAAACCATTTTTTATCCTATCGATATTAAAGACGCCCTTGAAGTGGTGAAAAGCGACAAGCTCAGCTTCACCTCAACCGGCCTGGAAATTCCCGGGTTGATGGAGGATAATCTTTGCGTTAAAGGCTACCATATGCTTAAGCAGGATTATGACCTGCCGCCGGTAAGCATTCACCTGCATAAGCATATCCCCATAGGCGCGGGACTGGGCGGCGGTTCATCTGACGCGGCGTTTTTTATCCGGCTGATGAACGACAAATTTAAGCTCGGTTTATCTGTTGACGAGATGACTGATTACGCCCGTCGCCTTGGTGCCGACTGCGCCTTCTTCATCGAGAACAAGCCCGTGTTCGCCTTTGAGCGCGGAGACGAATTTGAGAGCATTAAACTTGATCTATCGGCATACAAAATAGTGTTGGTGATGCCTCCTGTTCATGTATCAACAGGGGAGGCTTTCAGAGGCATAAAACCAACTCCGGTAAAAGATTCGCTGTTTGATTTGATCAACGAACCAATAGCCGACTGGAAGAAGCTTATCAAAAATGATTTTGAACAAACCGTGTTTAAAAATCATGCGGAAATCAGAGGCATCAAAGCGGCCCTTTATGAGGCAGGGGCCATATACTCAAGCATGAGCGGAACCGGAGCATCTGTGTTCGGTATTTTTGCTGAAACTCCCGATTTGAAATTTTTGGAAGAGGAGAACCAGGTGTTCTATTTGTGATGTCGGATTTCGGATGTTTGATTTCGGATTTGGTAGGATTCGGGAAGCTGTCCCGAAGCAAAATAAAATCGTCATTGCGAGGTACGAAGCAATCCCCGATTGGCAGGTCGTCCCTGTATAGTTTGGGATTGCTTCGTACCTCGCAATGACGTTGTGATATAAAGCAATTCTGCTACCAAACTTACTTATCCTGCTGCATGTAAATGCCGGATGATTTATCGATCATTTTATCAGTCGATAGACCATCCGGCATTTTATTTAAAAGAAATATCCGATTCCAAAATCCTACTTACAAATTCCGAAATCAAACATCCGAAATCCGAAATCAAATGCCCGCGTCTTCACTCACGCCTCGCCCTATCCCTTCCACCCAGTCGTTCTCGCCCCAGCCTTTGGCAATAGCGGTTAGTAAACGGCTGTGTACGGCGTTTGCAATAGGCATGGGCATCTCGCTTGTCTGCGATAATTTAAATGCGAGGCGCGCATCTTTATAACCCAATTTTGATTTGAAGCCTACCGGTTGATATTGCTTGCCGGCAAGGGCCTTGCCGTAGCTCTGGAAAATTGGAGCGTTGAAAAGCGTCGAGCTGAAAAAGTCGGCTACCTGCATTCTGCTTAGTCCGTTTTTTTCGGCAAGGGTGAATGCCTCGGCCATCATTTCCATGGATGCCATGATCATAAAATTGCCTGCTATTTTAACCACATTTGCACCCCCGCCGAGGGGCCAAAATCAATCACTTCCTGGCCAAGTAAATCAAGTATAGGACGGGCATCAGTTTTAGTTTGTTCATCACCCGAAACGCAAATCCAAAGCTTACGTGCAGCGGCTGCTTCGGGCCTTCCGAATACAGGAGAAGCGAGGTAGCGATTTCCTGACTGTTCATGTAACCTGGCCAATTCTTCAGAAGTTCCAGGTGAAATAGTGCTCATGGATATGTGTACAGCATTTGGCTGTAGCGTTTTTAAAATTCCGCCGTCGCCTACAGCCGATTCTCGCAGCACCTCGTCATCTGATACCATGGTGATCAAAAATGGCACATTTGCCGCAGCTTCAGCAGGACTCTGGCATTTTGTTACACTGTCGGTGCCAAGCTCGTCTACCTTTGAAAGTGTGCGGTTGTAAACCTGCAAATGGTACCCTGAGTCAATGAGGTTTTTGGCCATGCTGGCACCCATGTTGCCAAGCCCTATAAATCCAATCTTTGTTTTCATATTTTAGCTGATGTATTCCCTGTCTTCGTCACTTAGTGTATCGGTGCCGTCTTTTTTGTGCATGGCGTCATGATAGCCTTCAATATCGAACTTTTGTTTTTTAGGCCATGCCACGATCAAGCCCAATATAAAACCTGTTACCGCAACTACCAGCATCATCATTAGTTTGGATACCCTGAAAGTGGCGAACAAAAATTTGAAGTAAACCTCGTCGGTATTTTGCATTAGTACGATGGTAAGCAAAACTGCGATGGCTACAATGACTATTGTTTTAATGCTCATGATGGATGTTGGTTTTAGAGTAATACAATATCCGCTTTTTAAATGTTTAATAAAAATTGATCTCATGTAAATCGAGGTCATGGAATTTGATCGCGAAATAGTGCGGAGATGTGTCTGCATTTTTAGGTTCATATTTTATTGGCTGTGTCCACCTCTGGTAGCTCTTCAATTTTAAATCGCCCAGATTTTGCCCGGTTGATAATTGCCCTTTCAAAAATGAGGTGACAATAACCGCAGTGAAATTTTGCCCATATTTTTCAAAGGCTAAAATCAGAACTTTTAATACCCCTGGAATTTGATATTGCGAGGATTTCTTTCGCCCAAAATTTCTTTGCGAGAATCCTGCGAGAGTGAAAAAAATCCGTTCGAAAACTGATTTTGTATACAAGCAGGAGAGGTGCCGCGATTTTTTTATTCCTGAATCATTACTTCACTACACTTTCTGACGTGGGCTTTGTTCGTGCCGAATTGGAAAGTTTTACACTAAATAAGATGTATTAATTATTTGATTTATAAATTTATATGATGATTTTTTTCTTGTTGTTTTTTAAATGCTAATTTCTTTAGTTTTTTGTGATTTTATTTGCATTGCTTTTGTTTGATTATTTGTTTATATAAATTATATAAATATCTGATTTTTAAATTTATATTTTTATAATATAAATAGTTAGTTCAAATTTATTAATTGATGTAAAATGACTTAAATTTAAATTGTATAGTTTGCCGATCCAATTTTTATATTGGAACTTAATACACTAAGTTAAAATTGGATTTTGCCGCTGTTTTGCGCTGAGATGTTAGTTGAGCCCAGAATGCCTTGAAAAATTTAAATCGCTCTGAGGGGCTAAAAATAGCCAAAGCGGACGCTGATATTTCGCTCCTATTTTGGAGTGGAGGATGTGAAAACTAAGGCTGATTGGAGTTGTTGAATCGCTGTTTAATAACAGGCAGAAGTACGGCCGTACAAGTATCTGTATGAGGCAAGCAAATGAGGAAGCTAAGAATTAGGACATGCTTTTATGCCGTGAAATTTGCTTTCGGGCTACGGGGTATAAAAAAATTGTAGACAAAATAAGGATGGCCCCGCCCCAAAATCCAAGCGTCATTTTATTAAGATCACCAAAAAAATAAACGACAGGATGATACCATACACCGGCTCAAGGTTGGTGACGAGTGCTACCCGAAAGGCGGAAAGCTCACGCATTACAGATACCCCGGCCACGTAAGCAAGCGATGTGCATACGGTGCCAAGCAGCACCAGGTAACCGATATCTGCAGGCTTTAACAGCATGGCACGGGTGTAGCCGGAGGTTATAAACAGGTATATCGAGATCCATACAAAGGCCCCTGACAGCTCATAAAATGCAATGACTGATGCCTGTACTTTTTGCACCTGGCGCGAATTAATGATAGAGAAAAGGCTTGCACAAACGGCGCTTGCAAGCCCGGTTGTGATGCCCTTAGTGTATCTGCTTTCAAATTTAAAAATTAAAATAATGCCGGTGATGATTAAAAGACCGGCTAAAATTTCAAGTTTTGAAATGCTTTTTTTATTGATCAGGGGTTCAAATATTGCCGTGAAAAGTGTGATGGATGACAGGCAAACCAAGGTGACAGCGACGGTAGAAAGTTTGATGGCAGCGAAAAAAAGGATCCAATGCCCGCCCACAATCGCGCCAGTGAGTACCAATTTTACAAGGGTTTTTCTGTCAACCTTAAAATCAGTTTTGTTGAATTTGAAATACAAAAATAACGATGAAAAGGCAATAAGTACCCTAAACCACACCAATTGTACGGCCGAAATGGTGATCAGGGCGCCCAAAATTCCGGTAAATCCCCATACAAAAACTGTAAAATGGAGAATAATTAGGTTCTTATTTGGGGATGAAGGGGTGTTTTGCGTCATTATTTGGGTGCTTTTAAAAGCAGATAGTAACCTAAAATGCCAAAAACGATGTTAGGAATGAATACCGCTATTAAAGGTGTCATGCCCCCTTTTACCGAAAATACAAGCGCAAACCGTTCTAATATAATATAAGCGAAGCATAATAGAATACCTATCCCCAGGGGTAATCCAACACCTCCGCGTACCTTTCTCGACGATATGGAAACACCGATTAAAGTAAGTACAAAGGCTGATAAAGGGTATACAAAACGGTGATATTTTTCAAAATAAATGGCCTTTAAATATTCCGGGCGGCGCAGTTTTTCCTTGTCAATATTCTTGTTCAGGTCGCTTAAAGACATGGCCTGGTATACGTTATCATATACAATAAAATCGCTCGGGTGCATATCCAAAACAGTGTCTTTTGGTGTGTTGCTTGTAATGAATTGTTCTTTCATTCCGTTTACATATTTAACACTGTATTGTTTAAGCGACCAGATCCGTTTTAAAGAATCGTATTGAATTTGTTCGGCAATCAGTTTTTCACGCAACGTATCACCATTAAATTTCTCCATTATAAAATTGTAACCTAAATGAGTTGTGGGATCGTAATTGGCAAGATAAACAAAAGTATGTTTGTCAATTTGCATGTGTACCTCCACCTTAGTCGGGTCATTGTCCATCATGCCATTCGCATTTTCAAAGTCGATTTTTAAGCGGTTTGTAAACGGAATGAGGTATACATTTGCAAAAAAAGACACCACAAATATGATTGATGAAGCGATTACATAAGGTCTTAAAAATCGATTAAAACTTGCCCGGCCGCTCAGTATCGGAACGATTTCTGTTTGGTTTGCCATCTTGGCTGTAAAGAAAATTACCGCCAAAAAGTTGATCAGCGGCGATAACATATTCAAATAAAACGGAATAAAACCCGCGTAATATCTAAAGACGATATCGTGCAAACTGGCGTGTTTATTCAGAAAGTTATCGAGCTTTTCTGATACGTCAAACACTACAGATATCACCATGAAAATACCCATAGTAAATATAAAAGTGCCCAGGTATTTGCCAATAATAAACCTGTCGATGATCTTTAAATATCTATGAAAAAAAGCTTTCATCTGTCGGTTGTTTGATTGTTAATTTCCATGTTTTTCCTGGAGATTTCTTTTGATTTTATGAGTTATTATAAACGCTGTCCAAGGCGCTTTACCATCATGCTTTTCCAATCGTAAAACTCACCCGCAATGATTTTTTTCGCGCCTCTTTAACCAGCCATAGATAAAAATGGAGGTTGTGCAAGGTGGCAATTTGAGCGCCTAACATCTCGCCAGAGTGGATCAAATGACGTAAATAAGCTTTACTGTAATCCCTGTCGGCAAACAGATCGCTGTCATCCTCAATGGCCGAAAAGTCGTTTTTCCATTTCTCATTTTTGATGTTGATGATGCCGTTTTTGGTGAAAAGCATGCCATTGCGCGCGTTCCTGGTTGGCATAACGCAATCAAACATGTCAATACCCAGAGCTATGTTTTCCAAAATGTTTACAGGCGTACCTACCCCCATTAAGTAACGCGGTTTTTGCTGCGGTAATATATTGCATACAATTTCGGTCATGGCATACATTTCCTCGGCCGGTTCACCGACCGAAAGGCCGCCTATGGCATTACCTTCACGCTCATATGAGGCTATTACTTCGGCCGATCGTACGCGCAGATCTTTATATACCGAACCTTGTACAATTGGGAAAAGTGTTTGACTGTAGCCATATTTTGGCCCGGTGCTGTCAAATCTGTCGCAGCAACGTTTCAGCCAGCGGTGGGTCATTTCTATCGATCGTTTTGCGTAGTTGTAATCGCAGGGATAGGGGGTACACTCATCAAACGCCATGATAATATCGGCGCCGATTATGCGCTGAATGTCCATTACATTTTCGGGAGTAAACAAATGTTTTGATCCGTCAATATGCGAGCGGAACGTTACCCCTTCCTCTTTTATTTTGCGTACTTCGGTTAATGAATATACCTGGTAGCCGCCGCTATCGGTTAAGATGGGACCGTCCCATCCATTAAATTTATGTAGTCCTCCGACGCTTTCAAGTGTATTTAAACCAGGACGCAGATATAGATGATAGGTGTTGCCCAATATAATTTGCGCCGAAATATCCTGTTTAAGCTCGTGCTGGTGTACCGCCTTTACAGTGCCGGCAGTGCCTACGGGCATAAAAATAGGGGTTTGTATGGTACCGTGGTCGGTAGTGATCTCGCCGGCTCGGGCCTTTGAAAGCGGGTCTTGTGCTGTTAAGTTAAATTTCATTTTAGGGTTGCAAAATTAGCAAAAAAACCCTCATGCCCGTCCTCTCCAAAACGGCGGCAGGATAAAAGCTATTTATAAACGTGCTGAATATTAAAACCATGTTAATTAAAGTAATTTTATTTTAAGGGAGATTAAATAAGAGTACATTAAACTTCAAATTAACGCTGATATTGAGCCTTAATTTCATTGATTTTTAACAAATTTGCCTCATTATTTTTTTTGTTTGGAAACGTACTTACACGACGCGCTTTTTATTCTTTTTCAGCTTTGTTTTATAGTTCAGCTATATTACCTGGTAAGCAGGCATACCCGCCTTGCAGGCCATAAACCCGCCGAAGGGCCGCCGCCCAGAGTCTTAATCCCCATTTCTGTTATTATCAGCGCCCGCAACGAAGCCCGTAACTTAGAGGAAAATCTCCCATCGATACTGGAACAAAACTATCCTGATTTTGAGGTGGTTGTTATCAACGATTGCTCTTTTGATACTTCCGACGAGGTGCTTGAAACCATGCAAAAAAAATACGCCCACCTTAAAGTTGTTACCATTACCGAGCATGACCGCTTTAAAACCGGTAAAAAGTTTGCCCTTACTTTAGGCATCAAGGCATCAAAAAATGAACACCTTTTATTTACCGATGCTGATTGTAAGCCAGCTTCCGAAAACTGGATAAGCCGTATGGCAGCCAATTTTGCAAGCGGGGTGCAAATAGTTTTGGGATACTCTCCTTATTATAAAAAAGGTGGTTTTATTAATGCTTTTACCCGCTTTGAAACCATAAAAACAGCAACCAGTTACCTGTCGGGCGCGTTAACCGGCGACCCCTATATGGGTATTGGCCGCAACCTTGCCTATACAAAAACGTTATTTTTTAGTGCAAAAGGTTTTGCTTCGCACATGCACGTAATATCAGGCGATGATGACCTGTTTGTTAACCAGCATGCTACTCCTGATAACACAGTGGTTGAACTGAGTCCCGAATCATTTATGTTTACAGAGGCTAAAACCACTTTTAAATCATGGTTTAAACAAAAAAAGCGACACATGGGGGTAGGGAAACTGTATAAAAACCAGCACAGGCGTATGCTTAGTTTTGATGCAGTTAGCGGGTTTATATTCTATATTTTATTGATATTATTCCTTATTTTGAGATATGAGCCGTTACTGGCATTAGGTTTGTACGTTTTTAGGTTGATATTACAAATGGCCATTTATAATCGTATATTTAAAAAACTTAATGGCAAAGACCTTTGGTGGTATCTCCCCTTTTTTGACCTATTATATTATACATATTTAAATGTTTTTGGATTGATCGGTACCTTTTTAAAAACTACTCAATGGAAATAAACGCCAACTTTACCGAGAACGCAAAGAATGATTTTCACCTGGTAGTGAAGGCCAGGCAGGGAGATCAAAAAGCCTATGCCGATTTGATGCACCGTTATAAAGATTCGATTTATTTCATGGTGCTTAAGATGGTAAACAACAAAGAAGATGCAATGGACCTAACGGTTGAAACGTTTGCCAAGGCATTTGAAAAACTTGAAAAATACCAGCCTGATTTTGCTTTTAGCACCTGGCTTTTCAGGGTAGCAACTAACAATTGCATCGATTTTATCCGCAAAAAGAAACTAAGTACCATGTCAATTCACGGCATGATGGACGACGAAGGGGATGAAAAACCGCTGCAAATTAAGGCTGACAGCCTTAACCCCGAAGAAACATCTATCAAAAAACAACAAACTCAGGAGCTAAGATCATTAATTGAAAGCCTCCCGACGCGTTACCGTAACCTGATTACCTTACGCTATTTTGATGAGCTTTCGTACGAAGAAATAGCTCAGCAACTCGACCTCCCTTTAGGGACGGTAAAGGCGCAATTATTTAGGGCAAGGTACCTGCTTGGCAATATTATTAACCGTTTTAACAGGGATGACATCTGAAATAATTCTACAATATTTTCCTGATTTAAGTGCCGAACAGCGTGAGCAATTTGAAAAATTGCCTGCTTTATATGAACACTGGAACAGCCAGATCAACGTAATTTCCCGCAAAGATATTGATCTTTTATTTGAACGTCACGTGCTCCACTCGCTTGGGATTGCCAAAGTAATTGCTTTTTTACCGGGCGAAAATGTGCTTGATGTGGGTACCGGTGGGGGCTTTCCTGGTATCCCACTGGCTATTTTATTCCCCGAAACACAATTTCATTTGGTTGATTCGATAGGCAAAAAAATCAAGGTTGTTACGGAAGTAGCTGTAGCCTTAGGCCTCAGAAATGTGAAAGCATCACACCTGCGGGCCGAACAAATTGCGGATAAATTTGACTTTGTAGTATCACGCGCTGTTACCCAATTAAAGGATTTTTATCCATGGGTAAAAGGTAAATTCAACAAGCAATCGAATAACAAATTACCCAACGGTATCCTGTATTTAAAGGGCGGCGATTTGGAGAAGGAGATCAAAGAATCGGGCTTAAAAGTTACCCAATATCATCTGAAAGATTACTTTAAAGAGGAGTTTTTCGAAACAAAACAGGTGATATACGTGAAGGGATAATCTATTTGTAATCCACCGTTCTGATTATAAATATGCACATAAAGACGCTACTGCGTTAAAGTAAATCACTTTACGCCTTCGCGTCTTTGCGAGAAATCATTTATAAAATGCGGTTTAACTTCTATATCAAATGATCATGATGCTGGTTGTCGGTGCGTGATGCTGCCCAAAAAACAAACCCCAGGAAAAATAACGCACCGCCGGCAAAAACAGGCAGTTTAAATGTCCATCCGCCATTTAAGCCGGTAGTGATAATTGAACTGCCAGAGCTATCTACCGCATTGATGGTATGCTTATAAAAAAATTACCTGCAATAAGCATCACAATGCCTACTATTGCTAAAATGATCCCAAACTTTTTCATATTATGAGGTTTAAAAATGAACAAAATCAGGCTAACGGTAAGGTCCAGGAAGTATAATTGGTACTTATTAAACAAAGCGGTATTTAATGTGTTTGCTTTGTTTTAGATATATTTTAAAAGAAATTGTCCCGATGGGATATATCTAAGTTACAAATTTTTGGATACTAAAAGAAATTATTTAGCTATTTGTAAAACAGGGCGGTTAAAGAGAACAGAGGGGTTTACGCAGAAAATTGCCGGGACGGTTTTAGGCCGGTCGGCAATTAGAAAAGCTTGTTAAAAGCCTTTTTATTTACTTATTGTCAGTCAGGGGGTCATAGCCTAAAACAACAACTTCGCGAAGAGTAGTTGAAAGTTTAGCGGCGGATGTATTTGCCTGAGCATATAGTTTTGCAGGGGTATAAGCGTATTTTTTATCCTGGGCATCTACCAATGATAGAGTTACAGGTATATTATAGTAACCTGATTTTACACTAAGGTTGCCATCAAAATCATTCACTACCCGCTGCACCTCATTGTCAATTTCCTGGTCAACACCTCTGATAATGTTTACATTGTTTATTTTCCCGTTATCGATACTGAAGGTGAGGATCACTCTTCCCGAAATATGGTTTAAGCGTGCCCTTGAAGGATAGCGAACGTGTTTTGCAACATACGAATACAGGTTCTGAAATGGATCGGCAGGTGGCGGTGGCGGCGGAACGCGCTCTGTAACTGCTGGTACAGGACCTGCCGGTGCTGCCGGGGTAACCGGTGTCACCTCTACCACTTTAGGTGCTTTCTTTATCTTTTCCGGATTTGCAGGCGGTGGCGGAGGTGGCAGCTTTACATCAATAACTTTTGGTTTTTTGCTGTTTGCGGGTGGAGCAGGCGGAGGTGGTGGAAGCTTTGGATAAATTAACATTTTAGGAAATGTATAGCCGTATTTAGTTTTCAGTGTAGCCAGCTCTTCCGGGGTAGCTTTGCTTTTATAGTATTCTTTTTGCTCGCCGTTCTTTTCGGTAATAATTACCCTGAAATCGGTTTTTTTATTAACAAGGTAACCGGTTTCTTCGTATTTAAAACCTTTGGAAGTAACATCTGCTTTTTTTATTCGGACTGGGTCTACTTTTACAGTGTCGGCGGGGGCTATATGCGTATTGGCCAGCTTTTTATTAACAATTTCCTGTTGGGGCATCAGATCGAAAAAACCATAAGTTTTACTGAATACCAGGGTTGATGCACAAAGCAGGCCGGCGCATATGGGTACGGCCACGAGGTATTTTAGCCTGGCTAATTTCCCCGAACGTTTTTGGTTTAACATAATTATCCTCTTTTTTAATAAGTTATAATTGAAAAATGAATGCGCCAGGGGCGAGCCGTTTAACCCATAAGCATTGCTTACCAAAAACGACGAGATAGCTAAAGGCATCACTTTCCTGCGCGGCAGTTTGCTCGTCGGCTATATATTCATGGATGGTTTTCAGGCTGATTTGCAATAAATAAACCAGCGGATTAAACCAATTAATGATCTTGATCAGCTCCAGAAAAACAATATCAACTGAGTGTTTTTGACGAGATGTGAACCAGCTCGTGCCTGATAATGATATTATTAGCCTGGGTTTTTGTGCCAATAAAAAGGTAGTTAAAGAAGGAAAAGGCGGTGTTTGATCCCTCTATATTGATGAGTTTATACTTACCATCAACCAGGGTTTTGGTGGCCTTTGTTAATTTGACCAATTGATAAAGCCTGATAAATAGTACTGTGGTAAGTACTATTATACCAAGTATATAGGCGTAAACCCAAATATCGTTAAAGGTTAATGTTTGCCGCACGGTAAGTTTTTGCACTGTTGTTTGGTAAGCCGTTTGAGGAATGATAACGATTGTTTTGGTTACAGTTTCAACCGGTTTTAGCCAGCCAATTTGTACAACGGGTAATACAAATGAAACCACACAGCTCAATAACAGGTATATACGGTTTAAGGTATAGTGTGTTTCCTTATTTAAAAACAGGCAGTACCCTGCATAAAATACGCATAGGTACAAGTTTGCTTCAAGCAAATAATATAGCCAGTTCATTGTTGTTTGCTTTTAAGTTTATCAATTAATGATGTTAGTTCGTCCAGTTCTTTTACGCTGATGTTCTTTTCATCCACAATAAAGGATACCAAACTTTGATATGAATTGCTGAAATAGTTTTTCATCATCTTATCAAAAGTGAATTTTTTGTACTCCGCGTCGCTGATGAGCGGGAAGTAAACATGCGAGTTACCATAGGCCTTATGGTCGATAAAGCCTTTGCCTTCCAATACCCTTACCACAGTCGACACCGTGTTGTAAGCGGGTTTAGGCTCAGGCATTTCTTCAATAATATCTTTAACAATAGCTTCTTTCAGTTGCCAAAGGATCTGCATTACCTGCTCTTCGGCTTTGGTTAGTTCTTTGATATGCATAGCAAACTATTTTTATAGTTAGATAAAGGTAGAACTATTTTTATAGTTTGCAAACTATTTTTGTAGTTTTTTAATAGATGTGCAGATTAGGGCTGTGCAGATGTGCAAATTAAATAACGAAAGGTATATGTTTTAGGGGTGAGTATGATATCCAGACTTTATTTATTGCATTGCAAATAACAGGTCCTGCTTGCAAATCGCCCGAATATTCATAATTTGCAAGGCTCTAATCTGCATGTCTAAACCCAATGTCATTACTCCATAAAGTAGCTTTATCTTTTGTTAAAAACCTCGGGCCGGTAGCGGCTAAGTCACTGATCGCGTATCTTGGCAGCGTGGAAGAAGTGTTTAACGCATCGCCCGAAAAGATGACCAGGATCCGGGAATAGGTGAGAAGCGCGCTGTAAAATGGGATTTTGACGATGCTTTAAGGCAAGCCGAAAGGGAGCTGAAGTTTATAGAAGAGCATAACATCGACGTTGTTTTTTACACCGATACCCGTTATCCTAAACGCTTGAAAAACTGCCACGATTCACCGGTGCTACTTTATGCAAAGGGTAAAATGGATCTTAACCCGCCACACATTATTAGTATAGTGGGCACCCGTAATGCGACCGATTATGGCAGGCAATTATGCCGCCAGTTAGTTGAGGAGTTACAGCAATATAATGTATTAATAGTAAGTGGTTTGGCGCATGGCATTGATGTAGCGGCACATAAAGAATGTGTAAAGCTAAATGTGCCAACCATCGGTGTACTTGGCCATGGGCTCGACAGGCTTTATCCTGCTCAAAATAGGGGTACCGCTGATAAAATGCTCGAAAACGGCGGCTTATTATCCGAATACCCTTCAGGCACTAATCCCGACAGGGAAAACTTTCCGCAACGAAACCGGATAGTTGCCGGTATTGCCGATGCAACCGTGGTAATTGAAGCCAGTATAAAAGGAGGTGCGCTCATCACGGCCGAAATTGCCAACTCCTATAACCGGGATGTTTTTGCTTTTCCGGGCAGATTAGGTGATGAATTTTCTGAAGGATGTAACTTCCTGATTCGCAATAATAAAGCGAGCCTGCTAACCTGCCCTGCTGATCTGGCTTATAGTTTAGGTTGGGAAAAGAATGATGTAAGTAAACCTGTTGAGCAATTTATGCTGCCGTTTGATCTATCGGACGATGAACGGCTGATCATGGATATATTACGGCAAAACAATACGCCCGTTGCTATTGATGATTTAACCCTGCGGGCTAATATGCCTATGAGCCAACTCGCTATGAATTTGCTTACTATGGAGATGCAGGGATATATCAGTTCGCTTCCTGGGAAAATGTATCGTGCAAATTAAGATTTGTAAGGAGTTGGAAAGTCCGAATGTAAAGGAAGTTCGAAAGATGGGAGACTTTTACGCCCTAAATAATGTTTACTTACTGACTTCTCTGACTTTCGGGCTTCTCCGCTACCCCTTCGGTGAATCAAAGTGTACCAGTTTCCCATCCTCTTCGCTGATAGATTGCCATGTATCGTTTTCAAAAGTAATGATAGCTACAGCACACGTAGGCATCTCTTTTAACTGGCTGGTGAGGTAATATAGTATTTGGCTTACGCCAGGGTTATGCCCAACTACGCCTATATAATCATATTCATTGGGCAGGCCATTAATCACTTTAACCCAGGAGTTTTCGCTGGCTTCGTAAATTCTTTTGTCTTCCCCGGGAGCCGGTAATTTAAACTGGTTGGCAAAAATTTCGGCAGTAGTTTTGGTACGAAGTGCCGGACTGGTTATAATAATTTGAGGAATTTGTAATTGTCCTTTTAAAAGGGTGGCCATTAAAACCGCATCCTGCATACCTGATTGTTTTAAAGGCCGGTCAAAATCAACATAACCGCTTTCATGGGTAGCTTTTGCGTGGCGTATTAATAATAACTTTTTCATGATTTTAAACGGCTGACCGATCGGTTTATAATGTTACGGTTTTGTGATTATAACGTGAGACATTTGTAATAAGTTTCCAATAATACTAAATAAATAAGGAGAAGCTGTTGCTTCTCCTTATAATAAAAGACAGGCAAAGCCTACATCAATTTTTCACCAGGTTAATTAAAACGCGTAACCAACTGAAATACCGAAAACACGGTTTGTAAGTTTGATGCCATCAACGTTGGTGATGTTGGTAAGGCCCCAATCATAATTAGCATTGATCAGGAAACCGGTTTTGAATTTAAAACCAACAATAGCATTTAAACCGCGTCGGTTCTTTTGATTTCGTCCTGGCCACTGCCAAATTTAATGTCTTCAGAATTGCCGCTGTTGTCTTTTGCTTTGCCGGAAACACCCATACCAAGGTAAGGGCCGGCACCAAGGTAAAAGTCACCGACTACCGCAGGCACGTGGTACACAACATTTACCGGAACTTGCAGGTAATAGAGTTTTACTTTGC
Source organism: Mucilaginibacter sp. P25 (assembly GCF_050859465.1). Taxonomy (NCBI): domain Bacteria; kingdom Pseudomonadati; phylum Bacteroidota; class Sphingobacteriia; order Sphingobacteriales; family Sphingobacteriaceae; genus Mucilaginibacter; species Mucilaginibacter sp. P25. The sequence continues at coordinate 5,943,169 of NZ_CP193937.1, read as the reverse complement.
CGCCAGAGTTTGCTTCGCCATCAAAAGAAACACTTGATGATCCGCCTTTACCGGTAAAGTTTAAGGCTGGTTGTAATGATACATTGCCAAATTTAAAATCGACAAAAGCGCCTACGTTGAATGTGGTTAAGCTGCCCGAATTGCCGGAGCCGCTAACCCCGTCAACTGTAGCATGTAACGTTGCGAAGTTTACACCTCCTTTAAAACCAACGGTAGGTAATTGTGCAAAGGCTGCGAAAGATGCCATTAAAAGGCACAGGCTTAGTAATGTTTTTTTCATCGTGAAAGGATTTTAAGTTAATGCACAAAATTATATAAATACACTAAGATTAAAACATATCTGGTGCTTTTTGTGAAATATTATCAATTGTGCATTTGTAAGTATAACTTAGGCAAGGTTTTATACTTGTAATTAGCGATTGGAGAAATCTACAATATCAGCTTCTGGCATATCGTTCATACATTTAAAGTGTCCGAGCGGGCATTTTTCAAGTCCGAATTTGGAGCAGGGACGGCAGGATAGTTCAATACCGGCAATCAGTGTTTCTTTTACTTTATAAGGCCAAACCCCCAGCAGATCGGGCGTGGTGCCACCCCAAACCGAGGCTATGGGCACATTAAACGCTTCGGCAATATGTGTGAGACCTGTATCAAAACCAATTACATTTTTTGCGCGCGATACCAGAAAAACCGATTCATCAAGTGATGTTATTCCGCAGGCATTATAAACTGAAGTACCAACTGCAGCAGCTATTTCATCGCCATTTGCTTTTACATCATTGCCGCCCAATAGCAAAACAGGTAAATTAAGCTGCCTGCAAATGCTAATGATCTTGTAACTAGGCATCCGCTTGGTAAAATGAGTTGCTCCTATTACAAATGCAACGTAACCATTTTGATGACTAAGCGGAAGTAGTTTAGTTATATCATGTTCAGCTTTAATATAATAGTCAATGGGATTATCATCATTAACCACACCTAAAAACTTAACAGCTTTTAAATACCTGTCTACCAAATGCTCTTTACTTACCAGGTTGCGTTTCAACTTTAAACTTAGCCACTTTAAAAGCGGCTGTTTTTTATAAGTTGATGCTTTAATACCGGCACGTAGCTTGATAATGCTTGTGCGGAGATTGTTATGCAGATCAATGATCTGATCATACTTTTCGGCCTTAATTTCGTTGATGGTATCTGCTAAAGATGGTTTTAATAATAGCAGCTTATCAACGTAAGGGTTATTATCATAAATATATTTAAAGGCCGGTTTAGTTAAAAAATGGACTTCGGCATTGGCGACCTGCCTTTTGAGGCAACGTACAACAGGCGTGGTATAAATTATATCACCCATTGAACTAAAGCGGATCACCAGTATCTTCATGTTGTTATCAAGTTCAGGAAATCTGGTTCCTGATTTTTTCGATTATAGAAGTGGATGAATATCCTTCAACAAAATTAATGGTTTTAACCTCGCCTCCGTTTGCAATCACTTCTTTAGCGCCTACGATGTTTTCAACAGCATAATCGGCTCCCTTTACCAGTATGTCGGGCAGAAGGAAGCTGATCAAATTAAGAGGGGTATCTTCCTCAAAAACAACGATGGCATCCACAAAAAACAATGCCGCCAACAGTGCTGCACGGCTGTTTTGATCATTTACCGGGCGGGTTGGGCCTTTGATGCGCCTAACCGAACTATCTGCATTAAGGCCAATCACCAGCTTGTCGCCAAGTTCGGCCGCTTTGGCCAGGTAGGTGAGATGGCCTATGTGCAGCAGGTCAAAAACACCATTGGTGAACACTACCTTTTTGCCTTCAGCTTGCCAGTTTTTGATCTGTGCCTGTAGCGACGTCTGATCTGTTATTTTATCAAGAATGATTTTTTCGAAGCCGGTCCTCATTTGTTTTTCCTGTAAACACACATCACATGTGTCTTTGTATATTATTAGAAAGACGCGTGTGATGCGTCTCTACGGTACTGTTTAATCAAAAAGGTCATCAACGGCGGTACACAGGATATGCCCGATAAGGATATGCATTTCCTGGATACGCGCGGTAATGTTTGACGGCACGATAATGTTCAGCTCGCAAAGACCATTCATTTTACCGCCGTCCCTGCCCGAAAGGCCTAATGTTTTAACCTCCAGTTTTTTAGCCGACTCAAATGCCGCCAGGATCCCCGGACTATTTCCACTTGTCGAAATGCCGATGAACAAGTCGCCGGGCCTGGCGAATGCCTCCAGTTGGCGCGAAAACACATGTTCATAACCATAATCGTTAGCGATAGAGGTAAGCGCCGAAGTATCAACTGTTAAGGCAATACCCGGTAAAGGCTGACGGTCTTTCACATAGCGGCCGGTGAGCTCCGCTGCAATGTGCTGGGCATCAGCAGCACTGCCGCCGTTACCAGCCAGTAATACTTTATTGCCGTTTTTTATGGTTGAGGTAATCATATCACAGGCTATCTCGATATCGCCGCCAAGCGTATCAATTACCCTTTGCAGCGTATCCTGGTGATCTTTAAGTTCGTTTAATATCTTTTGGTTCATTAGTTCACTTGTTCATTAGTTCATTGGTTGGTTAGGGCAAGCACATTTCAAACCCTTCGCCTTTAACCTTTGGCCTTTCACCTCTATCTCACCTTTCGCCTTTTAATATATCTTCAATTATCTCATCTACAGTGGTTGTTGCGCTACCTACACGGCGAATCACTATAGCAGCGGCATGGTTAGCCAATTCGCAGGCATCCTCAATATTCAGACCTCCTGCCATAAAGTATGCCATGGTGGCCAGTACAGTATCGCCGGCACCGGTTACATCAAATACTTCGGTTGCCTTTACCGGTAAACTTTGATAGCCTTCTTCATTCAGTATTACCATACCTTCTTCGGATAAGGTAACTACTATATATTGGGTCCCGGTTTGTTCAAAAATTACCTTGCCGGCCTGTTGCAGGCTTTCTATCGAGTTGATCTTATCGGTTTTAGCAGCTTCAGACAATTCCTTGCGATTAGGCTTAATGATAAAAGCCCCTTTGTATTTTTCGTAATTAAGCCCTTTAGGGTCGATGATCACTTTTTTGCCTTTAGCATTGGCCGCCCTGATAATGCCTTGCGTTAAAAACGGTGAAAAAAGACCTTTGTTATAATCCGATAAAAGTACCATATCTGCGTTGTCAATATAACTGCTTAGCTTACTTATAAGCTCGTTGGCAATAGGCTCCGATACTTCGTCGGTAATTTCCCGGTCAACACGTACCAGTTGGTGGCTGCCAACAACAACGCGGGTTTTTACTGTGGTAGGGCGGTTGCTATCTTTAATAATAGTGTGCGTTTCAACCCCTTCATCGGTCAGGATTTTGATCAATTCTCCGGCAGCCTGGTCATTTCCTATTATGCCGGCAACAATAACTTTTGCACCTAATGATACCAGGTTTTGAACCACATTACCGGCACCACCTAATGTAGTGGTTTCGTTTTTAACGTTTACAATAGGCACAGGCGCCTCGGGCGAAAGGCGGGTAGCGTTGCCCCATATATAATGGTCAACCATCAGGTCGCCAATTACCAGTATTGCGGGTTTGCGGACCGCTGCCTGGATGGATTGTACTTTATCTTTTAGGTTGCTCATTTAATTTTAGTCTTTGTTTCATCGGGTCATTAGGTCATGGTTTGTCGCGTAAAAAACATTAACCTTTGATCTCTAATCACTAACCTTTTTACTGGAAAACGCCTTTGTGATTTCTTCTAAGGTCATGGCATTCATGCACATCTCTTTATACAAACCGCCTTTACGTGCGGCGAGAATACCGTAATGCATATCTGTGAAGCCTTCAATGCGATGGGCATCGGGGTTTATGGACAGCATAACGCCTTTATCTAAAGCATATTGGTGCCAGCGCCAGTCGAGGTCGAGCCGCAATGGGTTGGCATTGATTTCAATAACTACGTTATTGGCTGCGCAGGCATCTATCACTTTTTTATAGTTGATAGGATATCCGCTACGGCTTAGTAAAAGTCTGCCTGTTGGGTGCCCCAATATAGTTGTATAAGGATTTTCGATTGCGGTGATCAGTCTTGACGTAGCCTTTTCCTCGTCCATTTTGAGGATTGAATGAACTGAGGCTACAATGAAATCAAACTTTTGCAGGATCTCGTCAGGATAATCAAGCGAACCATCATACAAAATATCCGATTCAATACCTCTAAAAATATGGAAACCGTCGAGTTTTTTATTCAGGGCATCTATTTCTTCATGTTGCTGCAATACCCGTTCAATACTCAAGCCTTTTGCATAAAACGCGCTCTTACTGTGATCACACATGCCCAGGTATTCTAATTTCAGGGTATCCCGGCAATATAAGGCCATTTCCTCAATGCTGTTAACACCATCGCTCCATGTGCTGTGGTTATGAAGTGTACCTTTCAGGTCGTGCCAGTTAATGAGCGTTGGCAGTATGTTCTTTTCGGCCTTTTCAATAAACAGGGTACCTTCACGCAGTTCGGGCTGCATCCAGCTTAAGCCGGCCTTGGTGTAGATCATTTCTTCCGTTTCTGGCTGTTCAACAGGAACATTAATCCTGTCGAAAACGGCTTGTACATGATCATCAGTACCTGTATTGATAAATAGTTCTTTGTAATAATCAGCCTTATCTACGCAAACAATATCAACGAGCAAGCCATTTTGCAGCTCGCCCTGAATATGGTTTTGATTTTTACTTACATTGCAAAGTATGGTTGAATTTACCAGCGCTTCGTAGGCAACATCATGGTTAAGGCTACCTACTACGATCACAATTTCGGTGATGATCTCATTCAAACGCCTGAATTCGCCTGCGAAGTGTTTTAGCGCATCAGGGAAAATGGCTTTTACCTCATCCATCAGTTCGTTGGCTTCCTTCTCAACCTGGGCAAAAAGAAACTTACCATTGCTCGCCATTCTGAACTCGATAGCTTTACGGATCTCTTCCTGCGTTTTAAGGCCAAAGCCTTTAGCCTCGATCAGTCGGTTTTCATTGCAGGCATAAAAAAGCTCGCCGGTATTTTCAATGCCCAACTCTTTCCAGATGACAGCTACCTTTTTGGGGCCGATGCCTTTGATACCCATCATTTCAACCACACCGGCAGGGGTTTTATCCAACATATCCTGCAGCTCGGTCATGGTGCCGGTTTCAAGCAACTCAGCAACTTTGCCGGCAATACTTTTGCCAATGCCATCAATCTTTTCCAGTTCATCCAGTTTTTTACCGGCGATAGGGAAGGGAGCTTATCAACCTTAAAAGCTGCATTAGCTACCGATTTGATCTTGAATGGATTAACTTCATGGAGTTCCATGAGTTGCGAAAGTAATCGAAGTGTACGGGCTATGGGTTTATTTTCCATAATTACAATGAGGCGGTAAAAATACAAAAAGCCATTGTAATGACAGCTTAGATGGTGGGTTTGTTTTTGTAAAGAGAGGTTTTAAGGCACGGTGATGCTGCAATAAGTTTGAGGAAGCTTATCGGTTTTACATCTCTGCGAGATTCCAGATTATCTGATAAGTAGTTCTTTGATTGTTTAACTTTAATAAAAAGAAGATCATGCCCAACTACAACGACATCCTTTACGCTGCAGAAACCCACTCAGTTGATGAGATCAAAGCGTATTTTAATAAAGGGGGCAGCCCGAACGAAGTTCATGACGGAATGCCGGTTTTTACCATGATGGTTGAAATGTATGCCCGCGGTCCCAGGTTTAAGGATTGTGTACGGGCTTTTATTGACGCCGGACTTGAGTATCACGACGAGCCGCTACTGGCCGTTTTAGCCCATGATGAGGCAATGTTAAAACAGGCTTTGACGACAGATCCATATGCTGTTAGCAAAACCTATTTTTTATACAATAACACCTATACTCCTTTAACCGGCGGTACATTAATGCATTTTTGTGCCGAATATAACAGCCTTGCCTGTGCCAAAATACTTTTACAACATGGCGCAGATGTAAACGCTAAAGCTGCTTATGATGAGCATGGTTTCGGCGGACATACACCTATTATTCATACGGTTAATCAAAACGGAAATAGTTCTGTTGATATGCTTCATTTTCTGTTACAAAATTGTGCAGACTTGTTGTACAGCGTTAAAGGATTGATATGGGGCAGGGGATACGAATGGGAAACGTTTATTCCGGCAGTAAACCCGATAAGCTATGCTATGATGGGTTCATTGCCTCAATTTCACCGCAGGGAGCAGGCTATTATGGAGGTAGTTAGCCTGCTTATAAAGCATGCTTACGGAATTGATTATGTACCGAAAAATGTGCCGAATGCTTATTTGAAGAGAGGATAGGGATTAACGTGAATGTCTTTTTAAAACCGTTCTTTCTATATTTTCACTGGGCCAAATCTCTATTCGATAGAAATCATCACCTTCATCGCCATAAACGGAAGCGAGGTTTGAAGAATATATTCTAACCCTGTAAGTTCCGGGTGCAGTGTGTAATTCTATCTGCACTGTCCAATCCGGGCAATTAAGTATTTGAATTACCCCGGATTTTATGTCAATGCCAGCTTCAACAATGTGATCGAAACTGGAAAAATCTACAATGTTATTCGCTGATTCCAAAATTTCAAGTTCAGCTTTAATCGGGCCATAACATTCCGTTCCTATGCCTAACACGCCATCTTCAATAGCTAATCTATCTTCGTAAGCTTCGTTTGTCCAAAAACTGGCAGAGTCAGTTTGGCCGGGAGAGTACTCGTCATAAACATAAAACTGACTTTATGAAGTATAGAAATCCAATGGATATTTCATGGTTTAAGTTTTTTCTAAAAATAAAAAAAGCCACCCAAATCGGGCAGCTTTTCACAATCAAAATTAATGTATTAATGAAATATTATTTGATCACCAAATCGTAAGGAAGGCGGGCTTGCGGAGTGCGCATCATTTGGGTGATCCCTTTTATTTGCTGATAAACACGGTAATTTTCGCCAAGCTCGTTTTTCACCATGCGGGTTTGTACTTCGGCGCTTAAGCCGCTGCCCACCTTGTTGAAAAAGCTTTTTTGCTCGGGATAACTTACAATATTATAGGTTTTGATCTTAGCTTTTTTGGCAGCTGAAGTGATAGCATCGTTGATATTCCCCAAACGGTCAACCAGGCCAATTTTTAGGGCTTGCTCACCGGTCCAAACACGGCCCTGCCCAATGCTGTTAATGTAAGCCTGTGTTTTGCCGCGGCCTTCGGCCACTGCTTTGGTAAATTCGTCATAACCACGGTTTACGCTGTTTTGTAATATCAGGCGTTCGTCGGGGCTAAGCGGACGGCTAATATCGCCCAAATCTGCATACTTCCCGGTTTTTACACCATCAAAGGTTACACCCAGTTTATCGTTAAACAGTTTTTGCATGTTTGGCAATACGGCGAAAATGCCGATAGAACCGGTAATAGTATTAGGCTGGGCAATGATCGAATCGGCTGCACATGAAATGTAATAACCGCCCGATGCAGCATAATCACCCATAGAAACAATGATCGGCTTTTTTCGTGGATGAGTTTCACCTCGCGCCAGATCACGTCTGATGCCAGTGAGCTGCCGCCCGGCGAATTTACACGCAATACCACAGCTTTAACTTTATCATCTAAACGAGCTTTGCGTAATGCTTTCGAAATAGTTTCGGAACCGATACTGTTGTCGTCGCCATCGCCACCGGTAATATCACCTGATGCATAGACTATAGCAATCCGGTTTTTAGATGATGAATCATCCTCCTTATCGTCCGAATCATCATTTTTGCTTTTGGCGTAATCCCTAAGGTCAACGCTTTTTAAATCGTCTTTTAAATCGGTACCAGTGCGCCTTTTTAAGTCGTTAAGGATCTCATCTTTATATTTTAAGCCATCAACCAGCTTCAATTTATATGCATCTTCAGGAAATTGAATACGCATATTATCGGCATAAGTGAATAACGAATCCCTGTTAAGGCCGCGGCTTTTGCTGATGCCGGTTAAAAAATGATTGTACAGTGAACCAAGATATGAGGTTACCTGTAGTTTATTAGCATCGCTCATCTTGGTAAGGAACAACGGTTCAACAGCGCTTTTAAAGGTACCAACTTTAATGATCTGTGCTTCAATGCCTAATTTGTCCAGTGCACCCTTCAGGAAAGTGGTTTGAGAGCTAAAGCCGTGAAACTCAAAAATACCTTTTGGGTTAATATAAACTTTATCGGCTACTGATGCCAGATAGTAAAAGCCCTGTGTATATACTTCGGCGTAGGCTACAATAAATTTGCCTGATTTTTTAAAGTCGATAAGTGCGTTGCGGATCTCTTCGGTAGTGGCCTGGCCGGCGGTCATATAACTCTCATCAAGGTATATGCCTTTAATATTATCGTCGGTTTTGGCTTTTTTAATATCAGCCAGGATATCATTTAAGCCGATTGATTTATCTTCATTCAAACCCAAAAATCCAGACCGGCAAGGGGATTGTTTGGTGTTCGCTCGGTGATCTGATTTTTAAGCGACATGTATAAAATAGAGTTTGGGCTAACGTCTACAGTTTTATCACTGCCAGCGGATGCAATAAGGCCGATAACAAGAACCGCTCCTACAACACCTATTATTATACCCGAAATAATTACCCCTACAATAGTGGCCAGAACGAATTTGAAGAATTGTTTCATTAATGTTATAAATCTTTTTAACTATGCAAACTTAGTAATAAGGAGCCGTATAATGCTAAGAGCGGTTTCCATTATATTTGTTACAACATGATTGATGTTTTTTTATTGCTTGGGAGCAACCTTGGCACCCGCGAATTGTTTCTGCAGCAGGTAATTGAATCTGTTTCGGCCCAAATTGCTCCGGTTAAATTGATATCATCGGTTTATGAAACCCAGTCGTGGGGTAAAACCGATGAGCCCGACTATTTAAACCAGGTGCTGATGCTCCAAACTGAGCTTTCGGCGCAGGATGTGTTGGAAAAAATATTGGGTATCGAATTACAAATGGGCCGTAAACGGGAGGTTAAATGGGGATCGCGCATTATTGATATTGATATTTTGTTTTATGGCGATGAAGTGATCCATGATTTTAACCTGGTAGTGCCACATCCCGAATTATATAAACGCAGTTTTACGCTGATCCCCCTGGCCGAGATAGCACCTAACCTTGTTCATCCTGTGTTCAAAAAAATATTTTGCAGCTAAAGCAAGAACTAAAGGATAACTTAATCGTAAAAAAGCATATTTTTGAATAAACACAAAGCTTTTATAATGGCAGATATTTCACCAGAACAGGATCTTGATCTTTCTTTTTTATACGAGATCGCCGACGGTAGTGACGATTTTATTGTTGACTCGATTGGGATGTTCCTTGAGCAATCGCCCGATCTACTTAATACGATCAGCAATGCATTAAATAACCAGGATTGGGCTTTAGCAGCCCAGGCAGCTCATAAATTAAAGCCTAACCTCGGTTTTTTTGGTATGCCCATAAGCCAGGCTACCATACAGGAAGTTGAGCTGGCCTGTAAAGCCGGCGGTCAAAACCCAACCGAAATAGTTGAAAAATTTAACCAGGTAAACAGTATGGTATCTGCAAACCTCATCACTTTAAAGGAAATTAAAGCCGAGAAGGAAGCTAATTTGTAGGTGAAAGGTGAAAGGTGAAAGGTGAAAGGTGAAAGGTGAAAGGTTCGCCGCTTAGATATAAAAAACAAAGGCAAGAGGTTTCCCTTTTGCCTTTTGTATTTTATAAAGTTTTTAGTTGTTTTATAGAGATAAGAAACCTTTGGCCTTTTACCTTTCGCTTTTCACCTAAACTTCAGATATTTTAAAAGTATAGCTTTCCATAATCAGGTTGGCCAGTAGGTTTTTGCAGGCCTGGTCAACTTTGGCGCTGGCAGCTTCGGCATTTTCGGCTTCTATTTCAAGCGTAATGTGTTTGCCAATGCGCACGTTATGAATTTCGGCTAAGCCAAGGTTTTTCATGCTACCGGTTACTGCTTTTCCTTGTGGGTCAAGTATTTCTTTTTTTGGCATTACGTCGATTTCAGCCTGGAACTTTGTCATTTGTGAGTTTTGTTTGAATTAGAGATAAGGTGATATAAATAAATATAACCACCGGAACGGCCACAAATTTAAAAAATAGTATGAGTATTGCCGAAAACAAGAGCAGTAAATAACGGAAAATGTTTTTGTTAAAGTCGCGGTTCTTGAATTTAAGCGACATGAGCGGTATTTCGGATACAAGTAGCGTACACATTATTAAAACCAGAACCGTTAGAAAGTAAGGATTTAAAATGTAATGCGCCAAAGCATCGTACTGTTGTACTATTAAAGGCAGCGATGCTATAAGGATGGCGTTTGCTGGTGTTGGCAAGCCGATAAAGCTATCTGATTGCCGCGTGTCGTTATTGAATTTTGCAAGCCTCAATGCCGAAAATACCGGTAAAAGGAATGCAACGAAGTTTAACAGGTGACTTATGCCGTCTAATTGCGGAGCCTGTAAAAATAGTTCGTACATGATCACCGATGGCAATACGCCAAAGCTTACCATATCGGCCAGCGAATCGAGGTCTTTGCCTATAAATGAATAAGAGTTTAAAACCCTTGATGCAAGGCCATCAAAAAAATCAAATATTGAGGAAAGAAAAATGGCATAAGCAGCCACTATGAGGTTACCCTGGAAAGCGAAAACTATACCTATACAACCGCTAAAAAGGTTGGCGCAGGTAATAGCATTTGGAAGGTGTTTTTTGACGCGTCTCTTCATTTCGCCATCGAAATTATCAGGAATTTATTAAGTAATAATGAAGTTACAAATAATATTCTACTTACTTATAACTTCATTATCGCTAAAATATTACGAATTCATCGAAATCAGAAATTCTTCGTTAGTTTTTGTGCCCCTAATTTGAGCTTGTAAAAACTCCATTGATTCCTGCGAATTCATATCAGCAAGGTGGTTGCGGAGAATCCAGATGCGCTGAAGCGTGTCACGGTCAAGCAGTAAGTCGTCGCGGCGGGTACTTGAAGCTGTAATGTCGATAGCCGGGAAAATACGCTTATTCGATAATTTACGATCCAGTTGTAACTCCATGTTACCGGTACCTTTAAATTCTTCAAAAATAACCTCGTCCATTTTTGAGCCGGTTTCGGTAAGCGCTGTAGCAATGATAGTTAATGAACCGCCATCCTCAATGTTGCGGGCGGCACCAAAAAATCGTTTAGGTTTGTGCAAAGCGTTAGCATCAACACCGCCTGATAATATCTTACCTGATGCGGGGGCGACAGTATTATAAGCGCGTGCCAAACGGGTGATAGAGTCAAGAAGGATCACTACGTCATGACCACACTCTACCATACGTTTTGATTTTTCAAGCACAATGTTAGCAATTTTTACGTGACGCTCGGCTGGCTCATCAAAGGTTGATGATACAACTTCGGCACGTACGCTACGGGCCATGTCTGTAACCTCTTCCGGACGTTCGTCTATCAGCAATATAATAAGGTATACTTCGGGGTGGTTTTTGGCGATAGCATTTGCCACATCCTTTAATAACATTGTTTTACCTGTTTTTGGTTGTGCCACGATCAAACCACGCTGACCTTTACCAATAGGCGAAAACAGGTCCATGATGCGGGTTGAATAGTTGTTCGGATCGGTGAAGAGGCTCAGTTTTTCGGAAGGGAACAAAGGTGTTAAGTGATCAAAAGGAACTCGGTCACGCACTTCGGCCGGGATCCGGCCGTTAATGGCCTCAACACGTACCAGCGGGAAGTATTTTTCACCTTCTTTCGGTGGACGGATGCTGCCCCTAACAGTGTCACCTGTTTTAAGGCCGAATAGTTTTATCTGTGATTGTGATACGTAAATATCATCAGGAGAAGTAAGGTAGTTATAATCAGATGAACGAAGGAAGCCATAACCATCAGGCATAATTTCCAAAACACCCTCATTTACAATAACATTATCAAAATCGAGATTGATTGGCGGTTCCTGCGCTTTTTGCTGGTTTTGGTTGTTGCTGTTAACCCTGCGCTCAAATTTTTGCGGGCGGGCTTCCGGAACAACTTCTTCTGTACGGGTAACTGTTTCACCGGCTTGCGGCGCTTCCGTTTCTGTGCTTACAGTAGGAATTTCAGTTTCCGGATCATCCTGTGACGGCTCATCATCCTGCGCATCAAAAAGATTGGTATCATCTAAAGGAACCTCTATACGCGGTTTTGATGAATCTTTGGTTTTTATAACACGGGTTCTTTTTCGGGGCTTTTCAATTGTTTCAGCAGGCGCTTCGCCTGGCGCGGGTGTAGGGGTATAGTTTGATTCAATTAGATCTTGTTGGGCCCTGGCGGCTTCAATAAGCTGTTGTTGTTCAATAATACGGGCAACAAGCTGAGCTTTACGTAGTCTCGTCGGCCTCAGCAATACCTAAATTTCTGGCAATTTCGCGCAACTCAGAAACGAGTTTGTCGTTCAATTCAATTTTATCAGACATGATATGAATTATAGTTCAATGGGATTTTTTAATTGTAATTTGTTTTCAAACGGCAAAAATTTCTATGCAAGTGTTAAAGCTTGACCACATGTAAAAACATATGAGGCTATAATTGAAAGAAATTGATCTTGAAACCTTGTTTTAGTAAACATCCAAACCCATGCAAGTATTATGTAAAGTGATAATAAAAAGCGTGGTGATTTAAATTGTTTCTTTAGTGCAAGAAAAATTCAATGGAAAACGATGCAAGTGTAAACAATTATTCTTTAATTTCAAATTAATTAAATAAATATCACTTATATCAGAACACATAAGCCAAATTTTTAGTTTTTTTGACAATTAAAATATTATTCAGCCGCTGATGATGTCCCGCCAGGAGTTAATTGAACAAATCAAAAAAAGAAATCGTTTTTATGTGTTGGGCTTGATCCCGATATTAATAAGATCCCTGAGTTTTTAAAATCGTATCCCGATCCTATACTTGAATTTAACAAACGCATCATTGATGCTACGCAGGATCTCTGTATAGCTTATAAGCCTAATGCCGCTTTTTACGAAGCCTATGGTATAAAAGGATTACAAAGCTTAATTGATACCTATAAATACCTGCCCAAAGATTGTTTAAGCATCATTGACGCTAAACGGGGCGATATCGGCAATACATCAGACAAATACGCCAAAGCATTTTTTGACAGAACAATCGGGCGGGATGAGCTTTGATGCTATTACCATTACGCCTTATATGGGTAACGATAGTGTTACACCATACCTGGCTTACGAAGGTAAATGGGTTATTATTTTAGCCCTAACATCATCCGTTGGCAGTAAGGATTTTCAATACCTGCAAACCGGCGATGGTTACTTATATGAAAATGTCATTAAAAAGGCTAACACCTGGGCCGGCGCCGACAGGATCATGTATGTAGTAGGCGCAACCAAAAGCACCGAGTTTACTAACATCCGTGCATATGCGCCCGATAATTTTTTATTAGTACCCGGAGTAGGGGCACAGGGCGGAAGCCTTGAAGAAGTTTGCAAATACGGCATCACTAAAGATTGCGGCCTTATCGTAAACTCGTCGCGTTCTATATTATATGCAAGTAATGGCGAAGATTTTGCCGACGCTGCCCGCGCAGAAGCGCTGAGTTTGCAGCAACAGATGCAGGCGGAGTTGGAAAAGGCGGGCATTTTATAAAGCAAGTCCGGCGTCTACGCTTCAACTTTCTTTAAACTAAAAAGCCCGAAGTCATAACAACTCCGGGCTTTGCATATACCTTTCAGCTTTCGCCTTTATCCTTTTACCTAAAGAAAATACTATTCAAAATATTCCTTCATCCGTTCAAAGAAACTTTTTTCGTTTTTACCGGGGTTGGGTTTAAAGTTAGGAGAACCCTGCAGTTTTTCCAGGATCTCACGTTCCTCGCGGCTTAACGCTTTTGGTGTCCAAATGTTAATATGCACCAGCTGATCGCCACGGTGATATGAATTTACTTCCGGTAAACCCTTACCTTTCAGGCGTAGTATTTTGCCCCCTTGTGTTCCGGGATCAATTTTTATTTTAGCTTTACCGTCAATGGTTGGTACTTCAATAGATGTGCCTAAAGTTGCATCAACAAAGTTTACATGCAGATCATAAATCACGTTATTGCCATCACGTTTTAATGTTTCGTGAGGTACCTCTTCAATCAGGATGATCAGGTCGCCGGGCACACCGCCGCGTGGAGCTGCATTACCTTTACCGCTCATGCTCAACTGCATACCTTCGCTAACACCTGCAGGCACCTGGATGGTGATCAATTCTTCACCGCGAACCACGCCGTCACCATGACAAACGTTACATTTTGACAGTATGGTTGAACCTTCGCCGTTGCAGGTAGGGCAGGTGCTGGTAGTTTGCATCTGACCCAAAATGGTATTGGTTACTCTACGTACCGCTCCTGAACCACCGCAGGTTTTGCAAGTTTGGAACGATGATTTGTCTTTAGCCCCGCTGCCATCGCAGGTTTTACAGATGATCTGTTTATTTACTTTGATCTTCTTTTCGGCGCCGTTGGCAATTTCCTCAAGGGTTAAGCGTACTTTGATACGCAGGTTGCTGCCGCGGGCTACACGCCTGCCGCCGCCACCGCTTTGACGGCCGCCGCCAAAGAAACCTTCAAACGGACTGCCACCACCAAAAATATCGCCAAACTGGCTAAATATGTCGTCCATATTCATACCACCGCCACCATAACCACCACCATTTGGCGATGAAGCGTTGGCTGCGTGACCAAACTGATCATAACGCTGACGTTTTTCGGGGGTGCTTAGTACCTCATAAGCTTCGGCAGCTTCCTTAAACTTTTCTTCCGCTTCCTTATCGCCCTGGTTTTTATCAGGGTGATATTTAATAGCCATTTTACGATATGCTTTTTTATGTCATCAGCACTTGCGCCTTTCGCAACCCCAAGCACATCGTAATAATCTCTTTTAGCCATAATTTTAAAAATTTCGGATTCCGAAATTCAGATTTCGGATTTATAATTATTTAATATTGTGTAAGATCAGGATAGACTATCACATCCGGATAAATCCGAAATTGAAAGTCTCAAATCCGAAATCAGTTACGCTCCTACAACCACTTTAGCAAAGCGGATCACTTTGTCGTTCAGGGTATAACCTTTTTCCATTTCGTCCATTACCTTGCCTTTAAGGTCATCAGTAGGTGCCGGAATATTGGTGATAGCTTCATGCAGGTCGGCATCAAAGGCATTGCCTATTGATGTCATTTCTTTCAGGCCTTTTTGGCCAAGTATATTTTTTAGCTTGTTTTGGATCAAAGTAACGCCCTCTTTAACCGGGGTCACTTCGGTAGCCTTATCCATGGCGCGTTGCGCGCGTTCAAAGTCGTCAAGTACAGGTAGTAAAGCCACAATTACATCTTTACCTTCAGTTTTGCGGGCTTCCTCGCGTTCTTTAATGGTACGCCTTCTAAAGTTATCAAATTCGGCATATAAACGCAAGTACTTGTCATTAGCCTGTGCCAGCTCGTCTTTCAACTTTTCTTCGGCAGTTGGGGCAGCGGCAGTTCCCTGTTGGGTTTCTGTGGCTGTAGCTTCTGCTACCGGGGCTTGTTCCTGCCCTTCATCATGTAATTGCTCGTTGTTCACTTCGTTTATATTTTCAGTATTATCCGTATTTTCTTTCTTCTTTTTCTTCAACATATCGTTAAATTTCATAGCGAGTAGTGCAATCAAGTATCTTGCCACAACTGTAAAGCAGTCAAGCTGTCAGTAGCATGAAATGATTTTAAGAAAGGGTGACAGACGAACCGCTGATTTGACACCCTGGTGTTTTGATTACGCCGATTGCGTTGATTTTTATGCGGGACTACACAAATTAATTTTTTGATTACGCCGATTTTGCCTGAACCAGAGATTTTATAATGAAGCAATTAAATTAGTTGTCCAGTAAATTCTAAAAAATCTTTAATTCGAGTTCAGATAAAATCGGCGAAATCAACGTAATCATCGATGGTCAGCGGTCATATCTCCACATCTTCCAGAACCTTACCGTTCTCGCATTTGATAATACGTGATGGAAAAGCACGGATAATGTGATAATCGTGCGTGGCTACCAGTACGGCAGTGCCCGATTGGCTGATTTGTTTGAGCAGGAGTACAATTTCTTCAGATGTTTCGGGGTCGAGGTTGCCTGTAGGTTCATCGGCCAGGATTATTTCCGGGTCATTAAGCAAGGCGCGTGCTATAACCACACGCTGCTGCTCACCGCCTGAAAGTTCGTGAGGCATTTTCTTTAATTTTGACCGCAGGCCAACTTTTTCAAGTACATCAAGAGCTTTATCTGAAATCAGCTTTTTATCGTTCCAACCGGTGGCGCGCATTACAAAGTTGAGATTTTGCTCAATGGTACGATCGGTAAGTAATTGGAAATCCTGGAAAACTATACCCAGTTTACGACGCAGATAGGGAATGTCGCGGCTGGGCAGCTTGCTTAATTCATAACCACAGGCATGACCGGTACCTGCTTTAATCCCCAAATCGCCATAAATTACTTTCAGCAGGCTGCTTTTCCCTGATCCTGTCTGACCTATCAGCCAAACAAAATCACCTTTATCAACATGTAAATTTACGTTTGAAAGTACCAGGTGCGCCTGTTGAAAAATATCAACGTTGTTTAGTTTTATTATAGAATTTCCAATCATTGTTTTATAACTCTAATTTTAAGATCTGCCCAAACGGCAGATCTTTGATAATATTCATGATCTCGTCGGCCTTGTCGCCTAATCCAACCTTATCAAGCGATTTATCCGGTCTGTCAACCCTGAAATAAGCCAACAGCGTAAACTTATCATCACGCAGTTGTACATAATCAGGTATTTTGGCAACACCTTTAACTTTTATGATATACATTTTTTTAAGGTTAAAGCTGAAAGGCAAAAGGTGTAGTTCAAGTACAATAGGGTAGTAACCTTTCGCCTTTTACCTTACTTCCCAAAGGTATTTATTTTATTTAAAGACTTGACAAAAATTCCATCGTATCCACGCCGTCGGCATAATCCCATAGTTTGGGTTGCTGGCTTTGTCCAAAACCTACTACCTGGCTTGTAACCTGCAGCGGTAGTTTGCTTACTATACACTGGATATTTTCGGCATTCTGATCGATGATATTTTCGGCCTCTGCTATGCCATGATAATAGTTAAAAAACAATACTGACAGCGGAGATGTCAGCCTGTCATCTTCTTTAACCATCAAAAAACCATTATCAAAATGTTTATCACCGTTAACCAGGTAAATGGATTTGTTATAATCGTAATTATTGTTGTATTTATGATGATTGATAATGGCTTTATGATCTTCTATCGATTCGAAAAAGAAAGTAAAGTCATACCCCTCCGGTACCAGTATTTTGGATACGTTACGACAGCCAAGGCCGTAATAATCTAAAATATCATGTCCAAGGCTAAATAAGTCTGTAGCGCTTTCCTTGCCGCTTAAAACGGCAATACTGTTACGGTTTTTACGAATGATGTTAGGAACTTTGCCAAAGTAATAATCAAAATAACGCGAGCTGTTGTTGCTGCCTGTGGCTATGATGGCGTCAAAACCTTCCAGCCTGTCAACAAAGTTAAAGCTGCCGGCAAAAGCAGGATCAATAGCTACCAGTTTTTCCAAAACAGCTTTGATGAGTCGTGCATCCTGTGATGAGGCTTTGATAAGCGCCTTGTTGCCGGAAGCAATAACACAAAGCACGTCATGAAATCCTACCAGCGGGATGTTTCCTGCCAGTATAAGCCCTACGTTTTTTGCAGGTTTGCCTGTTTCAAGCACATATTTCGAAAGCCATGTAGTTAGATCTTCCACGTTAAGCATGGCGCCTATGGCTGTAACCGCTTCTGAAACACTTGCCGGTGTAAACCAGGCATTATGATATTGTTCGTTTTCAATGAGTGCGCTTAATGCCGCATCGGGGGCCAGGAGTTGCCTGCCTAACTCCGAAAATGAATTTATTGAGTTTTTTGGATTAATTTTTGACATATATATGTTAAGGGATTAAACCCTTAAAGCCTTTTTTTGTTATATTTGTGCGCTTGTAATTTGCAGGCAAAGTTAATTGAGATTATTAGATATTTAGAAATATGGCGATTAAAATCACCGACGAATGCATAAACTGCGGGGCCTGCGAACCGGAATGCCCTAATAATGCTATTTATGATGCAGGAGCGGCCTGGCGTTTCAGCGATGGGACTGGCCTTAGAGGGATAATTGATTTTGGCGATGGTAATACCCTGAATGCCGAAGAAACACAAGCTGCATTATCTGACGATATTTATTATATAGTACCCGATAAGTGTACCGAATGTGTGGGTTTCCATGATGAACCTCAGTGTGCTGCGGTTTGCCCTGTAGATTGTTGTGTTGATGATGAAGATATCCGTGAAAGCGAAGAAGAGCTGCTTGCCAAAAAAGAGTGGCTGCATATGAACGAATAGGATTTTATTTTAAGGATATTAAAAGGGATATGCAATGCATGTCCCTTTTTAGTTAGCGACGATTCGGCGAGTGATAAATTAAATATTAAGGATTGCCAGAAGATTTCTGTTGGGCTAAATATTTTAAAAATATTTTGTATTATCGTATAGCTTTTACCTCCAAAAGTTACTGATACCAATTATTAAATAATATCATATTAAAATGTTAACCGCGTGTAGATTGAAAACTACGCGCCAGATTTTTGTTTATTTGACATTACAGAACTATGGAGTACGGGATATGTAATCTTGCTGTAATCCCGCTCAGGGCCGAGCCCAGTGAGCGGAGCGAGCAGGTATCGCAATTACTATTTGGCGAAGTGTTTGAAATTACTGAGTGGCAAAACAACTGGGTTAAGATCATTGCCGAGGCGGATGGGTATATCGGGTGGATAGGCCGCTTGCAATTTGCTATGCTTGGTCATATAGCTTATAAAAATATCAGGAACCATCCCTCAAAGCTCACTTACCAGCCGGTTACGCAGGCATGGAAAATGAGCGACAATAGTGTTGTTTATTTGCCGGCGGGCAGCTCGCTTGCTTTTTTAGAAGGGACCTCATGCCGCATTGGTCATGAACGTTTTGAAATAATTGGTAAAATTGGTGAGCCTGAAGATATTGCTGCTACCGCTAAAGCATTTCTGAACTCTCCTTACTTGTGGGGCGGGCGAACGCATTTTGGTATTGATTGCTCGGGCTTTACGCAAATGGTTTACAAACTTAAAGGCCTCAGAATTAAGCGGGATGCAAGCATGCAGGTGAAAGAAGGTACCAAGGTTGATTCGATAAAGGAAGCACGGTTAGGTGATCTGGCTTTTTTTGATAATCCCGAAGGCAGGGTAACTCATGTGGGTATTATACTTAATAATGAGCACATCATTCATGCATCGGGCAAGGTTAAAATTGATACCATTAACGAAGATGGTATATACTCGCGGGAGCAAAAAACATACCCATAACCTGTGCAGTATAAGGCGTTTTTTTAATTAGCTTCATGCCTTATTTATCCAAAAATGGTAAAGGCATACGGAGGGAAGGTAGTTTAATTTGGTAAGATAAGTTTCCTGAAAAAAGAAGGATGTCAACTAAATTTAATCTCCCATGAAATGATCTTTTTATCGTCACTTACCGAAAGGAGCTGGTCGGACGTTCCCCAGGCTAATTTGTTGATAGATAGCACATGGCCTGGATAGCCTTTTTCCCTGCTGATATTTTTGTAGAGTTTAAAATCGTCCGATCCCCAAATCTTGATACTTTTATCCATGCTGGCGGTAGCAAAATAGGGTAGGGTGGGATGGAATGCAATATGGTTCACCGCAAATAAATGGGCCGGAACATTTTTTATTTCATGATAACTGCTGCTATCCCAAATCTTTACCTGTGCATCTCTTGAGCCGGAAGCAATGTAACTCCCATCGGGACTGTAGACAAGCGCAAAAACAGCCATAGTATGGCCGTGAAGAGCTTTAATAATAGTATAATCTTCCAGGTCGTAAATGGCGATGTGATTATCCCGGCAACCGAATGCCACCTGTTTTTGATCCGGCGAAACGGCAATACAACGAACGGTGTCCCTGGATACTGTTATGCTGTGCACCATTTCAAGCGTTTTAAGGTTCCATACAGATACGGTGCCATCTTCCGATGCTATTAATAACTCATCTTTTTTAACTGATGATTTGATATCGAAGATAGCCTTGCGGTGGTGCCTTAAAGGTTTTAGCAATTTTTGCTGAATAAAATCAAACACCAGAACTTCGCCGCTGCGTAAACCCGCAAACATAAGTGGATATCCCTCCGGGCAATGAATAGCATAAATAGATGCATTAACCGGGAACATCACTTTAATAAAAGTGAAATCATTCAGGCCCCACTCAACCAATCCTTTATCATTTCCGCCCGTAAACAATATGCCCGGCTTTTGCGATAACTCAAGCGTGAATATCGGGTTGGCATGGCCTGTGAGCTCGGCTGTTTTTTGAATGGTGATCATTTTAGTTCATAGTTGATGGTTCATAGATCATAGCAAAATTAACATGTTAGGCAATTTTAGCCATGAACCATGATCTATGAACCATGAACAAATATTACTTATGCCTTGATTCTAAATTTTTAGCGATAGTTTCCAGTGTTAAACCTTTTTCGCGAAGCAGAACCAATAGATGGAAAACCAGGTCTGATGATTCATTGATCAGGTCGGTTTCTGTTTCGGCAAGGGCGGCGATAACAGTTTCAACTCCTTCTTCACCAACTTTCTGGGCTATTTTGTTAAGGCCTTTGTTGCGAAGTTTATTTACATATGATCCTTCAACCGGGTTAGTATACCTGTCGGCAATGATATTTTCCAGCTCCAGGATAAAATTTTGATTAAATTCGGTGTTGAAGCAGCTGCGTGAGCCTGTATGACAGGTTGGGCCGTCGGCTTTCACTTTGATCAGCAGCGTATCATTATCGCAATCAATGCTGATGCTTTTTACATGCAGGAAGTTGCTGCTGGTTTCGCCCTTAGTCCATAAACGGTTTTTTGTACGAGAATAAAAAGTAACGATATTTTCCTGAACGGTTTTATCATAAGCTTCCTGGTTCATGTAACCCAGCATCAGTACTTCTAAAGTTTGCTCGTCCTGTATGATTACGGGGACAAGTCCACCGGTTTTTTCAAAATCTATATTCATTCTTTTCTTTTAATTCCCTCCCTGGGGAGGGGTGTATTGGGAATGTGCAATGGCAGGGAGGGGTTTTACATCTGTTGCTGAAACCCCTCTTTACACCCTCCCAAGGGAGGGAATCGCGCAAGGCCGCCGCTTTATCTCAAATCCTAACTTCTATTTTATTACCCTGTAACTTCCGCTTTAAATCGGGTATCAATATCTCACCATAATGAAACACTGAAGCCGCCAGTGCTGCATCCACATTGGTTTTTTCAAATACATCAACAAAGTGTTCAACCTTGCCTGCACCGCCCGAAGCTATCACCGGGATGTGCACGGCATCATTAACAGTTTTCAGTAAACCATTATCAAAGCCGCTTTTGGTGCCGTCATGATCCATAGAAGTGAGCAGGATTTCGCCTGCGCCACGGCTTTCAGCCTCCAGGATCCACTCCAGTGTTTGGCGCTCGGTTGGCAGTCTTCCGCCATTGAGGTGTACTATATTTTTATCACCAATGCTACGGGTATCAACAGCAATCACCACAAACTGTACACCGAAGGCATTAGCAAGTTCATCTATCAGCTTAGGATTACGTACCGCGGCCGAATTGATGGAGATTTTATCGGCTCCGGCATTGAGCAGTGCATCGGCATCCGCAATTTCATTAATACCTCCTCCAATAGTGAAAGGGATATTGATCTGCTTGGCAACAGCTTTTACCAGCTCCACCATAGTTTTACGGCGCTCAACGGTAGCTGTGATATCCAGAAATACCAACTCGTCGGCTCCCTGGTTCGAGTAATTCCAGGCCAGCTCTACCGGGTCGCCGGCATCGCGCAAGTCAACAAAGTTTACACCTTTTACCGTACGACCGTCTTTAACGTCAAGACAGGGGATGATTCGCTTGGCTAATCCCCCGCCCCCTAAAGGGGGTGCCTTTGATTTGCATATTTATTTGCTCCAAAACCTTATTTAAGTTATTGAAAACTTCATTGTTCGACAATCTTAATACCCTCAAACCTTGACCTTCAAGAAAAGTCTGCTTGTCGATATCGTTTTTAATTACGTCAGGAAGGCTATGAATCCTTCCGTCTAATTCAATCACAAGTTTATGTTTGTGACAATAAAAATCAGCAACGTAACTCCCCAGCGGATGTTGTTTCCTGAATTTTATATCTGAAAAGGTAACATTCAACTGACTCCATAAAAATGTTTCGGCCGGTGTCATGTTATACCTGAGTGCCTTGGCGTTAGCAAATATTTCGGGGTTAGCGCCCAGAAATAACTTCTTTTTCATACCCGGCTTTTCAAAAACATTTAAATTATACTTGATAAATAATCCACCTGCTAAGCAGCACCCCCTTCAGGGGGCGGGGGTTATATCGATATCAATGCGTCCAAATTCCAGTGTTTCACGTTTTCAATGGTGATATGGCCCTCGTATATGGCTTTGCCAACTACTACCGACTCAACTTTTAAGCGGTTAAGTTTTTCGATATCGCTCATGGAGCTAACGCCGCCTGAGGCGATCAGTTTAATGAATGGAGAATGATCAAGCAGTTTTTCGTATAGCTCAATACCTGCACCTCCTAATTTACCATCTTTGTTAATATCGGTACAAAGGAAACGGAAGAAACCTAAAGCCAGGCATTTATCAACGTAATCCATCAGTTTGATGGGGGAGCTTTCCATCCAGCCTGAGTATTTGATTACCTCGTCAAGTACGTCGATGGCTACTACCACCTGGTCGGAGCATTTGTCTTTGCCGCAGATCTCTTTGCTCAGATCTGGTAAAAAATCAGGGTTGGTAAGTGCCTGCGTGCCAACAATAACGCGGTGAACGCCTGCATCTATCAGCTCTTTTACCTTATCGATGCTGCGGATACCTCCGCCGTACTGCACTTTCATGTCGGTTTTGCGGATCACATCAAACAGGTACTGCTGATTGCTGAAATCATTTTTTGCGCCATTAAGGTCGATAATGTGGATGAAGTTGGTGCCGTTGCTCTGGTAGCGTTCAATCATTTCTTCAAGGGTAACATCGTATTCGGTCACCTGTTTGTAGTCGCCTTCACGAAGACGAGACAACCTTCTTGTTCAAAATGTCAATGGCAGGAATAATGTACATATCCTTTATATTTTTGAGAAATTAGTTAACAATGTTTCGCCAACCACACCCGACTTTTCGGGGTGAAATTGAACGCCATAAAAATTATCAAGCCAAATTGATGCCGAAAATTCATTTCCGTAATCAGAAGCTAATAAAGTGTATGCTTTATCATACTCAATAAAGTATGAATGTACAAAGTAAAAATGTGAACCTGACGGTATATTTTCAAATAGCGGGTTTTCTTTTTCGGGATAAACCCTGTTCCATCCCGTGTGCGGCACTTTATGATCGGCGCTATCTTTAAACCTTAAAGTTTTAACCGGTATGATATCCAACAGGTTAGAGTCGCCCTCTTCAGAGTAAGAGGTAAGCAATTGCATACCTACACAAATACCGAGGGTGGGCTTTTTTAACGCTTTGATGGAAGGTACAAGCCCGGTAGCTTTAAGCTTATTCATGGCTGCGCCCGCATGTCCGACACCGGGGATGATATAGCGGTCGTACTTGTCAAAATCCTCCTCGCTGTTTATAAAGCCATAGGGGATACCTAAGCGCTCTAAAGCGGCAGTTAGGGAAAATATGTTTCCGGCTCCGTATAGGATGATGCCGATACCCCCCGCCCCCTGAAGGGGGTGCCTCTGCGAGGCTTTTATCGGTTCCCGATGTATTGTTTTGATCTGGTGTTTCCATTTTGATTAGTTACTCCCCCTTTAGGAGGCTGGGGAGTTACAAAAGCCCTTTAGTGCTTGGTAAAACCATCTTATCTACATCACGTTTTACAGCCACTTTTATTGCCTTGGCAAAGGCTTTAAATATAGCTTCAATTTTGTGATGTTCGTTTTGTCCTTCTGCTTTTATATTCAGGTTGCTTTTTGAGGCATCGCTGAATGATTTGAAGAAGTGGTAGAACATTTCGGTAGGCACATCGCCTACTTTTTCGCGTTTAAAATCGGCTTCCCAAACAAGCCAGTTACGGCCGCCGAAATCAATAGCAGCTTGTGCAAGGCAATCGTCCATTGGCAAACAGAAACCGTAACGTTCAATTCCCATTTTGTTGCCCAAAGCAGCGGCAAATACTTCGCCTAAAGCAATGCCGGTATCTTCAATGGTATGATGCTCGTCGATATGCAGATCTCCTTTGGCTGTAATTTCCAGGTCAATACTACCATGACGGGCAATCTGATCCAGCATGTGGTCAAAAAAATGCAAACCGGTTGATATTTTGGCATCGCCCTTACCATCAAGGTTTATTTTGATATAGATATCGGTTTCCTTAGTGGCACGGCGATGTTCAAATACCCGCTGACCAAGTTTCAGAAACTCATAGATCTTTTGCCAGTCGGTAGTTTCAAGGGCGATAACGTCATCAATATGATCTGCTTCGCTAAACTCGTTGCCGCCAAGGTTGCTGTTGTTGTTAAGCCAGATAGCTTTTGCACCCAGGTTTTTTGCCAGCAGCACATCGTTTTTACGATCGCCGATGGTAAACGAATTTTTCAGGTCGTATTTATCCGCATCTAAGTATTGCGTTAACAGTGCAGTGCCCGGCTTACGGGTGGGGGCATTATCACGCGCAAAAGTACGGTCAATGATCTGGTTAGCAAATTTTACGCCTTCACCTTCAAAGGTTTGCAGGATGAAATTGTGGACAGGCCAAAATGTATCTTCAGGATAAACAGAAGTTCCTAAACCGTCCTGGTTGGTAACCATTACCAGTTCAAAATCAAGTTCTTTGGCTATTTTGGGCAGATAGGTTAACGCGCCCGGATAAAACTCCAACTTGGAAAATGAATCAATTTGCTCATCAGCAGGCTCTTTGATCAGGGTGCCGTCGCGGTCGACAAATAATATTTTCTGTAAACTCATTCTTTATAATTAGTGAATTAGCGAATTATTGAGTTAGTGATTTTTTTATTTAAAGTTTTGAAGCGCTTCGAGTAAAATAGTGTTCTCATCTGGTGTGCCTACAGTGATGCGCAGACAGCCCTCGCAAAGCTCAACTTTTGAACGGTTGCGCACTATAATGCCCTGTTTTACCAGGTAGTCGTAAATACCGTTAGCATTGGTGGTTTTTACAAGGATAAAGTTGGCATCTGAAGGGTAAATATCTACCACAAACTCAAAATCTTTCAGTTGTAAAACCAACCTGTCGCGTTGTGTAAGGGTTTCTTTAATCCATTCATTAACCTGACCAACGTTTGCCAGGGCAGCCAATGCCAGCTGTTGTGAGGACTCGTTAACGTTATAAGGCGGCTTTACTTTGTTCATCACCTCAATGATTTCCTCGCTGGCGAAAGCCATACCAACACGTAAACCGGCCAGGCCCCAGGCTTTGGAAAGGGTTTGCATTACCACAAGGTTGGCACATTCGGTCAATTCCTGTATAAATGACTTTTGACGGCTGAAGTTGATGTAAGCCTCATCAACCACTACAATTCCGCTGAAGTTGGCCAGCAGGGTTTGAATATCATCGCGGTTGATAGAATTGCCAGTCGGGTTGTTGGGCGAGCAGATAAAGATGAGCTTGGTGTTTTTGTCGATAGCTTCGGCAATTCCCTCTAAATTTAGCTGATAATCTTCCGTAAGGTTTACTTTGCGGGCCTGGATATCGTTGATATTGGCCGATACCTCGTACATGCCATAAGTAGGCGGCACCAATATCACATTGTCAACACCTGGGTTACAAAAGCTGCGGAACAGGATATCGATAGCTTCATCACTGCCGTTGCCTACAAAAATATTGCGCGGCGGTACGCCTTTAATTTCGGTAATGCGTTTTTTAAATTGTACTGTAAAGGATCAGGGTAGCGGTTAAACTGCTGATCTAAAGGAGAGCCAAAAGCATTTTCGTTGGCATCCAGGAAAACGCTTGCTTCACCCTGGTATTCATCGCGTGCCGATGAATAGGGTACAAGACGTTTTATATTTTCTCTGAGTATATTATTTATGTCGAACATTTTAATTGTAAGGCTTAAAATCCTTTGTGAATTTTCTTAATTTTTTATTCTCTCCGTCAAAATAGATGGTGTCATTTTTTAAATATGGCGCTGAAAAATAGTTGGCATCATCTGTTTCGATATAATCATCAACCAAATAATAATTCGTGGTTTTCTTGGTAACCGGATCATATTTAGCAGCCGATATACTGTTATTACCTGTTGTATCTATTTTTTTATTTGCCAGAAATAAATGTTGCCGTTTATTACAGATGGTGAAGAAAAATAGTCATTAAAGTCAGTTATAAACGCTGACAGATTTTGTTTTTTACCATTTACGACCATTATATAACTGCCCAAAGACCCACTGATTGATTTTTGAGATTTCTGTGTTTTCGAAGTATCATCTTCTCCCGACCCTGTACCTGTTATTGTTAGATACAAATAGTTATCGTTGCCAATTTTCTCAATTCCGTAATATTTGTCAATAGTATCGGCAAGCTTTCCGTTTCTTGTTACAACGGCATAGCTGCCTCCCATAACAGTTGCATCAAAAATACCTGTGTCAATTACAATGTAGTCTTTATTAAGCTGATAAGGCTTAAACGAGGTAGTGGTATCTCGTTTAACTGTATCAGATATTAATTGTTTATGATTACCGTTGTGACAAGCAGTGAGTGCAAACAAACTCAAAAGGTATGCAAGCTTTTTCATGATCAACTATTGTTTCTGACACTCACAGCATTCCTGTGTGCATGTAAACCCTCCAATTCGGCCAAAACTTCAACTGTTGGACCGATGTTTTGGATCCCTTCGCGAGTGATATGCTGAAACGTGATCTTTTTCACAAACGAATCAACTGACACACCCGAATAAGCCCTTGCATAACTGCTGGTTGGCAGGGTATGGTTGGTTCCTGATGCATAGTCACCTGCGCTTTCTGGTGTTAAGTTTCCTAAAAATACTGAACCCGCATTGATGATGTCTCCGGTGATCTGTTCCCAACTGTCGGTTGCCAGGATCAGGTGCTCAGGAGCATATTGATTGCTGAAACTCATTGCTTCGTTCAGGTTATCAGTGATCACCACATATGAATTATCGATGGCCATTTTGGCTATCTCCCCACGGGGCAATACAGGCAGTTGTTTTTCAACTTCGGCAATGGCTTTTTCGGCAACATCAACGGAGGTACAAACCAATACAGCCTGGCTGTCGATGCCATGCTCGGCCTGGGCCAGCAGATCGGCTGCAATGTATGCCGGAATAGCCGTTTCATCTGCAATAACCAATACTTCCGACGGGCCCGCAGGCATATCAATTGCCGTTGTGGTGGTTGACTGGATAATGGTTTTAGCTTTGGTTACAAACTGGTTGCCGGGCCCGAAGATCTTATCTACCTTAGGGATGCTTGCAGTTCCGTAAGCCATTGCCGCCACAGCCTGCGAACCACCTGCCAGGTAGATCTTATCGATCCCCAGCATCAGCGCTACATAAGCTATAAAGGCATTTACCCTACCGTTTTTTTGCGGGGGTGAGCAAACTACTATTTCATGGCAACCGGCAATACATGCCGGGATTCCCAGCATCAAAAACGTACTTGGCAATACAGCAGAGCCACCGGGGATATACAAGCCTACTTTTTCAATCGGCCTTAATTCGCGCCAGCAGGTTACGCCGGGCATGGTTTCAACTTTGTCCTCGGTTTTTAGCTGCGTTTGGTGAAACTTGTAAATGTTGTTATACGCTGTTTCCAACGCTGCTTTCTGATCGGCAGATATGGCTTTGGCAATTTCTTCCAGTTCGGCTCTATCGAGGTAAAGCTTGTTCAGCTCCACCTTGTCAAACTTTAAAGCATAATCAAGCAGGGCCTTGTCGCCATGCTGCTGCACGTTGGCAATCACATCTTCAACAATAGTCCTGATCTCATTGGCCGGGTCAACATTACGCTGAACCAGCTTCTGGATATCGGATGCAGTAAGTTCTGAATAATTGTATGTCTTCATTCCAGTTTGCAGTTATCAGTTTGCAGTTTGCAGTTTGCAACAATCAGCAATTTACCATAGTGCAAACTGCCAACAGCCACTGCCAACTACTATAAAATGATCTTCTCAATAGGCATTACTACAATGCCTTGCGCGCCGGCCTGTTTAAGCTGGCTTATACGGTTCCAAAAATCACGTTCGGGAATTACGGTGTGTACTGCTACCCAGCCATCTTCGGCCAATGGTACTACCGACGGGCTTTTTACGCCCGGCAATAAAGCAATAACGGCATCGAGGTTTTTTTCTCAACGTTAAGTACCACGTATTTAGTTTCTTTAGCGCGTAAAACTGATTGAATACGCTGGATCAGTTCCTGCACAAGGTCGCTTTCGGCAATGGCCTTGCTGCCTATCAGTACCGCTTCAGATGACATTACATCGGCAAAAGGTTTCAGTCCGTTGCTTTTAAGGGTACCGCCTGTTGATACCAAATCGCAAATGGCGTCGCTAAGACCTAAGCCTGGTGATATTTCAACCGAACCGGAAATGGTGCGGATATCTGAAGTAATATTTTGTTGTTTTAAAAACTTGCCTAAAATGGCAGGGTAGGTGGTAGCAATTGCTTTGCCGTGTAAATCGGCCAGTGAGTTGATATCGCTGTTGTTGGGCACTGCTATCTTGAGCGAGCATTTACCAAAACCAAGGCGCTGCAGATAGCTTACTTCAACTTCGGTTTCCTGGATCACATTTTCGCCTACGATACCTAAATCGGCAATACCATCCTGCACATATTCAGGGATATCATCATCACGGAGGAAAAGGATCTCTAAAGGGAAATTGGATACCGGAGAGATAAGCGAGCTTTTGTAGTTTTCAAAGTTTAAGCCGCAATTTTTTAATAATTCAACAGATTTTTCGTTGAGCCTACCCGATTTTTGGATAGCTATTTTAAGTGTTTTCAAAAGATTGAATTTAAGAGACTATGATAAAAAAGAATATAAACGGAGGTTGTTATTTCGCGTAGAAACATACATATTAGCTGATCACCACATGGTGGTGATGCAGATGAAGATGATGTAGTGCGATACCGTTCATTTTTTATATAGTAAAACTATAGATTAGCGGTGCAAATATAGACAGATGTTTTTTAAATCAAAATTTAATGTAAAAAAGTATACGGGTGCGTGAAATTTTCAAGAAGTTTTATGTCCGATTGAACGAGCTTTTAGAATTTAATTTTGTTAACCTTTGCCGTTGTTGGTGACAACAGCAACCGCAGATTGCAATGAGAGGGGGTTAACAGGGTTAAGATAAATTTGAATATTCGAAATTAAGTTACTAGCTGTCAATTACTTGATTTAGATAGGGGGTTACGGCAAAAGATTTGTTAAAATATTAAACTTGTGGTCAGCTTGTCATCACTTTTGCCGTTGTTGGTGTTGTCACCTACAACTTTTACGCTATGCATAGCGGCCTTATAGGTTCATAAAAAGATACGGGAACAAGTTGTTGGTGACAACACCAACAATGGCGGGAGCGTGTCATCACCAATAACGGTGGGAATGGAATTCATGGTAATCCTAAAATCCTATAAATCATGGTTCAGACTTATATTCATAAATCGCCCCTTCTTCGCCAAAATCCTTGATCTTTTTAAGGTTTTTAACTTTTTGAATATCCTTCAGGTTGATCAGTTCAGGGTTCTCCAATACATTAAACCAAATAAGATAATAATGTTTCACCTTATAAAACTTATCGATATCCTTAGTAAAGAAACGGTGCGGCACCAGGTATGATGACATGCCCGAGAAAAAGTAAACGGCTTCATGCGCGTCGGTATAGATTTTGACGCCGGGTTTAAACAGGCTGTGGTCTGTACCCCTTAAATAGGCTGCAAATTCCGAATCTATCCAGCTTTCGTCGGTATAGCCGGGGTTACCGTATTCGTCGGCTACCTGGTCGTTGTACCGGGCTTTATCTATCAAAAATTCGCTGGTGATAAAACCCAGCATCAGCATAATCATTACAGCACCGATAATGCGCCGGGTAGTGGTATTGTTTATTTTTTTCAGCAGGAGCAAAGCCCAACTGGTATATCCCCATAAAGCCGAAATGTACAATGGCGATAACAGGCGGTGATTGATCCGTTCATACCTTGAGAAAGTAGATGAGAGCACAATAAAAGCCCCGTAAACCAATGCGAAAGTAATGGCCAAATTTTCAAAGCTATCCAGCTTGCGGCGATAATAATTAAATGCCAGGGCAGCGATAAAGCCCAGGAAAATAATAATAGCTATAGGTGTAGCAGCCCAGTATTGATTGGGAGTGAGACCCATCCAGTCGCACATTACGGTGCCGAAGTAATACAGGTTTTTGCTAAACGGAGTGATAGATGGCTCCCGCGGACCGGTTGTTGTACCTGTCACAAAAGCATTGAATACGAGGTTACTTACCAATAGCGAGATACAAATTAGCCCGTAAACAATGATATGGGTAATCTTCTTTTTAAGGGGCAATACCCTGTCCAATAGCAAAAGTAAACCGCCTGTACCTACAATGGTAACTGCCGCATACCTGGTTATGCAACTTATTGCTGCTATAACGGCTGCCACTATAAGTGCTTTAAGCGTGTGTTTTAAAAGGTATTCGCGGAAAGCAACCAAAAAAAACAGGATCTCAAGAATGAACAAGGTCTCCGACCATAAGTATGAATATACCTGTAACAACGGTGGACTGAGGATAATTGCCGCCAGCATCAGCCATTTATAAATTCTTGAGGCAGGTACAAAGTGTTCCATGATCCAGCCGCTGGTGAAAATGAGTGTGGCGAACATGATGCCATTCAACATTGCGCCAAACTTAACAGGATCTATCTGGGTGATAACTGAAATTATACCAAGATAAATAGGATAGAAAACCGGAAAGTCAACAATAGGTACATGGTTAAACGTTAGCAGGGTACCGTGGTCTTTAAAGCTCCTGGCCGCGCTGGTATACATGATACTATCCGGAGAAACTCCTACACCGCTATACCTGAAAAACAAGCTTAATATAAACCAGCCGATTAAGGCGGCTATTACAGCATCAAGGTTTTTTAAGTAGCGGCTTTTTTGCATAGGATAATATAAATATTTGTAAAAAGCGGGAGAGAAGAAAATGTTTTAGGGAAAGGGCTTTATTTTTATGTCATTGCGAGGAGGAACGACAGAGCAATCTCGTAGCCAAGCAGATCGGAAATGCATTGGCTACGAGATTGCCGCGCTACGCTCGCAATGACATATGTTTTTGCTTTTACAGTATCAGATCCAGCACCGTACTGATCGGCTGGTCGCTGTCAATCAGGATGCCTTTTACCCCGGCAGCAGTTCCCGCTTCAACATCGCGTTCACGGTCGCCTATAAAGTAAGATTTTGACGGATCAATGTTATATTTAGCTATGCCTTGCAGCAGGAGCCCCGGTTTTGGTTTGCGGCAATCGCAGTCGCCGGTAAAGTTGGGGTGATGCGGGCAGTAAAAAAGTCGGTAAGTTCAACGCCGTGTTCATGATAAACCTGTTTCAGGTGAGCGTGCATTTTTGCCAGTTCCTCTTCGGTATACCAGCCTTTGGCCAAACCACCCTGGTTGGTAGCAACAAGCAGCATATAGCCGCGATCCTGCAGGGTTTTAAGGGCATCAAAGTTATCAAGTACATGGAAATCCTCAAAACGGCGAACGTAATCACCCATTTCCTGGTTTAACACACCATCACGATCTAAAAAAACAGCTTTAATTTTATCAGGCATCTATTTTAATTTTTTGGCGAAGGTACGTTTTTTAGTCCATAGTCGATGGTCTATAGACCATGGTTTATAGTTCATAGATCATGGTTGGTGGTTTAAGGAGCATGGGTAGTTTGCTTCGATTACTTAAATTGAAAACGGAGTTTGCGTTGGTTAATAGCGGATACCGGCTATGTTTCTGACCTGGATTAAACGGATTTTAGGATTTGCTCTTAATTCAGATATCATTAGCGATTGTATATGCAAAGAAACTAATCTCTAACCTCCAGCCACTAATCTCTGATCACAACCATTGATCTCAAAAAATAAAAACAGATATTTACGTAATATCGTTAACCATACTACATCTAAATAAAAATCAGGCCGGTTAAATTGCTGGCTAACAAACTTAAACTAAAAATGGATACATCACTTATTACTACCAGTACAGCCTTAGATGGCTACAGGGTTACCAGGCATTTAGGCGTTGTACGCGGCATTACGGTGCGCAGCCGCAGCGCCTTGGGCAATATTGCCGGCGGTTTTCAATCGCTGTTTGGCGGCAGGCTTTCAATTTATGTTGAACTGTGCGAAAACGCACGCGAAGAGGCTTACCAGCTTTTAATTCAGCACGCGCAGGCTATTGGTGCCAATGCCATTATTAACATGCGTTATGATGCCAACGAAGTAATGCAGGGCGTTACAGAAGTGCTTGCTTACGGTACCGCTGTCGTGGTTGAAAAGGTTTAATAAAAAAGGAAAAACCACCCTGGTATGATTTTAGGGTGGTTTTTCTGTTTTATAGAGTACTGCTTTACTTTATTTAAAATATGAAAGTGGGATGGTTTTCCACATGCCGTGGGCAAGGTGGCCTATCAACAGCTCATATATCAGGTAAACAGGCCAAAATATGTAATGGATAATAAGTAAAATAACACTGTGATTGTAATACCAGCTTATCATTAAACTATATAATCCTAAAACAAGATATAGTATACTGGTTTCGCGCTTTTCCATTTTCTTGACCTTTTATTTTTTAGCTAATTTATAAATTGCGTTTAAATTAACGGCAATTTTTCATGCTGTAAATTATTGTATAATCAGCTGTGCTGTTGGTTTGTTGCTTGCCGGTTTTGGGATCGTACCTGTAAGGCTTTTGGGCAAGCTGGTTACCCCTTAGCTGAAACTCTACGCTCAGCGTATCCGTGCGGCCTTCCTGCCCGTAAGTCCATAAGGCTTTAATAACATTGCCGTTTAAATTGCCCATCAGGCTGCCTTTGCGGGCATCTTTTTCTTTGGGCA
Organism: Mucilaginibacter sp. P25; assembly: GCF_050859465.1. Taxonomy (NCBI): domain Bacteria; kingdom Pseudomonadati; phylum Bacteroidota; class Sphingobacteriia; order Sphingobacteriales; family Sphingobacteriaceae; genus Mucilaginibacter; species Mucilaginibacter sp. P25. Next base: position 5,909,919 of record NZ_CP193937.1, on the reverse strand, counting down.
GCCAGTCCATATCGCCGGTAACTTTATTGCCGTTAATATGCAGGTTAACTTTTGTAGTATCCTGGCTGGCGGTACCTTCAGTAGTATAAAAGCAATACTCCATATTTACAGCCGGCGCGTCGGGTGCATTAGCCATGGCAGTGTCTTCCTTTTTTATTGCCGTGTCGGCATCATTTGTTGAATGATTGCCCGAGCAAGAGGCAACCGTTATTGTGATAAGGGAAACAAAGCCTAATTGAAATTTCATAACTGTGGTTAATTTTTTTGTTATGACAATTAAAATACTAAAAGGTTCAATCACTCCGGGCTACCGCCACGAAATAGTTACAATGTAACGACTATATACTATTACGGGCCGGCAAGTTTAAGGGGTTGCATAATCCGATTAATTGTGATAGTAAAAAGCCTTGTGCTGTTTAATTAACTGTCACAATGACTATATTTAGCCAGTAAACCAACCCAAAAAACCTCATGAAACGCAGAAACTTTGTTCAAAGCTCGGTACTGGCCGGGGCTTCACTTTTTACCACAGGTGTTTTAAAAGCCTCCGCGCTTACCGGTTGCGCTCAACCTACAGGAGAAGTAGCTGCTGTAGTCGGCGATAAACCTTTTAATCTTAACTATGGTATTCATGACGGCATGTTTAAAAGCCATGCAGGCGATGATTTTATCGACCAGATAAAATTTGCTTACGATAAAGGTTTCCGCGCTATTGAGGATAACGGCATGAGCGTCCGACCGGTTGAGCAGCAAAAAAGATAGGTGATACGCTGGCGAAGCTGGGCATGGCAATGGGCGTTTTTGTGCAGCCAGGCTTGGGCAACGATAGTAACATGCTGGCAACAGGCAATGCCGACCAGGTTGAAAAGTTCATCGCCTCCTGTAAGCAGGCGGTTGAGGTAGCCAAACGCATAGGCAGCAAACTGGTTACTGTAGTCCCCGGCGATTTTGCGCGGAAACTCCCTATCGGCGTGCAAACAGGCAATGTTATTGAAGCCGTAAAAAAGGGAGCTGCTATACTGGAGCCGCACGGCGTTATTATGGTTTTGGAGCCGCTAAGTGATAATCCAGATCTGTTCCTGCGTACACCCGACCAGGCTTATGCCATCTGTAAGGCTGTGGGAAGTCCGTCATGTAAGATCCTGTATGATATGTATCACGTTCAACGTAACCAGGGTAATATTATCCCGACACTTGATTTGGTTTACGATGAGATAGGCTATTACCAGATAGGAGATAACCCCGGCCGTAAAGAACCGGGAACCGGCGAGGTTAATTATAAAAACATATTCAAACACATTTATAATAAAGGCTATAAAGGCGTAATGGGTATGGAGCATGGCACAGCCGGAACAGGAAAAGAAGGTGAGCTTGCATTAATTAAAGCGTATCGCGAAGCGGACAGTTTTATTTAAAATGCCGCTATTGCAGCCGGTTATTAACATTATTTATGCTTAGTCCCAACTTTAATCCGTTTCCTGTTTTGGTAACTGAGCGCCTTATATTAAGGCGTTTTACCCGTGATGACGCTGCCGATTTGTTTGAAATGAGATCGAACGAAACCGTGATGCAGTACATTCATCGGCCAATCAACAAAACCATTGATGATGCCATTTCGCTGATAGACGTGATAGAAGACCTGCTTGGCAAAAACGATGGTATTACCTGGTGTATCTGCCTGAAAAACAATAATAAATATATTGGGAGCATAGGTTTTTGGCGGATAGAGAAAGACAGTCACCGTGCCGAGATCGGGTACCTTTTAAACCCGGTATACCAGGGGCAGGGGCTCATGCAGGAGGCAATAACCGCCGCTATCGACTATGGTTTTAATGTGATGAAACTGCATTCTATAGGAGCTTATGTAAGTCCGGCGAATTTCGCATCAATTAAATTATTGCTCAAAAACAATTTTGTGCAGGAGGCTTATTTTAAGGAAGATCATTTGTATAACGGTCGTTTTGAGGATACGATGGTTTATTCGTTATTAACACAAACTTAAATCTGTTAACAAATTATTTATCCCAGCTATTTTTAATTAAAAAAAATGATGCATGTTTACGCATAGAAACCAATTATACCTGTGCTGAAAACAATTCAGTTTAAATGGGGTTAACATTAAAAAACAAAAGAAACTTATCATGGCAACAGAAAAAGGAAGTGGCATCACCGCTTATTCAGTGAAAACAAAAACTAAAAATGTACCGATGATCAATCCCGTTATCGACGTAAAATCGGGCAGGTACATTGCAACAGGAACTGACAGTGAAGGTAACAAAATGGCTGCCATCATGGGCAAAGCAACTGCCGAAGAGCATATCAAAAATGGTAATGCTAAAAAAGGCTCTGGCTGGTAAATAAAACTAAACATAAAAATGCCCTGTATTTGTTGAAAATGCAGGGCGCTTTTGTTTAGTAACCATTTGAAACTTTCTATTTATCCGAAGGATTCTTCTTTTTATTCTGCAGCATTTCCACCATTTTAGTTAAGCGGTCCTGGCGGGTTTTTTCCTGTTTGGCTGTAAGGATCCAAAGTACATACTCCTTTTTATGGCTGTAAGCCAGCGATTGAAAGTAGTCAAGCGTTGCCGGATGTTGCTCCAATGTTTCTTTTAAGTAATCAGGGAGGGTTACTATTTTATTATCCACGTCAATATAATCGCCGTACTCATTATTTCGTACAGCCTCATTTCGTCCTTCAGAAACTTTTACAGATTCAACCGGCCGAAAGCGTAATGCAGTCCATACTTCGTTAACAGCAGCTGATGCTACAGGCCGTAAGCCGTACAGAGCCGGGGCGTCCCAACTGCTCATCATTTCCAGATCTGTTTGGATACTTGAACTTTTCTTAGGGTAGATAATCCAGAAAACAGTATCGTCTTTAAGTAAGGGGGTGATTACCTTAAGTTCGGATGTCAGTTCTGTACTGTTGGTCACAAATAGCTGGATACCGTTAAATTCGCCTTCGGTGTTAAATACAAGGCTGGCATTATCCGGCAGGGGAGACAAGCTATCCTGGTAACCTGCGGGCGCATTTTGCAACAACCAGCGTGAATTTGGTTTGATCAGCAGTTTTTTAGCAAGGGCATTCATTGTAAACGTTTTATAATGGATAAAGCTAATGTAAGCAATAAATTAAAATTGAATGACAAGCCCAAACCCTGCTGCATGGTATTTTTAATAGCTTTGCCTTGATGGAACATGTACTTGATAACCCGGCCTGGAACGCCCTTAGCACCGGTAATAAAGCTTTTGCGGGCGGTAATAATATAGTTAAATATTTCCCGAAGAAGGTTTCGCCTTTTGTTGCTATTCCTGAAATATCTGCTGAAAATTTTAACCTGCTTTACGATATAATTCCTTTTGAGAGCCATTTTATCTTTATTGCCCCGCACGATATTGTGATCCCGGAGCAGTGGAAAATAGTACATTACCTGAAATGCCTGCAGATGGTTTTTGAGGGAGAAGTACCTGCTAATTTTGCTGATGAAGATTTGCTACCGCTTACAGCTCAACATGTGCCCCAGATGCTTGAACTTACCCAATTGACCAATCCTGGTCCCTTTATAGAGCGAACTATTGAGTTTGGACATTATCACGGCATATTTGATGGCGATAAGTTGGTTGCTATGGCCGGTCAGCGTTTAAACCCTGCACCTTATGCCGAGATTAGCGCTGTTTGTACACATCCCGATTATCTGGGGCGTGGTTATGCCGGAAAGTTGTTGTTAAATCAAGCTAAACGCATTAAAACTGCTTCTGAAATTCCATTTCTACATGTGAAAAGTGAAAATGAAAGGGCTATTAAAGTGTATGAAAAGCTCGGTTTTGTAACGAGGAAGGAAATGTCGTTTTATGTGCTGAGGAAGTAACCCCCTCTAAATCTCCCCCGAGGGGGAGACTTTAAGAAGCATTTTTAAGCCCTCTCCTTTGGAGAGGGTTTGGGTGAGGTTCTATATCGCCATTTTGGCAAAAAAATCCCAGAGCACTATCCCTGCCGATACTACAATATTAAACGAATGCTTGGTGCCAAACTGGGGGATTTCGATACAGGCGTCAATCGCTTGCATTACTTCGTCGCTTACGCCGTTTACCTCGTTGCCAAAAATCAGGGCATATTTGCCATCTTCGGCAGGTTTAAACTCGTGAAGCATGGTGCTGTTTTCGGCTTGTTCAATGGCTATGATTTGGTAGCCATCGTTACGTAATTGTTCAACAGCCTGCAAAGGAGTTTCGTAATAAGTCCAGTTTACTGATTGGGTTGCGCCAAGGGCTGTTTTTTCAATTTCGCGGTGAGGGGGCTGGGCTGTAATACCACAAAGGCAGATTTGTTCAACTGCAAAACCATCGGAGGTGCGGAAAATAGAGCCGATGTTGTGCATACTCCGCACATTATCCAGCACTACTGCTACCGGCAATTTATCCTGTGCTTTAAATTCATCAACCGTAGCCCGGTTCAGCTCGTCCAATTTTAATTTGCGCATACTCTTTAGTTCATGGTTCATAGACCGTAGTTCATAGCCAATATTTGTTTAATAACAGGCTATGAACCATGAACTATCAACTATGAACCAAATGCAAAAATACAAAAAAGCGGTTAGTTAGCTACTGAAGCCAGTTCGCCTACACCATCGCCAATAAGCGAGCTATAAACTGAAGGTGCATAGCCAATTTTTTGCGTGTAATATTCGGTTACTTCCTTGCTGAATTTGTCGAAAGCATCACCTTTTACCAATGCTATAGCACAACCGCCAAAACCTGCTCCCGTCATACGGGCGCCCGCAACATCAGGGTTGGTTTTGCTGTATTCGGCAACCGCGTCCAGTTCAACACCGCTTACTTCATATAAATCGCGCAGGGAATCATGTGAGGCGTACATCAGCCTGCCAAATTCGGTCAGGTTGTTATCTGCAAGGGCTGTTGCGGCCAGTTTTACACGGTCGTTCTCTTCAATTACGTGTTTTGCGCGTTTCAGCACAACCGGATCGGTTATCAGGTGTTTGTATTGTTCAAAAGTAGCGCTATTGATCTCGCAAAGATATTTAATGTCCAGTTGCTGTTGCAAGGCCATTAGGGCTGCCTGGCATTCTTCTACGCGTTCGTTGTATTTTGATTCGGCCAGTTTGCGGGGTTTATTAGTGTTGATAATGGCAAGTACATAATCGCCAAGATTGCTGTCAACCGCCTGGTAATCCAGGGTATCGCAGTTAAGCATCAGGGCTTTGTTCTTTTCGCCAAAGGCAACTGCAAACTGGTCCATGATACCGCAGTTAACACCTATAAAGTTGTTTTCTACATCTTTTGACAGTTTAACCAGGTCGAGCTTGCTGTAGCCGCTGTTAAACAGGTCGTTAAGTGCATAGGAGGTAACCACCTCGATTGAAGCTGATGATGACAAACCTGAGCCAATTGGGATATCGCCATAAAATAGCATATCCAGGCCTTTTAACGGATGACCATCCTTTATAAAGCGGTCAATAACACCGATAGGAAAGTTAAACCAGTTTTCACCGGTTTTTTCATAACTGATTTGCAGCGGAATATCTTTTTGCTCACTAAAATTTAAACTCCTGAACCGGAAGATGCCATCCTCATTAGGGGAGGTTAGTAAATAAGTACCAAAAGTAATAGCACATGGCATAACCAAACCACCGTTATAATCAATATGTTCGCCAATAAGGTTTACACGACCGGGCGAAAAGTACGCGTTGTCTGCTTCTTTGTTAAAGATCTTAATAAATTCCTGGTGCAAATTATTCTTCATTATTCAGGTTGGTTTTTCGGAAAACAAATATTGTAAAAATTGTCAACTTTACAGTTATAAATTTAATTTAATTTTTAATTCATTTTAATGGGATAGTTTTGCAGATATTCGGATCTGATAAAACATGCAGGCGCCAAAGCTGCAGGCATGTATTTAAGTACCAATTAAAATAGATATCCATGAAACAATACCTCGTTACCGCCTATGATTATACCGATGCCGAAGCATTTGAACGTCGGTTAGGTGCCCGCCCTCATCATCTTGATGGTGCCAGGGCTTTAAAAGCCAATGGTAATTTTGTGTTAGGAGGAGCTATGCTGAACGAAGAAGGCAAGATGATAGGCTCAACCATGATAGTACAGTTTGAAACCGATGAAGAGATGGAAGCCTGGAAACAAAATGATCCGTATGTTACTCAAAAAGTATGGGAAAGCGTTGATGTAAAGCCCTTTAAAGTGGCAGACGTTTAAGCCGGTTTGCAGTTATTAGTGTACAGTTTGCAATGACAGAAAGAAGCTCCGCTGTTCGAAGTCAGAGACTTCGGACAGCGAATATCACAGAATGTCAAACAGATTTTCACTGCAAATTCAAAACTGCCCACTGCCTACTGTTCCGACCATCTGCTCATTTGCCAGTATCCCTGAGCATCTTTGGCATAAAAAGCAGTATAACCCTTGCCCTGCATCGTAAAATTAAAATCAAACTGGTTTACCGAACTGTCTTCCGGCAAAAAATTGGCGACTACATTATCAGCTACCGCGGCTATCATAGCACCGAAGTCATCCTGTGCCTGTTCCTTAGCCTGGGTGCTCGCCATAAAATCATTAAAAGTTTCAAACTCGTAAGCTTCGTTGCGGTGTTTCCTTGCTGCATTAAAAGCCGCTTCGGCCCATTGTTGTTTGTAGGCTTCCATGGCGTTGAGCAGGTCTTCGGCTGATATTTCAGGCAGGCCATCCTTGCCTGTAGTGTTATAGTTGTTTAGTATTTCTTCTTTACTTTTCATTCAGGACTAATGTTTCATAATAGCTGCCGGTGTTCATCCTTTTCAATTTGATTCAAAATTAAAAGGATGCCAAATTAATGACATCCTTTTAATTTTAGCTCTTCAAATGTTTTATTTATACTTCAGACAGGCTGTTCAATACATCTATATCATCATCTGACAGCTGAATATCGGCGGTTCTCATATTCTCCTCCAAATGTTTAACACTTGATGTGCCGGGGATAAGCAGGATGTTTGGCGAATGATGCAATAACCAGCTTAATGCCACCTGGTGAATGGTAGCATCATGTTTGGCCGCAATACGGCTTAATATGTCTTCGCCCTGTACGTTGCCGCCGCCAAGCGGGAACCATGGAATGAAGGCGATGTTATGATCGCGGGTGTATTCCAGTTCGGCCTCCCATTTGCGGTTATCAACGCTGTACATGTTTTGTACTGATACTACTTCAAAGTATTGCTGGGCCAGCTTGATATCGTCGACGCTTACTTCAGATAAGCCTATATGCCTGATCTTACCTTCCTGCTGTGCTTTTTGCAAAAACTCAAATGATTTTTCGGCTGGAACTTTAGGGTCGATGCGGTGTAGCTGGTACAGATCTATACGATCAACCTGGAGGCGTTTCAGGCTGCCTTCAAGAGCTTCCTTCAAATGCTTTGGCGAAGCATCCACAGGCCATTCGTTGGGACCGGTACGTAATAAGCCGCCTTTGGTACCTATCAGGAGGTCGGTAGGGTACGGGTGCAGGGCTTTGGCAATTAATTCTTCCGATACATTTGGCCCATAACTATCGGCCGTATCAATGAAGTTTACGCCCAGCTCGACAGCGCGTTTTAATACACGGATGCTTTCGTCTTTATCTTTCGGCGGTCCCCAGATGCCAGGACCTGTAATACGCATTGCGCCGTAACCTAAACGATTAATGGTAATGTCGCCACCAATGGTGAATGTCTTTTCAAATGAACTTGTTGTGCTTGCCATGGTAATGTATTTTGGATTGACTACTGTAAAGTTCAACTAAAAATCACCAGTATTGTTCATAAAATGTATAACATCAATGTCATTTTGAATCTACACCAATTGCACTAATGGGTGTAAATAAATTACACGAATTAACGCTCGTTGACTATTTGTGTAATTCGCATAAAATCGTTTTCTATTAGTGAATAATCATCCTATCTCCAGGCACCTAATATCAACCCCATCAGGGTTAAAGACACTACGCTATAGCCGCCGTTTATGAATATCAGCCGCCAGCTTTTGAGCTCAAAAAGGCTGTGGATTGCAATAGCGCAGAATGTCCAGATACCGGCAAGGAAACCTGCTGTAGCTCCCCAGGCAAGATCGGTTTTTGCATCGGCTAAAAACATAGCAAGGTTAACAGCCATAATAATTGAAAAGAAAGCTGTGAAGCCAAAGGCCCTGCCTTTGTTGGAAGCCTGTAATTCGGCACTGGTTAGTTTATTATCTGCCATCCATGCATTGGCAAACAGGGCAGGAGAGTACCAGATACCGCCAACTAAAAACGCGGATAATGCTGCAACCATAACGGCCAGCCAGTTGATAAGTTGAAAATTCATGATGATAATGTTTAAATTAATTGGTTGTACTAATATAAACTATTAATAGGTAAAAGCTGAATGCACAAGGCTTAAAGCTTTTAAAAAAAACACTGAATAGGTATAAATGGAAAACCCTGATTGCTGCTTAAGCGATCAGGGTTTTCAAAATATAATAACCGGGGTTGTATCTTATTTTACGTTATAATGTATCACACTTCGGCCGATATTACCTTCGGCGTCAATCCCTTCAATTATAGCACGGTATGAGCCGCGCTGATCGCTGTTAAAGAAGCTGATGGTTGCAGTGCCGGTTGCTTTATCGGTAATTACGTTAGGTTTCCAATAAATAGTATTACGTAAGTCGCCGCCAAGTGTGCCTGCTTTGGTTACATCATATTTAGGCGAGTAAAACTCTTTGGCTTTAGTGTAACCCTGCACTGCAAAAGTGATCACATTTTGTTTGGGGATAAGTTCCTGTAATTGTGCGAGGGTTATCTTTTGTTTTTTAACAACCTTTTTGTTAATCACCAGTACGCCCTTGGTTTGGGTACTACGGTTAATGCCGCTTACCCCATCATTTAAAAAGATCTCCACAGATTCGACCTCGCTCGATGGGATGCTCGATAAAAAGTTGGCATCAACAGGCAGGCTGCCTACATATACCTGCACCGGGGTGCGGCCGCCGGCATTGTAATCGCGGGTAACGTAAAAATTGTTGTCGATATATGTAAGGCCCATTGCCATGGTTGATAAACAGTTTAACAACAAAGGGCAGCCCTGTAATTGCTGTGCAGATACTTCATGATCGGCCTGCATAGGTAAACCTGAGAACGTGCCATAATCAGCATGGCTGGCTTTTTTTACGATCTTGGTTGATTTTACAACAACTTCTTTTATGGTACGTGAGCTTTGATATTGCTTATAGCTGTTTTGTAAATAAGGGCGGAAAGTACTGTCAATGTTCAGGATCTCATCGGGAATGTTGTTGTTTTTGCTCAGTTTTTGATAAGCTTCGCCATTAACCGATATGACCATGTTGCGTCCGTTAGGATTGTTGCGGGCACTCAGTGTAATTTTTGATGTATCCGGCACATTCACGTTTGAGAATTTAAAATTGCCCGACATATCGGTAATTGTTTCTGCCGAAAAGTTTTTATCTGGAATCAGCAACCTTAAGCTGCCTTTGGCTACCGGGAGACCTGCATTGGTCCTCAATGTTCCTGTTATGTCAATGCCTTGCTCCGGCATAAGGTATATAGGCGGATTTTTGTCAGCCAGTATATCCTCATAATCAAAACGACGGTAACCCTGGGTAAGCATCAAAATATCCAGGTTGGCCAGTTTTTCATCATCGGTTTTATTGAAGTAATAGTTCGGTTTTTCGATGTATCCTTTCAGATCGGAGGTGAGCAGCATATTACTCAATATGGTTGATTCTGCATCTTCATTTGACGGTACTGTACCATCATCAACAACAGCTACCGAAAAGCTGCCTTCGGCCGGGGTTGTATTGTTTTTTGCCGATACAGTGATCTTAACGTTGCCCCTTGTAGTGTATGATGGTTTATCAGTTTTAAGGGCCAGGTTCATCTGGTCGTTATGCTGAATAAACACAATCCGTTCGCACAGAGCATATCCGCCCGATGAAAACAACGTTACCTGCACAATACCCGTAGGGAACTTACTTTTAGGGATATTGGCCGAATAAACCGTGCTTTGTAGTACAGTTTGCGCTGCATAGTAAATAACACCGCCGCTTTGCGCTACCAGGTAAAAACTTTTGTTTTGTTTGCGCTGAAAAAACAAATCGTTAGCCGATATTTTTACAGTGAGATTGGTTGGATCATTGTTGTAAACGGCAATATTTATTCCCATTGATTGTACGCGAGGCAAATTATAGGTAGCCTGTGATCCATCGGGGAAAGTAATGTTTGCTTTGTACGATCTTTCGATGTCAGGAGTGATAGCGAAGATGCCCATTCCTAAATGAGCACTGCTGATCTGGGCAACCTCAGCGCCTTTATCATCAACAATGGTTCCTTTGATATCTACGCCCAGTCCGCTTGAGGCTATAGCCTTAAAAGCAACTTTAGTGCGGATCCCGTTGGTTAGCTGCCCTCCTTCCGGAAAAAACTGCACATCATAGCCTTTAACGGCTGTACGCATAGAAAAGCTGCTGCTGATAGTTTTACGGTCGCCAACGTCAATGGATGTAACCAGGATACCGCCGGTAATTACATCGGCCTGGCTTTCGGGCAGGTCAACCTGCAATACGCCTTTATCGTCTGTAACGCCGTGGCCTTTGCTTACGGGGTCGCCGTTTTTCATCAGTTGCCAGTTTACTTTTTTGTTGGCATACGGACTGTTGTCCGGCCCTTTGTAAAGGATGGTGGCATCAACTTTAACGCCAGTTCTTTTGCTTGAACTTTTATAAGTGATGTTGGTGCGTACCTGGTTATCTATGGCATTGCCAACACTAAAAGTATGGTCATAAAAATAATCCGGGTCAAAATTACGCATCCAGTTGGTGTAGCTTCGCAGGCGGTAAGCTCCCTGTTTATAAGTATCGCCGTTAAGCACAATGTTACCACTTGCAAAACCGTTTGTAACTGCAATGCGCTGACTCTCAACTACGGAATCGCGGTTGTTAATCAGGTCGACGTAAACTATACGGCTTAGTGCTGATGGCTGGCGCTTTTCAATGGTTACATAGGCTTTAAACCAAATGGTATCACCAACAGCATAATAAGGTTTATCTGTATGCAGGTAAACTTTCTCGATAGGGTAGCTGCTGATAAACTTGCTTGTTTTTTCGATTATGGTTGTTAGGGGGATGCTATCCTGCTGGGCAAAAACAGATGCGCCAAATGCGGTTAACAGGCATAATAGGAGTAAAAATCGACGTATGATCATCAATATAAGTTAAAGAAGTAACAGGGGCTAATATAAACATTTAGCCGTATTGCATTTTTAGCGGCTGTTTATTTAACACTTTTTTACAAATGCTTTTTTTAGCCGCTTGCGAAAGTTAAACGCTAAAAGCTATACACTTGTAAAAAATAGCACAATTGTTACTTGGCTGCAGTTTTGGCCTTGCCCTCAACATGTACCGAGACGATGCTTGAGTGGATGATGCCCAGGGTAGTACCAGGCTTTACATTAAGGTAAAATTTAAAGTAGCTGTCCACAACCGCTTTTGAGGTATGGATATAATCAGCCTCTCTTTCCTGGTCGCCGTTAAATCCAACAAGCGGGGCGCCGTAGTACAACTTGCCCTTATCATCAACATACATGGTGAAGGAAAAATAGAAATCCTTATAGGCATTTTTGATCACAATGTCGTAAGTAGGGTCGAGGTAGTCATCAGAGTTGTCGAAATTATTAAGTATGTCCGGTTTGGTAGTGCGGCGGGACACTGTTACCAGCGGGCTTTTGCTGGTTATAATAGCCGGCTGTCTGGCTGCAAAAGCCTTGGTATAATCTGCGGTTGCTTTAGCGGCAAGCGAACGGATGAATACAGTATCGGCATGGCTTGGCCTTCTTAATGTAGTGGTATCGGTGTGCAAAACGTTTTTTACATAATTATCGGCAAAAAAGCGCATGAACACCTTGGTGCCTTTAACATCAAGTGAATCCCCTTTCTGGATCAGGATCTCCATGGTTATGCTGTCCTTATTGATCTGCCTTATCTTTAACCATGAACGCGCTGCGTTGAAGATTGAATCATAGCCACGTGTTAGCGGGAAATTAATAAAAGCATTTTTTGTTGGACTGAAAATGCTTATCGAATCTTCTGAAACAAATTTTAGCTTCCATTGTGGCTCCAATTGATAACCGTATTCGTTAAACGAAAGACCGTTTTTTTGACGCCTGGATACTTCGGAATAATTGATGCCATTGTAAGGTTTAAAGGAGATCAGCTCTCTTTTCTTTTACCTGAAGGACCGCTGCCGCAACCTGAAATAAAGGCAGATATGATGAAGAGCAGCCCAAATGCTGCCGTTTTTAACATTTTGAAATTGATAAGTAGCATTGCTGCTAAAGATATAGATAATTTGATAAATGGTTAAAAAATGGACCGATATCATTACAAGCTACTTTTGCCGGTAACGTTTACTGCAATCTCGCTGGTATGCACAATGCCAAGCGTACTGCCCGGCTTTACATCAAGATAAAACTTGAGGTAAGTCTCCATTACGGCTTTTGAAAGATGGGTATTGCTTACCCTTTGAGTTTCTTCGAAAAATACCCGTAGGGGTTTACCATAATGCATCCGCCCCACGGGGTCAACAAAAATTGAGAACGAATAGTAAAAGTTTGCATAGGCTTTATCAATGGTAATGTCAAACTCGGGTCGCATATAGTCGGATGGATTAAAATTGTTGAGCATGGTTGGCTCGGTATGGAGTTTTTTTATTTTTATCCGGTTGCTGCTGCTGCTAAGCTCGACCGGTTGCCGCGCTGCAAAGGCTTTTTCAATGTTTTTGTTGGCAACGTCGGCTAATCGCTTTATATATATCGAGTCTTTGCGGTTTGGGCTTTTACATTTACTCAAATCACCGTGAAGTGTGTTTTTAATATAATTATCGGCATAAAAAACCATATAAACCTTTGCGCCACGGGTATCAACCGAATCGCCGCGGGCTTTAAGCATTTCGATGATCATGCTATCCTTAGTCATGGTTTTAACTTTTAACCAGGTGCGGGCGGTATTAAAAACAGAATCATATCCGCGGGTAAGCGGAAAATTGATGAATTGTTTTTTAGCCGGGCTATAAATCTTTGTTGAGTCATCGGAAACGAATTGCATTTTCCATTGCGGCTCTAATTGATAACCGGAGTTATTAAATGACAGCCCATTATCTGATCTGCGCGCTATCTCTGTATAGCTGATACCCAATACAGGTTTAAAGGAAATCAGGTCTTTTTCGCCATTGTGTTTAACAATGTTACGTTGTTTGCAGCCCATGCAAAGCAAAGCCAAAACGATGCAGGTTAATTTTGCTATAGGTTTGTTAGTTATCATATAGGTATTTGTTAAATATATGACGTATTATGAACGCTAAAATGAGGAGGTTACATAACCCCGTGACTTAAATCTACACGCCCCGGTTTCCTGTAACATGAACGGCTATCTCGCTGGTATGCACTATACCAAGTGTTTTACCGGGAATAAAGTTCAGGTAGTATTTAAGGTAACTGTTCATTACCGCTGTAGAGAGGTGAATATAATTTTCCTCGTAGCTTTTTTCTGTAAATACCGTAAGGGGTTTTCCATAATGTATTTGCCCTGCCGGATCAATAAACATGGAGAATGAATAGTAAAAATTGCTGTAGGCTTTATCGATGGTAATATCAAACTCGGGGTTCATATAATCATAAGAAGTATCGAAGTTGTTAAGCATGGTTGGCTCTGTATGGCGTTTACTAAAAGTAACATGCGGGCTTTTGCTTTCGAGTTCAACAGGTTGTCTTGCGGCAAATGCTTTGGTAAAATCTTTATTGGCTGCATTGGTTAATGATTGTATGTAAACAGAGTCTTTTTTACTCGGGCTTTTGCATTTGCTTAAATCGCCATGAAGTACATTGTTTATATACTTATCCGCATAAAAAACCATGTAAACTTTAGCGCCGCGAGTGTCAACCGAATCTGCATAGGCCTTTAGCAATTCAATGATCATGCTGTCTTTTGTCATGGTTTTAACTTTGAGCCAGGTGCGGGCCGTATTAAAAATAGAGTCATAACCACGGGTAAGGGGAAAATTGATGAACTGTTTTTTTGTTGGGCTATAGATGCTGGTCGAATCATTTGAAACAAATCGCATTTTCCATTCCGGTTCTAACTGGTAACCAAAATGGTTAAATGATAGCCCGTTTTGTGAACGCCGCGCAATTTCGGTATAGCTGATGCCAAAGACAGGTTTAAATGAGATCAGATCTTTTTCGCCGTCATGTTTAACAATGTTGCGGTGTTTACAGCCAAGGCAAAACAAAGTCAATACAATGCAGGTTAAATTTGTAAAAGGTTTAGCAATTAGCATATAGGTTCGATATATTATAAATATATGATATTTACCAACTCCCAAATGTTAAATAATGCTAAAATTGCAGATTGTAAGTAAATCTGATATAAGCTGATGGCAATTGAAATAGAACGTAAATTTTTGGTAGATCAGGAGAAATGGCAGCTGGTAACAAAGCCTGAGGCAATGCATTTCAGGCAGGGGTACATTTTTAGTGATGAAAAGAAAACAATTAGGGTGCGGGTTACTGATACAGAAGCATATATCACTATAAAAGGGAGTACAGCAGGTTTTAGCCGGAGCGAGTTTGAATACACTATTCCCGCAACCGATGGCGTTCAGTTGCTTGATAATTTTGCCACTTCCGAGTTGGAAAAATACCGCTACCGCATTACTTATGCCGGTAAACTTTGGGAAGTTGACGAATTTTTAGGCGATAACCAGGGCTTACTGATGGCCGAAATTGAACTTGGCAGCGAGGATGAAGAGTTTGAACTGCCGCCATGGGTAACAACTGAGGTAACCGGCGATGATCGGTATTATAATGCCAGGTTGAGCATTTATCCTTTTAAAAACTGGTAGCAACTTTTCAGGCGCATTCCGGTAAGCCGAGCAGATAGTCGGGTTTCGATCTCGTCGTAAACGGTCTTAACATACTTGTTGCCCTTGGGACAAAGAGCAGGGATCAAGCTGGTTTTATTGCCTTTGTCATCAATAATGTAAGCCTCACCATCCTCATGTTTTATCCAGTCATAAAGTTTCGACCTTTCGGTGAGGCCTTTTACATTGATCCGCTCGTTGATCCATTCAAGTGAGTCGATGGCCACATACGGGTTATCGTGCGGTGCGCTGTCGGTTTTTATAGATACTATACGTACTGCCATTGTATTAAATTGCATTAAACATTCAGGTGGATAAAAATATGGTAAAAAGCAATACCCCGAAATAGGTATAATCACCCAATTTTCACTACGTAAAATTACCTATGGTATAGGCGCTGCCGCTTGCTAACCATATCGCTTATTTGGCGAATAATGAAATGATTTGAGGATAGGGTGTATTGCATATGCTTGTAAATAAGTATGTTGTAAGTAAAGTAGCACCCTGTAGGTGCGTGTTGCGTCTTTTTAAGAAAATTAAAATAAATATTGCGTAACCAAATGGTTTCATTTATATTTGTAACCGAACGGTTTCATGTTTCCGTTCTGTTACTATGCGAAGAGATGTTTTCCAGGCCATCGCCGACCCAACCCGTCGTGAGATCATTAACCTGCTGGCCAACCGGCAAATGAACCTTAATGCCGTGGCCGATAATTTTGATATCAGCAGGCCGGCCGTATCCAAACACATAAAAATATTAACCGAATGCGGTTTGCTCATTATTAAGCAACAGGGGAGGGAACGCTATTGCCATGCCGATTTGAAACAGTTAAAGCAAGTTACAGACTGGGCAGAGCAATACCGCCGGTTTTGGACGCAGAAACTGGATGCCCTCGACGCTTTTTTAACCAACGAACAAAATACAGATAACCATAAAAACAGCAAACTATGAGCACACAACCATTTGTAATTGAACGTGTATATTCGGCGCCCATTCAAAAGGTATGGGAAGCCATTACCGTTAAAGAAAAAATGAAAGAATGGTATTTTGACCTTGCCGAATTTAAACCCGAGGTAGGATTTGAATTTGAATTTACGGCGGGAGATAAGGATAATTTTCAATATCGTCACCTGTGCCGGGTAACTAAAGTTGTTGAGGGTAAAACCATTGCTTATACCTGGCGATATGATGGCTACGAAGGCGACTCGGAAGTTACGTGGGAACTTTTTCCTGAAGGGAATGGCACCAAATTAATCCTCACCCATAGCGGTCTGGAAACTTTCCCGCCATTGGATTCCTTCAAAAAAGAAAATTTTGTTGCCGGTTGGACACATATTACGGGTATTTCGCTTAAAGAATACCTTGAAAAGTAAACAAATAACGTAAAAACAACAAAGCCTGGCAAACGCCCGGCTTTGTTGTTTTTATGAAAAAGGAGAAAAGAAACTAACCTCTAATCTCCAACCTCTAATCACTAACTTAAAACACCTGGTCAAACTGGTTAACAGCGTCTTTACTTTCCAGCAGAGAGTGGCCCATTAAAAACTCGTCAACCTTGCGGGCAGCTTCGCGGCCTTCAGATATAGCCCAAACCACCAGTGATTGTCCGCGGCGCATATCGCCTGCTGTAAACACTTTGCTTACGTTGGTACGGTAAACACCTTCTTTGGCTTTAACGTTTTTACGGTCGTCAATTTCAACGCCAAGCTGGCTGATGAAAGTATCATGCTGTGGATGTAAGAAACCCATAGCCAGGAATACACGCTGACAAGGGATTTCACGCTCCGAACCTTCAACCACATGGAATTTTACAGGGCGACCCATAAAATCCTGTTCCCATTCAACATCAACTACTCTCAGGGCACGCAGGTTACCTTCTTCATCGCCTAAAAACTCTAAAGTATTAACACCCCAGAAACGGTCGGCACCTTCTTCGTGTGAGCTTGTTGTTTTCAGTACCATTGGGTAAGTAGGCCATGGCATATGTTGTGTACGCTGAGCAGGCGGCTGGAACATCACCTCAAATTGTTTGATAGATGCTGCACCCTGGCGGTTTGAAGTACCCACACAGTCAGATCCGGTGTCACCACCGCCAATTACTACTACGTCTTTACCGGTAGCTATGATATCTTCGGCAGTAACTTCAATATTGCTAACACGTTTGTTTTGCTGTTTCAGGAAGTCCATTGCAAAATGGATGCCTTTTAATTCGCGGCCCGGAATGTTCAGGTTACGCGGGATGGTTGAACCACCTGCTAAAATCACGGCATCGTTGTTACGTACCAGTTCATCAGCAGCTACATTTACGCCAACCTCGCTGTTGTATTTAAATACAACACCATCTTTTTCCATCACCTCAACACGGCGCTCAACAACCCATTTCTCCAGTTTAAAATCGGGGATGCCATAGCGAAGCAAGCCGCCTGCACGGTCATCACGTTCGTAAACGGTAACGGTGTGGCCAACTTTTACCAGTTGGGCTGCAGCGGCAAGACCCGCAGGGCCCGAACCTACAACGGCTACCTTTTTGCCCGTTTTAACAAGCGGTGCAGTTGGTTTTACAAGGTTTTTCTCATAAGCGATCTCGATGATGTGGCGCTCAATTTCCTCAATAGCAACAGGCGGCTTGTTGATGCCTAACACACATGCTGATTCGCATGGGGCAGGGCAGATGCGGCCCGTAAACTCGGGGAAGTTATTAGTTGATGATAATATATGGTAAGCTTCTTCCCAGTTTTTACGATACACGGCGTCGTTAAACTCAGGAATGATATTACCAAGGGGGCATCCCGAATGGCAGAAAGGGATCCCGCAATTCATACACCTGGCCGATTGCTGGTTAAGCTTCTCTTCAGTATATAAATTCACAAATTCGTTATAGTTCTTAACGCGTTCAGCAGCCGGAACTTTTGATGGAAGTTCGCGATTAAACTCCTGAAATCCTGTAGGTTTTCCCATTTCTTAGCCTATGGTTTGATATTGTAATTTCTCTAATACTTTTTTATACTCTCTCGGGAATACTTTCACAAACTGGGTTGATGCTTCATTCCAGTTGTTTAGTATCTTTTGCGCCAGCTTGCTGCCGGTTAAGGTGATGTGTTTACGCAGCAGGGTGAGGATCTGCTCTTCGTCTTGTACGCTTAGCGGGTCAAGGTCAACCATTTCGGTATTGCAATTTTCTGCAAAAGTACCTTCAGGGTTATAAACCCAGGCTATACCGCCGCTCATACCGGCTGCAAAGTTCCGGCCTGTTTTACCAAGAATCAATGCACGGCCACCGGTCATGTACTCGCAACCGTGGTCGCCAATACCTTCAACAACCGTGGTGGCACCTGAGTTACGTACCGCGAAACGTTCACCGGCCATACCGCCTACAAACAACTCGCCAGATGTAGCGCCGTAAAGGGCCACGTTACCGATGATGATGTTATCTTCAGGTACAAATGTTGCATTAGCTGCCGGATAAACGGCTATCTGAGCGCCCGAAAGACCTTTACCTACATAGTCGTTAGCTTCGCCTTCCAGCTCGAAAGAAACACCTTTAGTGGTGAAGGCAGCAAAGCTTTGACCAGCCGAACCTTTAAATTTGAAGTTAACGGTATTATCTGGCAGACCAGCCGAACCATAAACTTTAGAGATCTCGTTAGATAACAAGGTACCGATGGTACGGTCAACGTTGATCACATCAAATGAGGCAAATACCGGGGTTTTATCTTCAATAGCAGGCTTCGCAGCTTCCCATAGTTTCCAGTCGAGGATATTGGCCATGCCATGATCCTGTGATTCGCTGTTGTAAAGCGTCATGCCTTTAGTATTGGTAACCGGGTGCAGGATGCCGCTCAAGTCGATCTTTTTGGCTTTCCAGCTTTGCAGGTTATCTTTCACTTTCAGGAACTGTACGCGGCCAACCATTTCATGAATAGTACGGAAACCAAGCTCAGCCATGATCTCGCGCAACTCTTCGGCCATAAAGCGGAACAGGTTAACGATATGCTCAGGTTTGCCTGAAAATAATTTACGTAATTCAGGATCTTGGGTAGCCACACCTACAGGGCAGGTGTTCAGATGGCATTTACGCATCATGATGCAGCCGCCTGCAACAAGCGCAGCGGTAGCCACGCCCCATTCTTCGGCACCCATCAGGGCTGCGATTGCCAAATCGCGACCAGTTTTCAATTGGCCGTCTGTTTGTAGTACCACACGGCTGCGCAGTTTATTACGTACCAGTGTTTGGTGAGCTTCGGTTAAACCAAGCTCCCATGGTAAACCAGCATGTTTGATAGAGCTTATAGGCGATGCACCAGTACCACCGTCATAACCGGCAATAAGGATCACATCGGCGTGGGCTTTAGCTACACCGGCTGCGATTGTACCTACACCTGCTTTTGATACCAATTTAACGTTGATACGGGCAGCGCGGTTGGCATTTTTAAGATCGAAGATAAGCTGCGCCAAATCTTCGATAGAGTAAATATCGTGGTGCGGTGGGGGGAGATCAAACCTACACCCGGAGTAGAGTGACGGGTTTTAGCGATCCAGTCGTCAACCTTGTGGCCCGGCAGCTGACCCCCTTCACCTGGTTTTGCGCCTTGTGCCATTTTTATCTGTAACTCATCGGCGTTGGTAAGGTAGTTTGAAGTTACCCCAAAACGGCCTGATGCTACCTGTTTAATAGCCGAACGTAATGAATCGCCATTTGGCAATTTTTCGTAACGCATTTCATCCTCACCACCTTCGCCGGTGTTGCTTTTACCGCCAATGCGGTTCATAGCAATAGCCATGGTGCTGTGTGCCTCGTGCGAGATAGAGCCGAATGACATGGCACCTGTAGCAAAACGCTTCATGATGCTTTCTGCTGGTTCAACCTCGTCAATACTGATTGATTCGCGGTGGTGTGCAAAGTCAAGCAGGCCACGGATGGTGAAGTGTTTTTCAGTTTGCTCGTTTACTGCCTTAGCATAGTTTTTATATACCTCGTAGCTGTTGCTGCGTGTAGCATGTTGCAACAGGTGAACAGTAGTAGGATTAAACAAGTGGGCTTCACCTCGGCGTTTCCACTGGTAAATACCGCCTTCAGGTAACAGGTTGTCTGCCCCTTTGGCTTCAAAACCCATTTTGTGTTTACAAAGCGCTTCGCGGGCAATTTCGTCGAGGCCTAAACCGCCTATACGGGTAACTGCGCCGTGGAAGTACTTGTCGACAACGGTTTTGTTCAAACCAAGGATCTCGAATACCTGTGCACCATGGTATGACTGCAATGTGGAGATCCCCATTTTTGAGAAGATCTTCAACAAGCCATCGTTAATAGATTTAACGTAGTTATTGCGCAGCTTTTTGATATCGTAGCTGGTTTCAAGGCTGCCATTATCTTTAAGGGTTTCAATAGTTGAAAGCGCCAGGTACGGGTTGATAGCTGTAGCACCAAAGGCCAGCAAGCAAGCAAAGTGGTGTACTTCCCAGGCATCGCCGGTTTCAACAACCAGGCCAACAGCGCCACGGCGACCTTTGCGGATCAAATGGTGGTGTACTGCTGATACAGCCAGCAGGGTAGGGATAGGGGCATGCTCAGAATCAACCGCACGATCCGAAAGGATCAATACCTCAAAGCCGTCATCAACAGCATCCTCGGCGTAGCGGCAAAGGCGTGCAATGCCTTTTTCCAGTGAACCCGGCAGGCCGTCAGCCTTAAAGTATGTTTGCAGTGTTTTAGCGTGGAACAGGCCGGTATCGATACTGCGCAGTTTTTCTAACTGATGGTTTTTCAATATCGGGTGTTTCAATACCACGCAATGACAATGCATTTTATCCTCATCAAGCAGGTTGCCATTGTTGCCGATAAAGGTAGCAAGGCTCATCACCAAACGCTCACGGATCGGGTCGATTGGCGGGTTGGTTACCTGTGCGAAGAACTGTTTGAAATAGCTTGACAGGTGCTGAGGTTTGTCCGAAAGGATAGCCAAAGGCACATCGGTTCCCATTGAGCCTACAGGCTCTTTGCCATCAAGGGCCATCGGTTTAATGATGGTGTCGATATCCTCGCGGCTGTAGCCGAATACCTGCTGGTAACGATATACAGAGGCTTCAGACAGGTTGGCGAAAGCCAGGCGCGGTTCTGAAAGCTCGCTCAGGTTAATTTTATAATTCTCTAACCAACGGCCATATGGCTGTTGTGATGCAATTTGTTGCTTGATCTCTTCATCAGTGATGATGCGGCCTTTTTCAGTATCGATCAATAACATTTTACCAGGCTGTAAGCGGCCTTTGCGTAAAACAGTGCTTTCGTCGATAGTTAAAGTACCTGCTTCAGAAGCAGCTATTACACGACCATCATTGGTGATCACGAAACGCAGTGGGCGCAAGCCGTTACGGTCAAGCAAAGCTCCTACCAGTTTACCATCGGTAAAGGTAATTGCGGCAGGTCCATCCCATGGCTCCATCAAAGTAGCGTGAAATTCGTAAAACGCTTTTTTAAGCGGATCCATAGCTTCGTTGCCGTCCCATGCTTCAGGTACCAGCATCATCATTACATGTGGCAATGAACGGCCGGAGTGTAACAATATTTCAATGATATTATCCAGACAGGCAGAATCCGACTGGTTGTTATCAATCACCGGCAACAACATATCCATTTCTTCGGCAGTAAAGTACGACGAAGCGTATGATTTCAGGCCGGCATAAAACCAGTTTAAGTTACCTGTAAGGGTATTGATCTCGCCGTTATGCGCAATTAAGCGGAATGGTTGGGCCAATTTCCATGAAGGGAAAGTATTGGTAGAGAAACGCGAGTGGATCATGGCAAAGCCCGATGCAATACGCGGATCAGAAAGATCAGTATAGTATTTACGCAGTTGGTAGGTAGTAAGCTGCCCTTTGTAAATAATTGTTTTACAGCTTAACGATGTAAAATAAAAATTATCAGAAGCGCCGGCTACCGTTTCAGTAATGGTTTTGTTGATATACCTTCTGAGCACGAATAATTTGCGTTCAAAATCATCGGCGTTGGTAATATGATGTGGCCTTGCGATATAAATTTGCTCAATATCAGGCTCGGCCTGGCGGGCTGTTTCACCAATAACTGATGAATCAACGGTAAGCTTACGCTCGCCCAGCTTATGTAAACCTAATTTTTCAATAGCATTGTTAATAATGGTACGGCAGGCCTTTTTCTGGGCCGAATCTTTAGGTAAAAATATCATACCTACACCATACTCGCCGGGTTCCGGCAGGCTGATCTCGAGGTTTGAGCATTCTTCCATTAAAAACTCATGGGGCAATTGTATTAAAATTCCCGCACCGTCCCCGCTCTCGGGGTCGCATCCGCACGCACCGCGGTGTTCCATGTTTTCGAGCATGGTTAACGCGTTATCAATAATTTGGTTGGTTTTATGACCGTTGATATTGGTTATAAATCCCGTTCCGCACGAATCGTGTTCAAATTCCGGTCTGTAAAGACCCTGGTGGCTATCAGTTTGATCCATTGTTTAAATTAAACCGTTTACAATTTTATAAGGGGTGTAACCACGAAGTTACCAAAACTCAAATAAATTATAAAATTTACGGTAATTTTTAAAGATTTCTAAAAAATCAATTATTTAAATCATAATTATTTAACATTATCTCAACAAAAAGAGATAAATATTATGATGTACAAAATGAAAGTACGAAAAAAATTATTTAGAATCAATATAAAGTTATACCAAACTTGTGCAATACATTTATTAAAGCTGACTTTTTAGCTATAACCAAATTAAATTTTGTGGTGTTTCCCTATGTGATTAGTAGGATTTGGGAGGGGAAAAGTCCGGGGGCAGTAAGTCGGCAAGTCCAAAGTTGAATTTTGAACAATCTCCTATCAAGGTATAGATAAAGTTCTGGGAGTGGATAGGTCTATATAACTTTTGATTTCGAATTATTGTCTGAACTCGAATTTTTAGAATTTAAGGAATCAACATGATGCTATGCAAATTCTATAAATTTTCAAAATTCGTTCAATTCGAGTTCAGACAAAATCAACTATCTGTAAGTACACAAATACGAACTCTGCACTTCTGTTTTAACTTTAAATGAAGTATTTGCTTCAACCTCAAATACTTGTCCGTTGGTAAAAGTTTGCCATTGGCTTTGGCCTGGTAATAAAGCTTCAAGGCTGCCTTCAATTACGGTCATGGTTTCGTGGCTTGATGTGCCAAATTCATATTCGCCGGGTTCAATAACGCCGATAGTTGAGCGCCCTTGCGGAGTGGTGTATGCCAGTGATTTCACGGCACCTTCAAAATATTCGTTTACGTTGATCATGTTTAAAAATTTCGGCCTAATATGGTTAAATAAAATGAATTGTATTATAATTGGGGCTTAACTATTAAAAGCCGCCGTGCCGGCGAATGTTAAAATATGTGAAAAAAGTAATTTCGGTTGTGATTATTACTTCTTAAACATCGTTATTTGCATAAAATTTATATATGAGGAAAATCCAACTATTAATGCTGTTCGTTTTATCAGCTATAATATTCCAGGGCTGTAAAAAGGACGTTGTTACTTCTGCTTCCACTACTTCCGACCAAATACTTGCCGCAACTATAAATGGTACATCATGGATCCCGGATGATGTTACCGCTACTATAAATTATGATGCTACTGCTAAAACAAAATCATTTAATGTAGTTGGTACTGCTGACCTGAAAAGAGTAAAATGGACGATTACTTTAAGTGATGCTAATGCTACCAATGTCAATACTTTTCCGGTGGCTACTTATAAGGTTGATGCTACCAACAAGGTAAATATGGCTTACTTTACATCAACTGGCGGTACATCCTATAATCAGGTGGGTGTGGTTGAGCCAGGTTCGGGTTCTATCATAATTACCTCTATAGATCCATCAAAAAATGTGATAACCGGTACCTATAGCATGACCACGAAAAAAGTAAACTATAATGATGATGGTACCATTGCCTCTATTGAAACGTCGCAGATATTAGGTGGTACATTCACTAATCTACCTTATACCTTTACCCAGGTCAGTAATTAAATAAATTAGAAAATAAAACATGAACGCCCCGGGTTGCAATATCCCGGGGCGTTCATGTTTTAAAACCGATATATGATTATTGACCAGGGTTTGCTGGCCTGGTTGGGCTCGACGGATTAGGTGTCGGGCTTGGTGTTGTTGGGCTTGGCGTATTTGGTATAGGGCTTGGGTTAGGCGTATTTGGCTGCGGCGCCGGGTTAGGAGTATTAGGTGTTGGTGAAGGGTTTGGTGTTGGCGTTGGCGCAGGAGTTGGTACCCGAGTTGGATCAGTAGGCGTTGGTGTTGGACTTGGCACAGGATCTGTTGGTTTTGGTGTGGGCACCGGCGTTTTTGGTTTCTTTTTATTTTTATCTGGCACAGTATCCGTGGTCAATGTGTACTTTGTTACTGATACACCGTTATTTTGAGCTTGGTGTCCGTTAGCTAATGCCAAAGAGCCGGCTAATGACAGGGCGATAGCTGCGGCTGTTATTCTTAAATTTTTCATATTTTTTTCTTTTTATTTATGAAAAGTTAACTATTAATATAACTTGACAGGAAAGAAATAGTTTTTGAAATTTGAAATGAATCCAAGTCGAGTGCATTAACCACACCTATTGAAGTAGATGACCTGGGAATGCGACAGAATTATGACAGAGTTTGCATTGTTGATGAGTGGCCGGTTAAATATTACAGAAATTGAAATTTTAAGAGTATTTCAAGCCGACAGCAAGGGTAAAGGCTTTGTGCTGTCTTTTAATAATTTCAGTTCGGCAACAATGATAAAGCTTACAATTACCAGGAAGGCCCAGGAGCTTATTTTCTGATAATTTACCACTGTCCAGGCATGGTGCTGGTAGGCATAACGCCAGGCCCCAAGCCGGGTAGCTATATTTTCGGCAAGCCAGATGAAAAAGCCAATAAGCATAAATGATATTATTGTTGGTATGCGACAGGCTTTTCCTTGTAAATGAAAAACTACTACCGACCGCCTGAAAAAATAAAGGATCAGCACGCCTATGCCATAGCGGATATCGGGCATAAAATGATTGCTAAAAAAATTAAAGTATATCAAAATACCTATAGTGCGGGCAATATAACGGTTAGGCCAGTTTTGTATTTGCACGTTAAGCCTCCGCCACGCCTGGCACATATAACTGGCAACGCTGGCATACATAAAGCCGCTGTATAACGGTACGCCGCCTATTTTCAGATAAGCAAATTCGGGGTAAGTCCATGAACCATAATGAACCTTAAAAAGTTCCATCACGAGGCCCAGCAGGTGAAATATACAAATCACCAGCACTTCGTCTTTAGTCTCGATCCCTGTATAATATAGGGCTGCCTGGATAAACAGGCAGGCCATCAGCATAAAATCGTATCGGGGCAAAACACCGGTAAACAAATGAGAAAGTGCCAGCATGGTAAATACCAAAACGGGAAACAGGCAGGAAAACGCCTGCTGTTGAACAAAAATGCAGAAATGTTTAGCAGTTGTTTTCATAGATCAATTTAGGGCATATGCCTGGTCCATCCCCTGGATTTGGGTTTTATATTGCACCGGGAGCAGGGCATCCCTTAAAAACTTTCCGGGTTTTAGGTTTTTTACTGCTTTGTATACTTTTAAAATGGGCCACAGCCAGGCTGTTTTACCCAAAGGCAGTTGTTGACTTACCTGTATGGGCACGGTTAATAGCTGGGCTTGTTTCAGGATCTGGTAACGGATAAAACCAAGATGCTTTTTGTACTGATGATATAAATCGGCGGTAAAGGCGCTGTTAATTAAGTTGTTTTGAAGGTGTTCCTCGCGCATTTGCAGGTAGTGTTGATAATCTGTCGGCAAACCTGTTAACTGCATCCGTTTTCCAACTTTATTAAACACGTCAAATACTTCCGTTTTTTCGGTAATGCTAAGCGGCTTTTCCAATAGCTCATATGAACGAATGGAAAGATCGATCAGAAGAAATAGCACATCCCGGTAAGCCCAGTCGGGTATTTGAGAACCGCGTGCCGTTTCAACTCCTTTGTGTATAGCGTTTATTTTATCGATAGCCTTTAATGCTTCTTCCCGCTCCGAAAAAATGATCTGCCGGGAATAAGCTACGGTGCTAAACAATCGTGCCAATGGATCAGCCGGGAGTTTTCCGGTGAAATAAAGCCAGTCGACAGCCTTATTTAAAGCAAATTCGGCTGCGGCACCGGCAAAAATGAACAGGATGGTATCTGCCTTACCCCAAATCCTGCGCACTATCGAATGTTCATCTACAAAAAGATCCATGTTATATATTTTTAGCTGCTTTTATTTTGTTATTTATAAAAGTACTTTGTATTTCAAAGTTATTAGAATGATTTAAAGGTTGCAACAGAAATTGAAAATAAATTTCGGTTTAGGAAGGGAACTAAAGTCGAATGGAAACTAATATCCTAAATCTAATTATGTAGAAATTTAGTGATATTTATTAATTATTGTGATTTCATATGTTTAAGACGAAAAAAACGTTATAATTACACGTTTTTATACTTTTGCTATGTTGATAAGAATTGTTTTGGAGAACTTTCTCTCTTTTAAAGAGACTACGGAGTTTAATATGCTTACCGGCGATATTAGACGCCACTCTCATCATGTACATAAAAGTACAAATATTGATTTACTAAAATCAGCAGTAATTTATGGATCAAACGGAGCTGGTAAGTCCAACTTAATTCATGCTGTAGACTTTTTGAAGGATTTTATAATTGAGGGGGAAAACAATTTCTCAAATGAAAGCAAATTTAAGCTGGGATTGACTACTGAAAAACCGACCTTCATAGGTGTAGAATTCGTTAATAAGAATAAGGGGTATTACTATGGGATTGTATTTAACGAAGGCTCCATTTTAGAAGAGTTTCTTTATTTAGTTGGTTATGGTAAAAAGCCTGACGAATTGGTTTTTGAAAGAAAAGTATCTAAGAAAGGTAAATCTAAACTTAGCTTAAATCAAAAATATCTTAAATCTGAAAAAAATAAGATATTGATTGAGGTTTATGAAGACGATTTGTTAGATAAAAATGTCCCATTTCTTCATTTAGCAAGAGATAGAAAATTTAAAGATATATCAACCGCATATTTGTGGTTTGAGAAACAGATTTTAATAATTTTCCCAAGAGCTCGTTTTGTTGGATTAACAAATCTATTTATTGTAGATGATGATCTCAAAACTTTTACTAACGATATTATTAGGGAATTTCAAACAGGAGTAGACGAGATTGGAAATGGTAACATTGGATTTTGATTCTTTTTTTGGAGAAGACAATATCCAAGAGAAAGAAAGACTGTTGAAAAAAATCACATCTGGAACTCTTGAATCCATTGAAGGACACGGACCTAATACAGTAGCTTTATTAGAGAATGGAAAGCCTGTAGTAAAGAAGATTGTTTCGTTACATAATAATATTTTAGGTGAGAAAATAAAGTTCGAGCTTTTCGAGGAATCAGAAGGGACACTAAGGCTTTTGGATTTTATACCTGCTCTATTTCTAATAATAAACTATGATGTAACTGTATTTATCGACGAGAATAGATCAAAGCATTCATCCATCATTGTTGAAAGAATTTATAAGGAAAATTCTTTCAACTTCAGATAGAAAAGGGCAACTGATTTTTACAACTCATGAATCCAACCTTTTAGACTTAGACATTTTTAGGCAAGATGAGATATGGTTTGCAGAAAAAAATAAAGAGGGCGCAACATCTTTTTATCCTCTGAGTGATTATGAGATAAGAACCGACTTAGATATACGTAAAGGATATCTATCAGGAAGATTCGGAGCGATACCCTTTTTAGCTAATTTAAAAGATTTAAATTGGGCTAAAAATGAGTAGAAAAATTAATCGTGGATATAAAAAGGGTTTACCCTTTAGAGATTATAGAAAGTTTATTATTATATGTGAGGGGGAAAGGGAAGATGATTATTTTAAAGAGTTTAATAATATCAATAGACGGATTCAAATTCATGTTGTAGAAAGAGATAAGGGTAAGTCAGCAGTCAAATATCTATTGAACAGAGCTGCTAATTATGATGAGCAATATGGGATTGAACTTGAGGATTTTTTATGGTTTGTTTTAGATGTGGATCGCTGGCCAAAAGAACAAATTAATGAACTATTTCAAAATTGTGAACAAAAACAAAATTGGTTCATAGCAATTAGCAATCCTTGTTTTGAAGTATGGCTTCACTATCATATTTTAAAATTAATTCCTGCAGAATTGGATTCGCCCGCAAAATTGAAAAATAATTTATCTAAAATTATACAAGGTGGATATAATGTTAAAAAGGTCTATGCATTAATTGAAAATGCTATTTTAAATTCCAAGGCAGTTGACAGAAATGAAGATTATTATTTCCCGGAAATTTTTGTTACCAAGATTTACAAATTAGGTGAAATGATGGTCGCATTTCTGGGGAATAATTGGAAATAAAGCTATCCATAGAAAACATACACTTCCCTAAAAAACTAATTTTCCTCTCTCAACAATATTTAACATTCCGTTTTGCCAACCTAATGTCATTAAATCACCGTTGATTTCGTATTAAATAATTGTTATTCTATTTTTTTTACTTTCGCTTTTTATTAGCTCCCTGGGGTAAATTAGGTTTGATCAACTCCTGCCGGTCAAGCCTTTGGGGAAACTAAAGCAAAGCGTTTTTCATGGAAAGTAAATTGAGGTTGGCCGAATATAAAGTACTTTTATACAGGCTGTTTTTGGGGTATTTGTTTTATTTTATTGCCAGGGTATTGTTCTTTGCATTCAATACGCACCTGTTCGCTGTTGATAGCTTTTGGGCGCTGCTTAAATTGTGCTATTACGGTATGGCCTTTGATACCACGGCTTTACTGTACATCAACAGCCTGTTTATCCTGCTCAGCGTTTTGCCCTTAACTGTAAATACCCGGCCGGCTTTTCAAAAAGGTATGGCTATCCTGTACTTTGTTACCAATTTGCTTGCTTACGCCACCAACTTTGTTGATATCATTTACTATCGCTTTAGCCAGGTGCGTTCAACCAAGGCAACACTTGACGTATTGGCCGATGAAAATAACAAGAAACTGTTATTTACCCATTTTTCGGAAGCTTACTGGTATGTGATCATCATATTCATATTGTGTTCTGTTTGCTGGATCTGGCTCTATAACCGGGTGAAGCTAACACCTGCCGCAGCACGGGATAAAAAAGTATATTTCTTATCATCTATAATATCGTTCGTGCTCATTCTGGCGCTGGTTATCGGAGGCATTAGGGGCGATTTTGCACACAGTACCCGGCCTATTAATATGGTTGATGCTTATAAACACATCACGGTGCCCAACCAGGGTGATATTGTGCTGAATACCTCGTTCGCTATTTTCAGGACACTGGGCACCAACAACTACAAACTCCAGCACTGGACGGATGAGGCTTATATTAAAACCAACATCAAACCTATAAAACAATACAACACCAAGCCGGCTAATAAGCCTAATGTGGTGATCATTATACTCGAAAGTATGGCCCGCGAGTATTGGGGCAGTATGAACCGCGACGTTAATATACCGGGATTTAAATCCTATACACCTTTTTTGGATTCAATCTCCGGCAGCAGTCTTATATTTACCAATGCCTACGCAACGGGCAGGCAATCAATCCATGCCATGTCGTCGGTATTGGCGGGGATTCCCTCGTTTCAAAATGCTTTTACCTCATCGCCATATGCCAAACAGCAGATCCAGTCGATAGTGTCGGTTTGCGACAGCATGGGGTATCAGACTTCGTTCTTTCACGGGGCAGCCAACGGGTCGATGGGCTTCCAGGGCTTCGGCAGTATTTTGGGATATCAGCACTATTATGGCCGTACCGAATATAACGACGATAAAGATTTTGACGGCATCTGGGGCATTTGGGATGAATATTTTTTCCAGTTTATGGGGCATACGCTGAGCAATCAGACACAACCCTTTATGGCTACGCTGTTCACGCTGTCATCCCATGATCCATATCAGCTGCCCGAAAAATATAAAGCGAGGTTTAAGGGTGGTCCGCTGGCTATTGATAAATGTGTTCAGTATACGGATAATTCACTGCGGATTTTTTTCAATTATGCGAAGACCCAGCCCTGGTTTAACAATACCATTTTTGTGATCACGGCCGATCATACCAGTCAAACTTATTATCCTGAATATAGTAAGCAGGTTAACCGTTTTGCTGTGCCTATCCTGTTTTACAGCGCCAACAGCGCTTATAATCTGAAAGGTGTGCGTACTGATCTGGCATCGCAAATGGATATTTACCCAACTGTGGTGGATTTGATTGGTTATAACAAGCCCTTCAGATCATGGGGGAGGAGTTTGGTAGGCAACCATCCTGATGAGCAGCCAAGGGTGATCAACTCAACAGGTAACATCTACCAGTTTATGCAGGGTAACTATACCTACCTGTTTGATGGCAAAAACTTCACCGGCATTTTTGCCGTGGCCGACAAAGGACTGGAAAAAAACCTGATGACAGCGCAACCCAATGCCGAAATGCAAAAAGGCATGCAGGATTGTAAAGCCCTGATACAAGATTATACAGATAGGATTGTGAACGGGAAGCTGTTGGCGAGGTAGGGTTTCGATAGAAGCGGATACGCCTAATCAGTGTGGCAGGTACACTTATTTGCTACATATCCACACCACCCCAACTTTTCAACAATACCCTAAAACCCCCGCTAATGCATTAACTTTACCCGATTAACAGAAGGAGTAACCGCTTGGCTAAAGATACTACCAAAGAAACCCCCTTAATGCAGCAATATAATGCTATCAAAGTAAAGTATCCAGGTGCTTTATTGCTGTTTAGGGTGGGCGATTTTTATGAAACATTTGGCGAAGATGCCGTGAAGGCTGCCGGTATTTTAGGCATCGTGCTTACCCGCCGGGCAAACGGCGCCGCTACACATATTGAGCTTGCCGGTTTCCCCCACCATTCGCTTGATACTTACCTGCCTAAACTGGTACGTGCGGGACAGCGTGTGGCCATTTGCGATCAACTGGAAGATCCTAAAACTACCAAAACCATCGTTAAACGCGGTGTAACCGAACTGGTTACCCCCGGTGTCGCCACTAACGATAACATCCTTCAGCAAAAAAGCAATAACTACCTGGCCTCGCTGCATTTTGAAAAGAATACGATAGGCATTGCCCTGATCGATATCTCTACCGGCGAGTTCATGACCGCCCAGGGTAACAGCGATTATATTGATAAGCTGCTGCAAAGCTTTTCGCCCAGTGAAGTGATCTATCCCAAAAGCCGTACACGCGATTTTAAAGATACTTATGGCGATCGCTTTTACACCTATGCCCTTGACGAATGGCCATACAGCGGCGATTACGCCACTGAAACGTTGCTTAAGCACTTTGGTGTAAAATCGCTCAAAGGCTTTGGTATTGATAAACTGAATTTAGGCATCATCGCTGCCGGTGTTGCTATTCATTATTTGAATGAGACAGAACACCGTAACCTCGGGCATATTTCGGCCATCAGCAGGATTGAGGAGGATAGGTATCTTTGGCTCGACAGGTTCAGCATTCGCAACCTCGAACTGGTGGGTTCGGCCAATGAAAACGCCATGACACTGGTTGATGTGCTTGACCACACCTGCTCGCCTATGGGCGCGCGTTTGCTGCGTCGCTGGATTGTGATGCCTTTAAAGCAAATCAAAGCTATCAATGACCGCTTAGGCGTGGTTGAATACCTGATAGAAAACGAAGAGCTGAGGGAAGAGTTGCTCCAATATCTACGCCAGATAGGTGATTTGGAAAGGCTCATCTCAAAAATAGGTTTACAAAAAGCCAATCCACGTGAGGTTTGCCAGTTAAAAAAGGCCCTAACCGCCATAGCCCAAATTAAACGCATAGCCGAATCATCACAAAGTGCCCCGTTACGCGCCATTGGCGAGCAGCTTAACCCCTGTGCACTAATTTGCGAAAAGATAGAACGTGAATTAAACCCCGAGCCTCCGGTGATGCTGGTAAAAGGTTCGGTGATGAACGAGGGTATTAACGAGGAGCTTGACCGTTTGCGTAAGATCGCCTTCGGCGGTAAAGGTTACCTGCTGGAGATTCAGAAGCGCGAAGCTGAATTAACGGGCATCCCATCGCTTAAAGTATCGTTTAATAACGTGTTTGGCTATTATTTGGAGGTTACACACAGCCACCGGGATAAAGTGCCAACCGAATGGATCCGCAAGCAAACGCTGGTTAATGCCGAGCGGTACATTACCCCCGAACTTAAAGAATATGAAGAACAGATTTTAGGCGCCGAAGAAAAAATCTTCGCGCTTGAAACGCAGCTTTATAACGACCTGCTTTATTCGCTTGCCGAGTATATTAAACCTATCCAGTTGAATGCCCAACTGATAGCCCGTTTGGATGTGTTGCTCAACTTTGCAACCATCTCCATTAAAAACTACTACGTTAAGCCCGAGATTAATGAAAGCAAGGTACTTGACATTAAGGGCGGTCGCCACCCTGTTATTGAAAAGAACCTGCCGATAGGCGAGGAGTACATCACCAACAGCGTTTACCTCGATTCGGAAACCCAGCAGATCATCATTATTACGGGCCCTAATATGGCGGGAAAGTCGGCTTTATTAAGGCAAACAGGCTTGATAGTACTGATGGCCCAAATGGGTTGTTTTGTGCCGGCTAAAGCTGCGTCAATAGGCCTGGTCGATAAGATCTTTACCAGGGTAGGTGCCTCGGATAACCTTTCATCCGGCGAATCGACCTTTATGGTGGAGATGAACGAAACTGCCAGTATCCTCAATAACCTGAGCGACAGGAGCCTGATCCTGCTGGATGAGATCGGTCGCGGTACTTCAACGTATGACGGGATCTCCATTGCATGGTCAATTGCCGAGTATCTGCATAATCACCCTACGGCAAGGGCTAAAACGCTGTTTGCAACCCACTATCATGAGCTTAATGAACTCAGCAATTCGTTTAACCGCGTTAAAAACTTTAATGTATCGGTTAAAGAAGTGGGGCAGCAGATCATCTTTTTACGTAAACTGGTACCGGGTGGCAGCGAGCACAGCTTTGGGATCCACGTGGCTAAACTGGCAGGTATGCCTTCAAAAGTACTTTCCCGTGCCAATGAAATTTTAAAGAAACTGGAAAATGAACGCACCGGCGGCGAGCATATCAAAGAAAGTATCCGCAAGGTTCAGAAACAAGCTGTACAAATGCAGATGTTTTCAATAGATGACCCCGTATTGGTGAAGATACGCGATACCCTGAATAACCTTGATGTAAATACATTAACCCCGGTTGAGGCATTGATGAAGCTGGACGAAATCCAAAGGGTGGTGAAGAGTTGATTTTCGAAGTCCGAAAGTCCGATGTCCGTAAAGTCCGAAAGTTTTGACCTCTTGCCCGAAAGCCAGGAGCAGTTTTAATGAGTTATGCATTTTTACTTCCGGACTTTCGGACATCGGCCTTGCAGACTTCTTCCACCCATGTTAATATGTTAAAAACATCCGCATCCTCTCAATAAACATTAAAGTTAATTTTACTTTATGAGCATATACCTGCGTCGTAGTTTTTATTTGTTTATACTTTTCCTTTCCCCATTTATATTAAGTTCATGTCACTCGCGCAAGGCCGCTATGCGCGGCCAGCCGGGTGAGGTGGTTAATCCGTCACCTGATATCGCTTCAAAATATTCCGAAATTATGGAGGTTGATAAGGGCAGTATTCAAAATGGTCGCCTTTACGCTTTTATTGATCAATGGATGGGAACACCCTATAAATTTGGTGGATTAGATAAAGACGGGATCGACTGTTCAGGGCTGACTTTTTTGCTGGAACAGCAGGTTTATGGTATTACCATTCCCCGCATGACCAGCAAGCAGATATCCGTCATCAAACGAAAATATGAAGACGAGCTAAAGGAAGGCGACCTGGTGTTTTTTGATTTCGACGGAAAGCAGTTTAGCCATGTGGGTGTTTACCTGCAAAATGGCTACGTAGTACATGCCAGCTCACGTCGCGGGGTTATCATCGTAAAACTGCGCGATCCATCATTATACAAGTACTTTTCGAGGGCAGGTTCTATTGAAAATGTACCTACAAGCATGAATTAGGTAATACAAATTTTAGGAGGATTTTTGCGAACTACACCAATATAAAGTTTAAATCGCCTTCATGTAATTCGTTAAAATTTGAGCCAATTTGTGCAGTAATTTTCAATAATTTTGCACCATCATGGCCGACAAAAAAAGATTACTCATTCTGGACTAAGTACAAGCGGTTCGCAGGCACCGAGATCATGCTTTATGTGATCATGGTGCTTGGTATTATCCTCGGTATCGTGATATTTAGTTACCTTTAACTAAGGTAACGTTATCATTATCTACATCCGCAATTGACTGGTAAAAATCAACAAGGTCCTGATAGGTGTCTTTACTATATGTACCATCTATGATCTGTAGCTTGCGACTGTATACCAGCTTATCCCCATTTACAGTTGCACTTGATTCAAACTTTCCGAAAGGTTTTTCGATACTTACTTTTTTAGGGCGCATATCAACCTTGTATCCTGCGGGTAGGGTATAAGTGATCTCATCCTCATCGGTATATCCACGGTTAATGTAAACATCGTTATGTCGGTTACGGACCTCACGTAACGGCGAACTTACACGGTTGGCCGGGTTGGCCAGAAAAATTATTTTTCCGTCAGATACCGAGCCATAGTCTGTAGCCGAAATTTTTAACGTTTCGGTGGTGTATGGTTGTTCAACTTTAAACTGCTTCAGATCTGCACTTTCAATATCAAGGTTATTAATGGGATAAATCTTCTTCAGATCTTTGATCTGTTCTGTTTTCGATTCATAGATCACATGATCACGATCTTCATAATTAGTGCCCTTGAAATTGGTAACCATTGTGCCTGACAGGTTACCGTTGGCACTTAATGTAAAATTGGCTTTGCGTTGTTCAAGATTAGCCTGGGCCGTGTATTTTGGCGTATGCATTAATTTGCCACCTTGCGGTGTACAGGCCAGCACAATACGGTCATCAGTGAAATCGCCTAAAAAGCCAAACGGTATGTTCTGACTGGTACATTCTAAAAAGGTGGTATCATTTTTAAAAGGCAGGCACAAAATAACATGATTGCCCTGGTCCATGCTTGCAAAGTCGGGCTGAAAGTTTACTTTGGATGGTCCTGCTTCCACTACGCAGTAGTATGAATCAATGTTGATAGCCTTTAATAAGGCCTGCGTGTAGTTAACCAGGGCTTTGCAATCACCATAATTTTGAGCATCAACATCTGATGCCAGGAAGGGTTGATAACCGCCTATCCCTACTTGTATACTAATGTAATGCGTTTTGCTTTGCATGTATTCATAAACCTTGCGCGCTTTGGCTTTAGGGTCGGTTATTGAACTTGTAAGCTCTTTTACTTTCGCCACTGTTTGAGGCGAAAGCTGCTGGCGGCCTGCGTTAAGCTTGTCATATTGCCATTGCCCAAGTTCTTTCCAGTTGGTAAATGAGCCACTGATACCACGGTAAATGAATTTTTCGGGCGCTATTTCCAGCCTGGGCATTATTGATCGGTAAACAGGGCTGTAAGGTTCATGCTTTAAAGCTTTCAGGTTGCTAATTTGCCAGTTGTATGTTTGTAGCCCAAGCTTATTGGTGCCAATTGTTACCTTAACAGGTAAATTGGTTTGTTTGTATTTGATTTTAAAATCGGGCTTGCAGATAAATGTATACGAGCTTTTTTCAACTGCTATACCATCCGAAGGAATAGGTTGCCAGCTCTCAAGGTCAAGTGATTGTTTTGACTTTACATCATACTCATAACTTACGGTGTAAGGATAATCATTTACCCTGGGTTGATAATGTTTTATCTTTAGGTCGGTAAAAAGTGAAAAGCCATCGTGATTGCTGTCATCATCAAAGTCGCTTTCTGAAAATTTACCTGTGGGCTTGCCCCATTGGTTGTAAATCATTCCTTTTATATCCTTAATATAACGACTTTTGTCATGCCATATCGCTATATCAACGTCATCGTCACCATTTTTATTGAGTACGGTTATTACTTGTTTTACGTGACAAAGTGTGTTATCTAAGTCTTTAACCTCAACAGTAACTTCCTCATTACGCACTATTGAGCTGGCATAAGGCAAAAGGTCTTTTGAAATGAGCGATACGTCGTAGTTTTCCTGTGCTTTTACACAGGTTACCGCCAAAAAGATAAAAAGGGTAGTTAAAAATGCTTTCATTATTTTTTCTTGAAGATCATATCTCCTTTTTCCGTTAGAATGATCTTATTAAACAGCTCCTTAAGATAAGGGTATTCGGCCGAATCATAAACCGACTTGTTAAACTGGGTAATGTTTGAAAAGGTAAAACTGTTATTGTCCTGGCTCTCAAACGTGGTAGCAAACATGCCGCCTTTGTTTGGTAATGAAAACGCTACTATCTGGGGCGGGGTTTCAATGATATATTGCGCAGGCAGGTGCATCACCAAAACAAGCCTCTTGTCTGAGGCAAAGGCCCAGTCAACAGGATAATCACGTTCGGCAAGTTTGAACGGGTTGGTGGTGCGTTTTTCCCAAAAATAAGGGTTAAATGCAAGCTTATCATGATTGGTATTATCAAATGCATCTATCTCCACTTCAAAGGTTTCACGTAGCGGGTTGTCAAGACTGTCGAGATTTGCTATGTCTGACTTAAGTACTTTTAATTTAGGTTGTTTCTCGTCAAAATCTTCAACATATTCATCAACAGTATTAAACTTTTTAATGACTTTGCGTTTTTCGTAAGCGTCGTAACCTTTGTAGTAATTGGTTATTGTACCTTTTAGCTTTCCATTATCAAGCAGTGTAAGATCGAACATCCGTGTGGTGGCCGCTTTTTGCTGAGTGCTTAACTCTATCCAGTATGATGGTTTATTAAGGCTAATCACCCTTCCCTTATCGTTTATACATTTAAGAGGGAGTAAACCGAAGGACAATAACGGATCGGTAGCATCGAGCAGGTAGGTTTGATCGCCAATAGTTAACCTGGCTATAACGTAGTTAAAGTCGCTAAGTACCGGGTAAAGGTTATTCACCATTCCATGGTCGCGGGTTGAAAGCAATACGGCATCGGCGTTAAGGCCAGCAGCGCTTAGCGCGGTAATAAGTGTCAGATTAATATCGGCGATACTGCCGGTGTGAGTATCAAGGGCTTTCTTAATACCTTCGTTACTTTCTATACCGATATAATCGTTCCATTTTAACTGTTTTTGTACCCAATTGTAGATGGTTTCAGCTTTATCCAGATCATCCGTTTTACCCGCAATAACAGGGGCTATGCGTTCTTTAAGCAAGCTGGTCCGTTTTAACTGGGAGCCAAATCCGTCTGATATTTTTAACTGGCGGTCAACGTCACTCCATTCCTTGCTTATAACACTTTTAACATTGGTATAAGGATTTGTCCATTCAACCAGTTCGAAAAATATAGCTGACAGGAAATTTTTACGCGCCGTCATATAATCTTCTTCAACAAAGGCCGGGATATCTTTCATGGCATAAGTAATGTGCGAGCAATCGGCTTTGGAGCCTCCGGATGAGAAGCATTCGCGTTCAACTTCCGAAGTGCTTTTAGTGAGTTTCAGTGCTCCGCGTAATGACGCGTTAAAGTTCCAAAAGCCTGGGATATGTACTTCATATTGAGAGTATACTTTAGGAACATCATCCTGGAAATTCCATCCATGAAATAAATCCCAATACGGAGATACAACTTCGTATTTATATTCAATGACACAGCCGGGGCGTAAGGCAGGTAATACAAATTTTACTGTGCTGCCATACTTATAATCTTTTACGGTATAAACTTTTTTGGTGTCCAGTTCGACCTGTTGAATTATGCCGTTATCATCCTTGTAATAAGTTGTTCCGCTAATGTTTTGAACTTCTTCAAAACTATTATCGCCGTTATGGATGGGAATTGCGATAGTACCTTTGTTAAGGCCTTCTTTACTGAAGATCTTTATTTTGGTATGATAGGTAAATACCATCCTGATATGGTCACTGACTTCATCAATTCTGGTTTTGCCAAATTCGTTAAAAAAACGGCATTTGCCTGCGGATCTTTATCATATTTGGCCATTTCAATCTCCTGGTCGGTGATTCCGGTTTCAAAATCCTGTGCGGCAGCTTTGAGTGATAAGCTGATAAAAATCAAAAGAATAAGAGTGATTTTGTTCATACAAATTGTGATAATTAGGGATAATCAAATTAAATAATAAATTGGTATATTAAATAAATTAAAAAATTTATTCTGCTGATTAATTTTAGGACATTTGCGACCTTTGCATCTCTGAACACTTACAAATGAAATTAAATTTAAAACGGCCCCTGGCTTTCTTTGATCTTGAAACAACAGGTACCAATATCGGTGCCGACCGTATAGTTGAAATATCTGTTATCAAGCTTAATCCTGATGGCAGCGAAGAAGTGAGAACGTGGCGTGTTCACCCGGGCATTCCTATCCCGCTCGAGTCGTCGCTGGTGCACGGCATCTACGATGAGCACATACAAAACGAAAAGCAATTTAAAGAGCTTGGCCAGGAAATAGCCGATTTTATTGGTGATAGCGATTTGGCCGGATACAATTCAAATAAGTTTGATATCCCCATGATTATGGAGGAATTTTTACGTTCCGGAGTGGATTTCAACCTGGATGCCCGCCATTTTGTTGATGTACAGAACATATTTCATCAAATGGAGCAACGCACGTTAAAGGCTGCCTACCAGTTTTATTGCAATAAAGTAATTGAAAACGCCCATTCGGCCGAAGCAGATACCCGCGCTACCATGGAAGTTTTGCTGGCGCAGATTGAGCGTTATGAAAATGTAGAGTGGGAGGATAAAAAAGGTAATAAAATAATCCCTGTTGTGGGCGATGTTGAAGCGCTGCACGCATTTACTAACCTGAGCAAACCGGTTGATTTTGCCGGTCGTATGGTTTATAATGAACAGGGCGAGGAGTTGATAAACTTTGGCAAACATAAAGGCAAACGTGTTGAAGACGTGTTGAACGCCGAGCCAAGTTATTACTCATGGATGATGCAGGGTGATTTTCCGCTTTATACTAAACGCAAACTCGAAGAAATTTACACCCGCTGGAACGCCAAAAAAGCAGCCGAACGCCAGGCCAACAAAGCTGCCCAGCCAAAACCGGCAGATCAACAGCCCGCTGCTTCTAAACCTGAGTACCAGAAAAAAGAGTATACCAAGCCCGATCATACCAAAAATCAGCAGTATCAAAACAAACCTTTTAAAAAGAAGGATGAGCCAGCCCAGCCGGTTAACGATGATATGCTGGCCCAGTTAGCGTTGAAGTTTAAAAAAGGATAATATTTTGAACCCTGATTTTAGGATTAAAGGATTTTAGGATTTTTTATTGAAACCCTTGCATAAATAATTGCAAGGGTTTTTTGTTGATATTATTTTGAAACCAGAAAAGGAAGGATACGTTAACCTTTAACCTTTAACCTTTAACCTTTAACCTTTAACCTTCAAAAAATCGATATTTCGTTTCAATCCACTAAATTTTGTGCGCTTAACGGCCGAATTTTTAAATACTTTTTGAAAAATATCCTGTGTAATGTCCTGCCAGTCGGCGGTTTTCAAGTGCAGTAAATCAGGGTGCGGAGTAAAGGCTGGTTCGGTATTTAGCACCGAGAAGCGGTTCCAGGGGCAAACATCCTGGCAAACGTCACAACCAAACATCCAGTTATCCATCTTACCTTTAAACTCCTGTGGAATTTCGTTTTTAAGTTCGATGGTTAAATAGGAGATACAACGGCTGCCATCAACTACGTACGGCCCTACAATAGCATCAGTAGGACAGGCGTCGATACAATTGGTGCAGGTGCCGCAATGATCGGCTGTGGGAGCTATATCGTACTCCAGTTCAAGGTCAATGATCAGTTCGGCCAGGAAAAAGAACGAGCCGGCTTTTTTGTTGAGCAGGTTGCTGTTTTTGCCAATCCAGCCCATTCCTGCTTTACGTGCCCATGCCTTATCAAGTACCGGTGCCGAATCAACAAACGCACGGCCGCCTACTTCACCAATTTTATCATTAATGATTTGCAGTAATAGCCTCAGCTTATCTTTAATCACCGTGTGGTAGTCAATTCCATAAGCGTATTTAGAGATTTTGGGCGATAACGGATCATCCTGCTGCTGATCGGTATAATAATTAATGCCTAATGATATAACCGATTTAGCCCCGTCAACCAACAAACGCGGGTCAAGGCGCTTATCGAAATGGTTTTCCATGTACGCCATTTCGCCATGCATGTTTTTATTGAGCCAGGATTCAAGACGCGGGGCTTCGTCTTCTAAAAAATCTGCTTTGGCAATACCACAAAACAAAAAGCCAAGTTTTTGTGCCTCGTTTTTAATGAGTTGACTGTATATGGCTTTGTTTTGCTGCATTTATGCAAAGATAGTATAAATTGAAATTGGTGCGCGAACGGTTATGCTCTTCAATAAGGTTTAATCAATCATGGTATACTTGTATAAGGAGATTATTCGTTATTATAGTTTACTCCGTTTTGCTATAAGTTTACTATTGGTGCAGTTTTTGTATCTGATAAAAAAAGGGATTTATAGCATGCTTGAGCATATTAAATACTTGCCTGCGCATGTGTTAGGAATGCATGCAGCCGGCCACGTTACTATTGGCGATTATGAAAAGGCCTTAAGACCATTGCTTGAGCAACAGGTAAAACAAACTGGGCGAATAAACTTTTTACTGGTGCTGGAAACTAATATAAAAAATTTTACAGCAGGTGCCTGGTGCGGCAATATCAGGCTGGGCCTTAAATATTTTACCCGGTGGAACAAAGTTGCTGTTGTAACCGATCAGGACGGTGTTCGGGAGTTCAGTCATTTGTTTAAATATATTTTACCGGGCAAGTTTGCGGGCTATAAGCTGGAAGAATTGCACGAAGCCGTAAAGTGGGTAACAGAAGTTAAATAAATAACCATTATGGAAACAATACATAAAACAGCAGCGATGAATAATGATGATTCAGATCTGCACAATGATGAGTTAGGTGAAAATACCGGCGATGATACGATTATTGCTGAAATACTTCATTTGAAACCCGGCGAGAAAGATATCAGCAAAATGCCCTCATCAAATATGGGACAAGGCCCGGCGGGTGAGGATTTGTGAGCCGTCCGTCTTCTAAAGGGAAGATACGGGTGATATTAAACAAGAACTGCCCGCTCTTTGAGCAGGCAGTTCTTGTTTAAATGTGTTGAGATTAATAATGCTATCCAACCACACCCTTTAGGGGGCTAAAAGCTGTTCCTGATACTGTTGCTTAACGTTTTGGTGCTCCAGTATCCGCTATCTAAAATACGGCGCACAGTCATTAATGGATCGGCTTGATCACGTTTATCAGCTAATTGGAAAGCCATTTTAAAACCGCGTTTCCTAAGCTCAGGCAAAGCAGCTTTGTTCCAGATGCCAAATGGATAAGCAAAGTAGTCCATTTTTTTGCCGGTGATTTCTTCCAATGTTTTAGTTGGTTTTTCGATTTGGGTAACCCAGTCGTCCACCGGGCGATTGGTTATTTTACCATTTTTGCCAATGATCTTAAGGGTTGATGTATGTGAATAACGGTCAACACGGTGGTGGTCCCAGGTGTGGCTGGCAATAACGTTACCTTCGTCAGATAGTTGTTTTACCTGCTCTTTGGTCATGTAATGCGGACGGCCTAACGATACGGTCATCACAAAATAAACCGCTTTAAAACCATACTTTTTAAGGGTAGGATTGGCAATGGTGAACTGATCAAGGTCGGTATCATCAAACGTAAGCATGATAGGCTTTTTAGGCAGCGGCGCGCCCTTGGTAAGGTATGCATAAAGCTGATCGGGCAGTATGGTGTGGTAACCGCTGTCGGCCAGCATTTTGATGTGTTCTTTAAAAGCAGCAATTTGGACAATATAATCCTTGGCGTTTTTTGAATCGGTAGGCTTCCAGTCGCGAATTTGGTGGTAGCAGAGAATAGGGACTTGCTTGCGGGCTAAAATGGCAGCGGCATCACCTTGTGAAGCAGCATTGGCAGCCGGAACTTCAGCAACCGGGGTAGCAGTAGTTGATTTATCTGATGGCTTCGACTGGCATGAAACAGCGCCGAAAGCACAAAGGGCCAGCATGGCTAACGTTTGTTTTATCATATTATAGGTTGGTTTTATTCCTTAATTAACGGCAGCTAAAATAATAATTATATAACACGCAAGCCTTGCGATGTAAACAAAATTAATTAAGACTTTAAGTGTGATAACCGGATAATTATTCGCTTTTATTGATGATCTGCTTCAGGCCCGGCTCGCATGTAAGCAGGTGCCATCCGCCAAAAACTACAAACACTTTGTTATGGGTTTTAAGCAGATTGTCAATGGTGCGAAGCAGGCTTTGATCCCTGATCTCTTTGGAGGCTCTGCCAATTTCCTGAAATTTTCCTTTGGGGTCAAACGGATTGGTAGGTTCCAGCTCCTCGAGCTTAAAAGGGCGGTTAAGCAGTTTTTGATAGGCGGCTTCAAAATAATCCAGGGTTTGCTCAGCCGGAGAAAGCTTTACTCCACCTGTTTTCATGATATAGCCTTGTATAAATTTAGCATAATTTGCTTTAAATGTCGCGCTATCGGTAACAGGAGGCCGTTGGCCCCACATTAAACGTTCGGTAACTATATAAGCTAAAAATTCGCTGGTAGTGTATCTCTTCAATAGCTCTTTAAATTCAAGGCTATCGGTCATGTCGCCGTTAACGGTTATAATTTTAAGGCTATCTGCAAGGGTTTTGGTAAGCCCTATTTCACCATCTTTTTGAATGGCTTCTTTTTTTGAGGCGAAAACCTTTTTTGAAACATCTCCTCCTTCGTTAACACATACATCAGGTCTGAATTCAAAAAATGCCTTTTCGATCCCCTTAAACATCGGATTTTCGGTGTCGTTGTTATCTGGCAAATGGTTAACGCCACAAAAAACAATCTCCTTTTTGTCGTTTTTAAACCTTAAGATGTAGGGATTGGCAGGCAAGTGCCCGGCAGCATCAAGTTTGATCTTTAAGTAACTAACCGTTGGGTAAACCTCAGCGGATGCTTTGTCTTTTTTGGTTCCGCAGCTTAACAAGGCCGAGGAAAATAACAGTAATAAAGTTATGTATTTCATCGGCCCTGTTGTGTTTGTTATAAAACTATACGCTTTCCTTCTTTTATTGACCGCTTGGCGGCATCCAGGATTTGCATAACAATCATATTGTATTTTAATGATGAACGGTCATCCGGGTGCCTGAGCGGATTTGCGAGGGCTGAAGTAAAATAGGCTACCGGCGCATCAGCTGGTGCTACCAGTGGGGCAGCTTTATAACCTCTTACACGGTTATTAACTTTTATTTCAACACTATCCTTATCGAAGGCATGGATATAACCCTTAGCACCGAAAATCTCCATATCCTTGATACTGAAAGGCCAGTTCCAGGAGGCTTCAATCTGCCCGGTGGCATTGGCGTATTCAACCAATATGGTGGCATCATCCTCAACCTTCGGATATACGGTTGGTTTATAATGCCTTGCGATGGCGGTTACTGCTATCGGGCGCTGGCCCTTCATTAGCCAGGTCATCAAATCAGCGCCATAGCAACCAAAATCATTCAGTGCGCCCGCACCATTTAATACAGGATCTGTTAACCAGCTCAAAAATCTTCGCTGCAGCCAATTTCGCGTGGCCCCTGGTGCCCGTCATGTACCACCATTTTACGGATCAAACCTATGCTGTCCTGCTTAACGGTGTTATAAGCATCCTGGAACGATGGGTACCAGGTAGTTTCATAATTGGTTAATACTTTGACGTAGTATTTAAGGGCCAGAAACTCCATACGTTTAGCCTGCTCAAGGGTGGCGGCCAACGGTTTTTCAACCATTACAGAAATACCTAAGGGTGCGCAGGTCTCCACAATATCCACATGTTTGCCAACAGCGTTGTAACCCAACACAATAGCAGGCTTACGGGTGGTGCACATTTTCCTTAGGTCATCAAAAAACAGGGAATCGGGCAGGTTATATGCTTTGCCAAATTTTTCCCAAAGCTTTTTATCAGGTTCGGCAATGCCTACAATATTTACGTTCCCTTTTCGGTACTCACTTAATATGAGGTGGATATGGTCATGGTTTAAGCCCATAATACCTACTTTTAGTGTCGGTACGGGCTTGTGTATCACTGGTATGGTGTCTTTTTTTGCCTTGTTAACTGAATCGGCAGGTGCCGTAACCGAAGGGGCTGGTGCTGTACCCGGTGGCGGTGGTGTTGTTTGTGCCGATGCGATAGTTATGCAGCTTAAAAAGAGCGTAGTTGTAGTGAGCAGTTGTTTTAATTTGGTTTTCATGATTGGTGGCGATGTATACGTTTATCTCAAAATAAGGATGGATTTCCTCCCAGCTTTATCTTTCCTAAATGTTTGTAGGCAGCCTCAGTAGCTTCACGGCCGCGGGCCGTACGCATTAAAAAGCCTTCCTGTATTAAAAACGGTTCGTAAACTTCTTCAATTGTGCCCTCGTCTTCACCAACTGCTGTTGCAACGGTTTTTAAACCTACCGGACCGCCTTTAAACTTATCAATAATGGTAAGCAGGATCTTGTTGTCCATTCTCGTCCAGTCCGTGACTATCTACATTTAAAGCGTTCAATGCGTACTGGGCAATCTCCGTATCAATCTTGCCATTTCCTTTTATTTGGGCGAAATCACGTGTGCGGCGAAGTAATGCATTGGCAATACGGGGGTACCACGACTGCGGCGGGCGATTTCGTAAGCACCTTCATCAGTAATAGGTGTTTTAAGTATCGATGCCGAGCGTAGTACAATGGTGGTAAGCAGTTTGGCATCGTAATATTCCAGGCGCGAGTTGATGCCAAACCTGGCCCT
This sequence comes from Mucilaginibacter sp. P25, assembly GCF_050859465.1. Classification (NCBI taxonomy): domain Bacteria; kingdom Pseudomonadati; phylum Bacteroidota; class Sphingobacteriia; order Sphingobacteriales; family Sphingobacteriaceae; genus Mucilaginibacter; species Mucilaginibacter sp. P25. The sequence continues at coordinate 5,864,965 of NZ_CP193937.1, read as the reverse complement.
TAGAGGCGCAGTAAGCAAGCCGGAACGGGTAGTTGCGCCTACCAGGGTGAATGGATTAAGCGAAATTTGTACCGAACGGGCATTGGGGCCGCTCTCCAACATAATATCTATCTTAAAATCCTCCATGGCCGAGTAAAGGTATTCTTCAACCAGCGGACTTAAGCGGTGAATTTCATCAATAAAAAGGATATCCCCGGTTTCAAGATTGGTAAGCAAACCAGCCAAATCGCCGGGTTTATCTAAAACAGGGCCTGAGGTGATCTTAATGCCTACACCCATTTCATTGGCGATAATGTGCGAAAGGGTAGTTTTACCTAAACCCGGAGGGCCATGCAGCAGCACGTGATCAAGCGCTTCACCGCGCTGACGGGCAGCTTGTACAAAGATCTTTAAATTGGCTAATATTTTATGCTGACCGGTAAAATCCTCAAATTGCTGCGGGCGTAATACTTTTTCAATATCACGTTCGGCCGGACTGAGACGTTCGCGTTCAGGGTCAAGATGCTCATTCATTGCCAACGAAATTAGTAATTTTTTAGGCTAAAGGTGAAAGGTTAAAGGTAAAAGGTTTGTTTCTTTTGAGGAAGCGAAAGGTTAAAGCTAAAAGGCGAAAGGTTTTTTTTCAGTCGATAGATTAATTTGCTTTAAATACAAAAAGTTAAAGTTTTGTTATGTAACCTTTAACCTTTCGCCTTTACCCTTTCACCTTTAAAAAATCACCCCTCCGGATATTTCCTGAAGATGCTGTTGATCTTCATTTGGATCACGCCCAAAAATGCCTCGCGAAAAATTCGGGTTGACATTTTAGAGGTGCCAGCCGTGCGGTCGGTAAATATGATGGGTACTTCTACCAGCTTAAAACCGTGTTTAAGGGTAGTATATTTCATTTCGATCTGGAAGGCATAGCCAACAAATTTGATTTTATCCAGGCTCACGGTTTCAAGTACTTTACGCTTGTAGCACATGAAGCCGGCGGTAGCATCCTGCACCTTCATTCCGGTTATAAAACGAACGTATACCGAGGCAAAGTAGCTCATCAGCACCCGGCTCATGGGCCAGTTAACCACATTTACACCGGTTACATAACGGGAGCCTATTGCCGCGTCGGCACCGTCGATACAGGCTTGCCTTAGCTTTAACAAATCATCTGGGTTGTGTGAAAAATCGGCATCCATCTCAAAAATATAGTCGTAATGATGGGTTATGCACCATTTAAAACCATGTATATAAGCAGTGCCCAATCCCTGTTTCCCGGCTCGTTCTTCCATGAAAAGACGACCTTCATATTCGGCCTGCAGGCTTTTTACTATCTGTGGCGTGCCATCAGGCGATCCGTCGTCAATGATCAGGATATGAAAATCATGAGGCAAAGAGAATACCTTGCGGATCATCCGCTCGATGTTTTCCTTTTCATTATAGGTGGGTATGATTACGACGCTATCAGGCACTGAACGTTATTTTAGAAAATGAGTTAAATGTTTAAGCTGCGAAAATAATCAATTTATAGAGCATCAAAACAAAAAAACAGGAAAGCACATGCAGTCCTGTTTTTTCGAAGTCATATTTTATAGGTTATTCGTGTCGGCGATAACCTCGTTTTCTATATAAGGGTCGGTGATATAGTTTCTTTCTTTAAGGCGAGGCGCAACAAACATGAAGATGATGATAAACACTCCAATAAAACTTACGAAAAACCACTCATAGTTGGCGCCCGCAAGATTTTTGGCCCACCAGCCACCGTCTTCAATAAGTCCGTTAACAAGAGCTGTGATCAGGTTGCCAAATGAAACAACCAGGAACCAGATTCCCGACATGGTACTTTTCATGGATTTTGGAGAATGGGTATAAGCGTATTCCAGCCCGGTAATTGACACTAATACTTCTGCAGCTGAGAGTATTAAAAAGGCCAGCACCTGCCACCACATCGATGGTGAGCCACCATGATCAATACTAACATGTGTAAAACCGATAACTACAAACGATAATGCTGTTAAAACCAAACCGGCACCCAGCCTGCGCAAAGGTGTTGTTTTTAACCCGATCTTATCTAAATTGGGATAAATTACATAGTTAAACAGTGGTATGAATAACAAAAGGAAAATGGTATTAAATGTAGACATTGAACCTGGTTCTATCTGGAATGAGGTAAAACCAAGATTGATGTTTCGATCCATTTTTGCGGCATATAGCGTCCATTCTGAAAGGCACTGGTCCCAAACAGCCCAAAATGCCAATGCAAAAAAGAATACGGAAATCACACGGTATACTGCTTTAACTCCTTCAACCCGTTCCGGATCATAGCTTTCTTTGGCAATATCAAGTAATGATTGGCCTGGTTTCTTTTTACTTAAATGGGTAAGTGCATACCATGTAATAAACACCAGGTTATTTCGGTTTACGCCCTGCGGAGGCACTTTTACATATTTTTTGCGGCCCATAAAAAATATAACAGTTGCCAAACCCATTAATATCCCGGAACACCAAAAGCCCATTTAGGGCCGTAATATTTGTAAATGGTAGGGATAGCAATCGTTGATAACATAGAGCCTGCATTGATGCTAAAGTAAAACCAGCCGTAAACTTTTGAGAGCAAATCCTGATTGCTGGCATCAAACTGGTCGCCTACGTTGGCCGAAACGCACGATTTGATACCACCCGCACCGATGGCGACAACAAGCATACCTATTTCAAAGCCACTAAGGCTTGTATCAAACATCGCCAGCAACAGGTGTCCAAAGCAATATACTACAGAAATATAAAGGATGAGCTTGTATTTGCCGGTAAACCAGTCGGCCACCATGCCGCCTACAAATGGTAAAGCGTAAGCCACCATAACAAATAAATGGTTCAGCTTATTGGCATGGGCATCAGCCTGTTGGGCTAACGCGGGATTACCTGCAGGGTTAAAGAATTGTTTTACCAAAAAAAGGGTAAGTATCGAACGCATGCCATAAAAGCTAAAACGTTCAGCGGCTTCATTGCCAATAATGTAAGGGACGCTCTTGGGGAATTTTGATTTTAGGGGAGCAGTTTTTTCTTGCATCAGTTAACTTAAAAATTTGCTAAAGGTAATATAAATCTTATAAACCGAAATTTAATACCGAAAATGAGATACTTTCTGTAACAAAATGGTTAATTTTTGATTATTGCTGTTATTTAATTTCTTAGTGCCTCACCGGTAACAGTGCCCGATCTTTTGCGGCTTGTTTTTTAGGGTCGATATATTGATTATCGGTACTGGTACCATCAGTAATGTTGCGCATATCGATGTTTTCTACATAAGTCCAGCGACCATCTTTTAATTTATAGCCGTCATAACTCAGGTCGGGGCCAAAGGTTTCAGGTTTATCCTTGCTCCGGCCGTCGGGAGCCGAAAGATGATCAAATACAATAATGTTTTGCTCGGGTACAAACCTTAACAGCATAGATACCTGCCGGGCGTATTCAAATATTACCCTGTTGCGGGTTTTGCTGTTACCATTAAATACTGGCATCCCAAACTGCGGTACGCCATTGTTAAACGAAATTACATCGATCACTTTTTTCGTCGATTTTACCGTATTGCCTTTCCAGCCTAATAATACATAATAAGGTTTGGGGCCATAAACAGGCATTATCTTATAGTATTGAGCGCCGTACCATTTATGACTATCGGTTACCGAATCTTCAGGGTTTTTCAATAATGGTGAATAATCCTCAAGCGGAAACATTTTAAGCGGGCCGCCGGTATTTATTTGCACCGTGCCGTAAAAACGGTAGCTGCCATCAAGGTTCATCACATGCCAGCTCAGGATGCGGAAGCGGTTGTCGGGCGAGTTAATAATACTGACACTCTTAACCGAATCAAACGGAAACAGGAAGGAATTGTTGATCTTTAACGCCTGTACCAATATTTTAATGAATTGGTAATTGGCATTTTTACGCTCCATATCGTTCTCATCATTTACAATCTTTTTGCCCAGGTGGGTAAGACTATCCTGGTATTCGTTAAGTTTTTTGAGCCTTGTACCTTCGTCATGGTATTGCGCAAAAGTTTGCATGCAAAGCAGTATGGAGAAGATAGTAAGAAGGATTTTTTTGTCACTATTTTAATTTAATTAGTTGAGCTTTTTTTTATGTCTTTGCGAGATGGCTTTGCAAGTTTCTTTGTATAGAATGAGATTGTTTCGTTTCTTATAATGACGTAATAGTAGACCGTTGGTTAGCGTTGTATTTTATAATCTATTTTATAAATACGGGCGTTGCCTGAGGCCCGGGCTTTCCGTTACAAGTCCTCGCGTTGCATGCCCGCGACCCAACCCGCGCTGTGGGCTTTTCACTGCAATCCCTAACGCGCCCCACGCGCAACATCACTAAAATACATTTTGCTTATAATGACGTTACTTATAAAGTACTAACGTAAATTTTCGATAACCATTGCGCTGGCACCGCCACCTCCGTTACAGATACCGGCAGCGCCGTATTTGCCGTTGTTTTGCTTTAATACGTGTAAAAGGGTAACAATGATTCGTGCACCCGAAGCGCCGAGAGGGTGGCCTAATGAAACAGCACCGCCGTTAACGTTTACTTTTTCCGGGTCGAGGTTCAAAAGCTGGTTGTTGGCTATTGATACTACAGAGAAGGCTTCATTGATCTCAAAGAAGTCGATATCGGAGTTTTGCAGGCCCGCCCTGTGCAGTGCCAGCGGAATGGCTTTTGACGGTGCGGTAGTAAACCATTCGGGCGCCTGCTGTGCATCGGCGTAGGAAACCACCTTAGCCAATGGGGTTATACCGAGTTCATCCGCTTTTTCGCGGCTCATAAGCACTACAGCTGCGGCACCATCATTCAGGGTCGAGGCGTTGGCGGCCGTAACCGTACCATCTTTTTTAAATACGGGTTTTAATGAGGGGATCTTGTCAAACTTAACTGTTTTGGGTTCCTCATCTTCAGTAAACATGGTGATATCGCCTTTTTTGTCTTTAAGGCCAACCGGGGTAATTTCGTCTTTAAATTTACCGTCTGCCTGTGCTTTTTGGGCGCGCTGGTATGATAATATGGCATATGCATCCTGTTCCTCCCGGCTGATGTTGCAGTCGGTAGCGCAAAGCTCGGCTGCTGAGCCCATATGATAGTCGTTGTAAACGTCCCAAAGACCGTCTTTTACCAAACCGTCGATGATTTGCCCATTACCTAAACGGTAACCGTTGCGGGCCTTATCCAGGTAATAGGGTACGTTGCTCATGCTTTCCATGCCGCCGGCAACAACAATATCGTTTTGCCCTATGGCTATGCTTTGGGCGGCTAACATAATGGCTTTCATACCCGATGCACAAACTTTATTAACGGTTGTTGCGGGCAAATAGGGGAGCCCGGCAAAAATAGCTGCCTGTGTTGCCGGCGCCTGCCCAACATTGGCCGACATTACATTGCCCATATAAATTTCCTGAACCTGATCGGGCCGTAACCCCGCTTTTTCAACTGCCGATTTGATGACTGCCGCGCCCAGCTGTGTGGCGCCGATAGCAGCCAGGCTGCCTCCAAAACTACCTATAGGTGTGCGTGTAGCCGCTACTATTACTACTTCTTTCATGTGTCCCTCATTAAAATTGGTGGCCAAATTTAGTGATTTGGATGAAAGAAAATACTATGCATGCATAATAAAATTAGTTGAGCAAGAGATTAGAGGTTGGAGGTTAGAGATTAGGGTTTTCGCTTATCCGAACCAGAATTAAAAGACTTAAGAATCTGGCATTTTGTCCATTTATATAATGGGTATTCAACTAATCTCTAACCTCCAACCTCTGATCACTCTTCTTCTTTTTTCTTTTTAACTCCTTTTTTCCTCGCATGCAGGGCTTGTTGCATGAGGTATTCGATCTGGCCGTTGGTGCTCCTGAATTCTTCGGCTGCCCAGCTTTCAATCTCCTTCAGCATGTCGGGATTAATACGTAATACAAATGCTTTCTTTTCGGCCATATCAACTTGCGGCCGCTGCCTGGGCCTGTTTTAACAAAACTAAATTTATGCCCAGTAACGCCAGCAAAGGCAGTTCTGGTATTTTTTTGATCATGTCGAGGTCCATTTTTACAATAAATGGCTTTTTCCGGCTCCATATTTTGGTTTCTACATTCAGGATATCGCCCAATTGCTCATTTACCCAGGTGCAGGTGCGTGAAAGGACCTTTTTATTATAAAAAGTAGCCACGAGCCCATTGTTTAAATTGAGCGTTATCTTACTGCTCCAGATCTCTGGTGTCACCAAACCTGTTTCTATGCCATCGGGTTGCTCAATAACAAGTTTTCGGCCTATCCAGTTCTTGCGTTTTACTACCCAGTCTCCATTTGCTGTTTCGAGTAAGCAAGTGCGTTTTAAAGCTCCGGTATAGGTAAGCTTCCCATAGCTAAACTGCCCGTCGGTAAGTTCGTACCATGGTCGCCAAAAACCATGCCTCAATACTGGTAATTCCGACACGCGGAGTTGGTCAAAGCTTCTGAATTGGTCCATGGTATTAATGGTATAAAGTACCGGTATTAACAACAGGGTTAACGGCTTTATCGCCGCAAAGTACAACCAGTAGATTGCTTACCATGGCTGCCTTGCGTTCCTCGTCAAGTTCAACTATGTTTTTTTCGGATAGCTTGTTCAGTGCCATTTCAACCATGCCAACGGCACCTTCAACTATCAGCTTACGGGCGGCTATTATGGCCGATGCCTGCTGTACCTGCAGCATGGAATGGGCAATTTCAGGAGCGTAGGCCAAATGGGAGATGCGGGCTTCTAATACCTCAATGCCGGCGCGGTCAAGCCTTTCGTTCAACTCCTTCTCCAACATTGAGCTTACCTGTTCGGCGCCACCGCGTAGAGTAATGGCTGCAGTTTCATCCTCCAGGTTATCATAAGGGAAAGAGTTGGCCAGGTGCCTTACTGCAGCTTCGCTCTGGATATTTACATATTGAATGTAATTTTCAACCGCAAATACGGCAGCGGCGGTATCTTTTATCTGCCATACTATAACCGCTGCGATTTCAATAGGGTTGCCAATGCTATCGTTTACTTTCAGTTGTTGGCCGTTAAGGTTAAAGGCTCTTAATGATACTTTTCTTTTTACGGTGAAAGGGTTCACCCAAAAAAAGCCATCTTTTTTTACAGTACCCAGGTACTTGCCGAAAAGGGTAAGCACTTTTGATTCGTTAGGATTAACGACAACAAGTCCCGGAGCAGAAAAACGAAGCCGATGATAGCTAACATAGCGCCAATAGGTTCTTCACCCGCCCAAAAGCAAAGGGCAGCTATTACCAGTAATGCAAGGAATACAATAAGCACAGCAAAGCCGGATGGCGGGTTGATGGTTTTTTCAGGATTCATGATTTAGTTTGATTTTAAAATGATATCATAAAGATATCAAATTTATTTTTACAAAAGCAAGAAAAACTGCATATAACAGAAACTTATATTATTTTTGACAGGTTAATCATTTAAATGGCAAAACTATCCACTTCGCGCCAAAAGGCTTTACTGCGCAAATACGCCCGTAATGTTAAGTTTTTGATGATGCTGATTAGTATCGTGCTTATTGTTTACTTTTTACCGAAGCAGGCAAAATTTAGCTACGAGCACGAAAAGGGGAGGATCTGGAACCAGAAAGACCTGGTATCGCCCTATAATTTCGCCATATTAAAAACACCTCAGGAAATCATGGCCGATCAGAAATCGGCCCTGGAAAGTATTACGCCTATATACCAGCTGGATGCCGCCATGCAAAACCAGCAGATTGATGGTTTTAAGGCCGACCTGGAAATTAAATGGCATAATGCCGGTATCAATGACAAACTCAAGTCGAAGTACATTGCTGTCGGTACCGATTTATTGACCGAAATTTACCAGACAGGGGTTTTTAAACCCAATGCCAAATATCAGCAAAGCTCCGAAAATTACCCCATACGGATCCTGGATAAGAATGTGGCCACTGATAAAAACACCAGTGAGCTGTTTACCAAAGAAAAAGCGCAGGCTTATTGTGATAAGGTATTGAGCAGGCACACAGATTTAGATAAAGCCTTCCTGCTCGATGTGATCAGTAACCGCCTCCAAAATAATCTTGCCTATGATAATAATCTTACTTCAAGGCTGGAGAAGGAAGTTATAGATGGCCTTTCGGTAACACGCGGAATGGTACAAAAAGGAGAAGTGATAGTTTACAAAGGCTCGGTAGTTAATGATGATGTTTATCAAAAACTTGAGTCATTTAAAAAAGCCTTTGAGGATAACGCCCGTGTTAACGGTAACAGGAACTTAGTGCTCTTGGGGCAATTTTTCCTGGTGGCTATAGCTATATCGCTGCTCATGATTTTCCTGTATCTTTTCCGTAAGGATATTTACGCCGATAACAGGTTGGTAAGTTTAATATTATTGGTAATTACTACCATGCTGGCCACTTTATCGCTGGCTATAAAATTGCAGTTTCCTACTAATTTATACTATATCCCTTATTGCATAGTACCCATCATCATTCGCATATTGTTTGATACCCGTTTGGCACTTAACATCCATTTATTGGTGGTGCTGATAGCAGGATTTTTGTGCCCAATAGCTTTGAGTTTGCCTATTATGAGATTACGGCCGGCATGGTATCAATTTATAGCATTAAAAACCTGGTACGGAGAGAGCAGTTCCTGATCTCGGCAGTGATTATCATTTTTACTTATTTCGTAGCATTTTTAGGGATTACCTTTATCCGAGAAGGCGACTTCCTGAACATCGACTGGATGGACTTTTTGCCGTTTGTAGTTAGCGTACTGCTTACCCTGCTGGCTTACCCGCTTATTTATTTGTTCGAGAAGGTTTTTGCCATCACTTCCGAAATTACACTCATCGAACTAACCAATACCAATGCGCCATTGCTGCGCGAACTGGCTTTTAACGCACCGGGCACCTTTCAGCATTCGCTGCAGGTAGCCAACCTGGCCGAAAACGCTATTTATGCAGTTGGCGGCAACGCCTTGCTGGTTAGGGCGGGGGCGCTTTATCATGATATTGGCAAAATGGAGAACCCTTTGTTTTTTATCGAAAACCAAAGTTCGGGCTTTAACCCGCATGATAAACTGCCTTATGAAGAAAGTGCCCAAATCATTATCCGCCACGTGAGCAGGGGGATTGAAATGGCACGCAAGTCCAACCTGCCCGAGGTGGTGATTGATTTTATCCGTACCCATCATGGTAATACCCGCGTGGATTATTTTTACCAGTCGTCATTGAAAAATTTTCCGGAAAAATTCATTAACGAGAACATTTTTCGCTATCCCGGCCCCATTCCTTTTACCAAAGAAGGTGCCGTTTTAATGCTTGCAGACTCTGTTGAAGCCGCATCGCGCTCATTAAAAGAGCCCGATGAAGAATCCATCAGTGTACTGGTAGACCGTATTGTGAAATACAAGCTTGATCAAAACCAGTTGAAAGACAGTAATATAACTTTGAAAGATATAGAAACAATCAAGGCTATTTTTAAGCGCATGCTGATGAGTATTTATCATGTTAGGATAGATTATTAAAAAATGTAATTTTTTTTGCGGGGATACTTGAATTACTATATTTGCAGTCCCTGAAAAAGGGATACAGTTAAAAAAACAAAACGGAGAGATGCCTGAGAGGCCGAAAGGAACAGTTTGCTAAACTGTCGTACTGGAAACGGTACCGAGGGTTCGAATCCCTCTCTCTCCGCCAGTTTCAATAACAAAGTGCATTAAAAGCCTGCAAATCAAATGATTGCAGGCTTTTGTTTTTGGGCTAAATGCCCATTTTATCCACCATTTCGCATATAAAAAGTGCGTTATTCGGTGAGTTAATTTTTGAAAATACTCACTCATCAATATCTACGTATTATTCTGGTAGTCAACCTGTTAAAAAGTTGAACATCTTGTACGGATCTGATTGCAAGCTTAATTTTGTTTCACTTTTTAATGTCAAAACATTATGAAAACTAACTTCAGCTTGCTTTTTTATTTAAAGAAGCCAAAAAACCATCAAAACGGCCTTGTGCCTATTTATTTGCGGATTACTGTTAATGGTAAACGGGCAGAAACCAGTACAGGCCGGGAATGTGAACCTACTCTATGGAACAGTACCGCAGGACGCTTTAAGGGAACTAAAGAAGAAATCAAATCTTTTAACGCCTACCTTGATAACCTGCAAGCCCAGGTGTACGAAGCGCATGGCCAATTAACCGAAACTGGCGGTATGGTTACTGCCGAAAGTTTAAAAAACAAGCTATTGGGTAAGAGCGAAAAATCCCGGATGCTTATCAGCTTGTTTAAAGACCACAATAAAAAGGTTTCGGCTTTGGTTGGTGATGAGTATGCTGCAGGGACATTGGAACGCTACGAAACCTCTTTAAGGCATACCCGGAGCTTTTTAGAATGGCAGTACAAAGTTTCGGATATAGACATTAAGCAGATTGACCATGATTTTATAACCAATTATGAATTTTATTTGCGATCCGAACGTAAGTGCGCCAACAACTCCGCTATCAAATACATTAAGAACTTTGGCAAGATCATCCGCATTTGTTTAGCAAGTGGCTGGCTTGATAAAGACCCTTTTGTAAATTACAAAGCCAAAGTTAAACGGGTTGACAGGATATTTTTAAACCGGGAAGAATTACAAGCCATAGCAGATAAAGTATTTCCAACCGAACGGCTCAACCAGGTGAGGGATATTTTTCTTTTCTGTTGCTTTACAGGATTGGCCTATGCCGATGTGAAAAAATTGAAGCCGGCTGAAATAGTAAAAGGCCTTGACGGGGAAATGTGGATATATACCAAACGAAAAAAACAGACACACCAAGTCGTATTCCTTTACTGCCATCTGCGTTGAGTTTGTTAAAAAGGTATGCAGACCATCCGCTTTGTTGCAATACAGACAAGGCGCTGCCCGTATCTACCAATCAAAAAATGAATGCGTATTTGAAAGAGATTGCAGACGTTTGCGGCATCAATAAAATACTTACCTTTCATATTGCACGGCACACGTTCGCCACAACTGTAACGCTGTCTAATGGTGTACCTATTGAAAGCGTATCGAAAATGTTGGGCCATACTAATATCAAAACCACCCAGCACTATGCCAAGATTTTAGATTTAAAAGTGGGACAGGATATGGCATTGCTTAGGCAAAAGTTTGTTATTGATTAACCCAATTATCAGTTTTAGGCAGCTTGGTTTTTCATTCCTTATTCACTGCTACAGCGAAGATAGCCCACGCCGGGATAAAACGTCAAGGGTATATAAACCCCGATGATAGGATCGGGGCCCTTGACATTTTACCCGGCCTTGCGCTGTTGGTTGCTTAACGGTTGAATAAGGACTGGTTTGTTCAATCGGACGGCGTTTTGCACTGTTTATTTTGAAGGGCGAATACATTAAATTCTCAAAGTACAAACGCGGCAGCGGGGAGCAAGCGGAAGTTGGGCTCTGCCCAACTTTGCTTGCCGTTTGCGCTGCAAACGGGGTTTTGAGTATACCCAAAGTATACTTTGCCCACCTCATTGTAGTTTAAAGGCCGTTTTTACCATGGTAGTGAGTATACTTTAAATTTGTAATTTGGAATATACCAAACTTTAGTCAGGCTTTGTTCACATAAAAAGCGCTACGAATTTCTATCCAGTCCGTCTATGTATCCCAATTCTTTCAAGCGGGATTTTAATTGCGCGTCAACTTTATTTTTAGCAGTATAAAACGCCAGAATTTTCAATTTTAATGGTAACGGTTGTTGAATAAACTTTTCAAAATCTATATCTGTCCTGTAGACCCTCAGTTGATGAAGTTCTGGAAGATTTTCGATACCAGTTAGAGAACCAAGCGTTTTACAGTTAAGAACCTTTATATCGGTCAAATTTGTAAATTCCTTGCCAAAATGAATTTTCGGCAAGCGAATATGGTCTTGAACTAATAATGTTTTTAACTTATGGAAGCGGTTTATGTTTTCTAAATCATTTAATCCTCTTATCCAAGTGAGATTTAAATTTTCAATGTTATTACCCTCAATCTCGTTGATATTATCTCTGCCTCCAAGTATGATGTTCAAAGTGTGCAGAACTGGCAATTCGTTTACAAATGATAACGGAACTTTTGATATGCCGTTTAAGTTGAGATGTTCTAATCTTTTTAAAGAGCCTATCGCTTCTATATTCTTGGTGTGACCCGCAACAATTAAATAATCCAAATTTTTGTAGCTGGACAAATAATCCAAGTTTAAAGCCTTTGTTTTGGTGTCCAAAATGTACAATCTGTTTAAGTTTTGGAAATTCTTAGCACTTAGTATATCTGTTTCTTTGAGCTCGAATACGCCTATCCCTAATTTTTTCAGGTTTTTTTAAATAAGTAATGCTTTCTAAATTATGAGCTTGCCTTAAGCAGTCAATACTCAATGATTTTACTTCCGGTATCTGGTCAACAATACTACAATCAAATGAGCTGCTATAATGTCCATAAAACCGTATAGTGAGATTTTCATCATACTTGCCAGTCAGTTCATTGAGTTTTGACAAGATATGACTGTTATAGACTTCCGAAGAGAATTGTACAATTACTTCTTTATTTCTGTCCAGTAGTCTGCTAATAACATTTTCATCAATTACATCAGGGTCTTGAATTCTGTGCTGCTTTCTCATTAGCCTTGTTATGTTATAGATTAAGGTTTGTACAACAAAACTATCTTTTTTTAATGATTCCAATTATTGACTGCTATTACATTTGCATGAGCGTTCAAATTGACTATATAGTTTGGCTAAAATCAAATCACCACAGTAGTAACGTGAAGCTTGTTTTATTAAAATAAGTCGCAATTGATGAATTTATAATTCGTATAGTAACGTCCATTGCAACCATCGGGAGCAATGGCAAGTTTGCCCCGAGCCGCAGGCATCGGGGGAGTTTTTGTGGTAACAAAAACACAAACTTGCTACTTATCGGCGGACTACTTTATAAAACCGGCATAGTCGTTCAGGTAATCTTCTGTTAAGCAACAAAAAGCGGAAGAAGACAGGGCTGTCAAGGGAACGTGGAATAAATGGCCAAGTGCGTGAAAGGCTTGTGGGTTTATGCCGCGAAAGCCCTTTACTGCCCTGGCTTCGCGGGCTACCTTTGCGGTTACAGATGATCACCATGATAAGTTACGATAAAATGTGTTACAAATCCAAAATTGCTATATTTGCACTATAAGATTTGCAATTAATCTGTACAAAAAAAGTGGTGAGTATTTCGGTGAGTAAGAAATAAAATCCATATAAAATATTGAATATCAGGTCGGTTTAAGAGGTAAACAAATCCCTCTCTCTCCGCTTCGCAAGAGGATCGCAAGTTGCGGTCCTTTTTTGTTGCTATAGGTCCCGTCATAAAAGCCGACACTGTTTACTTACATCCATTAAACGCTTACATTTGCACAAATGGAAGCTATAATATTTTGCGGAATTCAGGCGACAGGTAAAACTACTTTCTTTAAAGAGAGTTTTTTTAACACCCACATGCGTATTTCCTTAGACCAGCTAAACACAAGAAATAAAGAATTGAGGTTTATAGAAACTTGCATCCAAACATCCCATCCATTTGTAATAGATAACACTAATTCTTCCCTGGAAGAAAGAGCAAAATATATAACTATCGCGAAAGCAAATAACTTTAAAGTGATTGGATATTATTTTCAATCTAAGATAACTGATGCCATAAAGCGGAATAATCAACGTGTTGGTAAAGAAAATATCCCTGAAATTGGCATACGGGGAACTTTTAAGCGTCTTGTCTTACCGCAGATAGCAGAAGGTTTTGATGAACTTTATTATGTAGTAGCGGAAAATAATACATTTACAGTAAACAAATGGTTAGATGAAGTTTGATGATTTAGATGAAAAAATGAGGATATATGAGACCTCACAAGACCGCTGCGTACTCCCTGATATGTACATTGTAGCCAGAATTGATGGACGAAGTTTCACCAGACTTACAAAAGAAACACACAAATTCGAAGCACCTTTTGACGAAAAATTTCGGGACTTGATGGTTGAAACAGTAAAACACCTGATGAATTGCGGTTTCAATGTGATATATGGTTATACCGAAAGTGACGAAATATCACTGCTCCTGCACCCAAACGAAAATCTTTTTGGCCGAAAGACCAGAAAATACATTTCCATATTAGCAAGCGAAGCCAGCGCCAAATTCTCCGCATCGCTGGGCAGCGTGGCAGCTTTTGACTGCCGCCTCTCAGAGCTTCCCAATAGAAATTTAGTGGAAGATTATTTTAGATGGCGTAATGAAGATGCACACAGAAACGCCTTAAATGCACATTGTTACTGGCGGCTAAGACAAGATGGTTTTACCATGAATGAGGCAACTTCAAAAATCGAGGGGATGAGCATTGCTAATAAAAATGAATTATTATTTCAGTATGGCGTAAATTTCAACAATCTTCCCGCTTGGCAAAAAAGAGGAATAGGTTTGTATTGGAAGGATTTAAAAAAGGAAGGATTTAATCCGAAGACCGATGAACACGTGTTAATTAACCGACGTACACTTTATATAAACATGGAATTGCCCATGCGGGATGAATACAATAAATTTATACATGATCTGGTAGACAAGTACTAAAAGCAGGACTGAGTTTACACTTTCTTAATACTTTTTACAACCTCCAAAATCCCTTCCAGGTGTTCTAACAGGTTTCCACCCGCTGATATTGATTTGTATCTGTTAAAAAATTTTAAATCAAATGGTTAAATGATTTTGCTTTATGTCAAATACTCAAAGTTGCCATCAATTCGCATCATAAAGGAGATCTGGAAAAACCATTTTTGATTCATCCCTCTTCACCAATTTCATTTACATTCTTAACTATTTGATTTTGATAACTAAAGGTGGCCAAAACCAAATTGGCCAACAGGGTCAATATGTTGTGGTTTATCCATTATCGATAGAATTCTAAAAAACCGATTTACAAATGGTGTAAACGCTATGTGCAGTCATATACAATTTAGTACCATTATTTTACTCTTGTTGTTTCTTTAAAAACATACTTATAATTTGGTTATGTAATCTAAATATCAGTCACTTTTGTATCGGCATCATTTGATTTTCGATAAGAGGTTAGTACATATTAACGTGCTCTGTTAATTGCTATTTACCTGGGCTGATATAACCGATTTAAATTAAGTAAATAAATTTTAAACCAATCATGATTGAACAGGGCTCTTACCTAAAATCGAAAATTTATGATTTAATGAACCTGATGATTAACGACGAAAGCGGGTTGTTTGAAGTAGGCGATTTGGATGGTTACATTGATAAGTTAATTGAAAAAGCATGTATCATAACTATTATGGCACAAGATGCTTTACAGGGTTTTTTGGCTTATTATGCCAACGATTATGAAAATAAAGTTGGGTTTATTTCCATGCTGATCATCGATCCTTCTACAAAACGGATGGGGTATGGCCGAAGGCTTGTTGAATTTGCATTAAAAGATTTAACAATGAAGGGGTTTGAAAAATGTCGTACCGAGGTGAATGCTGACAACATTAAAGCAGTAAATATTTGTAAAAGGTTAGGCTTTACGTATGTGGGCTGTAATAATATATACATCGTGTTTGAAAAACAGCTATAGTTCCCTCAAACAATCCTGATCTATTTGCCTTGGAAATTTAGTTGTTACTTTCATTTCGAAACGTTTTTTAAAACGTAGAAAAGCGGCTCTTTGATATTATAACTGAAAGGGCCAAAATCAAAAAAGGCATTTCCAATAAGCAGGTCGGGCTTTCCATCACCGTTTATATCACCGGCATCAAGAGTTACCGCGCGTTCAAACTTTGTATCGGCAGGAAATGCATATGGGACAAAGTTTAAGTTGCCGGTGTTTTTTAGATATACAAAGCCTTCTTCGGGTTGCTTTGCATCGGTAAAAAGGCTGATTGTTGCAAGATCAACTTCTCCGTCACTATCAAAATCCTTAGCGATGGCTTTATAGCAGCCGTTTATCGGATAAAAATATCGCTGTTTATAATTGTCTTTTCCATCGTTCAAAAAATGTAGATACCATGGTATGGTTTTAATACCAGCGTTGCATTCCCGTTATCGCCGCAGGTGTAAACTATGTCTTTATACCCGTCATGGTTCATGTCAACCATTTCAAAGTAGGACGACCCATAAATTGGCGGAAACCTTAAAATTTCCTTTGACTCAAATTTGCCGCTCCCTTTGTTTTCGAAATGGAAAATCCCTTCTTCTCCCTGTGCAAAAAGCACGTACAGGCCAGGTAATTTTTTATCCTTATAATCAATATATGCTTTTATGGCTCCGGGTAAATTACTTATTACATGTTTGGTAAAAGCGCCGGTACCCAAATTTTCCATCCAACAGAGCTCGCCCGTTATACTCCCAAATTCACAAATAACATAGTCGGTTTTGTTGTCATTATTTAAATCGGCCGCCAGTATTTGAACCGGGCGACCAAGCTTATTGAATACAGGCTGAAATGCTAATTGCATTTTGCCTTCGGCGGAAATGGTTAATGGGGTTATAGTCCCCAGTTTATCGCTGTTGGCACCTAATTCATTGCCTATGGTGCAAATCATGGTATTGCCATGGTCGAAAAGCATATCAACCACAGGGCCGGTTGTTGATACCGAATCGATGATATTTAATTGACCTGATAAAAGATAAAGCTTTTTTGTTTGCCCGTTGGCAATAAAAACACGAGCGGGCTTAGCGCTGTTGTCAATTCTTACATAGCAGCCCAGCACCTGTTTGCCGTCAAATGATTGCTGTGATTTTTGGATGTTAAAAAAGGGGAGTTCCCGTTTAATAGCCATGGGCCTGTTTTGTGCAGGTAAGGCGATAGGGGCGGTGTTCATGTAATAATCGATAATATCTTGCCATTGTTCCTCATTTAATGCGGGCTTGTCGGGCACAATCAAATCGTCGCCCTTAATTGTCCCTACGTATGACTCACCTCTGTGGGCTTTAATGCCCATACGTAAACCCATTTGCGGAAATACATTTTTCCATTTAAACCTGTTAAGCAACGCTGGTTCGGGCAGCATATGGCACGAGCGGCAATATTGTTGTGATAATATCTTACCCCTGGCAATGCTTTGAAGGGTTGCCGTCGGGTAATCGGTACGTAGATCTGTACCGGCATTATCCTGTTTGTTTTCAGAGAAATGCCATATTGAATAAACTACCAAAACGGTTATGACCAAAACAATCGAACCAACAATTACAACTTTGCGATTTTTTGCAGGACGGTGACTATCAGGTTTATTATTCATGAATATTTTAAAAGGCAGTTAATATACAAAAGCTAAAAGCAGAATGCACAAAGCTTAAAGCTAAAAAATATTAATCGGTGAGAGTTGTCTTTAAATACATAACCCCTGGACATTTGCCCCGGGGTTATGTAAAATCAAGGTATTAATCTTTTAGTATCCTGGGTTTTGTACCAGTTTTTTATTCTTGTCAATTTCCGCTTGCGGAATTGGCATCCAGTTTTGCCGCTCGAAGAAGGTATTGGTGAATATCTTGACCGTGGTGTACGTTAGCCCTGACCCACCGGCTTCGATCTTCATTCCATATTCCGGCGTGGTAAGCACACCGTTTGTGCCGGTAGTTATCAGCCATCGGCGAATATCAAACCATCGCTTATCTTCAAAAGCCAACTCGATACGCCGTTCGCGACGAATATATACACGCATTTGATCCTTGGTTAAGCCGGCTTTTACGGCAGGCAATGCAGATCTCGCCCTTACTTTATTAACCGCGTCATAAACCGATGCATCTGGCCCAACCGCTTCATTTTGCGCTTCAGCATAGCTTAACAGCACTTCCGCGTAACGGAAAATAATGTAATTGGCAAAGCTTGGCGCCAGGTTGATACTGGTTTGCCCGGTGATGCTTTCATCCAGTGTTTTACGGGCGTAATAGCCGGTATTGGTGATATCGCTTGACGAGCCAAGGTCTATCTGGTTACTGCCGCCTATTCGCGTTTTTATTATATCTCCCTGCCATGCTGCACCATCATATAAGATTGACTGATAGAAACGCTGCTCACGATGGGCGTAAGGGGCTTGAGGATTATAGCCAGAAGCCGCATCTGTAATAGGCAACCCATTATCCATCGAATAATCATCAATCAGGCCCTGTGTTGGAGCAAGGTTTCCCCATGACTGCTGAACACCATTCACGTATACCGGGCCCAGATAACCTTCCCGGTGACTGCCCTTTGCAGGCCCGGTTGCATAACCGCGGGCAAAAATGGTTTCAATATTCCAGTTGTTTGCCGATAAAAACTGGTCGGCATAAGAAGTAGCCGAAGTGTTGAACAGGCTATAAGTACCCATATCCATCACTGATTTGTTGGTAGCCGCTGCTTTACTCCATTTCCCTGCGTCATTGGCTGTGTTTACCAGCGGACTGGCTGCAAAAAGCTCTACCCAGCCCTTAAGTGTTAATGCGGCGCCTTTTGTGGCTCTCCCGGTTTGTGCTGCTTTTGTAGGTAAAACAGCGGCAGCAGCGTCACAATCAGCCTCAATAAAGGCAACAGTCTCATCAATAGTGCCCCGGGCAGTAAAAATATCAGTTCCGTTCCGGTTATCAAGCGGTACGGTAATAATAGGCACCCCTCCGTAAGCTGTGAACAACAGGGAGTAGAAGTAAGCTCTTAGAAACGTAACCTCCGCAACGCGCTGCTTGTACCAATCGTCGGTATACTTCGCTTTATTTAAAGCCGCCTGTTGTAGAAATACATTGCATTTTCGTATTTTGCTATAGTTACCTTCCCATGACCACATACCGCCGGGGCCGGTTGGTACGTTACTTGGGCCAATGGAACCCGCCCTTACAGTTGCCTGACCGTTTTCCCAGGCTGCCCCGCAAAAACTGTTATCGGCATATTGTTCTGTTAGCTGATAGTCATTGTTGACGTCGGGGATTTGATTATATATGTCATTTACAAAAAGATCTGCATTACTTTGCGAACTGAATGTAGCTACATCAGTTAGAAATGCTTTATTTGTCACATTTAAAGAATCATCTTTTTTACATCCACTGATACTTACAACAAGCAAAGCAAGTAAAAAAGCTCTCTGTATTTTTTAAAAATCTGTTTCATCGCTTTCTTATTTTAGTTAGAATGTGGCATTTAAACCTAATGAAAATACACGCTGTTGATAGTAGTTGGTGTTATTGCCACTATTTTCCGGGTCAATAATTTCCTTTACATGAGGTAAATGGTTAATGACATTTTGCCCTGCAACGTAAATTCTTATAGACTGGATCTTATTCCGCAACAGCTTGTTTGACAGTGTGTAGCCAACTTCAAAGCTCTTTAACCTGATGTAGGAATCATTTCTGACAAACCAGGACGAAGTTTGCGTGTTATTTGATGTTGGTGTGCCGGTAACCCTTGGGTATAAAGCATTTGGGGTTGATGGCGTCCAGTGGTCGTCATACACCAACTGAGAGGCCGAACCGGATGCGTTGAAAGGAAAAGCAAAATAGTTGCTGATAACAATGTTGCTGTTACCCGAACCCTGGAATAAAACATCAAGATCAAAGTTTTTGAACGTTAACCTAGGTTCTAAACCATAGATGATCTCTGGCGTATTAGGATGGCCTATTACAGTTTGGTCGTTAGCATCGATCTTGCCGTCTGGTTTTCCGTCAGGTCCGCTTAAATCAGCATATTCAATATCGCCTGCCTTAACAGGTCCGAAAGAAGGAACTGGTAAACCAGCTTTGAGTGATCCATCTGCGTTAAAATCCGTTGTTTTGAAATAACCCAACGCCTGGTATCCAAATATGGTATTTAAAGGCCTGCCTGTTATTCTCCTGTTTGGATTGTTCGCTGTTGCGTTTGTCTCATAAACTTGTAATAGTTTATTCCTGGCAAAGGTGAAAGTACCTGTAACATCTAACCGCAGGTCTTTTGAGAAGCTATGGGAGCTTTGCAGTGTCAGATCGATACCGTGATTACTCATGATGCCGCCGTTTACAAGCCCTACGCCGAGGCCGTATTCACCGGGTAATGTATTCCCAATGCTTACAAGCATATTGCCCCTTTTTTCATAGAAGTAATCGGCTTCAATGCTTAGTAAACCTTTCCATAACGTAGCTTCAAATCCAATATCTGTTTTAGTCGCTTTTTCCCAGCCGATATTAGGATTGCCCTGCAATGCCTCGTTGATTCCCTGTGTTGCACTGCCATTAATAACAGCGGAGTTTGCATAAGGGTTATAAGGGTTTAGATACTGGTAAGTTTGAATATTGTTATTAGTTCTTGGATAGGCCCCCGATTTACCCCAGGAAGCCCTAAGTTTTAAGTTATCAAGCCAGAGAATATTGTCTTTAATGAATTTTTCTTCGGACAGTCGCCAGCCGGCAGAAAAAGCAGGGAAAAAGCCATAACGATGGCCTGGAGCAAACAGGTAGCTTCCATCATATCTGCCCGTTGCTTCAAACAGGTATTTTTTATCGTATGAGTAGCCTACTCTGTACACATAACCAATTTGTTTTTGACCGCTTGATCGACCAAAGTTAGTTGCATCCGCAGCTGCCGGACCGCCAAAATCCAATTCATCAATATCAAGGTTGTAGTTATATTTAGTGGCTCCAAATGTTTGATACTTTACGCGGCGGCTTTCAAAAACGCCTAAAGCGGTAATATCGCTTTTGCCAAATGAACCTGCATAAGATAACAAGCCCTGAATGGTCAATGTGTGGTTTTGGCTGTAATTTTCTGAAAATGTAGCCTTTGAGTTACCTTGTATCCCCTGTTTATAAGTGTAAGGGGTGGTAGTAACGTCAACATTATAGAAAGGTATAGGGGTAGTATAAATACGCTGGAACGAGGTTTGATTTCCTGTGAATAAAGGATCCGGCCCATTATCATAGCTGAGCACACCTTTCAAGCTTAAACCTTTGATAGGAAGCTTCTGGTCAATTGTAAACTGCGACAATACGGCCGTATTTTCATTGAATTGATAACCGCTGTGATAAATTTCGCCTATAAGCGACTGACCGATATAACCAGACCATAATCCGTTACTGTAATAAATAGGCGTTGTCGGCGCCTGGCGTTGTGCCTGCCCAATAATTGTGGCAGCACTTTGGGATGGAAAGTGCTGATCTTCTACATAACTGTTAACAGAGAGGGATACCGTTGTGGTTTTAGTGGCGTTTGCAGTTAAGTTTAACGAACCATTATATTTATCAAGATAGGTTGTGCTCCACATACCTGCCTGGTGAGTATATCCAAGGGCTGCAAAATACTTGATATCATCTGTACCTCCCGAAAGCGTTACATTGTGATAAGTGATTGGACGGTTTTTCTGGATAATTTGCTGCAAAGGATGGCCATCAGGATGACCATCAGGATCTGAGTGGTCTTTAAATTTTTGAATATCGTCTGCGGTGTATGCCGCTGGCTGGCCATCATTGGCATTGGCCTCATTACGCAGAAGCGCATATTCATATGAGCCAACAAATGTGGGTACTTTGGTCGGATTCTGGATACCATAGTAGCCGTTATAAGTTAAAGTCGGTTTGCCCGATTTGCCTTTTTTGTTGTAACCAGGATTACGCCATTTGCGCCGGCCACACCATACGGGGCAACGGCGGCGGCGTCTTTCAATACAGAAAAGGTTTCTATGGTATTAGGGTCAAGGCGGCTGAAATCGCGTGGTACACCATCAACCACAAGCAACGGCGAACTACCACCATTGGATCCAATACCCCTGATCAGGATGTTTGAACCATCATAGCCTGGTTCACCACTGCTTTGGGTTATAATTAAACCCGATGCACGACCAACAAGGCTGTTGGTTAAGTTAACCACCGGTTTTTTTGCAATTTCGGTAGTTTGAATGGTTGACACGGCCGCGGTTGAAGATGTTTTCTTTTGGGTACCGTAACCTACCACGATAACCTCGTTCAGGTTCTTGGCGTTTACCTGCAGCCTGATGGTTACCGAGGTTTGTCCGTTAAGTGGAAACTCAGCCTGTTCGTAGCCTATATAGCTAACTATCAGTACAGCATTAGGATCGGCGTTAAGCGCGAAACTACCGTTTACATCGGTAACGGCACCTGTACTGGTTCCTTTGATTTTTACGGATGCGCCTATGATGGTTTCACCGGTGGTTTTGTCAATTACTTTACCTTTAATAGGTACAGCGGCGGTATATCGGTTAAGTTTTATTCCGCTGAAAGAGTTAAAGGCATTAGCTGCATAGCTGCTTGTTTGCATAGCTATCAGCAGGATCAGTGATAAAACTACTGACCCGGATTTTCTTCTCAAAGATATTTTATCAGGTAAAAAATATTGCATAATTGGGAGTGATTAGAATTTAAAACTTGGCATTTGTTAATGCGTCTGGATCATGGTCCGTTTTCCTTTTTAGTTTTTCTGTCTTGCCATTATTTTTTTATTTAGGTTATGAAATGAGTTAATAGAATAATTGTTAAAATAACAGTTTAAATTCAGGTCGAAATTCAGGCGGTAATCTCAAAGAACAATGGTAGCTTTCCGTTTTATGCCGGCGTTAATAATTGTAGCCTGGTGTTTCTTAAAACTTAAGAAGCTATATTATTGCACAACATCAGCAGGCAATTTTTTAACAAATAAAAAATCTGTACGAAAAAGCCGTATAATTTTTGCAGGGGATAACAAACAGTCTATGTTAATTGGTAGCCACAATTAAGTGCTATTTTTTTGCAAAAAAAGGGGTAAAGCTGTAAAAAAAGGGGATAAAATCCATTATATGCAACGTTTTTAAAATAAAACGGTCTTATGTCCCTGTTTTTGGTTAGGAATAATGTATATATGACAATTTTAAAAGGCAGCAAACAAAATGTACTGATCCAGCGCTTTATTTTTTTTGATACACCCTAACGTAATCAACTTCAAACCGTTTAGGGAATTTTGTAGCAGATGCGTCGCCACCGTTGTCGCTTCCTATTGCAAGGTTCAGCAATATATAATGAGGCTGCATAAAAGGGTTAAATTGAGTGCCGTCCTGATTAACAAGATCTTTTAGCTCGATACGATTGAGCAAGCTGTCATCAACATATAAACTTATAGCTGTGGCATCCCAATCCATACGCCAGGTATGAAATTTCTTACTCCAGTTAGCTTTGAAAGTATGGAGGGCTTTGGTGTTACTATACCATTTGGCTTTATAAGGGACCGCCGTACCACAGGCAATATTAGCCAAAAGCTTACTCTGGTAATATTCCATAATATCAATTTCTCCGTTGGCAGGCCAGGGCTTTTCTATACCTAAGGTCCAAAAAGCGGGCCATAGGCCGGCATCGGTACTTATACGGCCTCGCATAATGAACCGGCCGTATTGGAAGCTGTGCTTGCCCCTTGTGTTAATGCTTGATGAGGTATAATTTATAAATTGTCTTTTCTGTTTCCAGTTGGTACTGTTAGGTACGTACCCAGGATTTATCAGGTGTACCCTCTGCGCTTCGATTATCAATTTGCCGTGGCGGCAAATTGCATTTTGTTCCTGATACCATTGATCTTCATTATTCCGTACAAAACCGGATTCAAATGCCCAATTATCCGGATTGGGAGCACCGTATTTGTTAAACTCATCTGCCCAAACCAATTTATAGCCGCCCAGCGTATCCTGCTGACATTTACCGAGAACCGGAAGCGCTATAAGCAATATGGCAGTTATTATTTTAGTAATCATGATAACGAAATAGTTATAAATCTTAAATGAGATTGTCGATTTTGTCAGAAACAAAGTAAGGCATAGTTTAAAGTATAAAAGAGGGACATAACTATAAATTAAAGGGCGAGAAAATTATATTCAAGGTTGTTTTTCTGTTTTTAAGACAGCCTGATGTTTCTTCTACTCGCCTTTGTCCAATTGATATTTAATTTACCTGAGGTTTTTCAAACTCGTTTAATCGATAGGAGACCTGGAAATTTGCCCGGTGTTTTCTGATAAACTCTGATGGATTGACGCCGAATTGTTTGTGAAATTGTTCCCTGAAATATTTGATATCGCTGATCCCTACCTGTATTGCCGCCTCGTTGATATTACAATTGGTTTGGATAAGAAGCTCGGCAGCTTTACGCAGGCGAACAAACCTGATAAAGTTATTGATAGACTGACCGGTAGTGCTTTTGATCCTTTTAAATAATGTTGGATAGCTAATGCCGACTGCATCGGCAAGGGCATAAACATCAAAATTGTCGCTGTTGAAGTTTTGCTCAATAACAGCAATACAGTTGTTGAGCAGGTCTTTATTTTCCCGCGAAATATTAATGGCTATGTTTTCCTTCGTAACCTCCTTATAAAAATATTGCTGAAGTTTGGTTTTATTCCTCAACACACTTTTAACCCTTGCTGTGAGCAATTCTTTATCAAATGGTTTTCGCAAAAAGTCTATTGCGCCTTGTTCAAGGCTTTTAACCATAATATCGGGTGTGGTATCGCCGGTGAGCAAAATAACCGGGATATGCTTTATCGCCGCATCTTCCATAATCATTTTACATAAATCCAACCCGTTTATTCCGTCCATTACAATATCGCTGATGATCAGATCTGGTATATATTTTTTAATCAGCTCAAGACCGGTTGCTCCATCTTTTGCTTCAAGAACTAAATAGTCGGCAAAAAATATTTTTTGATATATGTCCTGATCTGTTCATTATCGTCAATAACAACGAGGGTATGCTTTTCCTGGCTAAACAGTTCAAGCTTCTGTAATTCACCATTCTCTTCAATCAGTTCTTTACTGTCATGATCTATAAGGTCATTTACAAAATTATAGTCAGGAACTGTTACAATATTTATCTCCTCTGCCGAAAAGTGTTTTATTCCTTTCGATAGCTTTAAGGTAAAGGTTGTTCCGCCATTTTTATTATTTAAATAATTTATCGTGCCCTTATGGTAATCAATAAATACTTTAACCAGGTACAAACCGATACCAAAGCCCTTTTTAAAATAATTATTGTCCTTTACCTGATAAAATTTATCAAACAGTTTATCGCCGGTGTCGGTATTGATACCAATGCCATTATCTGATATTTTAAAGTAAACATGTGTGTCATCTTCTTCTACAAAAATCTTGATGGTGCCATGATCAGGTGTAAACTTAACCGCATTCGAAATAAGGTTAAACAATGAGATCTCTATTTTTTCGACATCGGCAAATACCGCGATATTCCTGCTGGTTGTTTCAATGTTAAAATTCAGGTTTTTGATTTTAGCCTGATGTGCAAAGCACGAAAATACCTCTTCGCATACCCGTACAAAATTTATCTCACTTATATTTAACTGCGCGTTTTCGCTTTCAGTTTTGCGAAACAGCAGTAGGTGATCTACTAATCCTAATAAGCGGCGGGCATTCCTATATACTGTATTTAGCTCGTCCGAATGGCTTTTATTTTTGTCCAGCAGATCTTTGACAGGATTAATGATTAGCGTAAGTGGCGTTCTGAACTCGTGCGAAACATTGGTAAAAAAAGCGAGCTTTTTTCATTCAGTTCTTTTTCCTTTTCAACCTTTAAGTTAGCCAGGTTAATTTCAAATTTAAGCTTTGCCTGCTTTACCCGATATAAAAGATAAAGGTATATTATCCCAAAGATAATAACCAGGTATACCCCGTAGGCCCACAACGTTCTGTACCATGGCGGAAACACAATAACTTTAACACTGATCTGTTTCGGCATCCAGTTTCCCCGGGTGTCTGTAGCTTTGATCCTTAGCCTGTAGCAGCCTTCATTTAAATGAGTGTAATATGCAGATTTGGTCTTGCCCACATAGTTCCACCCATGGTCCCATCCCTCAAGATAATAAGCATATTCAATTTTATCCGGAAACGAATATTCGAGCGCCGTGTAATGAACGGTAAGCGCAGCCTGTTCATAATTAAGCTGGATTGTTTTAAGATCGGCTACAGATTGATTTTTGAGCAATTCGCTGGAGCCATCGGTTTCTAAATTGTCAATTTTCAGGCCGGTAATACGAAGATCGGGCCGATGGTCTGCTACCTGTATGCTGTCGGGATTAAAAATGTTAAATCCATTAATCCCTCCAAAGGCCATGTTGCCCGATTGAAGCCGGATAGCCGCGTTGTAATTAAATTGGAGGCTTTGCAAACCATCAGAAACAATATAATTTGTAAACTTATTTTTTGCCAGGGAAAACCTGCTTAAACCATTGTAAGTACTGCACCATAGGTTTTCTTTATTGTCGATAAGAATGTTAAGGATTGAGTTACCTGGCAAACCATTAGCCTTGGTATACCTCACACTGCTCATATCAGGAAGGTTGAATTTTAGCAATCCACCACCCTCAGTGCCAACCCATAAATGGTTTGAATTATCAGCCGCGATGGTTCTGATGCCATAGCCCACATTAAAAAAATGATGAGCCTTCTTAACGGTATCTATTTTAATGAGCCGGGTGTAATTACCTGCCCATAAGTTTCCATTACTGTCTTCAAATATAGCGTGTATGTTAACCAGGTTTTCATCAAATAGTTCAAAGCGGTCATTTTTTCGGTTATAAAGATATAATGGGCCACCCCTGGTAGTACCTGCCCATAAATGGTGCCTGGAATCTTCAAAAAGTTTCCATAGGTTTCTATCGGTTGTTTGGGTTAATGTATTATAGCAGTTGTAATGCTTGAATTTGCCGGTAGCTTTGCTAAACTGGTCAATACCACCGTTGAAAGAAGCAACCCATATTTTATTATCGAAGGTTTTAAGTATGCTTACAATAAAATCGGTACTTAAGCCTCCGCCGGTTGATGCATGAGTATAGCCGGTGTATAAATTATTTTTAATGTCCCAGTAAGAAAGCCCGCCGCCATCGGTGCCTATCCATAGGTTATGCTTTTCATCTTCGCAAAAGGAAAGAATAAAATTGTTGATCACACTGTTTTTGTTGAAGGGATCGTTGTTAAAAAGTGCAAATGGCTTTTTAAAATTGTCCACCACGCTAACCCCACCGCGCAGCGTTGCTATCCACTTTCTTGATTCCCTGTCATTATAAACAGCGGTAACAGCCCCACTGCGCAATGAACCCGCTTTGTTACCATTGGTAATAAAAGTGAGTTTGCCACTATCTGTATTTAAAATATTGATGCCGCCACCGTCGGTAGCTATCCAGATATTACCTTTTTCGTCGAGAGTTAAATTGGATATGTTATCGCTGGTAAGTTTATCAATAGCCAGTTGAAACCTCTTGATAGCTCGTGTTTTACTGTCAAATATAAACAAGCCGTTTTCAGTGCCTATCCAAAGGTTGCCCGCTTTATCTGAAAGCAGGCAACTGGCATTGTAAAGTTGAGTATTGATGATATTTATACGATCAGATTTTGGATCGTATAAACCCAGCCCGCGGTTTTTTACAAATACCCAAACGCCTGCCCGGGTAGGGCATAATGCTTTTACACTATAATTATATTGGTCGGTAAGCCTCGTTTGCAGGTAAAGTTTCCTGGTTTTATCATATCTCAATAATCCCAGCTCATCGGATCCTATATATATACTGCTATCCTTACCGGTTACAATAACATTTATATTTGAAGCTATTTTTAACCGGCGCCCGCTGTTGTGCTCCCGGAAATATTCCGGATAAAAATAAGAGTCGGGGTAATTATAAAAAACAAGCCCGCGTTGTGTGCCTATCAATATTTTGTTACCAACACCATTTAAGGCACTTATATGATTGTATGGGAGGGATTTGTTGTTGTTCCACTCGTTTCTGTAGACTTTAAATTCATCGCTGTCATACCGGTTTAAGCCATCATAAGTACCCATCCACATAAAACCATATTGATCCTGGTAGAGAGATGTAACCGCATTATTAGATAGTCCGTTTTCGATACCAAGATACCGCACGGGCTGCCCGGCTGTGAAACCAAAAACATTTAGGTAAACGAAAAGGAACAGGAAACTAAAGTATATTTTCGGATTTAAGATGTTATTTATCCTACTATGCAACATAAATTATTAGTTAATAACTGGTAAGTAAAAATATCAAAATGATTTACAAAAGTGTCTTGTTTTTTAATCCAAGTGATAATGTTACAAAGCAAGGGCAGAGTAGTGTTCAGGGTGATGTTTTGAGTATATGTTTATAAGCTAATTGCTTCTATACTACCAGATAGGTTTCTGTA
Source organism: Mucilaginibacter sp. P25 (assembly GCF_050859465.1). Lineage (NCBI taxonomy): Bacteria > Pseudomonadati > Bacteroidota > Sphingobacteriia > Sphingobacteriales > Sphingobacteriaceae > Mucilaginibacter > Mucilaginibacter sp. P25. The sequence goes on along the minus strand of NZ_CP193937.1, from coordinate 5,836,798 downwards.
TCTTGATTTTTACAGGCAATTTATTTTACCCCCTTAAATTTAGGGTTTTACCCCTTTTTTTCTAATTCTATTATTGCATTTTTGATCAGCAGCCGATTAAACCGATATAGCAATCTGCTTTTTTATCTTTCGGGCAATAAACTAATAGTTAGATAATCAAAAAATATGTCATGATAAAGCGTGGACTCACTTTTTCAATACTGAATGTTTTATTTTTAATAAGCCTGCCCATATTGCTGGCGTTGAAAAGCCCGGACCCAAAATTGAAAGTTAAGTGGGAACAGCTTTTTAACGGAAAGGATTTAACGGATTGGACTGTTAAAATCAGGAAACATCAATTAAATGAAAATTTTGGTAACACCTTCAGGGTTGTTGATCATAAGATCCAGGTAAATTATGATCAATATGAAAAATTTGATGACCAGTTTGGGCATTTGTTTTACAAAAAGCCTTTTTCATATTATCTTATAGGTGTGGAGTATCGTTTCACAGGTAACCAGGTAAAAGGTGGCCCCGGATGGGCGTTTCGCAACAGCGGAATTATGATACATGGTCAGGATCCTAAAACTATGAAGGTAGACCAGGATTTTCCAATATCCATTGAGGTTCAGTTGTTGGGCGGCAATGGTAAAGATAAAAGGCCGACCGCGAACGTGTGCACCCCCGGTACACAGTACGTTTTAAATAACTCGGTTGTTAAAAGTCATTGCCTGGATTCAAAATCCGAAACCTTTCATGGCGATCAGTGGGTTAGGGTGGAGGCTCTTGTTTTGGGCGATTCGCTGGTGGTGCATTATGTAAACGGAGAAGAAGTGTTACGTTATCAGCGCCCGCAACTGGACCCGGTTGGCAGTACAGAGGAGGGTGCGTTGTTAAAAAGTGGTACAATTTCCCTGCAAAGCGAAAGTCATCCTGTTGAGTTTAGGAAAGTTGAAATTGTTGATCTTGAAAAATACGCGCATGATCGTCAGAAATTGGCCGACGTAGTTAAGCAGTTAACCGCTGAGAAACGGATTCCTAAACAATAAATAAAATAAAAAGACTAATTTGACTGCCTTTTACCTGTATAATTAAAAATAAAAATGTTAAAGTTTTCCTTAACCCTATTCCTCTGTTTATCTTTCTTTTTGACGTTCAAATATTTTGCAAATACCCGCAGTAACGAAGCGGGACCCACTAAACCAAATACTTTGGCTTCAATACGAGGACAAAGTCATTCTAAGAGCGATTCGCTCCATTGGCCAGCCGGCTTTACAATCACCAGGTTTGCCGGACCTGAGCTTACACCAAGTCCGGCTTGTTTAGCTGTGGCTGCCACAGGCGAGGTGTTTGTTGGCGTTGATATGATTGGTTCGCTGGGTAAAGACCCCGGAAAAGGGCGGATAATTAAACTTATCGATAGCGATAATGATGGTAAGTTAGATAAACATACAGATTTTGCTGATGTTGATGATCCGCGCGGTATACTCATCATGGGCGACCAGGTTTTTGTGCTTCATACAGTTTTTTCAAAAGAAACTCTTAAGGCAACTGGTATGATCCTTGAAGTTTTTGAAGATAAAGATCATGATGGCATAGCCGACGGGCCGCCAAAACCACTCGTCGAGCACCTGAGTAATGCTCACATGCTGGTTGAACGCGGAACAGACCATGCCACTAATGGCATCCGTATGGGGATTGATGGATGGATCTACATAGCTGTTGGCGATTTCGGCTTTCATGATGCTACCGACCGCGATGGTAAAAAACTGACCATGCTTGGCGGCGGCATTATAAGGGTAAGGCCTAATGGCGAAGAAATGGAGGTTTATACTCATGGTACCCGCAATATTTATGATGTTGCTATAGATCCGTACATGAATGTATTTACCCGAGACAATACCAATGATGGCGGCGGATGGAACATCCGTTTTTCGCATCATATTCAATCGGGCGAATATGGTTACCCCTTATTATTTCAGCATTTTACAGATGAGATTCTGCCCGCCCTGGTTGATTTGGGCGGAGGTTCAGGCACAGGTTCGCTATTTATGGATGAACCTACCTGGCCCGAAAAATATAACCATGTACCTATGACGGCCGACTGGGGACGGAGCGAACTTTATATTAATAGGGTAAAACCAGATGGTGCCAGTTTTAAACAAACTGAGGAACCGTTTATTGAACTACCTCAGATCACTGACCTTGATGTTGATGGTTCGGGGCGGCTTTATCTTTCAGCTTGGGATGGCGCGGGATATTCGGGCAGTGCATCAAAGGGCTATGTTATCAGGGCCATACCTAATGGATGGAACTATAAAGCATTTCCTGATGTTAAAGCGCTGGCCGTAGCTGATTTGGCCAATATGTTAAAATCAGAAAGCGCAGTGGCGAGATTAAATGCTTCACAGGAACTTATTACCAGGCCGGCTGACGAAAGCAGCAAGGCAGCTTTTGCCATAGCATCAGATGCGAGTGTTGCTTTATATGCACGGGTGGCTGCTCTTTTTACTTACGGACAAATTGCCCGGGAGAGCGGAATAGCTAACCTTGTACAACTTACGGAGGATAATGCTCTGAGGGAATTTGCATTACGAGCCTTAACAGACAGGAAAGAAGGAATAGCACAAGTGCCAATAGCTCCCTTTTTGAACGGGCTGAAAGATCCGTCTCCGCGCGTGAAAGCTGCGGCAATTATAGGTTTGGGTCGTCTTGGCCGTTTAGAAGCCGCTCCTCAATTGCTTAAAACGCAAGTTCCTGCAAGTTTTGCAGCACCTGCTAAAAATACCGAAGGGCCGCACGCCACGCCCAATTCGGCCATAATACTGCCCCATCTGGCTGTGAGGGCACTTGTAAGCATGAATGCGGTTGATGAATGCGTTAGTGCAATTGGAACTACCAATTCGACATTAGCATTATGGGCATTGCGGTATATGTACGATACTAAAGCGGTAAACGGTTTGATTGTCGCTTATCCCAAAATCAAAGATGTAAAAACAAAGAAACAAATATTGGTAACCCTGGCACGCCTTTATAAGCAGGAAGCTCCCTATGATGCATCCTGGTGGTGGGGAACCCGGCCCGATTCACATGGCCCAATTTATAAGGGTATAACCTGGGGTGGCTCGGCTCGTATCGAGAAGTTCCTGACGCTTGAACGAAGCAAAGCAGGCGCTGCCGGCAAGCAATTTTATGCTGACCTGAATGAGCGCCACCAAATGGGGATCACGGCTTTTGGCGGCGAGGAAAAAAGTGTTCCAACAAAAGAGATTAAAGTAGATTTGTCAAAGATCCTGAACAAAAAAGGGCAGATCGGTAATTCATCTATTGAAGATGTGATGTTAATGTTAGCCAAAGTTAAAGGAGATCCAAAGAAAGGAAAGGCACTCTTTACGCAGCAAGGTTGTGTAGCCTGCCATAGCCTTACCCGTGGCGAAAAATTAAAAGGCCCGTTTATGGGACAGATAGGATCTATCATGAACCGCCAGCAAATTGCCGAATCCATCTTAAAACCCAGCGCTTCTATTTCGCAGGGATTTGCCACTGTGATGATCACAGCTAAAGGGAATAAAAATTATATGGGATTTATTACAGATGAGTCTGCCCAAAAAATAGTGATGAGAAACATTACCGGAGATGTATTTACCATTAAATCCAGCGATGTGATTACCAGGAAGGAACTGAAAACATCTATGATGCCTGTTGGGCTTGCCAATGCATTATCATATGATGAATTTGCATCACTGGTTACTTTTCTATCTCAGCAAAAAAATTAAAGATGAGGAAGAAGTCTGAAGCTGCTTGAAAACCAGCGGTTATAAAGTATCTTCGTGTTTAATTAGTTGGCAACTTGCTTCTTATTTAGCAGGTTGCCTGCTCAAATTTAAACTACACTATGCAACACAAAGCTATATCGCTTAGGCCATTCATCGGCGCTAAAGATTTTGAAATATCGCGAAGTTTTTATCGCGACCTGGGATTTGAAGAGGTTGTACTGGATGCCAATATGTCGGTGTTCAAGACAGGTCAGCTGGCATTTTATCTTCAGAACGCTTACGTTAAAGATTGGGTTGATAACACCATGTTGTTTCTGGAAGTTGATGATGTTGCCCGCTACTGGAACGAGTTGCTGGCTCTTGATCTGCCTGCAAAATATGCCGGCGTAAGATTAACCCCAATCCGTGTAGAGCAATGGGGTAGGGAATGTTTTTTACATGACCCTTCCGGAATCCTCTGGCATTTTGGTGAATTCTTTAACAAGCCTTAATTTTTTTCTGTGCCCTAAAGCCGGAAAATAATGGGCCCACCACATCCCAATTTCGGGCAAGCTTCAGTGATTTTTGATACTCTGGATTGATCGATGTATTCGTAGGAGAACAACGTGCTCTGCTTGTAGCAAATGATGTAAAAAATCAATGAAATCTCCGGTGAGTACTTACTGTATCATAAATCATGATCAGCCTCTTCTTTTTTTGCCTTACTCAGATTCTTAAGCGATATATAGTTTTGGATTGACTGTACTAACAGAAGGGTTAACAGGGTTAACACAATTTAGGGTTGTTTTGCATATCTGATTAATAATCATTTAATTGTGTGTTTTTTTCCGGAAACATGTTAACCCCCTTTTGAATAAATATTATCGGTTAGATTTCAATTCTTAGGTAAGGATTGTCTGTTTAATTTTTATACAGCCTTAATCTATTTATCCAAAAGAATCCAACTACTCCTGCCTTTCTATCTAATATTAATTATCATGTCACTGCATAGTAATAATTTGTACAAATATTTAAAACAAATGTTTTAATCAAACGATTGATTAATTTGTGCCATTATTTAAGACAAAAAAATTTATCAAATGGCCGAGTCAGGATTTAAAAAGTGGATCATTACCATCACGGTAATCATTGCTTCATTGTTAGAATTAATAGATACCACCATCGTTAACGTTTCCATTCCTCAAATTCAGGGTAACCTTGGGGCCACCATAACTGATGCTGCCTGGGTAGTTACGGGTTACAGCGTAGCAAACGTTATCATTTTGCCCATGTCGGGCTGGTTGAGTAGTTTTTTCGGTCGTAAAAACTATTTTTTAACGTCCATCATTGTATTTACCATTGCCTCGTTTTTATGCGGTAATTCCAGCAGTCTTACGGAGCTTGTTGCTTTCCGGATTTTACAGGGCTTAGCAGGTGGCGGTTTGCTTTCAACATCACAGGCTATCCTGATTGAAACATGGCCGGCAGAACAGTTAGGCACTGCAACAGCTTTATTTGGATTGGGCGCAGTAGTAGGGCCAACCATAGGCCCTACAATTGGTGGTTACATAACAGACCATGCGGCATGGCGTTGGATCTTTTACGTGAATATCCCTGTAGGCATCCTTGCATCGATATTTACAGTGATGTACGTAAAAGTGACATCCCGAGATGGCAAGGACAAACCTATTGACTGGTGGGGGATTGCTTTGTTAGCAATTACGGTAGGAAGTTTACAAACAATATTAGAGAAGGGAGAGGATGAAGACTGGTTTGCCACTACTTATATTATTGTACTCAGCTGTACAGCGGTTATCGGCCTGCTGCTTTTCTTGTGGCGTGAGTTAAGCACCGATCATCCTATTGTTAATTTCAAGATCATGCGGCACCGCAGCTTTTCGGCCGGGATGGTTACTTCCTTTATACTTGGTGTTGGCTTGTATGGGTCGCAGTTCGTTTTTCCGGTTTTTTGTCAAAACCTGCTGGGGTTTTCGGCACAGCAAACCGGCGAGATCCTGCTGCCGGGTGGTTTGTTCACCATTATGATGATGCCTTTTGTGGGTATTATGCTTAATAAAGGTTTACCTGCACAGTTTATGGCTGTGGGGGGCATGATATTGTTCTTCATTTTCTCCTGGTTTATGAGCGGCTCGACGCTGGTATCAGGTACCGGCGATTTCTTTTGGCCTTTGGCTATCAGGGGGATCGGTTTGTCACTCCTTTTTGTTCCGCTTACTACTATTGCCATCGGTGGCTTAAAGGGGGCTGAGATAGGGCAGGGAACCGGCTTAAATAATATGATGCGTCAGCTTGGCGGTTCGTTTGGTATTGCCGGGTTAAATACGCTGATCCATATCCGCGTGGCAACGCACCGCAATAACTTGTTAAGTAATATCAATCCGTATAATAACTATTTTACCGATAGATATAACGCACTTTTGCACGGGTTTATGGCTAAAGGGAAATCTTTTTTTGATGCTTCAAAAATGGCCTATGCCGCTATTGACGGTACTGTAAACAAGCAAAGCACACTGCTAAGTTATAACGACGCTTACATTGTGGTTGGTTGGGTGATGCTGGCAGCCATTCCGCTGATATTTTTAGCGCCGATTGTAAAAGGGCAAAAGGCTGTGGCTGATACACATTAATCAGCCCCGGATGATATATGTTTTTGAATGACTAAATTTGAAACATATATCATCCATGACTACAATAGCCGAAACAACAACCGAAGAAAAATACTGAATGCTGCAAGGAGCATCTTCACTAAAAAGGGCTTCCTGGCAACTACTGTACGGGACATAGCTACCGAGGCCAATACCAACGTGGCATCGGTTAACTATTATTTCCGCAGTAAGGAAAATCTTTTTGAGTTTATCATGGACGAGAACCATAAAAAAGCTTTTTGATAAAATTGAACCGGTTTTAAACGACGAGGCTTCTACCGCTATTGAAAAGATAGAGATTTGCGTAGGGTATTATATCGACCAGCTTTTAGAAAATCCTGATTTTCCATTTTTTATGGTAAACGAAGTGCTTGCAGGGCACACCACCTTGCCCATGGTCGAAAAAATTAAGACATTAACCGATTCTGTTTTTGCCAGGCAGCTTTATGCATTGCAGGCCGATGGCGTCATGAAATTTCATCCCATTAACCTGATGTGGAATATTGCCGGTATGATTGTTTTCCCTTTTCTTGTGCGACCGAGGCAATTGGAGGCAGGCTATTTTGATGCCGCCGAATTTACAACGATGATAAAGGAAAGAAAGAAGCTGATTCCAATTTGGATAGCACAGGCTTTAAAGGGTGTGTAGGAATATTGATATTATCAAAATAATTTATTCCCCAACGGCCTTCATGGTAAACATGCTGCTGTAATACTTACGGTAGCGTAACCCAGCAGCAGGTTAGGTACTGCAAGTGTAACACCCATGAGCCAGCCCGATGTCGCACTAAAAACGTATGAAACAATAAAGCATTTAAACTGACCGGGAATAATACAACGGTCGAAAACGGCGCGTAACGATTAAATATCAATGATAGTCCGCTAACTATTTGTATGACATTTTGCATAGGATAAAAAATATCCCTTGCCTTTGGGCGTGCTATGAAAGCCACTGCTTTGCCTGCGTGAAGCGATTGATAGGTTATGAAATGTAAAAAGTAATTGAGCCCGAATATCAGATAAAGCGAGTCGGGCAGTACACGGTAAATCAACGTTGTGTTTTTCATGAAGTGTTAATAGCCAGGCTTAATTTATTGAAGATTCCGCGGTCAAAGTCATATTCCGAAAATATATGATTGATCTTCCTGGAAAATAGAAATAAGCAACTTGGAGAGCCCAATAGCTCCAGGGAAAGTTTTACCTCGCGATAATATGCAAATGCTCTTCTTTTAAAAAGTCATGCAAATCAACTTCCAAAACCTTTGCTATATCAATGAGTCTGGCAAGGGTCAGTTTAACATTTCCTAATTCAATTTTACTGAACGTGTTTTGTGATACGTTGAGCTTGTAGGCAACGTAAAACTGAGTGTAATTTTTTCTTGCCTTACTGTACGGATCCTGTTGGCTATAAGTTTTTCGGTGAGCATTTGTTGTTGCTGGTTTCAATTATAAACGTAATTGTGAACGCCCCGGATTGGAAATGCATGTAATAAACAGGTGAGTTGTTTATTATGCCGAAAACTTAGCTTTACTCTAAAATAGGGTATTATTAACTTGTTGATAATTAGATTTTTGTGTGTATTTTTGATTGATTGTAAATCTGTTAGCTGCCGTGAATCGTAGTTTCTTCCAAACTAATTGAAATAATAATTTATGAAAAAAATGATCATCGCGGCCTTTGCATTAGTAGCTTTTGCAGTAGTCCCTAAAGTCAACGCTCAAACCAAAATGGTAGGCGGCGCGGCTATGTACCCCACCAAAGATATTATTGATAATGCTGTAAATTCAAAAGATCACACTACACTTGTTGCCGCTGTTAAGGCAGCGGGCCTGGTTGAAACCCTAAAGGGCGAGGGCCCGTTCACCGTTTTTGCGCCAACTAATGAAGCATTTAGTAAACTGCCGAAAGAGACCGTTCCAACTTTATTAAAACCAGAGAATAAAGCAACGCTGACCAAGATCCTAACTTATCACGTAGTAGCAGGCCGTTTAAGCTCGGCAGATTTATGGACTAAAGTTAAGGCAGGTATGGGGAAAGCTGAACTAAAAACTGTAGCGGGCGGTACACTTACTGTTATGGCAAAAGGCAAAAAACTATACCTTGTCGACGAAAAAGGTGATAAATCATGGGTCACCATTGCCGATGTGTTTCAAAAAAATGGTGTTATCCATGTAGTTAATACTGTGCTGATGCCTAACTAATAGAAGCCCAAATATAAAAGAACGAAGCCCTGTTGCTTAAAAAAGCGCCGGGCTTTTTTATTGGGGTACGCCAGTACACGAGGCGAATTAAATTGTATTTAGTTGATTTTGTATGGATTACGCCGGATTTAGTTTAAATTAGGTTAAAAGTATCCATATGGAAAACTACTGGCAGGAAAAAAGGAATGGCTCAATAAATTGACCCTGGAAGATGCAAAGTTCATATTTGAACAGGCCGAAAAATCATATAACTACACCATAGAAACTGCAAAGGGTATTTATGAACGATCAAACGGATTATTAACCCTGGTTTCAGGTGTTTTAATTGGTCTTGTGGCTTATGCTATCGGAAAATGGAAGGATACACCTCACCTGGATAGTTTGTTGTTTACAGCAATTGTAGGGATCTTTTATTTTTTGATAGTAGGTTTAATGTTTGTACTGCAAGGCTTAACCCCAAGTGAATATCTTTTGCCAGGTACAAATCCCAAAGTATACTTTGATAAGGCATTTTTCCATAAGGATATTGCTGATGATGAAAGGATCCTGAGGTTTTACAAAGTTGAGATCATCAATTACCAGGAACGGATTGAGCAAAACACAAAGAAAAACGATTATAGATGGAATATTTACGTACTTTGTTTACGGGCAATATTTTTTTCGCCCATAGTTATGGGGATAGCTTTTGCTATTGCAACTATAGCTTCCTGACTACTCCGCTCCCAGATAATCCGCCTGATCAGACGATGACAGGTCGTTATCATCCCATAAACCGGGGGTATCTATATCCCCTTCCAAATAGGGCTCGCTGTCTTCGGCACAAGGCATGGCCTCATCAAGGTTAATGTCTGACCTGCCCACACGGCCCTTGCCTGATGTTTTGATATCCCATATATCAGGGATATTTCCACTGTCTTCTTCAGGGGTTGGGGTTTCGTCAGGATCTGGAAATTGGCTCATAATCAAATAATTATTGCTAAATAAAGTTAAATGATAATTTGCATAATACCAAATTGAAATATATTTCCAGGTTCTTAGAACAGCTTCCTCAGGGTCTGTCGAAAGAGTCCTCTCAATGTTTATCTCATGCGTTCTTTAATGCCGACAAATCACATTGCAGATCTTTATCCCAATTACCCGTTTTAGCCGCGGCGTCATACGTGGATTGCAAAAATTGAAGCAGAGTCCGTTCCGGGTCGGCCGATCGGGAAACAACTTCGTAGGTCAATAAAAACTCACCCATTTCCCCGCTGTAAAATGCTTCGGGAGGCGATACTTGCTGTTTGGCAAAATCTTCGGGAGTAGGGTAGCAATATGCGTAAAAAACGGGATGAGGGAAGGCATCTGAGCCTGGCCAAAAGCCGCATGAGCTTACTTCCTGCGAATAGGCTTCCTGCATTACTATCGCGGGCATATTGGGAACGCTGCCCTGGTGTTTTGGTGCAGGCCTGCCCGAAAAGCGGGTGACCGCCAGGTCAAATCCTCCCCAAAAGAAATGTACCGGGCTATTTTTTCCTTGAAACCCGGCCCTGAACTCTGTGAAAACATTATGGATCCTTACCAGCGCCTGCCAGTAATCATGCATAATGGAAGCATTATAGTTACATGGCGTATGATTTTTGGCAAAAGGAATAGCCGGCTCCACTTCATTCGGCACTGCATATATTTCTACGCCTGCATTAACTGAAGCAATGCTATTCATCAGGGAACTGTAAAAGGCGGACACGCTTCCGGTACCGAGCCCAAACGATCGTTTTTCTCCGGTACTGGTGGATATATTCAGGGTATGACTGATAAAATCAAGATCTATCTGGAAAACGCCGCCCTCAAATGGCATACTTCCGGTAGTTAGACCGGTTGAACTTACATAAAGGGTTACCTGCCATGAATGATTGATCCAGGGCATTTGTTTTAGTCTTACCTTACCAATGATTTGAGTCCACATATGAACACTTGCAAGGGTATCTTTAAGATCATGGTAATCGAGCCTAGGCCAGCGTGTTGTTGTCGGGTTGCTCATAGGTGTAATTTGTTGAGTTAAATCGCTTAATCCTAAATTACAAATGTTTTGCGGGATGTTAGCTTTAATTTTCAGTCAAATAAAAATTAAAGCGGACACCTCAATTTTTGCTTCACTGTCACATTTTTATATCATTTGTTCCTGTTAACGGTGAGCTAACATGAGTGGGCTAAGTTGGCTGCCGAAAGTATTACAAAATAAAAAGATCGACAAAATTACTTATGGTACTAACCACTAACAGGAACATTGGACTGTTAATTAAAACCGGTTTAATAATTATGGTTGCGGGCTGCATCAGCGGTTCGGCATTGGGGCAATCGGCCCATGTAAACCCCTGGGCTCAAAAACCGCTGGGTACACTGCCGCCGCCGGCCAGTCTCAGTCAGGGTATCTGGCTTAAAGGCGAGCTGCATATGCACTCCAGGCATAGCAAGGAGTCGTCAAATAATTCAATCAGCAAGATCATTACTTTTTGCAAGTTGGTAGGGATCGATTTCCTGGCTATTACCGATCACGATAATCATGTAGAAGGCGACGTAGCCCACAATACCTGGGCTGATCCGGAGTTTAAATCAGATTCGGTATTGCTGCTTTACGCTGCCGAATGGACAACTACCCGCGGCCACGGCAACGCCTTTTCGGCCAGGCCTTATAATCATCAGCAGTTATACGATGTGCGCGATCAGCGTGATACTGTTGTTGGGCGCATAAAGAATAAACTTGGTATTCACCTGTCGGCAAACCATCCCAGCGGTAAAGATCATTTTGGGTATTCGTATGATATGGTTAATTCTATCGAAGTATGGAATTCGGCCATCTGGTCAAAAAATGCCAATGCGATCATGATCTGGGATGATATGCTTTCATCGGGCCGAAAGCTAACCGGCAGGGGAGGGAGCGATGCTCATCACGGCGTGCCTGTAGGGGATGAAAAACCAGGCCCTAATACTTACCAGGCTAAAGCCAATTATGCAGGAACGCCTACTACCTGGGTATTTGCAACTGCACGTACTAAGCAAGCCGTTATTGACGCCTTAACCAACGGACGGGTATCCATAAGTTCAAACCCATATGCTCCCCGTGTTGAGTTTTATGCTGATTTAAATGGCGACGATAAAATGGATATGATGATGGGGGATAATGTAAAGGCAACAGGTAAGCCGGTTAAATTTAAAGTTCAGTTAACCGGGAACAGTATAAAGGATACTACCTACACTATCAATGTGGTAAAAAACGGCAACCCGTTTGGTGCTTTTAAAATGGAAGGAAAAATGCCCATGATTGAATTTACCGATACACCGGCAATAGCCGGCCGTACTTATTACCGGGTGACGGTAGAAGGGCCGTCTACACCTTACCCTCAGGTGCCGCAATCAGCAGCACTGAGCGGTAATATGGTAGGATTGTCAAACCCGATCTGTTTTAATTTTGATCCGAATTTCTGACAACCGAATATAATAGGGAAAACCGTACACGAGCTTACTGTGTACGGTTTCTTGTTGTAACTATTAACTAAAAGAACGAAGCTGCAGTTAAAAGTGTTGGTGTTTTATAATAATTGTTAAAACCCCAATTCAATACGGATTTGTTTAGTTTAATAAGGTCAGTATGTCATCAATTATGTGATGTAACAGGATATAAAAAGAGCCGCATTATGCAATGCAAAACGGCTCTTTTTTGATTTTTTATTATTTGTGTTTGATAGTTTCTTCAATAACACGATCACCTGTACCGGCTGGGTACCTGTAATTTAGTATGAAGCTTTTAGTCGCAGGGTCATAAATGCTTTTCTTCCCGGCAACAGGTAATAACGGTTGGGTTGCACTAACATTACCAGAAACGGTTACCTCGTTTGTAGCTTCATTTACAGTCAGGGTCATTGATCCGCCAATATCACCAATTTCTGTGCTTACGGCTGTAGCACCAGCTGTAGTAAGGATTTTATCCCGATCAATTGCTCGGTCGCCATTCACAGGATGGTGAAAAATACCAGTTGAGTGGTATTCACCATCATACTTGTTTTTGATAGCGAAGAAGGTGTATAGCGTGTCCTTGCTTTCAGCATGGACGGTTAAACCGGCAGCGTCACTGATTATATAAGCAAGCGCGTATTTTTTTGTCAGATCAAATTTACTTCCATTTAATTTGATGGTAAAATAGTTCTGGAAGTCGCCAGGAGCAAATTTAGCATTTAGGTTTCCCGAAGTTCCGGCAGTAACTTTGGTGCTGCTTATTGTATACAGACTTGTTGGCAGTAATTCATACTCCGTATCGTTATTTTCGTTGTATTTATCAATTGCGTCTGGAATTGCTTTTAAGACCACAGTTTGATCTTTTTGCAAATCAGCAGCGCTTTTTGCGTCGCGTTTGATAGAAAATACATCAACAGTTTTAATGTTTGTGAATGGATCAAAGAAATGCTGTTGTTCAAGACCGTCTGGAAAGCCGACAAACGACTTGCCATTGTCCATAGCCTGCCCGCCAACCTTATCAGCAATGGTTTCTTTCCGGCAGCCTGAAAAAGCAATCGCAGATCCGATACAGGCAACAAGCAAATATTTATTGAATATGTTCTTTTTCATGTTGTGTCAATTTTTAAAATGATTATTTACCACCATCCCACCAAACTCTTGTATCCTGAGTATCGCCGCCCATGCGTGTAACTGCCGCGCTAACGTTTGCGCCGTTGGTATTGTACTCTGAAGTAGCATACACAAACCTCCTTACAATTTGCTTTGATGCGTTTGTAGCATCAGGAGCAGGCGTAAGTACTGGGTATCCACTTTTCCTCCAGATATCCCAGGCCATATGGCCGTCAGGGTAACTTGCCACCCAACGCTGAGTTGAAATTAGCTGAATGTTAGGTGTGCCTAAGCCTTGTGCGAAAGTTTTACCCGCAGCAGATGTTAGCCCCCACTGTACGAACGATTCACCTATACCATTTTGGAAATCGATGGCTACTGTTTCAGATGTTGTTGGAGTGATCCAGCCCAGGTTTACAGCTTCGGCCCTTGCCAGCCACACCTCTGCAGCTGTGATCAGGGTTACTGATCCGTTTTCAAGCCTGAAGTCGCCGCGTAAAACACGTGCCCATTTTGGGTTAGCGTCGGTAAAAGAGGTCACCGCTAAACGCGCTAAGCCGTATGGAACGCCAATATTTGATGTCGTAACGTTACCCGCCTGCTCACTCTCGCCGCCAAAAGCTGCCTGGCGCGGATCGCTGGTGCTCGCGGTATAATCGGTAAGGGTTTTTGATTCGGCAAAGTCCTTACGTCCGTTATACAGGTTCCACCATGCGCTTTTGTAATTACCTCCAGGATATTGAAGTTTGAAGTTTTGATCGGTAGTAGTTATTACTCCTCCATTAGCTGGGGTAATAGCTTCGTTGGTTGCCGCAGATGCGATGGAAGAAGAAGCGGTTACCTTTGACATTTGAATTGCAACAAGCAATTTAAGGGAGTTTGCCATTCTTTTCCATGATGCCACATCACCACCATAAATGATGTCACCGCTTATTGGCGATGAATCAAACGAATTTATAGCCGTAGTCAGCGTGGTAAGTATGCCCTTATAAATGGTTTCCTGGGAATCATATTTAGGCAATATGTTAGCCGCCCCTTTGAGTGCGTCGCTGTAAGGAACATCGCCCCACGAATCCGTTACTATCCAGAAAATATATTGCTGCAGTATTTTAGCCACATTAACCATGTTTTTACTTGGGTTTTGGTTAATGATAAGCTGCAGGTTATTAAGATTACCTGCATAATTGCCTGTAAACCCGTTTTGAGGCAGGTTGTACAATGAAGTACCTGAATACTGCGTTTCAGTAAAATATTGAGCATACTGGCCACCGCTTATTGCCTCGGTACCGGTTGATGCATAACCACCCAAATTTGCCTCAACGTTTGATAGCAAGGCCGAAGGGATAGGCGTTACTGTTGCTGCAGGATTGTTGTTTACGTCGCCAAAATCCTTTAGCTTATTGCAGCCCGCGCCCAAAAAGGTGAACGCGCCTGCTAATGTATATAGATATATCTTTTTCATTTTTTCTTAGTCTAATAATCCTTGTTCGCTTAGAATGTTACTTTTAGGTTGAAACCAAAACCCCTCGTACCTGGGTATTGGGCAGTTTCACCTTCTGTCGCGGTGATCTCTGACGGATCGAAATCCTTAGATTTAGCGTATATCAACAATAAGTTACGGCCGGTTAAATCAATCCTTGCCGATTGGAATACATTTCCTAAACCCCATCTTTTAATCGGCAGGTTGTAACCTACAGCAACCTCGCGAAGTTTGATGAAAGTCAAGTCGTAGATGTAGGGATCGTAAGTTTTATTGTTTGTTAAACCCTGATAGTATGATTTTGCGTCGACGTAATAGGTCACGGCTTTATTGTCGGCATCAACACCGGTAACTTTAACACCGCCACCATCAGCAACAGGGTCGCGTACCGACATGCCTTTATCGTTAAGTGCCGCCGTATTAGCCGTTAAACCGCTATATTGACCCCAACGGTTTGATAATGAAGCGAATTTGCCACCAAACTGATAGTCGATATTTGCGCTCAACACAAACTCTTTAAATAAAGTGAATGTATTTTGTATACCACCGGTATATTTAGGCAACGCACTGCCGAAATATACGTTAGGGTCATTGATGTAAGCGCCGGATGAAGTAAGAATTGGGACCCCGGCAGCATTGCGTTTGATACCGTTACCGTAAATTTGGCCCCACCATTTGCCTTTTTGATTGATCAGGTAAGGCATGTCTGTACCCCATACACCTGCAACCTGCACACGGTCAACACCGTATTTATTGCTGATCTCTACTACTGTATTATCCAATAACTGTGCAAAGTTGGCATTAATTGTCCAGCTAAAGTTTGGTAACCGGATAGGGGTACCGCTTGCAGTTATCTCCAAACCTCTCCGTTTGATCAAACCTACGTTGGTCAGGATAGATGATACACCACTGGCAGCGTTAACCGCTAAGCCCAATGGAAGGTCTTTGTCATCTGCAGCCCAGTAAGTAGCGCCAAAAGTTAAACGGTCGTTAAAGAAACCTAAGTCTAAACCAATCTCTTTTGAAGTAGTGGTTGTGCCATGTAAGGCAGGGTCAACAAATTGGGTTGGGCCACCTTGCAATAAGGCGCCATTCCATTTATTTGGAGCGATACCGTATAGTGTATTGTTCCTGTATGCGCCAAATGTTTCAGTTGAGTTACCTAAGGCTAATGGTACCTGGCCCCATGATCCCCTTACTTTACCATAGTTTAACCAGTCTTTAAATTCAGGCAATACCTCGCTGAATACGAATGACCCACCAAATGATTTTGACAACACTGAGTTAGCGTTGTTTATAGTAGAGATGGTTGAAAACCAGTCGTTACGTAAAGTCGCATCAGCATATACAATCCTTTTGTAATTGGCAGAAGCTTTTGCAAATACCGCTCGGTATTGCTCCTGGATCCTGGTATTGCTGGCACTGATCGGATCGACAGAGTTTGCTAATGTATACAAATCCGGAACGCTTAAACCATTGTTGGTGTTTGCACCGTTGTCTTTGTAACTCCAGTTGTAAAAATCGCTACCGGCATTAACATTCAGGTGGAAATCTTTGATCTGCTTATCATAGTTAAGCAAGGTTTCGTAGTTTTCGCGGTTTGAGTATGATGTTGAAGTGCCATAACCTGCTTTTTGACCTGTTTGAGTGCCGCTTGCCTGTATTTCAGACGAAATTTTGCCTTCGTTCCAGGTGTTGGTTTGATTGCGGCGGTAGGTAACCTTGAAGCTTAAATCATTATTGATCTTGTACTGTAAGTATATGTTTCCGTACAAACGGTCGCGGGTGTTAAGGTTTTGCCATTGTTTTTGCCATAAATAAGGGTTGTACCAATAGTTACCCGCATAAAACGAGCCCGGGTTTGATGGATCGTATGAGTTAGGGTTTTGGTGGTTCCAGCTTACATAGGTGCCGTCAGGTGATTTTAGATCCTGTAATTCTTTCATGATACCCATGTCCAAATCACGGTGGAACCATGAGTTGAACGAGCCACTTGAAGCGCTTGCGTAAGCATCACTGATCTGGCCATGAAGTTGTGTACCCGAAAAGTTAATACTTGCACCTGCTGTGAGGTGTTTGTTAAGATCGTAGTTGGCGTTTAAGGTGAAGTTGTTTTTGTTTAGCCAGGTTTCAGGCACTATACCTGTAGTGTGCTGGTTATTGTATGACATCCTGATGTTGTAATCATCAGCTGCTTTAGTAAATGCCACACTGTTATTTAAAGAAACACCGGTGCGGAAGAAATCCTTTGCGTTATCGGGCTGTGGGGTCCATTTGGCAGTTTTGAAAGAGTATTTGGTACCAGCAGCCCATGCATACCATGGAATATATTCCTGGCCAACCATTTTAGGGCCCCAACTACTGTCGTCGGTATAATCCGGGTAATATTTGCCATCTAAAGCTTTCCATCCTTCAGGATCGCCGTCTTTCCAATGGTATTGAATGAAATCTGCAGAAGCACCGCCACCATAACTGTTTTGGTAGTTAGGCAGAATATAAGCCTTGTCGAAATTGGCACCAAGGTTTAATTCAACACCAACGCCCTTTGTTTTTTTACCCTTTTTAGTTGAGATAACGATAGCGCCATAAGCTCCCTGTGAACCGAACTGAGCAGATGCTGCAGGACCATTCAAAATACTAATGTTGTCGATGTCGTCATTGCTCAAATCGTCGGCGTTTGGCATTATTGTACCGTCAACAACATATAAAGGGTTGTTACCGCTACCAAAGCCTGTAGCACCACGAAGCCTGATGTTGGTATTGCGGCCCAAAGCTGCAGCCGACTGGCTACGTACCTGAACACCTGCAACCTTACCTGCCAATGCGTTGTTAACGTTAGGCTGGCGGATAGTGTTCAATGCATCTGACTTTACTACCTGTGCTGCATATGAAGCCGATCGTGATGACTGTTTGGTGCCATAAGCACCAGTAATTACCACTTCTGATAGTTTATTAGCGCTGCTTGTTAGTTTAACATCTAATGGTGTCGAAGTGATTTCAACTGTTTGAGATGTAAAGCCAATAAAGCTAAAGCCTAAAGATTTTGCAGAGGCAGGAACAGATAAAGAAAATTTACCATCTGCATTTGTTTGCGTACCGAGCGTGGTACCTACAACTCTTACGGACACGCCTGGCAGCGGTAGTCCATCGTCTTTTGAAGTTACCCGGCCGGTAACCGTTTTGTTTTGTGCATGTACCACACTAAAAAATAGCATGAACAAACACCAGCTTGCGAGTAGGAGTTTTTTCATTGTTAAAAAATCAGTTTTAGTTAATATCCAAAACTACAATTTTTGTAATAAAATGAAAAAAAAGTTAAAATTTTTTTAAAGTTTTTTATATATATTAAAATATTTATAAAAAAATTGATAAAACGTTAATGCAAAATAAGTGAAATGTGGTTTTTTTTGAATTCTTCATATGAAATTCATATAAAATTTATATGAATTTTAATTTTCAGGGCGGTTGGTACGATGTTTATGGAAAATGACATGAAATATTACTTTATAAAGCCAGTATTAATGAGATATGTAAGTAATAATTGAAAAAGCGTGTTCTTTTTTAAATTAAAAAACTAAATATACGTTTGAGAAAAACGTTTTAGTTTACTTTTTTAAAAATAATAATATTTTTTGTAAAAAGAAAGTGACAAATGACTGAATATTAAAAAATTAATGGGTGAAAGCTTTTGCTTGTAATACCCGAATTGCTTTTATAAATATTTAATTAATTGATTGTTAGGTTTTTAATTATTTGTATTCTGTATATATTATTATTTTTTGTCAGATTCTGTTTTTAAATAAAATGTTTTAAAAGGAATTTAATTGTCAAACTGTAATAGCAAGGTATTTTGATTGCAGCCATTTTTTGTGGTTTAATAAAAATGGGGGGCGGCACTTAGCACTTCAATGCAGCTTAATTACTTCATTAATTGCCAGATAGCAAATATCCGCCGCCATGAAGTTGTCATCTGCCGATTATGCAACCTTAAAGGATTGTTTGTAATAGTTGCAGGCAGGAGCAAAGAAGCTTAAATTGCATTGTGAGCAAAAGGCGTTTGCGACATCTGTATCTTTTTCAGTATTTGATTGAATAGTTGGGTTAGACTTTGGTTGTAATACTTTTGTCCTGTTAAAATTTGAGGGATAGACGCGCCTGGCTGTTGATGATGTCGCTAATGAACCTGTTTGAGCTCCATATTCACTAACAAGTAATTGAGGGGATATCCGCGAAATAGAGTGGGAGGCTTGGTTGTATTTAAGTAACCGGTAATCTCTTCGGTCTGGAAGTTTGCTCTGAGGTCTTGGTAAAACTATCCCGTTGTCATAAGATTTATCCTGTAATAATGCGATTATACAAATCAGCATTATTATAAATGTGCTAATAAAGTATTCCATCACTTTTTTCTGTTAATAGATTTCGGTATATATTGGGTGCAGTAACCGGGTAAGCATAATTCATATAAATAAGATGTGCGATGGCTTTTCATTTTTTTAAGTTTGTTTCGGTAGAACAATTTTATGAACAGAGGCTGGGATGCACAATACAAATCAGTTGGTATTTTATGAAATAAAGATAAAATATAGATTTACAGTGAATTTATTATATGGAAAGCACCGTGGAAAAACTATCAGTAATAATAGCAGATGACCATACTTTATTTATAAACGGCTTACACATGTTGTTGCAGGGAGAGCCAGATATAGAGGTAATGAGCGTTGCAGCAAACGGTAAGGAATTATTACATTTGTTACACACCCAAACACCCAACCTCATATTACTTGATATCAATATGCCGGGTATGAACGGGTTCGACGTACTTAAGCGCATAAAGGATTACTATCCTAAAGTTAAGGTAATCATGCTTTCTACATATAATGAGGAGCACCTCATTGAAAAAGCAAAGGCTGAAGGAGCCAGCGGCTACTTGTTCAAAAATGTCGGGAAGGCTGAACTATTACAGGTAATGCGCTCCGTAGCGCAAGGGCATCTGTGTTTTCCCTGCAAACAGCCGGTTGTTAATTCCATGCCTAATGAACCGGATCCTTTTTTAAAGCAGTTCCAGCTTACTAAGCGGGAAACTGAACTTTTACAATTTATAAAACAGAATTTTACCAACCAGCAAATGGCCGATCATCTTCACTTAAGTATTTATACTGTTGAAACACACCGTAAAAATATTATGCAAAAGCTTAATCTGAAAAATCCGGTTGAGCTTAACCGGTTTATAATGCAATATAACTTATAAAGGTTTATTGGTGAGTGGGATATAAATAGAAACAAGTGTCCCCCTGTTAGGATGCGAATCAAATTCAACCCTGCCTTTTAAAAAATTTATCCGCGACATTAGATTGTTTAAGCCCATGCCTTTAAAAATATCAGGATTGGTTGCGTCAAAGCCTATGCCATTATCTTCAATAGTGAGGCTGATGTTTTCATCGCTTCTTATAAGTGAAATGTCAACCCTGTCGGCATGAGCGTGCTTCATTACATTGTTTACACTTTCCTGTAATACCCGGTATAAAATGATCTCGATGGTATCGTCAAACGGCGAATCAAACCCCTGGCAAAAAAGTTTATTGCAATATTATTGTTCTTGATATTCTCAATAAATTGTTTAATTACTTGTGCTAACCCTGTTTTATGAAGTGCCCAAGGCATCATATTATGTGATATCGTTCTTACCTCTTTAAATCCATAGTCAACAAGGTTAATTGCTTTTTCAAAACGGGTTCTTTGCTCTTCATTTATGAAAGGTAATTCACTGCCTATAACTGACAGGTTTATTTTTGCCGCCGATATTATTTGGCTCACACTATCATGTAAATCCCTGGCAATTCTTTGTCTTTCACTTTCCTCAGCCGCAATTATAGCCTGCATTGCCATATTGCGCTGTTTTAGCTTGTTTTGTTTATAATAAAAAAAGCCTGTAAAGAACATTAAAAGTATAAAAACACAGATACCCGCCATCCAGTAATTACGCTTTGTTATTTCAAATTGCTGTTGCAGTACCTGATCTTCACGTTGTTTTATTTCGTATTTTGCCTGTAGTTCATCAATGGTGCTGTTGCCTGAGGTTTTAATTGCTGCATGCTTTTTTAAGTAAATCAGCGATTGCTTATAGTCGCCCAATTGCTCATACAAATCAGCTATTTCATTTGTGGCGCTTCTTTGCATATCTGCATAATTTATTTGTGTGGCAAACTGAAGGCTGTTTTTTAATGCATCGAGAGATTGTAGATATAACCGTTTGTTTTTATACAATACGCCAAGGTTAAAATAGTTAATTGAAAGCGCAAGGGTATCATTTAATGATTTTTTGACATCGATGGTTTTTAAAATTTCCTGTTCTGAGTCGTTTGGTTTAATACTTCCCATAACATCCCCCATAAATTTATGGCTGTATGCTTCAGAGGTGTTTTCATTTGTTTGCCGGGCAAGGTTTAAAGAGTCTTTTATGTCGAAAGCCTGCCTGGAGTAATTTAAGGCCTCCCGGTAATTGTTTTTTGCCTCATATAACGTCGCAGCCAGGTTTAAGGCTTCTGTCAATTCTGTACGGTCACCGGTTTTTGGGGCATATGAAATTGCCAGCATGCAAAATTCAAGCGCTTTTTTATGATTTTTTAATTTTACATACGCTTTCGCTAACCTGTTGTAACCATCGGTTAAAATGTACTGTTGATTTATTTTGTTGAGTGCAACGGCGGCAATGTTGTAATAATATGATGCGGAATCATATTGATTAGTTTGGAAATAAGCTTCTCCTAAAGTTTGCGATAGTAAAGTAATTGCTTTTTTATTGTTTAGCTTATGTGCAAGGTTCAGTCCTTCTTTTGCAACAATGATGGTTTTGGTCGGATTTGTTTCAGCCGCATAGTTGGCAATCTGAGTAGCGGCGGTTAAGCGTTTTTGTGTGGGTGATTTGCTGAAAACAACCTTTTTTAAACTATCAATATTTTGACCGCAACACGGAATTACAGCCAAAATAAGCAGAAAAAACAAAGGGTATTTCATATCCGGGTTTTTGGTCCCGGTTAAAGATAGTAATTTGATATTTATCAGCAAAAGTCGTTGGGCCTGGGGTTGTTACCGGTTAATGTGTTTTTAAAATCTGGATATGAATATTATTAAAGCAGATAATACGGCTAACACGAAAAACACAATTTGCCGTTGCCTGGCACTGATAATGTTGGGTATTTTGCCTGTTCCCTGCAATTTTTCGAGCTTAAATTTATACATAGCTGATAATCCCATAAAAGTTAGGGAAACAAAGCCCGCGAGGTAATTTAAAGTACTTTCCATGGTTTTTTAATTTAGATGAAACGCGATGAATTAATTTGTTCAAAACCATTTATGGCTTTGTTTTATATTATTTCACCATCGTGCTTGACAGTACAATTTTATAGAGAGGCCGAAATTCACACAATACAAAGCAGTTGGTATTTTGGAGTAACACCATAAAGCTTATTTTTACAGATGAAATATTGGAGGTAAGTATATCATGTAGAAACACTATTTAGTATTATACAGATAGCATATATTGGAAAGCCGTGTGCCGTAATCGATAAAAAGGACTAACTTTAATAATGATTTTGCAATATAATTCTAACCTATACCTAAAATCATTATTGCTCATTAACAATCAATAAAAATTAAATTAATAAGCTATTATTCACCAAATAAAACTGACTGATTGTATTGAAAGCAATCGCTTTCTGCATAAAGATAATTAAATGGAAATGTCATACATCGTCCAAAAAAGGAGAGAAACCGGCGACTCAACAGCCTAATACCATGCTTTATTTGGTTATTAGTTGCCTGGGGGGCTTAAGTAATACTATGGCCCAGAGCCGCAATAATCAGTCGGACTGGAACGTGCCGCCGCCATTAACCCCAGGTACAATTACCAAAGGAAACACCCATGGCAGTGGTTCGGCGGGTAAGCCGATTATACTTACGCTTACGGATATCCCGGTAATTGCTCAGCCCTTTGTTTCAGCAACTCAAATGCCTGTGCTGGCTGCAGTTGGCTCAACGCCGCCTGTGGTTGATGCACCCGACCAACCCGATGTTAATGGTGCAACTGCGGGGTTACCTGAAATTCCATCACCTGAAGCGCCAGAAGCTCCGCATTTGCCAAAGCAAACAATGCAGGACCTGCAGTTTTCAGCTGTTATAGACCTCCCTTTGCCAGAATCGCCGGAATTGCCGCCAGCGCCTGTTGAGCCAACCGTATCAGGCCAGGTGAATATTATAAAAGGCCCCATTCCGATAATGCCCGATATAACAAGTACGGTACCGCTTTTACAGCCTTCCGAAAATTTTACACCCTGGTCTATCCCGGAAATTCCCGAAAGCGAGAGCTTTAAAATGATATCGCCTGGGGGAACGAAGGATGATAAGTTAAAAGGCAAACCCCAATCAAACAGGAAAAAACACTAACTGTGACATAATGTCAAATTATTAAAGGCATTATAACAAGAATACTAAAATGAAAAGTACCCCAATTGAGTTAAAATATATATTTGTTATAATATTAGCTTTTGCGAGCGGTGTTACCTATGCCCAGGGCAGATTTAAACAGGGAGATGAGTTTCAAAGGCAGGTAAATACAAAGTCAAATTGTGTTTTACAGCGCGGCAGCCAAACTTTGCGTGTTGGTTCGGTTTCAATAGTTGTTAAAACCTACAAGGTAACCGATGCTTCTGAAAGGGGGCCTCTTTTACTATTACTACTGATAAGCTTATCGATACCATAAATGCAATGAACCAGGACCTGGTATATAACTCAGGTAAACCTGCCGACCCAAATTCTGTTATCCAGGTTGGTTTGCAGAAGATGTTCCATAATCAATCGATAGTTTCAGTAAACAACAAAGGCGAGATCCTGAATTTAAAACGCCCGGCTGTTGCCAATGATACACTGTTATCTTTTGCCGGCATCCAGCCCGAACGGCTGTCGCCAGGGACTACAATACAGTTAATGGTTGATTTTCCGGTTGGCATCACACTTAAAAAGGGCTATTCATGGAAGGTTACTACTTCATCGGCCGAAACCAACTATACAGTTTATGCTATAAGCAGCACAACTACTGTTGTTACTTATAAAACTTCGGTTTTAGGCGGTAGCTTAAATAGCCGGATAAACGGATCAATACTCATAGATAACAACACCGGGGTTATTTTAAAACGCTATTCGCAAAGCGTTTCTACTGGCTATGAAATGGTAAATGGAATAGTTTACACCGCCACCCGCCGTACTGCAGTTACGGAGATCTGTAATAAAAAATAGACTTTTTATCTCCTTTGATTTATTTAAAAAGCGCCGCTGTAAATTTGTAGCGCATTGAAAAAGTCATCTCGTGGCAGGGGATAAAAAAGGAGCAGAAATTATGAGCCGGGTTTTTGAAAATAATGTTATCGCCTTTAAAGTATTAATATTTAGTTGTTTTTTAACCCGATCTGGTGGTTGCCATAATCGGTTAGGTATTCATTACTGATGAAAAAATCGAGACTGAAAATGGTACGGTAATCACCCGTATTATTGGGGTTTTGCACTTCTGTTAGGTTTCCCGTGCTTGATGTTGTATAAGTATAAACAAAGCCCTTGTTGGTAGTTATGGTTACGGTCGAATTTGCGGGAAGGCTGCCTACTGAATTGGTTGCCAGCCTGTCTTCAATTACAGTAGTTGATGGGGTTCCGGTATCAAACAAAATCTGTCCGGAGATGGTCTTTCCACTGTAAGTAATAGTTGCGGGGATATTAGGCGAGTATCCGCCGCTGTTTGAATAAGAAAGCGGGTGCATAATGAATCCAGTTGATGAAAGATCGCTGTTGCTTAAGCCGATAGTTAACAGATTGCTTACATAAGTTCCACTGGTAGAAAATAAGCTTTTATTTAACGTGGCCAGCTTAAATCCGCTTGTAAGACCTGTGCCGGTGCTAAAGGATCTTAACGGGCTTTGAATCAGGCTGGTTACATAACTTGTGCCGGGGCCAACACCAAAAACATCGCTGGCATGGGCCGATAATTGCGCACCAGTTTCATCAACTATTTTGTAGTATAAAAAAAATGGCACCCTTTTTAACGTAAGGTTGCCCTGAGCGTCGCCGATGGTGATATTAGCGTAGGCTAAATTGCCGTATTCTTTCGTAGAGCTTAACTGGTCGCCAAAGCTTATCGTGCCCTTGGTATTAGTAACCGTAATGCCGTTCACAACCACCGAATCCCCGGTAAACTGGATGCCTGACGAGGTGATCATTGATGCAGGCAGGATACCTGCGGCATCAAGTGTCATCCCTGATGAACCTGTATCAAACACGGTATAATAAGTCACTGCTTTTGTGCCTACCAGCGTAATGGGTAAAAAGATCCGTTTGTTTACCCCGCTGGCGTATTCATATAAACCAAGCGTAACAGGACTAACTTGTGTTTGAGGCGCTACGGTTTTATCTTTTTTACAGGAAAAAAGGCAACCGTTATTAATAAACAACCAATAATTTTGGAAGTAAAAAGTAAATGTTTTGCAGTCATATATGTCTGTATATAAACCCGGTTGGTAATAATTACGATAAAAGTGCCGTTTTAGTTGAGCTTAAAATTAAGATAACAATTTGATATACCGGGTTAATGAATCGATAAAACGGGGTGTTGAACCGATTAATTATCCGGACATATAAACGGACGGAGAACACTGCTATTGTGTAAGTTAAAGCAAATGATTGGTTTCTTTGATAATATCCATTACAAAAGTGCTTTTTGAGTGGCCAATACCCTTTACTTCGCTTAGCTTATTTACAAAAAACGAATGGTAACTATCCATACTTTCAGAGACAATTTTGAGCATAAAATCAAAATCGCCCGATATGTTATAGCATTCTATCACTTCGTCAAATTCCAGTACAGCGTTAATAAAATCGGCACCTGCTTTGCGGCTATGTTCGCGCAGGGTTACCATGCAAATCACCATGATACGTTTGTTCAGCATCCGCTTATCTAAAATGGCGGTATAGCTTTTAATAACCCCCGCTTTTTCGAGGCGTTTAATGCGTTCATGTGCGGGCGTAGGGCTTAGGTTGATTTTAACGGCAATTTCCCGCACGGTAAGCTTGGCATTCCGTTCAACCAGCCGTAATATTTCGTAATCTTTTTCATCAAGATGGATGCCGGCTTTTTCTTGTTCTGTTTGTGGGGCCATAACGGTGTGTTAATTGGGCGTTTGTTCTTTTTTAGTGCTTGAATTTTTAATTATGTTCCAAAATTATAATAAATAATATTGTTAATTTCTATTAGCATAGTTTTGAAAGGACAAAAATCAAAATTATGGCACTAAAAAAGAACAAGGTCCTGATCATATCCTCTATGGCCATATTTGTCGAAGCGCTTGACATCGCCATCATTAACCTCACCATTCCGGCAATACAAAAGCAGTTTGTGGTCACTAACGACCAGGTTCAATGGCTTCAAACGCTCTATGTGCTATTGTACGGCGGTTTCCTGATTATAGGAGGAAAGCTGTCTGATGTTGCCGGACCAAAGAAGGTCTTTATTACCGGTGCGGTATTATTCCTGGCAACTTCATTAGGTGCCGGCTTATCAGGTACTTTTGTGTTTCTTAGTTTATCGAGAGCCGTACAAGGCTTGGCTGCAGCGTTGATCATGCCATCGGCACTTTCCATCGTAACGCATACTTTTACCGAAGAACGTGAGCGGAGCAAGGCTATCGGAATCTTTAGCTCATTCGCGGCGGTTGGTTCAGGAAGCGGCCTTTCCATCGGCGGAATCATCAGCACTTACTTAGGCTGGCATTGGGTGTTTTTGATTAATGTGCCAATACTGGTTTTTATTATTGTTATAGGCTGGCTGTGCCTGGCTAATGACGCTCCTGAACAAAGGCAGTCGTCTCCCGATCTGTTTTCGGGCATTTTATTGGTGATGGGTTTGCTGATGCTTAGTTACGGTGTACACCAGCTTGCGGATATCAAACAACAATATACTTTTATTATAATTTGTGCCATAGGCGTGGTTGTTTGCATGAGGCTGTTATATGTTCGTTTAACCCGATGTGCAAATCCGCTGATAGATCTTTCGGTTTTTAAAGCATCATCAGTTATTACCGCAAATGGCGTATTCATTTTATTAGGCGCGTTTTTTACCGGTTACCTTTTCATTATATCTCAATTATTGCAAAAAGATATGCATTACACCGCAGCACGGTCGGGCTTGTTACTGGTACCTTTTAGTTTTTTATCAGCTATTGTGGCTAAGTTTATGCTACCCGGCATCATGAAACGGTTAACAACCGAACAAACAGGATTGTTGGGTATGTGTTGTATGTTAACCGGGGGACTGGTTTTAATTTGCGCGGTATTTACAGGTTACTCTCTCCCTTTACTGCTGTTATCTGCTGCTTTTATATCCGGTTTAGGTATGACCATCTGTTTTACAAGTTTGTCTGTTCTTGCTGTAAAAAACATCCCCAAACAACACTACGGGTTGGCATCAAGCCTGGGTACTACCGCTTACTTTTTAGGTGCCGGAGTAGGTTTATCTATACTCACACTTTTTATGCAAAAAAGCGATGAAGGCGCTTCCGTGAGCACTTTATCGCTTGTTATACTTAGTATGTATGCTTTAATCGGTTTGCTGTGGCTCATTATTTACGTTGTAAATTCGGTAGCCAGGAACATGCAGGTATCATTAAACGAATCACAAAGGCTGCCCGACGTTTTTTAACTGGTGAATGTGCTTCTGAGTATGATAGCAAATAAGATAGAGCCATTCTAACCGGGTAAGTTCACCAAAAAAGGAACTACCAGGTCAGTACTAATGGCATAAAGATCTTTGGAGTTAATTACTTCTTTAACCTGGATGATAACTGTTTGTAATAATTCGATAAGCTCAGATTTATTGTGCGGCCCATCTGATGGCAATATGTTTGATGCTGATTTGAATTTAGCCTCAAAATCAAGAAACAGGTCTTTTATCATTTTGACTTTTTCGGCCGGATCTCTTTTTGCTGCTTTGTCTGCACTGTTAAGTACCGGAACAAGTTGTAAAGCTGATTTAAAAACATGCTCCGCTATCTGTCCGGCTGTCCATCCGCCGTGGGGTGGTACAATATTAATTTGTTGCTCATTGAATAAAGCAATGGTTGATAAAGGTTGCTGGCAGTATCCTCAAATACTGCCAGTAAGTTAATGCGTGCATCGGTTTGGAGGGTGGTGGTTATTTGATTTTCCATGATGTTTTGAAAATGATTTATACAAATCTCCATGCAAAATCAAAATTTACACCTTGTCGTTTGTGCCATAATTGGGGTGGTTTTGCGCCATTGCGTGTGCAGGCATTTATCTTTTCTTTTCACCCAATGAAAACCAATTACCCGAGTCGTCTTTGAATAAAGCTTCAAAGCCGTAAAACTCTTTGGTGGGGGCTTTAGTAAACTCAACACCTTTCGCTTTTAACTCTTAGTAAGTAGCTATAAGGTCGTTGCATTCAAAAACTCCGAACCCAAAGGTACCGCGCTGTACCAATTCGCGCATTTGATGTGCCGACTGTGCGTCGAACATCATTCCCTCCGTTACAGCCATGAGTGATATTTCCAATTCGGGCTGTCCGGGAGCACACACAGTGAGCCAGCGCATTCCCGGCCCCATGGCAGCATCTGTATTTACGGTAAAGCCTAATTTGTTTACATAAAAATCATAAGCGCTGTCCTGGTCAAGTACAAATACGCTTACATGGTTTAATTTGGTTATCATGTTAATGTTGTTTGATAAACCAAAAGTCGTTATCAAAAAAGAACCGGGCTTATTGAAAATTGCGATTTCGCAGCCATTCTTTTTTCCGGGCAAAGCAACCGGGTATAAATTTGAGAGGCGATTGCTGCATCTCCGCTTGCCGTTTAAGTTCTGTTTGCTGGTAGTTGGCAGGAGAACAGGAGGTGATCTTTTTAAATAAAGCAAAAAATGAAGTAACACTGCCAAAACCTACAGCATAACAAACATCGGCAACGGGAAGGCCTTTTTTTAATTGCAGCCGGGCGTTTTCAACCCGCACCTGGATGAGGTACTGATGCGGTGTTTTACCATAGATGTTCTTAAACAACCTGATGAAATGATATTTGGAAAAATACGCTTCGTCGGCAATATCGTTCAGGTCGATCGGTTCATGATAGTTTTATCAATGAACAACTTAGCCTGTACAAGCCTGCGGTAAAGGTATATTTTGGGTAATTGATCGGTCATTTCAGGTATAAATATCGGCTTTTATTATTTGAAAACGCGCTACCTGTTAAAACCGAACAATTGAACATGTTCGTTCTTTCTCTCCATGATAAGATCATGGAGAATTTCGGCAGCAATTACGCTAAAAGTGATACCATTACCTCCAAAGCCAAGCGCAAAATAAGTGTCCGGTCTTTCGGGGATGCAGCCAATATAAGGCAAGCCATCTTTAGTGATTGCAAAAGCTCCGGCCCAGCTAAAATCAGCTTTTAATGGGATGTGCGGCATTTTTTTGAGAAAAGCCTGCTGTAGCATATCCGCCTTTCGTTTAATAACAGAAGGAGGTATATGCGGATGATGAAACTGGTCATCGCGGCCTCCAATCAGGATTCGGTTTTCGCCCACGGCCCTAAAATACATGTAGGGTACGGCAGTTTCCCAAATCAAACTGTTCTTATACCAGAAACGTACATCGGGTAAAGGCTCAGAAACCAGTGCGTAAGTTGAGTTTATTTCGGCTATTTTTTTAGGAATGTATTTTAAACTTTCGTAACCGCATGCAATAATCAGCTTTTTAGCTTTGATAACTGAGCCGTTGGCGGTTTGCAGCGTTATGCCTTGTTTATGATGCTCAATGGTTTTAATATCGGTATTGCTGTATATTTTATGACCGGCTTTGCCAAAATTTGTAAGTAAAGCATGGGTAAGCAAGTATGCGTCAACCTCACCGCCATCTGTGGAGAAAATAGCCCCGGAAGCTTTAAACCCAAATTTCTGTTCAATTTCATCAGCTTCGAGCCATTGTACCTCAAAGCCATGTTTTTTACGGAAGTTATATTCCTGATTTAGTGAATTTGTATGTGTTTTGAAGCTGGCATACTGCAAACTTGGCCTCAAGCTAAAATCAAAGCCAGGTTTAAGCGATTTACATAAATCAGCAATGTCATAAATAGCTTTGCGGCAAAGTTGATAGCTTGTTACGGCATTTGCTTCGCCAACCAGATCTTTTAAAGATGTAAGGGGCGTATCAATTTCATATTGCAGGAACGCAGTGCTGGCCGCGGTACTGCCCATACCAACGTGGCGCTTATCAAAAACAGCTATACTTAAACCCGAGTTGCGGAGCTGCCAGGCTGTTAAAGCGGCGCTGATGCCGGCTCCAATAATGGCCACATCCAGCTTCAAATCTTTTTGAAGAGAAGGGTAGGAGGCAACTATGCCATCTTTTATTAGCCAGTAAGGCTGTTGTTCATATAAATTCATGGATTTGAACTGCTATAGCATAACAACATGCAATCCTTTTTTAAGTTTTTTGGAGAGAAATCAAGTGTAATAGCAAGATTGTTCGATATTGTGAGAAACCATAAAGAATTTAATTTAAGGCAATATTTTGTTAATGAGCAGATTATAGGCAGGCTTGCAAAATCTTTCAAAAAAAATTTTGCAACTTAATTTAAAATCATACTTTTGCACACCCAATCAGGGAGACGGGATGTAGCGTAGCCCGGTATCGCGCCACATTTGGGATGTGGAGGCCGCAGGTTCGAATCCTGCCATCCCGACTAAAGCGATACTAAGTATCAAAACCCTCTAAATTGAATTTTAGAGGGTTTTCTTTTCTGATTGGTGGAATCATAATACCCGGCGAAAGCCAAAGCGGGATGTAGCGTAGCCCGGTATCGCGCCACATTTGGGATGTGGAGGCCGCAGGTTCGAATCCTGCCATCCCGACAAAAGCGATACCAAGTATCAAAACCCTCTAAATTGAAATTTTAGAGGGTTTTCTTTTTACAGATTCATGTTTATTTGCTTCCATGCTTGATCTTCTTTAATGGTGAGCAACCAGAGTCATTTCTTCGCTTACAAGCATATTTTGTCGCAATTCTCCCCTAAGTAGTCGTTTTTGCACGCTATCAAACCCTGAAATGAGTTCCATTTTTGTATTGATAATAAAATCAAACTTAAACGCCATGAAAAATTTACTCCATGTACTTGATGCTCTTAAATCAATACTGTTCATTGTAATTATGTTTGCAACATCACGATCAAACGGACAACAAATAAAGCCTTCCAACAGTGGCTATGCGCCTGTGAACGGTATCAAAGTTTATTATGAGGTATATGGCGAGGGTAAACCGCTCATTTTACTGCATGGCGCTTTTATGACAATTGACGGAAACTGGGCCGAATTGATCCCTGAACTATCAAAAAACAGGAAAGTAATTGCTATTGAATTACAGGGACACGGACATACACCGTTTTCGGATAGAAAGTTATCATATGCTACCTTAGCGCATGATGTAGAAGGAGTGATGGATTACCTGAAAATTGACAGTGCCGACGTAGCAGGATATAGTATGGGTGGCTCTGTGGCTTACAAGTTTGCTATACAAGCCCCTAAACGGTTAAAAAAATTAGTGATCATTTCTTCTACTTATAAAAGTAGCGGCTGGCTGCCTGAAATAACCAATGCATTTAAATCCTGGAAGCCCGAACTTTTTATGAATACTCTTATGAAAGCCGCATACGATGCAATAGCCCCAGATAAAACAAAATGGTCAAAGTTTATAGGGCAGATGATCGCTTTCGCGCGGGAGCCGTTCGACTTTGGTGATGTAAATATTTCGAAAATTTCTGCGCCGGCATTGATCATAGCAGGTGACAACGACGGGTTGGACAAATTTGAATTGGCAAAAACATATAAATTATTGGGAGGCGGCGTTTCTGCTGATTTAGCGCCAATGCCAAAATCGCAATTGGCCATTGTCCCTTCGCAAGGACATGTAAGCCTGATGATGCAGACAACAACACTGTTGACCTACTTAAGCAATTTTTTAAAGTAAGCTGATGCAAATGCATGCTAACAGAAAAACGTTATCAGAATTTAGCTTTTTGATCAGGCAGCTTCTCTAATAAGGATATTGGCTTCGCAAGTATTTGAAAGAGTAGGTCAAATGATCTTTTGAAGAAATGCTTTGAACTTCTTGTCGCTCAATCAACACTCTTTTCAATCAAATCTTCATTATAATTGTTGTTGCCTAAAAAGGAGGAAGCATGCCCTGGTATAACGGAGACTACCCGCCATCTTACAAAAATCAACCTCCCAAATTGCGGGAAAAGGCCGTAGAAATTGCTAATGAAATTTTGAAGGAAAGCGGGGATGAAGGCCTGGCCATAGCCACAGGTTTAAAAAAGGCACGGGAATATTTTAAAGATCATCCCGAAGAAGCTGATGCTGACAACGATTAAATTGTTCAGGAGGCTATTAAAACATCGCTGCGCTTTTGGGGGTTACTTTACCGATCCTTTTATCCCTGCGCGAAACAAGTTCGCAAAGCTGGATTGCCGAATTCTCAAAATCATCGTGGCTGTCACTAAGCAGGAGCCAGGCTGTATCAAAGCCCTCGTCTAATACAAAATCAGTGACGGCCGGTATTTCCCTTTTGAGGCTGGCATGATTTTCCCGCGTGGTAGAGATCCAAATACCGTTATGCTGCGGATTTTTACTAACCTTTCGGAAGATCAGCACAATCTTTTTTCGAAATAGATATAGAACATGCCTACCGCCGGCTTGATGATTATACCTGTCGGCAGGTAATCGAGCAGGAAGTCAAATGGCACGGGTTTTTTCATGGTTTTTCAACGAATGTGCAATATAGTATACCTGATGAAAATAGAGGGCTTTTCATTTGGTTTGGCAGACCGACGGTGAACGAACTCATGTCATAATATGCCGCTTAAATGTCACTAATGCACCTTGTCTGTCCATGAAAAACCAATTAGTTTTGAGGTAGTTAATAAGAAAAATCAGAACAGATTAGGGTCTTGAGTTCTTAGTCCGGATAAAGGCTGCAAGGTGAAGCCTTAACCGGCGGTGCTGCCTGTAAAAACAATTAACGCTTACAATTTTTTATTATATATCACCACTAAAATCATTTACCCATGTTACCCATCAAACCACACATCTGGTTCGACCAGGATAAAGCCCGGGAAGCTGCCGAGTTTTATGCAACCTTAATGCCCGATTCGGCTTTAAACTATGTTAATCATTTTCCAATGCCCGGCGGAGAGTGCGAAATAGTTGAATTTACCTTTGCCGGCCAGCCATTCCTGGGCATCAGCGCCGGGGATGGATTAAAGATCAGTCCCTCTATTTCTTTTATGATCAATTTTGATCCGTCGCGTGACTCGGATGCCGCAGGGCGTATTGACGAAGTTTGGAGCAAACTGTCAGAAAACGGAAAGATAATGATGCCGCTCGACCGCTATCCTTTCAGCGAGCGTTACGGTTGGGTAAGCGATAAATATGGCGTGTCATGGCAACTGATACTGACCAATCCGGCAGGTGAGGAAAGACCAGTGATTGTTCCGTCGCTGATGTATACGGACTTGGTGGCCGGTAAAGCTAATGAAGCCATCGACTTTTATTGTTCTGTATTTAAAGAAGGCAAACGGGGTATTACAGCCCCACGTCCAGAGGATATGGGGCCTGATAAAGCCGGCACGCTTATGTTTGCCGATTTTCATATCGACCAAACCTGGCTGGCAGCGATGGACAGCGCGCATCCGCACGGTTTTAGTTTTAACGATGCAGTGTCACTATTGATTCCTTGTGAAACGCAGGAAGAGATTGATTATTACTGGTCGGCGCTTTCAGCTGATGGCAAACCCGGCCAATGCGGTTGGCTGAAGGACAAATATGGCGTGTCCTGGCAGGTTGCATCAACAGTTATGTTAAAAACACTGAAAAACGGCAGCCCCGAACAAATTGCACGCATTACGCAGGCTTTTATGACGATGAAGAAAGTTGACGTCGCAGCCCTGCAGCGGGCTTCTGATGGCCTGTGACCGGTATCGGCGTGATGCTGCTATTAGCTGTTAACTTCCCGGACTTGGCATATTCCGCAGCATTAGGTTCCTATAGTTCAATTTTATTGCCTTCAGGATCCATCCAATGTACAAAGTTGCCATAACCGGCTTTCTCTACTGAATCGGTCGGCAGGATGCCGGCTGACTTAAGATTGGAATCATAAATCGGCGCATCTGCAGCTTCAGTACCGTATGCTTTTACTGTTGTTGTTTTCATAATCGTTTATTTTGAATATTGATCATCACTTACTTTCTCCAGCCAGGTAACCACCTCGCCGTTAACGGCTTCCTGAATGGCTATATGACTCAAAGCTTTACCCGGCGATGCACCATGCCAGTGTTTCTCGTTTGGTTCAAACCAAACTACATCACCCGGCCCTATATCTTCGATTGGCCCACCTTCGCGTTGTACCCGGCCGAGACCGGAAATAACAATAAGTGTTTGACCTGCCGGGTGGGTGTGCCAGGCTGTTCTGGCGCCGGGCTCAAAGGTGACCAACGCACCCGCGCCTTTGGTAGCTTCTTTTTGCAAACAGGGGATCTATACGCACGGCGCCGGTAAACCAGGCTTCCGGACCTTTTACTGATGCTTGCGCACCGTTTTTAATTATTTCCATAATAAATAGATTGAGAGAGTTTATATGGTTTTGACATCAGTGACATAACGATAGCGTGCTTTTTCAGCCATTGTATTTTCCTGGCTTCATTAACTTATTCTGCCTTAATAACCTGTATTTGTGAGTAAATGTTATTGTCTGTATAGGAATTAACTTTTTAAGTTTCCGATATGCCGCTGCACCGTTATTCTTTATGGTTCAATGGTTTTTAAAATTTTTGCAGGAATACCCCCGACAACAGTATTTGCCGGTACGTCCTTGATAACAACCGCACCAGCGGCAACAACTGCATTCTCTCCAATGGTTACACCCGGCAATATAGTGGCACCCGCGCCAACCCATGCGTTGCGCTTGATAACGATAGGTTTGCAAATCATACCCCGCCGGTTAACCGGGTCGAGTGGATGATTTTCAGTGATCAGGTTTACCTTAGGGCCGAGGAGCACGTGATCTTCCAGCGTAATACCGCCCATGTCAAGAAACGAGCAGGCATGATTAATAAACACATGCTTGCCAATACTAATGAAACGGCCAAAGTTGGTATGGAAGGGTGCGAACAAAGTGGTGCTTTTGTCTATTGTTGCGCCAATAATGTTGCTAAGCTGTTCGCGGAGCTGCTCAACGGTGGTAGCTGCATTGAGTGCAGGCGACAACGCCAGAGTGCGGGCCACCACATCATTTACCTTGTGAAATTCCGGGTCAGTAAGCGGAACAAATTCCCCTGCTTTCAACCGTTCGAAAATATCTTTCATAATAATGTTTTTATTTAACGCTATTGTATTCATTATCAGAAATATGTAGCCATATCGCAATGCCTTTTTCTATATTGAAATTGATTGCTATTTGCGTAAAGCTGTTTTGGAACGTAGTACCATGCCAGTGTAAGATGCCCGACAGAAATGGTGACCACATCACCTTTGTGTAGAAATTTTTGCGTCGTGGCACTTAGTGAAAACAGACTACCTGCACCTAAAATCATCAGCTGCAGTATGATGGAAGTTTTGTATCTGCCGATGTTTTTCATTTTGCAAAGTTAGTGCTGTTGCCAACTTTGTTGTTTAAGAAAATCAAACCAATGCTTATGAAAATCAAACTTCCATGGTGCGAAGCGAGCTTGGATTGGTGCCCGTCATACGTTTAAAATAATTGTTGAAGTAGCTGGGATATTCAAAGCCAAGTGCATAAGCAATGTCGGCTATGTTCCAGTCAGTATGTTGTAACAGTGCTTTTGCTTCGCTAATAATCCGCTCTGCAATGTGCGCAGATGTTGGCCTGCCGGTAACTTCCTTTACCATACGGTTGAGGTAATTTACGTGAAGGGCGAGGTTTTGGGCGTAGTCCTGGGCCGTCTTCAACTGCAACGGCTTATTTGGGCTTTCTACAGGAAATTGTCTTTCAAGCAATTCCATAAATACAGCAGCTACCCGGTAGGCAGCGTTTTTATGCTGATCAAAATTTTCAGAGGGCTGCATTTTCATCGCTTCATGCATGATCAGGTTGATGTAACTACGTATCAGGTCGTCTTTATATACGTAACTACTGTTTTGCTCATCTATCATCTTCTGAAAGAGGATGTTCAGAGACGCTCTTTGCTGTTCGGTGATCTTTAATACCGGTGTGCCGCCGATCTTGAAAAAGGGTGATTGCTGCAGCATATCGGTACGTTCTGAAACGCACAGAAATTCTTCGGAAAAGAGACAGGTATAACCCACATAAGTGGTTGATATAGTTTCCCAGGAATATGGAATATGCGGATTGCCAAAAAACAAAACAGTGCCCTCCACTTCAAAGCTGCGGTCGGCATAGTGAATCTTGCTTTTGCCTGTTGTTAAGCAAATTTTGTAAAAGTCTTTTCTACTGTAAAACCGGACAGCCTGATCGTCTTCTTCTATCTGGAAAACATTGAAGCCTTTTAACCTGAGTTCATTGTTAAAGGGAGAAACCGATCGCGCTATTTTATTGTCCATGATGTAAAGTTATGAAACTCAAACTTTCAATTTCCAATTAAAAGGACAAGCGCTGACCTTTGATGTAATAGTATATCCTGTTCCCGAATTGCAAACAGGCGGTTCCGCTATATTAAGCAGCGCTGATCGATTTAAGCAAAAATTACTCTCCCATATAACTTTTCACATTAAAGCTTACTTATTTTGTAAAGATTGCCATTGTCCGTAACACCGTATAATGCGCCGTCTTTGCCGGTAACAAGAGAACGCCAGCGTTCGCCCTTGTCTTTCAGCAGGCGTTCTTCCGCTACAATCTTATTGTCTTTGATAATAAGCCTGATGATATGTGATCCACCTAAGGCGCCTACAAATAGATTTCCTTTCCATTCGGGAATCAGGTTGCCTGTATAAAAGGTTATGCCGCAGGGTGAAATACTTGGGTTCCAGTAATAGATGGGTTGGGCCATGCCTTCTTTTTGCTGTATGCCATCGCCAACTTTTACACCCCTGTATTCGATACCATAAGTAATAACCGGCCATCCATAGTTCTTTCCCGGCCGGATAATGTTAATTTCGTCACCTCCGCGCGGACCGAATTCCGATTCCCATAATTCGCCGGTATTTGGGTTCATCGTCATGCCTTCAGGGTTTCTTAAGCCATAAGCGTAAATTTCGGGCAAAGCGCCGGCTTTTTGCGCAAATGGTCCATCGGGTACCGGTTTCCCGTCACGGGTTATGTGCAATACTTTTCCGATTGCGGTATTCAGGTCCTGGGCCTTGACGCGCATTTCATCATCCCCATGTTCGCCTGTGCTTACAAACAGGTTACCCTGTTTATCGAAAACGATTCGTGAGCCGAATTGCAGGTGACCGTTATAGGCGGGTTTAGCATGATAGATCACCTTTACGTTTTCGAGCCTGCTGTAATCGGACGAAAGTACACCAGTGGCGACAGCCAACTGGAATCCCTCAGGAACTTTTTCGGAGTATGACCAAAATAACATCCGGTCTTTTACAAAAGAAGCATCAAAATTAACATCTAACAAACCGCCCTGGCCACCCACCGCTACTGCCGGTAAACCTTGAATGTTCTTGTCTAAACCGCCATCAGCCTTTAATATCCGCATGGTACCGCCTTTTTCTGTAATTAAAAAGCGCCCGTCGGGCATACAGCGTAAAGCAAAGGGTTGCTTCAGCTCATGATTGATGACGTTTACACTGAGTTTGGTTTTAGTTTGTGCGCCAGGGGCCCTTGTCTGACCCGGAAAAGCAGGCTTGTAGTCGGCCGTTGGTGATTGCGTTTCAACGGGCGGCAGTGACTGGGCAACAGCCTGCGTAATATCAAAAAAGAGCAAAGTGAAGCAATTGCACAGGTAACTAACAAGGGTTTGATTGTTTTTGACATGGGTAATATGTATTTGTTGTGAAGATAAATAATATGCCGGCAAATGTTAAAATGTGTTGAACAAATAAATCTGCCTGCTCCGATGATATTAAACGGCCATCAGGTTGTAACAGAGCCCAAGGACAATGATTTATTATCAGTACATATAAAGAGCGCTGCGATGTTTGAGATATCTCCCCTGGCCGATATGAAATTGGCTGGTTAGTGTCTACAGCTTAGAATTTAAGTGCCCGCGGTATTTTACACCGGCATTTAAAAAGGTAAGCGGCCAAGCACGTCAGGAATATAGAACATTGAATTGAGAAACGGCCGGATCGGTTCACCCTGGCGCCAGATTTAACCTGCAATAGATTTAAAGAAAAATAACTATTTTATTTACACTGGTATTCCTGGTAGAAATATTTAAATTTAATTATTAATTCCCGATCTCAAGCCTAACTTAAACTCTTCAATATGATAGCGATAACAATCAATGGGAAACAGCTGGAGGTTGCCGCTGACCCGGACATGCCTTTACTGTGGGTTATTCGTGACCTTTTAGGTCTTACCGGCACCAAATTCGGTTGTGGCGTGGCGCAGTGCGGAGCATGTACTGTACACCTGAACGGCGAAGCTGTACGGTCATGCGTAACAAAAGTGAGCCGTGCGGCAGGGCAGCAGGTCACTACAATTGAAGGACTGTCTAAATTAAATGACCACGCTTTGCAAATTGCCTGG
Source organism: Mucilaginibacter sp. P25 (assembly GCF_050859465.1). Lineage (NCBI taxonomy): Bacteria > Pseudomonadati > Bacteroidota > Sphingobacteriia > Sphingobacteriales > Sphingobacteriaceae > Mucilaginibacter > Mucilaginibacter sp. P25. The sequence goes on along the minus strand of NZ_CP193937.1, from coordinate 5,798,331 downwards.
GCCGAACTCGATGTTCCGCAATGTGGTTATTGCCAGTCGGGTCAACTCATGTCTGCAGCTGTTTTGCTGCGGGAAAATCCCAACCCAACAGATCAGGATATTGACGATGCGATGTCAGGTAATATTTGCCGTTGCGGTACTTATCCCCGCATCCGGTTGGCTATACACAAAGCTGCAGAACTGCAGCGGGAAGGAGCAAAATCATGAACAGGCGTAACTTTATACAATCAGGTGCATTATTGAGCGGTGGCTTGCTCATCTCATTTACTATTCTAAAGGCAAATAAGCTTGCTGCCCTTGCAGATACGGCTGATTTAAATGTGTTTGCCCCTAATGCATTTTTAAATATAGGTACAGACAACAGCATTTCGGTATACCTGAGCCATGTGGAAATGGGGCAGGGGATCTGGACTACACTGCCCATGCTTATCGCGGATGAGCTTGATGTGGATCTGAAAAAAATCAATATTAAACATGGCGGTGCCGATAAGGCGTTTAACCATGTTATTTACGGTGCCCAAATTACCGGCGGGTCAAGTACCACCTGGTCTGAGTTTGACAGGTATCGTAATGCCGGCGCAACCGCGCGGACGCTCTTGCTTCAAACAGCCGCTACCCGTTCGGGGATTGCTGTTGAAAGCTGCAAAACGGAAGATGGGTTTGTTATTGCCGGGAGCAAAAGATACACTTATGGAGAGTTAGCTAACGATGCCGCAAAGTTACCTGTACCTGCAAAGGTTCCGCTGCGTTCACCCGCCGACTGGAAATACATCGGCAAAGGAAGCAAACGGATGGATGCCCGAGTAAAGACTGATGGTACTGCAAAATTTGGCTTAGATATCCAGTTTCCCGGATTGCTTACCGCAGTTGTTGCCCACGCACCTGTTTTTGGTGGTAAAGTTAAATCGTTTGATGCCGGTAAGGCGAAAGCAGTTCCCGGCGTAAGGGAGGTTGTACAAATTCCGACGGGTGTGGCTGTCATTGCCGACCACTTCTGGGCCGCCCAACAGGGACGGAAGGCCTTACAGATAACCTGGGCTCACGGCGCCGGCGTGCAGTTAAATACCGGTATCCAAACTGCGGCTTACCGAAAACTGGCTGCATCGGATGGCCTCCTGGTTCAGGAAAAAGGTGATGTTAAAGCAGCGTTTACAAAAGCGGTAAAAACCATTTCGGCAGAATATGTTTTTCCTTACCTGGCCCACGCACCTATGGAGCCACTGAATTGCACAGTAAAAATTGAAAATGATAGCTGCGAGATATGGACAGGCACACAGTTGCCAGGAGGAGAACAAGCTGCCGCAGCAAAAATTCTTGGATTTAAGCCGGAGCAGGTAAAAGTAAATATACCATTCCTTGGGGAGGCTTTGGCAGGCGTGCTACACCTGCCTGCGATTTTGTTTCGGAGGCGGTTCATATTGCGAAAGCAAGCGGTAGGCCGGTAAAAATGGTATGGACACGGGAAGATGATATGAAGAGCGGCTTTTACCGGCCTTTTTATGTCCATAATGTAAAGATTGGTGTTGATAAGGACGGTCTTCCCATTGTGTGGAACCATAATATTGCAGGTCAGTCAATTATGGCGGATGCGGCAGTGCTTTTGGTCCGCCTCCGGCAATAGATGATACAACGGTGGAAGGAGTAAAAGGATCACCATACCTGGACGAGAATACCAAATCATTTTGTCGGCCTTCACACCACTAAAGAAGTAGTGCCTGTTTTGTGGTACCGGTCTGTAGGTGGGACGCACACTGCATTTGTAATGGAAACGCTTATAGACCAGCTTGCCCACGATGCAGGTATCGACCCTGTGGAGTACCGCCGCGGGTTATTTAAAAATCACTCGAGGCACCTGGCTGCACTTAATCTTGTGGCTGAAAAAGGCAATTGGAACCGAACACTGGCTCCAGGGCGGTTTAAAGGCATTGCGGTACACGAGGCTTTTGGCAGCGTTGTGGCGATTATAGCCGAAGTAAGCGTTGAAAAAGGAGTTACGAAGGTACATCAGGTAGATTGTGCAATTGAGTGCGGCCTGGCCGTGAACCCCGACGGTGTAAAAGCCCAAATGGAAAGCGGGATCATTTTCAGTATCTCGATGGCAATGTACGGCGAGCTGACGTTCGTTAATGGAGAATTACAACAAAATAATTTTTATGATTACCGGATCACCCGGATGTATGAAGCACCGCGGATCAATGTTTACATTGTGGATAGCAAGGAAAAAATGGGGGTGCCGGAGAATGTGCAGTTCCGCCAACAGCACCGGCTGTAACTAATGCAATTTTTGCAGCAACCGGAAAACGGATTTACAATTTACCTATCGTTAACAACCGACTCGAAAAACAGGCATGAAAAAACTAATAATCACCATGATCGTTTTGTTTATGTCAAGCGCGGTCATATTATCGTTCAAAGAGGAAAATTCAACATTTAATTATGCGGCACTACCTAAAGATAGTGTGGCTTCTGTTGCAGCTTTTAAACAAGTTTACACTGTATTGATGAGTGCCCGCTGTATGAATTGTCATCCATCAGGTAATATACCACTGCAGGGCGACGATAATCACTTGCACACCATGTTTCCCAAAAGAGGGGTGGATGGTAAGGGTGTTTATGCCATGAAATGCGCCAATTGCCATCAGCCAACAAATACTCCGGGCTTGCACACGCCCCCGGGTAATCCCAATTGGCATCTCCCACCGGCCGATATGAAAATGGTTTTCCAGGGGAGGACACCCCGCCAATTGGCAAAACAAATCATAGATCCGAAGCAAAACGGGCATAAGGACATGCAGAAGCTCATTGCACATGCAGATGATGGACTGGTGCTTTGGGCCTGGAAACCGGGGAGGGCCGTAAACTTCCACCAATGAGCCACGCAGCATTTAAGAAAGCCTGGCTTACCTGGTTAAAAACCGGCGCGTATGCCCCGGCTAAATAAAGTGCGGCAAAGCCGGGATTACTAAGGATGGACAGAAGCGGGGTTTTTAATATCATGGCTATCTAAGTTATTGATTTATAATGTTGCATTATTTAAATGCAGTTTAGTTAATAATAAAGCGCGTCCCTGATCGGCGTTTTATTATTAACCTGCTATTAAAATTGCCGGCAACCTCCTGCAATAGTTCGTCGGATAGCTATTTATAAGACAAAAAAAGCCCGATACATTTTGTACCAGGCGCTGTTAGTTAGTTGTTTGTTATTATTAATTGCCACTGACCGTTTTATTATCAAGCTGACTTAGGGATGCGGTATTAACGGTATTAAGCATCCCGTTTATAATGCGCTGATTGATGTAAGCTGAAAACTTTAAAGCTCCTTTGAAATTCAAATGCCCAAAATCGGCAAAGTCATCATTTTTTAGCGGAAAGTTATTGAAGTCCAGGAATTTTATATCGTTAAAGTAACGCTCACGGATCAGCGAAAATTCGGCCTCATTATTTCTGTACTCATACAAAGGATGTTGCGGGCTCCTGATAAGGAAGACACTTTTATGCATTCCATTGCAATAATCTATTATTTTTCTTAGATATTGAATATTGGTTGTTGAGATTACACTTTTATTTGATGCTGTTTTAATATTTTTGCCCGCCGGATTATTTGAAGGTAAAAGCCTGGAACCTTCTATTTTAAAATATCCTCCTGTTTTTCCTGTATAATCGTAATTAAATGAAAGCGCTTTAATAAAATTGGTACGTGCAGCTATGCCTACACAATTCATAAAATATTTTGAATTGTGCTTAGCCAGCAATTCAAAATCGGCCGGGCTCATAAAAGAGGCATATTGCGGAAACATGTTTGACATGTAGGTATATCCCCATGTCCAGTCATCCATCTTTGTGTCAATCTGGTTATTTGAAAATTCTATAAGTACGGTGGTTATCTGAGGGTTTTGCGACAGGTATTTTTTAACTTTTTGAAAGGTGTAAAAGTAAGATTCGGCAGAGTGCGACAGATTGGTTAGTTTGGGTATCAGGGTATCATTGTAGGCACATTCTGAATGTGAATGACCAAAAAGTGCAATAGTATTGTCTTTCTTTACCCTAAACTTTGAAAATTTATTTACCATATAACCCGGAATCAGGGCAATAGCCAATATGAGCAGGCAGCTCACTAAAACAAATGATATGGTTTTAATTAAAAAGCGGTGCATTGCTTAAAATTGAAAGTAAATAAACTGCTGCTCTTTTCCTGTAAATAAAAAAATCACTATCACCAATGTATAGTAAAAGGTCAATCTGTACCCTCTTTTTCTTAACCAGCTTAACTTCTCAATGGCATATTGGTTTTCCCGCCCCTGCCACTCAACAATTATAAAACATAGGATAAGAGTGATCACCTCAAGCAATTGTGCCTTGTTAACATCTAATTGAGGTATTGAAAAAAGAGATCGTGAAAAAATCCGGCCGATGTATTTAAATGCTTGTGTAACGCTATCAGCCCTAAAAAAGATCCATGCAAAAATTACCTGCAGAAATGTAGCTATCATTTGCATGAATTCGGTGAACGTTGGCATAGCTTTGCCTTTGGCTGCAATTTCGAGGTGGTTTCTGTTTGTTTTTAAAAGGATAGAAGGGAGAATGAATAAAGCATTTAGAAGGCCCCAGATGATGAAGGTCCAGTTGGCGCCGTGCCAAAAGCCGCTAACCAAGAAGATGATTAATGTGTTTCTTACTTTGAGCCAGGTGCCTGTTTTGCTGCCCCCAAGAGGTATGTATAAGTAATCTCTAAACCATGACGATAGTGAGATATGCCATCTGCGCCAAAACTCGGCCATATCTCTTGAAAAGTACGGGAATGCAAAATTTCTAAGTAGTTCAAATCCAAAAAGTTTTGCTATGCCTAATGCCATATCAGAATATCCTGAGAAATCGCAATAGATTTGGAATGCAAAAAATATAGCGCCTAAAACCAGGGTACTGCCTGAATAATGCGAACTATTTGCAAATATCATGTTGGCATAGTCGGCACATTGATCGGCAATTACAGCTTTTTTAAACAGGCCCCATAGAATTTGTCTCAAGCCATTAATTGCGTCCTGGTAGTTAAACTCTCTCTTTGTTTTTACCTGGGGCAAAAGGTGTGTTGCCCGTTCGATAGGGCCCGCCACCAAAAGCGGAAAAAAACTTACGAACAATGAATAGTCGATGAAGTTCCGTTCGGCTTTAATACGGTTTTTGTAAACATCAATTACATATGATAAACCGTGAAATGTATAAAAAGAGATACCGACAGGCAGGATTACATTTAGGGTAAACGGGCTTAAATGGATCCCTATACTGGCGCATATGCTGGCAAGCGATGCTGCAAAGAAATTGTAGTATTTAAAAACACCCAAAAAGCCCAGGTTTACAGATATGCTTAACCAAAGCCAAAAGGTTTTTAGGCGATGTGTTTTTGCCTGGTACATTTTTAGCCCGGTAAAATAATCTAAAAGGGTCGAAAAAATTAACAGTAAAAGAAACCGCCAGTCCCAGCAAGCGTAAAAAAAATAGCTTGCAGCTAGCAGTAACAAATTTTGCTGTTGCAGTTTTCGGTTAAGTACAAACCAATAAAGCACAAAAACCACAATCAGAAATATTCCGAACCCAAAGGAATTAAAAAGCATGATGGTGAATTTTAAAAAATAGCCAAAGTGGCCGACTTAGGGATATTCAGTATGTATAGAGGCTGGGAAATAGGTAGATGTAGATGTATAACAAAAGGCAACAAAAATTGATCGCTGTTTTGCAGCAACCAACTTACAACTGTATAAAAAAAGTGAGTAAAAGCTTTTTGTCAATATAATAATTTTGTGAAATCTGGAAGCCATCAATCTGGCTTTAGTGTGTTTTCGTTACGTAACGCTTCATTGAATTTTTCAAGCAATTTTATATACTTGTCCATCCAATAATATATGGCATCAAGCGGAGCCTCTTTTGCTTCATGGGTTTCGATATCCTTTTCGGCATTAGGTGAGTTAAATCTCAAAGCAAATTCATTGGGAAATTCCTTTGAAAAATCATGCTCAATAACGATACCGATCTGACAAATTATATCAAAGCTAAGCCTTTTGGTATTGAACCAATTGTATAAGGTTCTGCGGCTTACGTTGAGTTTCCGGGCGATTTCACTTATCCCCATATGGTCACGTCTAACAATTCGCTCTACAATTTTGCCAAAATGTAAATCTTGAGTGTCATTAATACCAATAGATCTTTGATCATTATTGATATATGAGCTAACAGGGTAATAAACTTTGCTGTGCATAAGATTAGATTCGATTAGGTGTCAATTTTTAGTTGGTTAGCATAATTAATTTAGGTTATAATAAACTGCAAATTACTCATAGATACTTATGATCATAAATATCGGGTCTCGGATTTTTTTGAATCATGATTTAAGTTTAGGTTACTCATTTGTTTGGTATTTAATGCTTCACATTCGTTTATCAATAAACAAGCAATGACCTTGTTGATAATTCATATCATCGTTTGTGAACTAAATTTATGTATACTTCCTATCTTAATTCAACCTATAAAAGGTCAAATTATACCTGTAGAAGGCGTTAATGCACGTTAATTAGGAATGGTAAAAATGGCTCTGCACGTTTTTGGGGTCAATATTTGCCAGTTTTTGTGAGTGGTAGTTAAGTTATTAAACTGCTATCCATCCAATAAAGTGTTATTTTAGTTAATTTTACTAAAGGTGTAATTTTTTTCAAAATAAGATAAATTTAATACATGGCGCTAATGTAAACACATAAACTCATAAAATATTGGCGAATTATCATTTTTTTTATCTACCGATTGGAGATCATTACGATAAAATATTTTTCTAAACAGCTCAATCCGTCAAAAAGTTGGCTGTTTTAAATGGTGAAAGAGGAGTGATATCCAGAAGTATTCCTGATAGCTTTTTACACTTATTATTTTGAAATTCAGGATAACCAATAATTCTTATTTTTCTTGAATTACCTTTGGCGGTTATCATATCAACTTCAATATCAAAAGAGCTTCCGTATTTTAATGCGTCTTTTAAAGCTTTTTTACTGAGTCTCTCGCTTTTACCTTGTTTAAAAAGCTTCCATATCGTTTTTATATCAGGTACAAAGTACTCAGGTACTTCAAGGATGCTTTTTATAACATTATCCCATTGCATGGTATGGGTAAGCAGATCCCGTGTCCAGGTACCTATTTTTGACAAGGTTGCAGCTCTTTTTAAAAGCTTCTCGGCCTGTTTGTTTTCTTTCTCTATGGCTTTAATTTTGGAGATATCTTCGGTATGGATAAATAGTCCGCCTGTTTCTCCCGAAGTTGTAAACCAGGGGTGAATATTCCACTTTAGCCAAACGCGGGTACCATCATTTTTTTAAGAGCAGGCCATCACATTGATATATATTACCTTTTAAGCAATGATTATGGAGCTTTTCGCATTTCTTTTTTGTGGCTGGTAAAACTTCATAAATACTTTTTCCAATAAAACCTGTGTTTTCAAGTTTATATTCGGCAACCCATCTTTTTGAAGCAGCAATAAATTGCATCTGGTTATCGAACATGGCAATAGCAATAGGGGCCTGTTCTATAAGCGTTTTATTATGCGTATTATCTTCTTTTTGTGTTTCGATGAGCTCACCATCGGATGATTTTTCTTCTAAATATCTATGATAGCATGCCGAAAAGTTTGACGGGTTGGAAAAATTAAGCATTACTGCCATTTGGTTTTTATTGCAGCGCTTTTCCCTTATATATCTGTCTGCAATTTCCATTTGCAGATACCGGTAATAGGAGAAAATAGTTTTGCCGAAGTTTTGCTTAAAATCCCTTTTTAATTTCGACTCAGATACAAAATGTTGTTTTGAAAGTGCAGAGATACTCGGAAACCCGATAAACAGGTTCTCATTTAGTGTTTTTGCAACATTTTCAAGGAGCTGGTCGTTTTGAGTTACAAACTCAGGTAGTTTTTCTACTCCTGTTTTATTATCGTGGGATTTATTATTTAAGGGGCTAATGTCTGCCATATGCGCATAAAAACCCTTTATTTCACCTTCAACATAGTTAGGATGATAAGTTATCCGCACGTTTTTTGCTTTGCCCGAATACAAATGAATTACCTGGTCAAAAACCTGTATTTTACCGCCTAACACACCATTAATATAAGGAAGCTGCACGTCAAATAATGTTCCCAAAATCTCCGAAAGATGTGATTTATTGATCATATGCTCGGGGGTTATCCCGAACCAATCGGCCGTAGCTTTATTGGCATACCGGCAAATCAGGTTTTTATCCCAATAAGCCAGCATGGCCTCAGTATGCTCCGTCACGTTGAACGCTATCTCAAAAAAGTCAGAATTCGGATCAAAGGACATTGGATTTCCTCTTTAAAAAATAACAATCATCAGCTTTGCCCATTGTAATACGAATGGGATCTTAGGTTATAATCTGCTTAAATCTGCAAATTATTATTGAAAACCTATAAGATTAATCATATAAATTACAAAAAAAGCTCAGTTTACCATTTGTTTGTCAATCAATTTTACATCGAGCTTTTCATATTGGGAATTATTGCTGATGTAATCAGGCAATATGGTTTTCATTTTCGATACCATCAAGTCAACTTCATTATGCAGGTTAAGTTCCAAAAGGTCCTTTATTAAATTATTGATCTTAGCGTAACTAACCGGGATGTTTTTGGAGATTTTGATGTCTTTGTTATAAGTAGGTATTACCTCTTCTTCCGCATTTAACAACTCTTCATATAGTTTTTCGCCGGGCCGCAAGCCGGTATAAACAATCTGGATATCTTTTCCCGGAACAAGACCAGCCATTTTTATCATATTCGCCGCCAGATCGGCGATTTTTACTGGCTCGCCCATGTCAAACAAAAATATTTCACCCCCATTACCCATTACGGCTGCTTCAAGTACCAGTTGTACAGCTTCGGGTATAGTCATAAAGTATCTTGTGATATCCGGGTGGGTAACAGTAACAGGCCCGCCTTTTTCAATTTGTGCTTTAAAGCGAGGGATCACGGAGCCGTTTGATCCAAGGACATTACCAAAGCGGGTTGTTATAAACCTGGTTTGGTTGCCTTTTGACGGATCAGAGTTGAAAAAATGCTCTTCAAACAACAGGTTATTTAACGATTGAATATACATTTCGGCTATCCGTTTTGAGGCCCCCATGATGTTTGTTGGACGCACCGCTTTATCTGTTGATATCATTATAAATTTTTCGACATTAAATTCTATTGAAATATCTGCCAGGATTTTTGTGCCCCATACGTTGGTTAAAATAGCTTCGGTTGGATTATTTTCCATCATCGGTACGTGCTTGTAAGCTGCCGCATGAAATACTATTTGAGGCCTGTATAAATTAAACAGTGTTTTTATACGACCAGAATTTTGGATATCAGCAATAAAGATCCTGGTGCGGTTTCCGTACAAACCGTCTTCAATTTCCATTTGAATATCGTGCAACGGGGTTTCGGCCCTGTCACATAATACAACAAATTCCGGACTATACATTAACACTTGCCTTACGAGCTCAGAACCTATTGAACCGGCAGCACCCGTGATCAAAATCCTTTTACCTTTAATGTCATCTAAAATATGTTCATTGCAGATTTTTATGGGTTTTCGCTCCAACAGGTCTTCTATTTTTAAGTCTTTAAACTGATTTAGGTTTGGCTTGCCATTGATCCACTGGTCTGATGACGGCACAACAATTACTTTTATGCCAAGTTCAATGCATTTTTCAACCGCCTTTCTTTTCCCATCGATTTTTATATCCTCGGATGTTATCAGCATTGACTTTATATCATAGCGTTTTTTTAGCATATCAATTGATTTGATAGGATAAACCTGCTTTTGCTCAATGCATTTTGATATTCTGTCAACCCCGGTGTCGATAAAGCCCTGAACATTGAGTATAAATCCTTTTTGTGCTTCAAGGGCATTTTTAATTAGTATGGAAGGTTCGGTGGAGCCGTAGATGAGTACATTTTCTTTTTCAACTTTATAGCTTGTTGTCTCAATGTATTTAAAAACATCCTTTATAATAATACGCATACACATAAGCATAGACGAAGTGATAAAGAAATTGATCAGCAGCACATCCATCAATCCGCTGACATCTATTTTAAGATAGAACGCGAAGAACAAATGATAAAACAGCAGAAAAGTAACGTTACTTGCCAGTACGGTTATTAAAATCCGCATCATATCCCGTGTGTTGGAATACCTGATAATACATGTATGTATTTTCATTATCATAAAAACCAGCACCGCATTGCTGCAATAAAAGAGCATATAATAAAGACTGATGGGATCAAACTGAAGCCGGTTTTTAAAATATAGAGATGTCCATAATGATAACAAAACTACCATCAGGTCAATTACCAGGATTAACCATCTTGAATGGAACTTATCCTGGAATAACAAATTTTTGAGGTATATCATAACTGGTTTATTTAGGTATTATCTTAAGCGTATCTGTATAGCGGAAAAAAGTCTACTTCGGCATTTTCTTCAATGCCCTTATCCTGCAAAAGCTTTTGGTACATTTCGGGATTGGCAATATATCTCCATGTTTTAAAGTCAAGATGGAGGTTGGAGAAGGCGCATTTCCAGTCAAAGAGCTTGTCGTTTTTAAATCCAAGGCCACCGCCCAGGTTGTAATATTTCATTCCTTTTTCTCTGCCAATCTGCGTTATGCAATCGGCCAGAAATTTGGTTGGGCTATGATGTAAATATTCTGCGCGGGCACCAACTAAATGGGCTTGAATAATGCCATTTGTAAAGGCTATTATGGTGCTTGCAATTGCAATGTCGTTGTAGTAAACAGTAAGCAAACGGGCCTCATATTCAGAGGTGTTTAATATTTCTGAAAAGTATTTTTCATTAAACAGGTAGTAGCTACTGGCGCCAACGCGTTTCATGTTTTCGGTATAAATTTCGACAAAGGTGTTTAAGCCGTCAGCATTTGTTCTCGTCCTTTACTTTAAACCCCATTTTCCATGCGTGCTTAATAGCATCCATGGTTGATTGCCTGTATTTTTTGCGCTGTTCATCAATAGGCACTGAAAGGTCAAGTACTACCGTTTTTCCGTTTTCGTGAACACCTCCAAATTTCTCCAGTAATTTTTGCTGCTTATAAAAAGGATGAAGTCTTACAAAAACAGATACGTACCTTTCCTTTATAAGGAAATTGTTGAAAGCGCTTTTAAAATTTTCCATCAAGTCCTCATCTATCTCATCAATCCTTTTGTTTGAAAACGGACCCGAAAAACCATATACACAGGTTAGGTCGCTATAATCAGAACCCGGAATTTTTCGCTGCAGTAGGGGGAAGCCGATGTAGGTATCTGACTCCTCATAAATAAATAAAACAGGATCTCCAGCTGTTTCAAGGGAGTGATAATGCCATGTATGATAAAAATCATATTCGGCCGAATTACCGACGTAAAAAATCCATTTATCTTTATTGAGCAGGGTAAAGATCTTAATCATTGAATTAAAGTTTATGATAGTAATTATGACTGTTGATTTTGAAGGCAAACAAATTTACTTTTGGTAATACTCATTGTAATCAAATCATTTACCTTACCTGTAATTTCAAATCCGGCCTTTTCATAAACAGTGATTGCCGCGATATTTGCAGGGTGGACCTTTAAATAAATCTCATCCAGTTCCTTTATTAAAAAGCCATACCGTATCATCTGTACTGTTGCCTGGTAACCAATTCCTTTACCCCAGTAAAGTTTGTTACCAATAAACAGGTGCAGTTCTGCGTCATGATCAGTAATATCAAGCAGTTGGATATTACCTATATATGTATTAAGTTCTTTAACACAAATTGCAAATCTAAGCTGATCGGGCTTGGCCAGCTTTTCACGTAACCAGGCTGTTTCTATTTCCGAACTAATATAATGAGTGGGTTTGTAGCCTGTATAAACCCATATCAATGGGTCGTTACGCCATGCGTAAGATACGGACGCATCTTCTATTACAAGGGGGCGTATGTAAACTGAAATGGTCATAAAAAAGTCTTAGCGTATTTAACATATAAAACATATCCTGAAGGTCATACCGTTGATCGATTGGTAATGGTACTAAGCACCGGGCCAGGTAATTTTCGTTGGTGTTTTTCTTAGTCCACTTAAATACATTAGGCCAGTAGGTAGCAACATATATTTTTTTCTGTATCAGATGTACTTTTAAGTGCCGGTCATTAGTTAAAAAAGGATAAACCAGCGGTACTGTATGCTCATCAGCGGCATCAAACTTGAGCAGGTTAAATTCAGCAAGGTGCTTATGCAAAAAATTAAAGTTTCGTTGCCTTGCAAATACACATTCGTTGTAATTAATGCTTGTAAGTATCTTTCGGGTTAATAACGACATGGACCTGATCTCGTTGTTTTCCAGGTCCTTGCTGTTGTTAATGTAGTCAGAATACCCGGCTTCTATACCTGCGTCTATACTTTTTATGAGGTGCGAAAACCGGTTTACTGAGCTATCTACGGGTAACTTTTTAGTGAGTTTTCTTTTAATGCTTAAGTATGCTCCGTCCGGAACGCCAAAAAACTTACGGCACGAGTAAAATGTATCAATGCCGGCAAGGGGCTCTGAAAAAAAGGCTTGCGAATTATCAATTATAAGATTTTTGATTTTGACGCTAAGCTCTGATGCTTTTTTTGTTTTATACCAAAGTAATTGGTATATAAAAAACAGGCGTCAGGCTCAATCTCAAAATCAATTATGGGATCTAACTGCCGATCAATATGATAAAACTGGTATTGAATGCCTATTCGTACAATTGGTTCAAGCAATACATCGCAGGTGAAATAAGGAATATAAATTTTATGATATTTTTTTTGTATCAGTATGTATTCTAATGCATTACGTCCTGTGTTTAACCTAACCAAATCGGGATAGTATTCATTCCCTTTGGGCAGTTCCAGCTCCAAATACCCGCCTATGGGTTTTAACGCGGCTTTATTTTTTTGCATGACTGTAAATTGAGTGTGAAAAATAAAGTTGTTATCCCTGGTCGCTTTTATACATTCTTAAATGAATGGGCTGATAATATTCTTCCAGGCTTTCTGGGATACGTGAATTATAACCCAATACCTGCCGCTGATCTGCACTAAGCTTATCAATAAAGTCGTAGCCTAATACCCTTGGATAGTCCATTTGTGGTTTAATAAAAGGGCGGGTGAATCCCAGCGTTAACGCCCGGCGTTGCTTAATTGTCTTATTTTCGCCGGCAGCATGCCATATATTGGAGTCGAAAAGGATGATACTTCCTTTTGGTGTTACCGCCCTGTCGGCGGTTTCGTAGAAATAAGTTTCGTTAGGTCTGATATCTGTTTTATGTGAGCCCGACAGGAAATAGGTAGCACCGTTTTCTTCGGTAAAATCATCAAGGGTAACTATCATTTGCACTAATAATTTCGTGTCGCCTAAAAATGTGCGCACATCACGGTGCATGTTACTTACATAAGGATGTTGCTGCTGGGTGTGTATTACAGCATTAAAGCCATTAAGTATATAATTACCACTCAAAAAATAAGCAATCTCATCGGCACAATACATTTTTTCAATAAACGGTAAGCTGAAATTGTCCTTTTCAACAAGGTGGTGAAGTGTGCCGACCATATTAGAGCCTATCCCGTTTTTTTCCTGAATGGCTCGTCGTTTTACGTACCCTTCCTTTAAGTCCTCATTAATAACTGCAACAAAATCGCTGTCTAAAGCATTCTCAAAAATAACCCATCCGTAATCACGCATCGCAACGCGGAAATCTTCAAAGTGCCTGTCTCCGTAGTTAAGTCTATTTCTCATGAATTTGTATTGTTGATTTTCGGCTAATTAGTTCAGGTCCATAATCTGCATCATCATAGCATTTACTTTATGCACATCAAATTTTTCCTTTGCCAAGGCCAGTCCGTTAAGCCCAAAACTGCTGATAGCTTCCTTGTTGGTTATGAAATACTCCATTTTTTGCACAAGTTCGGCTGTGTTTTTTACAGGTATTAAAAATCCATTGCTGTTGGGTGACGTTTCGACAGTTTCCCTGCAACCAACAGAATCGCAGGTTATAATGGCACGCGCCATAGCCATGGCTTCAAGCAAACACCGTGGAATTCCCTCCCGATAGTATGAAGGCAGTACCACAACAGATGAACTGCTTATATATGGTCTTACATCATCAACGGCGCCCAGGTAATTAATTACACTCCGGTGCTTTATTTCCGAAAATAAGTCGGGGTGAATGGCATCGACATTATCATCATAGGATCCGATTAGTTTGAAAGTTACCTGCGGGTGTTTTAGGAATACAATTTGCGCCGCTTCAAAATATTCGCGGATCCCTTTGGCATTGATTAGCCTGGATACCATGATAAAGCTTATATTATTAATATCCGGCCGGGTAGGGGTATAGTAGCTCAAATCAACTCCCGATCCGTTAACTACTGCAGTTTGATGCTTTGCCGATATTATTTTAGAATCAAGCAGCGTTTGTACATCATCTTTATTTTGAAAGATGACAGACAACCCCTGTCTGTTTTTAAGGCTGAACTTAAGTAGTAAGCGTGTAATTTTGCTTGTTAAAGATGTGTTACCGTTAACAAAGTTATACCCAAGACCCGAAAGCATCGGGGTTATTTTTCGCACATCGCCCAGTTTGGCTGCAAGTGTTCCATATATAACCGGTTTAAGAGTGTATGGAAAAAAACATCCGGCTTTAGCTGTTTAATGAGTCGGTAAAGTTTCAACGCGTATTTCAGATCAGATAAGATCGATACATTACTGCCGTTTAGATTGTTTTCAAATAAAACGATGTTTAGCAATGCCAGTTTTGCGCGTTGCTCGGGCGGTATTGCAGGGATAAAAGCATAAACAGTATGTTCTCTCCGCATCAGCTCAACTAATTTACCTCTAAAATCAATCAACGATTTGGCCGAATCGCAGGCGATCAGCACTTTTTTGCTTGCCATGATGGTATAATAAGCAATAGGTTATGAGCGAGGATTTAATTGGGGATGTAATGCCGTTCAAAGACAATGCACCGTTATCGGCGGTGGTATTTTAGTGAACAAGGACCGGCTCGGGCCTGGTGCTTTTAATATGGTAATATTTTTTATACCATGCAATAAATCGCTCAACCCCTGTATGAACAGAAACCTGAGGCTTGTAGTTCAGCATTTCATCTAAATTTGAAACATCGGCACAGGTTTCAGCAACGTCGCCATCCTGCATTGGCATTAGTGTTTTAATTGCTTTTTTGTTCACTTGTGCCTCAATTTCGCTTACAAAATCAAGCAGGTTAACCGGTGCTCCTCTGCCAATGTTAAACACCCTGAAAGGTGCAGATGATGTAGCCGGATCAGGATCTTTGGCATCCCACAGAAAATTGGGCTCTGCCGGCTGATCAATAACATGCATAATGCCTTCAACAATGTCATCTACGTAGGTAAAATCGCGAAGCATATTACCGTTGTTAAAAACTTCAATAGGCCTGCCTTCCAGAATTGCTTTGGTAAAAATAAATAAAGCCATATCCGGCCTACCCCACGGCCCATAAACTGTAAAAAAACGTAACCCTGTAGTTCGCAGGTTAAATAAATGGCTGTAGGTATGGGCCATCATTTCATTGGCTTTTTTTGATGCTGCATATAATGAAACCGGATGATCGGCGATATTATGCTCGCTGAAGGGCATTTTTTTGTTTAAACCGTAAACGCTTGATGAACTGGCGTAAACAAGGTGATTAATCTTGAAATGTCTGCAGCATTCCAGGATGTTTAAAAATCCTTTTACGTTTGTGTCAATATAAACATCGGGATTAGTAAGGCTGTAGCGCACACCGGCCTGTGCGGCCAGGTTACAAACGGCATCAAACTGATAGTTTTGGAATTGCTGCTGCAGATTTTCCTTATCCGTTATATCCAGTTTAATAAACGTATAATTTGGATGTTTTGTGCTGCAAACAGGTTTGTTATAAACCATTCCTGATACTTTTATGCCGGCATCCTGCAATCGGGCGTGCTTTAACTTTACATCGTAATAATCGTTAATATTATCAATGCCTACAACGGTGTCACCGCGTTTAAGTAATTTTTGGGTTAAATGATAGCCGATAAATCCCGCAGTGCCGGTAATTAAAATTTTCATAAATAAGTGAAATTAGGTTTGAATGAAAGCCTGAGTGGAAGGCGTTGATTATTGGTTGATTATAAGCGCGAACGCTTAAATAATGGTAAATGCCTGTATCAAAGAATCAGGAACGGTAACGAAAAAGGCAGGTAGATGTACTTGTTGCAGAATACTTTTGAGTAAGGAGTTTATCAAATTGCGCGCGTTTGAGTGTGATTTGATAAATCTTACTTCATGGTGTAAGTGTATTTTCTCCCGTTTGTAAGTGGATTACTATTGTCTGACGTTGAGAAATACAATGTGTTGCCCCAATGGCTAAATTGTCCCAGTCCAAAATTGCGGATATCACGGTGGGTAGAGTGGGCCGGCCCCAGTTCAACACCATTTTCAAACAGCCTGAGCTTTGAAACAGTTGGAGAGGTGTTTGAATCCCCAATTTCAGGTAAATCATAGCCAATTTTGTAACAAAAGCCGCTATCGACTCTCAACCCTATCAAGCTTATCGATTTGATAGATCTCGTCCTGTGGTGTTGTAACAGGAGGAGTAGTTGTAGGCGGTGTTGTAGTTGGTGTTGGTGTCGGCTGGTCGGCTTTTTTACAGCCGTTAATAGCAGATAGCATGGCTACAATTGTTATTATAGGCAACACAACATTTCGGGTGGATTTAATAATTGTTTTCATAAAATTTTTATTTTAGTTAGTTAAAGTTGTTGCGCTACTATGTATAAGTCAGGGGCCGTTTATACCAGTGCATTCAGTATCGACTTGATGAATATTTCGGGGGTACGGTCCTCTACGTATTGCATTATAAGGTCTTTATGATTGCTATTAGTGCTGAGGGCGGTGTTCACCGCTGTTGTTAACGAGTTTACATTATCGGCTTCAGCCAGGTAAATGCCCGGAATCTCATCGATACCTCCCGCGCAATTTGTGCTGATTATAACTGGGTTCAGGATCATCATTTGCAGCAATACGTTCGGAAAACCCTCTTTGATTGATGATATAACGCAGGCTTTTGCATGCTTAAAATAAGGCATTGGGTTTGCGATCCACCCTTTTAATACTACCCGGCCTTCCAATTTTAATTCACTGATCAGTTTTTGAAGCGAGGTTTGCTCCGGGCCTTCGCCAAATATCAGGAGCTGCAAATTGGGGTGGGAAGCTTTAATTTCATCAAAAGCCATAATTAGTATATCAAAACCCTTTTCAGGGATCAGCCGCCCAGCTGCGCAAATAAATTCAACAGCGACATCGGCGGCGGGCAGTGCTTCTTCGGCCTTTATTAGGTTTTGTTCAATGTCGATCGGGTTTTTCTGAATGATAACCCTTCGCTTGTCGATGTATGGGAGATGCTGTATAAAGCTATCCCGCATGCTGCTGGTTTGGCATACAACCAAATTTGCCCCTGGGTAGCCAAGCCGATACGCTATCTGGTAACTCAATTTTTTTAAACCGCTGTACCTGGTTAAAACAGATGAGCATTCCCTTACTATGAGTTTTGATTTTAAATATCCAATGCGTTTTAAAAAACCAAGGAAAGCATTTAAGTAAGGATGTGTACTAAAAATAATATGATCTGTGCGGTAGGGGCTTAAGCTTTTTATTAACCTGGAAAAGCCACTTAATATGCTTCCGTTGCTCACATATTCAACTTGTTGATCGCTGGGGATATTTAACCCGCCGCTTTCAACTTTCTTTAAAAATAGCAGAGAAGCGTTACTTGCACGGGCGGCTTGTAACAGTACGTTCTCGGCTCCGTTTGCCTTGTTGGTAATTGAAACAAAAAGTAATTTAGGCTTCATCTTGGGCACTAGTTGGGATTATTAAGGCTCTTCAGCTTCCTGATCACTTTTTTAAATGGCCCCATTGCACTCAATACTTTGCGTTTTCCGTCAACAATTAATAATCCATCTTCAAAATTTATAGTATGCAATCCTTCATCATAAGGTGCCTGGGGAAGTAGTTCAAAAGCAGTATGGTATTGAAAATCTGTTTCGGTTATAGTGGTTATTTCATTGATCATTACAGAGCCGCCATAACACCTTTTTGGATTTTGGCTGGGCATATAAAGCTTTTGACCAACAACGAATAACCTGCCTGCCGACCGGCTCACGTTTGACGCCACATTTATCGGGTTTTGTTTATGTGCCTTAAATGGAGCGTCGAGGGTATCGGCATAAAATAAATACAGTACACCGTGTTCTCCCGAAACACTTGTAAAGAGCCAGTATTTGTTGTTGTAATGGATAATGGAACTGTCAACAAATGCCTGGCCTTCCAGCAACACCCTAATCTTTTCAAACTTATAAGGGTTATTCATATCAATTTGATAAAGAGCCACCTGTTTAGCTCTGCCTGTTTCCGGAATACAGTATAGCCGGTTACTGTCAGTGAACATGTGAGGATAAGAGAGGTGTATTTCGTCTTCCATGATGCCATTTACTTTTTCTTGTTTTTGAAATGCATGTCATCGGTCATCATGATCTCGCCTTTTCCCTTCCAGAAATTAAGCTCTTCATAATAGAGATGTAAACGGCCATTGATATTTGCAGTAAAAGGATCGGCTGTATAATCCACTTTATCTTCTGATAACCAATTGATTTTTCCGTTTAGCTGCTGAGTGTGGATAAGGTTTTCGGGAGATTGTGATATATAACCTATATTCCATTTGTCATAACTAAACACTTTGTGAATAAATGAAATGAATGAGGAGATAAGGTCTTTCATAAATCGAATTTTTTTTAAAAAATGACAGGAGTGTTAGTGACATAGGCAGATAGTCGGTTTCCTGCAGCAGGCTTCCGCCAAAACTATCTTTGAATTTGTTGATCTTTAAAAGTTCGGTATCCGATGTATTGTAAGCATAGCCACCCAAATCATATATTTTAAACCCAAGCTGTTTAAAAAAGCGGATATCTTCAAAATGCAGCAGGCGGTTTGCCCGGCCTGTAACAGCCCTTAACTGGCTGTCATTTTCATTTCTGAACAGGGAAGCCGAATGCAATAGCCTTACTCTTTGTGATGAATGATCGCGGATGTAAGCGTGCATAACAATATCCTGATCCTGGTAAACCGCTTTGGTGATAAACAGGTGCGGCTTGTATTTATAAAATTCTTTATTAATTTTTTTCAGGCCTTTGGTAACTGCAAATGCATTGTAAAAGTCAATAAAGGCTTTAATGCCGGTACCCATCACGGTTGATACGCCATCTTTAATGGCCCTGCGTATTTCGTAAGATGTGTTTTTATCAAAATTGGCTTCAATATCAGGTACAGGTACGGTTATATCAATTATTTTGGTAAAAAAATCCTCTTTGCGATATCCCGGAACAGCTTCACTGCTTTTACTTTGTTTATAGTATTTTAACAGGCAGCCCCATAAATTTGGCTTAGCGGCAAACCACACAACTGTGTATGGTACTATACGCATAGCCCTGTTGTTAATCTGGATCATAAGGTTTAGAGTATTTTAAGCTACCTGGTATGTTGAAATTGCTTTTGAACGCTGATCTTTAAGCCATTGTGTATACACAAGCAGTTTCCAGATCTGCGTTGCCCTGTTCCATTTGCCGCTCATGTGGTCGTTTATCATGGCAAACGATTTTTGTACGTTAATACCAGGGATGTTCTTTAACTCGCTGATTGAAAGATGGTCCATTACGTGATCTCTCAATTCGTTTTTAAACCAATGGCTTAGCGGCATTGTAAAGCCGGATTTTGGCCTGTCAAACAGCTGTGCCGGCGCATATTGGTATAGGATATCTTTCAAAATCCTTTTTTGAATGCCGTATTTAAACTTATAGCTGTCGGGCAGGGTTTGAGCAAATGCAATTACCCGGTAATCCATAAGCGGCGCCCTTGCTTCTAACGAAAAGGCCATTGTGCCCCTGTCGACCTTAGTATTTATGTCACCGTTTAAATAGGTCTTGGTATCAAACGCCGACAGCTTTTGAAGCATGCTTGTTGATTTTGACGACCAGATATCCATGAACGGAACCTGCAGGCCAATGTTAGGATTTTCGAGCCATGAGTATTCCAGGCCGCCCAGCATAAGCCCGTAAAGTGATTTAACCTCCGGATTGCAGATCCCCATTGCAATTAACTTATGGCGATAGTTAGGGGAGATGCTAATTATATCGGCTATTCTTTTACGCAGCGCCAACGGGCATTTAAACAGCTGATTAACCATGTTAAACCATTTGTAACGGCTGTATCCTAAAAAGCTTTCATCGCCACCATCACCGCTTAAAACCACAGTAACGTGTTTTTTGGTGTGTTTACTTAACAGCAGGGATGGGATGGCGCTTGAATCGGCAAAAGGCTCATCATAATAGCGGCCGAAACTCTCAATCAGTTCGAGGCCTTCTTCTTTATTACATTCAATTGTATGATGGTCTGTTTTTAAATGATCGGCAATTTTTTGGGCAAAAACGCTTTCATCAAAACCTTTTTCTCTGAATTTTATGCAAAAGGTTTTTACATTGTTATAGTTTTTTGAAGCTATGGCCGCAACAAGTGATGAGTCGATGCCGCCTGAAAGATATACACCAAGCGGCACGTCGGCATGCATGCGTATATCAACAGCGTTAGTAATCAGTCGGGTTAAATCGGCCTGTGCTTGCTGGTATACTCCTTCATAGCGTTCGGCATGGTTTAAGTCCAGTTCCCAGTATTTTCTTGTTCTGAAACTGCCCGTGTTGCAATCAAAACAAAATGAATGCCCGGCCTCAAGCTTTTGGATTTCGTTCCAGGCCGATTTGGGTTCGGGAACGTATCCCCATACAAAATATTCGTTAATAGCTTGTTCATTAATAGTAACATTCCGGCCTATACATATTTGCGATGGCTGGCTGGCAAATTCAAAATCTAAACCATTTTGGGTATAGTAAAATGGTTTTTTGCCAAGCCTGTCGCGGGCGCCAAAAAGCTGGAGCGTGCGGGTGTCAAAAATTACAAAGGCAAACATGCCGTTGAAATGGTTAACACAGTTTTCGCCATATTCAAGATAGGCGGCTGTAATAACTTCTGTATCCGAATCGGTCTGGAATCTGTAACCCAGGGCGGTGAGCTTTATCTTTAAGGTTTTATAGTTGTAGATTTCGCCATTAAATACAACTTTAAGGTGTTTGTAAGTTAAGGGTTGATCTGACCGGTGATCCAGATCAACAATAGCCAACCGGTTATGGCCTAAGGTAACCGGACCATTGTGTTCAAAGCCAGAATAATCGGGGCCCCTGAAATCGGCCCTTGCCAGTTTTTGAAATATGATGTTATCGTCATACCTCACTGTTGATCCGTAAATGCCGCACATAAAAAAACGTTAGGGGTTAATAGTTTTGTTTAATTAGCAAGCAGGGTTTCATATTCCATGCCTATTTTCTCGAGACTAAAGCGATCAACGATATCGGCTTTGATATTAGGATGCTGCCAGGTTTGATTGCATGCCCTGATAATTTGATGGCGTAGTGTGCAAAGATCATTTTGTTCGGCTATAAAACCGTTAAAGCCTTCCCTTATCAGTTCGTTAACCCCGCCAACTCTGAATGTAACTACCGGAACGCCTACCGACAGTGCTTCGAGCACTACATTAGGGAAGCCTTCGGTAAATGAGCTTAAAACCAGTAAGTCATGCTTAGAAATAACATCGGCAACATTTTTAATTTCGCCGATGAACTTCACGCGTTCGTTGAGGCCAATATTTTGTACCTCTGCTTTTAAGGTATCCATCAGCGGGCCCTTGCCGGCTATAGTTAGAACATAGTTTTGAGGTAGTGCTTTCATAACCTCAAGCAAGCGAAATAATCCCTTCTCTTTGATGAGCCGGTTAACTGCAATAAGCCTCTTTAATCCTGAAATTTGATTTTGAGGTTTTATTGCGTTCGTTATAATAACCGGGTTATGAATAACAATAAGCTTGTTTAGGTTAATATTATAAAACCGGGCTATGGATTGCTTCATTTCTTCAGACTGGCAAACTATTGAGTTAAAGCGCACAAACAAAAACCTTGAAAAGTAATTGTAAAAGCGGGATTTAAATTCGTAAAACTGCGCCATTTGTTGCGGATTGTTAGATGCCCTGGCTATTAAATTAGGCACTTTAACAAACATTGAAACAAAGGCTACCAGGATATTAATATGATCAGTAGTTGAAAAAACAGCGTATGGTTTTTCATCTTTCAGCAGCTTGCGAAGTTTAAAAAATGAGCATGAAGCTTTTATTGTTTTCAGGTTTAAAAATCTGATACCTGCTATTTCTGTTGAGAAACTGCACTCGTCTCCATTAAGTAACACTACAACTACCTCATAATCGGGCTTGTTGAAATATTGCGATAGCAGCCAGTAAACACGCTCAGAACCACCTGTACCAAGGGAACCAAGAACAAGGAAAATCTTCTTTCTCATTATAAATAAAAATCTGGATCAAGTTTTAAGCGACAGCTAATTCTTCCTGCACTGGTTCGGTTTGTTTTACGGGGTCTTTTAACCTGTTGTAGTGTAATACGGCGAAATAAATAAATATAGTAGGGCCGTCCACGCTCATCAGCCACCCGTTATGCGACAGCGCATTTAATGAAATTGCTATGAATGTGAAAAATATAGCTACATAAATTGCACTCCCTTTATGTTTTACGTTTTTTATAGTTTGCCAAAACAGTCGGACAGTTTTGTAATATATGGCCCATAGCAACCCCAGCCCCAAAAACGGGCCGAGCAGGGTAATAAACATCAGGTAGGCATTGTGCGATGACAGGCCGAATGTAAACAAGGGGTTTCGGTAAGTTACGTCGTTCCAGGTTTTGCCATAAAATATAAGCCCGAAAGGATAATCTGCAAATATTTTAAGGTTTTCGGCAGCCATGTCGGCCCTGTTAAAATCATTGGCCTCTTTAGCCTGATTTTTTGACAGGATGTTGTTTTTATCGTCAGTGTTATCTTTTAATACATAAGTGTACAAACCAAAACATATGATCACTGTAGCTGCAACCAGGAAAACGGCTCTATAGCGATAGTAAATAAACAGAAAGAGCGTTACACCGGCTCCAAAGCTTATAAATGCCGACCTGTTCATGCCGAGGTAAATGCAGGCAACGCAGGCTGCTAAAACCAAAACCCTTACTATAAGATATTGCCCTGTGGTACATGAGGCAATGAAGGCAAACGTTGTAATGGCCACAACCTGGTATCCGAAGTTAAATTGTGTTACTGCCAGCCCTGCAGGGCTTTGTTTAACCGGTTCGCCCAAAAGCATGCTCCTGATCGGGTCAATGGTGCCTGCCATGCTGTGATCAAGTACCATAATGATCATAGAGCACATGAGCAAAAAGAAGAACATTAATATTGAAGCGTAATAGCGCGATTTATTTGCACCTACAAAATAATTAAAGTATAACGAACATGGTATTATAGTAAGGAGAATGGCAAAAAAGGTAATATAATTGCTCATCCCTACTACCTGGTATAAAAAAACGCCGATTAAAAAAATTATTAACTCCTTGGTATAGCCGAAATCCAGCAAAGGTTTTTGCACAAAGAATAGCAGCATGCAAAAAATTACAGGCGCAGGAATCCTCAAAGTATCTGTCATGAAAATGTTAAAAGCAAGTGTGTACAGATAGAAGAGCATTAAACCGTAAAAGAGGCACTTTTTAAGCAGCATAATAAAGTGGTGCTATTGAAAAATTCGTTTTATTGTAGAAAATATAATCTTCAGATCCATGAGAAGATCCTGGTTGTCAATGTATTCGAGGTTCTTGCTGATCTTTGATGGAACTATTACCTTGATATACATATCTTCAGGATCATCGCTGCCGGCCAGGATATCATTTTCATCAAAATATTTGATAGATGCCCAGTCTGTTACTCCTGGTTTAACACTTAATACCCTTAGTTGAGCTGGTGTATACAGGTTTACATATTTCCGTACTTCGGGGCGCGGGCCAACAAAGCTCATGTCACCTTTTAACACGTTTAGTAATTGCGGCAGTTCATCAAGTTTATATTTCCTGAGCCAGTAACCAACACTGGTGATCCGGTAATCTTTACTACCTATGGTTAGTAATCCGGCCTTGTCCGAGTTTATGTACATGGTGCGGAATTTGAACAGTTCAAACTCATTTCCATCTTTCCCAACCCTTGTTTGTTTATAAAATGCGCTTCCCCTCGAATTTATTTTAATAGCTATGGCAATTAAAATAAACAATGGCAGCAACATTATCAGTGCTATAAGTGATATGCCAATATCAAAAAGCCGTTTAATCATAACTCTATTTTATAATTCAACTTTTGCAAGTTCTTTACATTCTTCCAGCACAGAGTTTACTGAGTTTATTACCGTAGTAACTATGAAATCAATCTGCTCGCCGGTAAGTTGAGGATAAATGGGCAATGAGATTTCATTTGCGTAAAGGGCATAAGCTGATGGATACTGAGCTATCTTATAACCCAGATCTTTAAAAAGAGTAAGCATTGGCAGCGGGGTAAAATGTACATTGGCCATGATCCCTTCAGCCATAATGCTTTCAATTATATGGTCACGCTGTGCCTCTGATATGCCTTTGATGCGCAGGGCAAACAAGTGGTAGGATGATTCCCTTTGCTCGTTTTTTAGTGGTGGTTCAATAAACCAGTCCATCGATTTGAACCTGTTACAATATATGGATGCAACATGCTTGCGCATAGGGAGCAAGCTGGCTTCATAATTTCTGAGTTGGCCGAGGCCTATTGCTGCACAAATGTCGGGCATGTTGATTTTGAGGCCCATAAACAGGATGTCGTATTTCCAGCCGCCGCCATTACTTTTGGTAAAGGCAT
Organism: Mucilaginibacter sp. P25; assembly: GCF_050859465.1. Lineage (NCBI taxonomy): Bacteria > Pseudomonadati > Bacteroidota > Sphingobacteriia > Sphingobacteriales > Sphingobacteriaceae > Mucilaginibacter > Mucilaginibacter sp. P25. The sequence continues at coordinate 5,773,382 of NZ_CP193937.1, read as the reverse complement.
CTTTGGTTTGGCCGTTAAGAGTATATAGTTTTAAATACCGGTGTTCCTCGGCCGGATTAAAGCAGGCAGGCAAATTGATGCAGATACAACCTCCTTCGGCTGTAGTGATGTTTTTCACCGCGTGAAAAGAAAATATCGATACGTCACTATACTTTGCTGCCGGTAATTCATTTATGGTTGCACCGATTGAGTGCGCTGCATCGGCAATTAAGAGGATCCTACCTAAAATCTTTTGCTTGGGACTTTCAGCAACAAATAGTTTTTTAATTTCAGGTTTATTGATAATCGCCTTTAATTCTTCGTAGTTGCATGGCCAGCCGGCTATGTCAACAGCAATAATTGCTTTTGTTTTTGGGGTTATTGCTTTGATTGCAGCTTCTGTGGAGATGCAGCAATCGTCATCAACATCAACTATCACCGGCGTAGCCCCGCAATGCAGTACACTTAAGGCGGTAGCACAATAGGTGTATGCTGGTATGATAACCTCGTCGCCTTCCTTTATGCCGAACCATTTCAGCATTAGGATAGCTCCTGATGTCCAAGAGTTTACGCAAACAGCTGCATCCGAAGCTGTAAGCTGCTTCATTTGCTGTTCAAGTGCGGCTACTTTGGGTCCGGTGGTTATCCAGCCAGAGTTAAGCGTGTCCATAACCTCGTTTATAACAGCCTGGTCAATGTAAGGTGGCGCAAAAGAAATTTTCATATCAGGTTTAATAGAGTTAGTTTCCGGCGGGGACCCGTTCCAAAAAAGCGATTGCTTTTTGAGCGTAATCACGGGCTAATCGTTTATAAATGCAATATTTTTCGGCAAGGGCATCTGCCCAGGTATAATTTGAAAAATCGAGGTCATCCAATGAAACAAAAACGTGATGGTTTTTTTCTAAGAAAATTTCAAGCTCAGCAAATGTTTTGTCAGAACAGGTTTCGGGATGATAATTGAATGTCCAGGTGTATTTTGTTTTTTGTTCAACTTCTGATAGTTGAACAGGTACCCAATTAAAGCCAAATCTTACATAAGGTGACTTAAGCAGGCCGTCACTTATTATTTTAATGTTGGTGTATTCGTGTAAAGCAAGCAATGTATTACGGTCAAAAGTATGTGCAGGGGCAATAAAAACAGTGGGGTTGATATTTTCACGTTTGAAAATTTCGGCCGCTTTTCTTATTTTTTCTTTTTGTGTTTGCAATGGTAAGCCTGCAAATTCCGACCGGTTATTCATCTTCAGTAGGCCGGAGTTGTGATTTATGTAATAATGATCAAAACCGTGCATGCCTATCACATAATTTTTATTTTGAAGTTCGCGCACCAACTGCCAGTAGTAAGGATTGAAATTACCGCAGGCTTTTAACTTTGGGTCTTTATTTGCCGGTATAACAGCAATTATGGGTTTTATGTCATACTTGTCAAACAGGATGAAGAAACGCTCCCATTTTTGGAGGTTATTTGTCGGGCATAAATCATCCAAACGAATTAAGTACTGTAGCATATTAACAGTTTGATAGTTTTATAAAGCTGGTTGGCTGTTTGTTAGTTGTGCCGCTGTTGCAGTTGCAGCAATGTGCTTTTTGATTAACGTTTCCCATTCTCCCAGGATCTTATCGGGATGGTTGGTTTGAGATATTACGCGGGCCTGATTTCCAAGAGTTGTTTTTAAAACTTCGTCGCCGGCCAAGCGGTGCATTGCATCGGCTAAATCAATTATTGACCCTCTCTTTACCAGTATTCCATTTTTGCCGTTATTGATAATCTCCGAAGGTCCAAAATTGCAATCAACTGCTATAGAAGGGCATCCGAAGCTCATAGCCTCAACTAAAGCGTTGGGATATCCCTCGTTGCGCGATGGCAAAACAAACATTTCGGCCTGGTTATAATAATCCTGGAGGTTGTTTTTGCTGCCAGGCAGCAACACCCGTTCTCTTAACCCGAGATTAAAGATCTGGCAAACAAGGTTAGCGCGTTCTTCGCCATCGCCAACGATTATCAGATCGACGTCGGTAAGGCCTGATTTTGCATAGGCTTCAATAAGGATATCAAAGCCTTTTACATAAGCCAAACGGCCAACCCCCAAAATAAACCTCCGATGGTGAACCTTCTCCTCTGACGGTAATGGGAAAATAGTAACAGCATTTGTTATGCGCACGATATTAGTGAGTACTTTAAAGTCTTTATCCTTAAGCAGGCAGTCCTCTACTCCTTTAGCACTTACTACAACTGCTTCGGCTCTTTTATATAAGTTTAAAGCCAGTTGTTTACGTAAATAGTTAAACCTGATAACACTTCTATCGGGCGAAGTGCGCTCTGAAACAATGTAAGGCACCCGGGTTAACCAACAGGTAATGCCAGTCCAAACATTGGCGGATGTAATGAACGATAAAGCGCACACCGGTTTTTGAGTCCGCAATAACTTGATAAGTTTAAAAAAAGTTTCGGCAATATGATACAACCTGTAAATAAATGAGCTTTTTTGACGGTCAGTTAGGTAAAATACCTTAACATCGTCATCAATTTCATATGCTGGAACATCATTGTTTAAAGAAATAAGTACCGACTGGAAGTTGTTTTTATTAAAATAATTAGCAAGCGAAATGATAACTCTTTCTGCTCCTCCGCCTTTAAGCGACGGAATAATGAAAAACAGAACGGGTTTTGAAAAGGGGGCGGCTTGTATGTTCATGTTAATGTTAAATGCGCTGGCAGTTATAGGAGGTATTTTACCGTATCGTACGCTTTACGAAACCGCTTGTTTTGTAATTCAAAAAGCAGATAGCGTTTTATATAAAGCAGCAAAAGTCTTTTTTTAGCGATCGCGGAGTATGTGAAATTTTTGATGATTAAATTGAAATCACTTATAACCATTTCCATACGTGCTTTGGCGTTGATCATGCTCCATACGCCGCCCTCATGATTGCGGTAACAGCTCATTACCTCGGGTATTACGTAAATTTTACCGCCAGTATGCTGAGTGGCCCATAGCTTAAACATTTTATCTCCGGCAAAACATTCAAAAAACCAGGGGGCAGTGAATAACTGAAGGGTTTCGGGAATATTGCGATAAACAACTGTTGCCGTTTTTGTTTCTTCCTGTTTCCCCGCCAGCAAATCGGCATATGTATGTATCAGTGGTGTTGGGTTAGGGTGTACGTAAAGTGTTTTGTTATTAACGTTTATCACTTTGTGGTAATGGCAGCAAATAACGAAGTCGGCATTGTTTTCTAAAAAATCAACCTGCTTTTGCAGTTTATATTCATTTATCCAGTAGTCGTCGCCCTCGCAAAGAGCTATGTACCTGCCCCTGCACTGTGTAACACAATTAATTAAGTTTTTATGTGTGCCTAAATTGGCAGGGGAGGCTATAAGCTTGATCCTGCCGGGATAGGTTTCTGAGTAAAATTTAATTATTGACTGGGTTTTATCTGTCGAGCAATCGTCGCCAATGATGATCTCAAACTTAAAGTTGGTTTTCTGCATCAAAAAGCTTCGGATAGCCTCGGAAATGAATTTTTCATGGTTGTAAGTAATACAGATAATACTTACCATTATTTCATCATCATTCATACCGTTCCATTTACATTCGCCGCCCTAACATTTATTTCAGATTCAATTTTATCAGTCACCAGTGTGCCAAAATGTTTCGGTTTAAAGTTGTTGTCGAAGTTTTGTGCACGGAGCAGTAACCTGCAAATAAGGTCAAGATCTGACAGCGATAGCGTATGGTATAAGGGAAGGCAAACCACCCTTGAAGCTATCGAATCGCAAACAGGCATTGGTTGGCTTTTTACGTATGGCAATGATGATAGTGAGGGGTAAAAATACCTCCTGCAATAAATCTGTGCTAACTCTAATTTTGCTTTACTTTGATGCATCAGCGCCTCTGTTTGAAAAACGACCGGGAAATATGCATAATTGTAATCCTGTTCGTTTTCAAGTTTTTGAAACTGAACATTCAGGTTTTCCAGGCGCTGCAGATATTGCTCATACAAATACTTTCTTTTTTAAGTATCTCGTCAACATGGCGCAGGTTGCATAAACCCATTGCTGCGTGAAACTCGCTGTTTTTGGCGTTGATGCCTTCCTCCGAGAAAGTATCAACACCTGAATATCCGAAGTTGCGCATCAGTGCCATGGTTTTTAATAACTCCGGATCCTGGGTAAATACAGCGCCGCCTTCGATTGTGTGATATAATTTGGTTGAGTGAAAGCTGGTTACACTGATGTCGCCATATTCAAATATGGAGCGGTTTTTATAAAAAGTACCGAAGCAATGTGCGGCGTCATAGATCACCTTAAGGTTATGTTTATCAGCAATAGCCTGTATGGCTGTTATATCGCATGGGTTACCGAATACGTGTGTTGCCAGTATAGCCGATGTGTTGGGTGTGATGGCCGCTTCTATTTTAGCCGGATCAATATTCAGTGTCTCAGGATCGATATCCACAAATACAGGTTCGCAACCCTGCCATACTATGGTGCTTGTAGTAGCAACAAATGAAAATGGCGTTGTGATAATTTCTCCGCTTAAGTTAAGTGCTTTGATGGCCAGTTGTAAAGCTATTGTACCGTTTGTTACAAACAGCATATGACTAACGCCCAGGTATTGCTTTAACTTTAATTCGAGCGTGTTTACAAGGGGCCCGTTGTTAGTGAGCCATTGCCTTTCCCAGATACTTTTAACATAGGCTCTGAATTCCTTTTCGGCAGGGAGAAATGGTTTGGTTACTGGAATCATCTTTTTAGGATTAATTGGTTAAAATCTTTAATAGCGGAGAGCTTAATTAACAAACTGGCACTATAATAAACCGCGATGAATACTATGAGTAATATGCCAATTTGCATAGTTGGGATGAAAAAATCATTGATCACCAACTTGTCGAGGAAATAACAGCAGAGGCCAATGCCTCCGGCTAACACCACTGTAGGCAAAATATCTTTTATTTGCTCGGTAACGGGGTAGTCAATTAAACGCCCGCTGTAAATAGAGTTGATATAATAGGCTATTACATTAAAAAATAATTGGAAATATAACAAGCCATAGATGCCGAAGGGGATAAAACACAGGATCCCGACAACGCTCAAAACTTTTTTAATAACTTCCAACTTTAAAAACAGCGCGCTTTGCCCCATCACTTTCAGCACATTTAAGTTGTATGAGTGCAGGGGATACATGATACCTCCAATACACAGTAACTGGAAAATAGGGACGGCCGGTAACCACTTGTCTGTTAGTAAAATATGAAACAGTGGTTTGGCAATGATACACAGCATGATGAGTGCCGGTGCATTCCAGAATACTACCTGTTGCATGAGTCGTTTATAAACATTTTTTAACTGTACCGGGTCGTCTGATATTTCGGCAAACATTGGGTAGGTAACCTTATTTATAGCAGCTGAAATGTTACTTATCGGTAATTGGCTTATCGAATCGGCCCGGCTGTAGTAGCCAAGCTGGGCTGCCGAAAAGAACTTACCTATGATTATCAGGTAAATGTTTTGATAAACGGTATCAATTAAACCCGATAATGTCATTTTATAACCAAAATGAATGTGTTTCTTAAAGCATGCTTTATCAAAGATCAGCGCTGGTCTCCAGCTTGAGGTGATCCAGTGTATGGCTGTTGATAAAAATGAGGTGCATAAACCCATCCAAACAAGGCTCCAAACGCCGTATCCTAATTTTGCAAGTATGATGCCTAATATTCCGCCGCCAATAGCCGATGGGATTTGAATGTTAGTTTGTTTTTTAAACTTCAGATCCTTAACCAGCAAGGTGCTTTGTACACCAAAAAATGCGTTTATGATCAAAATTAAGGTGTAAACCCGCACAACAGAGGTTAACAACGGTTGATGATAAAAAGCAGCGATAAGCGGCGCTGTTATAAAAAGTATCAGGTAAAGGATACTGCTGCCAATGATATTAAAATAGAAGACGGTTGAATAATCGCGCTGATCGGCATCGGTTGTGCGGATCAGCGAAGCAGTAAGGCCGCCATCCAAAAGACTATTGCCTACCGATATAAAAAGATACAGCATAGCTATCAAACCGAATTGTGATGGCTCCAGAATCCGTGCCAGAAATATGGATATGCCAAAGCTTACCACTTTTGAACTTAATTGCTGCCATAGCGCCCACACTATGCCAGATACCGCTCTTTGTTTATAGCTCATAATTTTTAAAGCCGGGCGTTAACAACCTCTTCCGGTAAAAACGCCTTCAGGTCATACAATACGGCATTAGGTTTGCAAAGCGCTTTTACATTCATTTCTTTAAACTCCTCATGGGCAACCGCAAGTAAAACCCCATCATAGGTACGGGTTTTTGATTCGCCGTTTTCGCAGATGATGCCATACTCTTTTTTAGCATGTGCCGCGTTGGCCCAGGGATCATGGATATGCACTTTTACCTTATACTCCTTCAACCGTTTAACAATGTCTATCACACGGGTATTCCTTACGTCGGGGCAGTTTTCTTTAAATGTGAAACCAAGTATAAGCACCTCACTATCTGTTATTGAAGTACCGCGACAAATCATCTGTTTAATAAACTGATCGGCAACATATGCACCCATAGAGTCGTTGATACGCCGACCAGCCAAAATAATTTCAGGGTGATAACCTGCTTCCTGGGCCTTTTGTGCAAGATAATATGGGTCAACCCCGATACAGTGGCCGCCAACAAGGCCCGGGCGAAAATTCAGAAAGTTCCATTTAGTGCCCGCTGCCTCCAATACTTTATGGGTATCGATACCCAGTTTATTAAAGATCATGGCCAGCTCGTTCACAAATGCAATATTTATATCGCGTTGCGCATTTTCAATTACCTTGGCAGCCTCAGCTACTTTTATCGAATGCGCTTTAAATGTGCCGGCTGTAATAATTGATTGGTAAAGCTTATCTACAGTTTCGGCTGTTTCCGGAGTAGAGCCTGATGTAATTTTGCGGATTTTTGAAACGGTATGTAATTTATCTCCGGGATTGATCCTTTCAGGCGAGTAGCCTGCAAAAAAATCAACATTATAGGTAAGCCCCGATACTTTTTCTAAAATAGGCATACATTCATCTTCTGTTACCCCAGGATATACGGTTGATTCGTAAACTACGATATCATTCTTTTTTAACACTTTGCCTACAACCCTGCTGGCATTTATTAACGGAGAGAGATCCGGCCGGTTATTTTTATCAACAGGGGTTGGCACAGTTACAATGAATATGGAACATTGCTGTAGTTTTTCAATTTCATCAGTAACGTATAAACCGGTTGCGGTTGTGCAAACAGGCGTAATTACTGCATTTAATTGGTCAGAGTCGATCTCTAAAGTGTGGTCAATGCCCAATTTGAGCTCATTAATGCGACTTACATTAATATCATAGCCAATAACTTTGTATTTTTTTGCAAATTCAACGGCCAGGGGCAAGCCTACATAACCAAGACCGATAATGCCTAATTTAGGTTGGTAATTCTCAATTTTCATGATTTCTGCTGATGTTATGAACTGATAAGTTTTGGATTGAAACACGTGTTACCAAAGCGCAATTGATGGTTTCAAAAATCATTAATACATTTTTGCCCTGTATCTGCAGCACCTTACCCATTTGATTTACAAGAGCGCCATCTTTTATTTTAACTGTATCACCAACAGTGAGGTTGTTAAGGCTCACAATTTCCATGTCTTTGTAGCGTACAAGATTTGTCCTGATCTCGTCTATTACGTTGTCCCTCACTACAGCAGGTTTACCCATATAGTAAACAAAGCCTAACGCCCCCATTACATAAAGTGCCCTTGACTGCTCATAAGCATCGACATGAACAAATACGTAGGAGCTAAACAGAGGGACACTGATCTCCTTTTTCCTGTCAGACCATTGGCTTACTACATCTCTGACCGGGCAATAGCATTCAATGCCATTTTGCTTTAAAAGCTTGTCCACCTTTTTTCCCATCGGGGCTTGGTGTAAATAACAAGCCATTTTTTTTCATGATAATTTGTCATGCGAAATTGCGGTGTTCTTAATTGGGTTTCCATAAAATGAATAAAGTTGGATCGGGGAATTAATAAGGGCTTATTATAGCTTCGCCAACTCACTCACATGGCGCAAGTGATGATGGTTTTAAAAAATAGTATTTGAAAATTACTAACCTGGTTATCTGATTTATTACAGACGCAGCCTGTGTTGGCTGTGGCTCCGCCAATCCAGTCACATGGTTAGGCGGTTAATAAAAAATAATCGAACTAATGGTTTATAATATTCGCCGGTTTTTCCCGTTTATTATAGAATATAACAGGCGTTCTAGTCTCTCTGCGGCTTCGCCAATCCAGTCACACTGGTCAGGCGGTAAAAAGGCAAGCTAACGGCTTATAAAGTTCTCCGGTTTTACCCGGTTATTGGTTCATAACAACTGCAACTTATGTTGCTTACGGCTCCGCCAATCCAGTCACATGGAACAGCGGCGATCAAATAAACAGTCTAACTAAAAGTTTAAAACACAAATTAGCATTAACCTTATACCATTGTAAAAATGATGGTTATCAACTGCCATATGCTGATGCGTATCCATAACCGCCATAGGCATAGGCCTCCCGGTTTTCTTTTTTCGCATCGTTAAACACTACCATAAGGTTATTTAGTTTATCATTATCATAAATATCTCTGAGGATACTTAATTGCTCGGTATTAGTATAGTTATACCGTACAATATAAATACTCAACTCGGCGTATTTGGCCAGGCTAAAAGCGTCGGCAACGGCACCAACAGGCGATGTGTCAAGTACGATATAATCAAACTCAGTTTTGCACCAGTTAAAAAGCAGGTCAAGCCGTTTATCTGACAATAGCTCGGCAGGGTTAATTGCTTTACTACCGCTCCCCATTACAAAAAGGTTATCTGATTCATTATAGGCCTGGATGCATTCGGCCGGTGAATTGGTGTCACCCATTAAAAAATCTGTAATGCCTTTGGTTTGCTCCATGTTGATATTTTTAAGCAAATCGGGCTTACGCAAATCAAACTCCATAATTAATACGCGTTTATTGAGCATGGCAAGCGTTAAGCCCAGGTTGATGCTAAAAAAGGTTTTGCCTTCGCCTTTCATAGACGATGTAACAAGCATCGTTTTGTGCTGCGTTCCCTGGTTCAGGAAGCCAATATTGCTCCTGATATACCTGAATAGTTCTGAAATGTTGGTATTGCTACCGTTAGAAATTACTACCGGGCTTTGACCTTCGTTATTATGGCATAATTCGCCTAGGATCTTTACTCCCTTTATATTCAACAGGCTTGACTGATTCCTGATTTTCAGGCTAAATTTATCTTTCAGGAAGATGAAAATTCCCGGTATGAACAACCCGGCTATAATAGCGAATAAATAGGTGAGTTGTTGCTTAGGAAATTCAGCTATCGGATTAGCGGCAGGTTTATCAATCAATTGCGATGAAGGAATTGTAGCTGATAGCGACAACGCTGTTTCTTCTCTTTTTGCAACAGGTACTGGTATAAATTAGTTTTTACCCCCTGTTCACGGCTCCGCTGCAAAAGCCCCCGTTCAAGCGACGGGACAGAGCGGATGCGGGAGTCATACTGTGCAGAATTTTGACTAAGTAATTTGTGGCTAATAGAAAAGCCTTTTTTAATATTATTGAGATTTTCCATGATATTTACGCGAAGGCTGGCTATCTGGCTGCTCAGGTTTTGAATAAGAGGGTTGGCTAGGTTTGCGCTGCCCAGCATGCGGTTCCTTTCCAATTGCAGGTCGTTGAAACGGCTAACCAGTGTATTTAACGCCGGATCTTTCAATCCCATGGTACTGGGTACAGCATCATATTGGTTAGCCGAGTTTTTTAAATATGCTTCAATGGAATTCACAATACCCAACTGAGTATTTGATTCTTCAAGCAGTTGATTATATTCCGCAGATTTTGTCAGATTTACCTGTGTGCTTGCATTGATCTCTGCAGCTCCATTCCTTTGCTTGAAAGTTTCAATGTCACCTTCGGTGTATGACAGGTCCTGTTCTAAATCATGTAATCGTTTATCAATGAATAATATGGTGTTTACGGCTGTAACGTTTTTCTTAACAACGTTTTCGGCATTATAGGTAGATATGATGTTGTTAAGAATATCAATCCCTCTTTCGGGCACAGCATCAACCAGGCTTAAGGTTAAGGTGTTTGATTCTTTAACTACAGGGTTAACCTGTAATAATCCAGCGCTGTAAGCTGCTGCCAGCCCGGTAAGGTTTTTAAACTGGATCAGTATAGGGGTTTCGTTATCTGCACGGGCCGGGCCTTTTTCTACTTTAAAGGAATAATCCTTGTGATTAACCAGTTGGTTATAGCTGTAAATCCATGTTTTGGTTTCCTCTTTTAACAAAAACTTACTTTGTGAATATGGCTGGATATATAGTTTTTTCAAATAGCCGGTTTTCCCTATTCTCTTTATCGTAACGGTGAAAGGCAGCTCATTACCATACAGTTCTTTTACTTTAAAGCCGCTTTCATCAAAATAGGAAGTTTCCAGGTTAAGTTTTTTGAATACGCTATAAATCAAATCTTTTGATCGCAATACCTCCATTTCATTATCTACGGTTTTAGTTTCCTGAAACATGTTCAGGTCACTGAAAGCAGTAGCTTTTAAAATACCATCGCCTTTTTTATCATCGGGGATTTGCAGTGTACTTGTTATTTTATACAGCGGGGTAACATAGTTAAGGTATGTCCAGGCTGCTGCAAAACAGATAACCATGCTTATCAGGAATAAATACCAGCCATTTAAATAAGGCTTAACGTTGTTCCTGAACTTGTTGCCCGGCAAAGGTTCTTTTAAAATAAAATTGTTATCCATGTCAGCTATTCTTAGGTATCTCTAAAACTGTATTTTATCTTCTTAAAAGTACTGCCGCCAATACGGCCAATGCCGAAATTGAGGCTACTACTATTGGTGCTAAGCGAGTGCTTTGGCTATACTCAACCGCCTTTGATTTGTCGGGCTCCACATAAACGATATCATTTTGTTTAAGGTTGAAGTAAGGCGAATCCATTGATTCAACTTTATTAAGGTTAAGGCGGTTCATTGTTCTGCGTCCGTTTTCTGTGCGGATCACCAATACATTTTCCCTGCGTCCATAAACTGTCATATCTCCGGCCATACCTAATGCTTCAAGTAAGTTTACATTTTCATCGGTTATTATAAATGTTGATGGTTTGTTAACCTCGCCTATAACGCTTATTTTAAAATTCAGCAGCTGGATGTCAACTACCGGGCTTTTAACAAAAGCCGATAGTTTTTTACCTATTTCGCTTTGTGCTTCCTCAATGGTTTGCCCTTCAATTTTATAGTCACCTATAAGTGGTAAATTCACAAATCCATTTTCGTTTACTTTATATCCGCCGCGGGTTGATTGATTGTTTAAGCCCACATTTTTGTTGCCATTGAACAACATGTTCGATTCGGGGTTTAAGCTGGTAACAGTTACATTTAAAATGTCTTTCTGATGAATGACTACTGTTCCGTTTGTATTGTTGTTTGCAGCACCCGTATTTGCCATGTTGCTGAAGTAAACAAGATCCCGACTTCCGGCACATCCGGTTATCAATAGCAATGTTGTAATGAAACAGTATATATTAATTTTTTTCATCATCAATAGTTTAAGAGAGTTTAGGGAACTATTTTGAACTGGTTTATTTGGTTAGTCAAATTTATCTATTTGGGCATCGATAGTATACGGTTTTAGCTGATTGCCGCTTTTTTGTAAACCTGTATCTCAGTCTTTACAGAACATGTAAAGCAGCAATACAGGCATGTGTAAAGGGTTGAGAAAAAAGCATCTGAGTTGGGCATTTTGGGCTACACTTTCATATAACAGTTGTTACACCCAGTAGTAACAGCACAAAAAAAGCAGACCTGAGCCTGCTTTTTTTATGGAGTTTGTTGGTTAATTATTACGAATTATTCTACAGTAACCGATTTGGCCAGGTTACGGGGCTGATCAACATTACAGCCCCGTTTTACGGCTATGTGATAGGAGAGAAGTTGTAGCGGGATAGTAGCCAGCAGTGGTAAAAAGGCTTCGTCGGCGTCGGGTATTTCAATGCAGTAATCGGCCATGTTTTTCACTTTAACATCACCACGGGTGACAATAGCTATAACTATTCCTTTCCGGGCTTTAACCTCCTGTATATTGCTGATCACTTTTTCATACGATGAGTTTTTTGTGGCGATGAAGATCACCGGCATCTGCTCGTCAATTAACGCGATTGGCCCGTGCTTCATTTCGGCGGCGGGATAACCTTCGGCATGGATATAGGAGATCTCCTTCAGTTTTAAAGCTCCTTCCAAAGCTACCGGGAAACCGAAACCACGTCCTAAGAACAGGCAGTTAGGGGCATTCTTTATTTTGCAGGCAATGTCTTCAATCAATTCATTATCCTGCAGCAGCATTTGTATTTTATCCGGTATGGTATCAAGCTCCGTTAATAAATTGGTGAGCCTGCCTGGTGTTAAAGTACCTTTGTGCTGTGCAATATATAAAGCAATTAAAGTTAAAACAGTAACCTGCGCTGTAAAGGCTTTTGTCGAGGCAACGCCTATTTCCGGGCCGGCATGGGTGTAAACTCCTGCATCAGTTACGCGCGGAATTGAAGCGCCAACAACATTGCAGATCCCCAGGATGGTTGCACCCCGTTCTTTAGCTATCTCAATGGCGGCTAATGTATCGGCAGTTTCTCCCGATTGGGATACCGCCATTACAATATCCTTATCAGTAATTATGGGATTACGGTACCTGAATTCGGAAGCATATTCAACTTCTACCTTAATGCGTCCGTATTCTTCAATAAGGTATTCGCCTGTTAGGCCGGCATGCCACGAGGTACCGCAGGCAATAATAATTATTCGCTCGGCATTTTTAAGCTTGTCGGTATATTGTTTAATGCCACCTAACTCAACCTTGCCTTCAAGCGGAAAGATGCGGCCACGCATGCAATCCCTTACAGAACGCGGCTGCTCAAAGATTTCCTTCATCATAAAGTGCTCAAAGCCGCCTTTTTCTAACGATTCAAGTTTTAATTCCAACTCCTGGATCAATGGGGTTTGAACAACATTATCAAGCTTCTTTATTAAAAGCCCACTGGGTTTAACCTGTACTATTTCGTTATCTTTTAAATACACTACGTTTTTGGTGTACTCGATAATAGGAGTGGCATCTGATGCAATAAAATATTCGCCATGGCCAACACCAATAACCAATGGACTGCCTTTTCGGGCGGCGATCAGCTGATCGGGGTTTTCCCGGTCCAGGATAACTATAGCGTAAGCACCTATCACTGTATTTAAAGCCAATCGGACAGCCTCCAATAAATCAGTTTGTTCGATATTTTGAATTTCCTCAATTAAGTGGATCAGGATTTCGGTATCTGTTTCACTTTTAAAGGTGTGCCCGCGAGCAAGCAGTTCTTCTTTAAGGATCAGGTAATTTTCGATAATCCCGTTATGGATAATGTGCAGGCGGTTATCATTTGAGCTATGCGGATGCGAATTTGCATCAGATGGGGCCCCATGGGTGGCCCACCGGGTATGTCCTATGGCAATATGCCCGCTCTTGTCTTTATCGGCTGTGTGCTCCTCAAGACATGCCACTTTTCCGGTTTTTTTATAAACGCTGAAGCCTACATTATTTATAATAGCAATACCGGCGCTATCATAACCACGATATTCTAATCGTTTGAGGCCGTTCAACACAACGGGCCACGCATCTCTTGATCCGATGTAACCAACAATTCCGCACATAGTTTTAGGTCTTTAAATGATAAATTAAGTTTATTTGTTACTTGGTGAGTAAAATTATTTAATTGACTATCAATTAAGTATGAGCTAAGTTCAATTGCCCGTAAATTGTAAATCTGACGCCATTTTACACGTTTAAACTGTAAAAGGATATAAATCGCTTTACATTTTAGTTGTTGTGTTATATGATAAGCCGGTTGAAGGTTTTTTATCAAATGGTTGGAGAATCAATTCACTTTGGGGTTACAGTGCATGTATTCCTGAACTTGCAATGTGCTGATCAGATTTTGGCTGTGAAGTTTGTTGCCTGATTTTACAGAATGATTTACGATCGCAGTGCCGCTATTTTATATCATTTTATTTTCAGTTAGGTTTAATTAACCAAAAAGAACCTGGCGATGATATTTAACTCATTTACTTTTCTGCTGTTTTTTCCTGTGGTAACGGCTTTATATTTTCTGGTGCCGCATAAATTTAGGTGGCTGCTGTTGCTTATAGCAAGCTGCTATTTTTATATGTTCTTTAAAGCCATTTATATCCTCATCCTGTTTTTTACAATAATTATCGACTATACCGCGGGCATTTACCTGGAAAAAGTTAATGACCTTAAGAAGAAGAAGCTTTTGTTAATATTAAGTCTTACGGCAAATATTGGCGTACTGGCGGTATTTAAGTATTTTAATTTTTTTAATGCCAATTTATCGGGATTGCTATACTGGATGGGGTACACTAACCCAATTCCGTTTTTACAGATCCTGCTTCCGATAGGGTTGTCATTTCACACTTTTCAGGCCATGAGTTATACTATTGAAGTTTACCGGGGCCATCAAAAGGCCGAACGTCATTTCGGTATTTATGCTTTATACGTGATGTTTTATCCGCAATTAGTTGCCGGCCCTATTGAACGTCCTCAAAACCTGTTACCGCAATTTAAAACCGAACATCATTTTAATGCCCTGGATGTTTCTGAAGGGTTAAAACGAATGTTGATCGGTTTTTTTAAAAAGGTTGTTGTTGCCGACAGGTTATCTTTATATGTAAAAACTGTTTTTAACAATTATCCTGAACATGGCTCGGCCACAATTGTACTTGCTTCATTGTTTTTTGCCGTCCAGATCTATTGCGACTTTTCGGGCTACTCGGATATTGCGATAGGCAGTGCCAGGGTGATGGGCTTTAAACTGATGGAAAATTTTAAACGACCTTATTTTGCAAAAAGCATAAGCGAATTTTGGAGCAGGTGGCATATATCACTTTCTACGTGGTTTAAAGATTATGTGTATATCCCCTTAGGAGGCAACCGGGTTAGCAAAGGCCGGTTGTATTTAAATTTATTTGCCGTGTTTATGATCAGCGGTTTGTGGCATGGCGCAAATTGGACATTTATTGTTTGGGGCGCTTTACACGGGTTTTACCTCATCTGCGGAATGGTAACGCAGAAATGGAGGACGGCAACAGCAAGTAAATTAGGGTTAGGCAGCGGAGTATTTGCCAATTTCTTAAATATATCTTTTACAATATTCCTGGTTACTATAAGCTGGATCTTTTTCAGGGCTGTATCATTAGAGCAGGCCTTGGGTTTGTTAAAAGGTGTTTTTATTTATAAACCCGGCTTTTTCATAGGCGAACCTTCTTATTTTTTGTATGACTTGATGGCTATAGCCGCCTTGTTTTTTTACGAAGTAAAGCAGGAATATGGCCTTCATTCATTCCGGTTTCTTCACAATGAAAATTGGGGGATCCGTATGGCTTCCTATTTAGGGTTGGTTTTTATAATCCTGTTGTTTGGAGTTTTTGACGGCGGACAATTCATTTACTTTCAGTTTTAAATTATGAAGCAGTTGAAAGAAAACAGCAATAAGTTTTTTATCAGGTTGTTATTGATGATTGTGGCTTTTGTGGCTGTTGATCAGGCAGCCGGTATGTTCCTTTATTATTTTTTTACACACCAGGTTTCCGGCGAATACGCTGTCGCTAATCACGTTGTGTATAATTTAAATGAAGATGTGTTGGTTTTGGGAAGCTCAAGAGCTTCTCATCATTATAACTCATCGATTATAAAGGATGGTTTACACCTAAGTTGTTTTAATGGCGGCCGGGATGGCGAAGGGCTTTTATATAGTACAGCAATTTTTGAACTGGCATTACAGCACCACGTTCCTAAGGTTGTTGTATTAGATGTAACGAGCGATGTGTTAAGTGAAAAGGAAGATGAAAAGAACAGGCTTTCCATTTTACTGCCTTATTTAAAACAATCGTATGTTATCGGCAATATGATTGAAAAGAAAGACCGGTTGGAGCTAATAAAAAGTCATCTTCAAACATATCGCTACAATGGCCAGGTGGTTTCTATATTTCAGCATTACTTTTTATCATCAGGAAACACCGTCATGGGATTTAATCCTTTGGATAATAAAATGGACGTCAGCCGGGTTTCAACCCATACATCGCTTAAGCCATATTCAGACAGCATATCGGCCGATAATGTAAATGCACTGAATTTGTTTATAAATGAATGTAAGCGGCAAAAAATTCAATTGTTTGTTTTTGTATCGCCAAGGTATAACGATGATACCCAACAGAATTCCTATTTAAAATTGAAAAGTATTTGTAACAGTAACAAGGTTATTTTTCACGATTTTACCAACGATGTATATTTTAAAAACCCAGAATACTATTCGGACAGGGCGCATTTAAACGGCAGAGGAGCCGATTTGTATACAGATACTATCGTGGCTTTTATGAAAAAAAGATTAAGCCCTGCAGCTAACGTTCAATACTTCAGTAAAAACCAGGAACCCCTGCGTGAGAATTGAATATTGTATCGGAGCCGGGATCAATAAAAAGGGAAAGGCCGCTTTTATGATAATTCATAAAGCGGCCTTTCACTTAGCATAGGGGTGAATAATTTAGTTAATTTACTGTTTTAACGCCAGCACCTGCTGTTACCACTGCCGGAACGTTTGCAGCAGCATCAAGCAACGTACTATAAGCGTAAGACGGTACCCAACTTGATAAAGATGAGGTGATGTCGTTGGCACCGCAATTAGAATAAATGTTGGTTGATATACCGCTGAAGTAACCTACAGGGTCGCCATCTAAGTTAGTAGTAAGTGGCTTCCTGCAGCCTGAGAAATATTCATTATCTGTCCTTACTGTACCACCGTACCTTGCACCGATGGAATAACCATCATTGTTTAAGTGGTAGTTATTGTACATGTGGATGGTACCGAATACCAAAGTTGGCTCCCTTTCAGACACATTGTACCAGTAGTTGTGGTGCAATGTAACGTGTAGTTTGCCGGTGTTGGCTGTAACAGCATCGCTTGTTACTGAACCAATAAGCAATGACAGGTAGGTGTCATGGAATTTGTTCCATGAAATGGTTACGTAGTCAGAACCTTCGGCAACACCGATGTCTTTACCCCAGTAATCCCAGCCATGGCTGCGGTCTGTTGCAAAATCGCAATGGTCAATCCAAACGTGGTTCGACTGGAATTTAACGTAAACACCGCATTCGGTTACGTAATTTCTAAACGTAACATTTTGGATAATGATATTGCTTACAGTAAACAGGTAAAGGTTCAGGCTTGATAAAACGGCGCCGGTTTTACCGATGATGGTGGTATTTGAACCAACATACACAGGAGTTAAGCCTGATCCGCTAATTGTACCGGAAACATACACAATCTTGGGCGAACTGCCTGACACAGCAGATTTGAACGCAGCCAGTGTGTTTACAGTTACTGTAGTACCACCTTTACCACCGGTAGTAGTACCATTAACAGCAGCGTAACCGGTTAATACTGTACTCAAAACAGAACCTGATGCGGTTGTTGTTGAAGTACTTGTAGTTGGAGCAGTTGTGGTAGTGGTAGTCGTACCGGTAAGGGTGTAAGTGTACTTTCTTCCGTTTGTCAGAGGGCTGCTGTTGTCGGAAGTTGAGAAATACAATCCGGTATCCCAGTGGCTGTAACGACCTTTACCAAGGGTCCTGATGTCACTGTGAAGAGAATGGGCCGGACCTAACGCAACACCATTTTCATAAAGTTGGAGTGTTGATGCTGTTGGCTGCGTGTTTGAATCGCCGCTTACCTGAACGGGGCTGAATTTGTAAGCGTAACCTTCATCTAACCGGATTGAAGATGTGGCCATCGTGTAGACGGTGGGGGCTGTTGTTGCCAGGCTTTTGCTGGCGTTTAAATCATTAATTGGAACGGTTACTGGTTGGTCTGCATTTTTGGAGCAACTTCCGATGAGGATAATTGCGCTCAGTGCCAAACTGCCAAAAGTCATTTTTTTAAGGATTTTGTTTTTTGCATGTTATAATTTTTAATTAAGCCCTCGAAACGCGGTCTTATATTAAAAATTACCGTTGATTTTTTCCTAAAGATATAGACTAAAAGCTTAAATAGTTCAAAAACGTCGATTCTGTTGTTTGAGCCTGTAAAGTTATGTGTATTTGTGACACGTATAGTTGTGAAGTACTTCACACTTCATGACATTTGGATGACAATTTTAGTTCAGAAGAAAAAACAATTTTCGTCGATTATTGTCTTACGTCACTTTAAAACCAAGTTTTGCCCAGTATTTTTAACTTGCAATTAAAGCATTAAATTGTGAAAGCAGCTTTACAAAAAGCTGGTGCATAACGTGGTCACTATCGCGCTTTTTTTCAATATTCTTATTGAATTTTAACTTCTCCTTCAAATGATTTCACAAATAATTTTGGAGAAAATGATGACATAAATTCTTCGGCTTTGAGCACCATATCCATTGAGCCAATAAATATTGAGGATCGCTGGTGTAGTTCCCTTACTTCAATTTCCATAATTCTTTTGTATCCATCTGATGCTTTGCCACCGGCTTGCTCAATAATATAAGCCATAGGGTTACACTCGTAAATCAGCCGCAGTTTTCCCTTTTTTGCGCCTGTAGTAGGGGGATAAATAAAAATTCCGCCTTTTATTAAGGTCCGGTGTATATCCGCAACCATCGATCCTGTGTACCTGGAAGTATATGGTCGGTTAGTGTCCGGATCTTCTACCTGGCAATATTTAATATATTTTTTTACCCCATCCGGAAAATGAATGTAATTGCCTTCGTTTATTGAGTAAATTGTTCCTGCTGCCGGAACAGTCATGTTAGGGTGCGAAAGGCAAAACTCGCCGATTGAAGGATCAAGGGTAAAGCCATTAACACCCTTGCCTGTGGTATATACAAGCATCGTTGAAGATCCATAAATGACATATCCTGCAGCTACCTGCTCGGTACCAAGCTGTAATACATCCTCGTTTGTAGAATGTTTCCCTGTGTCTGATTTTCGTCTGTAAATAGAAAATATAGTTCCTACACCTACATTGACATCGATATTGGATGATCCGTCTAAAGGATCAAGTGCAACAACGTAATTTGCTTCGTTTGAAATATCCGAATCTATAACCAGGTACTCATCATTTTCTTCCGAAACAACTATACAACATTCCCCACCGCTTCTTAATGCTGCTATAAACTGCTCATTGGCATAAATGTCAAGCTTTTTTGTGACTCTCCCTGGATATTGGAGGAGCCGGCATCACCTAAAATATCTACCAGGCCGGCTTTATTAATTTCCCTGTTTACTATCTTGGCAGCGATACCAATATCACGAAGTAGCCGCGAAAGCTCGCCTTTTGCATAAGGAAAATCTTTTTGCCGTTCAATAATAAATTGTCCAAGAGTTTTAAATGCCGTCATATTTTCAAGGTTTAATATTTTCTAATTCGGTTGGGGTAAAAGAGGGTTTAATTAAAATTAATAAAAGAATACGCGTATCAATTGCCAATTATAGTATTCGATTTGCCTTTTTTATCTCCAATTCCGTTAATTATTTACGCAAACGTTTGCGTTTTTGCATAAATGGTTTATTTAATAAAAAGTTACTTTTTTAATTGATAAACAGTTTGTTAACTTAAAAGGGGGCTTTTATCAGGCATATAATTTAATTGCATACTCACCAGTTGATTTCGCGCGCTATCACCGCCGATCAGTAAATAATTCATTAAAGCTACCAGCCCCCAGCGGCTTGAAAAAATGCTGCCGGGGTTTGTATAATTTGTTAACTGCATATTCTCAGTATGTGTTTAAAATATACACGAAACCGGTGATTATTCTTGCTAATGTTAATGTATGGTTATCAGTTGATTAACGATTTTGTAAAGGCGGGTTTATTCAGTATTACTCCAGATTTAGCACGGTGTTTTGGCAAAAAACACGTGCCATATGATCAATAAAATTTACCTGTTATTCCTGTTAACCTTATTCACAACTGCTGCCTCTGCACAAACAGGGGGGATAAAAGGACAAATAATTGATGCGCAAACAAAAGAGCCTTTGAGTGGCGCCTTCGTCCATTTTGATAATAGAAACGGAGGTTCGGTTACCGACGCGTTTGGTAATTATGCTATCACCAGTGTTGATGCCGGCCAGTATAAGCTTAAAGTAAAATATATAGGCTATACAGAGTATAAGCAGGATATCACCATTACAGCCGGCAAGGTGTCTGTAATGAATATTCCATTATCAGAAAAACCCGAAGAGCTTAAAACAGTTAAGGTTTACGGAACAACCAATGCCGAGTCAGAATCGTCATCCCGCCGTAAGGAAAACAAGGCAGACAATATTATTAATGTGCTGTCTGCACAGGCGATGCAAAGGTCGCCGGATATTAATGCTGCAAACGCCCTGCAACGCGTTTCTGCAGTAACCATTCAGCGTAATAGCGGCTCGGATGAAGCATATGCCGTTATCAGGGGTTTGGAGCCGCGTTACAATAACACCTTACTTAACGGTGTTAAAGTGACTAGTCCCGATCCGGTTTCGCGGTTTATATCATTAAGCATAGTTCCTTCAGACCTGCTGGAAAGTGTTGAAGTAAGTAAAAGCCTTACGCCCGAAATGGAAGGCGATGCAATAGGCGGAACCGTGAACCTGGTTTTTAAAGATGCACCCGAGTATGAATATTTTAAAGCGAACGGCTCGATAGGCTACAGTGCTATCTTCTTTAACCGCAGGTTTGATAATTTTTATCATGGTGCAGTTCAAAGCAAAAGCCCAACCGAAAGGTTTGGAGCTGCTTATAATGCCCCTCCGGGATATTTTTCAAGGGCCAACCTCGACTTTACCAAAAAGAATGCACCGCCAACTTCATTGCTTGGGTTTACTTACGGGCGCAGGTTCCTTAAAAATAAACTGGGATTTATTATTGCCGATAGTTATCAAAACCAGTTTTATGGTACAAATTCAGAATTTAACGTAGCCCAGCCCGATATAAGGGATGGTAAGAACTTTCAGCCGGTTATTGCCGATGTAGCTAATCGCACTTATTCAACCCAACAATTGAACAACGGGCTTTCGGCTCACCTCGATTATAAGTTTGATGATAATAACAAGGTAAGCGTTGATAACGTTTTCCTGTACACCCATCTTGCACAAACACGTTTAAGTATCGATACCTCGATATTAGGAGGTAACGGAGGCAGGATAGGGCCTGGTACAGGTACCGTTTTCAACGATAACCGTTCAAATATCCAGAACCAGTATGTTGAAAATCTTAAACTAAGCGGTAAACATGTCATCGAAAAACATTTCCTTTTTGATTGGGCAGGTGTTTACAGTAATGCTATTCAAAACGCGCCAGACAGGGCCGATATATCTATCAACCATTTAATCAACCCCGATTTTACAAGTACTCCCAACTATTTTGATAATATATCAAGGATATGGCAAAAGAGCGGCAATAAAGACCTTAGCGCTATGGCCAATATCGGGTACAAAACAGGCTTGGGCGAAAAAAGCGCTATCGAATTAAAAGCCGGTGGTCTTTACAGGCATAGTACACGTTACAACCATCAAAACGAATACATTTTGCGACCTGCAGCAACTGCCAATGGTGGCAAAAGTGGCTTTACCGATATATATTCGGCCGATTTTGTAGTGTACAATCAAACAGGTACCGATCAGAGCGACAAAACCAATTATACAGCTTACGAAGATATCACTGCAGGCTATGGCGAAGTGAAACTCGTGCTGGATAATTTAGCTGTTATCGGCGGTGTACGTGTTGAAGGTACTAAACAAGGATATGACACCCATCCTGTTGTTTTGGATATCCGCAGTAATGCCAAAAAAACTTACACCGACGTTTTACCAAGCGTTCAGTTAAAATATAAGCTCACGGAAAATTCAAACTTACGGGCATCTTATTTTAAATCGATAGCACGTCCGGCATTATATGAGTTGGTACCAACGCCAACCCTTGGTGAAAGTACCGACGTTACCGGTAACCCGCTTGTAAAACACACCGAAGCCGATAACTATGATATTCGTTATGAACTGTTTCCCGGTAAAGAAGAGCAATTGTTTGTCGGCGGGTTTTACAAAAATATCATCAATCCCATTGAGTTTGCTTTAAATGATTCACAAAATGGGCAGCTTAATACATCCCCGCAAAATTTTGGTACTGCTAAGGTTACAGGTGCGGAAGTAGTTTACAGTAAGTATTTTGGAGATCTTGGCGTATCAGGTAATTACACGTATACCTACTCAAACATAAAAACCACAAAAATTTATACCTCTACGGATGCGAATGGGGTTTCTACCTCCGTTCCGAGATTGCAAAGCCGGCCCCTGCAAGGACAAACTGGTGATGTATTAAACCTGTCGTTATTGTACAAAAATGATAAGCAAAAAGCTTTTGTTCAATTAGCCTATACCTATACCAGCAAAACGTTGTCGCTGATTTATCCAAACTACGGATATGATTACTATCAGCAGCCGCAATCGTTCCTGGCCTTATCGGGCGAAAAGCAGGTGGCCAAGCATTTTGTTTTAACAGCCAAGGTGAACAACCTGCTCAACACACCTACAACAGTATTGATCAATAATCTTGTTCAATCAAAAGATTTGTACAACGTGAGTTTCAACTTAGGTTTCAGGTATTCATTATAAAAGCATCAAATCATGAAAGTAAAATATATATTAATGTTGGCAGTTGGTTTTGTAGCTACTGTAACCTTTAACAGCTGTAAAAAAGCCGAACTGACTACGTTTACGCAAATTAAGATCCCTACATCAAGTCCGATACAGCCAGGCAATATCAGCGGCTTTGTAAAAGGTACTTTAGTAACCGGCGAAACCTATACCGTAACGGCTGATGTTACTGTAAAAAAAGGCGATACACTTTATGCACAGCCAGGTGCAAATGTTATTGTGAAAAACAATTCGCAGATTAATATTCAGGGTGTATTAAAGCTGGTTGGTACAAAAGATCAGCCGGTGTACTTTAATTCCGACTCGAATAAGCCCGGTACCTGGGGCGGTTTTCAATGCGACACAGCGCAGGCCATAACCATCATCTGGACGCACGTTGATAACACCGGCGGACCCGATGCTTCCGGAAGTGCACGCGGTACCTTGAAGGTAAAAGCTCCTATCAAGGTAGATATTGAAGATTCATGGTTTACCAACGGGCAGGACGATTTGATGGCCTTAGGCAACGGCGCCAAGATAACCATTTTAAGAAATACCATCAGCTCATCAGGTAGTACCGATGGGGAAGGCATTAACCTCAAAACAGGTGTTACCGGTACTGTAGCATATAACGTAATTTTTAGCCAGGCGGGTTCAGGTGTTAAACTCGAAACCAGTTCGAGTAAGCCCTTTCCGCAAACCGAGGTATCTGTATACAACAATACCCTGGTTTCAAATGGCTGGCGAAGAGGCTCGGCCGAGCCGGGGCGTGCCGTTTCTGTTGGTGTAAATGCCATTGGCCACATCTTTAATAATATTATTGTTAATGATTACCATGGCATTGAGTTATTTGATGACGGTGACATAGCGCACACCACTTATGGTAATAACCTTTTTTATGCTACGGTTGATACTTATGCCGATTTGGTTGACCCTACTTTAAAGATCAACATCAGGGATGGGTTTTACCCTCCATCAGGCTTGGGAAAACCTCAGCCTACCGATCTGATCTCAAAAAAGATAGGGGATAAGGACCCGATGTTTGTAAAGTTTGATGGCACGGTGGCCGCCCCTAACGGATACCCCAATACCAACGATTTTCACCTGCAAAGTACATCGCCTGCATTTAGTGCGGGCAATACGCAATACAACCTTGATCTGGGTGCTTATACCAGCGATGACAAAGGGAACAAACATTAAGCATCAGTATTTAATATAAATCAACATGAAAAAAATAGCGTTTTTCTTTCTTTTAAATGTCGGCCTGTTTTTAGGTTTATCAAAGGCATCTGCTCAAAATTATGTATTGGATAAAACCATCGCTTTGCCCGGCAATGGCGGTTACGACTATGTATTTATCGATCAGCCCAATCATACCTTATACGCATCGCACGGTACCGAGGTAAATGTAGTTGACCTGAAAACCGAAACGGTTAAAGGCACCATTGGCGATATGAAGGGTGTGCACGGTATTGCTGTTGACAATGAACTTAATAAAGGTTTTATAAGTGATGGTAAAGCCGATGAAGTTATCGTGTTTGATATCAAAACACTGGCTGTGATTACCCGCATCTCGTTAGATCATAAGGGTGCTGATGCCATTATTTTTGACCCGTATTCAAAAAGATCTTCACGTTTAACGGGCATAGCAGTAGTTCATGTGTTATTGATCCCGCTTCAATGAAACAGGTAGCATCAATTGATATGGGAGGCGCTCCTGAATTTGCTGTTGCCGATGGTAAAGGGACTATATACAATAATCTGGAAGACAAAAGCAGCCTGAACGTAATCGATACCAAAACACTAAAGGTTTCTAAAAACTATACGCTAAGCCCTTGCGGTGGCCCAACAGGTATAGCTATGGATAAAGCAAACCAAAAGCTGTTTACCGTTTGCCGCGAAAACAAGGGGCTTAGCATAGTCGACATTCCTACAGGTAAAGTTATCCAAACCCTGCCTATCGGCGCAGGCGTTGACGCCGTTGTGTATGACCCGACTCAAAAAATGCTTGTGGCCTCAAATGGCGACGGAACCGCCAGCATCTTTAAACAAAATACCCCCGATACTTATAGCCCTGTGCAAACTTTAAACACACAGTACCGCGCTAAAACCATGGCAATTGATATGGAAACACATAGGCTTTACTTTCCGGTTGCCGATTATGAACAGGGAACTAAAACCATGAAGCCCGGCACTTTTAAGTTACTTGTTTATCGCCAGCAATAATATTGAAATGAAAAGAAGGGATTTTGCGCTGGACGAGAAAAGATTAAATGTAAGGGCGATAAATTACAAGGGAGAGGTGCTTTATCAAACCGAGCTTACTAAATAGAAACTGAATTTGCCCGGGGAATTTCCTTGTGCAACCAGGTTTTTCAACCCAAGTTTACAGCTTATCAAATGGTAAGCTGTAAACATTATAACCAATATTTGCCCACTATGATTGACAATCCTATTTTAATATGGGAGAGGTTTTAAGTGCTTTAAGCGTTGCGTTATTAAGCCTGTGTTAAGTTTTGGTTATGTATTATTCTTAGGCCCTTTTATTCAATTTTTCTCCAGTTTTCAGCGGGTTTCTTTGCGGAAAATTAAACCCGTTGTTCATGAAATACACCTACTTTATTAACAGGCTATTGTTTTTATTTTCAATATGCCTGCTATTTTCCGTTTCGGCTAATGCCCAAACCATAAGGGGAAAGGTAACCGATACTAAAACCGGCGAACCCCTTACCGGAGCAACAGTTCACTTAACCCAGGATGGGGTTAGCAAATTTGTTGCGGTTAACCTTAATGGCGCTTATAGCTTTAAAAATTTAAAGAATGGGCCATACAAAATACAGGTAAATTATGTTGGTTATGGTCCTTCTAAAGTTAGAGAGGGCAATATTACGTCGGCCAATGAGGTGATTACGGTCAACGTAGCCTTACAGGACGCTGATATGCAGATGACAGAAATACAGGTTAAAGCCCAGACAAACAAAGAATCTGATGGCGCCGTACGCAGTATTGAAAAAATGCACCGATGGTTATCAACGTACTTTCGGCAAATGCAATTAAGTTATTGCCTGACGTTACTGTGGCTAACGCTTTGCAGCGTGTTAGCGGTGTAACCATTCAGCGTTCGGCAAGTGGCGAAGGTCGTTATGCCATTATCAGGGGTATGGACCAGCGTTACAACTCAACATTGGTAAACGGTATTAAAATACCAAGCCCGGATGCTCAATACCGTTTTGTGCCTATGGATATATTCCCTTCAGAAATGCTGGAAAGGCTTGAAGTGATCAAGGCCCTTACCCCAAGTATGGAAGGCGACGCCATTGGCGGTGTAATGAACCTGGTGATGAAAAGTGCGCCAAGCCAGTTTACTTTCAGCGCTAACGTTTCGGGTGGTTTTTCTACCCTGTTTTCATCAAGCAGGCCATTTGTTGGTTTCAGCGCATCTCCTAATGGCAAATCTCCGGCAGCAATCAATGGTAACAGCTATGCCGCTACCTATGCCGATTTTAGCAATAAAGCGCTTACAAGCGATAAAAATATTTCAACTCCTTTTAGCTCAACCGCCGGTATCACTATTGGCGACAGGTTTTTGAATAAAAAATTAGGCGTTATCGTATCTGCAAGTTATCAGAACATATACCGCGGCTCTAACTCAAAACAGCTTACGCCAAACGCGCAGCCATCAGCTATCCCGCTGCCAAACTCACCACAGTTTTCTGATGCTTATGACCGTACTTATTCAACCCAAACAGAACGCGTAGGTATCCACAACAAAATAGATTACGCAATTAACGACAAAAACAAGATCTCGTTATACAACCTTTATATCCATCAAAGCGAATTTGAATCGCGCTTTACTTCTGATACCCTTGGTTTGGGCTTAAACTCAACCGGCTTAAGCAAGCAGATCACCATCTCAAACAGAAGTATGTTAACTAAGCAAAATATCTATAACTCAACCTTGCATGGCGAACATTGGCTTGGCAACGAGTGGCGTTTAAACTGGGATGGAGTATATTCAGAAGCTACCAGGCACCAGCCGGATAGGACTGAGTTTTTCTATGATGCCAATAAAACCCTCAATAACTCAGGAGCCGTAACCGCTGAAGTTGATAACAATACCCAGTTAGATCATCATTGGGAAAACAACCGAGATAAAGACATTTCAGGATATGCAAACCTGATCTATACTCCTACAATTGCCGGTAAACATGTTGAGTTTTCAGCAGGTGGTTTATATCGTCATAAAGTAAGGGATGCTGATTACATCACCTATTCGTTAACCGGTGGTAAATCAACCTTGTTTAACAATAACTTTAATTCTATTCCTTTTGCATTTAATTCGGCTGCCGATGGTATTGGAGCCAATAACCCCGATTTGCAAAACAACTATCACGTAAGGGAAAACGATAATGCCGAATACTTACAGGTTAAATTTGACTTGTTCCCAAAACTGCAGGTATTAGGTGGTGTGCGTATTGAAAACACCGATTTAACTTACGCTACTCAATCGCCCGAAACGGTTACACAAAGAAGCGGCAATATTAAATACACAGATGTATTGCCAAGTATCCATTTAAAATATCAGTTAACAGATAATCAAAATATCCGTGCATCATACTTTGCGGCAATTAGCCGTCCGGGTTTTGGCGAACAGGTACCATATAAGGTTACCGGCGAATATTTTGACCAGGTAGGTAACCCTTACTTAAAACACATCACTGCCGATAACTACGACGTACGTTATGAATTTTTCCCAGGCGGTGCCGATCAATTATTTTTGGGCTCTTTCTACAAAAAGATCTATAACCCTATTGAGTACTTTGTTGTTCGTGATGGCGGGCCAAGCTCACAGGTTATTAAGCCTCAAAATGATCCGGGTAATGCTACCAACTACGGTTTTGAAGCTTTGGCTACTAAATTCTTTGGTGTGATAGGCTTCTCGATCAACTATACCTACACCCACTCAAGGATAACTACTAACAAGCTGCTTTACTCAAATGATCCTACTTTGGGATTACAGCAAACCAATGTGAACGAAACACGTCCGCTGCAAGGTCAGGCAGACCATGTGGGCAATGCATCTGTATTGTACAAAAGCGCTAAGTTAGGTTTGGATATGCAGCTGGCCTTTGTTTACACAGGCGAGCGTTTGGCCCAGGTATCTCCATATTATAACCTTGACTTTTACCAGCACGCCTATAATCAGTTAGATTTTTCTTTCGAAAAAACTATAGCTAAAAGGCTTTCATTTTATGGCAAGGTTAACAACATCACCAATGCGGCCAGTAAAATCTATTTAAAATTCCCGCATGGTAGCCTTGACGCAAAACAACAGGAGTTTTTAGGCAAACAAGACATTACATCTCAAACGCTTGTTCAAAGCGACTATTACAAAACACTGTTCCTTGGTGGTTTCAGGTATAAATTATAATAAACGTAACGATGAAAAAATATATAATCCCAGTTATTTGTATCCTGATGGCGGCGGCATTTTCCGGTTGCCAGAAATGGAAAGGTGAGCATACCGATATTTACACCTATACACCGCCGGCAGCAAACCCGGTAAGCGATAAAGCTCCACTATCATGCAGCACAAGCGGCTCAACCGTTATCCCGGTAAAAGGTACTATGCTTAGCGGTAAGACTTATTCTGTTGAAGATGGTTGCGATTTGGTAATTAACCCAACTGATACGTTGTTAATGCAGCCGGGCGTTACATTAAACATGGGTGCAGGAAGCAGCCTCATAGCACTTGGCACCCTGGTAAGTAACGGCTCTAAGGATCAGCCAAATTGGATCACCGTTCCGGGGATCGTAAAAAATGA
This sequence comes from Mucilaginibacter sp. P25, assembly GCF_050859465.1. Lineage (NCBI taxonomy): Bacteria > Pseudomonadati > Bacteroidota > Sphingobacteriia > Sphingobacteriales > Sphingobacteriaceae > Mucilaginibacter > Mucilaginibacter sp. P25. The sequence continues at coordinate 5,744,773 of NZ_CP193937.1, read as the reverse complement.
TGCACCGGGGGCCTCACCGCCGCTGCCGATCCTGCATACGCAGGCAAGTGGAAAGGTATTATTGGAGGCCCTACCTGTAACTTACTGGTGTTACGTTGGACACACGTTGAATATGCCGGTTTAACTGAAGGTAAAGCTACATCAACCATTGCAGGTTCGGGTACAGGCAATCAATACAGTATCTTATTTGCCAATTATAATGGCAACTTTATTATGGAGGATTCCTGGTTGTATGGTGGTGTGGATGACCCGATCCGTATTTCGGCAGGCAAAATCGCCATCTTCAGAAATACTTTTGAGAAGAATGGTGTTAGCGGTGGCGACTGCCTGAATGCTAAAGGTGGCACCGTAGGTACTATGGCTTATAATATGTTTATTGGTACTGCTACCAACGGCCAAAAAGCTTCAAATAAAGGGCAGGCTACCGGTGCGCCGCAAACCAACATCGTTATGTACAACAATACATTTGTTAGCGGTGGTTATCGCCAGGTGCAAAGCGGCCGTGGTGGTTGTATCAACTTTGAAGAAGGAGCAGCGGGTATGTATTACAACAACGTGGCCATCAACTGTAGGTTTGGTTACCGTGTAGTAGGCAGTCCGGTTGCTGATGTTGCGCACCTTTCATACGGTAACAACTATCAATGGGCCGATTCTTTGAGTGTAGCTAACCAGTTTTATCCAACAGGTTATATCACCCAACCGCAAAGCACCGATATCCCTTCAATCACGACATCGGCAAAATATCTGCCTGCAAATTATACCTTAGGTTCTATTTATGATGGCAGCGACGTTGTGCAAAAAAATAACCCGATGTTCCTGAACTTCCCGCTGCCTACAGTTGGGCATCCACTATATCAGTACAGTGCTATCGGGAACTATAACTTCCATTTGCTGGCCAGCTCACCGTTGATTGGCAAAGGTAATACCACCATAAAGCCATTAATTACTGTGCCTCTTGATAAAATTTATGGTTTATCAGATGCAACATTACCCGGTATTGATCTTGGTGCGTATCAGTTAAACGGCTCAGGAAACCAACATTAATAACAAAACTTACTCTTTTAAGAATAGCCGGGATCAACCCGGCTATCTTTTTTTATACGCTCAAGAAATGAAAAAGCTTATTTGCATTTTTAGTTTATCAATTATCTCATCGTTAACTGCATTGTCAGTCAATGCCCAATCAGCCGATTTAAAGATTGTATTTATCCGTCATGCCGAAAAGCCCGTTAAAGGTGATAATCTGAATTGTCAGGGGATAAACAGGTCATTAAAGCTGCCTGCTGTATTAACGACTAAATTTGGTGTTCCTGCCAATATATTTGTTCCGGCCCTGGGGTTGGGGGAGGCGACCAAACACTCCAGAATGTTTCAAACCATTGTGCCGCTTGCCGCTAAATTCAATTTAACGATTAATACCACCCGTACTGAGAAAGACTCGTTAGGTTTAGCTGCCGATTTAAAAAGCCGTAGCGGTGTAATACTTGTGGTATGGGAGCACGGTGGGATATCTCCAATTGTGCGCTCATTGGGCGTAAAACAGGATAACCTGAAATGGCCTGATGATGATTATGACAGCATCTGGGTTGTGACCTTTAAAAATGGGATAGCCAGCCTGGTGCGTGATAAAGAAAATATCGATCCCGGAAAAGATTGTAATTTTTAATTTAATGAATCAGCCCCGGTTGCAAAGCCGGGGCTGATTTTGTTTAAATGGCTTTGCTCATAATTACTACAGAATGTTCCTGTAATATTGATGATAAAGGCTTTGCATGGAATTTAACAGATCTTTTTTCATTACCCACCCATCGTCAGTCCAAATATTGATTTTCGGAGGATTGATAACTTCACTCTGGCTTGCAGAAGGTTTAATATTGTCAATACCTGTCCGCAAAAAATGGAGGCACACCTTTACAAATATGTTATTTATTGTAACAGCGTTGCCGGTGCAGCTCTTCATGACCATGTTTGTATTGCTTGAGGCAACCTGGATAAGCCGAAATCATTTAGGTTTGTTAAACCTGTTGCCCTGGCACCAAAGTATATTAGTGAAATACTTAATAGGGTTTATCATACTTGACTTTTGCGAATACCTGTACCACGTTATTATGCATAAGGTCAAAGTACTATGGAAATTTCATCTTGTACACCATACTGATCAAAAGCTTGATGTTTCAACAACTGTAAGGGAACATCCAGGAGAAACTTTTTAAGAATGTGTTTTTTAATGTTATGGATTGGAATAACGGGAGCATCGTTTGAACTGCTTTTGTTAAGACAAACAATTCAAACCGTTTCAAATATCACATCACACACGCAATTCCGTTTGTCAGATGGTATGGATAAGTGGTTAGGGTTGATTTTTGTAACGCCCAATATACACCATGTCCATCACCATTATCAATTGCCTTATACTGATTGTAATTATGGAGATGTATTATCAGTATGGGACAGGATATTTGGAACTTACGGGAAATTAAAGCCGGATGATACTGTATTTGGGATAGATACCTATCCTGATAAAAACGTATGCAGGAGTTTTATTAAAGTTTTACAGATTCCATTTGTTTCAAAACGTGCTTAACCGAATGAGGGTTTGTAAAGCTTCTTTTTTATTGTTGCCGGGGCTGTTGCTAATGACATTGCATGTTAATGCCCAAACCGAAAAATTTACGTCGAGGCTTTATTTTCCTGGTGGAGTAGGTATAAATATACCCTCAGGAGATGAGCAGGTAAGTATGAAACGGGGATCTGTTTTGAATACCGCTGTTGAGTACCGCCCTGCTTATATGAATACTGTCTTTTTCCGCTTTAACTACGACGCCCTAAATAACAAATATAAAAGTAAAGCCGGCGAAGTTCCAACTAACGTAACAGAGGGAAAGCTATCTGCCAGTTTTTTCCTTTTGGGCGTAGGTTACCGCCGAAAATTAAACAGGTTGGGGATATATGCGTTGTTGCAGTCAGGTTATAATAGCTCTGGGTATAATAATACATCTGTTAACTCAAACGGTATTACCGTAAGCAGTGTGAGCACTAAACATCCGGCGGTAAAGATATCTGCAGGGGTGGAATATTACATTGTACCACATTTTGCCCTTGTATTTGAACCGGCCTATTATCATTTGTATAAGGCCAAATCACCATATATTTTAAACCCTGATTATGTAAGTTATAGCATCGGGTTTACCACCACGCTATTTTAATGCTATATAAAAAGGTTTTGCTTAAAAGTCCGGAGCGAAACTAAATTTAACACCATATTTTGCGGCGCCCGGGTGGTCAAGGTAGTTAAACCTTTTGATCCCATCTATTCGCAAAAATTTGAAGATATTACCTATACCTACACCGGCTTCTATATAGGGTTTAGTGCCTAAGGCGTAAGTGCCATTTGCTCCATTGCCACCCGTAGGGAACCGGAACAAATTAGGTGAATAAAGCGGATTATTTTCGTTACGCAAGCCGCCGAACAGTATTTTGGCCGATAGATATTCTCTCCATTTCAGGTGCCTTATCAATGGGAACTTGTTCAGTAAAAAACCGCTGAAACTATGGGTTAAGTTGATGCCCGCGTAATGGTCGCTTACAAATTCGAGGTAGGTTTGTTGGTTATACGCATCCTCATCATAAGCAAGTGATTGGTTTGCCGGGGCGATGCTCAGGAGCGGGAAAGGTACTTTCCCAACTAAATAATTTCCAAGCAATGTGATATCAGTAAAGCCAAGCTGAGACAGGTAAAAACGCTTGAAAATACTCGCTTTAACACTCGTAAAATCATAAGAGCCGTTGAATAATCCTTTAAACCCGTGGTTGATCTGCAGGTTCATGATAGGGTACTTGCTGTAAACGGTATGGCGATAAACCGATCCTTGTAAAATTTGTTCGTGCGGTGCATACCTGAAAGCAAGGTTCAGCTCGCTGGTGGTGAGGTCATGAACCAATGTATTAGCCTCGTTGTTGTATTGAAATGCCAATGATGCGGCAGGGCGTTGGTTCCAGTTTCTGAATGCAAGATCAAACGAAAAATGGTTTTCAAAATCCTTTACATATTCAATTTTAGCAACCTTACTGTAAAGCCAGTATATTGTTTTTCCTGTTGAGAATGATGAAAGGGCTGCCTGCTGGTTAATGGTTGAAAGGTCCCTTCCCGGTACATCAACATCATATAAATAGCTTGCCTTAATGTAGTCATTAGGGTAGCGATAAAATGGTGTTTTATTAAATGAGTAAAAGGTAGCAATATTGTACTTGAATGTTTTGTCGCGCGTGCCATAAGCACCAAAACCTTCAAAATAAATTGATTTGCTTAAATCGGTGTTGGTACGCCCGCCAAGCTGAAAGCGGGAGCCCTCCTGGCTATCACGTGAGTAAATTGTACCAATAGGGCCAATCATCACTGGCCCGGCCTTAGCATAACCTCCGGTAAAAGTGGCCGCGAACCAGGTTGCCCTTTTAAATTGCGGCATTTTTTCTAATCTGGCAATTCGGGGGTACATTTTTGCCTGATGATCAGACAGCGTATCAGGCCGTTGATGTGCCCAGTATGAGGTATCCGGTTTGTCGGCATCAGGAGCTACCTGCAATTCTTTGCCATCATAAAATGCGGCAGGAAGTGGTTTGTCAGCTATGTAGTTAGAAAAAATTACCGTTCGCTCACCCATTAGTCCGAGGCCTTTGTTTTTTAAGATCCCGAAGTCGGCTTTAACATCGCTTTTGCTTAAAAAATATTTGCCGTTAGGATTCTGCTCAAAATCAAGTGTGATCTTGAGTGCCCTCATGAAATTGATATTGATTTGCTTGTTTACATTAAGCTCACAGCCCCGTACAGCATAGTTGCCTGTCATACTTACAAGCAGCTTACCTTCAAAAAGCAGGTCGCCTTTGGTGCGTGGTGTGAAGCTTAGTTCAATCAGTTTTTCTTTAGCTGTTTGTATGGTATCCGTAATAAAGAATTTGTAATAATTTGGCGAGTGATCGGCAATGGGGCTAAGGAACTGGTTGGTTATGATAAAAACGTTGTTATCATAAATATCAATGATATTACCGTAAAGACGGTTCATGTATACATCCAAACCGGCAGTATCAATAAATTTAAGAATATTAGCCTCTTTTTGCGCCTTAAGGATCCGGATAGATTTAGATGGCTCTTTGCGGTAGTAATTTTGATATTGTTTTTCGCTGAGATAGGTGGGGAGCAGCACCTGGGTTTGCCCGTTATTTTTCACTGTATCAAGCATAAACTGGTACATTTTAAAATAACGGCTGTTCATCATTTTGGCAGGAACATCAATAAATGATAGATTGATCCGCTCATACTGGTCATATTGCAAATAATCGGCGCTTTCCATCCGGTTTTGCTTTTTATGGTCAATAACCTGCTGAATGAGCTCAACTGCCGGGTTCCCTTTATTGCGGTACCGTTGTTTCTTGCCCGAAACTACAGTAACTTCTTTCAATTGGGTTTGGCTGCCATGCAATCTTATATGAAGCACATTAACCTGTCCGGGTTTAATTACTTTGATAATAGTTTGATAACCGATGTACGAAAAGGACACATGCGTAAAAGTTCCGGGAGCGTTTAACTCAAATTTTCCATCCGGGTCGGCAATGGTTCCGTACCTGCCGCCTACAAGTTTAACATTAATACCCGGTAGCGGTTGCCCGGATGCGTCATCTACCACCTGCCCGCGGACAGTTGTGATTAATGGCGTTGAAGTTTTTTACGCTATCAGGTTGCTGTGCTAAGCCGCATATCGGAAGCAATACCAAAAAGAGTAATAAAGTTGAAATATAAGGAGATAGGCGTCTTATTGAGTTTGACGTTTGGGAAGAAATCTCAAAAGAAGATAACAAATTGTGGTAGATTAAAAATACAAAAAGGGTTCAGTTTTATTCATATTCCGGGTTTGAGCCCGGAATATGCCTTCAATTTTCCTAAACGTACAAATTAAATTTGAATTGTCTCTGAAGAATGTATTATTTTAAGATTAACAGGAATATGACGTTGAATAATTAATCAACTTTCAAAAATTTCCCCTTTTCATCAAATAAAAGGTCTTTCCCTTTGATCTCCGCCTCAAACATCTTTTTGCCTGCAGCATCGGTCACACGCCCGGCTTCCTTAACTTTTGCACCCTTGTAGTTGGTTTTAATGTAATCAAAAACGGCAGGAGGCAATTGATTAACCGGTATGGCGTCTACTTCTTCTACAAACTCACCTTTCGGGGTAAAAGTCACTGAGGTATCCTCGCCCGATTTGCCTCCCCAATTGGCTTCATAATTTCCTTTTTCTTTTTCCCAGGTAACTTTGGTTGCATTAGGGTATTTTTTGGCGAGGCTTTGTTTCACAGCTGCCGGAACATCTAATGCGTTGGCTGCTTTTGCAGCAATTCCGATACTGAACAGGCAGGCAGTAGCGGATAATAAAATGGTCTTTTTCATAAGTGCTCTTATTTTGATTTACACTAATGTAAGGGAGCAATCTGGAGGAATATGGTACATGCAAAACAGCTTGATTTTAATTGAAACAAACTTGAATGGGTTTGAACCGGTGTTTGTAATTGCCACCGCTAACTTTGTTTTGCAGATAGTGAATCCAATAATATACACTTAACCATTTTACCATGAGAATTTTAACTTTCCTGCTTGTGTTGTGCTGCTTTTATAGCGGTGTAAGCGCTCAAAGCAATTTTTTCAATAGCAAAAACGCTTATCTTGGGCAAAGTCCGCCTAACGATACTCCCCGTGTTTTTGCGAAACAAATGTTGGTGCCCGATAGTGGTATAGCCATGGGGCGGTCGGCCTTTTCGGCAGATGGTAAGGAGTTTTATTACGGCAACTCTATGCATTGGTTTAATGCAAAAGGCAATAAGATCCGTTATTTTAAATATGAGCGTAATGGGTGGCAAGGCCCTTTTGTACTTAACTATGATTATAGCACACCAACTTTTTCTGTTGATGGCAGGAGCATGTACTTTGCAGGTAAAGGTGATGGTAAACATTCCTACGTTTGGATATCACATCGTAATAAAGCCGGTTGGACAGATCCTGTAGTCTTCCTAAAAAAAGATTATGGCCTTTACAATTTTATGCCAACCAACAGCGGAACTTTTTATGCTGGCAGCAACGCCAACGCGGGAAGTGTGAAAGATTACAGCACTTACGATTTTTGCAAGCTCACCATATTCAAAACAGATATAGTTATCAAAAGCTTAGGACCGGTTATCAATACACCGGCATTCGACGGTGATTTCTATGTAGCGCCCGATGAGTCATATATGATCATCAGCTATAAGGAGAAGCCGGATTACGAGTGTGAGCTCGGGATCACTTTTCGTAAGCCTGATCATCATAGCTGGACAGCGCCGTTAAACCTCGGTCCGCTGATTAATGATGGAGATGCCCACCGTTGGGGCGAATATGTTACCCCCGACGGTAAATACCTGATTTATACCAAGGGCACCGGTGAAAAGGATTGTTGCCTTTACTGGGTACGGTTTGATACTTTGAAGGCTAAACTAAAAAGGAGGCTTTGGGCAGATAATGTCTATTCTTATTTTATTTCCGGTCCATAAAATTTCAAACCTAAAACGCCCGTCATGATCAGCAACATGAAAAATATTTCCATGTAGGAGAGGCGCTGATTTAAAAACGAAACCTCTACTAATTTGATCAGGATAAGGGTTACGGCCGTCCATACAGCATATGCTACGGCTGTTGGCACCAGTTTTATTGCCAGCGAAAAGAAGTAGATATTACCTATACCAAAAACGATATAACCTACAAAGGGTAACCATACTGGCAGGCCATGTTGCAGACTTAAAACAGAATTAAGACGGAGTGCCTTCAGATCGCTGAATTTCATGAATTTTAGCGAGAATGTCCAAGCCGCTTCAAATGCGGCTGCGATTAAAATATATAGCCAGGCCAATATGTTATTAGTTTTGTTGTAGTACGTTTTTTTGTTCGGATACTAAGGTAACGGGTTGTTGCTCAGTATCCAATTGATGCGCATTGTTTATTTTAGCAGGAAGTAAAGTTTTCATCCAATTCATAAACCGTGGTCGCAGGTGGTAATACCGATTAAACCAGCGGTATTTGAGCAGTGTTTTTTCATCAAAGCGCTTTACGCTGAAGGCATGCTGTAAAAAGTAATCTTTAGGGTAATCATAATAAAGTCCCCAGTTTTCGGGTTTGTTGCCGGGTGCGTGACCTGGGTTATATGCGGTACCGAACAGGTAATCCCAAAAAGAGAACTTGGTTGCAAAGTTGGCATGAAAAACTTCCTGGTAATTGGCATGGTGCCATAAATGCAGTTCGGGCGAGTTAATAATATACTTAAGCTTGCCCATATTTACCTTGATATTGCCGTGTATAAACATGCCAAACATGGCATCTAACATGGCTTTTATCGGTATAACTATTGGGTCTGCACCTAACAAAATGATAGGTGCAAACTCAATAGTTTGGTTGATGATGATCTCCATGATGTGCGAACGTGAACCGGCCAAAAAGTCAACCTCCTTGCCTGAGTGGTGCGCCTCATGAATGCGCCAGAAAAATTTATTGGAATGCTGAAAGCGATGAAACAGGTAAATATAAAGGTCATGTGTAAACAGGAAGAATAATACCTGTAACATCACCGGCCAGCTGCTTACAAATTGAAAATGCGATAGATCAAAATGCGCTTTTAGGGGCGTAATGATATAATCGAAAATGATAATCTTTAAAAAGTAGCTTTGTATCAGCGTATACCATACCAAATCAATCCAAAATCCTTCCCTGAAAAATTTAAGGCCTTTTCTGTAAGGCGATATTCGTTCCCAGGCAATGATGAATCCTATCCAGCAAAAAAGGATAATGGATGTAATTATGGTAGTTAATTTTTCCGGAGACATTATATATTATTTAACGCTTGGTTTTTCTTTGTATTCGTCGCTGATGTTTACCCTTAAACGTTTCATCGGCGCAAGTTCTGATTCATAAACGCGTTTTTCGCCGTCACCGGCTGCAGTTTCAACGTCCCTGATATCGCGTACCAAACGTTGTAAGCCCTGAGGCTCAACAGAAGCAGCGTGGTCAGATCCCCACATAGCACGATCAAGTGTAAAGTGGCGTTCAACAAAGGTTGCGCCCATTGCTACTGCACCTACTGTAGTTGCCAAACCTGTTTCGTGGCCCGAATAACCGATAGGGATGCCCGGATATTTGTTTTCCAGCGTTTGGATCATTTTAAGGTTAAGCTCCTGCGGAGGGCATGGATAAGCCGAAGTTGAATGAGCGATAAACAACGGATAGTTTTCATCAAAAGCATTGATATAGTCCATAGTTGTTTCGATCTCTTTCATTGTCGACATACCGGTTGAGAGCATTAACGGTTTGCCGGTTTCCAGGATGCGCTGGATCAAAGCGAAATCTGTTAACGATGCCGATGCTAATTTATAAAGGATGGTATCAAACTGCTCCATAAAATCAACAGACGGTGCGTCCCATGCAGATACAAACCAGTCGATACCCACTTTTTTGCAATATTGGTCGATGGTTGCATATTCGGCTATGCCAAATTCGGTTTTACGTTTGTAGTCGATATAAGTGATACGGCCCCATGGGGTATCACGCATGATTTCCCATTGATCGCGCGGCACACAAATTTCAGGTGTGCGTTTTTGAAATTTAACGGCGTCGGCTTTGGCAGCTACAGCTTCGTCAATTAACTTTTTGCAAATTTCGAGCGAGCCGTTGTGGTTAATGCCAATTTCGGCAATGATATAACTTGGCTGTCCTTTGCCAATTACCCGGCCATTTTGCAAAGTAATGCTGCCGTTCCTGGTACCTGCTAAATATTTGTCGCTTTTGGCTTCGATGATCAGCTCGGCAAACTCACGGAAACAACCATGACCACCGTTTAATGAACTTACAAAATCTACCTGTGCTTTAACATGCGGTAAGGCATCGGCAGGAGAGGCGGTAAGGCCGGCCAGCTTCATTATTTCCAGGTCGTTGTAATCGTCGCCTATAAAAGCAACTTCATTTGGTTGCACATTTAAGCGGATGCAGATTTCTTTGAAAACGGTGGCTTTGTCTTTTATACCTAAATGAAGTTCGGTGATATGTAATTTCTCAGCCCTTTTAATTAATGAAGGCGAGTTTTCGCCGGTAATGATACCTGTATTTACGTCAGCAAATTTGCGAAGGCGTTCAACCCCCATACCATCGCGCATGCTAAATTTTTTTAAAAGCTCGCCATCGTGATTGTAGTATACTCCGGCATCTGTTAAAACCCCATCATTGTCGGTTAGCAATAGTTTAATGCCAGCCGCTTTTTGTTTCAAAATCTCGTTCATAATAGTAAGTTTAAATTAAATAGCTGTCCATCCTCCGTCAACAACCAGGTTTGCGCCGGTCATATATGCCGATGCTTCGCTGGCCAGGAATATAAGTGCGCCCTGATAGTCTGACGCTTTGGCCATGCGGCCCAGTAAAGTTTTTGCCGAATAATTGCCGATAAAATCTTCCGTTTGGCCGGCCTCAACACCACCAGGCGAAAGGGTATTTACCCTCACGCCGGTATGCCCCCAATAGGCGGCCAAAAAACGGGTGAAATTGATAATAGCGCCCTTGGTTACCGGGTAAGCTGCCGACTTGTAAAAAGTTTGCTGGCCTCTTGAATCGCGGTAGATACTTTGATCGGGCCCAACCATACCATAGGTCGAAGCTATGTTGATTATACTGCCGCTACGGTGCAGGGCCATTTGTGTACCAAATACCTGCGAGCATAAAAATACACCGGTAATATTTACATTAAGCGATTGCTGGAAAGCCTCTAACGGATAGTTTTCAAACGCTGATAGCTCCTTGGCCATGGCCGGGTTCTCAAATTTATCGTTAATGGCGGCGTTGTTTACCAGTATATCAACAGCATCATATTTATCAAGCGTTGCGTTGAGTGCGTCAATCAATGAATCCTTGCTGGTAACATCTACGCCCAAACCTAAGTGGTTGTCGCCAAGCTGCGCCGCAAATGCTTTGGTTTCTTCGGCATTAATGTCAGCAACTATTACGTTTGCGCCAGCTGCTGCAAGAGCTTCGCAATGTTTACGGCCAATGAGGCCTAAAGCACCCGTTACTACGGCGGTTTTCCCTTTTAATGAAAACAGATCCATGATTTAGGCTATGCTTTTAGGTTTAATGTTGTAATTGCTTACCTTGCGGAAAACTGCCTCTAACACTTCGCCTTTTAGTTGATCTTTGATATTACCGCTTTCGATAGCCGCCTTTAACAACGGTAACACATCACGGTAAGCCGCAAGGATATAATCGATATCCTCGGTAGTGTGGCTATAGCACATGTTGTGGAAGCCGGCCCAAAGCACACCGCGTTTTATCATTTCCTGCTGCATAAAGGTTTTTACTTCCAGTCCGTTGCCGGCATCGGGAGTAAAAGTTACCATGCTGCGGCAGTTAAAGCCTACACAACGGGTGTATTTATCAATGCCTAACTCAATGGCAAGGCTGTTGTAACCATCTTTTAATAAAGCACCGTGCTCATCAAGGTATTGTGGTACCTTTTTATCACGGAGTTCATTGATGGTAGCAATACATGCTGCTAATGATAAAGCTTCGCCACCAAATGTGGTATAGCTAAATACTTCGGAGTTGAAAAGCTCCATCACATCAGCACGACCGGTTAATAAAGCAATAGGCATACCGTTGGCACATGCTTTTGAAAACACAGCCAGATCGGCTTTAACATTGAAATATTCCTGCGCGCCACCAACGGCTACACGGAATCCTGTCCACATTTCATCAAAAATGAGCAGGGTGCCGTTTGCTTTACAAACCTCGGCAAGTTCCTGCAGGTAGCCCGGTTTTGGTGCCTCAAAAATGAAAGGCTCCAGTATCAGCGCAGCAACAGTTTCATCTAAAGCGGCTTTTACTGATTCAATGTCATTATATTCAAAAGTGTAAGTTAAATCCTGGATAGCTTCAGGAACGCCTGAGTTACGGCTGGTTATGCCGATATACCAATCATGCCAGCCATGGTAGCCACAGCAAAATACTTTATCCCTGCCGGTAAATGCACGTGCTACGCGGATAGCAGCCGAACAAACATCTGCACCCGTTTTAGAGATCTTTACAGCTTCGGCATTAGGCACAACCTGCTGCACCAGCTCAGAAAGTTCAACCTCTAAAGGGTGCATCAATGAAAAGGTAATACCGTCGTTTAATTGCTGACGGATAGCCTCGTCAACAGCAGGGTAGGCGTAACCCAAAGAGATTGGGCCGATAGCCGAATTTAAGTCGATGTATTCGTTACCATCAACATCCCATACGTGCGATCCTTTACCTCTTACAAGGTATTTTGGCGCTACACCTTTGGTAAACTGCCCCGGGCCTTTAGCCAGGGTTTGGGTAACCGGTTTCTGAACTTTTAAAGCGCGTTCATATAATTTATCCGATTCGGTGATGTTCGGATAATCGTTGTTTAGCTCAATTTTATTAGCCATGATCAATATTTTTATTCTGAAAATTCAGGTGTTAAAATTTGTGGTTGGTTGTGTGTTGTTTGATACCCCAGTATTTTCTCGGCAATTTGTTTACCTGTAAAGCCTTCATGCTCCAATACCGAAGGAAGTAAAGTTGGCCTGAACCATTTTTCGTTCAATGCCATAGGCAGTACATTGGCGGTTGTGCGATGTTTTAATAAAACCTCGGCCACAATGGTGTAAAGACCACCGGTTAAAAAATGGTCTTCAAGCGTAACTACCAGTTTGCTTTGTGCCGATGCTTTTAATATAGCCTGCTCATCAACAGGTTTAAGGCTGCGCATGTTGATCAAACCAACAGAAAGGCCTTCGCTTTTCAGTATTTCAACTGCGATCAGTGCCTGCTCAAATAATAAGCCGTAGGTTAAAATGGTTACATCGCTGCCCTCAGCTATCACTTCGGCTTTGCCTATGGTAAAAGGCTCGTGCACATAGGCGGTTTTGCGGGTATTAATTCGGGTATAGGCAGGGTTTTTGCTTTCCCATATCTGTGGCAGCATTTTTACCAGGTCGTCTTCATCGGCAGGGGCAAAAACGGTTACGTTGGGGATACCACGCATGATAGAGATATCTTCAATAGCCTGGTGGGTAGGGCCGTTACCGTCTGATAAAAAACCAGGTATGAATGAGCTTAGTTTAACCGGCAAATTGGCGATTCCAACATCGGTGCGTACAAACTCAAAAGCCCGCATGGTTAAAAAAGCGGCAAGGGCATGTACAACAGGCGTGCGGCCACGTAAGGCTAAGCCGGCCGCCGCACCAATCATGGTTTGCTCGGTAATACCGGTATCAATAAAACGTTTGCCTAATATACCGGGCAGGTTACGTACCAGCGCGCGGTTTTCGGCGGTCATTACAATCACCTGCTCGTTGGCAAGGGCTGTTTGGGTTAAAAGTTCTTCGTAACTCATCTTATCGCACCACTAAAGTTTCTGATGTTAATGTTGTTTGATGTTCGCCGTGCAGCTCTAATAAAAGTTGCTGAATCTCGTCTGCATTGAAATTACAAAACCACCTGTCGGCGCGTTCCTGTATGCTTGGCAGGCCTTTGCCGCGTAGGGTATCGGCAATAATTACATTCAGTTTCCCGTCATGGAAAGGGAACGCGCCGAAAGCTTCGTCAAGCTCGGCAAAACTGTGTCCGTTTATTCTTTTAACGGCTGCGCCAAAGGCTTCAAACTTATCGGCAAGCGGCTCCAGCGGAATCAGGTCTTCCGTACGCATATTGGCCTGGAAGTGGTTGCGGTCAACCACGAATAGCAGGTTATCCAGTTTATAAGCGTTGGCTACCAGCATGGCTTCCCAGCAGGTGCCTTCGTTCAACTCGCCATCGCCCAAAATGCAAACAACTTTGTTTGTGCCGCCGCTGATTTTCAAATCCATAGCAACGCCAATAGCTACCGAAGGCAAATGACCTAAAGAACCTGAGTGAAATTCAATACCCGGGATTTTGGTGTTGGGGTGCCAGTAAATATGATCATTAAGTAGCAGGTGGTTTTTTAAACGTTCTTTTTCCAATAAACCCAGCTCGGCAAAGGTGCCGTACAGGGCGGGTACATCGTGGCCTTTTGACAGAAAAAGGTAATCGCGGTTTGGATCATCAAGATTATCCTTTTTAATGTTTAAAAAGCGGCTATATAAATAAACAATAAGGTCCACCGCCGATAGCGATGCACCTGTAAAACACCCGCCATCGGTAGACATGCGGATGATGTGCTCCCGTACCTTCAGAGCGGTGCCTGTTAATTCCTGGTAATTGTTGTTCTCCACTGTTATCATTCGCTTGTTATAATTCCTGTAAGTTTTTTGTGGGTGCCTGTTTGGTTTGGGCAGATGTAATGGTTTTTAGCTCATCTACATGGTGCCTGTACCAGTTTACCCCGGCATATTGTGCATTGATATTATAGATCTCGGGTTTTTGAGTTAGCAGGTTAAGGATATCATCGCACGAGAAATTATTGTTATCTGCATATAATTCGCGGAATACCCGTTCTATAAAATAATAGTCTTCTGCATAGTCAATCGTAAACCGGTGCGACATGGAATAATCCAAATCGGCAGGCCAGGTTACGTTACCAAGCCTGAATAATTGAGGATTTTCCCATATATAAGGAGTGGTATGCTCCAGTTCCAGCTCCCGGCTTGCTTGTTCCCAAGCTTTGGTGAGGCAATCCATGGTCATGATCTCCACATCGTTGCCATCGGGATATGTAGCCGGGTGCAGATTGCTTACAAAATCAAAGCTGTTTTGGTTGGCAAAAAAGTAATCCAGTACATGGTCCACAATACGCGGATCAATGAGCGGGCAATCAGAGGGGATCTTTAATACAATATCTGCATTACGCAATTTCGCTGCCTGGTAATGCCTGTCGAGCAGGTTATTCAGACTGCCGCGATAATAAGGGACACTTATGTTGATAGCTTCATTGATGATGATATCATCAGCCGGCGTTTCGGATGTGGCGATGATCACTTCAGCCTCGTGACTGATCATTTTAAGCCGCTCAATCATCCTTGCCAGCAGGCTTTTACCCAATATAGGCAGCATTACCTTACCCGGTAAACGGCTCGAAGCCATGCGGGCCTGTACTACAATTAATATTTTCTGTTTCACGGTAAATGATTACCAGTTAGCTATTAGTTCTTCGGTTAATTGCGTCTCTGGCTTATTAACCTGGTATTTATCCATAGCCGCGTGCGGGTCAAAGCTTTTTTATCGCCATCGTGGTTTAAAAAACCGCGGCAAATGGCAGCGATATTTCTTGCCGATACGCCATCATTTTGTATCGGTGCAAGCCTTTTAAGCTCATTAACATCAAAAAGCGAATGAACTTTTTTACCTAAGGCAATACCAGTATAAACTACGGTTGAGTATTGGGTTATAAGCTCACAACAATTAGCTATCATGTGGTTAGTATTGCCTTTGCTGTATACCAATGTACCGGCCGGCGTATTGGCGTAGATTTCTTTTTCCGCACGCTCGACATTCTCATTCGGATGAAGCTTAAAAAGTAATGGGCGGCCGTCTGCAATTTTTACCGCTTTTTTAATAAAGGCAATCCTGTTTTCAATACGAAAGGTTTCGCGCATATCTGTGGTGGCCACCATTACATAGTTATGGTGCGGAAAATCATTATTAACGTGCTGAACCAGGTTATCATAGTTTGGCATGCCTGTTACCACAATTTTGCGTTCGCTGGTACCTTTACCTGTAAAGTACTGTTTGTAACCTTCTGATGCGGCACAATAGACATCACATATGTTTGACGAACCGTTTAACGAGGTGTTGCCGCAAAGCGTGGGGGGTAGCTTTAGGGCTTTAACAACACTGCTCCACGGAGTGTAACGATCAATCATACCTTCCTGCACCCAAATGGTTTTAATATTACGCATGCGCGGGGGCACAATCAAATCGGTACAGAATACAACAAGGTCATATTTGTTTTTTTGTGCCCTGAAATCAATTTGTAAAGCATGTTTTTGAAGGTACTCTTCAGAAATAAGCCTGAATTTGGTAGAGAGTACAGTGCCACTAAGCAGGGCGGTCTTATTAATAATAGTATTTAAGGTAGTATTATCAGTAAACAACTGGCTAAACCAGCAGTCAAACTCAGGCAGCTCATTAGCTATCTGGTGCATTTGAGTGGTTTGGTTAATTGAACCGGTAATGAATAATATTTTCTTCATCCTTTTATTTCAATTAGCTTTAATTCCCGAAATTTTAATTGTGAAAGGCATTAAGGTATAGACCGATTTTGTATAGATTCTGTAGTTAGCCGTTGTGAAAAGAAATTGGCCGGATAACATAGTAATATTGTTAGGTTGAGTAGTTGTCATATCAAATTTCAAAATGTTGCATGGCTAATTCTTTACAAAATCCTGATTCAGAATTTAAATAAGAAGCTGCCATATCCGGCTAAAACTTATGATTTGATAAATGTAGGAGGGTAGTTTTTAAATAATGAAAACCCAAAGTTATCAAATCGTTAAGCCGTATTTCTCAGTAAATTATTTATTAACAAACGCGCCGCTCTGTTAATTGCTTTAAACAGAGTGTTATAGTGCAGGAGATAGAACTAAAAAACGTAAAATGCAGTAAGGTTAATTGAATTACAAGTTACAATCAATTTACACTATTGCAAAATTTTTCTTACAAACAGTAAATAGATATTATAATTCCTAATTTAACTGGTTTTTTTAGGGGAATGTAATAATAAAAGCATTGCCAGAGGCTCAGCCCGTTTTTAGGTGCATTAAATATTGCAGAACTTTTGTGATTGGTGATCATATGAAAGTTTAGCCTATATAATTAGGTGTGGCTAAACCATTACCTTAAATATGATTAAGATGGCGGTAAGAAATAATACGATCATCCCAGCCAGGAAAAGGTAATCGGCCACGGCTTCCGAACGTCCACCGGGTTTTATATTTCCCCGGATAGACAGAAAAGACAGTATACAGCTTAGCATAAAGAAAACAAGTGCTATGGTTACTGTTCTCGTCAATATAGGTCCGGTCGGACATTTTCAGGAATTTTAATGAGGTAAGCACCACAAAGCACAAGCCCAGTAAATTTGATGCTGCGTTAAGGATGTGTGGCGATTTATCGTTGCGGGTCATACAATCATAAAACTAATAAAATTTAATATGTAGAGACTGTTTGCTTTCAAAATCTTTGTCGGTCAATATCAGAACGGTAATAACATAACCGCCTGCCTGAGGTGTAAAATGATTACAGATTGATTATTTTTATACCTGTGCAAGAGTTTAAAAAACTATTAAGATAACAGCCATATTGTTGTGTTATTCAGAATTACCTTTTAAAATAACGATATATCGCCACTTGTTTTTGTGTTGATTTTTATTAAGTGTCTGTATTTTAGATACTTGTGTGTTTGGTATGTCTCTTGTTAACAGTTAGTTTATTGTATTTTAAGTCCTGCATCTTAAACACATCACCTCATGACAAAAAGGATACTTACTATTTTATTTCTTACGGGCTCGGCATTGTATGCTAATGCCCAGGCTATTGCGCCATCGGCCTGGCAAAAATTTCCGGATAGCACTGTTGTAAGTGTTCACGCCTCATATGATGATGTAAGCGGGATTCACCGTTGGCTGTTCGGCGAAAACTATCGTAAGGACTGGGCCATGAAAGTGAAGCTTCCCGTTATAAAACTATCGCAAATAAATGGCGGGCTATCACCTATTAAACAGGGTGGTGGTATGGAATCAAAGTCATTACGTTTGGAAGATAAAACCGGCCGCGAGTGGGTATTGCGCAGTGTTGAAAAAACACCGGATAAACTGTTGCCCGAAAATTTGCAGGGTACCTTTGCTGTTGATTGGGTCGGCGACGAGTTTAGTGGCCAGCACCCATATTCGGCCTTGATTGTGCCGCCTCTTGCTGAAGCGGCGCGTGTGCCGCATGCTAACCCGGTTATAGGTGTTGTGGCCGAAGATCCCGCACTTGGACAATATAGTAAGTTATTTGTTGGTACCGTATGTTTGATAGAGGAAAGGGAGCCAGTTGGTTCATCAGATAATACCCTTAAAATGGAAGGGCAACTGCTTAAAAGCTATGATAACAGGTTGGATGGAGAAGGCTTTTTGCGTGCCCGTATGCTTGATCTTTTAATGGGCGATTGGGACAGGCACGAAGATCAATGGCGCTGGGCTGATACTAAAAATGGTAAAGGTAAAACCTATGTTGCTGTACCACGTGACCGTGACCAGGTATTTCATGTTACACAGGGTGTGTTTCCGAGTATTGCTGCGCTACCCTGGATAGATCCCTTACTTGAAGATTTTACAGGGGATATTCCGCATGTGAAATATTCTCTTTTTAAAACAAGGTTCATGAAGCAGTATCCGGATGCACAAATAAGCTACGAAAGATGGATGCAGATTGCCAATGAATTTGTTAAAGCCGAAACTGATGCGGTGCTTGAAGAAAGTTTAAGACGCCTGCCTGCAGAAAGCTATAAATTGAGGCATAAAGAGTTGCTTGCCATATTAAAACAACGCCGGGATAATATACCGGCAGCTATGAGTGAGTATTATAAATTCACTAATAGGATAGTGGATATCCGCGCTACTGATAAAAGCGAACTGATCACCGTTGCCGATGCTCCCGACAAAGCTTTGCGTATAACAATTAATAAGCTGAATAAAGATGGTGAAACCAAAGATCAGTTTATGGATATGATGTACAAACCGGAGATTACTAAAGAAATAAGATTGTATGTTTCTGCCGGAGATGACCGCATAGTTATTAATAATGCCAATTCGCCCATTAAGTTAAGATTGATTGATAGTGTGGGTAGTAAAACTGTTGAGGTTAAGCAATCTGCACAAGCGATAAAGTTTTATGGTCGGCGAGATAGCACCAATTTTACCGGCAACGTCGGCCAATTAAATAAGCATCTTTCAAATGATACCTCAAATACTCAGTTTTTACCCACCAATTTATACAATGTGTGGATGCCGCTTGCCACTGCAGCATTAAATAAGGATGATGGCTTTTTACTTGGCCTGGGTTTTCAATATACCGGTCATGATGGTTTCAGGAAATTGCCTTATTCAACATTACAGCAGGTAATGATCACCCATTCGTTTGCTACGGATGCTTTCAGGATCAAATACCGGGGGGAATGGATAGATGCCATTGGTAAAGCCGATTTCACGATCCAGGCCAACATCCAGTCGCCTGATAATACGGTGAACTTTTTTGGCCTGGGTAATGAAAGCCCGTTAAATAAATTTCCTGGTTATCGTACTTACTACCGTACACGGTATGATATTTATCAGTTTGATCCGGCTTTACGCTGGCATACGGGCAAGAACAGCGATATCAGTGTTGGTCCTTCGTTTCAGTTTTATCATCTTGATCTTTCACAAAATACCGGGCGGTTCATTAACCAAACATCGCTTATCAATTCTTACGATAGCTTAACGGTTGGAAAAGATAAAGCACATCTTGGCGCGCTGATAAATTATACCACAAACCAACGTGATAATAATATCCTGCCTACCAAGGGCTACTATTTTACTGTAACGGTACAAGGTTATGAAGGACTTAACAGTTATTCCAAATCTTTTGTACAGATCAAGCCAGAGTTTACTTTCTATCAAAAACTAACCCCTGGCGGTGCTATTGTATTATCTGATCGTGTTGGTGGCGGTGTAAGTTTTGGAAAGCCGGCCTTTTATCAATCAATGTTTTTGGGCGGGCAAGGCAACCTGTTGGGGTATCTGCAAAACCGGTTTGCAGGCAAGCATATGGTGTTCAATAATTTACAGGCAAGGGTTAAACTTGCTGATATAGCCAGTTATATTTTACCGGGCCAGTTGGGATTGGTAGGCTTTTATGATACGGGTCGTGTTTGGATACAAAATGAGCATTCGGATAAGTGGCATACCGGTACCGGCGGCGGGTTATATTTTGCACCGGCAAGTTTAACAGTATTGCAATTGCTGGCCGGTCATTCAAGCGAAGGATGGTATCCTTACATATCGCTCAACTTCAGGTTGTAATGAATCTTTGTGGAAGTTGGCAGAGGTAAAAAAACAAAAAAATTGCAACGTTTTTTTTGAAAAAGCGTCATATTCTTAAACACGCGATCATGAAAAAACTAATCTTCTCACTTATGGCTTCGTTACTAACGGTTTCGATAGCTTTTAATGCTTCCGCGCAAACTGTAACCCGCAATGTATCCGGTTATAACGGTATTGCCTGTGGTGGCCCGTTTAACGTATTTATTAAAATTGATGGAACCGAAAGCCTGAAACTTGATGTTGACGCCAATGTAGTTGATGATATTAAAACTGAAGTAGAAAACGGCATATTAAACGTTGAATTTAAAGATCACTGGAAAAATCATCGCAATATGCAGCGAGCCAATATCTACATCACCGCCAAAAGCCTTGGATACCTTGCTAACAGCGGTTCAGGAAATGCAACTGTTGATGGTACGATGACTGCCGAAAATGCCAAAATTGCGTTAAGCGGTTCGGGAAATATAAAAACTGCTGTTAAATCAGGTACTTTGGACCTGAAAATCAGCGGATCGGGTTCAATTGATGTTAAAGGTAGTACCGGTATGGCCGACTGTCGTATTTCAGGCTCGGGAGAGATTAACGGTAAATCATTGAGGACGGAAACTGTTGAAGCTTCAATTGCAGGTTCAGGAAATATCAATTTGATTGCCAGTAAAACAGTTTCTGCGCGTATTTCTGGTTCAGGAAGTGTTGTATATTCCGGTACCGCAACAATTGGTACAACCCGTTACGCGGGATCAGGCAGGGTTAGCAAAGCTGATTAAAACCTGGTTAACTTACTATATAGAAAGACTGCTTCTTCAGAGCGGTCTTTTTTTGTCATTGGTGTATCGAATTAAAAGTATTTATCGTATTGATAGGTAAAACCTTCACTTTATGATTAAGCCTGTATTGATATTTAAGAATTTAACTGTTTGCCTGTTGCTATCGGTTTTGTTTTCTCTTGGCGCCTGTAAAAAAGACAAGGCGCAGCAACCCGTCCAAAAAAATACATCCCTTTTTGGCCAGTGGTATATTCCGGTTAAAGAAGGGGAACAAGCGCGTTATTTAGTATTCTCGTCGGATAGTACTTTTATTTTGGCCGATGTAACTTATAAAAATGGTAATTCAACAACGGTTCAGTACACCGGGAAATTTCATACTAAAGGGGATGGATTAAACATTGTTATCGCAAAAAAATGGTAAGTGAAGGTAGTAATGTTATCAGTACCGATCCTTCTAATGCTCAATTTTATACCAATTCGGCATTTGTTGTAGACAATTATAAATTGACCATAAACTATAAAGACAATACCGGGGCTGCTATGAAAAGTATTTTTTCAATGGTACTTCAGGATAAAGTTATTTGATTTAGTTTTGTTTTTTAGGCACCCCGGTCGGGGTGTTTATTTGTTTTATACTTTATCAATTTCGCCTGACACCCGGTACGCCGAGCGGATACATGACTCCATAGATAAGTACCGGCAAATATCAATTCACATGGCCGGGGTAAACCCTTTGCCTTGGCCCTTTAGTTTAATCGCCTGGTATATCATAATTACAATAAATAATACCAGCATGATCAAAAGCCCCATTTTTACTACAGGAGAGTCAGGCCCTTCAGCCAGTGGTTGTTCAACTGGGAGCCTGGTGAGCGTTTCAACTACGGCAGGTACTAATGAGAAAAATAAGGTGGCTGTCATGCCTATAGTTTGTACACAATCGGCCTTGCTGCCAAAAATGCGTAGGTAGGGCGCATAGTAAACAACAGGCAGTAATATTAAAATAAGAAACGAGAGGTTGTGGGCACTGCTCAGGTGACCGGTTTTCATAACCAAAAATGAGGATAAACAGGCCAGCACGGTAAAAACACCGTAAAGCCTGCCGTTTTTTGTTTTAGGGGCGATTTTCCCGTCCTGAAACAATGCAATAAAACCAATGGCAACTCCCACAAGACTTATGGCTGTATGAATAACTCCTAATGTTGATAAATGATTTGGCATAACAGTGATTTTTAAGGTTAATAATATTTTTAAAAGTGATTTGCTTAAGAATAAACAGGATTTATCAATACTTATGCCTTTTTGTTATATTATTGATAATAAGTTGTTTGTAATCTGTTTGACTTTGAAATGACGAAATCTCGTCACGATTTGCCATTACTAACGGAATACAGCAATTGTGAGTTATAAAACAGTAAAACAAACTTATCTGCGGCGTTAAGGTTAGTTAAAATAGTTGCATGCTAAATCTGAAACAAATGTTGAGCATTTATTATAAGATCTGGGTTGATGCCGTTACGCAGGAAAGGACGAAGAAAGGAGAAAATGTCAAGTATTGGAAGGCATTTACAATTATCCCCTTGTGTTTGATTCAGGGGTTAACCTGCTAACATTATTGTTTGTCCTTCGTTTTTTAAACGGTTATGATCTGATTTTTGATGGCAAAAAGTACCATGCCTGTTCTTGATTTAAGCCCAAACTTTTGAAATAACGATTCGCGATAATTATCAATAGTATGCGGGCTCAGGTTCATTCTCGTCGGCAATTTGCCTGTAGGTAAGTTCAGAACAGCTTAGTTTCAGAAATGTAAGTTCATTGGAGGTAAGCTCTTTGGATTTATCGACGGGTGTGTTTTTATTTTGCATGGTATAAAGCAATTTGCCGCTTACCAGTTCATTTAGATAAAAGCCGTGCTTTTGGATAGTTTGCATCGCATAAACTACGTCTCTTATCTTCGATTCCTTAAGCATATAGCCAACAGCTCCGTTCTTAAGCATGTTTATAATAGGTTTATCATCGTCAGACATGCTTAACGCCAGCACTTTTACTGTAGGGTGATTTTCACGTAACCAGGCGGTAGCCGCGTAACCATCCATTACCGGCATAGTTATATCCATCAATATAATATCAGGTAAGGAGGTTTTTTTAGCTTGCTGATCATATCCTCTCCATTTTCGGCGTCGAAAAGGATATTGATCTCTTTAAAATCGCCCAGTAAGCTGATCATTCCCTGTCTAAATAAGGTATGATTATCAATTATGGCAATTTGTACAGGCCCGGTAAATGTTGAAGTGTGCATTAATATTAGGTGTATATGTTAACTGATGTTAATCATATTGCCAAAGTAAAAAAAATAATGAACTTATATTTCATTTTACCATGCCGTTTAAAGCAAAAAAGGGTGGTTTCACCCTTTTTAGTTCTTAATTGTCAAGCGAGATTTGGGTTGTTGAAAGAAATATGCCCGACTTTTAATTTGCACTGCTGATAAAATAAATATTCAAGTGCTTCGAAGAGGCGTTGGCATATTGAAATTACAGTTCAAAACTATATTAACTGAATTTAAGGAAGCCCTAAACCTTTTTTCTCAATTATTTAATATGGATATTTAGCCCATTATAAGAGCCATCGGCTTTGGTAATGGGCTATTTCTTTTACAGCCGCCTGTCTTCTTCTTTGATGGGCAGGTCATTGATGCTGGCATAGCGCTTTTGCATCAGGCCGTTTTTGTCAAACTCCCAGTTCTCGTTTCCATAAGCACGAAACCATTGGCCTTCAGCATTATGATATTCGTACTCAAAACGTACTGCAATACGGTTATCTGTAAAGGCCCACAGTTCTTTTTTTAATTTATAATCGAATTCTTTTTCCCATTTGCGGGTTAAAAATTCCACTACCTGTTGGCGCCCGTTTACAAATTCCGAGCGGTTGCGCCATTCGGTGTCAATGGTATATGCTAAAGAAACCCTTGCCGGGTCTTGGCTGTTCCAGGCGTCTTCGGCTAATTGCACTTTTTGGGTGGCTGTTTCAAAGTTAAATGGCGGTAATGGCAGCTTTTGTTCCATGATGGTAATAATCTGATTTGATATATCAAAGTTAAGACGATGCGGGGTTATTTAATGGTACTATTCAACGTTCCTTTGGTATTATGTTTTCTTTTTTAAATTTAAATAGCCCCTCTTAACCAATTTATTACCTGTTAATCATGAAAGCCAAAAGTACCAAACCAGTTGTCCTTGCCGACTCGGCAGGGGTAGACAGTTACATGCAAAAGCTTGATCATCCATTGAAGGAGGTGTTAGGAGCGCTGAGAAAAATTATCCTGGCTATTGACGATGAAATTGGCGAGCATATCAAATGGAATGCACCGAGCTTTTTATATATCGGGGAAATGAAACCCTTTGATCCTAAAGAGTATAAAAGATATATTATCGTTTCGAACGTGTACCAAAAAGATTGTATCAGACTGGTATTCCCCTCAGGGGCAAAGATCAATGATACATCCGGTTTGCTTTCCGGCGATTATGCCGACGGCCGCCGGTTGGCTTTTTTCACAATATGGAAGAAGTTAAGGCAAAAGAAGAAGCTTTGCGAAACGTTGTAAAAACCTGGTTGACTTTGCTGGATAAATAAAAGGAGAGAGCTATGATCAAATTTATTCAGCACATAAAAGAACTTAACGTTGGAGCTGTTAAAGTGATGATCGAAAAAGATCACGGCTGGCTTACCTGGGCTGAAGATAGCGGTAAAAACGCACTTCATTACCTGTGTGGTATTGAAATCGCAAAACGTCCTGCAAAAGCCGAAGAAAGTTTGATCATGCTTAAGCTATTGCTGTCAAAAGGCATGGATATCAATTCAAACCACCGGATAAAAGAGGAATGCAGCTTTTTTCCGGCCAGCCCGCTTTGGTATGCTTATACCCGCGGAAGAAATAAGCTGTTATATGAATATTTGCTGGCTAATGGCGCCAATCCCGAGCATTGCATGTATGCCATAGCCTGGTATAATGATGTGGAAGCCGCCGGTCTGTTTAAAAGCTATGGTGCACAAACAGACCCGGGTGCTGGAGATGACAGCCCGTTTATGGCCGCATTCAACTGGAAACGCTTTGAAGTGGCCGAATGGTTTTTAAGCAATGGTGCCGATGTGAATTTTTCCGATAAATACGGGAATACTGCACTTTTTTATGCGGTGAAACGAAAGTACAAACTGGATCAGATCAGGTTGTTGCTGAAATATGGCTCCGACTATAATATAGAGAATAAACAGGGGATATCAGCTAAGAAATTGGCAGAAAAAAATAATCAGACCGGGGTTTTGAAGTTGTTTACGTCTTGAGTTGAATAATTATTCTTATAATGAATGTCTAAAAAGTAGTGTTGACCCGGGGCTTTTTTTAATTGCAATAATCGGGTAAGAAATGATTATAGGCATGTTTTTAAGCATGTGGCTCATAACAATATTTGAATCTCAGTACTCCATAGCTGTGTCCTGTTTTTAGCGCCCATTATAAATTGCTGTTGATTCTGTAGGTGGCTCCTAATCTACGTGTAAACATCGCCATTTTAGTATTCGCAATCTGCCCATTTTATTTAATTTTGCCGAATGGATTTTATCATAGAAGCGGCCGTAAAAGCAGTCAAACAACTATACCAAACTGACATTGAACTGGCTGCCGTTAGCATACAGGAAACCCGTAAGGAGTTTGAAGGACAAGTAACCATTGTAACCTTTCCGTTTACCAAATTTTCGCGCAAAGGCCCTGAACAAACCGGTACCGAAATAGGGGAGTATCTTAAACACGAATTGAAGGAAGTTGACTCCTTTAATGTGATTAAAGGCTTCCTTAATCTTTCTATAACCGACGAATACTGGATCGGTCGTTTATATAACAACATTACTGCCGATGATTTTGCGGTAGCAAAGCCCAACGGACAAAAGGTAATGGTAGAGTATTCATCTCCAAATACCAACAAACCACTGCACCTTGGTCATATCCGCAACAACCTGTTGGGTTATTCAGTTGCTGAGATACTGGCTGCTGATGGTTACGAGGTGATCAAAACCAATCTGGTTAACGACCGCGGAATCCATATCTGTAAATCTATGCTGGCCTGGCAAAAGTTCGGCAATGATGAAACACCTGAATCATCAGGCATGAAGGGCGATCACCTGGTAGGTAAATATTATGTGCTGTTTGATAAAGAACTGAGGGAACAGCTTAAACCTGTTTTGAGTCAAGTTTACGAGAAGCATGACCTTTCGGCCTTTAAAGAAAATCAGAAGACCAAAATAGAGGACTCGTTAGCTACCATAGCAAAGGTTAAAGAAAAACGTGCTCAAACCGACGAGGTAAATCAGAAGCTTATTGGCGAACTGGACGATAAAATTGCCGGCGAAGAAGACAAGATCAAAGAGATAGCCAAAAATGCTACTCCTATCATGATCGAAACCCAGCAGATGCTGCAAAAATGGGAAGCAGGT
Source organism: Mucilaginibacter sp. P25 (assembly GCF_050859465.1). NCBI lineage: Bacteria > Pseudomonadati > Bacteroidota > Sphingobacteriia > Sphingobacteriales > Sphingobacteriaceae > Mucilaginibacter > Mucilaginibacter sp. P25. The sequence goes on along the minus strand of NZ_CP193937.1, from coordinate 5,718,420 downwards.
GATGAAGAGGTAATGAACTTGTGGAGAACCATGAACGGTTGGGTGTACGCTGGCTTTGCCGAAACCTACAAGCAACTGGGTGTTGATTTTGATAAATACTACTACGAGTCTAACACTTACCTGTTAGGTAAGGATATTATTGAAGAAGGTCTTGCAAAAGGCGTATTCTTTAAAAAAGCAGATAACTCGGTTTGGATAGACCTTACCTCAGAAGGCCTTGACGAAAAACTGGTGCTTCGTGGAGATGGTACATCGGTTTACATTACCCAGGATATGGGTACCGCACAGTTAAAGTATAATGATTACCAGATGGATAAGTCTATCTATGTGGTAGGCAACGAGCAGGATTATCACTTCAAGGTGCTGTTCCTGATATTGCAGAAGTTGGGAAAAACAGGTGCAGATGGATTGTTTCATCTATCATATGGTATGGTTGATCTTCCATCTGGCAAAATGAAATCGCGTGAAGGCACAGTGGTTGATGCTGATGACTTGATGGCCGAGATGGAAGCAACCGCTAAAGAGCAAACCGAAGCCATGGGCAAGGTTGATGCGTTTAACGAAGAAGATAAGATTGCATTATATCATACCATTGGTATGGGCGCACTTAAATACTTCCTGTTAAAAGTCGATCCAAAAAAACGTTTGCTGTTTGATCCTAACGAATCGGTAGATTTTCAGGGACATACCGGACCGTTTATTCAATATACCCACGCCCGTATTAAATCGGTATTAAGCAGGGCCGATTATAATGCTGAGCTTAAACCCATAGTAACTGAGCTGGCAGGTGTTGAACGCGACTTAATTGTATTGCTTGATAAATACCCCGAAACGGTTAAGGAAGCTGCAAAAGGTTATAGCCCGGCAGTAATAGCCAACTATATATATGAACTTGCTAAAACATATAACAAGTTCTATCATGAAAAGTCGATCTTACAGGCCGAAGATGAGGATTCAAAACAATTCCGTTTGGCTCTATCTGCATCATCAGCCAAGGTGATCAGCAAAGGTATGAAGCTTTTGGGGATTGAAGTGCCTGAGAGGATGTAATTGCCCCTAACTCCCTAAAGGGGGAACGAGCGCGGTTAAAAGAAAAGCCTTTAGCAGATAAAATTGCTAAAGGCTTTTCTGTTTTAAAACTCTCCTTTTAGGGGGCCGGGGGCGGAGATTATCTCCAATATCCCCTTACCCAAACATATCCCCGATTGGTTGGTTGCCAATGTCCCTGAACATATACCCGGTTATATCTTGGCCTTGCATAAAAGCCCTGGCGGTAAACGTAATGGTTACCGCGCCAAACCCATTCGCCGGGTACCCAGACAGCATTAGGGTAGGGTGCTACCGGACAGAACATACACCGGTTCAACCGGCTGCTCTGTTACGTAGGCCTGACTTGAGCATGATGCAAATAATGAGCCTGTTAAGGCAAGTACTATTCCTAATTTAGCAATGGTTTTCATTTTTAGATGTTTTTAGTTGTTCAGTATAATAACTATTGACAACATCCAACATCGAAAGTTTAACGGCGCTTAGGCCATGAATTTATCGGCTACAACCAAATCTTTGCTGCCTGCGGTGTATTTATAAAATCCACTGCCTGTTTTAGCTCCCAAGTGCCCTGCGGTTACCATATTTACCAGTAGTGGGCATGGAGCATATTTGGGATTGCCAAAACCATCATGCAATACCTTCAAAATAGCAAGGCAAACATCCAGCCCGATGAAATCGGCTAATTGCAGTGGTCCCATTGGGTGTGCCATGCCGAGTTTCATCACTGTATCAATTTCCTGTACGCCGGCAACGCCTTCGTATAAGGTATAAACAGACTCATTTATCATCGGCATTAAAATGCGGTTGGCTACAAAGCCTGGATAGTCATTAACCTCAACCGGATCTTTGCCCAAAGTGCGCGAAAGTTCCATAATGGTTTCGGTAACGGCATCAGTAGTGGCATATCCCCGTATTACCTCAACGAGCTTCATAACCGGCACCGGGTTCATGAAATGCATGCCAATTACGTTGCCTGGATGCCTGGTAACCGAAGCAATTTTAGTAATAGAGATAGATGAGGTATTGGATGCCAGTATTACGTTTTCATTGCAAATTTCGCTGAGCTGTTTAAACAGTTTTAGTTTTATTTCCTGGTTTTCGGTAGCAGCTTCAATTACAAGGCCGGCATTTTGAGTGCCTTCGGCCAAATCTGTAAAAACACGGATACGGTTCATCGTTTCTGTTTTCGCCCCTTCGGTGATGGTGCCTTTTTTTACTTGCCTGTCGAGATTGTTGCTGATGGTTTGTAAAGCCTTGCTCAGGGCATCGTCGCTGATATCCACCAATGATACTTCAAAGCCATATTGCGCGAAGGTGTGGGCAATGCCGTTGCCCATAGTGCCGGAGCCAATTACAGTAATGTTTTTCATAGTATTTGTTTACGAAACCGGCAAAACATCGGTTTATATAATCTGCCGGTATTACAAGGTAATAAACTTACCGGCCTCTTTAACAGTTTTTTTGTTGATAGTTTTAAACTCAGGGATCTGTCCCAGATCGGCAACTTCTGAATAATCGAGGATATAGCTTTTTGAATAGATATCCTTATCACCGTTAAAAATTACCCCCATAACAGGAATGCCATATTTTTTTAATGCATGTAAGGAAAGCAGGGTATGATTAATACTGCCTAAATAGTGTTTACTTACCAGTATTACCTTTGCATTAAGCTGTTTAATAAGGTCGATAATAAGAAAGTTATCATTCAACGGTACCATAAGGCCACCGGCGCCCTCAATAATTAGCTGGTTATCAGTTTTAGGCAGAACGATGTTTTCCAGGTCGATAGTCACTTTATCAAGGGCGGCAGATTTATGAGGGGAGAATGGCTGAGTTAAAGCATAGGCCTCCGGGAAAAACTGGGTAACCGGATTTGAGATAAGGTTTTTAACTTTCAGTGTATCGCTGTTATCAAGGTCGCCCGATTGTATGGGCTTCCAATAGTCTGCGTTTAGTTTTTCAGTTAAAATAGCCGAAACCAGGGTTTTACCTATTCCGGTATCAATACCGGTAATAAATATCGGTTGCGTATCAAGCATGTAGTAATATAAATTTGTTAAGAGTTACAGCCAGCAAAGTTACTTCATTTTCCGTATTAAAGCTGTGCAGGCAAATCCTGATCCGCTCGGTGCCCTGTGCAACCGTAGGGCTTAAGATGGGCCGCACATCAAAGTTGTTCATTTGCAGTTGTTTAGCCGCTTCCCTTGCCATTTCATTGCTTTTGAGTACGATACATTGAATAGCGCTATCACTATTTAGTAAAGTGAAATTTTTGCCCGTGTTTACTTGCTGTTTAAACAGGTCAATATTCTTTTTCAGGCTGATGGTAGCTTCGCGGGAATCTTCTAATAGCTGATAGGCCATTTTTATAGCTGCCAGCTGGTGGAAAGGTGCTGCAGTAGTATAAATAAAGGAACGAGCAAAATTGATTAGATATTTTCGTAAGGTATTACTACCGAGCACTACAGCCCCGTGACTGCCCAGTGCCTTGCCAAATGTTATTATACGGGCAAAAATCCTTTGTTGTAAACCAAGTTCGCAAACCAACCCTTTGGGATAAAGACCTACAGCATGTGCCTCATCAACTATGAGGGCGGCATTATATTTTTCAGTGAGGCTGAGGATTTCAACAAGGGGAGGAGTATCTCCGTCCATAGAATACACGCTTTCAATAACCACATAGCAATTGCCCTTGGCCAATTTTAATTTAGCTTCTAAACTCTCCAGGTCATTATGCCGGAAGCTATAGCGATTGGCATAGCTTAATCTTGCGCCATCGATGATTGACGCATGCACTAACTCATCTAAAATTATGGTATCGACACGCTGGGCAAGCGATGACAGTAGTCCCAGGTTAGCATCATAGCCCGAATTAAAAAGCAGGCCCGCTTCACTTTGGTGATAGTCAGCTATTTGATTTTCCAGGTCTTCGGCATATCGGATGTTGCCCGATAGCAGTCTTGACCCGGCTGCACCGTTTAAGCTAAGCGGATTGGTGTTTACTTCCTGAGCGATGCTTTGCTTTAAAACTAACGAACGGGCAAAACCGAGATAATCGTTTGAACAAAAGTCAGCCCTACTGTTTTCGGGTTTCAGTTCACGGTAGTTGCCAGCTTGTTGTCGCTCCTGCAGTTTGCGTTTTAAAAAATCTTCGGCTGGGTTCAATGTGCTTCGTTTTGTGCAAAAATAAAAAAAGCGACCATTGGTCGCTTTTTTCTATGTGATAATGTTTACTGGCCACCGCCGCCCTGGCGCATACGGTCCATTCTTTCTTTCATTGCCTTATCGTAAGCCGCAGCTTGTTCGGCTGTTAAAATAGCTTTGATTTTGGTGTTGGTTGCTTCCATCATTGGGCGCATCGCAGAGCGCATCGCATCCCTGTCGCCATTGGCCGCAGTACGTACGCTATCCATTTTAGTTGCCTGCTCTTTGTAAACCGCAGTGATCTTGGTTGTTTGATCATCCGTTAATTTAAGCTGGGTTTGCAATTCTTTTGCTCTTTCTTCCGGGCTTCTTCTCATGCCACCCTGTGCGTAGCTGGCTGCTGAAATTCCTAAAAGGAAGCAGCACATTAACAATAATTTTTTCATAGCTTTTTAATTTAATTTACGTTTTATCAGTATGATAAAGATAGATCGTAATGGTTTAAAAAAGCCGATGTAACTTAATTGTTGCCTTGCTGTAAGTTAGATATAGATCGTTGCATCTGGGCCATCATTGCTGTAAGGCTTTCCATGGTAGGCTCCGGTGACGGTGATGGCAATTGGGTGGAGATATAACCTTTTGCTTTCCACAGTTCCAGTACATCCTCGCCCGATATTTCATAAGGTTCGTAAACGGGGTTATCAGAAATAAGCTTTAGCTTTTTGTTCTCTTTAAATTTATTGCCAATGCGTTTGTAAACCACGCCGTCATTTTTAGATATTACTACATAGGTTTCGCCGCTTTTTACATCGCCCCAGTTTTCTACGTATTCACCTATTATAATAGTGCCCGATACAAGCGGAAGCATGGAGTCGCCTTTGATCTCAAAAGCTCGGTAAGTACCCTGTTTAAACATAGGCAGGTAAAACTTCGGAAGCTGTGCCACGTATTCAGGATCGGCATAACCATTAAGGTAACCGGCGCTGGCCTTTACAGGTACCATTTCTATATTTTCATTTTCTTCCTTATCAACAGAAATACTCAGGATTCGCAGGTTAGCAGGGTTGCCTTTTGGTTTTGGCTGCCATTTTTCGTTGATGGTTTCGTTGATGAAGTCATCAATAGTAACATCAAAATAGGTTGCTAATGTTTTTAGTAAGTCGTATTTAGGGTCGGCCCGGTCTTCTTCGTATGCGCCTACTAATGAACGTTTTATACCTAATTCTGTCCGCAAATTGCTGCTGCGTTAAACCCTTCTTTTTGCGGAGAAACTTAATATTTTGTGAAATTATTGACATAAAATTTGGATTTGCTAAATTTATTAGTAATTTTATGCTCATAAAGTTAGTAATAATTATCTGTTCACCAAATTTTTTATCATAAAATGAAACGTTTTGTTTATATCATTACCGACAGAAACCGTAAAAATCTGCATGTAGGCTTATGTTCAGACCTGATGAAAACCATCCAGTTTTACAGCGAAATGCCAACTTTGTTTTTCGATAATGCGCAACATCTTAACCGTTTGGTTTACTTTGAGGAGATCAATACCGAAGAACAGGCTATGGAACGTTTTAAAGTGGTGAGCACTTATACCCGTCCGCAAAAAGAAAAAATGATCAGATCTGTTAATGCCGACTGGATAGATTTGACCATTGGGTTAAAATATGAGCAGGGCTTACGTGTAAGGCCGCAGCTACGCCCGTCATTAAATGCGAACCGCAGGGTTATGGCTTTTTAATAAATTTTAAAGCCCCTGAGTTCATGCAGTACCTTTTGCCGCCGCGGTTGGCAGGCCCGTCATTAAATACGTGGCCAAGGTGTAAGCCTGTACTTTTTTCAATAACTTCATCACGGCTCATGCCGTAGCTGTTATCAGTAATTATTGCTACTTTTTCCGAGTCGACAGGTTTAACAAAACTTGGCCAGCCCGTACCGCTATCAAATTTGTCGTCGGAGGTGAATAGCGTGTCGCCGGTTGCGGCACTTACGTAAACACCTTTTTCATGATTGTTCCAATACTCGTTCTGATAGGGTGGCTCGGTGCCGCTTTCAACCATAATGTGATATTGGTTGGATGTAAGTACTTTTTTCCATTCAGCGGCAGGTTTGCTCAGTTTGCGTTTAGTATCCTGTCCATTGGTATTTTGGCATCCTAAGGCCGTAAGGATGCTTAAAGCTATCACTGTTAAGATGAGTGTTTTCATAACCCATTATGTTTTGATGTTATCTTAATTATAGATGCTGCCTTTTTATTGTCGGAAACTACTATATGCTATAACTCAAATACGTAATTTTATTATATGAGGATTGTCATTTGGCAGTCTGTTTATATGAGCTTCTTTTTAGGTACCAGTACTTTATTTACCAGATGTACTATGCCGTTGTTTTGTTTAATATCAAACTGACTGATCGTACTTTTACCTCCATTGCCATCAATCAAAACGATATTGCTGTTGCTATCTATTTTAGCGAATAATTTACCGCCCGAAAGTGTGGTAAATGTGGCTATGCCTTTTCCTTTATTGATCTTTTTCTGAATGTCTCTTGCCTTTAGCTGCCCGGCAATGGCGTGATAGGCTACTAAATCTGTAAGTTCCCAAATATGCGCAGGTTTGGCAAGGGAGTCGAACTTACCGGTAGGCATGTCGCTAAACCCGCCATCAACCGGTACAAATACGGTGATAGGCCCGCGGCTTGTGTAAGTGAGTGCGAGGTTTGTTTTTTGAATGAAAAAATAAAATGTATGCGTATTGGGCGCTACAGATATGTTTTTTACAATATCATTGGCAGGAATCATTGTTGTTGTATTACTGCTTTTGCTGCCGGTTTGGGCCAGCAATAATGCCGGGCAAAATACAATGGATATTAACAGCAGTAACTTTTTCATAGTGTGTAGGTTATAGGTTAAACATACAAAATATAAATAGGTTTTAAAATGGATAGCCAGCTTGTAGATTATAAGCTACCTTTGTTAACCTATGGAAATCTTCCCTACGCAATACTCAACCTTATCATCAAAAGCACTAAATATAAAACTTCAGGAAAGTTATGGTTTAAGCCATACAACATGCCGGTTATTGATACGCAATGTGAGCGACACTTATATTATAGAAAATACAGCCGAAAAGTACATTTTTAAGATTTACAGGGATGCGCACCGAAAGCTGGAAGAGATCAAGGGCGAGGTAGAGCTGTTAACTATCCTGTTTGAAAAGGGCGCCAAAGTATCAAGGCCAATTTCTGATATATGTGGCGAAATGTTGCAGGTTTTCAATGCTGCCGAAGGGATTCGTTATGGCGTGTTGTTTTCGTGGGCACAGGGAGGTGTTGTTTCTGCTCTTAGTGAGCAACATCTTGAAGTAATAGGTATGGAGATGGCAGCCATACATAACATTGCCTCTTCAATTGAACTTAGCCATCAGCGTAAAGCATACTCAATGAATACGGTTATAATTGATCCCATCAAAGTTATTGAACCTGCATTTGCCGGACTTGAAAACGAGTATGAATATCTGAGAAATACTGCTCTCGATGTAATCGGCCAATACAACCAATTTGACGGGGAGTTCAGCTGTGGATATTGTCATTTTGATTTTCTCCCTAAGAACTTTCATTTTACCAACGCAGGTGAGATCACTTTTTTTGATTTCGATTTTGCAGGGAAAGGATTATTAGCTTACGATATCACCTCTTTTTTTATTCACTATTTTATGGAGGTTACCTACGGAAAAATTACAGAACAACAGGGACGCGATGCATTCAAAGCCTTCATTGCAAATTACCGTAAAGTTAGGCCATTATCAGATAAAGAAATTAATGCCATTCCATATTTAGGATTCGGCTTTTGGGTATTTTATCTTGGTTTCCAGTATGAAAACTTTGATGACTGGTCAAATTTCTTTTTCGGGCCAAAATTTTTAAAGGATAGGGTCGCGCTAATTAAAAAATGGATGGAGACAGCTCATCTTTTATTGTCATAGCTTATTGTTAGGCAATATAAAACAGAAAAGCGGCTGCATAGCCGCTCTTCTGTTTTATCATCGTAATAAGTACTATTACCAACCTGGTGTAAAACCTAAACCAAACAACGGTTTTTTAACATCGCTGCGGTTAAATGGAACAGCCAGGTAAGGCTCTAATATAAAAGCACCAAATACGTTAATTCGCAGGGAAATACCGGCACTCAATGCCGGTACCCGACCGTAAATGTTTTGTGTTGTAGTAGTGCCGTCAGAATTTATAAAGTCCTGCTGACCAATCACCGGCGGATCTTTCTGAAAATAGATATGATCACCAGAATTCCAGGCTAAACCTGCATCAAAAAACAAGTTAAGATCGGTAAACAGGAATTTGGATTTAATAGCAGCCAATTTTTCGGGACCGGTAAATGGCAAGCGCACCTCAAAGTTAAATACAGCCAAACGACTGCCTGATAATTGGTCGATAGTAAAGCCGTTGGTTGTAGCCTTACCGTTATTATAAAATGTTTGCCCTTCGTAACCCCTGATATAAAAAGGATAACCCACAAATAATGGATAAAGCCCTTTATCATCGCCGAAACGGCCTGTAGCAAAGAACCTGGCCGCAAAGGTTACCGGTGCGGTACGTACGTATTTCCTTACATCAATTGTTGGTGCAAAGAACTTATAGGTGCCGAAATTATAACCGGCTTCCAGCCTGTACCTGAAACCATTTAACGGTGCTGTAACACCAAAAAATGAGTTGTCGCCAATTAGCGCGGTTGAAAGCGTTAAAATGGAATATGATTTTAAGTTATAGAAATAAGTGGAACCGTAGTTTTGATTAAGGGTTGCAGACTCTTCTTCGTTAGGGATTTTTTCCTGTCAGACGTAATATAATTACCTATGCCGATTTGCTGTTTGCCATTTACTACTGCAGTATCAAGCAGGTAATAATCGCTGTAACGGTCAACACGGTAATAGTTGTGTGAGGCTGCTCCGCTCACTTCAAAGCGTGTTGTCCTGGAAATAGGGTATGAGGTAAACACCCTGCCCGCATCCTCAAAATTGCGGATAATGTCAATGTTATCAGAATAAACGGTTTGATTTTTACCGCCCACATTCCTTACCGGGTAGGTGGTTGTATTGAAGCCGAACTGGTAAGGGATGTGAGAAACGCCCACACCAAGGTTCCAGCGGCCGGTTTGGTTTACATAAGTTACCGCAGCGCCTGAATCATAGATCTGCCCGTTCACCGATGCTGCTGCAAAGATCTGGTTGCGGCCCAAAATATCACTAAATACGCCCTGGATCCCGCTTGAAAGACTTGTGCCATAGAAGTTACTTACACCAACACCAATGCCGCTTCCTGCAAGGTAATCGAGCTTGAATTTTGAGCGAAACGGAATAGCCTTAACCGAATCAGTCGGGATTTTACGATAGGCCAAAAAGTTGTTCAGGTTAGAGTTGATCAGGTCGACGCCAACGGAGCGGTTTGGCGGCAGCGTGCCTGCTGCAAAGTTGACTTCACCCGGCTGCACAACAACAGGAGTAAAGTCGGACGCTTTGGCGTTATAAATGGAATATTTTTGCGCACGATAGTAAGAGTAAACCACGTCATCATGATTGGAAATACTTAATGCTGGTGAATATTCCGTAATGCCAGAGATGCCCGTGAACAGGTTTGTCATTTGTTCTATCTGACCCGACGCGATAGTATAGCGGTAAAGGTTACGGAAGCCATCACGGTTTGACAGGAAGTAGATCTGCTTGCCATCGGCTGAGTATTGCGGGTTCAGGTTGTTAGCGCCGTTAAAAATTTTTATGTCGGTTACCTTTCCCGTTGCCAGATCAAGTTCGGCAAGGTTGAAAGGGATGTCCTGTTCAAGGCTTTGGTCATAGGTGGTCCTATCGCTTGAAAAAATGATCTTTTTACCATCCGGCGAATAGCTTGGTTGGTAATCAGAAAACTTATCGTTAGTAAGCTGCGTAATCTTTTTGGTATCGAAGTTATAAGAATACAAATCGCTCTGCCCTTCAACCAATCCCTGGAAAACAATATCCTTGCCATTGGGCGACCATGAAACGTTACTGAACTGACCTACCTGCTCCATCGAAATATCGTCAATTACATTGCCGCTTTTCAGGTCAACTACATCGAGCCTGTTACGCCCTTTGCTAAATACACTAAATGCGAATTTAGTTCCATCGGGCGACCATGCACCTGCCGATTCGATGAAGTTAAACTCATCAATATGGGTGTTGGATACCTTACTCGTGAGTTTTCGTAATATGCGCCCCGATTTAGCATCGGCCAAATAAAGATCAATACTGAATAAACTTTTGGCCGATAGAAAGGCAACATATTTACCATCGGGACTAACGGACGGGGCAACCACAAGGTCGCCACCGTTTTTACTGTCAACCAGTTTGATGCCTTTAGGTGTTTGAGTGGTATCCTTTAAAAAGGGTTTATAGGTAGCCTCAATAGAATTTTTCCAAAGGCGGGAAAGGGTTCGGTCATCATAACCAAACGTACGCCTGATGCCATACTCTAAACCAAATTTAGCCGCGTTTTTAAAGAAGGGTATTATAACCGTATCACCATAAGTTGAGCCTATGAACGACCAGAATGCCTCGCCATAACGATAAGGGAAGTATTTGCTGCTTTCGGTAAGATCACGAACGGTAGGGATATCATGGTTCAAATATGCGTCACGCATCCACATGGCTGTATAGCTGTCCTTTTTACCTAAGGACAGGTACTCGGCCATACCCTCTATCATCCAAAGCGGAATGTTGTTTATATTTTCATATTCGGACGAGATCATGCCCCAGCAATAAACGGTACTGGAAAGCGTGTACCAACTCGTGCCCGATAACGTGCCTCGTGGTTTGGTTAGTTTCCATCACCGGCATTACCACCCGATTTTTAAGGCCTTCGGTAACACCGCCGGTACCTACACCGATCTCGCCATCAATAGCGGTTGTTTGCTGAAAATCGGGATGGTTGGCATATAGTATTATTGGATTGGCATGCTTAAATGTGTCCCTGAAAACCTGTTGATGGAGCGTATACCAAAGTTCACTTTCCTGGGCAAAGCGTTTTACCATACTATCATTTTTCAGGTAATAGTAAATCTCGAAGTGAGGGGTTTTATAAACGTTAAATTTAAGGTTTTTGTACCTCACCTTGTTTTGGCCAAAATATTGCGCCCTGGCATTGATGCTTATCAACAGCGAGCCGACAAAACAAATGAATATAATAGTGTGCTTTTTAACTCTATTGAAAAGTGAGTAAACTTTATTCATATATTATTTAACTAAATAGATATGGCTAATTTAATAAAATAAGGTTGTTCTTAGTTCAAAAAACAACCTTATTCATTTTCTCTTCACAGTATGAAAAAAACGCCTCTACCTGTTTACCGTTGGTTATTAGGCGGTGTGCTTTCCGGGTTTTCCGGATTGTTTTCCTGTACAGGTGTTACGCCCGTTGTATCAATAGGGTTGCTTATGCTATCAGTTGAAGTTGTATCTTCTTCAATATGCGGCGATGGGCAATTATAAGTTTTGGTGATCTTGGTCCATGGTTTGGGGAATGGTCCGTAAGTATAACCTAACGACTGATCGGCATATACTTTTTCCATAAACCTGCCGAAGATAGGCAACGCCGTATGTGAGCCTTCGCCGGTTTCGGATGTGGTAAAGTGTACTGACCGGTCATCAGCACCAACCCAAATGCCTGTTACCAGATCTTTGGTGATACCCATATACCAGCCATCCACATAATCGGATGATGTACCGGTTTTGCCGCCTATCTGGTTGTCTTTTTTCCAAAGGCCGTTGTATTCCCACAGCGCCTGTGAGGTTCCGCCGGGTTCTTCCATCCCCCACGGAACATGTAAAGCATCAGCCAGGCAGTTTCCTCGCTTAACACTTTCTCGGTTTTAAGCTTAAACTCCTGTATCACATTGCCTTGCTGATCGGTGATTTTAGTGACCAGCAACGGATCCAATTTTTCGCCTTTGTTAAGAAACGTACTGTAAGCTCTAACCATTTCATAAACCGAAACATCATTTGAACCCAATGATACCGACGGAACTGACTTCAAAGGGCTTTCGATGCCGCAGCGGTGAGCATATTCCACAATTTTATCCCAGCCCACTTTTTCGGTTAGTTGTGCTGTAATGGAATTTACAGATTTACCCATAGCCCAGCGCAGTGACATTTCACGATAGGAGAAATGGAAGTCGGCATTGTTAGGCTCCCAAACTTTGTCCTCGCCATTGTCTTTGTACTTGATGGATACCGGCTTGTCGGTAAACTTATCGCAAGGGGTAAAGCCATTATCAAGCGCTGTTAAATAGGCAAATGGCTTAAAGGTGGAGCCTGCCTGTCTGCGGCTTTGGTTTACGTGATCGTAATTAAAGAAACGATGATCGATACCACCAATCCAAACTTTTATTTTACCGGTTGATGGCTCCAGTGTCATCATGCCGGTGTTCAGGATCTTAGCGTAATATTTTATAGAATCTATAGTAGAAAAAGTAGTGTCCTGTTCTCCGTGCCAGGTAAACACAGTCATCCGCTTTTTCGTTTTAAAGTAACCCTGGATCTTTATCGTATCACCGCCGTATTTTTTTCAAGTAGCTTGTAAATAGGAAGCCTTTGTTCGTTTTTGAGAATGAAATCTTTGATCTCAACGCCTTTTGAATCGCGCCACGGATTTTTGTTTCCCCAAAGGTTATAGAAGCGTTTTTGTAGCATCTTCATTTTTTCGGTAACAGCTTCTTCGGCATATTGCTGCATCTTTGAGTCGATGGTGGTGTAGATCTTCAGACCATCCTCATAAAGGTTATAATCATTTTCCTTACACCATTTGTCCAGCCATTTCTCAACGGCGCGGCGCAGGTACGAATCGCCGTGGGAGTCGTCTTCAACATAACTCAGGTCGAGCCCGAGGGGTAACGCGACGTTACTTTTATACTGGTCGGCAGTGAGGAACTTGTATTTTTCCATCTGTCCCAATACCGTATTGCGCCTTTCGGTAGCACGCTGCGGATTTTTAATGGGATTGTAGCTCGATGTGGCTTTCAGCATGCCAATAAGTAGGGCTGATTCGGAAGGATTTAAGGTGCCTGGCTGCTTATTAAAATACTTTAACGATGCTGTTTTAATACCGTACGAATTATTGCCGAAGGGCACGGTATTGAAGTATAACGTCAATATTTGCTGCTTGTTGTAAACGTGCTCAATTTTAAAAGCGGTAAGCCACTCCTTGCATTTATAAACAATAGTGTGCAGCACCGGGATATGCTTAATGACGCCCTGCGATTTCTTTTTACGCGTTTCAAAAAGGTTTTTGGCTAACTGCTGGGTTATGGTACTGCCGCCGCGGCGGTCGCCTTTGGCTGTTGAGAGCACACTGGTAAAAAAGGAGTAAAAATCTACTCCGCCATGACTGTAAAACCGCACATCCTCAGTTGCCACAAGGGCGTTTATGAGGTTGGGGGAGATCTCTTTAAATTCAATTGGTGAGCGGTTCTCCTTGTAATACTGGCCTATAAGTTTGCCATCTGCAGTGTAAACTTCCGATCCTACCGAAAGTACCGGGCTTTTAATGTCCTGCATGTCAGGTGAGTATCCGAAAAGCCAAAGGAAATTAAGCTCAATAGAACAAAAGAAAATAATTACGAAGTAAATGAATATGACAAAATATCTCAGAAACCGGTTGCGTATACGTCTGAACATTGGGTAAAAAATGTAAAATTATGACACTATATCATAGTGCAGTTTAACAAATATAAACAACGTAAAATAGACAGGTAAATTTTAGGTTAACGCTGGCATAATACATATTTATGATGTGCAAAGTACACAATAAATAAATCAAAAGCTGTTTGGATAAAAAAATCGCCTGTTGAAGGTTGCAACGTATATTTGAAATCAAGTTGCTAAAACTTTAATGTTGTTTTTGTACTTTGTATGGATATCTATTTATATGAAAAGTTTGACAGAGCAATTTAAGGTACCAAGTAATACCAAATTTTCGCTGAGTGATCATGATCCTGCATTTAGCTATGGTTACGAAAAAGAAGATGCCGGGTCTGTTTTGGATGAACTGATAGCTGAAACGTCTAAATTGGAGGCACAACTGTATGCCTCAAATAGTTATTCATTGCTTATTATTTTTCAAGCGATGGATGCTGCCGGAAAAGACAGCGCTATAGCGCACACCATGTCGGGCATAAATCCTCAGGGGTGCCAGGTTTACAGCTTTAAACAACCCAGTTCAGAAGACTATGATCACGACTTTTTGTGGCGGCATTACAAAGCCCTGCCCGAAAGAGGGCGTATTGGTATCCATAACAGGTCGCACTATGAAAATGTGCTTGTCGTTAAAGTCCATCCCGAACTTGTTTTAAAGGAAAATAATCCAACGATAAAGCAAGTAAAGGATATTGACAAGCAGTTTTGGGAGCAACGATATGAGAGCATCCGCAATTTTGAAAAGCATATCTGTAACAGCGGCACTGTTGTGATCAAATTTTTCCTGAATGTTTCAAAACAGGAGCAAAAGAGGCGGTTTTTAAAGCGAATAGATAACCCCAAAAAAATTGGAAGTTCCAGGCCGGCGATATTGCGGAACGGGAGCATTGGGATGAGTATATGAAAGCTTATGAAAAAGCCATTAACGAAACCGCTACAGATGATTGCCCCTGGTATGTTATCCCGGCTGATAAGAAATGGTTTACGCGCATCGCGATATCAACTATAATTAGGGATACCTTGAAAAAGTTGAGGCTGGAGTTCCCTGTTTTGCCTAAAGACGAGAATGGAAAAACTACAGGAGGCTAAACATTTGTTAGAAAAGCAATAACGGAAATCTTAAGACTTACGAAGTTTTTGAAACTTCGTAAGTCTGCGATGGCATTCTGAATCTTAAATACCCGAAAACATATTTTGTGCGGGCTCTCCAATAAGCGGCATCGGTTTTCTTTCGCCATTAACAGCACCAATTAAGCCGATAACCCATATGATCAGTAAGCCTAAACGTATAATCCAAAGGATTGACGCACCTATGAATATTCCTGATGTTACAAAGGCCATGCCTATAATAAAACCGGCAAGCCATGAAATTACGATTGAAACCAGGTGAAACAATAGTGTTTGTCTCATCTGGTAGGCTGCCAGCGGTGTTTTATTGTTGGTTTATAATGCAAAATAGGCAATAAGCCACCCGATAAGTGTAAAATAACTAATGATGCCGGCGGTCTTCCGTCGTCAGAGGTAGGTTTGTAATTTTCCATGTGTGGTAAAGTTTTTTGTATAAAGCTAACCGTTTAAAAATGAAATAGTTTTATTCATTTTTAAATGATTAGCTATGGCAAAACTTCAATCATTTGCATATACACACATCTAAAATCACTCCACGGTTATCTCATCAGCAAAAATGTAGGACTGGCTGCCTTTATTCTCATGCCAATCTGGAAGCGGGCCGTATTGCTTGGCTATCAGTTTAATATAACGGGCATTGGTGTTTAACGGCGCGGTAAATTCCTGGGTTTGCACGTTGGTATCTTTAATATCAACTTTGGTGTTAACGGTGGTCGCCAGTTTGTAAGTTTTGCCATCATTTGATGTCCAGAACTGTACATATTTAGGGAACACAATCCAGGCGCGGCTATCCTGCAAGGTACTGACGCTGATTTGTTTGATGGGTTTAACGGCGCTCATATCAACAATGGCTATAAAATCCTTTCCCTGGTAACCCTGCCAATTGCCTAAACGCCAGTTGGTAGTGCCGTGCTGTCCATCAATTAATGATTCATCGCCTTTTGCTGCGTAATTAGGCAGGTATTTATTCAGTATAGTTAGCTTAATATCGTTGCGGAGTTTGATGAAACTTGCCTCATCAACAAAGCTGCTTTTGCCCTCCTTTATCGCGATAGCTTTTACCGTGATATTATCGCTAATAGTAATTGGCTGTGTATAAGGCGTTGACGATGCAGTAGGAGCAGAGCCATCGAGTGTGTAATAGGTTTTTGCATCGGTATCCTGATCTTTGATTTCAAGGCTGAAAGGCTGTTTGAATGATTTAGCAGGTGCAATGATATATGGGTTAGAAATAATCAGGTTATCCGTAATTTTTGAAACAGGTTTTTCCGGGTCCTGGGTAAAGATCTTATTAGCCAGCCTGCCGGTAAACACTTCAAAATCCCCGCCTTTGGTAATATCATCGTAGTTGATAAAAAGCTTACTGTATACCTTTTTATCAAGGTTCATGCCTTGCAGATAGATATTGCTGCGGGTAATGCCGGCGCCGGGGTTGATAATGCTGAATTTTTTGCCGTTCTCCAAATTGATCACTGCCTTATCAAACTGCGGGATACCAATCTGAAAATCCTGCTGACCGGGTGCAATGTTGTAAATTCCTAAAGAACTCATCACATACCAGGCCGACATTTGCCCGCAATCCTCATTACCGGCTAAACCATCAGGTTTGTTGCTGTATTCTTCCCGCAAAATACGGCTCACATAAAACTGGGTTTTATCCGGCGAGTCGGTAAAATTATATAAGTACGCCATGTGATGACTTGGTTCGTTGCCATGTGCGTATTGGCCTATCAATCCGCTTACATCGGGAATGTCACTGCCGCTAAGTTTTGATTGTGTACTGAACAATTCATCGAGCTTGTTTTCAAATGCCTGTTTGCCTCCCATTTTATCAATCAGTGTTTCTACATCGTGGGGTACCAGGAACGAATACTGCCAGGAGTTGCCCTCGGTATAATTGCTGTTGATCTCTGCAGGGTCGAAAGGCTCAAACCAGCCGCCGTTAGCACGTGCCTGCATAAAAGTATTCTGGTTGTTGAAAACATTTTTCCAGTATTGTGCCCGCTGAATGTATTGGGTATAGTCGTCGGTTTTATTGAGCATTTTTGCCATTTGAGCTATACACCAATGGTCATAAGCATACTCCAATGTTTTAGACACAGACGCATCTTCTTCGTCTGATTGAACTGCTCCGTTTTTGCGATAATTATCCAGCCCAAACTGGTTACGGTTTACGGCGGCTTTCATGGCGATAAAAGCTTTCTCGGCATCAAAATCACGAATGCCCTTCGCGTAAGCATCCACAATGACCGGGATTGAATGATTGCCGATCATGCAATAAGTTTCGGTACTCGCAAGCGGCCATATCGGTAATAAGCCGCCCTGATCATACATCGCCATAAAACTCTTGATAAAATCGAGCGTGCGCTTGCGGTCTATCAGCGTAAGCAGCGGGTTCTCGGCCCGGTAGGTATCCCATAAGGAAAACACGGTGTAGTAATCAAATCCCTGAGCTGTATGTACCTGTTGATCCATACCACGGTATTGCCCATCCACATCACTGTAAATATTGGGGGCAACCATGCTATGGTATAAGGCGGTATAAAATATGGTTTGTTTGATTTTAGCATAATCGGGCTGCACCACTTTTTAGCAGGAGGAGCATAACTGTATGGGCTTGTTCCGCCTACGGGTTGGGTTTGGGTTGCCGGGGCCGGTGCGCCGCCCTCAACCTGAATTTTATTCAATTCATGGTTCCAGGCTATTTTGGCATCTTTCTGAATTTTTTTAAAGTCGAAATCAGGTATTTCTGCATCCAGGTTTTTTAAAGCACCTTCGGTGCTTACCGACGAGATACCCACCTTGCTGATTACTTCGCCGGGATTATTAAACTGCAAAAACAACTTTACATTTTTGCCCTGTGCTTTGCTTTGGCCATTTTGTACCTCGTTATTTAAAGCAATACCGTAAGTTTTAAAAGGCTTTGAAAACTTAGCGTAAAAATATACCTGCTGTTTGTCGGCCCATGATTTCGACATACGGAAACCACGTAATTCATGATCATTTACTACTTCTATCCATGAATCCAAAACCTCATCGCGGTGCTGCAGATCGATAATAATATTTGCCTTATCGGTTGACGGGTAAGTGTAGCGATGCATGCCTACACGGGTAGTTGCAGTTAGCTCAACGCCAATATTATATTTATCGAGCAGTGTTTTATAATAACCTGGTGTAGCACTCTCATTTTTTTGCTAAAGTGCGACCGATAATCTGTGTTTTTAAATTTAGGATCGCCGGTGGTTGGCATAAACAATACATCACAGTAATCAGGGACACCGGCACCGCTCAGGTGCGTGTGCGAGAAACCATATACCAGGCTATCGGTATAATGATAACCGGAACAGCCATCCCAACCCTCCAACCGGGTATCCGGACTAAGCTGTACCATGCCGAAAGGCATCACCGCACCGGGATAAGTATGCCCATGTCCGCCAGTACCTATAAATGGATCAACCAGTTGGGCGTAGTCTTTTTCCTTCTCTTTTTTCTTTTGTGCCGATGATAAAAAAGGCAGAACAAGCAACAGGGTGACCGGCAAAGCAGAGCGGAATACGGGTTTGATCAATGACATATTATTTAAAACCAATTATATGATTTGAGTGTGCACAAATTACACTAATTACCACGAATATTTACTAACAGGAAAGTTCCCTATTTTATTATTAGTATAATAAATGGTCACTAAAAACAAATAGCGACGGGCATATCCCCATCGCTATTTGTTTTAGAATAACTAATTCGTGAAATTCGATTTAATTCGAAATAATTAGTGTTCAGTTTTATCCTTTTATCATACCTACTTTTTTCAGCAGTTTACGGTTTTCACGACGGTGTATTAAACGGTACACGATTGCGTAAATAATAGGTAATATCAATAAGGTTAGGATGGTAGATGTCACAAGCCCACCTATAACTACTATAGCCAACGGTTTCTGAGTTTCCGAACCAATACCGGTTGAGATAGCTGCCGGCATTAAACCAATGGCAGCCATCAGCGCGGTCATCACTACCGGGCGCACACGTGATATCACGCCTTGCATAATGGCCTCATCGAGGTGCATTTTTTCTTCAATGTTTTTCTTGAACACCGAGATCAGGATCACACCGTTCTGTATACATACACCAAACAAGGCAATGAAACCAATACCTGCTGATATACTAAAATTTGTATTAGTAATATGTAATGCTAAAATACCGCCTATCAACGCAAACGGCACGTTCAGGATAACCAACACTGCATCTTTAGCGTTACCGAAGGTGATGAACAGGATCAGGAATATCACCAGTAAACACACAGGCACTACGTGCGCTAACGTATTTGATGCCCTGATCTGGTTTTCAAACTCACCGTTCCAGGTAAATGAATATCCCTGGTCAAGTTTTACGGCGGCGCCTACTTTTTCCTGCGCTTCGGCTATAGTGCTACCTAAGTCGCGGCCACGCACCGAGAATTTCACAGCGATGTAACGCATGTTATTATCCCGGTAAATAAATGCAGGGCCGGTTAATGTGGTGATTTTAGAAATCTCTTTAATCGCAATTTTTGAACCGTTTAATGTAGGTACCATCAGGTTCTCAATTTTGCTTTGAGTATCCCTGAATTGTTTTTGGTAACGGATCCGGATATCAAATTTACGTTCGCCTTCATAAAGCTGTGAGGCCGCTTTACCGCCTATGGCCATCTCAATAACCGAGTTGGCATCGGCAGTAGACACTCCGTAAAGTGCCATCTTGCGCTGATCAAGCTCGATGCGGAACTCCGGCTGACCGAGGTTTCGTAAAATACCAAGGTCTTCAACACCGTGGATCTTCTTGAGCACAGCCATTACCGAGTCGGCCTTCTGATCAAGCACCTGGAAATCGGGCCCGAATATTTTTACTGCCATAGATGCAGGTACACCTGCAACAGCCTCAGCTACGTTATCGATAATAGGCTGCGAATAGTTAAATACAATACCCGGAAACTGGCTCAGCTTTTTATCCATTTCGGCTATCAGCTCTTCCTGGCTGATGCT
Source organism: Mucilaginibacter sp. P25 (assembly GCF_050859465.1). Taxonomy (NCBI): domain Bacteria; kingdom Pseudomonadati; phylum Bacteroidota; class Sphingobacteriia; order Sphingobacteriales; family Sphingobacteriaceae; genus Mucilaginibacter; species Mucilaginibacter sp. P25. Next base: position 5,698,346 of record NZ_CP193937.1, on the reverse strand, counting down.
TCGTTTCCATTCCTTTTTAGGCAGCAGGTCAACCTGGATCTGCACGTTAAAAAAACCTTTCGGGTCGGTACCGTCGTTGGTACGGCCCACTTGCGACAGGGTTTGTTTCACCTCGGGGAAGGTTGACAGGATCTGCCTCATTTTATCAGTTACCTTAACCGAACTTTCCAGCGAGGTACTCATTGGCAGCTGCGCGGTTACCCACAGGGCGCCCTCGTTAAGCTGCGGAAGGAATTCCGAGCCTAAAAATTTAGCCGAAAAGAAGGTAACCGACATAAACGCTACCGCTACTATCAGGCTCAGCTTTTGATTACGGTATGTGTAACTAAACATACGGCGGATACCGTTTTCAAAGAATATTACTACCGGGTTATGTTTTTCCCTTACATTTTTGTTAAGCAAGATGCTTGACAAAGCTGGTACCAGCGTGAGTGTAAAGATTAATGCGCCAAGCAAAGCAAAACCCAAAGTGTAAGCCAGCGGAGAGAACATTTTGCCTTCAACCTTTTGGAAAGCGAAAATTGGTACCAAGCAGGTGAGGATGATAAGCTTGGAGAAAAAGATAGCTTTACCCATCTCGGCGCCGACATTTTTGAATAGGCCAAGTTTAGCCAACCCGTTGAATTTTTGCATCCCTACTTCCTTAGCCCGGTGATCCAGCGCCACAAAGATCCCTTCAACCATCACCACCGCCCCATCTATGATGATACCAAAATCGACTGCACCCATAGAGAGCAGGTTGGCGCTCATTCCCTTTAATCGTAAACAGATGAAAGCAAACAATAATGCCAGCGGTATAATGATCGCAACAATGAGCGTTGTGCGCCAATCGGCCATAAACAAGAATACTATAACGGTTACCAATATGATACCCTCGCATAAATTATGGATCACCGTTTCGGTACAAAAATCCATCAGGTTGGTACGATCATAAAAGGTGGAGATCTTTACATCGGCAGGTAACACGCTTTTGTTGAGGTCGACAACCTTCTGGTTAATGAGCTTTAATACCTCGGCAGGGTTTTCACCTTTACGCATTACCACAATACCTTCAATAACGTCGTTGTTTTTATCCCGGCCCACCTGGCCTAAACGCGGTAAACCGCCTTCTTTAATCTCGGCAATATCACGGGCCAAAATCGGAACGTTATTAACGTTTTTGATAATAATATTCTGAATTTCTTCGATATTATTGATTAAGCCAATACCACGTACTACATAAGCCTGGTCGTTTTTTTCGATGATATCACCACCTACGTTAATGTTACTACGGTTAAGGGCCGTGTAAACATCAAGCGAGGTAAGACCGTATTTTTGTAACAGCGAAGGGTTTACACTCACTTCATAAGTTTTTTCCTCGCCGCCAAAGCTGTTCACATCAGCTACACCGGGGATTGATTTAAACTGGCGGTCAAGCACCCAATCCTGTATAGCGGTAAGGTCATGTAAAGATTTGGTGTGGCTTTTTAGGGTGTAACGGAAAATTTCACCTGTTGGGCCGTATGGCGGTTCAACCTCGGGTTTAACCCCATCGGGCAAATCGGCATTGCCAAGTCGGCTTAATACCTGTTGGCGGGCAAACGCATCATCAACATCATCATCAAAAATAATACGGATGTATGATAAACCAAAAGACGATGTGGTACGGAGGTTAGCCTTTTTTTGCACCGAGTTTAAAACGGTTTCCATTGGTATGGTAACCATTTTTTCCATCTCTTCGGCACTGCGCCCCGGCCATTGGGCTATAATTATGATCTGTGTATTGGTAACGTCGGGAAAAGTCTCGATAGGGGTGTTGGTGTAACTCCACACACCCAATGCTACCAATACAAGTGTCATAAAAAACACAAAGTAACGGTGCCTGAGCGAGAAGTATATTATATTTTTGATGAACTTGTTCATTGTAGTCTTTGTATTTTAAAAACGTAAATGCCCTGGTTAAAACCTGGCAATTTTTGGTTTACCCACCTGTTAGTTGTTGCCGGCAATGGCATCATAAAAAAGCAGCTGGTTTTTTGAGATGATCTTATCACCGGCTTGCAAACCTGACGATATATAGGTGGTGTCTTCAACGGTTTTGATAACCGCTACCTGGCGTACCTTCAAATCGTCTTTACTGTTATAAACCACTACAAAGTTTTTGCTGTTGTCATAAACAACGGCTTTTGCTGGTATAGCAACCGACTGCGCTTTTTCACTGTTGGCTATTACCACACTGGTGAACATCTCCGGCTTAAGCAGCATGCCATCGTTGGGCAATACGATTTTAATCTTCAATACTTTGTTGTCCGGATCGAGCACAGAACTAACGGCGTCAACCTTGCCGGTAAAAACTTTATCGGGGTAGGCAATCGTAGTAACTTTGGCTGTATAACCTACTTTAACACGGCTAATGTCTGACTCAAACACGTTGGCCCAAATCCAAACATCTTTCATGTTGGATATTGTAAACATGCTGTTGTTATTATCCGGACGGATATAGCCGCCTGCTGTAATATTTTTTTCAACCACAAAACCGCTTTCAGGCGCTTTGATTACCAATGTACCGCCGGGGCTGGTATTACCACCGCCGTTGATTGCAATCTGCTCTTTTACTTTGTTGTAGGCAGCTTCGGCTTTGTTGAAATTTTCTTTAGCCTCAGTATAATCGCGCTCGCTTGAGATGCCGTTTTTGTACAGATATTCGGCCTGTTCAAGCTGACGTTTGTAAATAGCAAGGTCGGATTTTGACGAGCTAAGGTCGGTATAATTACCTGCAACATCGGCACTGCGTACGATGGCGAGAGTTTGACCTTTGCTCACTTTATCGCCCAGTGAAACTTTTACATCCAACACCTGCCCGCTTGAAAAAGGAAATACTTTAACAACGGTGTTGTCATCATATGATACCTCGCCCGAAAGTGTAAGCTCATTTTTTATGGTAGCGATCCTGGCAGTATCGATTGTGATAATTTTAGCCATTGAATCACTAACAGTTACCTGTTTGTTTTCAACAGCAGGAGGTGTCTTGCCTTTGCAAGCGGCAAGTAGTAGCAAAGCTGAGATGCCGGAAAACAGCGTTTCTCTTTTCATCATAGTAAGTCTTAAAATGTTAGTCAGGATTTTATTACGGTAGTGCCAACAGCAAAATTGAGGTCGGCAATTGCTTTTTGCAGGTTGAATTGTTGTTGCAATATTTTTAATTTGGTGTCCTTATAGGTGTCAAAAAAGTCTACAAACTCCACAAGGCTTATCTGGCGCTGCTGGAAGCTCTTGAGCATTGCGCCAAACAGTTTATCGTACTGTTCATTAAAGGCGATTTGCTGAGTTGAGAACAGCTGCACGTTTAGCTTATACTGGTTAACAGCTGCAACTACATCATTTTTAAGCTGGAATTCATTTTGTTTCAGGGTGCTCTCCTGGCTTTTGATATTGTATTGTGCCGACTTGATATTGCCCTGGTTGCGGTTAAACAACGGTATCGGAAAACCAACTTGTAAGCCATAGTAATGACGGGCATAACTACTGTTTTGATCGTATGATACACCTAAAGTTACGTCAGGCACGGCAAGGGCTTTTTGATAAGCAAGATTATGGGTAGCCGAATTTAATTGATACTGGTTCGATAAATAATCGGGCCTGTTGGTCATGGCTTGGCTAATGAGCGATTGCACATCAAGATCAACAGTTTCAACCGGCTTGTCATTTATGACAGGTTGAACAAATGTGGTTTCCTTTGTTTGCAACAATGTTTTAAGCTCTGTTTGCAGATCGTTGATCTGGCGGTTATTTTCAACCATATCATTTTGCAAACCGAACAAAAGGGCTTTCAAACGGATGAGGTCCTTCATTGAGGTATTACCTACATCAAATGATTTTTGAATAGCATTAACCAGTTCAGTGGCCGATTTAATTTCATTTTGATAAACTAATTGTTGCGCATTCAAGGAACCTAACTGGCTAAAATCAAGCTGCAGATTATAACGCAGGTTACGCATCAAGTCATTAAAGGCGGCTTCCTGAACTTTAGCATCGTCTTCGGCTACTTTTACCTGTTTGCCGCGTTTGCCGGCAGTGGCAAACACCTGGTTTAACTGGACAAATATTTGTCCGCCTCCGTTTGAGTGGTTGAAAAATTTATTGGTGCTACCGTCATGGATATTCTGGTCGGTGCTTAACACAGGGTTGTCCCATAGTTTGGCTTGTTGAATGAGCGCCTTTGAGGCATCAACATTATACTTTTGGGCAAGCAGGCTTAGGTTATTTTCAATGAACTGTTTTTCAGCATCAGGGAAAGTGATCTTTAACGTATCTGTTTGTGCTTCGGCCTTTTGTGTTAATAAACTAAAAAATAACGGTGATATAAATAGCAGGGATTTTATAGTACGCATGTTTCCTTCTTCAATTCTACAGTACAAAAATTCAAAACGGTTATGAATTTTGTATGAAGTGAAGGAAAACTAATGGTAGAGGAACCTTGATTGGTAGGATTTAAGGATTGCCTTGGATAGAGGATGTAAAAATCTTATTAAATCAAAAAATCCTTAAATCCTATGAATCAGGGTTAGATATTGATTTCAAAATCATCCGCATCTTTTAAAAACGGTAGTGCACGGCGAACTTTTTCAACCTCATCACCTATGATACTGAAAGTGTAAAGGTCTTCTTCATCACGTTTATAGTAAACTACCTTACCGTTAGGATCGATACAGGTGGAATCGCCGCTATGGTAAATTTCGTTTCCATCGTGGCCTACGCGGTTAACTGCTATCACGTACGACTGGTTTTCAACCGCACGGGCAGGTATCAGGGTACGCCAGTGCGCAGCCCTGCGCTCGGGCCAGTTAGCAACCACAATGAGCAGATCGTAAGGATTAGCTTCTATATTACGCAGCCACACCGGGAAACGCAGGTCATAACAGATTACCGGGCAAATTTTCCAGCCGTTAAGTTCAACGAAAAGCTTTTTGGTGCCGGCGGTGTAGGTATTATGTTCCTGGCCAAGTGCAAAGAGGTGACGTTTGTCGTAATGTTCATGACTGCCGTCAGGGCGCATCCAGATTAACCGGTTGTAGTACTTGCCACCTTCTTTAATAATAATGGTCCCGGTTATCACACAATCATATTGTTTGGCTATTTTTTCCATCCATTGCATGGTTTTGCCATTCATAGGCTCAGCCAATTCGGCGGCGTTCATGGTAAAACCCGTACTGAACATTTCGGGCAGTATGATGAGATCTGTTTTTTCGCGGATCCCTCCCGATAACCTGAGGGTAATATTCTGAAGATTTTTATCGGTATTTTCCCAAAAAAGGTAGCCTTGAAAAACAGTAATTTTAAGATTCTCCATAATATTTGGTTCATAGTTGATGGATCATGTATCATGGCAAAAATGCATGATGGTTGGTTGATCCATTCGGATAAAACTTATACAATTTGGCTATGATCCATGAATTATAGACCATGATCCAAAATCAAACTTATGATCTGGCTATGATCCATGAACTATAGGCCATTAACCAAAAATTAAACTCGAATTAACCTATCAACGGCTTTATCTAAAGTTTCTTGCCTTTTGGCGAAACAAAACCTTAACACATGGTGATCAATCCCCTTGCTGTAAAAGGCCGAAACAGGTATGGACGCTACCCCAAATTCCTTCGCCACACGGATAGAAAAGTCGGCATCTTTTTCGTCGGTAATAGCGCGGTAACTTACAGACTGAAAGTATGATCCTGAACATGGCAAAAGCTTAAAACGGCTTTGTTCAAGGCCTTTTCTGAAGTGGTCGCGTTTTTCCCTGAAAAATTCGGCCAGGCCAAGATAATTTTCTTCGTTTTTTAAATGCTCGGCGATTGCATACTGAATAGGAGTGTTTACGGCGAATACCAAAAACTGGTGAATTTTCCTGAACTCATTCATCAAATAAGCAGGCGCCATGCAATAGCCCACCTTCCAGCCCGTAGCATGAAAAGGCTTGCCAAACGATGCTACGATGAAGCTGCGCTGCTGCAGATCAGGGTAGCGGGCCATGCTGTGGTGGGTTTCGCCATCATAAATCAGGTGTTCATATACCTCATCGCTAAGGATCAGGATATCCTGGTTTTTTACCAGCGCGCTCAACTCGTCAATATCCTCCTTATGCAAAATGGTTGCGGTTGGGTTATGAGGCGAGTTAAGGATGATCATTTTTGTTTTTTGGTTGATCAACCGCTTAACCATGTCCCATGCAATGCGGTAATTAGGAGGCTCAAGGGCAAGCGATTTTACAACGCCGCCCATCAGTTTTATGGCAGGGGCATAACAATCAAAAGCTGGCTCGAATATAATCACCTCATCGTTGGGGTGAATTACAGCGCTTATAGCTGTAAAAATGGCCTGTGTACCACCGGCAGTGATGGTGATCTCGGTTTCGGGGTTATAAACCGCGCCGTAAATTTTTTCGGTTTTTTCGGCAATACGTTCTCTTAAAGCCATAACACCAGCCATGGGCGCATATTGATTATGACCCTCTTTCATGGCCTTATTTACAAGCTCTATCAGCTCAGGTGAACAGTCATAATCAGGAAAACCCTGCGATAGATTTATTGCACCCAACTCGCTGGCCAGGGCCGACATGACGGTAAATATGGTAGTTCCGGTTTGGGGTAATTTTGAAACAACAGGTATCATCAACGGCTAAAGTAGGGAAAAATCATTATGAACTTATCCCCATAACCGGGTATTTTTTGTATTTGGAAATATTTTAATTTATAGGTTTAAACATATTACTGTGCCGTGATTTTTAGGATTGGAAGATTAACAGGATTTTTCGAATCGGGAAGATTACCCAACAAAGTCAATCTTATCCATCCTTAAATCCTAAAAATCATGGTTCAATGAGGATGCTGTCGGTAATCTTAGCTATATCGTAGCTGATTTTATTGATAAAACCCAATTGTTCTTTCATCAAAGCATCTTCGGGTTGGGGTACCGGCTTCTGGGCTTCGGGGTTAACAGGTAGAATTTTACCTATATTAAATTCAATATTTTCAGCATGTAATTTTTGACCGGTATCGTTCAAAACGGTTATACTTTTTTTGATGAGCTTCATGGCTTCAGGGTGTGCAACCGGGATTTCCTTTTTGCTTTGTGCCGATGCAATGGTAGCGATGTACGAGGAAAGGATATGGTTAAGCACCACAAATTTATGTACATCCTTAATTTTGCGCTGTTTGCTTTTAGGTTCTGATGTCATGCGCTCAAATGCGGCCGAAAGGTTGGCCGATTTTACATAAACCTCTTTACGCGCCAGTTTGTAACTGGTAATACTGATCATTTTACCCGATATACTTTCGGCAATGGTAACCAGGTAATTTATGTTGGCCACTAACACATCCCTAAGTGCTTCCTGAATCTGTTCAAATTCCCAGGTAGGGAATATCAGGTAACTGGCCACCAACGCGATAGTTGAACCTATGACGGTATCCAAAATTCTTTCCTGGGCTACATTGAGCAATCCAACGCCCAGGAACTTGAACAATATAAGTACATAAGGCGTCATGAAAATTACGCTCACTACATAATTAAGGCGTTGAAAGCTGTAGGCACCCATCATAAAAATCACCAGGAAAATAAACTGCACGGTGACGTTAGGGATAAAGGTAAGTATGGCTATCCCAATAACGCCCCCGCCAATGGTACCTATTAAACGCTGGTAGTTACGCTGTTTTGAAAGACTGAACCCTGGCTTCAATATTACAATAATGGTAAGCAGCACCCAATAGCTGTGATGGCCTAATGATACTAATTTAGCCGTGATAAAGCCTATCAAACACACCAATGCTACACGCAGGGCATGTTTGAATGCGCCGGATGCCAGCGTAAAGTTGTCGAAGAAAATATGCGGTGCAAAATCCTGGTGGGTAACAAAAGCCGAATACTCTACATCGCCCTTGGGCTCGTTTAATGATTCGGCGGCTTTTGAACTATAGTACTTATAGATATTGTTGATCCCCTCGCTAAGTGAACGCAGGTTTACCAGCACCTTTTTAAGCACCAGATTGCTGGTTTCCTGGTTGTTTTTTCCGATGGAGTCGATTTTTATTTTTAGTTTTTCCAGTTCGATATTAAAATCAGTGAGATGGCGGCGACGCGTATTTGATAATATAATGTAGGCTATATCATCAAGCTCATCGGCCATGTTATGGATAATACGGGCTATTTCGGTAAGTACACCAGTGTCTTTAAATTTTTCGCGAATGTGGCTGTAATCATAGTGTGTGGCCATGATCTGTTCGTAAATATCAACAAGGTCCACAAAAGTAAGCACCAGGATTCTGCTTGGAGCTGTTGATTCGCGGGCCATGATGCGGCTTTTAAAAAGCAGTTCGCGCACGGCATCCTGGTGCTGGCTCACCTGGATCTGTTTGGAAACCAGCTTGCGGTAGTTTTCATCAATATCGGTATCCGACAAATAAAAATCGGCTTTGATGCGTAAAAAACGAGCTATATCGGTAACATTTTCGCCAAGGGCCTGCTGTGCCGCGCGGTAAGGGCGGATACCGAAAAACAATAAACTGAAGATCATATACCAAACGCCACCCGCTAAGATAGTTGCACTGTAACCCAATACCTCGGGAGCTGCCAATGCCTTATCCATCATAAAGATCATGATCAGTAAAGATGAAGTGCCTACGGATGCTGCCCTGTTGCCATAAACTGTAAACATGGAAAACAAAAAAGCGAAGAAGGTGATCTCGAAGCCAAGCGTAAATACATTGAGCCGGGCAAAACCGGTAATAGCAGCAACCAAAAACAAACACAGGTTGCCGGCCGCCATAGCATTACGCTTGTGCGACACCGGGCCGGGAGTATCTATAACGCAGATACACAATGCACCCAGTGAAAGTGTAAGGCCCAGATCAAACTTATCAAACTGCATTAGCAGGAGGGAGGGCAGTAAAATGCCTATACAAATGCGGATCCCATCAGAAAAATATTGACTGTAAAAGAAACTTTTTATTTCCCTGGTGTTTATAGACATGGTAGCAGTAGCTTTGTAAATAACAGAACTATTATAAGCAATTTTGTTTGTTCGGCCTGTTTTTATTAAATATAATTTATTGGCCTAAAATGACGTTTCAAATTTACATAATTTTAATTTATGTATCTGTTTTTGATAAAAATGGCATTAATTGAAGATTTGTGTTAATAAATATTTACTTTTTGATGAAATTAAATTAAAGATCAGTAAATTCACCCCCGGAAAAGGCCAAAAGCTAAACCAATCAATTTTACCTCAATTTAATTTTTTACTATGTCGCCAACGTTAAAACTCAGCCAAAGAGAAGCAGCCTTCAATAACGAGGTTGTTACCCGATTTGAGTTATATAACAGTTTGTTTCAAACACTTCCGTTTTACCAGGTAAAGGATACAGGGATCTTATTACCGTTTTTTAGTTCACATTGTGAGAAAGGCGCTATCACCCATGATTCGCCGACAGATATTATCGAGTCGTTTTTTGAAAAGTATGTACCGGATATCGATCATCGCGAGCAGATTAACCGCATGTTCAGGTTTATTCAGTACATTGAACGGCAGGTGGTTTTATTTGACGCCATTGAAGATTCGTCATTTAATAAAATAGGTAAGTTTGATGACAGTGGTACCCTGCAAAGCTTGTTGCAGCATGCAGCCATCAGTGATGAAAGCCGGCAGGATATCAGTGAAAAATTAAAAGATTTTTCGTTACGCCTGGTGCTTACTGCTCACCCTACGCAGTTTTATCCAGGTACGGTGCTTGGCATCATGACGGATTTAATTGAAGCTGTAAAAACCAACGATATTAATAATATTGATGTATTGCTGCAGCAATTAGGTAAAACGCCATTCTTTAATAAAACATCGCCGACACCGGTTGATGAGGCTATCAGCCTTTCCTGGTTCCTGGAAAATATATTTTATCATGCCGTATCTGGGATCCAGTCAAAACTGGAAGAGGAGTTTGATATTGACGCTGCAAGCCGCCAGATATTGGAGCTTGGTTTTTGGCCGGGCGGCGACCGTGATGGTAATCCTAACGTAACAACTCAAACCACTAAAGAAGTTGCCAGCTTTTTAAGGCAGCGCCTGTTCAGGTGTTACTACCGCGATTTCAGGGTACTTAAACGCCGAATTACTTTCCGCGGTGTTGAGGAAGCCATGACTAAACTGGAAACGCTGTTTTACAAAAACGCTAACGAACAATTAACCCCGGTTGATCTTCAAGGCGAACTGTTGGAGCTGCTGCTTTCTATAAAAGAAGTTATCCTTCGGGATCACGATGGTTTGTTTGTGAATATTGTTGAGGACATGATCCAGAAGGTACGCCTTTTTGGATGTTATTTTGCAACACTTGATATCAGGCAGGACAGCCGTATTTTACGTAAAGTGTTTGAATATGGAACCCAAAATATTGACACAGGCGTAGCGGAAGGTTATTCGGAACTAAGCGAAGAAGATAAAATAAAGAGCATCACTTTTAAAGAGGCCGATTTTGTTTGCCCTAAAGAGGAAAAAGATGCTATGATCCACGATACACTGGATACCATCAGGTTGGTTAAGCAAATTCAACAGGGTAATGGTGAAAGGGCGTGCCAGCGTTTCATTATCAGTAACTGTCAGCGCGCTTCGGATATTTTGCAGTTGATTAACCTGTTTTTATGGAGTGGGTGGAAAAAAGACAGCTTAAGTATCGATTTTATGCCGCTGTTTGAAACCGTGAACGATCTGGAACATGCTGCAAGCATCATGGAACAATTATATACCCATCCGTTTTATGCCGAGCACCTGAAAAACAGGGGGAGCCAGCAAACTATTATGCTTGGCTTTTCGGATAGTACTAAGGATGGCGGTTACCTGATGGCTAACTGGTCAATATATAAAGCTAAAGTTGAGCTTACCGCGATGGCCCGCAAATACGGCATCCAGCTGGCGTTTTTTGATGGCAGGGGAGGGCCACCTGCCCGCGGTGGTGGTAAAACACACCGTTTTTATGCATCGATGGGTAAAGAAATTGCTAACGAGCATATCCAGTTAACTATACAGGGGCAAACCGTTAGTTCGCAATATGGTTCGGTTGAAACTGCCCAATTTAATATGGAGCAACTGATCAACGCAGGTATTATCTCAGCTTTGCACCCTAACCGTAACGATCTGCTGGATAACCGTCATAAGGAACTCATTCAGCAAATGGCCGATGTAAGCTATAAGCTGTTTATTGATCTGCGTGCACATCCGCTGTTTGTTGAATACCTCGAAAAATTCAGTCCACTGAAATTATTATCAAGGATTAATATCAGCAGCCGCCCAACTAAACGTAATGCAGGGGCTCAATTGAAACTGGAAGACCTTAGGGCTATCAGCTTTGTAACTTCATGGAGTCAGTTAAAACAAAGTATCCCCGGTTTTTATGGTGTGGGTACAGCACTTAAACAGGTTAAAGAAACTGGCGGTTGGGACGAGATTAAAGAGCTTTATCAAACTTCGGGTTTCTTTAAAACTATGCTGGATAACTGTATGATGTCGATGTCGAAGTCGGACTTCAGGGTTACAGCGTACCTGGAACAGGATGAAAAATTTGGCGCTTTCTGGAAAATGCTTCGCGATGAGTTTATTCTTACCCGCGAAATGTTGCTTGAACTAACCGGCAGCACCGTACTGATGGAAGAATATCCGGTTGAACGTCGTTCTATTGCTATTCGCGAAAAAATAGTGTTACCGCTGGTGATCATTCAGCACTACGCCCTGCAATGTATCAATTATGAAAAGGATACCGAGCTTAATGATGTTTATAACAAGCTGGTGATCCGTACGGTTTACGGTATTGTAAATGCCGGGCGCAATTTGGCTTAAGAGTTTATTGTTTTAATTTATATCCCCATCCACCTGTTAGCAATAGCAGGTGGATTTTTTTGATTTAATTGTATGATCATGATGGGCTGTGTCAAAAGCTTTCAAAGGTTTTTGACATTTAGTCTGAAAAGCCTCTGCACTTAAACTTTAAGAAAAAACCGTGAGCTATTATAAAGTTAAAAGCAGAATACGTATAGCTTAAAACCAATAGGTTGATTATTCGTGTTTGTTCAATTGCTTTATATGTAATAAAAAAAACCGCATCATTTGTATTTGATGCGGCCTCTTTTGTATTTAGGGGAAAGGATTTATTGCAATTCGAGTGTTACGATTGATTTTGCAGGCAGACTTACTACCAGTTTGTCACCGTCTTTTTTAGCTCCGGTAAAAGTGTTCAGGTGGATTTTATCGGCATCTTTAAATGTATTAACATCAGTTAACTTAGCCGAGGTTAATACCTGACCGCTAACGGTTTGCCATTTTATATCGCTAAGGCCGGTTGTAATGGTAATAGTATTGTGCGGATCAAGGTTAACTAATGAGATGTGTACCTTGCCGGCCGCATCCTGCGAAGCAGATGCATTTACAGCTTCAATTTTTTTGCCGTCAACTTCATAATCAGGCGCGCTCAACTTAATGGGCAGGTATTTGGCATCCTGGTGCACCTTGTACATATCAAACACATGGTAAGTAGGGGTGAGCACCATTTTTTCTTTATCAGTTAATATCAAAGCCTGCAGCACATTAATGGTTTGTGCAAGTGCGGCCATTTTAACACGGTCGCTATGGTTGTTAAATATGTTTAGCGTTGTGCCCGCTATTAAAGCGTCGCGCAAGCTGTTTTGTTGGTAAAGAAAACCAGGGTTTGTTCCTGGTTCAGGATCAGTCCAAACACCCCACTCATCAACAACAAGGGCCACTTTTTTTCAGGGTCATATTTGTCCATAATGGCCGAATGTTTGGTAACCAGCTCCTCCATTTTAAGGCAGTTTACCATAGTGCTGAAGTATTCTTTTTCGTCAAAGTTAGTTGCCGAACCTTTTTTGCCCCAATTACCTGTTGGTATGGTATAATAATGCAACGATAAACCTGCCATCATACCGCTCGAGATGTTTTTCATACAAACTTCTGTCCAACGGTAATCATCAGAGTTTGGCCCGCTGGCTATTTTTTTCAGTTTAGCACCTGGGTAATCCTTGGCAAATGATGCATAGCGTTTAAACAGGTCGGAGTAATATTCAGGTGTCATATTACCGCCACAGCCCCAGCTCTCGTTGCCCACACCCCAATAAGTTACTTTGTAGGGTGCCGGGTGTCCGTTCTTTTTACGCAATTGCACTACAGTACTGCTGCTATTTGAGTTTAAGTATTCAATCCACTTCGACATTTCATCAACCGTACCGCTGCCTACGTTACCTGCTATATAAGGCTCACAGCCCAACAAGTCGCAAAGTTCCAGGAATTCATGTGTACCAAAGCTGTTATCTTCGGTAATGCCGCCCCAGTTGGTATTTACCATACGCGGGCGTGCAGTTGCGGGGCCGATGCCATCGCGCCAGTGATACTCGTCGGCAAAGCATCCGCCGGGCCAGCGCAGGTTAGGGACCTTTATCTTTTTAAGGGCATCAACAATGTCAAGCCTGATGCGGTCCTGCTTTTTTACAGGTAGGGTTTTATCAACCCAAAAACCTCCATAAATGCCATGACCGAGGTGCTCGGCAAACTGGCCGTAAATGTGCTTGCTAATGGTTGTTTTTGAATCGGTACTGATATTAAGTGTACCTGTTTGCCCGAAGGATGCCGAGCTCAATAAAGACAAAGCGATAACGCCGAGTTGTAAAAACGGGTTCTTTTTCATTGAAACTTAGGATTTAACTGATTGTGCAGTAAAGAAAAGAAAAATTTGTTAATAAGTGTTAAAATAACAATAAAAATTACCGTTGATGTTTTGATTGCATGGATTTCGCTGATGCGCTGCAGGACTGGCCAACGTTTTTGGGATTGACAGCGTGTTATTTTAGAAGAATGATCTTGGATATTTAGCCCTTAAAACCTGATTGATGTATTCAAGGAAAAATCAACGGAATCAGTGAAATTAAATTAATCAACGGTTGTTCCTTATAAACTCTTCAAACTTTTCATTGCTATAATCTGCCGCGCCGGAGTGCTTATAAATAAGCTTGCCCTCTTTATCAAATACGAGGGTAGTAGGGATAGTTCCATCTAATAAAGTGCCGGGTACATTGCTCTCCTGTGTATATAAAGGTAGGTCATACTCGTTTTTAAGCATAAAAGCTTTGGCTTTAGGCAGATCGTTATCTACATCAACCAAAAGAAAGGCTACTTTTGGATCGTTCCTGAATTTTTTGTAGAGTTCATTTACCTTAGGCATTTCTGCGATGCAGGGAGGGCACCAGGTAGCCCAATAGTTTATAAATACCACTTTAGATTTTAGGGTGCCTAACGATATGGTATTACCGCCTGCATCTTTAAACTGGATATCCGGTACGTTGGTAAAGTTTTCGTGATGCTTAACGTACCCTCCGGGATCGGGCTGGAAAAAATCCAGCGACATGAGGCCCCTGATCAGATAACCTTTTGCATTTGGATTAAAAATTACCAACAACGCCAATGCCATAATGAGGATGCTGAAAATATTTGAAACCGGGATCTTTTTTTGTTGGATCATAAAGTGATATTTAAGGGTCTGTAAATATTTCGCTGCTTCGCGCCTTTGCATGAACTTAATTTAATGTGGTAATTTTTCTCTGAGCAAGCCATAAACCCATGTCCCCAAAATAGCGCTTAAAAGCGTAACCGCAGTAACTGCAAAGCCACTTCCACTTACAATCTGCGCAAACAGCGGACCAGGGCAGGCGCCTGTAATTGCCCAGCCTAAGCCAAATATCAGCCCGCCATATACATTGCCCCAGCTAAATTTTTTGTCGGGAATAACAATAGCGTCGCCGGTAAGGGTTTTGATCTTAAAATGTTTAATAATCATAACGGAGATCATCCCTACAATAATAGCGCTGCCAATGATACCATACATATGAAACGATTGCAGCCTGAACATTTCCTGGATCCTGAACCAGGAGATCACCTCCGATTTTACCAGCAATATGCCAAAAAGCAGGCCTGCAAACAAATATTTAATGTTTTGCATATTATAAACGTAAAAGGTAAGGTAAAATAAACCAGCTCATGATGAAACCTCCTGCCATAAAACAGCAGGTTGCCACCAGCGATGGCCATTGCAGGTTCGAGATTCCCATGATGGCGTGGCCGGATGTGCAGCCGTTGGCATACCTGGTGCCAAAGCCCACTAAAAAGCCCCCTGCCACCATAAAAATAAAACCCCTTAAGGTAAGCAGTTCACCAAAACTGAAGATATCCTTTGGTAATAAACCATTAAAATCTTTAACTCCCTGTTGTTGCAGCAATGCATGGGTTTGCGGATTGATATTAACCGGATGATTAGCAGAAAGATATTGTGCAGCCAGAAAGCCGCCCAAAACAATGCCGACTACAAAAAACATGTTCCAGTTTTCTTTTTCCAATCATACTTAAAAAAGGATATATTGGCTGGAATACATGCCGCACAGATGTGCTTCAGTGATGACGAGATACCAAAAGTTTTATTCCCGATAATAAGTAGGGCTGGTACAATAAGGCCTATTAGCGGACCGGATACATACCAGGGCCAGGGTTGAGTTATCAGATCCATAGTTTACGGGTTAATAACCGCAAATATATCTAATGTGAATTGGCAAAATCCTAATCAGGCTGGCTTTTAATTGTAATTGATACAATTTTACTTTTTATTTGTTTTAACAATATTGTTACATATATTTACTGGCAATTATATACCCTAACAAAATTTATTTTGGTGAAGAAGCTTATAGCGATACTTTTATTAAACGTACATCTGTTCAATTTGGGCGGATACAGTTTAGTATTTGAGTATTTTATTCACCGGTCCGAAGTGCAAATTGTTAAGCAGATCTATGAAAATAAGGTTGACGCTACCAAACTTGTAGAGATCAAGATTCCTGTACATCTTCCAAAAATCCACAGTTGGAGTGGGTATGTTCGTGATCAGGGGCAATTGCAGCTAAAAGGGGTATACTACAATTACCTGCGGTATAAAGTTACACAGGACACTATGTCATTTATTTGTATAGCCAATAGCGTTAAAACCCGTTTGGTTAATGCAAACCTCATTATTGCCAAAGAAATAAGCGATGTGCCCTTAAGTAAAAAGGGACACGATTCATCGCAAAAAAGATAAACGCCGGGGGCGAATACAGCTTCCAGGTTATGCATTATCAATTCTTATCTTACGGAAGGACATTAAAGGTAAAACCACGCCCTATAGCCTACCATGTAAATTCACCCTTCATCGAGTCGCCCGGCAAACCTCCAAACATTGCCTGCTGATTATTGCCTGTAAATTATGAGTTAAATTAATTTGTGTGCCTGTACTTTAAGGGACGCAAAGGTTTTTTATCATTTTGTTGTTTGAATCTGCACATCACCTGTGCTGCTAATTTTAGATACAACAATTTCATTTACGGCTTTGATCATGCTCACTAATGCTGATGTATTATCAACAAATCGGTGGTTAAGCGATTTCAGTTGATAATGTTGATCCGGCTTTTGTTTTACCAATTTAGTTATACCCTTTATTTAAACGTAATGAAATTTATGTCGCTGTATTTTTACAGATGTTGTATTGTAGTTTCTTTTTTATTGGCTGTTGCACAATGTGCCAAAGCCCAAACCGATGCTGATGCATTGATGATCCCTAAAAATTATTTTTGTGCCGCCGCAGTATATACCCATGGGAGTTGGGACCATTACTGGGAAGGTACTTTTAAACGGGATAATCCAAATTTGGGTACCGTGAGTACAAATGTTTACAGCCTGGGTGGTAATTACGGTCTTTCAAACCGGATCAACCTGCTATTCATGGTTCCTTATGTAACTACCAACGCTTCGGCCGGTACTTTAAGAGGCGAAAAGTCATTTCAGGACCTTATGGTTTCGTTTAAATGGATGGCCGTAAAAGAGGAGATAGGCAGTGGTTTATTTAGCGTTCATGCCATAGCTACGGGTTCATTGCCTTTAGCCAATTATCAAGCCGATTTTTTGCCTTTATCTGTAGGCTTGCATAGCAAAAGCGTAGCCTTACGCGCCTTGCTTAACTATCAAACAGGCAGATTCTTTGTGGCAGGCTCAGGTCAGTACATTCGCCGCGATAATATTACTATCGACAGAAATTCATACTACACTACCGAAATGCATTACACCAATGAGGTGCAGTTACCAAACGCTACCAACTTTATGTTTAGCAGTGGCTACCGCAGCCTCAAATTTAATGCCGAGGCCACTTTTACAAAGATTACAAGTACAAGCGGCTTTGATATCCGTAAAAACGATATGCCTTTTCCAAGTAACCGCATGAATAGCACAGCTGTTGGTTTAATATTGAAATACAGTTTCCAGTCTATCAGCGGACTTGAGTTTACTGCAGGCGGTAACTATGTTTTAAACGGACGTAATGTAGGCCAAACCCGGTCGGGATTTGCAGGTGTGTACTATGTGTTTAGCACCAAAAAGGAGAAGTAATTAGCAGTTGGATAATCAATGATCAATGAAATGAAAAAAACGATACTTAATATATTTACAATTACAGCGTTGGCAGCGGCAACGTTTAGTTCGTGCAGGAAAGATATTTTAGACCGCACTGCGTTATACCCGGCGCTTAAACCCTCAAATCTTGACCTTACTGCCGATACCTGGAACCCGGTGCTGGTTAAAGATTTTAGTGTGTTGAACGTAGCCGCGCCTGATGCTGTTACATCACCGGCCTATGTAGCCGATCTGAACGAGATTAAAGGATTACAGAAAAATCTAACCAGTGATCAGCAGTCAAAGATCCAATATTGGAGCGCGGGCTCTGTATTAAGATGGAATGAGATTTTGCGCGAGCTTGTAGCCAAACATAATATACCACCATACCAGAACCCTGATGGTACTTATCCGGCTCCAAGTTCTACCAATCCTTTTAATTACCCTGAATTTCCGTTTTCAAACCCTCCTTATGCTGCACGTGCCTACGCTTATGTAAGTGCTGCACAATATGATGCGCTGATAGCTGCATGGCATTTCAAAAACGTTTATAAACGTACGGCGCCATATAAAAACGACTCAGGTGTTAAAGCACTGATCCCGGCATCCGAACTGCCTTCGTACCCAAGCGAGGACGCGGTAGTATCTGGTGCGACATCTGAGATCATGAAATTATTATTTCCTGCGGATGTAGCCTTTATACAACAAAAGGTTGATGAAGAAAGATTATACAGGATGGCATCAGGAGCTAATACCCGTGGCGAATTTGCTGCCGGCGAATCGTTAGGCAGGCAGGTAGCCGCCATATTTGCTACCCG
This sequence comes from Mucilaginibacter sp. P25, assembly GCF_050859465.1. Classification (NCBI taxonomy): domain Bacteria; kingdom Pseudomonadati; phylum Bacteroidota; class Sphingobacteriia; order Sphingobacteriales; family Sphingobacteriaceae; genus Mucilaginibacter; species Mucilaginibacter sp. P25. The sequence goes on along the minus strand of NZ_CP193937.1, from coordinate 5,680,040 downwards.
CGCCCGTAATGACGGTGCAGGCAAAGCCGGCGGTTCTCCCGCTATCTGGAAAAACTTTGAAACCATCACCGCTGCAAAAGGCGAGCAATTTTGGGTGAGCCTGGAAACCCCCAAAAGGCCACCAATGCTGCCGTTGTTTTCAAAAGTTACGCCTTTCTTGTTCGATTCAACTACTGTAGCTGCAATCAGGCCCCCGGCTCCATACGCAACAAATTCGGCCGAGTTTAAAAAAGAAACAGAAGAAGTATTGTCATTCAGTAAAGACCATAGCCGCGATCATGAAGAGCTGGTTGCTTTCTGGGCCGATGGTGCCGGTACTTATACGCCTACAGGTCACTGGAATGCTATTGCAGCTGATGAATTTGTAAAACAAAATTACAGCGAAGTACGCTGGGCACGTAACTTTGCGTTGTTGAACATGGCCCAAATGGATGCCGCTATTGTATGTTGGGATACTAAATATTTTTACTTTAACCAGCGCCCGTCGCAGGCTAACCCAAATATCAAAACATTAACTGGGGTGCCAAATTTTCCGGCGTATACGTCAGGTCACTCTAACTTTAGCGGTTCGGCTGCTACTGTACTAACCTATTTGCTGCCCGATAGGGGGAGTAAGTTCACCGATATGGCGCATGCGGCGGCTATGTCAAGGTTGTACGGGGCTATTCACTATCGGAGCGACTGCGAAGTTGGTTTGGTAACCGGAAATAAAGTTGGCCAGTATGCAGTTAACAGAGGTAAGGCTGATGGGGCAGACGCAAAATAACAGGATGTTGAATTGAGGACGAATAAACAATGCGCAGCTTAACAAACGATCAGAAAATATATCACACGCTTCGGCTCGCGGTAGCTATGTGCTTTATAGGGCACGGTTGCTTTGGTATTATAACCAAACAAATTTGGTGTAACTACTTTGGTGTTGTCGGCATAGGTAAAGAAATGGCCTATACACTGATGCCTTATGTAGGTACCGTGGACATATTAATGGGCATTTCTATGCTGGTTTATCCAACCCGTGCCATAGCTGCATGGCTGGTGGTTTGGGGACTGGCTACTGCATCTATGCGCCCACTGTCGGGCGAACCTTTTGCCGAGTTCATTGAACGTGCCGGCAACTACGGTGCACCGTTTGCTTTACTGTTGGTACAGGGAGGGTTCCCATTAGGTAAAAAACAATGGCTTGCCCGTATGGATGATAATGTTAGTATCAATGCCGAAACCCTGGCTAAAGTTATTACCTGGTTAAGGGTATTTGCATTTTTGCTGCTAATAGGCCATGGCTGGCTCAACCTTATCCAAAAGCAAGGTTTATTAAGTCAATACCATACGCTTGGTTTTGCTGAACCGGCTAAAACGGCCCAGTTTGTTGGCTTGTTTGAGGTGCTGGCTGCGTTAACAGTGCTTATTCGTCCCTTTAAAAATATACTCCTCGTTTTTATTATATGGAAAATATCCAGCGAGCTCTTTTATCCAAAATACGAAATGTTTGAGTGGGTAGAACGCGGCGGGAGCTATGGTGTATTGCTGGCCTTGTGGTTTGCGGTTAAAAAAGCACCGGCTGGTTATATTCTCTGGCCTTTTAAACATACATCACATTTAAGAGCAAGTTAATCCATCAAAACATAAAAAAGCTTATTGAACAGGGTAAAAAGTTACCCTGCTTTGCAAACATATTAACTAAACAATTGCACAAAAACACTTTTAATAATACTATGAAAAAACTGGTACTGAAATTTATTGGCGTTACAACGGTTATCCTATTTACAACCTTTGCCAAGGTAAATGCGCAAGGTTGTGTCGCTATTAGAAGCACAGGCGGTTTATGCACTATGGATGAACATCCCGATAGTGTTTCCAACAATGGCAGCTGGTTGTTAAACAGCAATAACCGTTACTTTCGCTCGTATAAACACTTTGTTGGTACCAAGGAGCAAAAACAACGAATTCAACAAGGAACCAATGTTATTAATCATTCCTATACGCAGGATTTAACTTTAACCCGCATATTTAATAATCGGTGGTCGTTTGCTGTTGATTTACCTATAGTTGATAACAGCCGTTCATCATTATATGAGCATGGAGGTAAGGAGCGTTTGGAAACACATTCCTTTGGTTTGGGCGATGTACGTTTAACAGCATATGCCTGGTTATTAAACCCTGTAAAGGCCCGCCGTGGCAATATCCAGGTTGGCCTGGGTATCAAGCTGCCAACCGGAAACTACAATTACCAGGATTATTTTTACCATACTGCTGCCAACGATGGCAAAACGCTTGGTCCTGTTGATCAATCTATCCAATTGGGTGATGGTGGCACAGGTATCACCACTGAGATCAATACTTATTACAATTTTACACACAGGTTTGGCCTATACGGCGGGTTTTACTATCTCATCAGTCCAAGGGAGCAAAATGGTGTATCATCGGCCCGTGGCGGTGCACCAAGTGCCAAAGCGGTTGCCAACGGCAGTGATGTTATGAGCGTGCCCGACCAGGTAATGATCCGCGGCGGTGCAAGCTACGGCGTCAGCAAGTTTGATTTTTCGGCCGGTGTACGTTATGAATGTTTGCCCGTGCATGACCTTGTAGGAGGGAGCAATGGCTTCCGCAGGCCCGGATATATCATCTCTGCCGAGCCGGGTGTTACTTACCGTGTTAAATCATTTTCAATTTACGCTTTTGTACCTGTAGCATTAAAACGCGACCGCACGCAAAGCGTACCGGATAAAATTACAACCAACTTAACAGGAACTTATACTCAGGGCGATGCCGCATTTGCCGATTATGCCATCAACGTGGGGATAACTTTTAGAATTAAATAGAAAATTGTTTTGGTTGATTTTAAAGCCGGCATTGAGACCCCGGCTTTATTCAACCACTGCTTACAAGTTGCAATTACACTTAAACAACATATTATGAAACATACTTTACAATTTCTCTTTTGCGTAGCGACGTGCCTGCTGCTTACCTATAACCGTGTACACGCGCAAGGCTGCGTTGCTATTAAAGGAGATGGCCCATTCAGTAACATGGAACATACTACGCAGGATACTTCATACAAAGGTTGGGAGCTTACCGCTTCATGGCGTTATTTTAAATCGTTTCGCCACTTTAAAGGTAGTGACGAGCAGAAGCAACGCCTGGTGATAGGTAACGAGGTGATCAACCATCAACATACTTTTGATCTAAATCTTACCCGTAATTTTAACCAGTATTGGTCAGTATCTGTTGGTGTACCTTATCTTGTTAATACCCGCTCTTCATTATATGAGCACGGCGGTAAAGAGCGCCATAATTCATACTCGCAGGGTATTGGCGATGCCCGCATCGTTGTTAACAGGTGGTTGTTTGATAGCCGTAAAACGAGGGGAAATATCCAGGTTGGTTTAGGTATCAAGTTGCCTACCGGTGATTTTAATTATAAATCACATTTTTACAACGTCATCCCTTCCGAGCGCCCTGTTGATCAATCCATTCAGTTAGGGGATGGCGGTTTGGGTATCATTGCCGAAGCAAACGGTTACCTGGGTTTTGGCAGCGGCTTTAGCGGGTATAGTAACCTGTATTATATGAGCAACCCGCGCAATACCAACGGTACCCGCACTTATCGTGAAACTTTGAGCGCAACACTGGCCAACGAAGCTATTTCAAGTGTGCCCGATCAGTACCTGGCCCGTTTAGGTGTTAATTATACCATAGCGCATGTGTTCACTATATCAGCTGGTGGCCGTATTGAGGGGATCCCCGTTCATGACCTGATAGGTAAAAGCGACGCTTTCCGCCGTCCGGGTTATATCATTTCTGCAGAGCCTGCCCTGAGCTACGCATTTAAAAGGGTAAATATCTTTGCCAGCGTGCCCATCGCCCTGAAGCGCGACCGCACACAAAGTGTTACTGATAAAGAAAACTCGATAGCCACCGGTAAATACGTTATCGGCGACGCTGCATTTGCCGATTATGCTATCAATTTTGGAGTGTCGTTTAAATTTTGAGATTATATATACTACTTAGTTGATTTGGTGAAGCCGGGAGTGAGATCCCCGGCTTTTTTATTTAGTACTAATTTTCCGAATCAGATCGAATTACCTAAAATCTGCTATTTGCAGAACAAACTTTGAATTCGAATTTCCGAATAAATTAATTGTGCGAATTATTTTTAGCTCTTTTAATTCGTGTAATTCGAATAAATTCTGTCCTGTAGGCAGCATTCGCGTAAAATTATTTTTTATGGACACTTTTTTACTTAAAAACAATAGTTTTACGTTCATGAACACTCCCGAAGAAAACTTTGCAGCGCTGGGATTAAACCTGCCGCCTGCACCAAAACCACTTGGCGTTTATAAACCATGTTTAGTTGATGGCAAATATTTATACCTGTCGGGCCATGGTCCGGTACAGGATGATGCTTCACTGATTATTGGCCGCATTGGTGAAACAGTAAGCCAGGAAGATGGCAAGCTTGCCGCGCAACAGGTTGGTTTAACTATGCTTGCTACCATTAAAGCCAACATCGGCAGTTTCAATAAGATAAAACGTGTTATAAAAGTGCTGGGTATGGTTAACTGTACACCCGAATTTGAAAAGCACCCATTTATCATAAATGGCGCCAGCGAACTTTTTGCCAAAATTTGGGGCGAGGAGAACGGCATAGGCGTACGCAGCGCGGTGGGTATGGGCTCATTACCTGATAATATCCCTGTTGAGATTGAAGCTCTGTTTGAATTAGAATAAAATCTACAATTTCCATTCTGTAGAGACGCATAATTGCGTCTCCCTTTTGCAAGGGCACTATGCAGACGGCTTTGGATGTTCGGAGTCGCAATTATGCGCCTCTACATGAAAAAATACTTAATCCATGACCCCCAACTGGTATAATATACAGGATCTTGATAAGCTGGATACCCCGGCACTGGTGGTTTATCCCGACAGGGTTAAAACAAACATAGCCATGCTTACCGGCATGATTGATGATATTAAGCGTTTGCGCCCACATGTTAAAACCTATAAAAATGCCGAAGTTACCGCTTTGCTGCTGGAGGCAGGCATCAGTAAGTTCAAATGTGCCACCATTGCCGAGGCCGAACTGCTGGCCATGAGCAAAGCTCCTGATGTTTTGCTGGCTTATCAACCCCAGGGTCCTAAGCTGCACCGGTTCATCAGGTTGATCCATGCTTATCCGCAAACGCGTTTTTCATGTTTGGTTGATAACTCCGCGTCGGCAAAGGAAATCTCTGACGAAGCGGTAAGATTTAATGCTAATATCGACGTATATCTGGATTTGAACGTAGGTATGAACCGCACAGGCATAACGCCAGGTTTTGAAGCCCTTCAACTTTATATGGATTGCCGTGTACTGCCAGGCATTAGCCCCGTGGGTTTGCATGCTTATGATGGTCACATTCACGATGTAGACCTGCAGAAACGGGCCGAACGCTGTAACTTTGCATTTGATCCTGTGCTTAAGTTGCAGCAAACTGTAAAAAGTAAAGGCTATCCCGAACCGGTCATCGTAGCCGGAGGTTCACCAACCTTTCCTATCCATGCCAAACGTCATTATGTTGAATGTAGTCCTGGCACGTTTGTTTACTGGGATAAAGGTTACCAGGTGGGTATGCCCGAGCAAGGTTTTTTACCCGCGGCACTGGTTATTACGCGGGTAATTTCTCTGCCTGGCCCAACAAAGCTTTGTCTGGATGTGGGTCATAAGTCGATATCAGCCGAGAATGAATTGAGTAAACGCATTTACTTTTTAAATGCACCCGGACTTTACCCGTTAAGCCAAAGTGAGGAGCATCTGGTAGTTGAAGCAGGGGCTAACCACCAATATCAGGTGGGTGATATACTTTATGGTATTCCGCATCATGTTTGTCCTACTGTAGCGCTGTACGAGCGCGTTTATACTATCGAAAACGAAAATGTTACCGGTGAGTGGCTTAACAAGGCCCGCGACCGCAAAATTACCATTTAAATACCCCTGATACCATGTTTGTTATAGATGCCCATTTAGATTTAAGCATGAACGCCCTGGAGTGGAACCGCGACCTTACGCGCCCGCTTGTTGAAGTAAACCAACGCGAAGAAGGCTTAACCGACAAGCCAGATCGTGCCAATGCTGTTGTTACCCTGCCCGAATTGCGTAAAGGGAATATTGGCCTGGTAGTAGCTACCCAGATTGGGCGTTATGTAGCACCTGGTAACCCGTTGCCCGGCTGGCACTCGCCCGAGCAGGCCTGGGCGCAAACCCAGGGACAGGTAGCCTGGTACAAGGCTATGGAAGATGCCGGCGAAATGGTGCAGGTGAACGATCTGCCATCGCTTGACAAACATTTAGAACTTTGGAATGATGGTACCCCGTCAGAAAAAAGCCGGTTGGGTATATTTTGAGTTTGGAAGGTGCCGATTCGATAGTGACCGTGAAGCATTTGGAGCGCGCTTATAATTATGGCTTGCGGGCTGTTGGCCCTGCGCATTATGGCCACGGCAGGTATGCCCAGGGTACTGATGCTACTGGCTATATGGGGCCTAAAGGTCATGAACTGCTTAGAGAAATGGAACGCCTGAATATTATTTTAGACGCTACCCATCTTTGTGATGATAGTTTTTGGGAAGCACTCGATCATTTTAGCGGGCACGTTTGGGCAAGTCATAACAATTGCCGGGCACTGGTAAATCATAACCGCCAGTACAGCGATGAGATGATCAAAGCATTGATTGATCGCGGAGCAGTTATAGGCGCGGCCCTTGATGCCTGGATGATGGTGCCCGGATGGGTAAGGGGCGTATCTACCCCAAAAGGTATGAATTGTAATATGGAAGTTATGGTTGATCATATCGATCATATTTGCCAGATAGCCGGTAATGCCCTGCACGTAGGCATGGGTACCGATCTTGACGGCGCTTTTGGCAGGGAGCAGTGCCCTTATGACCTGGAAACAATTGCCGATTTGCAAAAAGTACCGGATCTGTTAAAAAAACGTGGCTATACGGATGCGGATATCCAAAATATGATGCATGGCAACTGGCTCAGGTTTTTAAGGAATGCCTTGGCATAAATCAGTTGGCAGTTTTTAGTTTGCAGTGGGTTGTTCTCCGAAAAAGGCTGCATCGATTGGACAATGGTGGAAGTTTAGCGGTAGCGTAACTTAGATCTATAATTATGGAAGCATTCTGCTTCTGTAGCGGAGCTTGTAAGCTAATTTATGAAATCGTAGCATAGGGTATCGTAGTTAAGCTGAAAGCTTAACTTATTTTGGGTCGAAGTTAAGCTACCGCTAAACTTCGACCAGACAACAAAAAGCGATTTTAAAAATACCACGCTCCAAATCCTTCGCTTTCTTCATTAAACAGTAAAACCTGCCTTTTATATCTGTAACTTTCCTTAATTAAATCTACTTTGCGAAACACTTACCTTAAATTAGGGATAGTGTAAATTGTCATCTATACTATGAATGCAGAACAATCAAGGTTAAAGGATACAGGCTGGAAAAAATGGGGGCCTTATGTAAGTGATAGGCAGTGGGGTACCGTGAGGGAGGATTACAGTGCAAATGGTGATGCCTGGAACTACATAACCCATGATATGGCCCGCAGCAAAGCTTATCGCTGGGGCGAGGAAGGTATAGCCGGTATCTGCGACAGGCAGCAATATCTGTGTTTTGCAATAGCATTGTGGAATAAGAAAGACCCTATAATTAAAGAACGATATTTTGGTTTAAGCAACCCCGAAGGTAATCATGGCGAGGATGTGAAAGAGATGTACTACTATCTGGATAGTACACCTACACACTCGTACATGAAAACGTTGTATAAATATCCGCAAAACGAGTTTCCGTACAAATGGTTAGTTGATGAGAACAAACACCGCGGCCGCCAGGATCCAGAATTTGAACTGATGGACACGGAGATATTTGATCGCAACGAATATTTTGATGTTTTTACCGAATATGCCAAAAGCGCGCAGGAAGATATCCTCATTAAAATAACTATTCATAACCGGAGTGAAGAGGATGCCCCGCTTAATGTAATGCCTACTTTATGGTTCCGCAATACCTGGGCTTGGGGATATGATTCGCGCAAACCAGATCTTTGTGCTTCTTCGGATAAAGTGATCAGCATTTTTCATAAAGACCTTGGGCAGATGTGGCTGCACGTCGAAGGGCAAGCTCAACTCCTGTTCTGTGATAATGAAACTAACTCGCGCAGGCTTTATAATTATGACGATGGCCGAAAGTATTATAAGGATGGTATAAACGATTACATTATTCATGCTGCCGATACTGTAAATCCTAAAAACATGGGTACCAAAGCAGCTATAAACTACGATTTAAATATCCCGGCGCGGCGAAGCGTAACCATACGCTTGCGACTGTCTGAAGACGCAAATTATAGTTTTGAGGATTTTGACGAAGTTTTTGCTGTTCGCCAAACAGAGGCCGACCAGTTTTATAACGATATTCATGGCGCTACCATGAACCCCGATCGCCGCCTTATTCAGCGGCAGGCTTTTGCCGGCATGTTATGGAACAAGCAGTTTTACTATTCAGATATCCGCCATTGGCTTAGCGGTGATAAGGGGATGCCCCGCCCGCCTGCGCAAAGGCAAAAAGCCCGAAACAGTAAATGGACGCATCTTAATACCCGCGATATTGTTTCAATGCCCGATAAGTGGGAATATCCCTGGTTTGCCGCCTGGGACCTTGCTTTTCACTGCCTGCCGCTGGCAACCATTGATATGGCCTTTGCCAAAAATCAGTTGATTTTGCTTACCCGCGATTGGTATATGCACCCTAACGGCCAGTTGCCGGCCTATGAATGGGACTTTGGTGATGTTAACCCTCCGGTACATGCCATGGCTGTATGGAACGTTTATAAAACCGATAAAGAAAACAATAACGGTAAAGGGGATACCTATTTCCTGGAGCGGGTTTTTCACAAACTCATGCTAAATTTTACCTGGTGGGTTAATCGTAAGGACCAATCGGGGAATAATATTTTTGAGGGTGGTTTCCTGGGCATGGATAATATCGGTGTTTTCGACCGTAATATGCATTTACCATCCGGGCAGCATTTGGAACAGGCCGATGGTACCAGTTGGATGGCCATGTATTCGCTTAATTTGCTGCGTATTGCCACCGAGCTTACCGAAACCGACAAAGCTTACGCTGATATTGCTTCAAAGTTTTTTGAGCATTTTATTTATATTATAGGGGCCATGTCAAACCTGGGCGAAAACAATGAAGGCCTTTGGGATGATGACGATGGCTTTTTTATGACCAGATCCGTTTTCCTGATGATGGTTCTGTAAAAATGCGGGTACGAAGTATAGTAGGATTGATTCCTCTGTTTGCTACTGAAGTGCTGGACGAGAAAGATATTATGGAGAGCCCGGTATTTAAAGATCGTATGAAATGGTTTGCCGAAAACCGGCCCGATCTTGCCTCGCTGGTTTCGCGCTGGAACGAGAAGGGAAGCAACGGTAAACACCTGATTAGTTTGCTGCGCGGCTATAGGATGAAATCATTGCTCAAATACATGTTGGATGAAAACGAGTTTTTGAGCGATTATGGGATCCGTTCACTTTCAAAGTATCATCTTAAACATCCTTATTACGTTTCGGTAAATGGAGTTGAATTTGGCATATCCTATGTGCCGGGCGAGAGTGACAGCGGTTTATTTGGTGGCAACAGTAACTGGCGCGGCCCTATCTGGATGCCTATCAATTACCTGATCATTGATAGTTTGCACCGGTTCCATATGTTTTATGGAAATGAGTTTAAAATAGAATGCCCGACCGGATCTGGCAACTTTATGAACCTGAAAGAGGTAGCCAACGAACTATATGCCCGGGTTTCCAAACTGTTTATGAAAAACGAAAATGGTGAACGACCAGTTTACGGCAAAAATCCAAAACAGCAAACCGATCCGCATTTTAAAGATCACATTTTGTTTTATGAATTTTTTGATGGCGATACAGGTCTTGGTTTAGGTGCCGCACATCAAACCGGCTGGACGGGCTTGATAGCCAATTGTTTGTACCTGGAGTAGCGTTTATGTATATGATAAACCCGGCGCAGCGCTATAAATCAACATTGTGTCGTGGTGGGATTGCTGCAGATAAATATTAAAGCTTCCGTCTGTCAATCAACTTTCAGCATGATACTTTTAGCTTGATATGAATTATTGTGTAAAAAGACACAATAAAATTTCCTGGCTTATTATTAATTAATTAGCTTTACTGTACCAGTTAATTATTAACCATTATCAAGCATGATTTACAGCAGAAGAAATTTTATTAAAGGCACCGGTGCATTGGTGCTTGGCGGCATGGCTTTATCGGGTAAAGCAGCAAGTTTTTTGAGTAACATGGAGCATCATCCTGTAGGACTGCAGTTGTTTACTTTTTTCGGCGTTATTGACGAAGATGTAAAGGGCACGCTGAGCAAAATTGCGGCTATAGGATACAAGGAATTGGAATCGGCTTTTAGTAAAAAAGGCGGCTATTATGGTATGAAGCCTAAAGAATTTAAAGCTATGGTGAATGACCTGGGTATGAGCTGGACCTCGCACCATGTTCTTGGCGCTCCGTTTAAACTGCCACCGGGAGCAAAAATGCCTGCAGGTGCAGATGGTAAGCCGATGGTATTGCCTCCTGTATTGAACCTGCGCGATAATATGCAGCAGGTGATTGACGAGGTTGCTGAAGGCGGCGTTCAATACCTGGTTTGTGCCAATTCGCCTACGGCTACGCTTGATGAAATAAAATCGACCATTGAGGTGCTGAACAAAACGGGAGAAGCTGCTAAAAAAGCCGGCATCCAGTTTGCATATCATAATCACGATATGGAGTTCCACGCGGTTGATGGTAAAGTGCCTTATGATTTATTATTAAGCGAAACAGATGCAGGTAATGTAAAAATGGAGCTTGATTTGGCCTGGGCTGTTAAGGCAGGTAAAAATCCGGTAGAAATGTTTAAGGAACATCCCGGTCGTTTCCCGCTTTGGCATGTGAAAGATTTGGATGCAGGCAGGCAGAATATACAACCTGTAGGAGGCGGCACTATTGATTTTAAACCAATTTTTGCAGCGGCTAAATCAGCAGGTATGCAACACTTTTTTGTAGAGCATGATATGCCTAAAGATGCCTTTGCAAGTATTACAGCCAGTATGGGATATTTGAAGGATAAGCTGATGGTGTAAATAGGGGAGTGATATCCTAATCGTTAACTATTAATTGTTTTATAATAGAATTGCAGCCGATAAATTAAGTTTTATCGGCTGTTTTGTTTGCTAACGATTGTTGTTTGCCTCTTATTTTAGTTTATGAGCTTTTTTGTAAAAGAAGACGCCGGAACTTGTTGTATTTTTCGGAAAAGTATGGCTTAACAATTCCATAATGTACCGTAATTTTGATTTAACCTGCCTGTTGAGTAATTTAAGGCGATAAAATATTATTTATAACGGCGGCGCATGGCAGAAACATCTACAGAACATTTAAAAAGGGTTTTGAAACCTATCCATTTATGGGCCATAGCCGTAGGTCTGGTTATTTCGGGCGAATATTTCGGGTGGAATTTGGGATGGGCTGTATCCGGCACTATAGGTTTGCTCATAGCCACCCTGGTTATCACCTTGATGTATATTACATTTATTTTTAGCTATACCGAACTCACCGCCTCCATACCTCATGCGGGAGGCGCTTTTGCTTATGCGTATCGGGCTATGGGACCGTTTGGCGGGTTAATTGCCGGTTACGCTACCCTTGTTGATTTCCTGGTGGCTACGCCTGCTGTAGCAGTTTCTTTAGGAAGCTACCTGCATTTTTTATACCCGGCTATCCCAATAGCAGAGGCCGCTATGGGCTTTAATGTTCTTTTTATCCTTTTAAATATGCTTGGGGTAAAGGAATCGGCTACGTTTTCGGTGTTCATTACTGTACTTGCCGTAATTGAGCTGCTGCTTTACCTTGGTATTGTATCGCCACATTTTAAAATGGTAAACTACCTCACCAATCCTATGCCCTTTGGCTGGGCTGGTGTGTTTGCAGCCCTGCCTTTTGCGGTTTGGTTTTACCTGGCCATTGAAGGTGTTGCGATGGTGGCCGAAGAAGTGGAGAACCCCAAAAGGAATATTCCCCGCGGCTATATATCGGCTATTATAACGCTGGTAGTGTTAGCGCTGGGTGTAATGATCATAACCGGCGGATTGACCGACTGGCGCAAGCTAAGCCATTTAGATTACCCCTTGCCCGAGGCTATCGGGATAGTATTGGGTAAGGGTAACGGCTTAACCAAAATATTTGCCAGTATAGGTTTGTTTGGGCTGATAGCATCGCTGCATGGTATTATTCTTGCCTCTTCGCGGCAGGTGTTTGCTATGGCCCGCAGTGGTTATTTGCCCCGGATGCTATCCGATATTAACCACAGGTTTAAAACGCCTCACTGGGCGCTTGTTGTAAGTGGTGTAGTAAGCTCCATCTTCATTTATAAGTTTAAGACGGATCAGATCATCATGCTCTCGGTACTTGGTGCAGTGGTTATGTATATCATGAGTATGCTGAGCCTGTTTATACTGCGAAAAAAGGAGCCCCGTTTAAGCCGACCCTTCTTGGCCCCGGTGTACCCGGTTTTCCCGGCAATAGCTTTGGTTATTTGTGTGATATGTTTAATAGCAACAATCTATTTTAACCCAGATATGAGCCTCATTTTTGCAGGTGGATTAGTAATTGTTTTACTGATTTTTATAGTGATGGGCAAGCATAAAGTGGCTTTAACAGAAGATATGATGAGCGCACCAATGGATGAGGAGGTCATTAATCATTGAGTCATCAAATCATTTGCTTGTTCGCTTTTTGATTAATGAACCGATGACATAATGATTGAAAAAAATGATCCAATGACCAGTGAAATAATGATATAAAGAAATGTACCGCCACAACATACATCACCGGGTTTATAAGTTTCCCGACCTGAAAACATTGCTGGGCAAGGCGTCACCCTACCGCTCGGGCGATGAACTGGCCGGGCTTTGCGCCGGCGGGTATGAGGAACGAGTGGCTGCACAAATTACCCTGGCCGATGTGCCGCTTAAAAACTTTTTAAATGAAGCGGTAATCCCTTATGAGGACGATGAAATTACCCGCCTGATCATTGACGATCATGATAAGGCTGCCTTTAGTCACATTGGCCATTTAACCGTTGGCGAATTACGTGACTGGTTATTAAGTGACGAAACCGACTGTGCTATTTTAACAACTATAGCTCCCGGCTTGACACCCGAAATGGTTGCTGCAGTATCCAAACTGATGCGCAACCAAGACCTGATTGCTATGGCCAATAAATGCCAGGTGGTTACCCGCTTTCGTAATACCATAGGCTTAAAGGGACATTTCAGTACGCGTTTACAGCCCAATCACCCAACTGATGATCCGCGGGGAGTAGCGGCCAGCATCATCGACGGCTTATTATTTGGTAGCGGCGATGCTGTTATAGGCATTAACCCGGCGACTGACAGTCCGGCGGCGGTGAGCAGTTTATTGACGTTGATGGATGAGTTACGGCACCGTTTCGATATCCCTACACAAACCTGCGTGCTAAGCCACATAACTACCACATTACAATTGGTTAACGAAGGTGCTCCTGTAGATCTGTGTTTTCAATCCATAGCCGGTACAGAGAAGGCCAACGCCAGTTTCGGGGTTAATTTAAGCTTGATTGAGGAAGCTTACCAGGCCACACTATCGTTAAAGCGGGGTACTGTTGGTAATAATGTAATGTATTTTGAAACCGGACAGGGTAGCGCCTTATCGGCCAATGCCAATTTCTGTGTTGATCAGCAAACCTGCGAGGTGCGGGCCTATGCCGTCGCCCGTAAGTTTAATCCTTTGCTGGTGAATACTGTAGTTGGTTTTATTGGCCCCGAATATTTGTATGATGGCAAACAGATTATTCGTGCCGCGCTTGAAGATCATTTTTGCGGAAAACTGCTTGGCTTGCCCATGGGAGTTGACGTTTGTTATACCAATCATGCGGAAGCCGATCAGGACGATATGGATAACCTGCTTACGTTGCTTGGTGTAGCGGGTTGCAACTTCGTGATGGGTATTCCGGGCTCGGATGATATTATGCTTAATTACCAGTCAACATCGTTTCATGATGCCCTTTACCTGCGCAAAGTATTAGGTTTGAAACCAGCCCCCGAGTTTGAGGGGTGGTTGATAAAGCAGGGGATTGTTGATGATAAAGGCTATATGCTGCCTGTTAGGGAGCATGGGTTGTTGAAAGGTTTTTGATTGAAGGCAAAAGGGTAAAGGCGAAAGGTAAAAGGTTTTTTGAACTGACGAAAAATAAAAAATACGGTATCATCCTCCGCCGTCGCTCGGCTCCGGCCGAGTGTCAGCTATCTTACGGCCTCTGGCCGACGTGAAACCTTATGATACGCAGGCCGGAGGCCTTTTAATAGTTGTCACTCGGCTGGAGCCGAGCGACTAAGGCGATATATAAAAATGAAACGAAACATCCCACATGAAATTGAACCTTTGAAAGCCTTGCAAGAGTTTACTTCTGCAAGGATAGCTATTGGCCGGGTGGGAACGAGTATCCCCTTAAAACAGTCGCTTGAGTTTAAACTGGCACATGCGCATGCACGTGATGCTGTATACTCTGAATTAAATTCAGGCAAACTAACTAATTCCCTTAAACACTTTGAACAGCCTATCCTGCACCTGCATAGCCAGGTAACAGACCGGCGGCAATACCTGCAACGGCCCGATCTTGGGCGTAAACTTAATGAGGCCTCATTGAATGAGTTAAACGGCTACAGTATTGAAAGTGATGTGGCTATTATGATAGTTGATGGTCTCTCTGCAACGGCGGTAAATGAAAATACAATTGGTTTGCTCGATGCGCTAATTCCTTTGTTGGTTGCCGATAGTTTAAAGCTTGCGCCAATAAGTCTGGTTGAACAAGGCAGGGTAGCTATTGGCGATGATATTGGGTATGGCCTGAAGGCTAAACTGTCTTTGATCTTGATTGGTGAGCGCCCTGGTCTAAGTGCCGCGGATAGTCTTGGTGCATATCTTACCTATAATCCCAAACCCGGTTTGACAGACGAATCACGAAACTGTGTTTCTAATATCCGCCCCAAAGGTTTAACCTATAAAAAGGCAGCAAAAAGATCTTCTATTTAATTAATGAGGCGTTTAAACGGAAACTGTCGGGAGTGGAGCTGAAGGATAATGCGGGATTGATAGCTGAAGGTTAATGAGCTAAACGCTGAAAGCAAAAAGCCCAAAGCATTATGCTCCGGGCCAATTTTTTAAGCTTTAAGCTTTTCCTACTTATTTCCTCCTCGCTTCAATGTAACCATTAAATGATATTGGGTCGCGGTTACTGCTGATCACTTGCAGGGAGCCGTATCCATCCTGCGAAATACTTAGGTTAAATGTTTGCACATCGCGCCAGTCGGCTATGTTTTTTTCTTTGGGTTTAATGGTGATGTTCCAGCCTTTGCCTTTTGGGGTCGACGAGTACGTAAACTTTGTCGTGTTAACTTTAATACCGCCATCTGTTGTTCCCGGAGGAGGCGCTACATAAGCCCGGCCAAAATAAGGTAAAAATGATACAATGGTATCTTTACTTATCGTCATGTCATAATCAGAGGTAAGCGGCCTGGTACCGCCCCGCATCGGTAAAGCATAATTTGCCTTAAATACAAAGTTTTGGTCCTCTACCATCTTTTTGATTTCAGCCTGCTTCGCTGCCTTTTTCTCAGCTTTGGTTTGAGCAAAGCTTACGTTAACCCCAATAAATATGAAAGCAGCCAAAAGGGCTATTTTGTTTAAGGTTTTCATGATATAAATGTTTAAGTGGTTAGACAGTAAAGAGTTATTTAGGTTTAAGTACATTCAAATTTAAGCAATCTTTAAACAAAAAAGCCACCCGTTTCGGGTGGCTTTTGAAAGAAAAATATAAAAAAGGGTGGCTTGTGCAATTCCTCAAGAAGCGACTTGAAAAATTATATTAAGCTCACGCTGCGTTTAACAAACTCGGTTAAATCGGCACCTGTCAATAAACCTTGTGATAACAATGCTAAGTCAAAAGCTTGTTTTGAAAGCTGGGCCTGTACAGTTTCGTCTTCTTCCTGCAAAATACGGCTTACCAGTTTGTGATTACCGTTTACAATCACCTTGTAATTATCAGGCATGTTGCCATAAAAGCTCATACCACCACCCATAGCTGCCATATCTTTCATGCGGCGCATAAACTCATCCATAGTTACGGTAACCGGTAACTCGTCGGGGTTAAGGCTTTCTATCTGAACGTTGTAAGCTGGCCTGTTGATGGCTTTGTCGAAAATGCTTTTTACCTGGGTGCTCTGTTCTTCGGTAAGTACAGTTTCAAGCGCGTCATCCTTTTTAATCAGTTTATCAGCAACATCAGCGTCAACACGTTTTAATGATGTTTTCTCTAATTTTTGCTCCAACTGGCTAATAAAGTGGTTGTCGATAGGAGAGTTCATCACCAATACATCATAGCCTTTTTTATTGGCCGATTGGATAAATGAATCCTGTTTTGCCGGATCATTGGTGTAGATGTAAACCAACTGACCGTCTTTATCTGTTTGGTTTGCTTCAACTTTGTCTTTATACTCAGGCAGGGTGAAGTTTTGTTTTTCGGTGTTGGTAACCAAAACAAAGTCTTTTGCTTTGTCATAAAACTTGTCTTCGCTCACCATACCGTATTTTACAAAGAGGCCAATATCTGTCCATTTTTCTTCGTAAGCTTTGCGGTCGGCTTTGAAAAGGTCTGCCAATTTATCAGCTACTTTTTTGGTGATATAGCTGTTGATCTTTTTAACGTTGCTATCGGCCTGTAAAAAGCTGCGTGATACGTTAAGCGGGATATCGGGTGAATCGATAACGCCATGTAACAGCATCAAAAATTCAGGAACAATGTCTTTTACCTCGTCGGTAATAAATACCTGGCGACTAAATAATTTGATCTTGTTTTTCTGGAATTCAAAATCGTTTTTCAGTTTAGGGAAGTATAGTACACCTGTCAGGTTGAAAGGATAGTCTACGTTAAGGTGGATCCAGAATAATGGGTCTTCACTGAAAGGATAAAGTTGTTTGTAAAAGTCGAGGTAATCCTCATCTTTTAGTTCAGATGGTGCCTTTGTCCAGATAGGGTTAGTGGTGTTGACGATGTTATCAACTTCAACTGAAGTGTATTTTGGTTTACCTTCTTCATCAACGCCATCTTCAACAGATTCTGTTTTGGTGCCGAATTTGATAGGCACCGGCAAAAATTTGCAATATTTATCAAGGATCTCTTGAAGTTTGTATTGACTTAAAAATTCAGCCGATTCATCGTTGATGTACAGTGTAATTTCGGTGCCACGCTCTTCTAAAATACCTTCGCCAATTTCAAATTCGGTGCTACCGTCGCACACCCAGAAAGCAGGTTCTGCACCTTCCTGGTACGACAGGGTTTGGATCTCTACCTTATCGGCCACCATGAAAGCCGAATAAAAACCTAAACCAAAGCGGCCGATGATCTCGTTGGCATCCTTAGCCTCCTTGAATTTCTCCATGAATTCGGTGGCGCCTGAGAAAGCGATCTGGTTGATGTATTTTTTGATCTCTTCAGCGGTCATACCGATACCATTATCGCTAATGGTGATGGTCTTTTTGTCTGCATCAAAAGCAACCTCAACACGGAGGTCACCAAGTTCGCCGGTGTACTGGCCTAATGAAGCCAAACGTTTAATTTTTTGGGTAGCATCTACCGCGTTTGATACCAGCTCGCGCAAAAATATCTCATTATCAGAGTATAAGAACTTCTTAATGATCGGGAAAATGTTCTCGGTGTGGATCGAAATGCTGCCTTTTTCTTGCATAACTATATTTAATATGGTTGATTTAATGTTTGTCGCAATTGTGTTATCAATGAATGTTCCAATTGTTAATGTATTGTCAAAATGGCAGGTGAGGGAGGATTTAGTCAGATTGGTTGTGGAGGTAAGGCCTATCCACCCGTCATTGCGAGGAACCATCAGGTCAGAACCCCAAAAAAATATAATAACGTATAAACTATGTTTTAAGGATATTGTGCGGGGGCGCGTTAAGGATAGCAGCGAAAAGCCCACAGCGCGGGTTGGGTTTGCGGGCAGGAAAGGCGAGGACTTGTAGCGGATAGCCTGGCCGCAGGCAACGCCCATATCACAAAATGGGTTTAATAAATATACTTAATAATCAATAACTTACGACAATGTCATTATAAGGTACAAAGACAACCGACCGAAGGGAGCTCATTAATACCTATAAAAAACAAATTATAATTATTAATAATCCCCAATTTTACAAGCGGCTATGCAAGTGCCCCTGCAGAGTTCGCGATTGCTTCTGTCGTTCCTCCTCGCAATGACGATTTTCCAGAGGCGATAGAAAAAAATAAGGGATAAACATTAAGCTTATCCCTTACTATATCAAGGTTGATTAAGATATCTTAATTGGCCATCATTTTAATAAACGAGGCTAATTTTTCTTTCATTTCTCTCCTGTCGACAATGAAATCAAGGAAACCGTGCTCCTGCACAAACTCGGCAGTTTGGAAACCTTTAGGAAGATCTTTTTTAATGGTTTCTTTAATTACCCTTGGGCCTGCAAAGCCGATTAATGCACCTGGCTCAGCAATATTAATATCGCCTAACATGGCGTATGACGCTGTTACGCCACCGGTGGTTGGATCGGTAAGTAAAGATATATAAGGGATTTTTGTCTGTGAAAGCAAGGCAAGCTTAGCCGATGTTTTAGCCATTTGCATCAATGAAAATGCCGCTTCCATCATGCGCGCACCACCCGATTTTGAGATCATCAGGAACGGAACTTTATGCTGGATACAGTAATCAATAGAGCGGGCTATCTTTTCACCAACTACCGATCCCATTGATCCCCCAATGAAGTTAAAATCCATACAGGCAATAACAAGGTCCTGACCGTCAATTTTACCTGCACCCGCCCTTATTGCATCTTTCAAGCCTGTTTTGTGCTGAGTTTCCTTAAGTCGGTCGGTATACTTTTTGGTATCTTCAAAATGAAGCGGATCGCCGGAAGTAAGTTCAGGGAAAAGTTCTGTAAATTCGTTATTATCAAATAGTACCGAAAAATATTCTTTTGAACCTATGCGCAGGTGGAAGCCACAGTAATGGCACACATATTGATTTTCTACCTGCTCAGAATAGTGTAAAGGTTTTTTACAATTAGGGCATTTATTCCAGATGCCATCGGGGGCTTCCTTTTTTCCTCAGTAGTCGTAATTATCCCTTTCAACTCTCGTTTAAACCATGCCATATCTGTGTCTAACTCTTTCAATTGGGTACAAAGAAACAAAAAATATTAAACATGTGGTGCCGGTATATAAAAAGTTATAGAGGGCAAATGTTTGCTTGAAAGTTTAATTGCTTATTTAATGCTATTTTTGTAATAAAAGGATCGGATTGTTAATTGATTATATCATATTTTTAAATTAACCCTATTTTTACTACCGTTTTAATATACTTTTAAGATTGCTTATCCGAATTCAATAAATTTTATAACTTCGAGCCCCAAATAAACGCTAATGGATTTAAAAAATTATAGAGGTGTTCTGCACGGCGATCAGGTGCAGGAACTATTTGAAGCAGCAAAAAAGCACCAGTTTGCTTTACCGGCAGTAAATGTTATTGGTACTAATACTATCAATGCAGTTATGGAAACAGCTAAAGCTGTTAACTCACCGGTTATTATTCAGCTGTCAAATGGCGGTGCACAGTTTTACGCCGGCAAATCATTGGATAATTCAAAACTTCAGGCCTGTATTTTAGGTGGTGTATCTGCTGCAAAGCATGTTCACCTGTTGGCTGAGCATTATGGCGTTGCGGTTATCCTGCATACAGACCATGCTGCCAAGAAATTGTTACCGTGGATTGATGGCCTGCTGGATCATGGCGAGAAATTTTTTGCCGAAACAGGTAAGCCTTTATTTTCATCGCACATGCTCGACCTTTCAGAAGAGCCTATTGAAGAGAATATCGAAATTTCGGCTAAATACCTTGAGCGTATGGCTAAAATGGGCATGACCCTTGAAATTGAGTTGGGTGTAACCGGCGGGGAAGAAGATGGTGTTGACAACTCTGACGTTGACAGTTCACGTTTATATACCCAGCCAGAAGAGGTTTCTTATTCATATGAGCACCTTTTAAAAGTAAGCCCCCGTTTTACTGTAGCTGCTGCTTTTGGTAACGTTCATGGTGTGTACAAACCAGGTAATGTTAAGTTACAACCGGTTATCCTGCATAACTCACAGGAGTATGTTAAACAAAAATTTGGTTTAACTGCCGAAAAACCGATCAACTTTGTATTCCATGGTGGTTCTGGTTCAAGCCAGGAAGAGATACGTGAAGCTATTTCATATGGTGCTATCAAAATGAATATTGATACTGATATGCAGTGGGCTTTCTGGGAGGGCATTAAAGATTACTATAAATCAAAAGAAGGCTATTTGCAAAGCCAGATCGGCAGCCCGGATGGTGAGGATTCTCCAAACAAAAAATATTATGACCCGCGCGTTTGGTTACGCAAAGGCGAGGAAACCTTTGTTAAAAGGCTTTCTGCTGCTTTCGAAGATCTTAACTGTATCGACGTACACAGCAAATTATAATATTCATTATAAACTAACTAACAAAAGCGCCTGTACATTTGTTGTACAGGCGCTTTGTTGTTTACAGGCAGCAGGCGATTCGCCCCCCAAAAAGATAAAGGCTGCTATATGGTTGAAATTAATAAGAAGAAAAAGAATTTATTTGAACGCTTTGCCAACTGGGCCACTATGGCCACGGGTAGTTCGGGAGCATTTATCACGGCTTTTGGTATCATCATTGTTTGGGGAATAACCGGACCATTATTCCATTATTCGGATACCTGGCAGTTGGTTATCAATACCGGTACTACTGTAGTTACTTTTCTGATGGTTTTTTTGATTCAGAAATCACAAAATAAAGATTCGAAAGCTATACATTTGAAACTGAATGAGCTGCTTGCCTCGCATCAGGGGGCAAGTAACCGGATGGTTGATATTGAAGATATTACCGAAAAGGAGCTCGATCAATTGCATAAATTTTATGTGGAACTGGCCGGACTTGCCGAAGAGGAAAGTGATATCACCTGTACACACTCTATTGATGCCGCGAGGGAAAACCATACCACAAAACTCAATCATTTCAAAACAAAACCGCATTATATCGATGCCCGCAAAAACCATAGTAAAAAAAGTAACGGAACAAGCTGATCTTGATATCGTACATGCCATAAGGAGGGAAGTGTTTGTTGTTGAACAAAATTGCCCGCCCGAACTGGAATATGAGCATGAAGATGTATCTCATCATTTTTTAGCTACCGTTGATGGAGAACCGGCCGGTGCCTGCCGCTGGCGTAAAACCGAAAATGGTTATAAGCTTGAGCGGTTTGCCGTATTGAAAAGGTTCAGAGGATTTGGGATAGGAGGAGAGCTGGTGAAAGCGGTGTTAACTGATTTGCCGGCCGATGCGGATTATGTTTATCTTAATTCGCAAACCCATGCTGTGCCTTTTTATGAAAAACTGGGCTTTGAAGCATCAGGGCCGGAGTTTGAAGAAGCCGGGATCAAACATTATAAAATGGTGAAGAAGTAAAAAAACTTTGTCATTTCGACGAGAACTGGGTTAAGGTACGTGCGTTGGAGGAGAGGAGAAATCTTCTACACCAAGTAAGCCGCTTTATAAAATTCGTTGAGCATAGCTAATAAGATTTCTCACTCGTTCCTTGTTTCGAAATGACATCTTGTTGTATTTGAATCGAAAGAGATAAATATTATAGGCAGGGCTACTGTTATTTACTTCTTTTCCTCTTTTTAGATGCCTCTGCCAGCGGATTAAATGCAAGGCACAGGTTGATCCAGTAATTCAGCTGGGCGGTGGTTTGCAGGGTGAAATCTTCAACATAAACATAGCCTTTCATTACTCTTTCGCCGCTTACCATTTGGTTACAGTTTCCTTTCTCAAGTTCAATAGCCGCTTGTTGTTCGCCAATGCGGCACAAAATGCTATTGTCGCGTACGCAAACACATAACTTATCATCTACCATAAAACAAACTCCCTGGAACATTTTCTTTTCTTCCACCACCGGAAGGTCCATTAATGCTTCGCGAATACGATCGGCCATTCGTTCGTTATATGCCATAAGGGTTTATATTTTTTCACGCAGAGGCGCTAAGACAGCAAGCGGAAATCCGGCGTCTCAGCGCCTTCGTGAAATAAAATTACAATTAATTCTTATCAACAAATTTGTAATTAGCCTCATTATACCTGTCGCCGGTATCCGGGTATTTAGCTAAAACGGTTTCAATATCCCGTAAATCATTGGCGGTTAATTCCACATCAACCGAGCAGGCATTGTCCAGAAGGTATTTTCTCCTCTTTGTTCCTGGAATAGGGATAATGTTATCGCCTTGTGCCAGCACCCAGGCAAGGGCTAACTGGGCAGGTGTGCAGTTTTTTTGAGCCGCAAGTTGTGCAAACTCATGAGCCAGGCCCATATTATTTTCGGCGTTGGCATCCTGATAACGGGGCAGGCTTTTCCTGAAATCATTATCAGCCAGTTTGGTTACATCCAACGCATTAGTAACCAAACCACGCACCAGCGGACTGAATGGCACAAATGAAATCCCAAGCTCTTTGCAAACCGGCAAAATCTCGGCCTCAACATCGCGGGTTAATAAAGAATATTCACTTTGCAAGGCACTGATTGGATGCACCGCGTGTGCACGACGGACAGAGTTTGCCGAAGCTTCAGACAGGCCCAGGTATTTTACTTTACCTTCTTTTACCAGGTCGGCCATGGCACCAACCATGTCCTCTACGGGCACATTTGGATCGATGCGGTGAGCATAGTAAAGATCAATCACATCTGTTTTTAAGCGTTTTAAACTTTGCTCAACAGCAGTTTTGATATAGGCGGGTGAGCCATCAAATTCTGTTAGCCTGCCATCGGCACCTGCTTTAAATCCAAATTTGGTGGCAATGAAAATCTTATCGCGATTTGGTACTAATACTTTTGATACCAGCTCCTCATTTCGGCCGTTAGCATAAACATCAGCCGTATCCCAAAAGTTAATGCCTATTTCTATTGATTTTTCAAGTGTTGCTATTGATTCATCGTCATCCGGCTGGCCGTAAGCATGGTTCATGCCCATACATCCCAGTCCAATAGCCGAAAGCTCAATTCCGGTGTTTCCTAATTTTCTGTATTTCATAATGTGGTAGTATTTTTTACTATCAAAGTACGCGAAATAACAAAAGCACATCAACCTCCATTTATAAGTATTATGTAAGGTTATACATTGCAGATTAACTTTTTCTGGTTAATTTGAAAAAAAATCGAGTGGTTGTCCAATTCATCTAAACCTGATCGTCTTTTGGTTTTTAACCATTAAATTCAAAAAACATGAACGAGTTCTTATTGATCTTCAGAAGAGACGCAGAAGCCACTGCAGCGCAGCGGTCGCCCGAACAGATGCAAACCATGATGAATTACTGGCGCGAATGGATTGGCGGGATTGCCGCACAAAACAAACTGGTGGCCGTAGGCAATAGGTTGGATACCTCCGGCAGCGTAGTAAAACCCGACAATGTGGTAACAGACGGCCCTTATGTTGAAGTTAAGGAAGCTATAGGCGGTTACAGCATTATCAAAGCGTCGTCGCTGGAAGAAGCCGCGGAGTTATCAAAGGGCTGCCCGATCCTGTCGGTAGGGGAAGTGTTGAGGTGCGTCCTATCATCCCAATGGAAGTATAATTGATTTGCAGCCTCCCATATACGGGAGGCTGCTTGTTTTATGCAGCAAGATCAGCTTCTACCACATTTGTTCCGCTCCGAATATCAAAAGATAATCGCGGTATTATGCCATTATTTCGGCTTTGAACGTATAGAAGCCGCCGAAGATATTGCCAGTGATACTTTTCTCACAGCTGCCGAAACATGGGGGATCAAGGGGTTGCCGGATAACCCTAAAGCGTGGTTATATACAGTGGCCCGCAATAAAGCAACCGATTATGTAAGGCGTGGCTCCAGGTTTAAGCAAAAAATAGCCGAAGGGATTGTTGCAGAGGATAATTACGGGGCAGAGATCGATCTTTCTGACCAAAATATTAGCGACAGCCAGCTGCAAATGATGTTTGCTATTTGTCACCCGGTATTGCCGGCCGAGGCACAGATTGGCCTTGCATTACGTATCCTTTGCGGTTTCGGAATTGATGAAATTGCCGAGGCTTTTTTATCGAATAAAGAAACCATTAATAAACGCCTGTTCAGGGCTAAGGAAAAGCTTCGGGAACAAAAAGTAAAGATCGTTTTTCCTGAACCGGCTGATATTGTTAACCGGCTGGACATCGTACTGAAAACTTTATACCTGCTGTTTAATGAGGGCTATTACTCCAGCTGCCAGAGCACTACATTGCGAAAAGATTTGTGTTTAGAAGCCATGCGGCTTAACTATCTCCTTATAGAAAACAAACAAACCAACCTGCCCGAGGCGAATGCCTTGTTATCATTGATGTGTTTTCATGCTTCAAGGTTTGATGCCAGGGTAGATGAACATGGCGAAATGATTCGCTATGATGACCAGGACAGAATGCTTTGGAATGATGATTTGATAGTAAAAGGACGATACTATCTAAACCTTGCCTCAAAGAAAGGAAACGGCGCCGGTAAATATCATATTGAAGCTGCTATAGCTTATTGGCATACGATTAAAACTGATACTACCGAAAAATGGGAAAATATATTAATGCTCTACAATAGGTTACTTATTACTGCTTATTCGCCTGCGGCTGCGTTGAACAGGGCTTATGCTTTGGCAAAGGTAAAAGGAAAGGAGAAAGCCATTATTGAGGCCGAAAAGTTAAAACTGGATACTAATCATTTGTACCATGTACTGCTTGGTTACTTGTATACAGGGGTAGATCGTAAAAAGGCAGTATTGCATTTGCAAACTGCCCTGAAACTGGCTAAGACCACTACCGATAAAAGTAGAATTACGAAGGATTTAAAGGCTTTATTATGAAATAAATTGCCGTGTTTAAAAAAGCCTAATTGCAAGGCACTAAACAATGTCCTCATCGAACAGTTGGGATTGCTTCGTATTCTAAGACTTTTACAAAAGTTTTTTTCTAATCATTATTTTGAAAAATCTGCACTTCCCTCACATGATTTCCTGTTCTGTCTCGGTCAGAAGAAGCAAGCTGTTATATAGTGTTGATTGATGGGGCAACCTTCATCTGTAAACGGACGCTGATCGTTCGTTTACGATACATAAATCTCAATCATGGTAATAATAATGTATTGCCTATCAATCAATTACATGAGTGGCATGACGATGGTTTCTCAGGTTTAAATCATAATTATATAATTTCACCCCCAATGAACCGAATATTACCTAAGATTAAAACGCTATTATTATTAACTTTCTTTTATGCGCCAGCTGTAAATGCGCAAGTAGCAGATTCTACTATTGTCCGGTTGATGAAGGATAAGCATATTCCCACATTGGGATTGGCCTTTGTTGATAAAGGCGAAATCTTCTTCTCAAAAGTGTACGGCGAACTTAACACGGGAGTTTCTGCGCCTGCTAATACATTATTTAATGTCGCCTCAATCACCAAAACAGTAACAACAATGGTAACACTGTGTCTGGTTAACTCTGGTGACTGGGATCTGGACGAGACCAATCTATCATTACTGGACTGATCCTGATGTTGCAGCTGATCCGAGGAGTAAAAAGCTCACTACTAAACATATCCTGACGCACCAAAGTGGGTTTCCAAACTGGCGATGGATGACGCCTTCAAAAAAGTTGGCCTTTGAGTTTGAGCCCGGTTTAAAGTTCCAGTATTCCGGCGAAGGGATGGAATATTTGCGGCACGCACTTGAAAGTAAATTTCACCGGTCGTTGGAACAATTGGCTGATTCCCTGATTTTCAAACCCCTACATATGAACGATACGCATTTTATTTGGAATGATAGGATGTTAGATCATTTTGCTGTTGCGCATAATAGCAATGGAGAGCCATTAGAGATCATAAAAAATAGCAGTCCCAGTGCGGCCGACCAACTAAAAACAACTGTAGCGGATTACAGCAAATTCCTGATTTGGATAATAAAAGGGGGTGGTTTATCAAAGGCGCTTTATCGGCAAATGACCAGCCCGCTGTCTATGATAAAAGAGAATAAGTTCATGGGCTTAGGTTGGGCCGTTTATCCAGATTTGGGACGAGAATTTTGCTTATCGCACAGTGGCATTGATCCGGGCGTAAATACAATCGTCTTTATTTTACCAAAAACCAGTCGCGCTTTATTGATCTTCACTAATTCAGATAATGGCCCTCAAATATATACCGATCTGGTTAAGATCTTTTTGAAAGAACAGGGCAATGCTATAATTGCTACCGAAATGAAAAATTAACAAAACTATAATATGAAAACAATGAACAATTTTTTTACTACTGCGCTTTTAGTCGCTTCAATTTTTTTACCTGTACTGGTGCAGAGGCACAAACATCCGGGCCATTGTTCAATGAGATAGCACAACAGGATTCGCTTCAATTCAGGGACTTCAATAGCCGCAATCTTGATCAGCTAATGAATCACTTCGATAATAGTCTGGAACTTTACCAGGACAACACCGGCGTACGAAACTTTGATCAAACAAAACAAGCCTTCGGTGGACTGTTTAAAATGAGTTATGTATTGAATCGGAAATTGATTCCTGGGTCAATGGAAGTATATCCAATTAAAGATTATGGTGCTATCGAGACCGGAATGCACACCTTTTCTCATGTTGAAAACGGCAAATTGCAGGTGTTTACGTATAAGTTTATGCAGATCTGGCAAAAGAAAGACGGCATTTGGAAAGTAACCCGGGAAATCACCTACGGTCACTAAAATGACATGGTTGCTTAAAAGCAGCCATGCCATTTTGGTAAACTAACGCA
Source organism: Mucilaginibacter sp. P25 (assembly GCF_050859465.1). Taxonomy (NCBI): domain Bacteria; kingdom Pseudomonadati; phylum Bacteroidota; class Sphingobacteriia; order Sphingobacteriales; family Sphingobacteriaceae; genus Mucilaginibacter; species Mucilaginibacter sp. P25. Next base: position 5,652,984 of record NZ_CP193937.1, on the reverse strand, counting down.
TCAGGGAGTAACATTGCTAATATCTCGCGTTCGTTTCAGCTTATTCGTAAACCATAAAGTTTTTATTTTGGCTACTAATCTAAAGGTGCCTTGCAATGAGGCTTTTATGTCTATTTCTATAAAACCGTTTTCTGACAGTGTCTTAATTAGCCACTTTAAAATCAGCTACCAACTTTTCATCGGCCGAGCTGCTGCCCAGTACTATTTTGTAGCTGCCGGGATAAAGCTTCCATTTGCGTGTGGCAAGGTCCCATTTCTGTAAATCCTGAACAGGGATTTTCAAAGTAACGGTACCTTCTTTATCCTGCTCCAGGCTTATGCGTTTAAAGCTTTTTAATTCTTTAACAGGCATCCTGTCGATGTTGGGATATTTAATATACGCCTGCACTACTTCATCACCATTAAATTTACCGGTGTTTTTAACGTTTACTGTTACCGTAACGGTATCGGTTTTTTTGTAGGTAGTTTTTAATTTACTGCCTAGGGTGTAGCTGAACGACGTATAACTTAAACCAAAACCAAAAGGATATTGCACCGGACCGGTATAATAACGGTAAGTGCGGTTTTTCATGTTGTAATCGCTGTAATCGGGCAAATCGCTCATACCTTTATAAAAAGTAAGCGGCAGGTGACCAGATGGCGAAACTTCGCCAAAAATAATATCAGCTAAAGCGTTACCGCCTTGCTCGCCGGGGTACCAGGCAAATATAATGGCATCGGCATAAGGCTCAATAGCGGATATGTCAACATCGCTGCCTGCGGTAATTACAGCAATAAGAGGTTTGTTTTTTACACTTTTGCGCAGCTCTTTCATAAAGGCAATTTCACTGGCAGGCAGGCTCAGGTTTTTTATCGCCGCCGCTTTCAGACAGGAAAGCGTCGCCTGCTTCGCCTTCCAAAACGGGGGATAGGCCTATCACAGCAACGGTAGCATCAGCATTGCCCGCGGCCCAGGTGCCGCCAAAATGGGTGGTGTCTTTATAGTCGCAACCCAAATCGTATTCAACACGGGTAGCTTTGTCAACCGCGCCGGTTATACCTTCAACAAAGTTAATTACCTTACTGCTGGTGCCGTGGTAATTAGCTATCATAGCATCGAGCGAGGCCGCGTTTGGCCCAACCACCATAATGCTGGAGTAGCTGCTTTTTTTGAATGGCAAAACATTGTTGTTATTCTTTAACAATACCATGCTTTGCTGGGCCACTTTACGGGCCAAAGCCAAATGTTGTTCATTGTGAACACTGTCGGCGCCGTAACCATGATAAGGATTAGCGGCCGGGTCGTCATAAAAGCCCAGTTTAAATTCGGTGCGTAAGATAGCGCCCAGGGCCTGGTCAATATCTTTTTCGGTAAGCAGGCCTTGTTTAATAGCTTTAATACCATCGTTCTGCAAAATGGACGAGCAATCCAGGTCAACACCAGCCTTAATGGCAGCCGCTGCTACTTCAACCGCAGTTGGTAGCGTTTTGTGGGTAAGGTATACATCGTCCAAGGCACCACAATCAGTTACCACGTGGCCGCTAAAGCCCCATTCTTTCCGTAATATGTCGGTAAGCAGCATTTTATTTATAGAGTTTGGTACACCGTTAACGCGGTTGTAGGCGCTCATTACCGATTCAACGTGGTTTTTGACCAGTTCGTGAAAGGCATACAGGTAGGTTTCGCGAAGGTCTTTTTCATCAACCTTGGCGTCAAATTTATCGCGGGTGGCTTCGGGGCCGCTGTGTACGGCAAAGTGTTTGGCCGTGGCAGATGTTTTCAGGTATTTAGGATCATCGCCCTGCAAACCTTTAACAAAGGCTGAGCCCATACGGCCGGTCAGGAATGGGTCTTCGCCATAAGTTTCCTGTCCACGTCCCCAGCGCGGGTCGCGGAAAATATTGATGTTGGGTGCCCAAAAGGTGAGGCCCATGTATTGCAGGTGCCTGTCTTGTGCAATGGCCAGGTTGTATTTGGCGCGGGCCTCAGTTGATATAGCCGTTGATACCTGCTTTAACAGATCTTCGTTAAATGTAGCCGACATACCGATAGCCTGCGGAAATATGGTTGCTTCCCCGGCGCGGGCTACGCCATGCAAAGCCTCATTCCACCAGTTATAGGCAGGGATGCCTAAACGGGGCACTGCCTGGCTGCGGTAGCCTAATAAGGAGATTTTTTCGTCGATGGTTAATTTCGATAAAAGATCTTTTACGCGTGAATCAATCGATTGCGAAGCATCTTTATAAAAAGGAACCTGCGCATTTGCGGTAGAAAACTTTAGTAATGCCGCAAGCATTACCAAACAACATAGGAGTTTGTGTTTTATGGTGGAAGCCATTTTTAGATGATTTATTTTTTGAGTTTAAAGTTAATATTTATTCCGTAAGTATGGGTTGGCGGCAGGCTTGCTCCTTCAATTCCTGCATATTTTATATCCGGCGAAAATCCAGATTCCGGATCGATATTGGCCGAGCGCTTCATAATTGTCCACAAGTTTCTGCCTACCAGTGAAAAGGTTATGCCTTCAAATAGTGTTTTATTAAGAAAGCCCTTTGAAAAAGTATAGCCAAAAGTAACCTGCCGTAATTTAATAAACCTGCCGTCAAGCACATTTAATGCAGATACATTTTGGGCCAGCGCCTGGTAATAGTTCTGCGCAGGTACAGCAATGGTATTCTTTTCACCATTGGCGTTTACTCCATTGCCAACAACGCCGTTTTCCCTGCCTGCAAGGGTAAGCTGGTTAAAGCCCCTGTAAATACTATTATAATTTGTAGCCGATAATATCTTATTACCAAAACGGTAATCGATCAAAAATGAGAGGCTTAGTTTGCCAAATGCAAAATTGTTGTTTAATCCACCGTATATATTAGGTACCACGCTACCCATAGGTACACGCGGGCCGGCCATGGGTAAACCATTTTCGTCAAAAATGATCTGTCCTTTATCATTTTTTAGGTAATCGTTGGCCATAATCTGAGGCCCTGGCAAGCCTTTAACCAGTGCCGTAGCAGCGTTTAGCGGGCGGTAAGTACCGAAGCTTATGTTAGCCGACTCGGGAGTGCCGTCTGTTTGAAGGATCTTGTTTTGTACATAAGTAAAATTAAACGATGGCGACCAGGTAAAACCGGTTGCTTTAACAGGAGTGCCGCTTAGCTCAATTTCAATGCCGTTGTTTTGGGTTGAGCCCGTAGGGATAAACCGCCGTGCAAAACCGGTTGCCAGATCAAGGTCGCCTTTAATGATCTCATTTTTTGTTTTACGGTGAAAATAGGCTACATCAATTCCAAGCCTGCCGTTTAAAAATTTAAGCTCGGTACCGGCTTCCATTTCGGTAAGCGTGTAAGGCTTAAGAAATAAATTGGGCAGGCTGTCGCTGAAACTCCCGATGGCAACACCGTTTATTGAATAATTTGTTGTGTAGTATTGGGTTGTTACATATGCATCAGTTGGCTCGCCGCTCGTTTGCGCATACGATAACCTTAATTTTCCGAAGTCAAGGCTGGGGATATGAACGAGATCGGAAAATAAAAGACTTGCCGATACCGAAGGCGTAAAGATACTCCGGTTATCACTTGGCAACGTGGAGTAGGTATCGTAGCGGCCGGTAGTAGTTATTGTTAAATAGTCTCTTAATGAAAAATCAACAGCATAATAGCTTGAATGCGTTTCGGTACTATTATAGTTGTAATTGCTGTTTTTGATGTTCAAATTATTATAGCTATAAAAATATGGTATAATGAATGGGCCTCCAAAAAGCTTCGTGTACTCGTATGTGTTTTTACGTAGGTTAGTCCCTGCAGATATGTCAAAACTCAGCACTTTAGCAATAATGTCATGTTTGGCACCTATTAGCAGGTCACTGTTTAGTTCAGATCGTCGCGTGTTTGACTGTTCATCAAGTCCTCCCATTCCGCCGGCGTAATAAGCGGTTCCGGTTGGGGTAACCGTTTTTCGTTTATCGTAAAGGATGTCGTTACCTAACCTCAACTGTGCATACATCCAATTATTGAAATTGTATTTACCCGATAATGCGGCTATTAAGCGGTTACGGTTTACATCATTAATAAACCGATTAACAGTAAAATAAGGGTTTGTAGTAAAGGTGTCGCTATTCCATCTTATTTCACTGCCATCTGGGGCATAACCCGGCGCAAGGATAGCCTGATCTTCGTTGGCTGCCAGGTATTGAATGTTATTTACATTAAAAGGCCCATCGCTCAGGTTGGGTTTCAAATTAGAAGTTTCGTTGATAAAATTAGCTACAACATTAATATTCAGTTTTTGGGTAACATTTTGACTTGCCGATAAGTTGAACGTTTTGCGATTGAGATCACTGTTACGCACTATTGAGCCGTTGCTAAGGTTTGATAACGACAACCGGAAATTACCATTGTCGTTACCGCCGCTAAATGCAGCAGTGTTGGTAAAAGTATAACCTTGCCGGTAAAACTTACTGATATTATTTTTTACGGCGGAGTAGGGGTAATATTCGCCATCAAACTGAATTGTGGGTTTACCATCCAGTTTTTCACCCCAGCCATAGTTGCCTGAGGATATTGCATTGGTTACGGTAGTCGGCCTTATCCCATACAAACCCTGGCCGTATTGTGTTTGATAATCAAAGGTATTAATTGCCTTATCAGTTTGGTAATTGGTATTAAACTCAACACCAAATGGAGTGTTTTTTTCCTGTTTTGGTAGTTATTAAAATTACGCCATTGGCCGCTCTCGCTCCGTAAAGTGCCGATGCCGCCTGGCCCTTTAAAACGGTCATATTTTCAACATCGTCGGGATTTATATTGCTGATGCCGTCGCCAAAGTCGGCCCCGCCCCATTCATTGGCTGATCCCCTTTGGGTATTATCCATGGGTACCCCATTAATGATAAAGAGTGGCGCGCTTGCACCAAAACTTGTAACGCCTCTTAGTAAAATACGCGCAGAAGATCCTGGTCCGCCGTTTATGCCATTGATACTTAAACCTGCTACGCGCCCCTCCAACGAGTATGCTACATTTGATTCCTTGGCTTTATCAAGCACCTCACCACTAATAGTAGTTACTGAATAACCCACCTTTTTTTGTTCCTTGTTAATGCCAAGTGCCGTTACAACCACTTCGTTTAGCACGTTACTTACCGTAAGCGAAATAGTTACCGGTACAGCGCCAATAAGTTTTACCTCTTTTGTAACGTAGCCTACGAAACTCACTATCAATGTTGACCCGGAGGGTACTTCAAGCAAAAACGCCCCCTTCGCGTCGGTGAGTGAGCCCATGGTTGAACCTCTTACCCTAACTGTAGCGCCTGCAAGCGGCGCGCCATTCTCATCAACAACAACGCCCGTTACTTTAACTACATTAACTATTTCATCAATCGGGGCAATTACTATCAGGTGATTGGCAAGCTCGGTATAAGCGAAGCCCGAATTGGCCAAAATTTTATCTAAAATACTTTTAACATCTTCATTATCAGAATCTATGTCAACTTTGTTTAAAGCAGGGATTTTTCTTTCACTATAAACAAAATGATAAATGCTTTGATGTTCGATGGCTGAGATCACCTTTTTAAAATCGGCCGATTTTAAATTGATAGTGACGCGGGTTTGTGAATATACAGTTAATATAGCCAGTAAATTGAAGAATAATATTAACGTAAACCGTATTTTCATTTATACTGATAACCTAAACCTGTCGCCGACATCCATTGGGGATGCCTAAATTTACATAAATTTTATAATTAGCACAGGTAATAGTGTAAAATGACCGAATTGGTAGGTAACAATTACGAATATTGTAAAGCCACAGCCAATTGGTGGGAACAAATGTACTGATAACTAACTGTAGAATTATCAGTTAATAGATATAAATGGCGGCATTTTTAATTTTATAATGAAAATCTTCGGTAATGCGTAATGCGTCAAGAGCCTGAGTAATGGATTCTTTTTCATAAGTGCCGCTGAAACGGTACTTTTTCATTTCATCATTTTTAAATTTGATCTCAACACCATACCAGCGTTCCATGCGCATGGCGAGGTCGGCAAAGCTTTCATCCCTGAAAATGAGTTTATTCTGTGTCCAGGAGGTTTCTAAAATGGCACTGTCGTCCTGATGAAGACGGGTAAAACTGGTTAAGACATATTGCGTACCGGCACTGCTGTCGGTAGGTGGTGAAAGCTTAGCCTGGTTTTTACGTACAGTAGTAAACGAGCCCTTTTTAACAATCAGTTTTTCACTTGGTTTTAAAATGATCCTGTCCGATGGCCGGTCGTCAAGGGTAACTTCAATGGCGCCCCTGATCAGGGTTGTTTCACTTGACGGATCATCGGGGTATGATTTAACGTTAAAAGCGGTACCCAGCACCTTAATATTCATTTTTTCGGTATGGATAATGAACGGATGTTCATGATCTTTATGTACATCAAAAAAGGCTTCGCCGCTTAAATAAACTTCGCGGGTTTTGCCTGTGAAGTTTGTTGGATATCTTAACGAACTTAGCGAATTAAGGGTGATACGCGTACCGTCGGTTAATACAATGGTTGATTTATCGCGGGCAGAAGTGTTTTTATTTTGCCAGGCGCCGGATGTTGCGCTTGCAATTCCGTGGCCCAAAGTAACTGTTTTTGAATAAAAAAGGTACGCGCAACCTGCTATTAGAACAACAGCGGCCGCAGCACGCCAAAGATAATGCATCGTGCCCTTTTTAACGGGGTTAATGGCCGTTGCAGGTTCAATAACTTCCTGTGCTTTAATTTTTGACTTTATTTTTTGAAAGGCGAGGGCATTGTCAGCATATTGGGCATCGCTATGTTTCCAGTAAGCAGAAAGGGCTTCGTATTGTTCACGAAGGGAAGCATCATTAGCTAAGCAACGCTGAAATTCATTATTTTCATCAGAGCTGATTTCATTCGACAGTTTTTTGCCCACCAGCTCTATAAATTTATCATTGCCCATCGTATAATTGCATCCTTATTTATGATAGGACAACTTATTTAGGTTAATTACTTACAAGGTTAAAAAAAATAATTGAAAATTACAATTGTGCTTCCTAAAATGTTGATTGTATTGGTTTTAATACAGCTTCGTGGTGCTTGTTGTATTGTGTCAAAACAACACTAAGCTTCTTGATCGCTCTGAAAAGTTGCGTTTGTACCGTGCGGGGCGAAATATTAAGAATTTCGGCCACTTCCTTATACTTCATACCGTCCTCTTTTATCAGTCTGAAAACGATGCGGCATTGTTGCGGTAAACCGGCTATGGCCTGGTCCATCCTAAAAATAAGCTCTTTGTTTTCAATTTCCTTTTGAGGGTTATAAGTGTTTACAAATTCTACCGAATTGGTTTCTTCAATTTGTACAACGTGAATAGTTGAGTATTTTTTGATGTGGTTTAGCGATTGGTTTTTTACCGCTACAAATAAATAGGTTTCAGGGTTTTGAATTTCGGTAAGGTTTTTACGGTTAAGCCAGCATTTTACAAATACATCAGAAACTATTTCTTCGGCAATCTCCCGTTGATGTACATATAGTACACAAAATTTAATGAGCGAGTTGTTAAGGACATGGAAAAACAACTCAAAAGCGTTCTCGTCATCATTGTTGCAAATGAGTTTCCATAATTTTAGCGTATCAACTTTTCTGTCTCTCAAACCGAAGGATTTTTAATTAATCAACTAAATTTAAACTTAATAATGGTGTAACAATAATAACATATTAAAATCGAAAAATGAAATTAATTGATGTAAGTTGCAATGTTTTTTAAAAAATTTTAAAAAGTGTGTAAGCAATACACCATATAAAATTGTCAGTAATTAATAAAATAATAGCTTGATGAAACGATTATTTACAGTATTTCTTTTGGTTTTCGGCTGCTTTGAGGTGTTTGGACAGCAGCACAATATGTCAAAGCAATATGTCCCTGCAGGCGACCCTGCAGTTGAGCAAAAAATTGCAAATTGGCAAGATCTTAAGTTTGGTTTGTTTATGCACTGGGGTACCTACAGCCAGTGGGGGTAGTTGAAAGCTGGAGTATTTGCCCCGAAGATGAAGGCTGGACACAACGTCGCGGCCCGTATGGCGCAACTTATAATGGTTATAAAGCAGCTTACGAAAATTTGCAAACCACTTTTAACCCAACCAAATTCAATCCCGAAAAATGGGCGAAGGCTGCTAAAGATGCCGGTATGAAATACGTAATTTTTACCACCAAACACCACGATGGCTTTTGCATGTTTGATACCAAAGAAACCGATTATAAGATTACAAGCAGCAAAACACCTTTTTCAAGCAACCCGAGGAGCAATGTAACTAAAGAGATCTTCAACGCTTTCCGCAAGGACAACTTTATGGTGGGTGCTTATTTTTCAAAACCCGACTGGCACACCGAAAATTACTGGTGGCCATACTTCCCGCCAAAAGATCGTAACGTAAATTACGATCCGAAAAAATACCCTGATCGCTGGCAGAAATTTAAAGACTTTACCTACAACCAGATCAGCGAACTGATGAGCGATTATGGCAAGGTTGATATTTTATGGCTTGATGGAGGATGGGTGCGCCCTAAAAGCAGTGTTGATACTACTATAGACTGGCAACGCGGAATTAAATTTGACCAGGATATCGATATGCCGAAGATAGCCGCAATGGGCAGGCAAAAGCAACCAGGATTAATAGTGGTCGACCGTACCGTAGCCGGCAAATATGAAAACTACACTACTCCCGAGCAGGAAGTACCCGAAGTGCCACTTGACCATCCATGGGAGAGCTGCATAACCATAGGTAATTCATGGAGCTATGTTCCGGGCGATCATTATAAATCGGTACAGCAAATAGTGCAGCTATTGGTAAAAATCGTATCGCGCGGTGGCAACCTGCTCATGAACATTGGCCCCGGCCCGGATGGTGACTGGGACCCGGTTGCTTACGAACGCCTGCAAGGTATCAGCCGATGGATGAAAATCAACGGTGAAGGTATTTATGCCAGCCAGTCGGTTGCACCATATTCAACAGGTAATATATACTATACTAAAGCTAAGAACAGCAATACCATTTATGCCTTTGCCTTGAGCGATCAGGAAAAAGTGGTTTTGCCTGCTACTGTATCTGTAAAATTGAAAGACATTAAAAAGGTAAAGAAAGTTACCCTGCTTGGCAGCGCTCAAAGCCTTAAATGGAAACAGGTGGCCGATGGTATCGATATCAATATCCCGGCAAAATTACAAAAAGCCAGCGGGCTTAATGAAGCGGCCGGTTTTAAAATAGTTTATTAATATTTCATAACAACCAAATAACCACAATGTCATTTCGACGATCAGGGTAGGGCTAAAAAAGGTGAGGAGAAATCTTGTACAAGAGACGGGCAAATTTCCAGGGTGTACAAGATTTCTCCTGATTACTACCAAAAATGCCCTGTATACTCGTCTAAATGACAATTATACCGACAAAATCCCATATTATATAGCCAAGTTTTTACAGCTAAAATGATTTGGCAGTTCTTAATTTTGATCATCCATCCAACCCAAATAAATGACAACAACCCGTTCGGCAGGCAGATCTGCATTGTTTAAATTTTCATTAGTGTTATCCGTCCTTGCTTCTGGCGTTTATCAAAACGCAGGGGCGCAAACCAGCTACGAGCTTAATAGCGGCTGGAAATGTACGTCAATAAATAGTGTTAAAGATAATGGCACTATTATATCCCAAGCCAATTATGATCTGGCTGCATGGAATCCTGCAGTTGTGCCTGGAACGGTGCTTACAACCCAGGTAGCCAACAAACAGGTACCTGATCCATTTTACGGGATGAATAATGAAAAGATCCCTGATATATACAAGGTAGGCCGCGATTACTATACCTATTGGTTTGCCAATGATTTTAAAGAAGCCGTACCAGCCGGCAGTAATCAAACCTATCTTAACTTTCGTGGTGTAAATTATAGCTGCGACGTTTTCCTTAACGGGCATAAGCTTAACAGCAAGCTGCATAAAGGCATGTTTTTACGCCAGAGCTATAACATTACCAAATGGTTGAGCAAAAACGGCAATAATCGTTTGGCGGTTATCGTGTATCCTCCGGATGCTGTTGGTAATCCCAACGGCGGTCAGGGCGGTGATGGTACTATAGCGCGTGGCGTAGGCATTCAATATACGGCAGGGTGGGACTGGATCCAGCCCATCCGCGACCGCAATACCGGCATTTGGGATAAAGTAACCATTGAGCATACGGGTGCTGTGGTTATTAAAGATCCGCATGTGGTTACCCTTGTTCCGGGTGTTCTGTCAGCCGGAAGGTGCGCAGCAGCCGGCTATTGTACAGGTGTCTGCCGAGGTTGAAAATGCTACAGGCGCTGCAGTGAGCGGTACTTTACAATATAATTTAGATGGCAAGTTGGTATCACAGCCGGTTACACTAAAAGCAAATTCAAAACAGGAAGTTAAACTGGCTGACTACAGCCTTAAAAACCCTAAGCTTTGGTGGCCTAATGGCTACGGTCCGCAAAATTTGTATAAGCTTAATTTGCAGTTTGTGGCAGGTGGCAAAGTATCCGACCAAAAAAATATTGAAGTTGGTGTACGCCAGATCACTACCGAATGGAACAGTAAAACCGAAAGCCGCCAGGTTAATGTGAACGGCCAAAAAGTATTTATTAAAGGCGGTAACTGGATCATATCGGATCAGATGTTGCGTTTCAGCGATGTCCGTTATGATGCGGAAGTTCGTTTTCATCGTGATATGAACCTGAACCTGATCAGGGTTTGGGGTGGCGCACTGATTGAGCGCCCTGAGTTTTATGAGGCTTGCGATAAATACGGTATGCTGGTTTTCCAGGATATGTGGGGATCGGGCGATTGCAATGGTCGCTGGATAGATCCAATGAAAGCTGATGACCAATGGACCCGTCGTAAATATCCGGATGATCATGACCTTTATTTAAAATCAGTTGCCGATCAGGTTAAACTGGTACGTAACTTCCCCTCGCTGGCAATCTGGTGCGGTGGTAATGAGATCACTCCGCCCGAAGATATTTTTGCGGCCCTGCGTGATACCATTATGCCTAAGCTCGATAATACCCGTTGGTTTATCCCGTATTCAAACTCCGAAGAAATGTCGCGCAATGTACAGGGCGGAAACGGCGATGGGCCTTACGGCATCCAAAGCCTTACAACTTTCTGGGATCACCAAACTTATCCGTTCAATTCGGAAGTAGGGTCGGTTGGTGTTAGCGATTATGAGTCATTAAAACGCTTTATTCCTGCCGAAAATATGGTTGTGCCTGAGTTTGATGCATCTACCGGCAAAACTAAAACAGACCCGGTTTGGGAATATCATAAATATATTGGCTACGACGGTTTTGTTGATAAATACGGAAAAGCCAAAAATGTTGAAGACTTCGCAACTAAAGCACAGTTGGTAAATTATGATCAGTATCGTGCCCTCATGGAAGGTTTTAGCTCTCATATGTGGGATTGGTATACCGGTACTATCATCTGGAAAACCCAAAACCCATGGACAGCCATGCGCGGCCAGATGTATGATTATTACCTTGATCCTAATGCTTGTCTTTACGGCTTGCATAATGGCAGCGAACCTTTACATATCATGTATAACCAAACAGATGGTATGGTAATGGTAGCCAACAATACTTTTAAAACGCATAGCAATATGCTGCTGGTAGCTAAAACCTATGATATGGATGGCAAAGAGAAAGTGTTAACAAAGGTTTTTGCTGATGTAACGCCAACTACTACCAAACGCTATTTATCACTTAAGCATGAGATTGAAAAAGAGGCAAAAGACAAAGGTGTTTTCCTTTGCCTGCAACTGCTTAAATCGGATAAGGAAGTGATCAGCGAAAATATTTACTGGTTGCCCGATGCTAACGGTGATTTTTCCGGCTTACAAAAAATGCCGAAAGGTACTTTAGGCGCGTCTGCTAAATATTTAAAGAATGGTAAAGTAGAAGTAACGCTGACTAACGAGGGTGATGGTGCGCTGGCATTTTTCAACCGCCTGTCTTTAGTTAATGCTGAGACCAAACAACGCATTCTACCGGCCTTTTACAGCGATAACTATGTAACGGTGCTACCGGGTCAAACTAAAAAAGTTGTTATCGATCATAACCCAGGTGCAGATAAAAACCTTGCAGTAACTATTGGAGGCTGGAACATAGCAGAACGTACTATATCTATCGACAAATAACAAAAAGAAGACAATGAAGACTATTTCAAAATATTTGTCGGCAGCGGCATTGGCCCTTATCTGTACCGGTGCTGTTAGCGCCCAGGAAACAGCAGCAAAATTTCCGTTGATACCTTATCCTGCTCAATTAACTGCGGGAGAGGGATCATTTACTATCACCTCTAAAACGGCCATTGTAAATGCCGGCGCTTTTAATACCGAAGCCTATGCCTTGAAGGATTTGTTACGCAAAGGTTTAGGCACGCCTGTTGAAGTGAGCAAGATAAAGAAGGCCCGCGCCATAAATCTTGTTTATGATGCAAGCATAACTACTCCCGAAGCTTATCGCATGAGTGTTACTAAAGAGCAGGTAGTTATCCGCGCAAAAGACCCGGCAGGGGTATTTCACGCTGTAGAAACCATTCGCCAGTTATTGCCTGTTGGTATAGAAGCTGGTGTTGCTCAAAAGCAACTGACACTGCCGGTTGTAGCTATTGAAGATGCACCTGTTTACGGATGGCGCGGTATGCATTTGGATGTATCGAGGCATTTTTTCTCAGTGAGCTACCTGAAAAAGTTTATCGACCGGATGGCTTTGTACAAAATGAATAAGCTGCACCTGCACTTAACCGATGATCAGGGCTGGCGCATCGAAATAAAAAATACCCGCTGCTTACTGAAGCCGGCGCATGGCGTACGTTCAATAACCAGGATTCGGCCTGTATGAAAAAGGCTAAGGATAATCCTGATTTTGTGATCGATAAAGAGCATATCATCCAAAAAAATGGTAAAACATTATACGGCGGTTTTTATACGCAGGAGGAAATGAAAGGCGTGGTAGCTTACGCAGCAGCAAGGCATATCGATATCGTTCCGGAAATAGATATGCCGGGGCACATGATGGCTGCCATTAATTCATATCCTTTTTTAACCTGTGATGGCGAAAATAAATGGGGCGAATTGTTCACCAAACCTATCTGCCCATGTAACGAAAGTACTTTTGAATTTGCTGAAAATGTATTTACCGAGATCATGCAAATCTTCCCGTCAAAATACATCCACATTGGTGGTGATGAGGTTGACCGTACCAACTGGGGTAAATCAGATGCCTGTAGAGCTTTAATGGCCAAAGAAGGTATTAAAGACTTGGCCGGATTGCATAGCTACTTCATCAACCGCATGGAGAAATTCTTCAACTCCAAAGGCCGCAAATTGATAGGCTGGGACGAGGTAATTGAAGGTGGCATTAGCCCAACAGCTATTATTATGTACTGGCGCACATGGGTTCCTGATGCACCGGTTAAAGCTGTGAAGAATGGCAATACCGTGATCATGACGCCAGGCGAACCGCTTTACTTTGATAACCAGCCCGATCAGTATTCTGTTAGCAAGGTATATCACTTTAACCCGGTACCAAAGGTATTGAATGCCGAAGAAGCGAAATCAATCATTGGCGCTCAGGCTAACCTCTGGTCAGAAATGATCCCGTCAGAAAAACGTGCCGATTATATGTACATGCCGCGCCTAACTGCATTATCTGAAATGCTGTGGACGCATAAGGAAAGTGAATACGATTCATACCTGCAGCGCTTAACTCAGCAATACAAAAGGATGGACGCGATGAAGATCAACTATCGTTTGCCCGATCTGCCTAACCTGCTTAACCAGTATGTTTTCACCGACGAAGGCAAGCTAAGCATAGCGTCTCCATTGCCAAGCCTTACTATCCGCTACACTACCGATGGTACTTTGCCAAATGCTAAATCACCTGTATTGCCATCTCCATTAACTATTTCAAAGTCGGAATTGGTAAGGGTTGCCGCGTTTACACCAACCAGGACACGTGGTGATGTTTATAATTTGAACTACACACAACAGCAAATGCTTGGTCCGGTAAAAATTGCTCCACCTAAACCCGGGCTTACAGCTACTTATTATAAGGCTTTCTTTAAAAAGACTGCGTTAATGCAAAATGCAAAGGTTGACAGCACGTTTAGTACTGATAAAATAGAAGTACCTGCTACGGTTAAAGCTCCGTCATTTGGTATCACTTACAAAGGTTACATTGATGTGCCAACTGATGGTATTTACAGCTTTTATTTAACCTGCGATGATGGTGGCGTACTTTACATTGGCGATAAAACCGTCGTGGATAACGATGGCAACCACTCAGCGCAGGAACGTAGCGGCCAGGTTGCCCTAAAAATGGGTGCACATCCGTTTAAGCTTGATTTTATTGAAGGCGGTGGCGGCTTTAAGCTGTTGCTGAAATATAGTGTTAATGGCTCGGCCCCACAGGATGTGCCGTCATCATGGTTCAAAAACTAATTATCTGATACCAATTATGAAGAAGTTTACAGGCATTGCCTTATTATTACTTACGGCCGGTTTAAACGGTTTCGGCCAAACTGCTCCTAAACCTTATGGCGTATTGCCTACACAAGGGCAGCTTAACTGGCAGGAAACCGGGATGTATTGCATTATCCATTACGGCGTTGATACTTATACCAACAAGGAGTGGGGCTTTGGCGATGAAGACCCAAAGATTTTTAACCCATCGCAGTTTAGTGCACTGCAGATTGTGGCAGCTGCAAAAGCCGGCGGTTTTAAGGGTGTAGTTGTGGTTGCCAAACACCACGATGGTTTTTGTATTTGGCCAACTAAAACTACGGAGCACAATATCACCAAAAGCCCATATAAAAATGGCAAGGGCGATATGCTGAAAGAATATCGCGAAGCTTGCGATAAACTCGGCATGAAACTGGGTGTATACTGCTCGCCATGGGACAGGAACAACCCCAACTATGGCACTGCCGAATATGTTAAGACTTATCGTGCGCAATTGAAAGAGTTGTATACCAATTACGGTCCGTTGTTTATTTCATGGCATGACGGTGCTAATGGCGGTGATGGTTATTACGGTGGCAAACGCGAAGTAAGAAAAATTGACCGTTCAACTTATTATGGCTGGGATACTACCTGGGCTATAACCCGCAAATTGCAACCAAATGCTGTTTTATTTGGCGATGTTGGTCCGGATGTGCGTTGGGTAGGTAATGAGGAAGGTCATGCGGGCGAAACCTGCTGGGCAACTTATACACCACATGCTCCTGATGAAGGCAAGATTCCTGCTAATGGTTATGTAAAAGATTATGAAGGCACCGAAGGTACCCGTAACGGCGAATACTGGATGCCGGCCGAATGTGATGTATCGTTGCGTCCCGGATGGTTTTATCACAAAGCACAGGATGAGGGGTGAAATCACCTTACACCTTGCTTGATCTTTATTACAAAAGTGTAGGCCGTGGTGCAGCGCTTGATTTAGGTTTATCTCCTGATCCGCGTGGTATTATTAACGAGATCGATGTTAAATCATTAACCGAGTTTGGTAACCTGGTTAAACAAACTTTCGCAGTTAATTTGGCAAAAGGCGCAACACTAACAGCCAGTAATGTGCGTGGTGGTAACAAAGCCAAATTCGGTCCGCAGTTTTTAGTAGATGACAACCGTTACAGCTATTGGGCAACTGACGATAAAGTAACTACGCCAACTTTAACTATTGATCTGCATTCGCCAAAAACATTTAACGTGATCCGCCTGCGCGAAAATATTAAGCTTGGGCAGCGTATTGAGGCCGTTGCCGTAGATGCTTACGTAGATGGCAAATGGGAGCAAATAGGTGAGGCTACCAGCATTGGCGGTAATAGGTTGATCCGTTTAACGCAAAATATCACAGCAAGCAAATTGAGACTGAGGGTTACCGCTTCGCCGGTGGCTATTGCATTGAGTGATTTCGGGATTTATAAAGAGCCTGTACATTTAACTGCGCCAAAAGTGTCACGCAATAAAAAAGGTGAAGTAAGCATTATTACCGAAGCACCGGTAAGCGCAATCCGCTATACGCTTGACGGGCACGAGCCAACATCGAGCTCGCCGGTTTATACTAAGCCGTTTGTGCTTAATGAGGGCGGAGTAGTAAAAGCCCGGAGCTTTGAAGGTAAAGGTCAACAAAGTGAATGCGCTTATGCATCATTCGGCTATGCTAAAACCGATTGGAAAGTATTGGATGCCACAGCGCCTAATGAGGATTGGGGACGTGCAGAGAATGCCTTTGATGAAAATACCGGGAGTCTTTACAGCACGCTAAAAAAGAAAGCGCGCAATTCCCGCAGCAGATCAGCGTTGATTTAGGAAAAGAGCAAAAGATAAAAGCATTTGGCTATTTGCCAAGGCAGGATAAACAAGCTGATGGTATAGTTGATAGCTATGTGTTTTATATCAGTAACGACGGTAAAACCTGGGAAAAAGTAGCTTCGGGCGAGTTCTCAAATATCAAATCGAATCCTATTGAACAACCTGTAGCATTAAAGCAGGAAGTAAAAGCCAGATATTTTAAATTTGAAGCCGCGCATGTAATTGCAGGCAATGGTATTACTGTTGCCGAATTAAGCGTTTATTAATAATCTATTAAGTATTGGGGTTTAATTGGCAGCAATATAAACCTCAATACTACCATTTAAGTAAAGAATGAAAAAGCAACTCGTTTTGGCCGGTTTACTGGCACTTGTTAATTTAAGCTCGCAGGCACAAAGGCACCAATCGCAGCCCATGAAAAAGGCCGGCGGTTTAACGCAATATGTCGATCCGTACATCGGTACCGGTTTCCACGGTCACGTTTTTGTGGGCGCAAACGTTCCCTTTGGTGCCGTGCAGTTAGGCCCAACCAACATTTCTGAAGGCTGGGACTGGTGCTCCGGCTATCACATTTCTGATTCTACCATCATCGGCTTCCAGCACACGCATTTGAGCGGCACCGGTATCGGTGATCTGGGTGATATTTCTTTTATGCCTACAACCGGGCCAATTAACGTATATAAAGGCAGCAACAAAAATCTTAAAGCTGGTTATGTGTCGTTGTTCAGCCATAAGGACGAGGTTGTAAAACCAGGCTATTATAAGGTGAAACTTAAAAAATACGATATAGGCGTTGAGCTTACCGCCAGTACCCGTGTTGGTATGCATAAGTACACTTTCCCGGCAACAAAAGATGCTCACATCCTTATTGATTTGCAGGAAGGCATAGGCTGGGACAGGCCAATGGAAACCTATATCAAACAGGTAGATAAAAACACGATCTGCGGCTATCGTTTTTCAAAAGGCTGGGCAGAGGATCAGCGTATTTACTTTACAGCTGTGTTTTCAAAGCCCATTGAAACTTTCGCGGTTTATGACAGTACGGCCAACGTTAAAGGTACTGAGTTAAAAGGGGAAAAGGTAAAAGGTGTTATCAGTTTCACCACTACCAAAGGCGAAGTAGTTTATGCTAAAGTGGGCGTCTCGCCGGTGAGCGCCGAAAATGCCATGTTGAACATTAAGGCCGAAATACCGGGCTGGGATTTTAATAAGGTAGTTACCGATGCTGATGCAGCCTGGAATAAACAGTTTCAGAAAATTGTGATCAAGGCCGATTCATTATCTCAGATGAAGAAGTTTTATACCGCTTTTTATCATACTATGATAGCGCCATCTATCTTTAACGATGTGAACGGCGAATACTGGGGAACTGATAAAAAAGTGCACAAAAACGAAGGTTTCAATAATGTAACCACCTTTTCTTTATGGGATACTTATCGCTCCAACAACCCGTTGTCAACCATTATCCACCCAGAGCATGTGAACGATATGATCAACTCTATGCTGGCTATTTATCAGCAGCAGGGAAGCTTGCCGGTTTGGCATTTAATGGCTAATGAAACCAATTGTATGGTGGGCTACAGCGCAGTGCCTGTTGTTGCCGATGCTTTGTTAAAAGGTTACAAAGGCTTTGATGCCAATTTAGCTTACGAGGCCATGAAAACCACCGCCATGGGCGACGACCGTGGTATCAAATATGTGAAAAAATATGGCTATATCCCGGCAGATAGCAGCCGGGAATCAGTTTCAATGGGTCTTGAATATGCCATTGACGATTGGAGCCTGGCGCAGGTAGCAAAAAAGCTGGGTAAAACTGAAGATTATGCTTACTTCAGCAAACGTGGTGCTTATTACAAAAACTACTATGACGCCAAAGCAGGCTTCATGCGCGGCCGTTTGTCGCAGGATGCATGGCGTACACCTTATAGTCCGTTCATTTCTATCCATGAAACCGGCGACTTTACCGAAGGCAACGGTTGGCAATACACTTTCCTTGTTCCGCAGGATGTGGAAGGCTTAATTGATATGCTCGGCGGCGTTGATAAATTCAATACCAAGCTCGATTCATTGTTTATTGCGCAAGGCGATATGGGCAAATTTAAATCGCCGGATGTTTCGGGTTTGATTGGTCAGTATGCGCATGGCAACGAGCCAAGCCACCCTATGAGCTACTATTACGCTTATTCTGGCAAACCATGGAAAACAGCCGAAAAGGTAAGGTTCATCCTTGACGATTTTTATACTGATAAACCAGATGGCATTATTGGTAACGAAGATGTTGGCCAGATGTCGGCCTGGTACGTGTTATCCGCAGTTGGTTTTTACCCGGTTAACCCGGCTAACGGTCTGTATGTATTCGGTAGCCCGGTGGTAAATGAAGCTACGCTACAATTGCAAGGCAATAAGAAATTCCATGTAGTGGTTAAGAATAACGGCCCTAAAAACAAATACATCCAGGCCATGACGCTTAACGGTGCCAACTATACCAAAACTTATATCAAACACACAGATGTTATGCAGGGTGGAGAATTGGTGATTACTATGGGCGATAAGCCCGGTACAGTTTGGGGCGTTGGTGAAGCTAATAAAGCGGTTTCGGTGTTGAAGTAAATACAAACAATATTATTATTCCCCCCTGTCATTTCGACGAGCAACGGGCAGGGGAGAGCATTAGGGCGAGGAGAAATCCTATACGTGCAACTAAGCAAATTTGCATATCGAACGTATAGGATTTCTCCTCGCCCTTTCTTTTGCCGGGCTTCACTCGTCGCAATGACAGTGGGAATGTTTTAGGTGCGGTCGGTGTTATTATCGCACGCCTGGCCGCTTATCTTTTTCAATCAAACAGCATTTATCAAATTATGCGATAACATGATAACATAGACAGCAGGAGGGGGTTAAAAGGGTTAACATAATTTTGACTGATATTGTTTATATAATTGATAATCATATGATTAAAAGACAGAAGGGGTTGCACGAAAGATTTCCAAAATATTCAGCTTACGGTCGGTGTTGTTACACTTGAGCCTTTAGGAAATATCTCCATAAGATAAATCCCTAATTAAAACTTAATCTTGCCTTGACATGTTATCTCAACATGAACCGTCTCCTCAAAAAGCTCGAAAAAATTGGCCGCGATCCTAAGATTACTGCAAAGGCAGTCGGCCTGCGTTATGTTTCTGATTCATCATCAGGTTATACCCGCAAAAAATCGGGCAAGGGTTGGAGCTATTATGATGCGGATGGTAACCTTATAAAGGACAAGGAGCTGATAGCAAGGTTTAACAAGCTGGTGATCCCCCGGCTTATACCAACGTTTGGATCTCGCCTTATGAAAACGGTCACTTGCAATTTACAGGTACAGATGCCGCAGGGCGCAAACAATACCGTTATCACACCTATTGGAACCAGATCCGCAACCAATCCAAATATTACCGGATGCAAACTTTTGCCGCGCATTTACCGGAAATTCGGGAGCAGGTAGATAAAGATTTGGCAAGGCGCAACTTTGATCATGAAAAGGTGGTAGCACTGGTGGTAAGGTTAATGGAATTGACAAGTATCAGGGTAGGGAATGAGTCGTACAAAAAGTTGTATGGATCATTTGGTTTAACAACCTTACAAAACAGGCATGTAAAGGTTGAAGGTTCTAATTTACGATTTGAGTTTAAAGGCAAAAAAGGTGTGTTTCATAAGGTATCGCTCCAGAGCCGTAAGCTGGCCCGTTTAGTAAAGCAATGCCGGGATATTCCGGGAAAAGAACTCTTTCAATATTATAATGAGGATGGAACAAAGTGCAGTGTTGGTTCAGGCGATGTCAATAACTATCTGCGCGAAATAACCGGCGAGGATTTTACAGCCAAGGATTTCCGTACCTGGGCCGGCAGTGTGAGTGCGCTATACGCCTTTAAAGAAGCCGGGGAGTTCAATAGCGTAACAGAATGTAAAAAGAAGATTGTGAGTGTTTTGGATGAAGTAGCGATAAACCTTGGGAACACGCGTACTGTTTGTAAAAAGTACTACGTGCACCCATCGGTTATTAAAAGTTATGAAGAAGGCACCATTTTTAAGTATATCAGCCAGCTTGATGAACGCGAAGATGTAAAAGCCGCCGAACTTAATATTGCTGAGAAAGCATTACTCAACCTACTTGAAACGGAAAAACTGGCCGAGGCCAGTTGAAGGTTGAGTATGTTTACCGGGTTGATTTTAGAGCGGTATAAAGAACGGTTTAACTATTAACTGATCTCTGTAAAACCCAGGCTCAAATCAACCAATTATTTTTTGCGTGTACTGATCATTACTACACCGTTTTTAGCTTTATCGCCATATTTTTTTGTGCCCTCGTCGCTTTTCATTACTGCTATACTATCTATCGTATTTATATCCATTTTTTTAAAAGCATCCAATGTACTGGTTTTTCCATCGATAATTACCAACGGATCTTTCTTACCGTCGATCATGATGTTCATTCCGTTAACCTTTAGTGCCTTAACGTTTGCTTTTTTACCATAACCGGTAACAACTACATCACCACCTCCTGCTACTGCGACATTATCATCTGAAGTTATACTATAGGAGAGCGCAACCGGTTTGGCTTTTACGCCGTTTACAGTTACTGTACTGCTACTGCTTGCACTTGTTGATCTGCTTAACCCTTTAACTACAACAACGTTTTTAAGTCTTTTTACATCTACGTTTTTGTTATCAGGTACGATAGTTAAGGTGTTGACATTTACATTGTTGTTGTCATCGTCTAAAAGTACATCGCCACTCGCATTGGTAGTGACAACTTTACTGATCCCCCTTGTTTTGGCTACTTCCTTTTCAAGCTCTTCTTTATTTGGTGCATCTTTGGTAATTACGTAGACTACCTTAACAGGTTTGTCATCTTCAATTTTCGCAAATTTCCGAACTCTATCACCAGCAAGAATATACACATTGTCAATTTTCGTTGCATCGAGGTTTTTACCAGTTGATATCGCGCCATTCACCATAAGTATGAGCGAATCTTTTTTCTGATCTCCTGTTATTCTGTACTTTTTGTTGGTGTCGAGCTGGATTGCCAAAGGAGCTACGGCCACAAGCGGACTTAATGCAACTTTAGGCAGTACCACCGGAGAGGCAGGAATTGCAGCTTTAGAAGTTCTTGCTTTCGATACAGGTTTTGAAGCTTTCGCAGGTTTGGCATCCTGTTTAACAACCTCTTCGGGGTTGATGTTAATGATCCTGGCCAGGGGTTGTACCGCGGCGGCAAGGGTGATCCTCACCGGTTTGGCAAAGTCAGCTTTTGAAATGCTGAATACCAGCAACAGGGCCATAACGGCCGGCACTACAAAAACGTAGCGGGTGAGGTTAAGTTTCGACGATCTTTTCGCGTTCATCATGATTATCCGTTTTTTTATAGTTGAAATATTGAAATGGTTTACAATGCTGGGTTGGGTATTATTAAAGCTCACATTAACCAAACTATATTGGTAGGTTTTACTATCGATACCATTTTTAAGGATCTTGCGGTCGGTAATAAACTCGATGTTTTCCCTTACCGCCCGCTTAATAAGCCAGATGCCGGGGTTAAACCAATAAAAGATGCTGCTTAGCTCAGCCAACAAAATATCGGCAGTATGCCACTGGTTTACGTGTACCTGCTCATGCAGCAGGATTGATTTCAGATCGGCGGGTTCATGTTTGGCTGGGTTAACATAAATGCTTCGCCAAAATGAAAACGGGGCGGCGTCTTTGTCCATCACCCTAACTAAATGGTCGCCTATGTATTGAGGTTTGGAGTTTTTATACAATCGTAAAAGGGAAAAAAGCTGCAAGGCCAGGCGGATGAGCAGCAAGCCGGCACCCGTCCAGAAAATAACACTCAGCCAGTACCAATAATCAAATGTTTGAACCGGCTGGCTTACCAGTTGAGCCGGCGACTGCCAGTTAATGGCTATTTGCTCCATAGGTTTAGCCAGTTCTTCGTGCCGCTGCACAAAGGCCGAAAAATTGATTTGCGGGTAAATACTGGCAAACAGGATGGCTGCAAGTAAATAGATGCGGTTAAGCGTATAAAAGGTTAAGGGTCTTAACACCAGGTAATAGCCCGCGCAAAATAGTAACAAGGCTATGTTCACTTTCAGTAAAAAAACAAATGTTGCCGGCATGGTTGTAAGGTTTATTGTTTTTCAATGAGTTTAATGATCTCTTTCAGGTCGGTAGCGCTGATCTTCTTTTCGTTGGCGAAAAACGTTACCAGGTCTTTATAGGAGTTTTGAAAATAGTCGCTCACAAAACCACTCATAAAGCGCTTTTTATATTCTTCTTCCTGTATCACGGGCAGGTAACGGAACGAGTTGCCCATTTTTTCGCTTTTTAAAAATCCTTTGCGCTCCAGGTTCTTTATGGTAGAGGCAAGGGTAGTGTAAGGGGGCTTTGGTTCGGCCAGTTGATCTAAAAAATCTTTGATAAATCCCGGGCCCGATTGCCACACAGCCTGCATTGCTTCTTCCTCTTGTTGCGATAGTTTTTCCATTGTATTTACGATTGTTTCGTAAATCTACGAACTATTCGTAGTAAAGCAAATTTATTTTCAGTTTTTAACAGAATTTAACGTTTGGTTTAAAAGGTTAGTGGTTGGAGATCAGAGGTTAGGGGGATATAGGATTGAAGAGAGGTAACTATTTTCCTTTACCTATTCACTACTCACCCTCAAATCTGCGTTAGTGATAGGAGCGGATACCGGCCTGTGACTAAGGCCTGTGCAGTATGAGCGGATAGCCCGGGCCTGAGGCAACGCCCGTAATTTGAACCATGATTTTAGGATTAATAGATTGGCAGGATGCTGCTGAGTCAGGATTAAACAAATTTCAGACGACTTATTGAGCTTTCTTGTCATTCTATAAATTCTTTAATTCTAAGTAATTTCCGTTCAGATAAATAACCAATCAATATTTGATATTACTGCGACGATAACTAAAGCCCACCAACCCATCAGTAAAACTAATGCAAGCTTGCTAACAGCCTAACCTCTAATCTCCAGCCTCTGATCTCTAATTTCCGCCAACCATATCTTAACATAAATCTATCAATCACCAAATCAACCCTGTTAATTTCATAAAAACCACAACAAAAGTTGATCTTAACTTAATATAAAAACAAACAAAAAACTATATTTAAGCCTGAGTTGATTGTAAAACATAAATACGCGCTTATTGAAAACTATTACCCGCAGAGACTTTTTAAGTAAAGGTGCTATGCTGGCTGGCGGAGCTTATCCCGCTATGCTTGCCCTTGGCTTACTTAAATCCGCACCCGCGCATGCTTTTAACCTGGAAGGCAGCGGCAAAGGCAAACACATTATTATTTTAGGAGCCGGTTTGGCCGGTATGACCTGTGCCTATGAGCTTGGCAAGCTTGGATATCAATGTACCATTTTGGAGGCGCGGCAACGTACAGGCGGTCGCTGTTTTAGTATTCGTAATGGAAGTACCAATACCGAAATTGATAAACCTACGGCTACAGCCCGTTTTGATGAAGGTCAATATTTTAATGCAGGCCCATCGCGCATTCCCCACAATCATGAGCTCACGTTGCATTACTGCAAAGAGTTGGGTGTACCCATCCAGGTTTATAACAATGTAAACGAGGGCGCCTATTATTTTGCCGAAGGTAAGGGGCCTTTATCTAATAAAAAAATAAAGGTACGGGAGGTGCATAACGACATTCGCGGTTATATGACCGAAATGCTTGCCAAAAGCATTGACCACGGCGGTCTCGATAGCAGCTTTACCAAAGAGGATGGCGAAAAGATCATCGAATACCTGCAAGCCGAAGGTGGACTGGATATTGATAAATTGTACAAAGCGTCTGCTCGCCGCGGCTATACGGAATCACCTGGTGCAGGCGATAAGCCTGGCAAAATCGCTGATCCGCATAAACTGGCCGATCTGCTGCATTCGGGTTTGATGGATCCAGATTTCTATAATGTGGCCGAATATACCTATGAACTGCAGATGACCATGTTTCAGGCCGTGGGCGGTATGGATCAGATAGCTAAAGCGATGGAGAAGAAAGTAGCGCCATCCATAAAAATGGGAGCGGAGGTTACTGCCATTAATAATGTGCCTGATGGCGTTAAGATAACTTATAAAGACGCTACAGGGGAGCATATCTTAAATGGCGACCTGTGTATCTGTACCATTCCGTTACCCGTGCTAAGCAATATCAGCAATAATTTTAGCGGCGATGTTAGCCGGGCTATTGACTATATCAGCTATAACCAGACCGGAAAGATAGGCCTGCAGTTTAAGCGCCGCTTTTGGGAGGAGGATGAGCATATTTACGGTGGTATAACGCACACTAACAATGATTTAACGCAAATATTTTACCCGAGTTATGATTATTTGGGAAAAAAGGGTATCTTGATTGGATATTATAACTTTAACGAAAAAGCGCAAAAGATCGGCGCTTTAGGCTACGCCGAAAGGGAGAAGTTCGCGCTTGAAAAAGGCAAGCTGATCCACCCGCAGTATGACAAGGAGTTTGAAAACTCGTTTTCGGTAAGCTGGCATAAAACCAAATATAATTTAGGCGGATGGGCGGTGTATACTACCGAAACCCGCAAAACACAATACCCGGTACTGTTAAAGCCCGATAAGCAGGTATATTTTGCAGGCGAGCATTTGACATACCTGAATGCCTGGATGGCCGGTGCCTTTGAATCGGCCAGGAGCACGGTTGCCGCCGTACATGCAAGGGTTACAGGCCAGCGTACCCAATATCCGGCTCAAAAATAAAACGACGTTACAAAACATTAAATACCACCACCATGTCAAGTACAATTAACCGCAGAAACTGGATTAAATCCAGCGCATTTATGGCCGGAGGACTGGCCTTTTTTCAGGAACAATTGGTAAGCTGGCAGCCATGCCGGCCCGCGTATTTAAATTACAAAGCCGGGTATTAACCGATCAGGAAGCCGTTACCAATGCCGGCTTTGAATTGAAAGCAAGATTATTAGCCAATGAGAACCCTTTTGGCCCGTCGGCAGCAGCAAAAAAAGCTATCCAGGATGCTATTGATAAAAGTTATCAGTATCCTTTCATGACCCAGGGCACCCTGTACAATAAAATAGCCCAGTATGAGGGTATAAACTACAACAACATTTTAATGGAGTCTGGCTCATCGCCATTGTTGTTGGCAGCGGCGATCCATTACAGTAAAGGCGGTAAAAGCATCATTACCGGTGATCCATCGTATGATGATCTGCCTTCACATGCGCAACAATTGGAAGGCAAATGGATCAAGGTGCCCCTAACTGCAGACTATAAACTTGATCTTGACGCGATGGAGGCAAAGGTTGATGATAATACCGGTCTGGTATATGTCTGCAATCCCAACAACCCAACTGCAACTATATTGGATACTGCTAAATTGAAAGCCTTTTGTGAACGCGTATCTAAAAAAACAACAGTATTTGTTGACGAGGCTTATATCGATTACCTGCCCGATCCACAAGCCAGCACCATGATCAGCACCGTGAAAGCCGGAAGCAATGTTATTGTTGCCCGTACCTTTTCAAAATTGTATGGTTTTGCCGGTTTGCGTTGCGGTTATGTGATTGCCCAGCCCGATACTATTAAAACTTTATCGATGTATACTACAGGCTTTTCGCTTGCAGCAACTACTATTGCAGGCGCAATTGCGGCGTATCGCGAAGAGGAATTTTTAAAGGATGCACTCCAAAAAACGCTGGCCTCAAAAGAATACCTGTATTCGGTACTTAAAAAAGAGGGTTATGAATATATCCCTTCATCGGCAAACTTTGTGATGTTCCCGCTTAAAATGGACGGTAAAAAGTTTGTAAGCGAAATGATGAAACGCGGCGTAGGTGTCCGCAACTGGCAATTTAACGGCAAAGACTGGTGCCGAGTAAGCATTGGCCGTATGGACAGAATGGAAGCCTTTGCCGATGCGTTTAAACAGTTATCTTAAGTGGTGATTAGAGGTTGGAGATTAGAGGTTAGGAGTCGTTTTTATCCATTAGCCTATAATCTCTGATCTCCAATCTTTAACACAACCAACCTCTAATCTCTAACCTCCAATCTCTAAAATGAGAAACCTCACATTAACACTACTACTAAGTTCATCACTTTATTTTGCCCAGGCGCAAACTGTAAACCCTCGTCCGCTTACTATGGATGAGTATAAAAAGGCACAATCATTCACCATTGTTAATTTGGATAATGATACCTACATTAAATTTGAAAATACCTATGTGCTTGACCGGTACGAAAGCCGTAAACCCTATTTTATAACCGGGGCCGACGGGTTAAAAAAACGTATCGACCTGTATAAACTGGTTGCCAAAGAAGGTATGCAAGAAATAGGCCTCATGGTATTTTATACCAACGAAAAAGGCAAGCTTTACAAAGCCCTTGTGCCCGATTTTACTGCCGATGCCAAGGTTTGGGAGCAGTATTTCCAGGATATTGATAATATCAATAAAGTGGAGCAAAACTTTATCCTGAAGTTGTCGTACGTGCTGTCAAAGGAAGTCAGCTTTCAACAATATAAGGTGCTTAACGCCGGCAAGGATTTGAAGGAAGAGGCCGCTACCTATGGCAATGACATCTGTTTCCCGGGCGAAGAACTGGTTACCATGGCCAATGGCGATAAAAAGATGCTTAAAGCTGTGAAAAGTGGCGATGAGGTAATAACGGTTGATCCGTTGACTAAAAAAGTACCGCTGTAAAGGTAAAAGAACTTACCATACATGAGGCCAAAAACTACGCTTTAACGCAACTGGTACTGGTATCGGCCCAAACAAAAAACACAGCCGAAGGCAGGCAGGTAAAACTGAATAGCAAAGTGTTACAGGCAACTCCTAATCACCCTATGTTAACCAAACAGGGTAACATTAAAATTGGAGCGGTAGCAACCGGCCAGGAAGTACTTTGCCTGAACGAGCAAACCGGCAAATATGAAACTTTCACCGTATTGCAAAAAACAGAACACGCGGGCGGTGTACAAAGAGTATATAACATTGTAGCCGATGGCGGCAGTACCCTGCTCATGAACGGTGTAATGGTGATGCAGAAGTAATTTCGTGTTCCCTTTTTCTGCTTTAATCAAACTTAGTGTCTCCCTCGGGGTCTCTGTTGGGGACCCCTGAGATATTCATAAAATACCAGCTTCTTAACAATGTCGGCAACAATGCGTAGTCCTGCGAAGCATAAACTGTAGGGAAACATGCTTTTGTAATAATGAAGTTACCATGAATAATTCAATCATTTGCATCAAAATGTTGCAACATTAAAATCTATAAGTTAATTTAGATGACTTAAATATGACAATTATGCTTGTTAACAAAAAATTATTAGTTACGCTAGGTCTGCTATCCATAGTAGTGTTTGGCGCTATGACTACAAGTAAACCGCAGGACAGAAGGTTTTAAAAACCTTAAAGTTTTGCCTAAAAACATTTCGGGCGAGAACCTGCACAAGGTTATGGAAGAGTGGGAGCATTCATTAGGTGTACATTGCAACTTTTGCCATGCCCGTAATGAAGAAACTAAAAAGATGGATTGGGCAAGCGATGCCAAGCCTGAAAAAGCAATGGCGCGCGATATGTATAAAATGATGAACAAAATTAACCAGAAGTATTTTCATGCAAAAAAGGATTCTTTAGGCATGATCATGCAAAGTGGTGTTAACTGCAATACCTGTCACCGTGGTACAGCTCATCCAGAGGTTATGGTACCTGACGGAAAAGGTCCGGGTGGTCAGCCTGGTCCGCCGTCTGCTGGTCCTGCTCCGGGCAGCCCTGCGCCAACTAAGCCATAATTAACAAGTGTATTAGTATAATTAAATGCCTTTGGTAACCCCAGGGGCATTTTTGTTTTATAGTGGTTATTATCAGCTGTGTTTACCTGCAAAGTAAAAATTAGGTTAAGGATTTTGTTATTTAACTGTTGAATATTTATAATTTTTGACAGATAGCTTCAAACTGTATTCATGAAAAATTCATGCTTGGTAACGATCTTTATACACCATAGAGGTTCGTTGGTTTTATTTAGAGAATTGCTAGTTGATTTATGATCAAATTTGCAATGTTGATTTATGAAACCGGGGACTAATTATTGTAACCTTTAATATTATCATAATTAATAAATGACTGCTGAGTTTCAGATTAAGCCACAGGAGCAAGCTAATATCTCAACAAATTCCAGCGATTTATTTTGCCGGAATTGCAAAAACCGGTTGAGCCGTATCAAACGGAGCAGCCTGGCAAAATTTTTATTGTTGGGTTTACCCTTTAAAAAATACATCTGTTATAAGTGCTCCCGTAAAACCTACAGGTGGGCCCCCAAATAATACTTCAATCGTTTTTATAGCATTGGGCATATAGTATCTTTTTGTGTAAATCAATTACATTTGTTTTATGCAGAAAATACTGATTGCCAACCGTGGTGAAATAGCTTTACGAATTATGCGCTCGGCGCGCGAAATGGGTATTAAAACCGTTGCGGTTTATTCACATGCTGATCGGGACGCCCTGCACGTGCGCTATGCTGATGAGGCTGTAAATATCGGGGAAGCTCCATCCAGTCAATCCTATCTTATTGGAGAAAAGATCATAGCTGCATGTAAGCAAACCGGGGCTGAAGGCATTCACCCTGGATATGGATTTTTAAGCGAAAATGCCGGTTTTGCCAGGCTGGTTAAGGATTCGGGACTTATTCTTATTGGCCCATCTCCCGAGGCCATGGAAGTAATGGGTAACAAGTTATCGGCCAAAGCTGCGGCACTCAGGTATAATATTCCGATGGTACCCGGAACGGAGGAAGCCATTACTGATGTTAACGAGGCTAAGAAACGGGCTATTGAGGTAGGTTTTCCAATATTGATCAAAGCAGCCGCGGGCGGCGGGGGTAAGGGGATGCGCATTGTTGAAGGCCCGGCAGACTTTGAAGAGCAAATGCAATTGGCTGTATCCGAAGCTACCTCAGCTTTTGGCGACGGCTCTGTTTTCATTGAGCGCTATGTATCATCTCCCAAACACATCGAGATCCAGGTACTTAGCGATACGCATGGTAATATTGTGCACCTGTTTGAGCGGGATTGTTCGGTACAGCGCCGCCATCAAAAAGTAGTTGAGGAGGCGCCATCGGCAATATTAACACCCGAGATCAGGGAAAAGATGGGGCGTTGTGCGGTTGATGTAGCCCGGTCTGTAAATTATACGGGTGCAGGTACGGTTGAATTTATCATGGATGAAGGGTTGAATTTTTACTTTCTGGAAATGAATACCCGTTTACAGGTTGAGCACCCTGTTACAGAACTGATAACCGGTATTGACCTGGTAAAGGAGCAAATTAAAATTGCAAGGGGCGAGGCTATCAGTTTTAAACGGGAAGATTTGAAGATTCATGGTCATGCCATTGAACTGCGTGTTTATGCCGAAGATCCGGCCAATAATTTTTTACCGGATATCGGCACGCTGCAAACCTATATAACCCCAAAAGGGCCTGGCGTACGGGTTGACGATGGGTTTGAGCAAGGCATGGAGATTCCCATTTATTACGACCCGATGATAGCCAAGCTGATAACCTTTGCGGATACCCGCGCTGAAGCAATTGAGCGGATGATAAGGGCTATAGATGAATATCAAATCACCGGTATTACTACCACCCTCGGTTTCGGCCGTTTTGTAATGCAGCACGAAGCTTTTACCTCTGGCAATTTTGATACCCATTTTGTAAAAAAATATTTTTCGCCCGAGGTGCTGCTGGAAAGTCGCGAGGATGAAGCTATTGTAGCAGCAATAGTAATGGAACAGCTCTTGAGCAAAAAAGGGTTTCAATTGCTGCCCCGGTAGAGGTAGCTAACTCAAGCAACTGGATCAAGAACAGGAAGCAGATTTAATAATTGTTGATCGCGGCCAGTTCATCTATCAAAGCTGCCTGAGCAGGGTTGATCTTTATTTTTGCTGTCGCCATATCAAACCATTCGGCACGATCAATTTCATCAAAAGTTTGTTTTTTTCCTGAGCGAGGCGGCCATTCTATTTCAAAGGTATTGCTTTTGATATTTCCCGGATCAATATTGCCTTCAACAGCCCAGGCCAGTACTGTTTTACCCCCCTTTTGTTTTATAAAGTTCAACGCTATAAAATCCCCGGTTATTTCATGCCCGGTTTCTTCCCGAAATTCACGCTTTGCTGCCTTGAGGGGATCTTCGTCGGGAAGATATTCACCTTTGGGTACCGACCACGAGCCTTCATCCTTGTTTTTAAAGAACGGCCCGCCCGGATGTACAAGAAACACCTGCAAACCATGAGCTGCTTTACGGTATAATAAGATCCCTGCGCTTTGCTTTGGCATGTTTAAGATTTAAAGGCAAGTTAATGAAAGGCTTAATTATAATTGTTATTTTTGATACAAACGCCCCAAACCGATATACAATTATTATGGCAGACAACAGATGGAGCAAATTTAAAGTAACTGCTGATGTTGATACGGACGTACGCAGTATGTATGAAGCCTGGGCTACTCCCGAAGGCCTGGAAACCTGGTTTTTGCGTAAGGCTGATTTTTTTGCCATAGCAGGCCGTCAACGCGAACCGCAGGAGTTTATAAAAAAGAGGATACTTATACCTGGCATTGGCATGGGTTTGATGATACCATTTCCGAAAACGGACAGGTGCTGGAAGCCAACGGCGCCGATTTTATAAAATTTACTTTTACAGGCGGCAGTATAGTGAGTGTATCTATCACTGCTAAACTGGGCGTTGTTATTGTTGAACTGGTGCAGGAAAACATCCCCGAAGAAGCCGACCCCGAAAAAAATCTTTATGTGCAATGCCAACTTGGCTGGACATTTTATCTGGCCAACCTGAAATCGGTGCTGGAGGGCGGCAAAGATCTTCGCAATAAGCGTAAGGATTTGTTCTCGAGTTTCAAATAATTTCATTTACTGCTGACAAACCATAGTGCAAAATATTTTAGCTTTGGGTCAATCAAAATAGCCCCTTTCAACGGGCCGGGAAGCATATGTTTACAGGAATTATAGAAACTTTAGGGAAGATCACCGATCTGCAGCAGGAAAAAGGCAACCTTAATATTACAGTAGAATCGGCTATATCGCACGAGCTCAAGATCGATCAATCGGTAGCGCACAATGGTGTATGCCTTACTGTGGTAGCTTTAGCCGATGGCTTGCACGTGGTAACCGCGATTGAAGAAACATTAAATAAAACCAATCTTTCGCAGCTCAAAGTTGGCGACCCGGTAAACCTGGAACGCTGCATGCAAATGAATGCCAGGCTCGATGGCCACATTGTTCAGGGCCATGTTGACCAGGTGGCTGTTTGCACCGCGTTTAAAGAACTTGACGGCAGTTGGGAATATACCTTTGAATATGATGCAGCAAGCGGCAATGTAACCGTAGAAAAAGGATCTATCTGTGTAAATGGTATCAGCCTAACCGTGGTTAATTCGCATGCCAATAGTTTTTCTGTAGCTATTATTCCGTATACATTTGAGCATACCAACCTGCACAATGTGCGGGTTGGCAGCCAGGTTAACCTCGAGTTTGATATCATAGGCAAATACGTTGCCCGCTTAATGCAACGCTAAATTCCCAAAGATTTAATGCGCTCCCTGGAGTACGCTATATAAGTTTTTTGTGTCTCCTTTGGTTTACTTGCCAGGTACTTTTTATAGTACTTAATAGCTGTTGCCTTATTCTTCAGTTCGGTATCATACAGGGTTGCAAGTGCATAATAGGTAATAGGGTCGGGTTTATAAAGCAAGCTTTTCTGGTAAGCTTGAACTGCATTTTTAAGCTGGTGCAGCCTGTCGTACGAATCACCTTTTTCATTGTAATAGGAGCTCA
This sequence comes from Mucilaginibacter sp. P25, assembly GCF_050859465.1. NCBI lineage: Bacteria > Pseudomonadati > Bacteroidota > Sphingobacteriia > Sphingobacteriales > Sphingobacteriaceae > Mucilaginibacter > Mucilaginibacter sp. P25. The sequence goes on along the minus strand of NZ_CP193937.1, from coordinate 5,620,750 downwards.
CCCCTGTAGATATTGCTTCTTCAATGGCCTTATCCAGGTAAGTTATCGCTTTTGAGTCGTTGTGCAGGGCTTTGTAGCTCATGGCTGTATAATAATATGAAGCTTCTGTGCCGGTATTACCGTCCTCCAATGTTTTGAAAGTTTTAATACAATCCGGATAGTTGCCGGTCATGTAATAAGAAGTGGCCAGCATGGATACAATGCTGCCGGCCTGCTCGCCCGCGTCTATTAGTTTTTTGGTAATGGCGATAGTTACTGGATACCTTTTTAATGCGTACGAGGCCTGGGCCTTGCCTTTCAGGAGCAGCAAATTGGCAGTATCGGCAACAAGTGCTTTGTCGATAATATTTTCAGCATTGCCATATAGTTTAAGGTTGATGAAGAAGGACGACAGGTCATAGGCTACATCAGGGTTAAGCGGATTGATCTTATTAGCTTTTTGCAGATATACAATGCTCCCCTCTATATCGCCTAAATTTTGCGACAGGTCTGCCAGTTGCTTATACACATCAAAGTTGGTGGTATCTTTCAACAGGATCTTCTTTACATATACGATCGCTTTTTTATTATTACCGCGCCTTTTAATGATCTCGCTCATGTTATATAGATTAATGAGGCTGGTGGTATCCGTAGCGTAAATGCGCTGGTAATAATTTTCGGCATCGGGCAGGCGGGATGCCATTTTTGAGGTGTAGGCGAGTTTAGCTAACACTTTAACATCGATAACGGGCTCGTGATATATTTTTTGAGGTAATCTGCCGCGTCGGCAAAACGCTGGTTTTGATAATAATCAAGCAGGAGCGAATCATTAACGGTTTGCTGAGCGTGTAGTTGCAATACTGATAAGATAAGGAATAGGGTTATAAATAGGTTTTTCATAACTAAATATTTAGTTGAACTAAGTTATTAGTTATAAGTGTTAATTCCAAATCTGAAACAATTTTTTATTGGTGTGGTTAAAATATAAAGTGATACTTAAAACCACACATTATGGATAAGTTAAAGAAATTTGGACTGATGGAAAAAATTGTCCATGAACTGGAAGACCTGAAAAACAGCCAGCAGGCTATTATTGCTAAGTTAACTAAAATAGAAGTTGATAATATCGAACTTGGTGATAAACGCCTTGAAAAAGATCTGCCCGATATGCACCAGCGTGTATCAGAAAACCTGGATACTATTGCAGCCATCCTTGAGGATTTTGCTAATCAAACCGCAAGCTATAGCGACAGCAACAATATAGCCGCCCTGAAAGAGCAGGAAGCATTAGGAAAATAAGTTAAAAATAAAATCCCCGTTCTCGGGGATTTTATTTTTATAGTCGTGGTAATACTAAAGCACCATTATTTCTTGTTGATTTTTCCACTATTCCGGTTATATCTTTTTATGGCCTGGAGATAATTTTTCCATTGGATGCTTTCAATAGCGTCAAGATCGTCACCAACCATAACCCGTAGATTTTCTTCGTTATATTGGATAATAGGCCCGTTGTTGAGCTGTATAGCAACGATGGATTTTGGATTGAACATTTTCCCTTCGGGGTCACTTAAAAGCGAGTATGCATTAATGGGGCCGCTTATAAATTTAAACATCCAGCAGCTATCATTAGCGATGCCTGCATAATAATGGGGGGCCAAAGTATTGGCATTTTTTTCAGCTGATGGAGGTGTAAGGTTTCGGGCTATTTCAATAGTTTGTTCAGGATATATCACTTGTTCCCTGTTTGTATCCGCTTTAGATAGTGACTGATCAACAAACAGCAGGTAACTTTTGTGTACATAGGCATCTACGTAAATTCTGGACTTAACTTCTTTTTAGATCCGTTGCGCATCGTTACCAGGAAAGTATACTCTGGGTTGTTGGTACTCTTGTTGTGATCACTCCAAAAGTCCCACATAGCGAGAGGCGTCTGTCGATCCATTTGTGAGTCCATGTTTTGCGTGTTAAATGTATTGTTAACAGCGGGCAATCCGTTTTGAGCAGAGGCACATTTTCCTAAAATAACAAAGGAAAAAGAGAAACATACTTTAATAAAAGTTTCATATATAAAGCTTAGATGGGTTAAATATATGAAACCAGTTTAACCGAAATGTTAACTTTTACCAATACTAAATAACTTATAACTTACGAAGCTTTTAAAGCTTCGTAAGTCTTATAGTTCATCACTACTGGTACTGAATATAAATAGGGGCAGGCTTCAGACTTAACACTTCCTTAGGCGTAAGCATCCTGTGTGGTTCGTTTTTTAAGTCGTTTTTATAAAAAAGTTTAAAGCCGGTGAACTGTACAGGCTCTTCTGAAATAAAATATTTGTAAGTGCCTTTTTTAAGTTCCGGACCACCCCAGCCATCCATATCCATCACTACCTGTACTTCGGGACGTAATTTAATATCCTTGTAGTTGGTTACCATGCGTTTGGTAAAGCGGTGTACAACAAATATTTTAGGTGGGAGGTCATTCTTTTTTGCCAGTTTGGCCAGGTAGCCGGTTACGTAGTTAATATCATCGGCATCAAAGGTACCTATGCGTTTGCCGGGCACACTGCCTTCCTTCATAGAAAATTCCGGGTCGATGCCTAAATGAACGTTTGGCATCTTCATGTATTTCTCTAATAAAGGCAATTCGGTTTGTACTGTGCTGAAGCCAACCTGGATATCTAAAAACACAAGTGCATTGATGCTTTTTGCCCAGCTAATCACGGTATCAATCTGGCTAAAGGGCATCCGTAAGTTATGCAGACCATTACGGCCGGCATCAGCCTGGGCCGTTACGCAGATATAATGTAAGGCCGGTACCACGTTAGTAGCTGTATCAGCCTTTTCCCAGTTCTTTACCTCTTCCTTTAATTTATTGAGCATGGTTTTGCGTGGGTATTGGCCCAGCACGCCCATGTTTTTTGAATAGAGGTTACCATAAAACGCTACAATGCGGTTAAATGGTAAAATAGCTCCGGGAAGCGGATATTCTTTGGTTTTTACCGGCCAGCGACCACTTTTATCGCCATTGGCCAGTTTTTTCATCAGCGAATCGTACTTTAAAGTATCCAGCATGGATGACCTTGCCGACGTATCGCGGAAATGTTTGCGGGTTGTAGAACAGGCCGTATTAGCAACGGCAATAAAAATAAACAGGGCTAAAGCAGAAATTGTCCTTTTCAAATTTTAAGATTTTTGACTTAATGAGCAATATCTGTGCCTATTCTATACTTTTGCCCTTCATAGCTGTACTTATTGCCTGATCCATTAAGCGTTCGGCAAACGGACGAGTGAACTCGTTAACCTCATCAATCGTTTTTAAAATCAGGTCTTTATCGTCGCTGGTGAGGGCCTCTTTCAGTTTCTGAACAAGTTTGGTAGTATCGGCAATTTCTGTAACCGAAACATAATCAGCATTTTTTTGCAGGAAGCGTTCAACGGTATAAACCATTTGTTCGCCTTCAGTGCGCGCCTCAATAAGCATCCGCTGATTTACATCATCTTTGGCGTGGGTAATGCTGTCCATCAGCATTTGTTCCACCTGTTCGTCGGTAATGCCATAGGTTGGTTTTACTTCAACCTCCTGCTTTACGCCCGAACGTAGTTCGATGGCCTGTATGGTTAGGATACCGTCGGCATTTAATAAAAAGTTAATATCAACTTTAGGGAAACCTGCAGGCATGGAAGGGATGCCTTTTAAATCAAACTCGGCGAGTTTACGGTTTTCTTTGATCAGATCGCGCTCGCCCTGGTAAACGGCAATTTTCATGTTTACCTGTCCGTCTATTGATGTCGTATATTGCCTGCCTCCCTTGGTTGGCACCTTGGAATTACGGGGAATAATAACATCCATCAGGCCGCCCATGGTTTCAATACCTAAGGACAGGGGGTAACATCTAATAGTAAAATATCTTTACGGTTGCCTGCTAAAATATCGGCCTGTATGGCGGCGCCTAAAGCAACTACTTCATCAGGGTTCACATCATCATGCACCGGGCGACCAAAAAACTCAGCAACCATACGTTTAACCAATGCCGTACGGGTTGAGCCGCCAACCATAACCACTTCATCAATTTGATCGATAGTTAGTTTTGCATCCTTAAGCGCGTTTTGGCAACTGGTGATGGTTTGCTGTACTTTTGGTAATATCAGTTCTTCAAAAGTAGTGCGGTCAAGTGTACACCAGATCTCGCCGATTTTATCATTAACCAAGCTTTGGTGTGCGAAGGCTTTTTTGGCTTCTTCGGCCTTTAGGCGCAGTTGCTGGGCCAGTTCGGTATTGGCAAGCACTTCGGCTTTATTAAGCTGGTTTTTCTCAATCCAGTAATCAACAATAATACGGTCGAAATCGTCGCCGCCTAAAAATGTATCGCCATTGGTAGATAGTACTTCAAAAATGCCGTTTTGTATTTGCAATATGGACACATCAAAGGTGCCGCCGCCAAGGTCATAAACTGCTATAGTTTTAGTTTCTTCGGGGTTTAGGCCTATCCCATAAGCCAAACTTGCCGCGGTAGGTTCGTTAACTATCCGCAACACATCAAGCCCTGCAAGTTTACCAGCATCACGGGTGGCCTGGCGCTGCGAATCATTAAAATATGCCGGAACAGTGATCACAGCACGGTTAACCGGGGTTTTAAGGGCATGCTCGGCACGGGCCTTAAGCTCTTTCAATATCTGGGCCGATAGCTCGATAGGGGTGTAAAATTTATCGCCTACTTTGATCTTTACCAGGCTTTCGGTATCGTCGTCAATTACTTTATAGCTAAAAAAGTCTTTGTAGTTTTCAATATCGTGGTAACTGCGGCCAAGCAAGCGTTTAACCGAAAATATTGTATTTTGTGGATCGGTTATCAGGAACTCTTTTGCCTCATTACCAACCAGCACATCGCCTGCATCACCAAAATGAACTACAGAGGGCACCAATACACCTTTGCCTGCATCATTAATTACCTGCGGGTTTTTACCAGGGTTGATGAATGCTACCAGCGAGTTAGTGGTACCCAGATCGATGCCTACAATGATCTCTTCTTTTTGCAATGAGCCTGTTGCCAGGTTGATAGAAACTTTAGCCATTATATTAAGTTAACAAAGCGCAAATGTACTTAGTTTTGGTTGAGGATATGTCTTCTCAATCTCTAATTTGTTAAGTTTTGTGCGTTTTGTAACATCATCGCAGGTTGAGCCTTTATTTCATTATACTGTCAAACAAATACGCTTAACACCGCTTTATCCCTGTAATACCCTAAATAAATTATTATGAAAAATCGTGAATTAGGAGCATCCGGCATATCAACAGCGCCATTGGTTTTTGGCGGCAATGTGTTTGGGTGGACTGTTAAAGGTAAAGATACGGGCCTTTTACTGGATGCATTTGTGGATGCCGGGTTTAATACTATCGATACTGCTGATGTTTACTCGCGCTGGGTTGAGGGCAATAAAGGCGGCGAGTCGGAAACCGAAATTGGTAACTGGCTTAGGCAAAGCGGCAAACGCGATAAAGTAGTTATAGCCACTAAAGTAGGCGCCGAAATGGATTCGGGCAGCAAAGGGCTTAAAAAGGATTACATTATTAAATCGGCCGAGGCTTCATTAAAGCGCTTGCAAACCGATTACATTGATTTGTATCAAACCCATTACGACGATCCCTCAACCCCGGTTGAAGAAACCCTGCGTGCTTATGATCAACTGGTGCAGGATGGTAAGGTGAGGGCTATAGGTACTTCCAATATGTCTGTCGAACGTTTGCATGAGTCGCTCAAAACGAGTATTGAAGAAGGCCTGATAGCTTATCAAACGCTTCAGCCCGAATATAACCTGTTCGACAGGGAAAAATATGAAACCACTTACGAGCCCTTTATTAAAGAGCAAAACCTTGGGGTGATCAGTTATTTTTCGTTGGCCAGCGGTTTTTTAAGCGGCAAATACCGTTCGGAAGCCGACCTGAAGGGAAGCAGCCGCGCGGGGATGGTTAAGAAATATCTTAACCAAAGAGGCTACAGGATATTAAAAGCCCTGGACGACCTTGCCGGGCAGTATCAAACCAGTCAGTCGGCAATTGCACTGGCGTGGTTAATTGCGAGGCCCGGTATTACAGCACCCATTGTTAGTGCCACCAGTTTGGAGCAGCTTAATGATCTTGTTGTATCAGCCGCTTTGAAATTAAATAATGAAGCTATTGAAATGCTGAATATCGCCAGTGTTTATTAAATATTAATTTATATTTCACTATATATAACAGCGCGCTTTTTAAATGAAAGCTGCGCTGTTTGCTTTTAGTTACCTGATTAGCATTCCAATCACTTACTTTGGATTACTTAATAATTACATTGATTTTTTAAATTAATTATTAAACAATAATATCCTGTTTTTTACTTTTTTAAACACTAAAGTTTTAAATATTTCCTAAAAAATAGTTTATTTACTAAACCGAACTCCCTGTTTTTGAGTATAAAGAGTTCTCTCTAATTAATTTTTTATTTTAAATGGAAAAGCTGAAGCGGATTATTGGCTACGGGATGCCTGATTTGTCGCTGGAGAATAAGCTGTTTAATGCGCTCTCATTATTCATTTGTGCCAGCAGCGTTTTTTCGCTAATCTGCAATTTGTTTTTAGGCTTAAGTTATAAGCTTGAGCTTGTTGAGCTTTTTGTGATACTGATGTCGGGCTGGGCTTTTTACAGGAGCAGGTTCGTAAAGTATAAAGAGGATGCAACCCTCATTTACATTTGCTTAGGGCTGTTTGCAATTATTCCGGGCTGGTTTTACAATGGCGGTATCTCCGGATCAACAACGCTTTCGGGAGTCTTTTTTATTGTACTTATAACCCTGCTTGTAAAAAAACGATATCATTATATTTTTATCGGCGCGCTAATAGCTATATTTTTAGGATGCTACTTTATCGAAAAACATTTTCCTGGTTTAGTACAGCCTTATGATAGTACCGCGTCAAAAGAATCTGACCTCATCACTTCGGCTGTGGTAAACATATTGACTGTTGGGCTGCTGGTAGGTTTTATTAAAAAAAGCCACGAAACCGATAAGCGCGACCTGATTCGTAAGGGTGAAGAGCTGCAAGCTTCTCAAATTGAACTTTCGGCCTCACGTGACCAGGCTGAGGCGGCCACGTTTGCCAAATCGAACTTTCTGGCCAATATGAGCCACGAAATTCGCACGCCACTTAACGGTATCATCGGTACCGCCCAATTGCTATCACGTACTAATTTACAGCCCGAGCAGCAGGAACTGCTTCAAACTTTACAATCGAGCAGTAATTTATTGATTAACATCATCAGTGATATTCTTGATATTTCAAAAATCGAAGCAGATAAACTGGTCCTTCACCCGGTTTCAACGCATTTGCGTAACTGCATAAAAACAGTTATTGAAATTACTGAACCGGCCATTACATCCCTTCACAAACCCCTAAGCTTAACCTATGATGTTGATGCTAATGTGGCAAACTATGTAATAGCAGATGAGGGCAGGCTTCAGCAAATCCTGGTTAATTTGATCGGAAATGCCATTAAGTTTACCGACGAAGGTTCGGTAAGTTTACGCGTCACAGCATCTGAGATCAGGAACAACGTCCAGGACATAACCTTTAGCATCAAAGATGACGGGATTGGCATAAGTGAAGAGGCATTAGCACAGTTATTTAAACCATTTACACAGGTAAATACTACCGCCTTGCGCAAATATGGCGGTACGGGGCTGGGCTTATCCATTTGCAAAAAACTTGTGGAGATGATGCACGGCAGAATCTGGGTAGAAAGTAAGGAAGCCCAGGGCTCATTGTTTAGCTTTACCTTGCCTTTACATGTTACCTATGGCATTATTGAACCGGAGATGCAACCGGATGAAAAGGAAGCTTTTCAGTACCGGCCGTTACGCATTTTATTAGCCGAGGATAATAAAATGAACCAGTTAATAGCCAGTAAGATTTTTAAAAAGGTTGGTTATAATATTGATATTGCCGAAAATGGATTGGCCGCGGTAAATATGGTTGAGCAGTGTAACTACGATCTGATATTCATGGACATTCAAATGCCCGAAATGGATGGTTTACAGGCTACCCGCCATATATTAACAAAGCATGGTAAAGGCGCTCCGCCTATTATTGCCATGACAGCCAACGTGCTTAGCGAAAATGAGCGTGAATGCACCCAGGCCGGTATGAAAGATTTTGTAAGTAAACCTTTTACTTTTGAACGGCTGGAAGATATCATCCAAAAATGGACGTGATTTATTAAAAAATTGTCAATCGTTGATTAGTACCATACAAAATAAAAATAGTACCATTAAGGGCAAAGCTATTGTGTGTAGTTTTGTGTCATGTTACAAAGCATTCCCACAATTGATATTTGCACACTTGCCGATGATATTAAACAGGACGACATCCTGATCAGCAGGTTTGCGTCTTATCTGGATGCTCATAAAAACCTTTTCTTCCCGCACCGCCACTCGTTTTACCACCTGGTATTGTTTACTGATGGCGGAGGATCACATACCATTGACTTTGAAAGCTTTGAGGTAAGGCCGGGGCAGATTTACTTTATGATTCCCGGGCAGGTGCATTCATGGGCTTTTGAAGGTTTTACTGACGGTTATATTATCAATTTCTCAAGCTCGTTTATCCAGTCGTTTTTATTACGCTCAGGCTACTTTGACAATTTTAACTTTTTGAACGGCAATCCAAAGGATGAGGTGGTTGACTTACCTGCCAACCAGTTACCCGAAATCATTACCCTTTTTGAAAGGATTGTATCTGAAGTTGAAAAGCCTGCAGTTTTGGGTAGCGATATGGTAAGGGTGCTTATGCTTCAGCTTTTCATTCTAATAAATCGTTGCCAGGGCAAAGGCGATAGCTTTGGCAAACAGGGCTATAATCAAACGCTGATCCGTAACTTTCAGAAGCTGATTGAACAGCATTATATCGATGTAAAGCTCCCTAAAGATTATGCAGAACTGCTTTATATTACCCCCAATCATTTAAACGCGGTATGTAAAGATGTGCTTGGCCTGTCGGCAGGAGAGGTGATCCGTAACAGAACTTTGCTTGAAGCAAAAAGGCTATTGACCAATCCGCGACTTAATATAAGTGAGATAGCTTTTAACCTAAATTTTAGTGATAACTCCTATTTTACCAAGTTCTTTAAAAAAATTGAGGGCATTACCCCCGAAGAATTCAGAAAAAAACCTTAAACAATAAATCATAACGTTATGGAAACCCCTAAATATAAATTATCCGCCTGGTCTGCCTTTGTAAACGCCAAATGTCCGCGTTGCAGGCGCGGCGACCTGTTTGCTACCGGTATGTATGAATTTAAAGGACAGGAGATGCATAAAACATGTTCACACTGCGGCCTGGTGTATGAGCGTGAACCCGGTTATTTTTATGTAGCCATGTTTGCCAGTTATGCGCTTAACGTTGCTGAGATGGTTACACTAGCAGTTGCTATCAGCGTTTTAACAGGCAGCAGTAACCCCTGGTTGTATGTAACTATTATTTTAGGAGTAGCGGTAGTTTTAGCGCCATTTAATTTCAGGTATTCAAGGGTGATGCTTTTGCACTGGCTTACACCGGGCTTACATTATCATCCGGAGATGAGCGAGGATAAAACGAAATAATTTAATTGACTGAAATACATACAGATGCCCTTGATTAAAAAATTAAGGGCATTTTCATTTAAACCAAAATCCGCCGCTACAGTCATAATAATAACAAGCTTGATTTATATAAATTAAATAAGTATTTGAAATTAAGCTGTTTATAATTGCTTAAAATCTATTATCATGAAAGCGAAACTTAAATCACTGAAAGCCGATCTATATAATGTATTTGTAGTTGGGAATGCCGATGACAGACAATTGGCAAAAGCATACTTTTTGTTGGCTATCCCTTTATTCGCGATATTTTTTGGCCTGGGTTCATTTCCCAAATTCTGATCATAAAAAAACAGTCGGAGCGTTCTGCTGCGACTGTTTACAACTGTTCCTAACTAACTAACTATTAAACTAAATTATTTTTCTATTGGGTTAAGGCCCAGGTAATTTGCGGCAATAAATAAATTGTTATTGATTTTGTGCCAGGCCTGGTGGTTGCCGCTTGTATACCGGTTTAAAACATCACGGTAATAAGAATCCGAGAATGTGAGCCGGGTGTTTGTTTCTGAATTATACAATGAATCTTTGCCTAAGTAGATGCCGCTGCGTTGCGCAGGTTTATCGATTTTTTTTCGGGTGTTGAGGAAAACATATTGGCACAAGCTACCAAAATGAGAGATGTCCCAACCAAAACAAGAAAATGGTAAAATAATTTCATAAGCAAGGTATAAGTCTTTAAAAGATGCCTCCGGATGTTCAGAAACATATTATGCTCCAAAAATAACCAACGCTATATAAAAAGTAATCAGGGATTTCACCGTTTTGCGTACGTAGTTTTACGCAATTTTTAATAGATGACGGCGAATATTTAAATGTACAAATAAAAAATCCATTATGTTACAAATTCTTTAAAAAAATTATGCCAGGCTGTTGGTAAGAGTTGGCCTGGGCACTATTTTTGATATGAACATATTACAAACTTTCTTCCTCAATATACCGGTGTTTTAACAGCCGATATTTTGATATAGCCTTTTTAACTTTTAAAGCAGAAAGTTTATACTCCAGTAAAGTACCCAAAGCAAACATAAAAAGAAAACCAGGCGGGTAAATCAAAGCCTCAATCGTACCCTCGCCGATGGATGCGGAAATAATACCGGCTGCAATCCCAATTACCAGCAATACTAACACTGCAGTACTCATGTTACTCAGCCTTAACCTGTAAAATAAATCAGTTGTGTTACGGGGTAGGTTGATAATCAGCTTTGGGAGATAGCGATCTATAAACGTGCGTGGGCGGGTAAAATGTATGTTGCGATTGCCTTCATAACCTAAAAGATTTTATCTGCTCCCATAGATACTTCTGATGATATAAAATCGAAATTAGTTTCACGCTTCGCTGCGAATTTGCGTAAAGCCTTTTCCAATTCAGCCTTTTCATCAGGGCTTAAAGAAACCGTTTTAATTGTGATCATGGTTTTATTCAGTTAAAGTAGCAAATAAATTAACATCATTATGCAAGGCGGCTAATAAACTTTTACTTTTGCCGGCGATATGAATGATTCGCTTAAAAATAAATACGACAGCATAATTTTTGACCTTGATGGTACCCTTTGGGATAGTACCGCTAATGTTGCCCTTGCATGGCAGGCGGCAATCAGTAAGGTAGAATATATTAACGAGGAAATGACGCAGGAACGCGTGCGTTCTATTACCGGCATGACCTACGATGCAATTTTTGATAAGTTATTCCCTGATCTTAATGCAGAGCAACGCAAAGAAGTGCAGGCTCTTTGTGCCGTAAGTGAATTGGAGATCCTGTTCACCAAAGGGGGCGAACTTTACCCTCAACTGGAAGATACCCTTAAATACCTTGCTGCAAATTACAAACTTTATATAGTGAGCAATTGTCAAAACGGTTATATCGAACTGTTTTTGGATCTGAACCAATTGCATGGCCATTTTCTTGGACACCAGTGTTTCGGCACAAAAGGGAACCCTAAGGCCGATAATATCAAAGATGTGGTTAATGATCACCAATTGAAAGCCCCGGTTTACGTAGGTGATACCATGGGCGATTATAATGCCGCCAAACAAGCCGGTGTACCTTTTATTTTTGCAAATTATGGTTTTGGCGTTGTGCCTGATGGCATGGTAGCAACCATCAGTAATTTTGCCGGGCTTAAAGAGCTGCTTTAAACTAATTGTGTTTTAATCATATTAGGGTTGAATAGTTGTTAAGCTCGTTGCCTGGAAAGGTAATGCAGTAAATTATTATACATAATTAAACGACTTTGTAATTGGCTTGCCGGTTTGGCTTTGTGTGTTCTGCTTTAAGCTTTCGTATAATGATAATCTTATTGTAAAACAATTTTCGGGTTTTGCCATTGTACTTTCAGCTTTACGGCTAAAAAGTTAATTTAGTAAAATGAAGTTTATCAAATATCTGCCGGTAGCTATAGTACTTGTTTTTTTCGTATCCTGTAAACCCAAAACCAAATCAATGCAGGTGCCTGTAGTTGGTTTTGTTGATGCTTTTGAAGATGCCACCATATCACAGGCCCGCAAAGGTTTTACTGATGCCTTGAACAAAAATGGTTTCAGCGAAGAAAAAAGACGGTGCAAATTGAATACAGCAATGCCCAGGGCGATATCCCAACGCTTACGCAAATCGTTAACCACTTTGTTACTGATAGTGTAAACCTGCTGGCAACTTGTACAACATTATCAACAGTAACAGCGCTTCAAAAAACAAAATATATCCCCGTTTTTGCCATGGTATCCCCAACTGCCGAACGCATGAAGGTAACTGATGCCAACGGGAAAGCGCCCGCCAACCTTTTCGGCGCAGTAGAAGAGTTAAACTATATTGATACTTCGTTCAGCATTATTCCCAAACTGCTTAAGCCTAAGGGCGCAAAACTGGTTATCGGGATGATCTATAATCAGTCGGAGCCGCAATCGGCCGATGCCTTAAACCGTATTAAATCATTGGCCGCAGGGCTAAACGTTGATATTGTAGCACTTCCGTTAAATACCTCGGCCGATGCGCAGCTGGTTACGCAGTCGCTGCTAAATAAAAACATCGACGCCTTTTTTGCTAATCCGGACAATACCGTTTTTGCATCTTTTGAAACCATCCTAAAAAACTGTAATCAAAAAAACATCCCGATTTTTACAAGCGAAGCAGGTTTGGTACAGCGTGGAGCCGTCGCTGCTTTTGGGGCTGATATTTATCAATGGGGGTACCAGGCCGGCGAGCAGGCAGCCCAATTTCTTAAAACTCATAAAACCGATGGCCTGCAACCCGAAATGGTAAAGATAAGGAAGAGGGTATATAACCCTGCTGCTGCAAAAAAATATAATATTACCATTCCGCCAAATTTTGAGCCTGTAAAATAAATGGATTTTTACCTTACCGCTTTACTACAGGGCCTATGCTTTTCGGCCATAGCGCTGGGGATTTATATATCCATGAAAATCTTCAATATTCCGGATATCACAACCGATGGCAGTTATACACTGGGCGGCGTGGTTACGGCAGTATTGCTGACCAATCATCAGCCCACCTATGTTATTTTACCTGCTGTGATTTTGGCAGGCGCAGCAGCGGGGGCGCTTACCGGTATTATTCATACCAAATTAAAGATCAATGCACTGCTGGCCGGCATCCTGGTCATGACGGCGCTTTACTCGGTTAACCTTACTATTTTAGGCCGCTCAAATTTACCGCTTATCAATTTGCCTTCGTTATTTACTATAGTAAGTGTTGTGAGCGACCTTAATCAAAATACATTCTGGATCCTTGCCATTTTTGTTATCGTGATCACTTTTCTGATCGGCCATCTGCTCAAAACCGATTTTGGCATAGCCATGCGGGCTACTGGTAACAGTGAATCCATGATCCGTTCATTAGGCGTAAATACTGACAGGATGAAAATTACCGGGCTGGCACTGGCCAATGCGCTCACGGCTTTGAGCGGTTACCTGGTAGCCCAGTTCCAGGGTTTTGCAGATATCAGCATGGGCATTGGGATTGTGATAGTAGGGTTAGGATCGGTGATCATTGCAGAAACATTAATTAACTGGTTTAAGCTTACCTCGGTATGGTTAAGTCTGGTATTGGTATTAGCAGGGGCAGTGATATTTCAGCTGGTTTTGGCGTTTACACTCTCAGTTGGTGTCGACCCTAAATTACTTAAAATAGTTACCGCCGGTTTTGTGCTGGTAATTGTAAGCCTGCCGCGTTTATCCTTATTAAGATCATCATGATAACGATAACCGACGTGCATAAAACATTTAATAAAGGTAAAGCCAACCAGGTAAACGCGGTTAATGGCATTACACTGGAGATCAAAGACGGTGAGTTTTTGGTGATAGTTGGTTCGAATGGCTCAGGCAAGACCACCTTGCTTAATTTAATTGCCGGCAGCGTATCGCCCGATAATGGCACTATAAGTATCGACGGAAACGATGTAACCAACATGCCTGATTACAAACGCAGCCGGTGGATTGCAAGGGTATTTCAAAACCCATTGAGTGGCACTGCGCCCGATTTGAGCATATTAGATAATTTCCGGCTGGCATCTATCCGCACAAAAAGAAAAGGTTTATCCGTTGGGGTAAATGATGCTTTTAAAAAACAGGTTCAGGAAAAAGTAGCCGGCCTTGGCATGGGTTTGCAGGATAAGATAGACCAGCCGATGGGTACTTTGTCGGGCGGGCAGCGGCAGGCGCTTACCCTGCTGATGAGTGTGATGGATAGTTGTAAAGTTTTATTGCTGGACGAACCTACCGCGGCCCTCGACCCACGCTCGGCCGACGTGGTAATGCGGACAGCTGATACACTGATCCGCGAATTTAATTTAACGGCGGTATTCATTACGCATAATTTGAAGGATGCTTTTAATTATGGCACAAGAATAATACAAATGGGCGAGGGGTTGATTATTAACGACTTATCGGGTACTGACAAAGCTTCTTTAAAACAAAATGACTTGTTCGACTGGTTTGCATAAAAATTGGCAAAGTAATTGTATAGTTACCTGCACTATGAAAAACAATAATTTTGAAACCATATCCGACGCTTACCAGTTAGTAAGCGGTGCGAAAATAAAAGGCAAAAAGCACGACGAAATATTTGAACTTGGCGCATATGATGCGCTAAAGCGTGGTTACGTACTTTATCCGCTTGAACACGGCGTTAAGTTTGATGATTTCAGCGTAATGATATCTGAAAAGGAATTAAAAAATAACTTCCTTATTGAGGCAGTTAAACAAAACGCAATAGCAGCTTAATTTCAAGCTGCTATTTTTATTTGGCGCCGTTACGTCATGTAACGGCAATAAACCTCATACACAGTGCTGTTTACGTTGTGCAGCAATTTCATTTCTTGCTTTTCTCATCCAATAATTGTAGGTTTGCACATATAAAGTACAAACCGATGTTGTTTAATAAATCATTCTGCTCAATAGTAATGTGGCCCATGGTGCCGCAGCAGAAGGGTTTTGCATCGATAATTCTCTTCTCAACTCCGGTATAGCGGTTTCGAAGCACCCAAACCGATCCTACATTTACCACATTAGTTTAACATTAAGCATTACTTAAACGTAAGCTTAATTGAATTTGAAATTTTATATGGACAATTATTATTCAATAGAAGAAAAGTACCTCCGGGCTGTTGATGAACTATCGTTCGGAGAAACACCTAAGGGCTTAAACATATTAAACCAGATCATTACGGATGAGCCCTTTTTGCAAGGGCGCATTACCAGTTGGGGATGATCTACTATTACAAGATCCAGGATTACCAAACCGCAGGTTATCATTTTAAAACCTGTATGGAGCTGGAGCCATCGTTTCCGGATAATTACACCCATTATCTTGACCTGGTAGTATTCCTGGGAATGGATAAGCTGGTTTCAACCATTTCGGCCCAGGCTTTAACCACACCGGGGGTGAACAAGGCCCGCACCTTTGAGCTGCTTGGCTTGTTTTATGAAAAACAAAAGGACTGGAATAAATCCTTAGGTTATTACCAGGAAGCCTTTATGGAAGTGACTGAAAAAGACGAGCGTAAAGATATTGAAGATAGTTTTAAACGCGTACGCTCAAAAATGAAGCAAAAACAGGCTTACCTCTATTTCATTACCGAATAAACTTGAATAGCTGTTCAAGTGGATACTTAACGAACAAGCCCCTAATAAAGGGGCTTATTCGTTAGTAAAAAAATCATAATTAATAACGTATGTTTAAAGATAAGCTATTGTCGTAAGTTGCTGTTATACAATAAAGACACAATTTTTGTGAAAAATGTGCAGAGGCTATAAATTGCATTGTAATAATTAAATTGTCCTCTTTATATCTTAATCATGATTTAGCCATGCCTAAATATTTAGTTAAGCAATTGTTATTACTCGCAGTTATAGCTGTAATTGTTTTCCTCTTCAAGTATCTGATAGCGTTGTACGCTGTTAACAGATGAATTTAAATAGCCGGTAAATGCACCTCAGCCATCATACACCTTGCACTGCCGCCGCCATTAGTTTCAATGGTATTGATATCGGCATAAACCAGCTTTCCATACTGTTGTAAAGCGGAACGCTGTGCTTCACTCAAAGCGCTGAAAGCGTTTTGCGACATCACGATCAACGTTTCGCCCGCTTTGTTTTTCACTTCAAGCATATTACCGGCAAACTGGTTCATCTGCTCAAAAGTGATTTCAATAATTTCTTTGTGCGAAGATTTCAATGAATCTATAACAGTTATCCTTTCATGTGGGTTGGGGATGCTATCCAAACAGATTACTGCAAATTCAGTTCCAATGCACATCAGTACATTGGTATGGTAAATGGCTTTCCCTTTTTCATCAACGGCCTCAAAACTGATCGGTTGATAACCAGCTTGTTCACAGAAATAGTTAAGCACCTCTTTATCTGTACGGGGCGAGAGGCAGGCGTAAGCTATTTTATTATCCCTGTCAAGCACCATACTGCCGGTGCCTTCTAAAAAGCGATGGTCATGTTCAAAGCGGCTCAGGTCAATTACATGGGCAACTTTAAATTTATCCTCCAAATCGGTTATGATATCTTCCCTGCGCTCAAGCCTGCGGTTTTCGGCCTGCATAGGGTAAAGGAAAACGCCACCGTCATTATGAAACGATATCCAGTTATTCGGAAATATCGAATCGGGCGTATAAGGCTGTAGGGTGTCATCTATAACAGTAACATCTACACTATTATGGCGCAAAATGTTAACCATACTATTAAACTCACTCAAGGCCCTTTCCTGTACACCATTTTTTTCGGCATTAGCGTTTTGAAAAGCGTTACTTGTAGCAGTTTCTTCATTAAACCCGAAATTAACCGGGCGGATCATTAATATATGTGATGTTGATTGACTCATGATTTTTGTCATTATTTCATTGAGTCATTGAGTCATTTTTTTAATAAATCATGCAAAGCAATGACTTAATGACCAGACGACTCAATGACAAATTAAATTACAGTGTCCCTGAATACCGGCATGCTCATGCAATGGAAACCACCGCGGGCACGGGAAAGTTCGGCCGACGGCATTAATATCAGCGTATCAGTTAAACTTTGTGGATCAAGTTCATTATTTTCAAATTTTTGAAGCAGTTCGGCTACCCGGATCACATTATAACCACCTTCTTTAAAAGCCTCTACAGTTTTATCATTCCGATCGTATCCAACAACAACGCCTTCTTTTAGGGCCAGCAGGTTGCAGGAGTCTGTCCACTGTTCACGGGCATCAAAGGGGAAGGTGTTGTTGCCCGAGTAAATAAACTTGGTTTTTACACCGCTTTTGAGGTCGTTCTCGCTGATGTCGGAAAGCAGGTCCTCAATACAACCAAATAGCCTTGGTTTTTCATCTTTTTCAAACTGAACAATTTCCGCCCGTTCTTTTTGTTTTTTATCAGCAAACCATGATATCGGCTCCCGCTCCTCAATAGGGGCTTCGGCCACCGCAAGCGAGCGGAGTAGTACCCAGGTATCGCGCTTTACCTGCGTAAAAACAGTATCGATATGCATATAATCACGCTTGTTTGGAATTTTTACGATGGTTACCTTCTTCACAACATCGTATTCAAACAACAGCCTGATAGCTTCATTAGCACCGCTGACAGATGTCCGCTCGCTGCAGCCAATCACTAAATGATCAGGACTTACCATCATCACATCGCCGCCTTCTAAAGTTGTGCGGCCTTCAGCGTCTTCGCCCGGACGTAAAAAATGCTGCGCGGTTTCAGGGATCTCCAAAATATTATCGCGATAAGCTTCAAACAGCGGATGATTGAAAAATATGTAACGCATCAGCAAAGTTTCGCGGAAACGGGCTTTCTTTGCCGGCTTATTGAGCAGCATATGATTATTAACCGCTATACCCAAATCCCTCGAAAAAATAAGATTGGGGATAGGGGCAAAGATCATTTCTTCGGTTGTTAACGAGCCCGAAATAAAGATTTTAGCCAGCTCAACCGGATCCGTGTCTGTAAGTTGCTGCTGCAAGCGATAGTTGCAGCTTTCAACGGCACAAACTGCAGCTACCAGTTTTTTGCGGATATCCGGCTGCTGTAAAATATCAGCCAGCAGGGTTTGGATCTCGATAACTTTATCTGACGAATGGAAGCCTGGATTATCAGGTTTAAAAAATGAACGGCGGGTTGCTTCATCATCAATTTGATTAAGCTTGCCTTTTATTTTGTCGGGGTCAAGAAAATAGAGCAGGAGCTTTACATAATAATCGTATTCATTCCGGCGCACGGTATCCAGGTGAATTATATCTTCAAAAAGCCAGTCCTGCGCCTTTGAAGGCACAACTTTGCCTAAACCGCTATCCGGACTATGAATAAGCAATGTGCGGAGTGTGCCAATTTCGGAGGTTACATCTATTTTAAAATCGGAGTTGGTTATTGTCATAAAACACTATAATCGTAACACAAATCTATCAGAAATTAAATTACAAAACGGGCTTACCCGGCAAAATTAGGCCGGGTAATATTTGCCTGTTCTTTTAATTCAATATAAAACGTTTTATGTGTCGATTATATGTTGCTGCTTTCTAATCGGCAATCTCCCGGTAAGTGTTCCTTTCCATGCTTACGTTTAGCCTTTGCAACATAGCCTTCATATCAAAGCCCTGTTGCTGATATAGCTGCTGCACTGCCTCTTTAGCTTTTTGTAAAACATCTTCGTTTTGCCAAATGGCGGTTGTAATGCAAATGAGGTTGCCTTGGTCATCATCGCGCTCAAAGGCACGGTCTTCAATAAATCCGTCGAGCTTTTTTATAAAGTCGCGGTTGACTTTCATACGTCCTTTAAATTCATGTTGAGCTGTTGCGGGAACAATGAATTGATCTATAAATATCTGTTTCATGATTATCCTTGTTTTTTTCAAAAATCGGGATAATGGAAGCTCAATACTTGTAAAAAATCATTGATTTACCAGGCTTGCGGTATTTTAAAGAAATCGGTAGGATTTAACCCGGTAAACAGTTTAAATTCCTTATTGAAATGCGGCTGGTCAAAGTACCCGGCTTCTAAAGCTACCTGGCTGAGCGAACCGTTTTTAGGTTTACTATCAACTATCGACCTGATCTTAATAATATTGGAAAACTGCTTTGGCGAAGTACCAACCACTCGCCTGAAGCGTTTTTCAAATGCATCCTGGCTTATATAATGAGTATCGGCAAGGTCCTTAATTTTGATCATGCCTTTTGATAAGCGGATCTTTTGCAGGGCAGATATGATCAGCTGGTCCCGTTTGTGGCTTTCAATATGTTTAAGCAGAAATTGTTCGGTGATGATTACCCGTTGCTGATTATTGGGTGCTTCTGCCAGTTGTTCTTCAGTTAAGGATAATTCACGCAGGTCAATAAAGTTATCAAGCGGCAGAGTTGCCTCAAATAATTCATGAAGCGGATTTTTGAACAACGCTGCCGCGCCGGCTGCTTTAAATAAAACCAACATATTGTCCGTGCCCGGTGCATAATTAATTAGCCTGGGCGATTTTTTTAAGCCGGTGATTAAAGAGGAGGGGAGCTTACCGCTATGTGCCTCGGTAATATCGCTAATCTTGCCACCGTATCTGAACGCCATTACCAGCGATGTATCAGGCAAAATACGATTAACCAGATCATTTGCAGTCTCGATAAAAACGTATTGCCGTATAAAAGGCTTTAGTATTTCGCCGGGCGTAAAGCGTTCAATATGCATTTAACTAAGATACAGAATTTGTTAATCAGAAAATTCCCGTCCGACGCGACTCAAGATCGTATTAATACGGATCAACGTCGGGCTGTACAATACTGCCCGTGCTAAGTTTGGTTGTATAATATTGAGTGATCACATCCCTTAAAACAGTTTTTGCTTTTATGATAGAGATCCCATCCTTCTCAAATTTGAGCATAATGCTTTTAATGTAATAATTGCGGATCCTGCTGATGAGCGGTTGCTCCGGGCCAATCACCCGCTCGCCAAAATGCTCCCGGAGCCGCGCGCCGAGGTACTCTGCCTGATTATGGAGCACATCGGGATTTTTATGCTTGATATCGAGGTTAATGATCCGGTAGAAGGGAGGGTATTTAAAGCTTTTCCGCTCTTCCATCTCGGTAAAATAAAGATCGGCGTAGTTGTTATCAATCACCTGCTTTAACACCCTGTGATAAATATCATAGGTTTGCACAACTACTTTGCCCTGCTTACCCCGGCGGCCGGCCCTGCCGCTTACCTGTGCAAGTAGTTGATAACCACGCTCGTTTGCCCTATAGTCAGGGAATTTCAGCAGGCTATCAGCATTAATAATACCAATCAGTGTCACATCTGAAAAATCAAGCCCTTTGGCCACCATCTGGGTGCCAACCAATATATCTATCCTTTTCTCTTCCAGATCGTTGAGGATAGTTTGCAGGGAATTCCGTGATCGTGTAGTATCAAGGTCCATCCGGGCAATCCGGGCTTCGGGCAATAAAACGCTCAGTTCATCTTCAATTTTTTCGGTACCGAAGCCTTTATATTCCAGGTGGGTAGATCCGCAGGCGGGGCAAATGGATGGCGTATCTTCCTTGTAACCGCAGTAGTGGCAATGCAGCTTGCCGCTGCTTTTATGATAAGTAAGGCTTACATCGCAGTTGATACATTTGGGAGTATAAGCACATACTTTGCACATCAGGATGGGGGCATATCCGCGGCGGTTTTGGAATAAAATTACCTGCTCTTTATTTTCAAGTGCCTGCTTGATGCCCTCCATCAGCACACTGGTAAAGTGCGACTGGATAGTTTTTTGTTTGGTTTCATGAGCGATGCTTACTACCTGCACATCGGGCAGCTCAACGCCGCCAAAGCGTTCAGTGAGCTCTGCAAAACCGTATTTGTGAGTACGGGCATTATAGTAGCTTTCAAAGGATGGCGTGGCCGAACCCAAAAGCACTTTACCCTGGTGCATGTTAGCCAAAAAAATCGAGGTGTCGCGTGCGTTGTAGCGCGGCGCCGGATCAAATTGCTTGTATGATGTTTCGTGCTCTTCATCAACAATGATCAATCCCAGATCGGCAAAAGGTAAAAACACGGATGACCGCGCGCCGAGCACAATCTTATACTCTCCGCTTAAAACTTTCTGCCAAACCTCAACCCGCTCATTGTCATTAAAACGCGAATGATAAACACCGATATCCGCACCAAAATACGTCCGTAACCTTTCAATAATATGTGTTGTTAGGGCTATTTCAGGCAAAAGGTAAAGTACCTGTTTCCCGCTGCGTACAATCTCTTCTATCAGCCTTACATATAATTGTGTTTTGCCTGATGAGGTTACGCCATGCAACAACGTTACTTCTTTTTCTTTAAACTGCCCGCGGATGCTTTGAAGTACCTCCGTTTGCTGTTCGCTCAATTCAAAGTTGTTGCCTTCTTCTCCTTCTTCCTCAAAATGCAGGCGGCTAACGTTTCTGTCCTCCGAAAAGAAGATCTCTTTTTCAATGAGCGATTTAATGCTTGATTCACCTGCACCGCTCTCTTCAATAAGTTCGTTTTTGGTGATGTTTTTTTGATGACGGGAAAGCTTGATGTAAGCTAATAGGGCATCGGCCTGTTTAGGCGCGCGCTTTTCTAATATCGGGAATAGCTCCCGCAGATTATCCTGGTTGTTATAAACCGGGTTAAGTGTAATAAAAGTGCGTTTGCGGGGCTTATAACGTTCGTTTACTTCTTCGGATATGTTGATGATGTTTTTTTCAAACATCAGCTTCAATATCGGCATTACAGTTTTCTGTCCCAAAAGCTTGGTAATATCGCTTATGGTAAGCTCCAGCTGAATTTCGAGGGCTTCAACAATTAAAAACTCTTTATCGTGAAGCGTGGCTTTATCTATCTCATATTCCCGGTTAAGCATGATGCGGGTTTCGCTGGCCAGCTTCAGTGCCGATGGCAGCGCGGCGTTCATAACTTCGCCTATGTTGCACATATAGTAATCTGCCAGCCACTGCCAAAATTCGAGCTGCTTAGGAGTTACAACCGGGCGGTCATCCAGGATCTCGATGATATATTTTGCTTCGTACTTTTCGGGCGCCAGTTTCCCTATCTCTTTAACAATGGCTGTATAAAGCTTGCTTTTGCCGAACTGCACCACCACTCTTTTGCCAATGGCAACAGCATCATTTTGCTCATAAGGAACCCGGTAGGTGTAGTTTTTTGAAATAGCCAATGGCAAAATCACTTCGGCAAAAAGTGTTTCACGGTCGGTATGTTCAATTTCGGCAAACTCTAACATCGTTTATTATTTGTTGCGGATAGCAGCTAATGCCAGCATCAGCCAGCCCAAAATGAACAACAAACCACCAATGGGTGTAATTGGCCCCATGGCTATAAGCCAGTTCCAGCCAAGCAGATCGCGGCATGATAACAGGTACAGCGAACCTGAAAAGAATATAATGCCGAAAGTGAACAGGTAGTAAGCTGCCGATATTAAGCCCCCGCTCTTTTCGCGCGCAAAAACTGCTAAAAAAAGCAGGGCAAATACATGATAGAAGTTGTATTGTACAGCAGTATGCCAAACCTCAAGCTGGGCGGGGGCAAGCAACGCTTTTAAACCGTGGGCTCCAAAAGCGCCGGTGATAACGGCCAGCATACCTAAAAACGAAGCGGTAATAATTATTTGTTTGTTCATGCGATATAAAAAGCTAAGTTAACCAATTGAAAGTATTACTTTAACGCCGTGGGGTAAAATTCTATATTTGCTGCACGCCCCTGCTATGAAACGACTGATAGTAACCACTATATTTTTGATTATAGCTACCGTGTTGGTAACGGTGTTATATTTTAAAAATTTAAGTCCGCCGGGAGTGCGTACCGGGCAGGTTATGCGCGCTATTCCTGATAATGCGGTGGCAGTATTTGAGTTTGGTAATGAAAAGGGATTTTATGATATTTTTGCCGGCAACCAGCTCTTGAGCACTTTTGTTGGCCCCGGCAAATTACATGAACTTGACACCTTACGCAAGTTGCTTATTGCCTCTCCACAGCTTGATCAATTTTTTACAGGCCAAAACATTTTCGTTTCCCTTCATCCTACAAATAATGATAATATAGATTTGCTCGTAACCACCTCGGCATCAAAAGCTTTTTCGGCAACTATGTTTAATCATTTAACAGGCAATGCCAAAAGCGCTTTACAAATAGCGCCTATGCAAATAGCGGCAAGCCAGGGTTATAATATATATGTTAAGCCGCTCAATAAACATTTTTACCTCATTAAAACCGGCGACAATATATTTTCGGGCAGTTTTTCAAAAGATTTGGTTGATCATAGCGCCATCTACCAGCAGGATAAAGGCCATAATGGCTTTGTACCGTTGCCTGAGCAGCAAAACGCCAATTCACTTGCCAATCTTTATATTAATTACAACCAGCTTAATCAGTTTTTTGATCAGCTCTTCCTTAATAAAACTACCGATCTTTTTAAGAGCTTTAGAATGCTGCCGGCCTATGCGGCATTAAACTTAAATTACAAAAGCGATGCTTTGATGTTTAACGGGTTCACCACTAAACGAAATAATGCAACCAGTTATTTAAACATTTTTTCGGCCCAGCAACCTGTCGAGAATCATTTAAAAGATATTTTCCCGGCCACAACTGCCTACAGCACAAGCTTCGCCGTTTCAGATCCTAAAAAGTTTGAAACCGACCTTTCACAGTGGCATGATAAAGCGGGAGTGGGCAAGGAAAAGAATGAACTTTTGAATAAGGTAAAATCAGAAGCAGGGCTGTTTGTAAAACCCGAGTTTGAAAAGCTGCTCGGTAACGAGTTCGCGATAGTTACCACGCGGTACTTTGAAAAATTTGCCATCATTTCTGTTAAGGATGGCTCAAAGCTTTTTCCGGTGATGATGAACATCAGTAATATGGTTACCGATAAAGTTGGCCAGTTTAATTATGAAAAATTGCCTTTCTTTTTATTGGGCGATGCATTCAGCATTTTCCGGAAACCTTACTTTATGATCATTGATAATTATCTCATACTTGCCACTTCGGTATCCGAGTTAGAAAGTTATAACGACACCTACTTCAACCGCAAATTCATAGGAAAAACCGATCAGTATACCCAGTTTGATAATTTGCTGGCCGAAAGGAGCAATGTGGCCTTCTTTATTAACTTTAAAAACATGCAGCCTTTATTAAAACGCGATTTAAAAAGGCCTTTTTACGATGCTTTTGAAAACAGCGACCCCGGTTGGAAAAATTATTATGGTGCTGCCTTCCAACTCACTGCATCCGACAGAAACTTTTATACCAATTTTTGTATGCGCCTAAATGTTCCGGATACAAGTGCAGTTAAAAAATAAATTTATTTACGTTTACACAACAATACCCGCCAAATTTCGTAAAACATTACAAATAGCAATTTGTAAAAAATTTACAGACAATCAGCTTTGAGTTCTTTTCTTTAAGTAGATTCGGGGCAAGATATGTGAGCCAATTATGAATAAAATCTTCTTTACTATTCTTTTCTTTATTTTTTGTTCTTTATCCGTATCGGCTCAACAGTTTTCGCAATATAATACCGGCACGCTTTACGATTCATTTGAAAATCCTTCACAAAGAGCCTTTATCCCCGATTCGAGCCGGGGGTAGCATTCAATTTTTTCATCCCGAATTTCGATGCTAATTTTTATGTAACCGGCAATATACAACGGCCGCTGAAAAGCCGCGCATTTGCAAGCCCTTCTTATTATAATACCTCATCATTGCGCATCGGCCGAAATGCTTTAAATCATTTCAATGTAAACGCCAATTCATATGCGGTAATGGTTAAACTTTTCACCAGCTTAAACGGCAATGTTGAAATGGGCTTTTCGGCCCAAACCAAAGTGGAAGGTAAAGGCCTGGTTACCGATGAGTCTATAGCTTTTCTTGATGGACCGTCAAATTTTGCGCGTGATAATTATGATAATATATTCAACAACCATTATAGGATGCAGATGTATGACCAGTTAAGTTATATCTACCGGGAGCAGGTTAATAAACAACTCTCCTTAGGTTTTAAGCTGAGCTACCTGTCTGGTGTTCAATATAACAAAATAGATGTGGAGGAGTCGAGCCTGCAGATTAACCGGGTCCCGGCAAATCCTGACAATGACAATGCCGACGTTTATATGAGGGGACGGTATTACAGGAGCTATGTGCCCGGCAGACTGGATGGGCGTGACTTTTTACCAACGTTTCGCAACCCAGGTGCGGCGATATCAATGGGTGCAACTTACCGAACAGAGGATGGGATCCTGATACAAGGTAATATAAAAGACCTTGGCTTTATTCACTGGAACAAGCGCTCAACCATTACTGATTTTAATAACACAACAAATATAACAGA
This sequence comes from Mucilaginibacter sp. P25, assembly GCF_050859465.1. Taxonomy (NCBI): domain Bacteria; kingdom Pseudomonadati; phylum Bacteroidota; class Sphingobacteriia; order Sphingobacteriales; family Sphingobacteriaceae; genus Mucilaginibacter; species Mucilaginibacter sp. P25. The sequence continues at coordinate 5,595,284 of NZ_CP193937.1, read as the reverse complement.
TATTACATCCAAGCATCGTGATGAGAATATATATAATGCTGTATATGAATTGGTCAGGGGTAACGGAATGGTTACCTCATTTAACACAAAAACAAATGCCAAAGCCGAATTGAGCGTATCCAAAAGCTACTGGCTTGATGATGAAAAAACATACAGATATTTCCCAACGGTTGTAGCCCAAAAAGAAATGTTCTTTTCCGGTTTTACCGGAGCAATGGTTAACTCGGTACAGAAAAACAACCTGATAGCTACCTTAACGGCCACTTATGACGATTATAAATTATTTAATCTCGGCGCACAAATTATGGTAAAATCCCCTAATGTCGAATTTTTTATAGGTTCCGAACGCTTACTAAATACGGGCCACCTTACTCTGGCCGCTTTAAATAATACCAATCAAATAAATAGGGTAGGCAACTATAGCGGGGCGGATATCTTCCTGGGCTTTTCATTGAAATTTGGACGGGTAATTGAACATCCCATGAACTCCAGCTATATCCCTATGGGCGAAAAAGGATTTTTGGGCCGTTTGTTTGGCCGTATTTTTAAAACCAATAATTAAAGCGCTTTTTTCCCGGCTATAAAATCCTTAAGGTAGTAAGGCTCGTAATAAGCTACATCTTCAAATGCGCCATCAGTAAATTTTTGAGCTGCTTTTTGGGTAAGATATGTTGCCGAGTTTACAAAATCATCCAAAAACAAGGCATTTGGGCTTTCACTTAAAACACCTTTGCACTTTTCGGCACCATCACCCAAAAACAGGATCTGATGGTCTTTCAAATAGTTGGCAAAACTGTTTCCTTCTATAATATCAGCAGCTGTTTCACGCACTCTGTTGCCGGCAGCATCAAATAATGCTGTGTAAACCTCCATTCGGCGGGCATCTATCATCGGGCATAACAGCATATTTCCATCAGCAGCATCCCCCAGGCTGTTAATAACGCCATAAGCCATAGCCTCAAGTGTTTCAACCGCTATCAAAGGTTTATCAAGGGCGAAGCACAATCCTTTGGCGGTAGATACACCTATTCGTAAACCGGTGTATGACCCCGGACCGCTGCTCACAGCAATAGCATCAAGCTCGTTATAAGTTACTCCCGATTTATTCAGCAATTCATCGATATATAAAGTAATAACTTCAGCATGGATATTACGGACATTTATTTGTTTAAAGTCCAAAACCTTGCCATCGCGGGCAAGTGCTACCGAGCAGGATGTTGTTGCTGTTTCTATTTGAAGTATAAGGCTCATATTATAAATTTATGGTACCGGATCATGCCCATGACCACCCCAGGGATTACAACTGGCAATGCGCTTTATGGTTAACCAACCACCTTTAAAAGCGCCATACTTCCTGATGGCTTCAACACCGTACTGCGAGCAGGTGGGTGTATACCGGCATGATGCAGCTGAAAGCGGCGATATAAAATATTGGTAAAATTTGATAAGGATGATGAAAACTCCCCCAACTATTGCTTTTAAAAACCTGGTGATTGTATCCATAAGCCCATTCATGTTAATTAGCCGTGACTGGTATTGCAGCAGTTAACTCACCTGAAAGCTGGGCAAGCATCCTCAGCATTTTTTTCGATGAAAAGGTATGGTTCAATTTGTTTGCCTACATAGCCTACCGAAATAATTATCTTTTTATCCGCTTGCTGCAGAATATCATAAAGATGCTGCTGTTTGTGGAGCCTGTACGCTTCGCGCATCAGTCGTTTTACCAAATTACGGTCAACGGCGTGTTTATAACGCTTTTTAGGAACGGAAAAAAGAATTTGCGCAGGATAGGGCTGTGGCTCGGGATTGACAAGCCAGGATACCCGGAAGGGATAACATAAAAAAGAAGAACCGTTATGAAAAAGCTTGTCAATAAGCCTTTTGTTACATAACCGTTCTTCTTTTTTAAAAGTATACATAGTTGCCATTTTTGAACCGAAGGATAAAGCAGATAAGCGGTTCCAAACCCTTATAAATAGGGTAGGGCAACCTCAATTATGCTTTGTGCCTGCCTTCGTCAGAAACAGTTAACCTTTTTCTGCCTTTAGCTCTTCTGGCTGCTAATACTCTTCTACCGTTAGCAGTTGACATGCGTTCACGGAAACCGTGTTTATTTCTTCTTTTTCTTTGAGAAGGCTGAAACGTTCTTTTCATGGCTATATTTTATTCTATTCGTCTTTTTAAAACAAGAGCGCAAATGTAGTTATTTTATTTAATAATTCAAACACTATTTTTCTTATTTATAATAACATGTGTGCTGCCGCCCGGTGGCTGCAAATCAGTGGCACTTTTTCCGGAAAACTAATTGTATACGCAATAATTAAATTCGAAATCCTGTTCATTGTCTGAACTAAATAACAGCGCTAAGCTATCATTACAAATCATATTAAATAAAAAGTTAAATTTAACATTAATTATTTGTTACAGATTCAATTTTGCAACAATGTGCAATCGCGAACTACGGCATTTGCTAAAAAAAGCTGAATAAATAGTTCCGAATCATTAACAAAGTGTAAATTCAACAGGTTGTCCTAACAAATGAAATTAATCCTCTCCATACTTTTTATTTCCTTATCGGCTGTTACCATAGCGCAGGAACTACCTGCAACACATTATAAAATTTACAGCACATCGGCACAAAAGATCATCACGCCCGATGATATTGTTAATGACATGGCCAATGCTGATGCGCTTTTTTTGGCGAAGAGCATAATGATTCAACGGCGCACTATCTGGAGTTTAGCTTGTTCAAAAAGCTTTCGGAAAAATATCCGCAGAAAACGGCGCTTTCCATGGAGATGTTTCAAACTGACTGTCAGCTGGTGCTGAATGAATATCTCGCGGGGCTTATTCGCGAAAAAATCTGGTAACAGATGCACGTACCTGGCCTAACTATAAGGATTACAAACCGCTTGTTGAACTTGCCAAATCCAATCATCTGCCGGTAATAGCAGCCAACGCTCCAACCCGCTATACCAACATGGTTACACGCGGGGGCCTTGATGCTTTAAAGCAGCTTGATGCGCAGGCTAAAAGCTATCTTGCGCCGCTGCCTATCGATACTGCTACCGGGGCCTATTATGATAAATTTGCTAAAATAATGGGAGGTCATGCCTCAATGCCGGGCATGCAGATTTACCAATCGCAAAACCTTTGGGATGCTACCATGGGCTGGTCGATAGCGAAATTCCTGAAAAACCACTCCGGCTTTAAAGTATTGCAGCTTAACGGCGGCTTTCACAGTGAAGAAAAACTGGGCGCGGTAGCCCAACTTAAAAAATACGCACCCAAATTACGCGTGCTTAACATATCAACCTACATGGATGATAGTTTTGACAAGCCCGACTGGAGCAAATTAGCCGGCATGGCCGACTATATCATTTTAACTGATCCTAAGCTGCCGAAAACTTTTTGATAGTTCATGGTTGATAGTTCATAGTCGATGGACCATAGTTCATGGTTTTTGTGCTATATGGCTATATATGAACCATTAACTATTTCCTAACTATCAATCATGGTTACCAAATTTTATGGTTCGCGGTTTTTCTTATAGCTATGAACTATGAACCATCAACTATGAACTAAATTCCATTAAGCTTTCTTAGCCAGTAAATCGCGGATTTCGGTAAGTAAAACTTCTTCTTTAGTTGGTTCAGGTGGCGCTGCCGGGGCTGCTTCTTCTTTTTCTTCAAAGAGTTGATACCCTTAACAATTAAAAAGATACAAAAAGCAACGATTAAAAAATCAATTACATTATTGATAAATAAACCGTAATTAATCGCGGTTTCGGGTGTTTTATCAACAGCCGGTTTAAGTACGTACTTTAAATCTTTAAAATCAATACCCCCGGTTGCCATGCCAATAGGTGGCATAATAATATCTGCAACCAGCGAGGTAACAATTTTACCAAAAGCAGCGCCAATGATAACACCCACAGCAAGGTCAACCACGTTGCCCCGCATTGCAAATTCTTTAAACTCTTTTACTATTGCCATAAATTAAAGTTTGGTTACTTAAAGTTAATAATATTACATAAACTATCAATTCATATAGTTTTTTTGATAGCGCTAAAACAATTGGTATGCCTAAAACATTTAACAACTTTAAAGCAGATACCTCAAGTAATTTTTAGTTGATATTAATTTGATGTATTTTTGGCTACATCTTAATTATGCTTAAACAGAACCTTCAACAAAAACTTTTACAAAAACTTTCGCCCCAGCAAATACAATTTATAAAATTGCTGCAGGTGCCTACTGTTTCGCTTGATACCCGGATAAAAGAAGAACTGGAAGAAAACCCCGCGCTTGAAGATCTGAGCCTTACCAACCTAAACGAACCCGAAGAACAATATCCCGACCGCGACCCCGACGAAGATAATTATAACAACGATGAGGAAAAGGGCGAGATGGATGAATTTAATATTGACGACTACCTGCAGGAAGATAACGTAAACGATTACGGATCTCGCTATGATCAAAATGGTGACGATGAGGATGAGCGTAAAGAGATCCCTATTGCTGTGCAAAGCTCATTTTTTGAAAGTCTGCAAGCCCAGTTAGACCTGCTTCCCCTAAGTGATAAAGATTTCATGATCGGCAAGCAAATCATAGGCAGCCTTGATGACGACGGCTATCTGCGCCGCCCCATCATGTCGCTAACCGACGACCTTGCATTTTCACAAAATGTATTGGCTGAGGATGACGAAGTAGAAGAGATGCTCAAGGTAATCCAGGGCTTTGACCCCCTGGGGTAGGCGCGCGCAGCTTACAGGAATGCCTGCTGATCCAGCTTCGCAAAAAAGATGCAAGCGACCCGATCGTAAAAAAGCCATACAGGTTGTTGAACATTATTTGGATGAGTTTACCCGTAAACATTACGATAAGCTTGAAAAATCATTGAATATGAACTCCGTTGAGTTGCGTGCGGTGGTCAATGAGATCTTAAAACTCAATCCCAAACCCGGCGATTCAAACGAGATCAACACCAAGCAAATGCAGGTGATCCCTGATTTTCATATCACTAACAATGATGGCGTGCTCATCCTTACCCTCAATTCAAAAAACGCCCCCGAACTTAGGGTAAGCCGCTCATACCAGGAAATGTTTCAGCATTATGACAAGGCTTCCCAAAAGGATAAAAAGCTGAAGGAAGCAGTGCAGTTTGTAAAGCAAAAGCTTGATTCGGCCAAGTGGTTTATTGATGCTATTAAACAGCGCCAGCAAACGCTGCTTAAAACCATGAATGCCATTATGCAGTACCAGTATGAGTTTTTTCTTACCGGTGATGATAAAAACCTGAAGCCGATGATCCTGAAAGACATTGCCGACAGGATTGGAATGGATATTTCAACGGTATCCCGGGTAGCCAACTCCAAGTATGTACAAACCGAGTTTGGTACCTTTCTGCTGAAATCTTTCTTCTCCGAAGCCATCCAAACCGAAAGCGGTGAGGAAGTATCCAATAAAGAGGTTAAAAAGATTTTGGAAGAGCATATCGGCAAAGAAGATAAACGTCACCCGCTTGCTGATGAAAAATTGACCGAAATACTCAAAGACGCCGGCTACAACATAGCCCGCCGTACCGTAGCCAAATACCGCGAACAAATGAACATCCCGGTGGCAAGGTTGAGGAAGGAGTTGTAGCTTTTTAGAGATTAGAGGTCGGAGATTAGAGATTAGTTGCAAATCAGATTTGCTTGGCAGTGTGCTTAGCGTATGAGGCGCTGAAACAAATTACCCATGACAACTTAAAAAAGGGGTGTCATACTGAGCCCGTCGAAGTATGGCGGGCGGGCCTCTGCGCACGAGTCTTCGACAGGCTCAGACTGACAGGCCCTCTTTGTTATTTCACCTTCAGAGGCCCCGGATTTAAGTTACTTAGCATGCCCCTGCCAAAGTAAAACGCCTTAAGAACCAAGTTCTTAAGGCGTTTATATTAGCGTATTTTCAAGCTTATACATTCACAGCACAAAGCTCACGAACTTTGGCTACTACAAAATCAACTTCTTCTTTTGTATTATACTTTGAGAACGAGAAACGTACCGATGGCCGTGAAGAGCTGGCTCCGATAGCAGTTAACACGTGCGAACCAATATCGCTACCCGAACTGCAGGCGCTGCCACCCGAAGCGGAGATCCCGGCAATATCAAGGTTAAACAGCAACATATCGCTCATTTCCATCTCAGGGAAGGCCACGTTCAATACTGTATATAAACTTTTGTCAGGGGCGGTTTCTCCGTTAAAATTTACGCCCGGTACGTTGGCTATCAGTTGCTCCATCATGTATGATTTTAAGCCCTGAATGTGGTTTTGGTGCTGTTCCATTTCGCCGTAAGCAAGTTCAAGCGCTTTGGCCAAACCAACTATGCCGTAAATATTTTCGGTACCGCCACGCATATTGCGTTCCTGGGCACCACCGTAAATAAAAGGTTTTATTTTGATTTTATGATTGATATGCAGGAAACCCACTCCCTTAGGCCCATGCAATTTATGGCCGGCACATACCACAAAATGAGCTTTAAGCTTGCTCAGGTCATGCTGGTAATGGCCCATGGTTTGCACAGTATCACAATGATAAATGGCATTGTATGCTTCGCACAGGTCACCAATACGTTCCATGTCCGATAGGGTGCCTATTTCGTTATTGGCATGCATTAATGAAACAAAACTGCGTTCATTTTCTTTCAATAATGTTTCCAGATGATCATAATCAATAACACCCTTGCTGTCTATATTTACCAGGCTCAATTTAATAATGCCCGATTTTTCCATTGCTTCCAGCGTGTGGAGCACTGCGTGATGCTCGGTGGGGCTGGTGATAGCATGGGTAATTTTGTGATCAATGATCCCACACCTGATAGCCGTGTTATCGGCCTCCGTACCGCTTGATGTAAAAAAGATTTCGGCGGGCGAGGTGTGCAGTAAACCGGCAATCGTTTTCCGCGAACGCTCAATTAAAGTACGGGCTTCCCGGCCGTGGGCATGTATTGACGACGGATTACCAAACTGGCTTTCCATCACCTTATACATCTCCTTCATCACATCCGGATCAAGCGGCGTAGTGGCGGCATTATCAAAATAAACGCGCATTTTTTTTAAATTTATAAATTAATGGATCAGTAACTTCAAAAACACATGCCCGGTAATTATATATAAGCAAGCAACCAACGGTATTTACCGCCGGTTGCCTGCTATTTTTAATACCAGTAAAATTAACCTTTCAGTTGTAAGATCTCCTTAATATCGATGATGATCTTATTGGCCAAACCGTTTGCCACGGTTTCAGAATTACCTTCAGAGTAGATCCTGATAATGGGTTCGGTGTTTGACCTCCGCAAATGTACCCATTCTTTATCAAATTCTATTTTCAGGCCATCAATTGTTGAGTGGGGCTGCTTGATGTATTTTTCTTCAACTTTCGCCAAAAGGGCGTCTATGTCCATTTCGGGTGTTAACGTTATCTTATTTTTTGAAATAAAATAACCCGGATATGACGCACGCAAACTCGAAACCGATTTACCATATTTAGCCAGATGAGTTAAAAACAACGCGATACCGACTAAAGCGTCACGGCCATAATGTAACTCAGGGTAAATAACCCCGCCATTACCTTCGCCGCCAATAACAGCGTTAACTTCTTTCATTTTGTTAACCACGTTAACCTCCCCAACCGCAGCCGCATGGTATTCGCCGCCTGCTTTTTCAGTTACGTCGCGCAGCGCACGGGTTGATGACAGGTTAGATACTGTATTGCCCACATTGTTTTTCAAAACATAATCGGCTACGGCAACCAGCGTATATTCTTCGCCAAACATGTTACCATCTTCGCAAACAAAGCAAAGGCGGTCTACATCCGGATCAACAGCAATACCCAAATCGGCACGTTTACCCACAACCTCTTTTGATAAAGCTATCAGGTTTTCAGGAAGCGGCTCGGGATTATGCGGAAAATTGCCATCCGGCTCACAATACAGTTCGTGAACGGTTTCAACGCCTAAAGCTTTCAGCAAGGCCGGTACAAAAATACCGCCTGTTGAGTTAACACAATCTATTACCACTTTAAAGTTGGCTTTCTTTATAGCCTCAACATCAACCAGCGGCAAGGCCAGTACAAGGTCGATGTGTTTTTGAAGCCAGGTATCATCATGAGTAACTTTACCCAAATCGTTTACATCGGCATAATTAAAGTCGCTGTATTCGGCAATTGTTAGCACTTCCTTGCCATCGGCATCACTGATGAACTCGCCGTTTGCATTGAGCAGTTTAAGGGCGTTCCATTGTTTTGGGTTGTGGCTCGCGGTTAGGATGATTCCACCTGCTGCCTGCTCACCCGTAACGGCAACCTCAACAGTCGGTGTAGTTGATAAACCAAGATCAATAACATCAATCCCCAAACCCTGCAGTGTGCCAATAACAAGATTGTTCACCATAGCACCCGATAAACGGGCATCACGGCCTACTACAATCTTTTTAATCCCCGATTTTTTTACAGCCCATGATCCGTAGGCCGAAGTGAATTTTACAATATCAAGCGGTGTTAAACCATCGCCAACAGCACCGCCTATGGTGCCGCGTATTCCTGAAATAGATTTTATTAATGTCAAAATGCGAAGTTTTTGGTGTGGTAAAAGTAAAAAATATAAGCTACAAATGATATTGTTTTAAGGATTTACGCAAACGCTTGCATATAAGGTTACGGTTAATTTATTGTTTTTAATACGGTGCAGGGTGGTTTTAATTGTCATCCCTGCGCATTATTTTATGCTTAACGGGATAATGCTGCTGCTAAGTATTAAAATTTGAAGGTTTTTTTAAGCTATTTGATAACTTTGGAAATTACAGCAAACAAACACCTATAGTAAAAAACAATGCCCGACTATCTTTTAAACCTCGACCGGCATTTATTTTATTTCATTAATCATGACTTGTCCAATTCGTTTTTCGACTGGATCATGCCCTTGTTACGTAACCCCAAATTCTGGATCCCGCTGTATATTTTCATCATTGTTTTTTGTTTATGGCGATATAAAAAAACAGGCGCTATTATTATAATGCTGCTGGCGGCATCGGCAGGCGTTGCTGATTTCACCAGTGGAGTTATTATCAAGCACAATATTCAGCGGCTTCGCCCTTGCCGTGATCCGGTTGTATCTGCAACTGATATCAGCCGTGTGCCTTGTGGTAGCGGGTACAGTTTTCCATCAACCCACGCCACCGATCATTTTGCCATGGCGATATTCCTTGGCTTTGTGTTTTTCAGAAAATGGAGGTGGGTATGGCTTTGGGCGATACTTTGGGCAGGCAGCATTTGCTTTGCACAGGTATACGTGGGGGTTCATTTCCCGGTAGATGTATTGTGCGGCGCTTTATATGGGGCCTTTGTTGGATGGCTGTTTTCATTATTGTTTAAAAAATTACAACCTGCCTTTTAATGGGATATTGGAAAATTCTGCTGCTTTTTTTGCCGCCTTTTTTGGCGGTACTTCTGTATTTTTATTTAAGGGCGATAACCATAAAACGCTGAAACTGGTACTGTCGTTTAGTGGAGCTTACCTGTTTGGTATTACCGTTTTGCACCTGATTCCTGATGCCTATCATGGTAATGATAACTATGTTGGCGTATTCATCTTGGTCGGCTTCCTGTTCCAGATTGTGCTTGAACAATTTTCGGACGGGATTGAGCACGGCCACATGCACAAACACCCGCATGATCTGGCCGTTTTCCCGATTGGTATCATGGCAAGCCTTTGCCTGCACGCTTTTTGGAGGGAATGCCGCTTGCCCAGGGCAATCAGGATCAATTAGCTTACGGCATTGCCTTACACCATATCCCGGCAGCCTTCGCGTTGGCTACAGTGTTGCTCACTAACAAACAAGGTAAAAACAAAACCATACTTTTTGTGGCGGTATTCGCGGTAATGGCGCCGGCAGGTTATTTTTTCAGCGATGCGTTAAGCAGCGGAAACATTGGTAACCTGCAGCATTATTTTAACAGGATCATGGGGGTTGTTATCGGCATCTTCCTGCATATCTCCACTACCATCCTCTTTGAATCGAGTGCTGATCACCGTTTCAATATGCGTAAAATGATGGCAGTATTAGCTGGTGTAGCCATTGCGCTGCTGGGTTTTTTGAAGGAGTTGTAGATTATTAATCCTATTACTTTATGTAAAATAATTTCTATATAAAGTTTTTATTTTTCCAGCTCCAGGCCCCAGTCTTTCCCTTTATCAACTGCAGGTACTCCCTTATCCATCCAAACCGGCATTGGCGCGCCTTTTAAAAAGTGATCGAAGAATTGCTGCTCACGTATAGTAATGTCTTTGCGGTTTTGGCGCAGTACCAGGTTATGAGCCTCGCCATTGTATTGCAGTAACCAAACAGGTTTACCTAAACGGCGTAAAGCTGTAAACATTTCAATCCCCTGGTACCAGGGCACAGCGCCATCGGCATCGTTACTCATGATCATTACCGGTGTTTTTACTTTGGGCAACTGGAACAAGGGCGAGTTTTCGATATACAGCTCAGGCTTTTCCCAAAGCGTGGCGCCAATGCGGCTTTGTGATTTTTCGTACTGAAACTGCCTGTTCAGGCCCGATTCCCAGCGGATCCCCCCATAGGCCGAAGTCATGTTGGCAACAGGCGCGCCTGCCCAGGCTGCGGCATACATATTGGTTTGGGTAATGAGGTAAGCCACCTGGTAACCGCCCCAGCTTTGGCCTTGTAAGCCAATATGTGCAGCATCAACCCATGTGTGTTTCTTTAAAGCCTCAACACCCGAATTTACAAACTCGACCGCAGATGCCCCCGGATGGCCGGTTTGATAGCTGATATCAGGTGCGAACACAAGATAACCGTTGCTCACAAAAAATGAGATAGGCAGGCGGGAAGGGGTAGGAGCAGGTGCTATATAGTTAAAAAGCCCGTCCGAAAGTCTCTCATAAAAATAAACTATCATCGGGTACTTTTTGGCCGGGTCAAAGTCTTCAGGCTTATACAAGATGCCTTGCGACTGATAGCCTTTAGGTGTCGTCCACCTCACAAGCTCGGCAGTGCCCCAGTTATATTCACTTTGCTGCGGGTTGATATTGCTTAGCTTGATCTCCTTTTTTAAATCGTATGAAAAGTATAAGTCAGGCGATTGTTTATAGCTTGCCTTGGTGTAGATGTAAGCATCGGCGTTTTTAGCTTTCAGCAGGTTATCATAACTCATTGGGGCCATGGTCACTTTCTCAGGCAGGTTGTTAGCCTCAGGAAACTTCCTGAAATATCCCCATTGTTTGGTTTCTTCGTTTTGGGTTAACAGCCACATCGGCTCTTTCAGTGGGATGAATTTTTGCTCCGGGTCAGTTTGATCATACCTCATGATCAGTTTGTTTTTGCGCCCGATGCCTTTGGTAAAGTTAAACGCGTCGCCCGTTGCCGGGTCAAAACGCCATATGTCGTACCGGTCATAAATAAATACCGCCTTGTCTCCTGCTAACCAGCCGGCCATACCATAGGCCGAAGCATACCCTGGCACATCGTTCAGTTCGTCGCCCATTTTGGTGCCGGTTGCTTTGCTCAGGTTTATTTTTTGCCCTGTTGCAATGGTATAACAGTACCATGCCTGATCTTTAACATCAAACCACAGCACATAATTGCCCTGCGGAGAGACATAATAACGGCCCAAAGAGGCATTAATAAACCTGTGATTGCCGCTCCGGGTATCAATTAAAATGGCTTGTTGCCGGGTACTTCCTTCCCACTGGGCCGATACGCGTGCGCCGGTATCCGTAAGTCCTAAAACATAGCGGGCATCTTTATTTTCGGCAGTTAATATTTCTGGGATGGCCTTGTTACCTAATTGAACAGTTTTGGCGTTCGTTTCTTCAGGTTTTATCACAGCAAGATAGCTACGCTTTAGGTCGGTTTGCAGGTTTTTGAGCTGCTGGGGTTGCAGATAATCATCTTTGTAGTTCCAGATATCCAGTTTGGCTACCTCAAAATCAACCAGGGTGGTATCGGCAGGTTTGGGGATAGGCGCAGTGCCAAAGAAAAGGCTATTGCCGCTTTTGCTAAAGCTCACTTTGCCATCGCCACTTACCGCCCAGTTATTGGATATGCCTGCAGTTCCGGCAGCGGCAATAACTTCCGCGCTATCTTTTGCCGTGTTGTAGTAATAAAGCTTAAAAGGTTTTACCAGTGCCTTTTCCGGATTTTTTCGGCAGTAAAAGCTACCTGGCGCCCGGCATCATCAATGCTGATGTTACGGTAATTACCCCTGCCGGTGCTTAATTGTTTAACCGTGTTTTTTTCCGAATCAAATAAATACAGACCAGATACAGTCTCTTTTTGTTTAGCCGGCGCTGTTACAGCAAACGCAATCCATTTTCCATTTTTACTGACCTGGTATTCGGTAACATATTTAAAAGAGCGTTCGGCGGCGGTTTTTAACTTTTTAATAGTTAAATCTGCACCTTCATGTGTAGGCGGGGCTACAGTTGCAGCTACCGCTTTTTTTGTGGTATCGCCTGATGCAGGTTTTTTAAGCGTATCGGCTGTTGCGAGGTAAGCAATAATAGCCGCATCTTCGGCTATTTTAAATGAACGGATGGCCGGGACTTTCCTTACGGATGATGATCCTAAAGTAATTATACCTAAAGTATCTTTAGGGAAATCCGATTGTTTTTTCTTCTTTATTTTGGCCTGCCTGGTATCCTTATAAAACGGACGGATAAGGCATACAGCAAATTTTGAATCGCTGCTTATCTTAATTGTGTCAGCTCTCGGAATTTTTACCAAAGTAGCGTTCCTGGCGTCTTTTATAATCAGTTCAGCATCGCCCTGCTGCGGCTTTATGACATAACCTATCCATTTACCATCATTGCTGATGCGTTGCCCTGCTATACTTTGCCATCCGTCAAACACAGTATGATCTAAAGGTTTTTTAGCTGTTTTTTGAGCAGATACATGAAACCCAATAGCTAATAACAGGCAGGCTGATAGTAAAAGTTTACGCATACAGGAAAGATGTCAAACCTAAATATGCTGAAAACTTATGGTTAAAAGAAATTAGTTACTGTAAAGTTACAATTGAGGTGAAAGGTGAAAGGTGAAAGGTGAAAGGTGAAAGGTGAAAGGTGAAAGGTGAAAGGTGAAAGGTGAAAGGTGAAAGGAATTATGTTAAATAACCAAAAACAACCTTTGGCCTTTTAGCTTTCGCCTTTCACCTCAAAAACACCTCAAAAATTAGCACATTGCTTTATTCAAAGCGCGGATCGCCTCATCGAAATCTTCGCGGGCTATCAAAAACTGGATATTGACCATTCTTAGTGCAAAGCCACAGCTTTTGATATTGATCCCTTTTTGGGCCAATGCTGTTGCGGATTTGGCAAGTAAACCCGGCTGATCCATGTTGGAGCCTATCAGGCAAACCATCGCCATTTTTTCAACAGCAACTTTTTCGTAATTATCTTCCAGTTCGCCAATCAGTTTTTTATTGTAGTCCTTCTCCCATATCACTATAGAAATGCTGTTAGCGCTGGTGGCTTTGAAGCTATAGCTAACGCCAAACTTGTAAAACAACTGCATGATATGAAAATCGGTACCTACGTTACCAACCATTGAGGGATCGTAAATATCGATCATGATCACCTTATCGGTGCCGGTGATAACCTCAACACGCTTTTTATCACAAATATATTCGCGGGTAATCAGAGTACCCGGGTGTTCCGGTTGAAAGGTGTTTTTGATCCGCAGGTCGATATCATTTATTTCCAGCGGTTTTGACGCTTTTGGGTGGATAGCTTCCATGCCCACGTCGGCCAGCTGATCGGCAACATCATAGTTGGTGTTACCTACCGGAAAACAGTTTTCAACGCCAACCAGTTGAGGGTCGGCAGTGCAAAGGTGGTATTCTTTATGGATGATGGCTTCCTGTGGTTGTACAGCCACGGCAATTTTACTGAAAGTAACTTCCGAATAGCCGCGGTCGAACTCGCGCATAATACCTTCCGTGCCTTTGGCGTAGCCGGTAACAACGGTAATGGTTTTTGAAAAATCAATATGGGCAAGGTCTTTCTTAATGCGTTGATCAATGGTTAATGCACGGTGGTCATGAAAACCGCTCAGGTCAACCAAAGTAGCATTGATACCCATATTTTGCAGGATATTGGTAAAGTTAAATGCCGAATGGCTTTCACCTATAGATGCCAGGATCTCTCTCGCAGCCTGTAAAATGCCTTCTTTACCTACATACCCTGATGCCAGAATATTAGCCAGGTTCTCCAGATAGGTTTGAGCATCGTTGATCCTTGTTTCAATGTACTTATCGGCTTCGGCTATATTCAAGCCAAGGGCTTCATAAGTTTTATTGATCTGCTTTAAACGCGTAATTAATTGTTTTAACGGCGTATGGAAGTCCTTATAATTGGCAAGCTTGTGATATACGCCCGGCGCGCCTGTCTTTTTGTTTTCGAGCAGGAGGTTGGTTACCCCCGAAAATGCCGATACTACAAATATGCGGTTGTAAAGTTGTTCCCCGCTGCGTTCAAACAGGATAATGTTTTTTATCACATCACCCAAAGCGGTCATGGATGTACCGCCAATTTTTTCTACTGTTAACATTTTATATTGAAAAGATCAGCAGTCAAATACCATAACCATATCAATTGTTGTAGCTATTTATTAATTGGTTGAATGTAAATAGCTTGTATCTGAACTGCTTTTTTAAAATAACTCATTTTGATATACGCTATCAAAACGATTGAAATATAATGATTAAAAGCTTTAAACCTTCGGCATTAAGCTTTCTGCTTAAACTAACTGTCCTTTTTATACAAATCACCTGCTTTTTCGGCCGACAGACGGATGCCTTTGATCATGGCCGAACTGAAACCGTGGTGCTCCATTTCATTTAAGCCGGCAATAGTACAGCCGCTTGGCGAGGTTACCTTATCAATTTCCTGCTCGGGGTGCGATGCCAGTTGTAGTAACAAGTCGGCCGCTCCCTTGGCTGTTTGGGCTGCCATCTTTAAGGCGTCATGCGCATGAAAGCCAATCTCTGTTCCGCCTTGTGAAGCAGCGCGGATCGACCTTAAAAAGAAAGCGATACCACAGGCACAAAGAGCTGTGGCCGAGGTCATCAATTCTTCATTGATCTGGATAGTTACACCAACCGTATCAAACAATGATTTGGTCATGTTGATATTTTTATTGGTGCCGTTATCTGTAGCGATACAGGTCATGGAGTGGCCTATCGCAATCGCGGTGTTCGGCATTGCCCTGATCACCTGTACATTTAGGTCAAGGTGCTGGCGGATATCGGCACAGCTAACGCCAGAGATAACTGAGATCAATAATTGCTTATCCGGCTTTAACGAAGGTTTGATTTCGTCTAACAGTTTATTGAGTTGTTGCGGCAGTACGGCCAGCACAATAATATCGGCTTTGCGCACGGCACGCAGGTTATTGTCTGACACATGGTACCCCTGCTCGGCATATTGAGCCAGCGCAGCTACGTTACGACGGGTTAATGATATTTGCTGGGGTTTACAAATACCCTTTTTAACCAAACCTTTGGCTAATGAAAGCCCTATGTTACCGGAGCCTAATATTGAAATGTGCTGTTGTGCGTTCATGCGCTTTTTGTTAAACGTGTTCCAAATGGTTTGTTATCTTTCAATTGGCCCAGATCATCTGATTTGCCAATAATTACTGCCTTCACACCACAAGCAATTGCGGTAAAAGCGTTGTCAAGTTTAGGTAGCATACCACTGTGTATTATCCTTTCCACTTTTAGTTCCTCGTAGTGCTGCGGGTTAATTTCCCTGATCAGCGATTCTTCGTCATTAATATCCTTTAGCACACCCTTTTTTTCAAAGCAGTATATGAGGGTGGTTTCATATAATCCCGATAACGATACCGCCAATGCCGAAGCAATGGTATCTGCATTTGTATTTAGCAGCTGCCCTTCGCCGTCATGCGTTATAGCACAGAAAACGGGGGTAAAGCCTGCTTCCATCAACCGGCTTATATTTTCGGGGTTGATAGAGTCTTTAACAATATCGCCCACAAAACCATAGTCAATAGTTTTTACCGGCCGTTTAACCGCTTTAATAAAGTTGCCATCGGCACCGGTCAGGCCTATGGCGTTGTTGCCAAAACGCTGCAACTGGGCTACAATATTTTTATTGATGAGGCCTCCATAAACCATGGTGACCACCCTCAGCGTTTCAATATCAGTGATGCGCCTGCCATCAACCATTTTCGATTCAATACCTAAATCTTCGGCCATTTGTGTGGCCACTTTTCCACCGCCGTGTACCAGGATCTTCAGGCCGTCGAGCGCTTCAAAGTCCTTTAAAAAATGATATAGGTTTTCAGAGTTATCAATAACGTTTCCACCTATTTTGATTATATAAAGGCTCTTCTTTGATGGTAATTTACCCGTTTTGATATGATCTGTATCAATTTTATTCATTCCAGCTGTTAATATAACTCTTTTAGTGCCAAATTTCCACTTTTTTAAGCGGAAAACTGTTAAAATTACGAAAATATAGCGTGTTTTTTCAAAAATTGATTTAAAAATGAATAATGGGACTTGCAGTTTAAGTTTACAATTTGATTATGAAAGAATTAGTAATATTGGAAAACTTTAAGGCATTATCCTTGCTTATAACTATCTATGGAGCAAAAAAAGAATACCAGGCCGCGGGTGGCAATTATAGGCGGAGGATTTGGCGGGATCCATTTAGCTAAAAAACTAAAAGATGCGCCCGTTGATGTACTGATGATTGACAAGCATAATTATCACACGTTTCAGCCTTTGTTGTACCAGGTAGCAGGAGGCTCCATAGCTGCCGATTCAATTGGCTTTCCATTGCGCCGGATCTTTACCAGGCAAAAGAATTTTCGATTCGCACTTGCTGAGGTGCAAAAGATCAACCCCGAAACTAATACGCTTGATACTGACATCGGTACCATTTATTACGATTACCTTGCTATAGCTACCGGCTCCAATACCAACTTTTTTGGTAACAAAGAGATAGAGCATTTTGCTATGCCGATGAAGAATATCCCTGAGGCATTAAACTTAAGGAGCCTGATCCTGCAAAACCTCGAAATGTCGCTCGTATCTAAAGATCCGGAAGAAAAAGCGGCGCTAATGACCTTTGTGGTTGTAGGAGGAGGGCCAACCGGCGTGGAGCTATCTGGTGCACTCGCCGAAATGCGCGAGCTGATATTAATGAAGGATTATCATGGTTTGCGCAAACACAGCATGAGTGTTTACCTTGTTGAGGGTAAAGCGGAACTGCTGGCCGCGTTTTCGCCGGGGGCGAGGGCCAAGGCGAAAAGGTTTTTGCAGGATATGGACGTAACCATTTATAACAGCGCACACGTGGAAAGCTATAATGGCTATGAACTCAAGATAGATAACGGCACATCGCTGTTAACCCGTAATGTACTTTGGGCGGCAGGAGTAAAGGGGGAATTTCCTGAAGGTATTTCTGCCGATAATATAGCGCGGGGTAACCGCATCCTGGTTGATGAATTTAACAAGGTAAAAGGTTACGAAAATATTTATGCAATAGGTGATGTAGCTGCCATGATTACGGATGAATATCCAAACGGGCATCCGGGTGTTGCACCGGTAGCTATCCAGCAGGGACAAAATCTGGGTGAGAACGTGTACCGAATGTTTGACCGTAAACCGTTGGTGCCATTTAAATACAAGGACAAGGGTTCGCTTGCAACCATAGGCCGAAATAAAGCGGTGGCCGACTTGGGGAAAATTCATTTCCAGGGATTTTTTGCCTGGCTGGTGTGGGGATTTGTACACATCATGTCGCTTGCAGGCTTTACCAATAAGGGTATCATATTTTTTAGCTGGGCCATCAACTATTTTACCAAAAATAGCGACAACCGACTCATCGTACGCTATTTTGATACCGAAACCCGAATGACGGATCCCGAATCGAGATAAAAACAAACAATAATCCTTTTAAATCCTTACTTGTAAGTATTTATGGATCTGTTTGTTGTAATAGCTTTGCTGGTTATTGTCAGCGCGATATTTTCGTACCTTAACGCCCGCTTTATTAAGCTGCCGGGCACTATTGGCATTGTGCTGCTGGCAACCATTACTTCTATCACCATACTTATTGTAGATAAGATTGATTCGTCGATAGCGGATTACCTGGGTACACTTGCCAAAAATATCAACTTTTCAAAAGCGGTATTGAATGTGCTGCTTGGTTTCCTGCTTTTTTCAAGCTCATTTAACTTAGATGGCCGGAAGCTGAAGAGAGAAATGCGCCCCGTATTTGTACTAAGCACATTGGGGGTTGTTATTTCGACTGCGGTGTTTGGATGCCTGTTATTTTATGTAGCCCCGTTTTTTCATATCCATATGCCGCTGATCTATAGCCTGTTGTTCGGCGCTTTGATTTCACCCACCGATCCGGTGGCGGTTGCAGCCATTATCCGTAATTCAAAGTTACCTGCCAATCTTGAAACCATTATTTCGGGCGAATCGCTTTTTAATGATGGGATAGGGCTGATCCTGTTTGTGATCATCCTGGAGGTGGCGCGGGTAGGAGAAGAGAAAATTGAACTGGCTAAGGTTGTAGCGCTTATTGTTAAAGAAATTATTGGCGGGATAGTAGCCGGGGGAATTTTAGGTTATGTCGCTCACCGGTTGATGCGCTCGGTTAAGGATTTTCAAACTATCGTATTGATCTCGCTGGCCTTAGTAATGGGTTTATCCGTATTGGCCGTTTTGCTTGATTTTTCAATTCCATTATCAGTTGTTACAGCTGGACTGTTTGCCGGGAGCCAATCTATTAACCAGGATAATAAAGAACGTTCGCACGAGGCGCTGGAGAAATTCTGGAAGCTGGTTGATGAGATACTGAACACCATTTTATTTGTAATGATTGGCTTGCAACTGGTTAACCTGCCTTTTGTAAATAATTACTGGGTAACGGGAAGCCTTTCTATAGTTACAGTTTTAATAGCCCGTTGGCTGAGTATTATGCTGCCGCTAACGTTTTTAAGGCATACTCTTAAAGTGAACTATAGCAATATCAACATTATGACCTGGGCCGGTCTGCGCGGGGCTATATCTATAGCCCTTGCGTTGTCTTTACCCAATACGCCATACCGGCACCTGATTTTGTCCGGCAGTTATTTTATTGTGATATTTTCGGTAATAGTTCAGGGATTGACGTTGAACAGAATGATAAACAGCGCTTCTAAAAAGATAGAAGAATAAACCATGCTGCGCGGGTTTGGTGCAGCGTAACCCGGTAGGATATTATTTAAGACGCGACATGTATTTGCCAATCTCCGCTTCAGTAGTGTCCGTACTTTTGCCTAATGCATTGATGATGTTTTCCCGTTCCGTTTCGCTACGGTTTTGACTAAGTTTTTGTTTGCCTTGCAGGTCGTCAACTATGATTTCGAAGGCTACTATACCTTTCATCATCCGTTGCTTATATTCGTCTGGTAAATTGTTCCATTGGGTAAGATAATCGGCCTCATAATTACCGATCATCTGTGCTAACAGCTTGGCTGTTTGTTCGCCTTCAGGCAGGATTGTTGCTTTGCCGTAAGCGTGTACCGCGATATAATTCCAGGTAGGTACGTTGGTTCCCTTTTCGTAATGTTTGGGTGAGATATAAGCGTGAGGCTCAGTAAAGATCACCAATATTTCCTTTCCAATAATTTCAGCAGCCTGCGGGTTGGCCTTGGCGAAATGAGACGACAAAACAATTTTATCATCGCGTTTGCTTACCAGGAAGGGAAGATGCGTAGCAAACGGAACGTTATCAGTAGCTGTTACAATTGTTGCAAAGCTATAGCGCTGCATAAAGCTGATTGCTTCCTGCTCATTCGTTAACTGGAAATGTTTTGGCGTATACATCGGGAGGAAAGATTTAAGACGAGAAGAAGCAAGAACCAAGACAGATTTGCTTTGATTCTTGCTTTTATATGAACAACAATTACTTACAAACTTTCCAGCATCTGTTTGAGCACAGCTTGCGCAGCCCAAACACGGTTGCCGGCTTCGTGTACAACGATTGAGTTTGGCCCGTCTAATATTTCGTCAGAGAGCTCCAGGTTACGGCGCACCGGTAAGCAATGCATTACTTTGGCATTGTTGGTTTGCTCCAGCTTTTTGTTAGTAAGCATCCACTCTTCGTGTTTGCCTAATATATTGCCATAAGGCTCATACGCCGACCAGTTTTTTACGTAGATGAAATCCGCGCCGGCTAAAGCCTCATCCTGATCATAAGAGATATTTGCACCCTGGGTAAAATCGGTACAAAGCTCATATCCTTTAGGCTGCACGATAGTAAAGTCGACATCCGCCTTGCACATCCACTCCGAGAATGAGTTAGGAACAGCCTGCGGCAAAGGTTTGATATGCGGCGCCCAGGTTAAAACCACTTTAGGACGCGCTGTTGTTTTCAGCTCTTCAATAGTGATCAAGTCGGCCAAACTTTGCAGCGGGTGGCGGGTAGCTGATTCCAGGCTCACAACCGGCACTTTGCAAAATTCAACAAACTTATTGAAAATCATTTCGCTGTAATCTTCCTCACGGTTCCTTAAGCCAGGGAACGAACGAACGCCAATAATATCAGCGTATTGGCCCATAACGCCTGCGGCTTCACGGATATGCTCAACAGTAGTGCCATCCATGATCACGCCGTCGCGCAGTTCAAGTGCCCAGCCTTCTTTATCGATATTGAGCACCATTACATTCATGCCCAAATTGATAGCAGCTTTTTGTGTACTCATTCGGGTACGTAAACTTGGATTTAAAAACACTAATGCAAGTGTTTTATTTTTACCAAGCTTTTGGTGGGCAAAGGGATCCTGCTTAAGCGCCAATGCCTCTTTTACAAGTGCGTTAACATCAGCAACATCATTAACAGAAGAGAATAGTTTCATGAACTTTACAATTAATTGGTGTGTTTTCTGTCATCTATTTTTTTAAGTCTCCCCTTTAGGGGAGATTTAGAGGGGCGTCTATTGATTCAATACATTTACAAAAGCTTCCAGGAACCTATCGGCATGAGCTTTAGTTAAGTTCAAAGCAGGTAATAACCTGATCACGTTTGGTTTAGCTTCACCAGTAAATATATGGTGCTTGTTTAACAGTTCTTTACGGGCATGGGCCAATTCTTCGGGCAATTCTATACCGATCATTAAACCACGGCCACGAACTTCTTTAACCTGTTCCAGCTTGTTAAGCTCCTTTATTAAGTAGCCGCCAACTTCAGCAGCATTTTGCAACAGGTTATCCTGTTCCATAGTTTCAAGAACGGCTAAACCTGCAGCGCAAGCCAGATGGTTCCCACCAAAAGTAGTACCTAACATGCCATATACCGGCTGTATTTTAGGCGAAATGATGATACCTCCCACAGGGAAACCATTACCCATGCCTTTAGCCATACTGTAGATATCAGCATTAACACCGGCAAAATCATGCGAAAAGAATTTACCTGTACGGCCGTAACCGCATTGTACAGAATCGGCAATGAATACTGCATTATATTCATCGCACAGTGAGCGAATCTTTTGCAGGAAGCCCTCTGGTGCAACCTGGATACCACCAACACCCTGAATACCTTCGATAATTACTGAAGTGATTTCGTTGTTTTTGAATGCTTCTTCCAGCGCTGCTTCATCGGCCCATGGCAAAAAAATCACGTTATCAGTTTCGTTGATAGGAGCGACGATCTTCGGGTTGTCAGTAACCGCCACAGCCAATGAGGTACGGCCGTGGAACGATTTGCTGAATGCAATTACTTTCTTTTTTCCATTGTAAAAAGAAGCCAGTTTTAAAGCATTCTCATTAGCCTCGGCACCGGAGTTGCACAGAAATAACTGGTAATCTTCCTTGCCTGAAACTTTTCCCAACTTTTGAGCTAACTCTTTTTGAATAGGAATCTCGATAGAATTAGAATAAAAGCCAAGTTTATGCAATTGATCTTCTAAACGTTTTACGTAGTTTGGATGGGTATGACCGATAGAAATTACGGCGTGGCCACCATACATGTCAAGGTATTCAGTATCGTGAGCGTCATAAACTAAACTGCCCTGGCCCCTAACTATATTAATTGGATTTATAGGATAAACATCAAATAATTTCATTTCTTAAATGGTATAAAAATTTAGTACTTAATTAATAACAGAACTTTCAGAATTCGGCGAGCAGCTCTTCTAAAAGCCGATCGCCTTAAGTCGTAAGCCTGCGCGTTCGTCCAGCCCGAACAATAAGTTCATGTTCTGTACTGCCTGGCCGGAAGCGCCCTTAAGTAAGTTGTCCATTATGCTGATAATGAATATTTTGTTGTCGTGTTTTTTTACCTGGATAAAGCATTTATTGGTGTTTACAATTTGCTTTAAATCAATATTGCGATTGGTGACATGCGTAAAAGGATGCCCATCGTAGCAGCTTTGGTAAAGTGCTAATGCTTCTTCCTCGCTCAAATCGCTCTCAGTATAAATTGAAGCAATAATGCCTCGGGTAAAGTCGCCACGGTAAGGAATAAAGTTGATAGCCTTATCAAAACCGGCTTGCAACTGCCTTAACGACTGACCGATCTCATTTAAATGCTGGTGACTGAATGCTTTGTAAACAGAAAGGTTATCATTACGCCAGGTAAAGTGTGAGGTCGGCGATAAACTTTGTCCTGCACCGGTTGAACCTGTTGTAGCAGTAACGTGTACTTCGTTGTTTAGCAAACCTTTTGAAGCCAGTGGAAGTAAACCCAATTGCAAACAGGTAGCAAAGCAACCGGGGTTAGCAATATTAGAGGCTGTTTTAATAGCCTCACGGTTTAACTCCGGCAAGCCGTAAACAAAGCTTTTACCGTTTAATGTTGAGTTTTGGTTCAGCCTGAAATCCTGGCTTAAGTCAATGATCTTAACCGAATCGGGGATAACGTTTGCTTCCAGGAACTTTTTGGCGTCACCGTGACCAACGCAAAGGAATAACACGTCAATATCTGTAGATAATTCGGCAGCGAATTTCAGATCGGTATCACCAAACAGGTCGGTATGTACCTGGTAAACATAGTTACCCGAGTTGCTGTTGCTATGAACAAAAGCTATCTCCACGTGAGGATGGTTGATCAGGATCCGGAGCATTTCGCCACCGGTGTACCCTGCTCCGCCAATTATGCCTGCACGCACCTTATTTGATTTCAATTCTGTCATTATTTGTAGATGGATATGAATATAAAATAAACTCGAGGTCGCTCCGGTCGTTATTGCTGATGAAATGCTTTTGACCCGGATGGATCTCGATACCCTGTTCGGGCTTCAATACCGTAACCTCGCCGTCTATCGAAAATGTAGCACGGCCCTTTAAAATAAAAAATACCTGCGTGGCTTTCTCGTGGTAATGCAATTGTTCGGCAGTGTCTGGTGGCATTAACTCCTGTTTAACAGATAACGCGTCTGTATCAATGAAAGTCCAGCCATGACAATCATCGCCCCAGTTATAGTGCTTTAAGCAGTCACCTTTTGAAAACGCCGTATTAATCATTTTGGCTGTTTACTTTATGATAGATCATTACCTGGTTACCAAATATTTTGGAGAACCCTTTAACGTCTTCGCCGCTCCAGGCGTTGTTCATTTCGCCGTAGCTGCCAAACTTGTTCGACATCAGATCGTATGGTGATTCAATGCCTACCACCTGGAAGCGATATGGGTGCAACTGAACAAATACTTTACCTGTAACGTTTTTCTGAGTATCGGTTAAAAAGGCCTCGATATTGCGCATGATCGGGTCATGAAACTGACCTTCATGCAGCCAGTTGCCATAGAAAGATGATAACTGATCTTTCCATGAAAGCTGCCATTTGGTTAGCACATGTTTCTCTAAAGTATGGTGAGCTTTAATAATCACCATAGGAGCGGCGGCCTCAAAGCCTACACGGCCTTTAATACCGATAATGGTATCACCAACGTGAATATCCCTGCCAATGCCATAAGGCTGAGCAATAGCCTGTAAGGCCTGGATAGCTTTTGTTGGATGATCGTATTTTTCATCACCGATGGCTACCAACTCGCCTTTTTCAAAAGTAAGCACAAGATCTTTTACTTCAGAAGCAGTTACCTGTGTAGGCCATGCTTCTTCTGGCAGGCCAAGGTTTGAAGTCAAAGTTTCTTTACCACCTACTGATGTACCCCAGATCCCTTTGTTGATAGAGTATTTGGCTTTCTCGAAGTTCATATCAACACCATGTTTTTTCAGGTATTCTATCTCTTCTTCGCGGCTTAGTTTCAGGTCGCGGATAGGGGTGATGATCTTTACTTCAGGTACAAGGATGTTAAAGATCATGTCGAAACGCACCTGGTCATTACCTGCGCCTGTACTGCCATGGGCAACAAATTCAGCACCAATTTCTTTAGCGTAGTTAGCAATAGCTGTAGCCTGGCTTACGCGCTCGGCGCTTACCGATAGCGGATAGGTGTTGTTTTTTAATACATTGCCGTAAATTAAAAAGCGTACGCAGGTATTGTAAAAGTTTTCGGTTTCATCAACCACATGGTGAGAAGTAACGCCCATTTTATAAGCGCGTTCTTCAACGCCTTTTAACTCTTCCTCGCTAAAACCGCCGGTATTTACAATAACCGAGTGAACCTCATAACCAAGGTCCTGTGTTAAATAAATACAGCAAAAAGAGGTATCTAAACCTCCGCTATAAGCTAATACTACTTTTTTCTTCATGTTTTTGGTGAGCTTAAAGCTAAAGGCACAAGGCTTAAAGCTTTACTTATCAATTATGGTGATCTGTTTTATTAATTTACAGGTGTTAACCTTTTACCTAAATCCTAAACATCATGTTTTATACGTTTCTTTATGGCGTTCTCAATACGCTCAAGCAAAGTCGCTTTGTGCGTAATGCGCTGCATTTTCTCCTCGTATTCCTTTTGTTTTTCGGCAGGATCAAAAAGCATGGCGGTGCACATGCAGTTTTTGCGGTTTTTGCTGGTTAAAATGTCAAAGTTTACGCAGCTTTTGCAGCCGGCCCAAAAGTTTTCGTCCTGGGTTAGTTCTGAATAGGTAACGGGCTCGTAACCAAGCTCCGAGTTGATCTTCATTACCGCCAAACCGGTTGTTAACCCAAATATTTTGGCATTAGGGTATTTGGTACGCGATAACTGGAAAATTCGGTGTTTGATGGCTTTTGCCAATCCCGCCTTACGGAACTGCGGATTAACAATAAGTCCCGAGTTAGCAACAAAGTCGCCATGGCTCCAGGTTTCAATATAGCAGAAACCGGCCCAGGTACCGTCTTTATGCAGGGCTATAACAGCCTTGCCTTCCAGCATTTTATTAGCAACGTATTCGGGCGAGCGTGTAGCTATACCAGTTCCGCGCGCCTTGGCCGATTCGGCCATCTCATCGCAAATCATAGTGGCATAATCTACATGCTGTGCAGTAGCAACCTGAATATCAAAATCTTGTATTGTCATTTAAATAGATAATTACCGTGAAATTAATTGGCTTTATAAGCCTTAAATAATTAGATGGTTTTTTTAAAAAGACGTTTAAAAAACTCTTTTTGTGTGGACAGGAGAAAAATTAATTCAAACCCGTGGCATGTAGGTCCTTCGTCGGAGAGGGCAGTTTAAAAAAACAGTTGAACCCAAGGCAGCAGCAACCGGAGCAAAATTTGCTCTTGTAGCGGGCTTATTTAAGCTTGGTGTATTCATTTTTTTGTTGAATTACTGTGTTTTTAATTTGCTGCAAATTAGGCTATAAAATTTTATTTATACAAGAAAAAAATGTGATTATTTGTTGGTTGGTGAATGGTTGATTAAGTTTATTGAACGAGTGGTTGGTTTGTTGTTGTAACTCGCAGATTTACAGCAATAACCATTCACCTAATCAACCCAATCAACCATTCATTTCTTTTCAACAATATCATTGATGATCATATCAGCGTGAATGCGCGAGTTTTCGATGAACCAAAGATGGGTATCAAGGCCGCCGCAAACCACACCTGCAAGGTATAAACCAGGCATATTTGTTTCCATGGTTTCGGGGTTGTATTGCGGAATAAATTTATCTTCAGAAAGAATAATACCGAGCTTTTTCAGGAACTCAAAATTGGGCTTGTAGCCCGTCATCGCCATTACAAAATCGTTGGGAATGGTGATCAAGCCTTCCGGGGTTTGAATATCGACTTCATTTTCGCGGATGGCTTCGAGGTTTGAATTGAAATAGGCTTTAATGCTTCCTTCTTTGATGCGGTTAATAATATCCGGCCTTACCCAATATTTAACCCGGTTGCTTACCTCGCTGCCGCGGATCACCAGTGTTACCTCGGCACCTTTACGGTAGGTTTCCAGGGCCACATCAATGGCCGAGTTGCTTGAGCCAACTACCACCACTTTTTGCAGGGTATAATAATGAGGGTCTTGGTAGTAGTGTTTTACTTTGGGAAGGTTTTCGCCGGGGATATCAAGATTTACCGCGATATCATAAAAGCCGGTTGAAAGGATCACGTTTTTAGCCTGGTAGGTTGCCTTTTTTGTGGTGATGGTGTAAAAGCCATTTTCCGGCTTTACTTCAGTAACTTCTTCAAAAAGATGAATGGGCAAGTTATTTGAAAGTGCTACGCGGCGATAATATTCCAAAGCATCATTGCGGGTAGGCTTGTTATGTACAGTAACAAAGGGAACGCCGCCGATCTCCAATTTCTCAGATGTGGAGAAAAACGTCATGGTAGCGGGATAGTTGTACAATGAATTTACAAGCGTGCCTTTTTCGACAATTACGAAACTTAAACCGGCTTTTTGAGCAGCAAGTCCGCAAGCTAAACCTATCGGGCCACCGCCAATAATAAATATATCAAGCATTTGATGTACTTTATGAAATTTAAGAAATCATGAACCTGTGCAGGTTCGGGGCATTTTTGCCGGTGCGGCAAAAATAAGAAAATAAAAAAGGGTAAGCTACTTTTATCGCGCCGCTCAACTCTCTACCCTTGCTGTGTTCCCACCCTGGGGGAGTTCAAGAGGAGCTGGCCGTAAAAGACTTACCCCGGCGCAAATATAGAAAAAGGTAGCGTTTATGGTTAAGAAAATGTTAAAAAAGGCTTATCTGTTGATTTATAGATGGATAATTTTTAATTTGCCTTGCTATTGCCAGGTTATCATACTTCGTTAACACGTTTTCATCTCCCCGAAATTCAAATTCCCGATAAGTTTTGGCATGTTGGTCGAGATCAAGCAACAAATTTTTTAAAATAGTAAGCCGGTTCACAACAAATTTTACCTTCATTTCCCTTTTTTGAAAATAGGGCCAAAGCAGGTTAAATTGTTCGGGCGTTATGGCCCTTGCTATGGTAATATGAGGTATGGTACTGCTATCGCCAACAATACCCTTCAATAGTTTAATCCAATATTTATTTTGTTCGGTGAGCTTAAGCCTGGCAAAAATGGTTTTGTTATAGTCATTACTCTCATTAAAGCAATCAAATCCATCTGTTTCAAAAACAACGGGAGGCAGCAAACTAAGTTTACGGCTCAAAAACGAGAAGCCCTGAACGTCTACATCAAGCGGTTTGCGCGGATAATTGTTTATGGTGATATGCGACCGGGCATGCATGCTGGGATAATTACCGATAACACGTTTTGCTTCGCTTTTTAATTTCCGGATCATAACATCTACATGATCAGGTATCGGGAGGATAAAATGATAAAATGCGTAGTCCATGATTGTTAAATTTTAAATGAATAAATTGATCTGATCAGGGTCGCCGGCTTTAAGTAGTTCCAGTTCATCGCGGGTATAGCCGGGGCCGGTCATGTTTTTAAATTCAAAAGTTTTAAACTTATCCCATTTGGCAAAGGCGTCAAGTGTATCGCGTTTCAATATGGTAAGTTCTTTGATCCAAAAAGGCTCCACCAATTTTTTATGCTTAAAATGCGGCCAAAGTGTGTCGAAATCTTTTTCGGCAATATCACGCACAACCGTTACATGTGGGATAAGATTTTTTTAATGCGCAGCTTCTTTTTAAGGTGTTAAACCATTCGTCGGTAGCGGGTGTTGCGCGGATGTTGGCATAAATGGTCATGCGGCTGTGCAAGTGGGTAAAATGATAAAAACCATCCATATGCAGCAATACCGGTGGCATGGTATTCAGGGCCTGTTCCATCAATTCCAGGTTTTTATCGGCCATAAAGGGCTTTTGCCTCTCCAGGTGTTGTATAGAGATATGAGCAGGCGAATCCATGCTTTGGTAACTGCCAATAAGCCTCGCCGATGCCTTTTTGTAACGCGCAATCTCATGCTTCACCGTGTCGGGAGGCGATAATAACAGCAGGTAGTCTTCATATATACTCATTTGCTTCACAATTTCTATATGTCAAATATGCTAATAAAATTAGCAAAATACAAAAAATGTTAGCATTTTTGGTATGTGGAAGCTAAACGTTATATTGTTCATATCGATCTTGATTCGTTCTTCGTTTCAGTAGAGCGGAAGTTTCATCCTGAACTGATCGGTAAGCCTGTGATCATAGGGGGCTCGGCCGAAAGGGGAGTTGTGGCTTCCTGCAGTTATGAGGCGAGGGCTTTTGGTGTGCATTCGGCTATGCCTACCCGGCAAGCTTTAAAGCTTTGTCCGCATGCCATTCTTATTCGCGGTTCGCACGGGCGCTATGGCGAAGCCTCACGCGAGGTTACGCAGATCATTCACGATACGGTACCCCTGTATCAAAAAACATCGGTTGATGAGTTTTACATTGATTACACCGGTATGGACCGTTTTTTTGATTGTTACCATGAAGCCACCAAACTTAGGCAGAAAGTAATTAAAGAAACGGGCCTGCCTATATCCTTCGGTATGGCATCGGGTAAAACGATAGCCAAAATGGCCACTAACCAGGCCAAGCCTAACGGACAAATGTTTGTAAAGCATGGTGATGAGCTGAAGTTCCTGGCGCCGCTTAACATTGGTAAGATACCCGGCCTGGGCGAAAGTACCCGCAATAAGTTATATCAATACGGCATCGAAAAAATAGGTGATCTGCAACGTACCAATATCCGTTTCCTGGAAACAGTTTTTGGTAAATACGGGCATTCGCTTTGGGAAAAAGCCAATGGTATCGATCATAGCGAAATCGTTCCGCATTCCGACAGGAAATCCATCAGCACCGAGCATACTTTCCATACTAATGTGTCTGATCACCGCACACTTGAAACTACTTTAGTATCCATGACCGAAGAGCTGTCATCCAAACTACGACGGGAAAATAAGCTTTCATCATGCATGGCTATTAAGTTGCGATACGGTAATTTTGAAACCCATACCCAACAGCAAAAAATAGCACTTACGGCGGCAGAACACATCCTGATTCCCGGTGTAAAAAACCTGCTTAAAATGGCCTGGGACCAGCACCGGCCCATCAGGTTGATAGGTGTGCGGTTGAGTGATCTTTGTACGGGCAGTTACCAGATCAACCTGTTTGAGGATAATGAGGAACGCATCAAACTTTACCAGGCCATGGACCAGATCAATTTCAAGTTCGGCGATAAAACCATCTGCCGGGCGGCAGGGATGGAAATTGGTACAAGGAATTTTAATCCGTTTATGCGCGGCTGACCGTTGACTGTTTTGATTGCGTTGATTACGTTGATCTTTTTGTGACGAGTTGATTATTTGAAAAAGCGCCGGATTGTGCGATTCCCTCCCTTGGGAGGGTGTAGGGAGGGGTTTCATCGCCTCGCTTGTTCCTTTGAAATAGCGGATAAACTCCGCCGCCGCTCGGCTCCAGCCGGGTGGCAACTATCACGCGGCCTCTGGCCGCCGTGGGAAATGTTCTTGTTTTCAACCAATGGTCAAAGGCTTTTTACCATTGGTCAAAGTAATTTTATGGGGCGGTAGGTTGTGACTTCTTTTGATAAAAAAGAAATCATGGAAACCACACAACGTCAAACCTACCTCGATTGGTTGAGGATCTTATCCATATTGGGGGTGTTATTTTTTCATTCGGCAATGCCTTTTGTTGCTGAGGATGGCTGGCACATCAAAAACCACGAAACCAGCAACCTGATGATGGAATCAAATCACTTTTTGCACCTTTTTCGCATGCCGCTGCTCTTTTTTATTTCAGGTACCGTGAGTTACTACATGATGCAGCGGCGCTCTACACTCAGTTTCATCGGTTTGCGTTTCCGCCGTCTTTTTATTCCGCTTTTGGTGGGCATGTTCATCATTGTGCCACCGCAAATTTACATGGAACGATTGGCCAATGGCTACAAAGGCTCATTCCTGGATTTTTATCCCAGTACATTTAACTTTCAGCCATATCCCAAAGGCAATTTCAGCTGGCACCATCTTTGGTTTATTGCCTATCTGTTTCTTTATGACCTCATCTTCGCGCCTTTATTTGCCTGGATGATCTCGCCCAAAAGCAATGGTTTTAAACAAAAGCTTGCCATTTTGGCCCGGGGGAAATGGGTTTACCTATTAATGCTGCCCGGAATCCTTTGGTTTACCTTCACCAGTTGGGACCTGCCCGAAACCAACGACCTGATCCATGATGGCAGTTACTCTGTTTACTGGTTATTGTTCCTCCTGGCAGGTTTTATCTGTATCCTTCAATCTAAACTGATGGATAGCCTTGAGCGCAACCGCCGTTTTGCTTTAACCATCGGTTTTTTAAGCCTGATGACATGGGAAGTAATGCGCTGGAACGGTATCGAACCCTTGCATCCCCACTGGCCTTTTCAAAATATCGCATTCTCCTATGCTTTTACCGCATTGCGCCCAATTATTGCCTGGGGATGGGTGTTGGCGCTGGTTGGCTATGGCAAACATTATTTAAATAAGCCTCATAACGCGCTCAATTATTTAAACCAGGCGGTATATCCGTTTTACATATTGCACCAAACCGTTATTGTATTAATTGCCTATTATATTGTGCAAACGCAAAATGAAAGCATCCTATCAAAATATATTTATACGGTGGGTATTACCTTTTTTGTAACGGTGCTTACCTATCATTTGTTAGTACGCCCTTATGCTTTAACCCGGTTTTTATTCGGTATGAAACCAAAGGAAAAACTCAAAACTGTGCCGATCCGGGAGATAGTAGAGACAAAACCCGAACCTATTCTTTCTGCCTTAAATTTGTAATTTGCTGATATGAAATTTTTCAGGAAGTACATTTTTCCGGCACTGTATGGCCTACTGGTTTATTTTACCATCAGGCTATTGCATGATACTGACATTGGTCAGCATTTTTGGGAAAGAGATTTTTATGTTAATGGCATTGAAATGGCCTGTTCAATATTGGTTGGCTATTTGGCAATCTATATTTTTGAACGGCTTTTTAAGTACTATGACAGGCACCGGACGGTACAGCTATCCTACGGGGCTGTAGTTAGGGAGTTGGCCATATTGGTGGGAGCAAATTTGATATTAGTGAACGTCGTATTTGTTCCGATGGTCATGGCTCTGCACGTAAGCCAGGGCATAGATGAGCTAATACCCTGGGCAGATGTGGCTGATATTAACATGATCCCCACTTTGTACGCTATTGTTTATTATGGAATTGCACGTAGCAGTACCTGGCTAAAGGCTTATGTAAATAATAAGATGCAACTGGAAAAGTTAACCAACGACCAGCTGGAAACTGAATTGAAGTTTCTAAAAGCTCAATATCATCCGCATTTTTTATTTAATGCCCTGAATACTATTTATTTCCAGATGGATGAAGATGTGCCCGGCGCAAAAAAGAGTACCGAGTTACTATCGAGCCTGTTGCGCTATCAGCTTTATGACCAACACCAGCAAGTGCCCGTTAAGCAGGAGCTGGAGTATCTTGAAAATTATATCCGCCTGCAGCAGATCAGGGCGAGCAGCAAAATGCAGCTCAGTGTTAATTTTGAAGGATGTTTAACGGATCAGCTCATCTTTCCGCTGCTTTTGCTTCCACTGGTTGAAAACGCCTTTAAATATATAGGTGGTGAATATAAAATAGCCATTGAAGGCTGCATTATTGACAATAGATTTGTTTTTAAAGTTTATAATGATGTACCCGCGAATATGAAAGCCCCCGATAATTACAGCGGTATTGGTTTGGAAAACTTAAGCCGCAGGCTGCAATTGCTTTATCCGGATAAACATAAACTAACTGCTGGCCGCGAAGAAGATCATTATACAGCAATACTTGAATTGAATATTTAGAAGATGGCATTAATCAGCTGCATTATTACCGACGATGAACCCTTTGCCCGTAAGGGCCTGAAGGCTATGTTAAAAAAGCTGGCTTTTTCGACCTGAAAGCGCAATGTGAAGATGCTATGGAATTAGGAGCGTTGTTAGCGCAGCAACCTGTAGACCTGCTGTTCCTGGATATCCAGATGCCGCATTTAACCGGCGTTGAATTTATTCGTTCGCTGCCCAACCCGCCAAAAGTGATTTTCACTACTGCTTTTAAAGAATATGCTACTGATGGTTTCGACCTGGATGTGCTCGACTATCTCCTTAAACCTATACCTTTTGAGCGTTTTATGAAGGCAGCCTTTAAAGCTAAGGATTACTTTGATTTGAGGAACAATACAGATAGTGTAGATTATCTGTTTGTTAAAAGCAATGGTAAGCTCGAGAAGATAATTTTTGACGAAGTGTTGTTCATTAAAGGCATGGAAAACTATGTTGAGGTTTATACCCCGGCGCGTAAGATTATAACCCACAGTACCCTGCGGGCCTTTGCCGAAAAACTGCCTCCACGTAAATTCATGCAAACCCATAAGTCATACATTGTAGCCAATAATAAAATTACATCGATAGAAGGAAATATGCTGCATATAGGCACATTTGAGGTGCCAATCAGCAGGCAGCTTAAAGAGCAGGTGATGCATGCGTTGATTAATCAGGGCAGATAGTAATCAAGTTTTAACAATAGGATCAGAAATTTCTACGCGAATTGTTTTTCATACTTGTCTCAATTAATCGAATTACACGAATTTTTCAATGGCGTAAATTTGAAATTAGTGTAATTAGGTTAATTCGGAAAAATAGTGCGGGAGTTTTTATTTGTTCGATTCTTCTTAGAAACTGTCAAAGCTTGAAGAATATCGTTTAGAGGTAGATAAAACTTCATTGCCGTTGGTTTTAACCAACGGAATAATGAGTAGCAACATGAGGGCTTCAGCCCAAATTCGCTTGCATAATTAGGCTGAAGCCAAGACTTTTTAGCTTTTTATTCCGTTGGTTAAAACCAACGGCAATGAATATTCTGTTTTTTTAAACAGCTGCTCACCATGCATTTTAAAGTAATTTCCCTGTGTATAATTAAAACTATTTTGTAATATGCATTATTCTACTGACGCATTACTTACAAAACCTCATGGGCGGCAAAAAACTGTTCAACGCTTTATCCTTTTTTTAACGGCAGGCTTGTGCTTAGCCGGCAATATTTCATATGCTCAAACCCCTGCCGATAGTATTAAACTGGCCATTGAGCCATCTTATAATAATGTAAGCGGTACCCACCAATTTTTTTAGGCGATAATTACCGCAAGCTTTGGGCGGCACCCGTCACCTTGCCGGTATTTCACCTTACCGCCGAAAAGGGTGGACTTAAAATACTGCAAAGAGGCGGGGGAAGCAAACAAAATCATTACGCCTGCAGGATCCTACCGGCCAGCAATGGGTACTGCGCACCATTCAAAAGTATCCTGAAAAAGGTCTGCCTGTTGATCTGCGGCCAACGGTAGCCAAAGATATCCTGCAAGATCAGGTATCGGCCGCACATCCATTCTCGGCACTCACAGTACCGCCGCTGGCCGAAGCGCTTGGGGTTCCGCATTCTAATCCTAAAATTTTTTATGTACCCGATGATCCTGCTTTTGGTGAGTATCAAAAGGATTTTGCTAATCAGGTGTTTTTATTTGAAGAGCGTGAGCCGCTCGATGCCGAAAAAACGGATAATACCGAAAAGGTACAACGCAAACTGCAGGATGACAATGATAACCGTGTTGACCAAAAGATTGTGCTGCGTGCCCGCTTGCTTGATATGCTTTTGGGCGATTGGGACAGGCACGAAGACCAATGGCGCTGGGAAAAAATAGATGGAAAACATGAAACCGTATATGAACCCGTTCCGCGCGACCGTGACCAGGTGTACTATAAAACTTCGGGCGTATTGCCCTGGATAGTAGCACATCAATGGCTTAAATCAAAATTTCAGGGTTATAGTGACGAGATCAGGGATATCAATGGATGGAATTTCAATGCCCGCTATTTCGACCGCTATTTCCTGAACCAGTTGAGCGAAGACGACTGGAAAGAACAGATAGCCTATGTACAAAACAAACTGACCGATGACCTGATCAAAAAAGCGGTGCATTTAATGCCCGATACCATCTACAAACTTTCGGGGCCTGAGATCATCAGCAAAATGATAGCGAGGCGCAACATCCTGCAAAAACAGGCACTCGAATATTATAAATTCATCTCCACATATGTAGATGTACCAGCGAGTGATAAAACGGACAAATTTACTGTGGCTCATGAAACTAATGGTGACATCACGCTTACTATAAATAAGATAAAGAAAGACGGCAGCGTTGATAAGGTTACCTACCAGCGTACTTTTAAACCCGATGTTACCAAAGAGATCAGGATGTATGGTTTTGATGGCGATGATTTATTTAAGGTGACGGGCTCAACGCCATCACCCATAACTGTGCGGATGATAGGGGGCAGGGCATGGATACGTTTGCTGTAGACAGCAGTTTAAATAATAAAGGCAAAACCTATATTTATGATCGTTCGGATCAAAAAAATGTACTTCCTCCTTCATCGCTGGCTAAAAACCGTACATCAACAGACACGGCGGTAAATAGCTATGATAAAACTGCCTTTAAGTTCGACAGGTTTGAGCCTATTATCCTGGCTAATTACAGTAATGATATTGGCATTTTGTTGATTGGAGGTTTCTCATACGAGCGGCACGGGTTTCGCAAGGAACCCTATGCTTTCCGCGAAGAATTTTTGACCAATTATTCACTGGGGCGTAAATCATTTTTGTTTACCTATACCGCCGACTGGAAAAAAGCCGTCGGTGAAAACGACCTGAAGATTAACCTGCTTTCGCGCGGGCCAAGCAACCTCAGCAATTTTTTCGGAATAGGAAATAACACTGTTTTTGAGAATAAGGACGACAGGAAGATCTCCTATTATCGTAATCGCTACGACTATGTTACCGGCGACGTTTCCCTGCACAGCAGTTTTGGAAACCTACACGTGAGCGCCGGCGTTGCAGGGCAGTTTTACAACAGCAAAGCCTCCAACAACACCGAAAGATTTTTGAATGGCTATAATGCCGCGTTTCCGGATGAGAAGGTATTTGGCACTAAGGTCTACGGCGGCTTAACAGCTAATGCAACGGTTGATACGCGGAATAAACTGATCATCCCAACACAAGGCATTTTATGGACAACCACTGTAAGCGGCTTTAGCGGCGGCGGCTCGGGAAGTCACAATACTTACGGCCAGGTGTTATCGGAGTTTAGTTTCTATTTAAATCCCGACAAGGACTCGGTATTGGTAATTGCTAACCGCACCGGGTTAGGTACTACGGTAGGTAATGCAGCATATTTTCAGCAGATGAAATTAGGCGGGGCGCAAAACTTCCGCGGCTTTCATACCAACAGGTTTACCGGTCGTACTATAGCCTATAACAACCTGGAGATGCGGTTAAAAGTATTGGATTTTACTTCATACCTGTTGCCGGGCTCATTGGGTTTAATCGGTTTTAATGATATAGGCAGGGTATGGGTCCCCGGCGAATCATCGGACAGGTGGCACGATGGGTATGGCGGCGGTTTGTATATTATTCCAGCGCAATTGGTGCTGATTGAAGCCGTAATGGGCTTTTCAAAAGAAGGCTCGTTGCCTTATATATCTATTGGGTTTAGATTTTAAAATAGCTGCCGCGGGTTTAGCGCAGCGTAACCGGTGGTTGAGTATGTTAAAAGCCTTCAGCTTTAGCTAAATTAACCGCATTTTTTGGTGGCGGCGTTCTGTCAGCACCTTTCGGTCAATTTTAAGTTTTAGGAAAAAAATCAGAAAAACAACCAAAAAATCACCCAAAAGCGGGGGTAAAGAAAGTGCTTTTTGAAACGCATGTTTTTATTCTCAAAAGTTTTATTCTTTGATTATCAGCTATTAGTGGTGTTTCGGGTGGAATATTAAATTATTGATTATCAGTGTGTTTAATTTTCAATGTGTTTCATGTTTTTACACTCAAAAAATGGAACAGTTAAAAAACGGAGTCTGCATGATTTCATTTTTTTATGGAGAACGGCGATTTTGGGACAGGCACTTTTTTACAATTATATCATAAAAATAATTACACTATCAGTCCCATAGATTACCTGCTTTTATATATTTGCATATGAATCACCTCATAGCACCATCTATCTTAGCGGCCGATTTTGCCAACCTGCAACGCGATATTGAAATGATCAATAACAGCGAAGCCGACTGGATCCACGTTGATATTATGGATGGCATGTTTGTTCCAAATATCTCTTTTGGCTTCCCGGTTGTAAGCGCAGTAAAAAAACACGCTTCCAAACCGCTCGATGTTCACCTGATGATAGTTGACCCCGATCGTTATCTTAAGGCATTTAAAGATGCCGGTGCCGATAGTATTACTGTTCACCAGGAAACCTGTCCGCATTTGCACCGCACCATTCAGGCTATTAAGCAATTAGGTTGCAAAGCCGCCGTGGCTATTAATCCGGCCACACCTGTATCTACTTTGGAAGATATCCTTGCGGATTTGGACATGGTTTTGATCATGTCGGTTAACCCCGGCTTCGGCGGACAGCATTTTATTGAAAATACCTATAAAAAGATCAAAGAACTCAGGACACTAAGTGCCAAAAAAATCCCGGTCTGTTAATTGAGATTGACGGTGGGGTGGATGCCAACAATATCACCAAACTGATAGAAGCAGGAGCAAATGTGTTTGTTGCAGGCACTTCAGTGTTCTCGTCGGCCAACCAGGTGGCCGCAATTTCAAAACTCAAACATCCCTAAAAGTTATTATAATGATAATAATTAAACCAGCCCTGTAGGGTTGGTTTAATTATTTGCAATCAAAGGCCCGTTTGTTGATTAATTGTATATTTTTTCAAAAAATGTAAATAATGTCTATATATTTTGTCAAATTAATTAACTTCGGCCCAACAAAATACAAACTTCCTAATAGTGTATTTAGAACCTACAATTCGTTAATATTATGAAACATAATTTTGGTGCCGGACCTGGCATTCTACCACACGAAGTTTTAAAGCAAGCTTCAGAAGCAGTTATTGATTTTAATGGTACTGGACTCTCTTTGCTTGAAATTTCGCACCGATCAAAAGAGTTTGAGGCCGTTTTAGACGAAGCTGTTACCCTGGTAAAAGAATTGTTCAACGTTCCTGAAGGTTATTCGGTATTGTTTCTGCAAGGCGGTGCCAGCACCCAATTTGCTTTAGCTCCTTACAACCTGTTACCAGAAGGCGGCAAAGCTGCTTATGTGGAAACCGGTGTTTGGGCTAACAAAGCTTTAAAAGAAGCCAAGTATTTTGGCGAAGTACAAATTGTAGCTTCATCAAAAGAGGCCAACTTTACTTACATCCCTAAGGATTTTGAAATCCCGGCTGATGCTGCTTATATTCACATTACTTCTAACAATACCATTTACGGTACGCAGTTACAGGAGTTCTTTAAATCGCCAATTCCGGTGGTTTGCGATATGTCGTCAGATATTTTCAGCCGCGTGGTTAACGTTGCCGATTTTGGTTTGATTTATGCCGGTGCTCAGAAAAACATGGGTCCTGCAGGTGTTACTTTGGTTATTGTTAAGGACGACCTGCTGGGTAAAACCGGTCGCAAAATCCCCGCAATGTTCAACTACCAAACTCAAATTGAAGGTGGTTCAATGTATAATACCCCACCGGTATTTGCTATCTACGTATCAATGCTTACCCTTAAGTGGCTAAAAGCAAAAGGCGGTGTACCGGCAATTGAGCAGGAAAACATTACCAAAGCACGTGTACTTTACGAAGAAATTGACCGCAACCCATTGTTCAAAGCAGTGGCCGCCGTTGAAGACCGTTCAAAAATGAATGTATGCTTCGTAATGGAAAACCCTGAGTTGGAAAAACCATTCCTGAAACTTGCCGAAGAACGCGGTATAGTAGGTATCAAAGGCCACAGGAGCGTAGGTGGTTTCC
Source organism: Mucilaginibacter sp. P25 (assembly GCF_050859465.1). Taxonomy (NCBI): domain Bacteria; kingdom Pseudomonadati; phylum Bacteroidota; class Sphingobacteriia; order Sphingobacteriales; family Sphingobacteriaceae; genus Mucilaginibacter; species Mucilaginibacter sp. P25. The sequence continues at coordinate 5,557,021 of NZ_CP193937.1, read as the reverse complement.
GCGCCTCAATTTACAACGCATTGCCAATAAGCAGCATCTATGTGCTGATTGACGTAATGCAGGAATTTGCTGAAAAGAATAAGTAGCCCCTAACCCCCTAAAGGGGGAACAACAATTTTAAATAATTACCCCCGGCCCTTAAAGATATGGAATAATCACTCCCCCTTTAGGGGGCCGGGGGCAAAACTTTAGACATGATCAAAATATTAGCTAATGACGGTATCGACCCGATAGGTAAGAAAATGCTGGAAGATGCCGGCTTTTTCGTTGATACCAACAATATCCCACAGGACGAGCTTCCTGAAAAATTGAAAAACTATGATGCTATTACCGTACGTAGCGCTACTAAAGTACGTAAGGCATTGATCGACGCTACCCCTAATCTTAAACTGATTGGTCGTGGTGGTGTAGGTGTTGATAATATTGATGTTGATTATGCCAAAGAAAAAGGCATTGGTGTTTACAACACGCCAGCATCTTCTTCATTATCAGTTGCTGAGTTGGTGTTCGCCAGCTTATTTGGCGCTGTACGCTTTTTACCTGATAGCAACCGTAAAATGCCTGTTGATGGCGGTACCAAATTTAACGACCTGAAAAAGCTTATGCTAAAGGCGTTGAGCTTCGCGGTAAAACTTTAGGTATCGTAGGTTTTGGTCGTATCGGCAGGGAAGTAGCTAAAATAGCTATCGGTGTTGGTATGGATGTTTTAGCTTATGATCTTTTTGATTTTAACCCCGAGCTGGATCTTGTTTTAGGCGGTGGTATCACTGTTAAAGCATCTGTTAAAAAAGCTACTCTTGATGAAATCATCACTACTGCAGATTTCATTACCCTACATACTCCATTTATCGACAAAGCCCTTTTTGGTGCTGAGGAATTGGCTAAAACTAAAAAAGGTGTTGGCCTGGTAAACATCTCACGCGGTGGTTTAATTGATGAACTTGCTTTGGTTGACGCTCTAAACAGCGGCCAGGTTTCATTTGCAGCACTTGACGTGTTCGACAATGAGCCAGCCCCTCGCGCTGAAATCTTAACCCATCCAAAAATTTCCTTAACCCCACACATTGGTGCTGCTACCAATGAGGCTCAGGAAAGGATCGGTGTAGAGCTTGCAAGCTTAATTATCGAGCATTTCAAAAAAGCATAACACGAATTTGCTCTAATTAGAGCGAATTACACGAATACAAACTATAAAACAAACAGCACGAATTTCATCAATTCGTGCCGTTTGTTTTATATCTTATGTCATTAGGAGCGTAGCGTGGCAATCGCATGCTTTACAGGGCAGCTATGCTTCCGTGCGATTGCTTCGTTTCTCGCAATGACATCGAATATTATGTATTTAAATTATATAACTAACACCTTTCTCCGGCAAAGTAACTCCGTAGCCTTCTTTTTCAAGGTCATTGGCTAATAGCTGCATACTTTCACCTTCACCATGTACCAGGAATATGTGTTTGAGCTTTGCTTTATCAATGGCTTTTACGGTATTCATCAGGTCGTCATGGTCACCGTGGGCGCTTAGTACGTCGGTTTGTTTGATGGTGGCATAAACGGCCAGTTCACGGTCTTTAATGTGGACGATAGAATCTCCCCGTAACAAACGATGGCCTAATGTTCCTTTGGCGCAGTAGCCAATGAACAGGATGGTGGCGTAGTAATTTTGGATGTTATAAAAAAGATGGTCCTGGATGCGGCCGCCTTCAAGCATTCCTGCAGATGAGATAATGATGCAGGGTTCCCAATAATTGGAGATCTGCCGGCTATCCTTTAGTGTTTCTACGTAAGTGAGGTTATCAAGCTCAAATTCGTCGCCACGTTTTTGGTAAAACTCCTGTGCTTCCTGGTTAACCTGATTATGGTATTTTCTGAATACCTCGGTAGCCTGTGTAGCCATCGGACTATCAACAAAAACTTTAACCGGCGGCAGTAAACCAGTGCTAAAGATCTTGTTCAACGTATAAACCAAAGATTGTGTACGCCCGATGCTGAATGCCGGGATAATTAAACGGCCCTGCTCTTTAATACAGGCTTTTTCAATAACTTCTATCAGGGTTTGCTCAACGGATTTGTCCTTACTGTGGTAGCGGCCGCCATAAGTTGCTTCCGAAACCAGGAAATCAACAGGAGGGAGGGGCTGCGGATCATTCAAAACAGGGTAATTCTTCCTGCCAATATCGCCGGTAAAAGCGATGGATTTTTCTTCGCCTTTATCATTTACTTTAAATACAGCTGCTGCTGCGCCCAACAGGTGGCCTACCGGTACAAAAGTTAGCTCAATATCGCCGGTAATCCTAAACGGTTTGTTAAATCCTATGGTAACAAAGCGCTCAACCGTGTCCATCACATGCTTTTGCATGTATAGTGGTTGGGCATGCGTATTGAATTTGCCTCTGCCACGTTTGTGGTGACCGCCCTTACTTGCCGCTTTGCGCATGAATATGTTTACAGAATCGAGCAGCAATAATTCAGTCAGGTCTGCCGTGGGAGGGGTGCATAAGATCTGCCCCTCAAAACCTAAGCGGATCAGGGTAGGCAGGTTGCCCGAATGGTCGATATGAGCGTGGGTAAGTACTACCACGTCAATGTCTTCGGGCCGAAAAGGAAAGTTTTCGTTAGATATGATACTGCGGTCCTTTTCATAATCAAGTCCGCAATCCACTAAAATTTTATATTGTCCAACCTCGAGCAAATGCATGCTCCCGGTTACCTGCCGGGCCGCCCCGTGTATAGTTAGTTTCATTTTTATAAGTGATACCTGTGCTAAAGCGGGTATCGATAATTATATTACGTTGTAAGTAATCTTCAGTTTGTGAATATAACGGTTTACACCCGCTTTATTGCGAGTGTAAACGTATTAATGCTTTATAAGTTTAGTTATAAACCAATAAGTTTTAAGGAGTGTTGCTAAGCCTGATTGCTTTCAAACTGGAGCTGGCTTAAGTATTTATAAAGACCTTGTTCATTGCCAATGAGTTCGACGTGGCTACCGCTTTCAACTATATGGCCTTTTTCAAGTACGATGATCTTATCTGCTTCGCGAATGGTTGACAGACGGTGGGCTATGATGATAGATGTACGGTCTTTCATTAACTCTTCCAGCGCCTCCTGTACCAGGCGTTCTGACTCTGAATCTAATGAAGATGTAGCCTCATCAAGTATCAGTATAGATGGGTTTTTAAGGAGCGCCCTTGCAATGGCAATCCGCTGTCTTTGTCCGCCTGATAATTTAACACCACGCTCGCCAACAATAGTTTCATAACCTTCGGGGAAGGACGAGATAAATTGATGCGCGTTGGCACGTTTGGCGGCTTGTATGATATCCTCTTTTGATGCATTGAGCCTGCCGTAGGCAATGTTTTCCATTATGGTGCCTCCAAACAATAATACATCCTGCGGAACAATAGCTACCTGGTTACGGATATCAGTAAGGGTGTAATTGTCGGCTGGCTTGCCATCAAATAAGATATTTCCGTTTTGTGGGTGATAAAATTGTAAGATCAATGATGCCATGGTAGATTTACCGGAACCACTTGGCCCAACAATAGCTACACGCTGCCCGGCATCTGCACTAAAAGAGATGCCTTTTAAAACGGTAATTTCCTGGCGGGATGGGTAGGCGAATACCACATTGTCAAAAGCAAGGTCGCCTTTAATGGGTTGTTTAATGCCATTTTCGCTTTCAATAATCGAAATATCTTCGCCCTGTTCGTGAAGGATTTCCAGTACACGTTCGCTGGCGCCAACCGCTTTTTGCAAATTGGCGTACAGATCTGGAAAGCTACCCATAGCGGCGCCTACAAATATCGAGTACATTATAAAAGTAGTAAGGTCGCCTACATATATTTCATGATTAGCTACCAGCACCGAGCCATACCAAATTACGCCTACAAATGTGCCAAACAAGCAAAATACGATGAATGAGGCAAAGGTACCCCTGAATTTTGCACCGCGAACGGCGATGTTCACCACTTTGCGTAAAATCTTGTCGTACCGATTAGCTTCGTAGGCCTCGTTAACAAATGCCTTTACATTGGCAATGCCTTGCAGTGTTTCCTCAACTATGGTGTTTGATTCGGCTAATTTGTCCTGCGCCTCACGTGATAGCTTACGGATAAATCGCCCAAAGAATACAGCGAATGCAACCAGGAATGGCAATATAGCTAATAGCGCAAGTGTAAGTTTGATAGACACGATGGCCAGTAAGGTAGTGCTGCCTATCATGATCACCAACTGGCGGATCATTTCGGCAAAAGTGGTGGTCAACGTATCCTGGATTTGGGAAAGATCGGCAGAAATACGGCTGTTCAATTCACCAACCCTACGATTGGCAAAAAAGTTCATGGGCAAGGTAATAAGCTTAAAATAGGTATCACGCCTGATATCGGCTAAAGATTTTTCGGCCACCTGTACAAACCAAACCACCCTGAAAAACGACACAAAAGCCTGTGCAAATAATATAATAAAACCCATGATGGCAATGGCATTTAAGCCATGCGGCAGGTACTTGTATTTATAAATGCCTTGTGCTGCATCAATCAATGCGCCCAGAATGGCGGGGAATGCCAAGCCTACCAGGCTTGACAGAAACAGGAAAACTAATCCGGCTATGAATTTAACCCGGTAAGGTTTTAAGTAAGTGAGCAGTTTAGCTACGTTGCGCAGGCTGCTCCTGTTTATTTTTGCTTTAGGTAATTCTGCTTCGGCCTTGCTGCCACTGTTCAGTCGTCCTCTTGCCATGTATGCGTTTGAATGTTATAAGCCGCGAATTTACGCTTTAACACGGTTCTTTTTAACAAGCAGAAATAAAATTGACGCAATCATGAAAAGTATCACTAACACAAATATGTTTTGCCGGGTTTTGAAGTGCTCTTCTGAATTGTTTAACTGTTGTTTAAGATGCGCATTTTGTTGCTTTAACCTGTTAATTACCTGTATATAACCGGCAGCTGTAGTTTCTGCCTCCTTGCTGTGACTTTGGATCTGCCTTTGCTGAAAATCACGGTATTCAAGCAGGATCTTGAGCTCTTTAAAAATAGCATCGTCTGTTTTGGCGATATCCATCAGGATGCCGGCCGAACGTCGGACATCACCTTTGGTTTGAAAGCCGAAAATGCCGGTATGCTGGCCCAGGCTTTGGTCATATTGCCCGAATTTTTGTTTACGGGCCGCCAGCATATTATTTATTTTTTTACGCTGAAGCTGGTAAGCTACAGAATCGGAGTTAACGGGGATTTGGGCCGATGCCCAACCGATTGTTATCAAGCAAAATAAAAAAATCAGTACAGTTTTTTTCATTTATATAAATACCTTATTGAAATTCAATGATCACCTTATCATTCAGGTTCAGGCCCAGAAGGCCACTTGCATTGCCTTTATTTATGGCAATTTCCAAATGGTCACTGATACCAAACAAACAAAGTTTTTCGCCAACGGGTACTTCATTATAATGCCAGCTTAAATGGTTTATGGTTTCATTGCGCTTAAAATTGAGCACAAAACGCCTGCCTTGCTGCACGCTGTTAAAAAACTCCTTGGTTATATTGGTTATCACATTCTGAAATGAATCGATATAAATTACAACACCTTTGATCATGTTTTTTTCAATAACAGGCTGCAAATTCATTTTGTTTTCAATATCGCTCACCGGCAGGCCTATTTCATCCAGCTTGCCGCCTTTGGCTAAATGGCAGGCCGTTTTAACAAAGATATCGGCCAGGGGGAAGTGGAGGAATTTAAGGTCCTGCATAATGTTGATCTCAACTATCTCTTCAGGCTCCTGGTCAAACATCAGCGAAAAAATACCGTTATCAGCCCCCACAAAGTAGTGCTTTTTGTAGCGGATAGCGAGGTATTTGGTATGGTCATTATAAACGGTATCAATACCGATAAGGTGTACGGTATCTTCAGGGAAATAATGAAAACTGTTTTTAAGTATAAAAGCGGCCTGCTGTACATTAAAGGCTGCAACACTGTTGGTAATATCAACAATATTTACTGTAGGCAACAATTTGTAGATACTGCCTTTTAACGCAGCCTGGTAAATATCTTTATCGCCTAAATCAGTAGTTAATGTTATAATTGCCATTAATTTTATAAATATTTATTGCTAATCTTGTAGTAGCATTTGAAGCTACAAATATTCAATTTTTAATTCATAAAAATCCGTAACTAAAAAAATCAAATTAGTATTGAACGAACTTAAGCTATCAATTGAAAACGTAAACCCTGCAGTACTGTGGGGCCTAATAATGATCATTTTGAGATCATTAAGAAACAATACCCCAAGCTTAAAATAGTTGCCCGCGGCAGTGAAGTGAAGGTTTTGGGCGATGATAACGAACTGAATATTTTCCAGGAAAAATTTTCCCATCTGATAAATCATGTTGAGAAATTTGAAAATCTCAACATAACTGATCTCGAGCGGATCCTTGGTTCGAAGGTTAATAATGCAACCACATCCGAACCCGCTGCTGCAGATAAATTTGCGAGTGGTGAAGTGATTGTGTTTGGGCCTAACGGCGTAATGGTTAAGGCGCGTACCACCAATCAGCGCCGCATGGTTGATAGTATTAACAAAAGCGATATCCTTTTTGCAATCGGGCCTGCGGGTACCGGTAAAACGTATACCGCGGTGGCATTGGCCGTAAGGGCACTTAAAAACAAAGAGATTAAACGCATTATACTAACCCGCCCGGCGGTTGAAGCAGGGGAGAACCTTGGTTTTTTACCCGGCGACCTTAAAGAAAAGATCGACCCATACCTGAGGCCGTTATATGATGCGCTTGATGATATGATCCCGGCCGAAAAACTGAAGGTTTACCTGGAGAACCGCACCATTGAGATTGCACCGCTTGCCTTTATGCGTGGCCGTACCCTTGATAACTGTTTTGTTATTTTGGATGAAGCCCAGAACGCTACGGATATGCAGCTCAAAATGTTCCTGACCCGTATGGGGCCATCAGCTAAATTTATTGTAACCGGCGACGTAACACAGATTGATTTGCCAAAAAAACAACAATCCGGCCTGCACACTGCTTTAAGGATCCTGACCGATATCAAAGGTATCGAGATAGTATACTTAAGCGGCGAAGACGTAGTAAGGCACAAATTAGTACGTAAGATATTAGAAGCTTACGGGGATATACAGTAATTAGTTGATTAGAGGTTGGTGGTTAGAGATTAGTTGCAAAGCTCATGTCTAACTAACAACCTTTAGTCTTCAATATAAAGTGATTTGAGGCTATTGAAAGGGAAGCAAACTTGCAAATCCTAATCTCTAACCTCCAATCTCTAATCACTAAAAACAATGAACTCAATAAAAGAAACACATTTCAGCTTTCCGGGGCAAACGGCTTTTTACAAGGGGAAAGTACGCGATGTTTATACGATAGATAATAAATACCTGGCCATGGTTGTTACCGACCGGATTTCGGCTTTTGATGTTGTATTACCTGAAGCTATTCCGTTTAAAGGACAGGTGCTTAACCAGATAGCAGCCCGTTTTTTAAAGGCTACAACCGATATTGTTCCGAACTGGGTTATTTCTGTTCCGGACCCAAGTGTTACCATTGGTCGTATTTGCGAGCCGTTTAAGGTAGAGATGGTGATCCGCGGCTACCTGGCCGGCCATGCTGCCCGCGAATACAGCGCAGGCAGGCATCATGTATGTGGAGTGGCTTTGCCTGAAGGCTTAAAGGAGAATGACATATTGCCTGAGCCTATCATTACGCCGACAACCAAGGCGTCGGTAGGACATGACGAAGATATTTCACGCGAGGAGATCCTGTCAAGAGGCATTGTATCGGAAGAAGATTATGTAAAGCTTGAGGCCTATACCCAGGCGCTATTTAAACGTGGTACCGAGATTGCAGCCAAACAAGGCTTAATATTGGTAGATACCAAATATGAGTTTGGTAAAGTTGATGGTCAGATTTACCTGATCGACGAGATCCACACGCCTGATTCTTCGAGATATTTTTATAAAGAAGGGTACGAGGAACGTCAGCAAAAAGGTGAGCCGCAGAAACAGCTTTCTAAAGAGTTTGTGCGCAAATGGCTTATCGAAAATGGCTTCCAGGGTAAAGAGGGGCAAGTAGTGCCGGTTATGACCGAAGAGATTGTTAATTCGATATCTGAGCGTTATATAGAGCTTTACGAAAAGATTATCGGCGAGGCATTTGTTAAGCCTGCCGAAGGGAATGTATTAGCCCGCGTTGAAACGGCAATTAATAACGCGTTGAGCGTTATGTAATTTTAAAATATCCATAAAATATTTATCTTAGCTTATTAAATTTAATAAGAATGAAATTTACTGTAGATAAACATGAGAAATATATATTATTGAAACTTAATGAATCAAAATTAAATTCAATAGTAACGCCTCAGTTAAAATCAGAACTGATTTTGATCAATACAGAGGGGCAGCGCAACATCATTCTCGACTTGTCGCAGGTGAAATATGCCGATTCATCAGGCTTAAGCAGTTTGCTGGTTGGTCATCGCTTGTGTAAAAATGCTACGGGTTCATTTATTTTGGCGGGTTTAAATGACGCGGTTGCGCGTTTAATAACCATATCACAATTGGATAATGTATTAACCATTGTCCCAACCGCCGAAGAGGGTGTCGATCTTATTTTTATGGAAGAGATTGAAAAAGAATTAAAAAAGGAAGCAAGATAAACCATTTGATTGTTTACCTATTATGAAATTTGAGGTAACAATACTTGGCAGCAGCTCCGCAACCCCCATCTTTAACAGAAATCCTACTTCACAGGTGCTCAATATCAATGAGCGCCTGTATTTAATAGACTGCGGCGAAGGCACTCAGCAACAAATGCTCCGTTTTGATATCAAAGCCAGTCGCATTGATCATATTTTTATAAGTCATCTTCACGGCGATCATTATTTAGGCCTGGTTGGTTTATTATCATCCATGCATCTTAACGGTCGTAAAAAGGCGCTTAAACTGGTATGCCCTGTGCAGTTGAAAGAAATAATTGATCTGCAATTAAGATATTCAGATACCGAACTGCAATTCCCTGTTGAATATATATTTACCAATGCCCAACAAAGTGAAGTGGTGATCAATAATAGTGATGTTGTAGTTGAAACGATACCGCTTGATCACCGCATTGCCTGTACCGGCTTTTTGTTTAAGGAAAAGAAAAGACTTCGTAAATTTATTAAGGAGAAAATAGAAAGTCTCGACATCCCGGTTGCCTATTATTCGGTATTGAAAAAGGGGGGATTATACTGATGAAAAAGGCAAAGTTTACAAAAATGAGGAGCTAACTATCGATTCGGCCGAGCCTAAAACCTATGCCTACTGCTCCGATACGATGTATAATGAAAACTATTTTGGCCAAATCGCCAACGCCACGTTGCTTTATCACGAGGCTACTTTTTTAAACGATATGCTTGACCGGGCAGCTATAACCCATCACACCACAGCGTTACAAGCCGGAGAGATAGCCCTGAAAACCAACGCCAAAAAACTGCTCATAGGCCATTTTTCGGCCCGTTATAAAACCCTGAATGAGTTACTGGATGAGGCTAAAATAAATTTCCCCTCAACTGAACTTGCAATTGAGGGGAAAACCTTTTTTATAGAATAAAGCTAAAAGCTTAAGGCAGAAAGCCAAAAGCAGGCTTTTAGCTTTCCTTAATCCTTCTTACCACCAAAAACAGAGAAGCTCACATAACGTTTTGGATGTGCCTTCAGATCAATAAACAGGTTATTGAGATTGTTTGATGCATCTGTAAGGTTTTTGTACATTTTATCGTCATTAAGCAAAAGGCCCAAAGAACCCTGACCGGAGTTGATTTTGGCAATAGTTGCCTGCAAATCGGCCATAGCTTTATTTGCATTATCAAGTGTTTGTTTCAGGTTAGCAGCAGCAACGTCGTTACTTACTTTTTCAAAGTTAGCTGTCATTCCGTTTAGGTGTGCTGTGCTTGTCTTTAAGCTGCCTGATACTTCCTCGGCATTGGTAAGTATGGCGTCGATATGTCCGGTTTGTGAACCTACCAGGTGGTCTATTTTTTTGGTAGTGCCTTCAAGCGTTTGCAATGAGTTCGCAATGCTCATGAAACTGCGGTCAATGTTTTTCTGAAAGTTAGGATTCAGGATCTTGTTAACAGCGCTCAGTGACAGAATCGAGTTTAGACATCAGCATCTCTGCCTTTTTTTGTATGGGCTGCAGGCTTTCCGCAAGGCTGCCCTGGATATCGGCTTTAAGTGTATCCTGGTCTTCGGCGGGCACATTGCTGTTACCTAACTCAAAAACAATGGCTTTACTGCCCAGCAGATCGGTACTTTCGAGCTTGGCGAGGGTGTTTTTAGGCACAACCACATCTGGCTCAATTTTAAATTCAACCACGGTACGCCCGTCTGGCTGAAGCTTCATTTTAGAGATGCGGCCTATCTGGTAACCGTTTACCAATACTGGTTTTGAAACGGTTAAACCTTCAACGCTGTTATAAATAGCATAGTATTTATTTGATCCTGAAAAAACATCATTACCGCGTAAATAACTGTAACCTAATATGAGTATGGTAATTGCTATTGCCGTAAGTGCACCAATTTTGGTTTCGTTAGAGATTTTCATTAAGTAGAGTTTATGCGTTAATTGTGTTTAAGGCTATAAACCTGCAACCAGGCTTATATGTTTTATGATGTACGTTTTATTTGCCAGGAAGTAACAGTCTGGCTTTTATAATTATTGAGAAATCTGTTCCATTTCTTTTTTATAGGTTGTTAATGCACGGATAATTGAAGCTACAATCTCATTTTGTCCTTCTTCCGAGTTAAGGTACTTTTCATCGTCGGGGTTATTGATATAGCCGGTTTCAACCAATACTGATGGCATTGCGCTGTGGCAAAGTACGTAAATGCCCTGCTCCCTGATCCCTTCGCTACGCCTTCCATCGGTATCAACAAACTCGCCGTTAATTAAAGTAGCCAGCTTGATACTCTGCTGCCTGAACTTTCTTTTGTACTCGTTTGTTAAAATAATGGTCATGGGGTCGTTCGGGTCCAGTGCGCCGCCGTCGAGTTCGGTCTCTTCGCCAACCTGGTTTTTTTGAATGGCGTTTTCCTCTTCGCGGGTACGGTGTAAACCATAAACCAAAATCAGTACGCCTTTGCCCGACCTGTCCGGTACCCGAACGGTACGGTACACCGCTTTATGACGTTTGGTACCAACCTTTTCGCGAATTGTTCTGTCGGATAGCGAATTGCAATGCAGGGAAATGAAGAGCTGCCCTTTGTTTTCATTGGCTATTTCAGCCCTCCGTTCAAACGAAACATCATCTTCGGTAGTACGGGTCATTACAGCTTTCACGCCGCTTAATTCTTTTTCTATAGCGGCTTGCAATTTAAAGCCAATAGCCAGCGTTACATTCCTTTCTGACGAATAAGAGCCCGATGCACCGTGTGAATAATGACCTGTAGAGGCTGATGGTTTGCCGCCATGCCCGGGGTCGATAATAATGGTTTTGATCTTAAAACCGGTACTGTTGACAACAGTGTCGGTTTGACGGGGAAGACTATTGGTTAAAACAGAACTGTATGATTTAAAAGGAAAAAATGAAAGGAGAACCAGCAACACCCACAAACTATAAATCAATCTTTTCAATGCCTTATTTTTCATTATTTTTGAACGCTGTTAACTATATCTGCAAAAATACTATTCATAATCAATTTTGAAATTCATAACCTTTTTTTTCTGCTTGCAATTATATTAATAGTAAACGGACTTGCTGCTAATGCCGGCACTGTTTTAAATAACAGCCATGGCAGGAGGCCTTTAACTGATACTATTATCAAACTTGATTCGCTTCGTGATAAGAAACTTCTTAAAGGTAAACAATCCGGCTCAATAACGCCGCTACGAAACGGTAAGCCTGTAAATTCTTTACCTGCAAATGATACCACTAAAAAGAATAAAGGTGGCCTGCAATCAGAAGTAAAGGCAACTGCCGAGGACTCGACCCACTCAGACCGGGAGCACCAGGTTACCTATTTTTACGGCAAGGCCCGTGTAACCTATGAAGATTTCGAGCTTGATGCAGATTATATCAGGGTTGATGATAAAAACCACCTCATATTTGCTCGGGGAAGCATTGATCCTCGTACGCACCAATATATCCGCAGGCCTATCATGAAGCAAAAAACGGATAAGCCCGTAGCATCCGATTCGCTGATTTTTAATTATCAAACAAAAAAAGTAAAGATCTATAATCCTGCATCCGAACAGGAAGGCAACTTTATTTCGGGCGGGCAGGCAAAAAAACTCAATGATGATGAGGTTGCATACCGTAACGTTATTTTTAGTACCTGCGATTTGCCTTATCCCGATACCCACTTTGGTATAGTGATTACCCGTGGCATCGGCGAAAAGAAACGTATTATATCCGGGCCCGCTTACCTGGAGATTGAAGGGGTCCCTTTACCGCTTGCCATTCCGTTCGGTTTTTCCCTAAGCCGGATACCAGGACATCAGGTGTTATTTTGCCAACTTTTGGTGAGGACAACACCTTGGGGTTCTATTTAAAAGGGCTTGGATACTATATTGGTATAAGTGATTATGTTGATTTGACTACCACCGGGTCTATCTACTCAAAGGGCTCGTATGAACTAAGCAGCACGGCACGATATCTTAAACGTTATAAATATACGGGCAACGTTACGCTAAGCTTTGGCTCGCATAACTATGGCCTTGAGGGCGACCCGGCCACTAAAGACGCTCATATTTACTGGTCGCATGTGCAGGATGCCAATGCTAACCCAGGTTCAACTTTCAGTGCTTCGGTTGATGCAGGTACTTCCGGTTTCTTCCGGAATACGCCATCGGCAAGTAACTATAATGTTAACTCCATTGCCCAAAGTAGTTTACGCTCAAGTATCGCTTATGGTAAAACCTGGGCAGGTACACCGTTTAACTTAAGTGTAGGCATTTCGCATAGCCAGGATATAGCCCGTAAAACGGTGAATATCGAATTGCCGACTATTGCCTTCGGTATGTCGTCAATAAACCCATTCGACTCTAAAAACAGGGTTGGCGAACAAAAATGGTATCAAAAAATTACCGTGAGCTATAATTTGGTAGGTACCAACAAGCTTAACGATATCCCCGAGTCCCAGTTATTTAAAGGCGAAACTTTATCAAAACGGTTACAAAATGGTTTTCAGCATACCATCCCGGTTAGTTTGGGCTTAAACGTATTAAAGTACTTTCAGTTTAATAACAGTGTTAACTATACCGAACGCTGGTATTTTCAAAGCATTAATGAAAGATTTGAAAGGGGAAGCATTGCCGGTTCAAATCAATTAATTATTGATACTATACCTGGTTTTAAGCGTGCCGGCGAGTATAGTATCAGTACAGGTATATCAACTAAATTGTACGGTACCATAAACTTTAAACATGGTAACCTGAAAGCAATCAGGCACGTGGCTACACCGTCAATAAGTTTTAGCTATCGTCCCGACTTCAGCGACCCAAGCTTTGGCTATTACAAAACAGCTGTTAGTACAGCCACGGTACCTTATCCGTATACCTATCAAAAATATTCTATTTTCCAGAACGGAGTTTACGGCGGCCCCTCAGCGGGTAAGCAGGCGGGTTTAAATTTCTCGGTAGATAACACGATAGAAGCTAAGGTAAAAGCGAAAAGCACGGATACATCCGGCACCGACCGAAAAATCATGATTTTACAAGGTTTGTCGTTCTCCACCTTTTATAATTTCGCAGCCGACTCAATGAAACTTTCGGATATCTCATTTTCGGGGCATACCGCTATTTTTAATCAAAAATTAAGTATCAGTTTTTCGGGAGTGTTTAGCCCATATGTAACCAAGGTAAGCGATTCAATCTCCAATAATCAGATTGTAAGAACAAGCCGTTATATAAACAGGTATGCCTGGCAGGACGGCAAATTTCCAACTTTATCAGGTTTAAACATTTCTATGGGTGGGAGCTTGAATTCAACTAAAGCAACTCCGGGAAATGCCGCCCTGAATACTATTGCAACCATGAATCCTACCCAGGCTCAGAGATTGGCCCTGGTAAACAGCGATCCGAACGCATATGTTGACTTTAACGTACCGTGGAATATCTCGCTCAACTACAGTTTTAGCTATCAAAACTACTTAAACAACAAAACAACCAGTAATACGCTCCAGATTTCGGGCGATGTGAACCTTACGCAAAAGTGGAAGATCCAATATTCTACTACGTATGATATAAAGGCGGCTAAATTTGCAAGCGCTACCTCGTTTTCAATATACCGCGATCTGCATTGCTGGGATCTGGCCTTTCAATGGATCCCCTTCGGTGTATACAAAATGTATAACGTAACTTTAAAAGTGAAGGCTTCTATTTTGCAGGATTTGAAACTAAGCAAGAAAAGCGATTACAATCCACAATCATCTTTTTATTAATATAATAATGCTGGCAGAAATAATTACCATCGGCGACGAGATACTTATCGGACAAATTGTTGATACCAATTCGGCCTGGATGGCCACCGAACTTAACAAGATAGGGATAAGGGTAAAGCAGATCTCATCAATAAGCGACGATAAAGAACATATCCTGAAGGCATTAGCCGAAGCTGCAAGCCGGGCCAGTATCATTTTTATTACCGGTGGACTTGGCCCTACAAAAGATGATATCACCAAAAAAACATTAGCCGAATACTTTGGTGTTGAACTTGTTGAAAACGAGGATGCATTTGCTAATGTAGAACGCATTTTTGCCAAATATAACCGCCCGTTACTGGAGATCAACAGGCAACAAGCGCTTGTTCCTGCCAATTGCGAAGTTGTGCTTAATGAAAACGGCACTGCTCCGGGTATGTGGTTTAATCACAATGGAGTTATCTACATGTCGATGCCAGGTGTGCCATTTGAGATGATGTACATGATGGAAGGGCAGGTATTGCCTAAAATTAAGGCTACCCTGAAGCTTCCCGTGATCATTCATAAAACGCTGCTAACCGTTGGTGAGGGTGAATCATTTTTGGCCGAACGGATTGCAGATATCGAAAATGATTTGCCATCGCATATTAAACTAGCCTACCTGCCAAAGTTAGGACAGGTGCGTTTACGATTAAGCGCTTTTGGCGAAGATGAAGCTGCTTTGCAAAAAGAAGTTGATGCATTTGCCACCAGGTTTATTGAGCGCATAGGTTCACCGTTTGTTATTGATCAGGACATCCCGCTTGAAAAAGCCATCCTTGATTTGATGGAAAGTAACGGCCTTACTTTATCAGTAGCCGAAAGCTGTACCGGCGGTTATCTTTCGCACTTGTTTACCCAACATCCGGGGTCATCGCAGGTGTTTTTAGGCGGCGCGGTTTCTTATTCGTACGAGTTAAAGGAAAGTATTTTGGGAGTAAAGAACGAAACTTTGTGGCAACATGGAGCCGTTAGTGAAGAAACTGTAAAAGAAATGGTAGAGGGGGCACTGTTGAATTTCAAATCGGATTTGGCCGTAGCTATAACCGGCGTTGCCGGCCCGGGGGCGGTACGGAAGATAAACCCGTTGGTACTGTGTGGATTGCAGTTGCCTCAAAAGAGAAATCATTAATAAAAAAATATACATTTGGCAGTAAACGCAGGCAAAACATTGAGCGAAGTGCTGTGATGGCCCTGTCAATGTTGAATACTTTGCTTACTCAAATTAAAAAGTAAAGATTTAAATACCTAATTTTGGAGTTAAACTATATTCTACTGTATGGCCAAATACCAGCTGTTATTGCCAAAAATGGGGGAAAGTGTTGCTGAAGCAACCGTTATCAAATGGATAAAAAAGCCGGGTGATAAGGTGAATGCCGACGATGCTGTAATGGAAATCGCTACCGATAAAGTTGACTCGGATGTGCCTTCGCCTGTAGCCGGTAAGTTAGTTGAACAACTGTATCAGGAAAACGATGTGGTACAGGTTGGCGCAGTTATAGCGATCATTGAAACTGAAGAAGCCGAAACTGCCCAGATAAGTGTTCAGCCGGAAGAAACTCCAGTTCCTCAATCAGCCGAAGAACCCCAAATAACGGAAACAACATACCAGGAAGCTGTTCAGTTAAATGAAGCCGAAAAAGTTCCTGAAGCCGGAATAAACGAAATTCAATCTTCAGATTTATCGGGTATTCCCGGGATAGATCAGCTTGAGCAAAAAAGCTCGCCTGCTGCTTCGGTATTTAAATCCGAAGGCCGTTTTTATTCGCCCCTTGTAAGAAATATTGCCACACAGGAAGGTATCACTATTGGGGAGTTGGATAGCATCCCCGGGACGGGGTCGGATGGCCGTTTAACCAAAGATGACCTGCTGAACTATCTGCAGGCAAAAACTCCATCAGTTCAAAATACGCATCAGTTAGCTCATGTTGAGTCGTTTACTACTCAAACTGCCGGGCAACCTGTAAAAACAGTTGAGCCTGCTAAAGAAGCACGACCGGCTGCTGAACCAGCGCCGCAACCAATAATTACTGCGGCTCCTGGACCTGCAAAAACGGAAACGCCAAAAGCTGCCCCTGTTGAGCAGCAGCCTGCTCCGGCTGTTTCTGTAACCGGCAGTGATGAGATCATAGAGATGGACAGGATGCGCCGTTTGATTGCCGATCATATGGTGATGAGCAAACAAACATCGCCGCATGTTACCTCATTTGTTGAAGCCGATGTCACTAACCTGGTGTTATGGCGCGAAAAAGTAAAGAACAGCTTTGAAAAACGTGAAGGCGAAAAAATAACCTTTACGCCTATATTTATTGAGGCAGTAGCGAAAGCGATCAAGGATTTTCCAATGATCAATGTATCTGTTAACGGTACTCAGATCATAAAAAAAGCGGCAATCAACATCAGCATGGCTACGGCTTTACCAAACGGTAACCTGATTGTACCGGTAATTAAAAAAGCAGATGAGCTTAACCTTGTTGGTTTAACAAAGGCCGTTAATGACCTTGCGAACCGTGCACGCAATGGCAAGTTATTGCCCGATGATGTAAAAGAAGGCACATTTACGATTACCAACGTTGGCTCATTTGGTAACGTAATGGGTACACCTATAATCAACCAGCCGCAGGTTGCCATTTTAGCTGTTGGCGCTATCAAGAAAAAACCTGCTGTTATTGAAACAAAAGAAGGCGATATGATCGCTATACGCCACATGATGTTCCTTTCATTATCATATGATCACCGCGTTGTAGATGGAGCTTTGGGTGGCTCGTTTGTAAGGCGTGTGGCCGATTATTTAGAGAAGTGGGACAGTAACAGGGAGGTATAGGTTCTTAATTACATAAAAACATGACACGCCGGGCAAACTGTTCGGCGTGTCGTGTTTTTAGACCATGCGTTTCATTATTGACAAAATTGAATTTTAAATTTGTACTAATGAAGCACATAAATAACCACCAGGGTCCAAAACCCCGTAAATGATGCTTATTGGGTAAATTGTGTGAAAATTCGTATTAACTTTGCCTTTGAAAATGGCTTACAAGTATACTGATAATTACCGCGAACAGGGTGCCCGTAAAAGGCTTGTGGATGTTTTGAGAAAGAAGGGGATTGGCGACGAACACGTTTTAGAGGCTATTGGCAAGGTAAAACGTCATTGCTTTTTTGATGAAACTTTCTGGAACCAGGCTTACAGGGATATTGCGTTCCCGATAGGCGAAGGACAAACCATATCGCAGCCCTATACTGTGGCCTATCAGACCGAGCTATTGCATATCCGAAAAGGAGATAAAGTACTTGAAATAGGCACAGGCTCGGGATATCAAACCTGTGTCCTGCTTGAACTTGGAGCTAATGTTTACACTATTGAACGCCAGGAAAAGCTCTATCACCGCACCAAATACGTATTGCCAAATGAAATGGGTTACAATGCCCGTTTTTTCCTGGGAGATGGCTCTGTTGGAATAGCCGAACACGCACCTTATGATAAGATCATTGTTACCGCCGGAGCACCCACCGTGCCCGAAGTGCTGTTAAAGCAACTAAAAATAGGCGGCATCCTGGTTATCCCGGTTGGGGATGAAGAAACCCAAAAGATGGTTACAATACTAAAAGTGGGAGATAACGATTATGAAAAGATTGTGCTGGACACCTTTAGGTTTGTACCATTGGTAGGGGATAAGGCTTGGTAGGAGATTTCGGATTTCGAATTTTCGATTTCGGAATTAAGAATTATCATGATTTCATTTAAATAAATCCTAAATCGAAATTCCCAATTCCGAAATCAATTTACCTTTTCATCACTCTGTCCAGTTCAATCTTGGTATCGCGTTCCTTCATGGTTTCGCGTTTATCGTATGTCTTTTTACCTTGTGCAAGGCCAATTTCAAGTTTGGCAAATCCCCGTTCGCTGATAAATAACGCCAGGAGGACTATGGTCAACCCCCGTTCTTCGCCACGGGTCTGGAGTTTTTTTAGCTCTTTTTTATTTAACAGCAGGATGCGGTCGCGCTTGGCCTCATGGTTATAGAACGAGCCGAATGAATATTCAGAGATATGCAGGTTGCGTACATATAACTGGTTATTAATGAATGTACAAAAAGCGTCATTAATGTTAGCCTTCCCCTGCCTTATCGACTTGATCTCGGTGCCGAGCAACTGTATGCCTGCCACATACTTATCAAGTATATGATACTCAAAGTAGGCTTTTTTATTTTTTATATAGATGTTATCCTGGCTCATAATTATTCAGCCGCAAACTTACAAAATTAGTTTGACTGTGGCTTTACCACTAGTACCGGCACATTAACCTTGTGCCTTACAGAGTTTACAGTGGTGCCAAATATGAGGTCTTTCAAAGCTTTGTGTCCGTGCGAGCCCATGACAATGAAATCAATTTTTTCATTCTTTACAATTTCGGCTATGGCACTGGCCGGATTGCCGTAACCAATTTGTCCCTGGGCATTGTAGCCAAGGTTTTTTAATGTGCAAACATATTTATCGAGGTTGTTAAAATCAATTTGGGTTTCATTATCCAGCACCTGGCCGCCATAGTAACGCGCACCAGCAGTTTCAACAACGTGTATCAATGTATAATCGGCTTTTTTACCTCCCTGCATAATAGCATGCCGGAGGCAATCGGTATCATTCTTTGAAAAATCTATGGTTATGGCTATGTGGCTGTAAGTTATCGCATCAAGCTCGGTAATGGCATTGGCTATCCCATGTGGTACAATAGCCGGCCTGTCATGATGTTTAAATAATAATGGCCGTATAAAAACGTAGATCAGTAATAGCGCTATGCCGATAACAATGGGAACCACTACGGCATAAATCCATACCGGTGATGGGGTTCCGTTTACCCAATCGCCAATTTGTTCATATACCAGTTTGGCGTTTAATGCAACGATTAATAAAGCACTTGCCCAGGCCAATGCTCTTGTTTGGAAATTGATGGTAAACTTGCCCATTCTTTTTCGGTCGGAGGTGAAATGGATGAGGGGGATTACCGCAAAACCCAACTGAAGGCTTAATACAACCTGGCTTAAGATCAGGAGTTTTCCTAAACCTTCCTCGCCATAAAAAAGTATGGTGAACACTGCCGGTACAATAGCCAATACACGGGTAAGCAGGCGGCGTAACCAGGGCTCTATCCGCAGGTTAATATGCCCTTCCATAATGATTTGGCCGGCAAGTGTACCGGTAATGGTTGAGCTTTGACCCGAGGCAATAAGCGCAATGGCAAATAAAGTAGGCGCTATTGCACCGAAAATATGCTCCAGCAGCTTGAATGCATCCTGGATCTCCGCTACTTCAAAATAACCGTTCCTGAAAAAGGCGCTTGCTGCTAATATCAAAATAGCCGCATTCACAAAAAAAGCAAGATTTAGGGCTACAACAGTATCAAAAAGATTAAACTTAATCGCCGCCCTGAAGCCTTCTTCGCTACGGGTTATTTGGCGGGTTTGCACCAGTGATGAATGCAGGTATAAGTTATGCGGCATTACTGTAGCGCCAATAATGCCTATAGCTATATAAAGCATTTGCTGGCTTATTTTATCACCTTTAAACAGATTGCCGGGAATAAAACCCTTTGCTACTTCTATTACATCGGGCTTAACAATAAACATTTCGACCAAAAAAGAGAGCCCGACTATAAAGATCATCGAAATAATAAAACCTTCGAGCTTGCGCATACCCTTATTCATGAGGTAGAGCATCAGTACAGTATCGGTGATGGTAAGCGATACACCCCAGATTAACGGAAGGTGAAACAGTAGCTTTAACCCAATGGCCATGCCAATAATTTCGGCCAGGTCACATGCTATAATGGCTATTTGTGCCAGTATATACAGGCAAAAGTTTACAAAACGGGGATAGGCATTTTTGGAGGCCTGTGCAAGGTCGAGCCCGCGCACTATCCCCAATCGGGCTGCCAGTGATTGCAGCAGAAGGGCAATCATGTTGGATATAAACAATACCCAGATCAGCTTATATCCAAAAGCACTGCCTCCTGCGATATCCGTTGCCCAATTTCCCGGATCCATATAGCCCACGCTCACCAGGTAAGCCGGGCCCAGGAAAGCCATCAGCTTACGCCAGCCGCTTTTGTTTTCGGTGGTTACTGATCCGTGTACATTGCCTAAAGATTCGTTGTGTGTATTGTTCATAGGGCTATAAGCAAGTTGTTGGCTACTTCGCGGCTGATATGCACTTCTTTATTGCCGGTTTGTACCACTACCGAATGGTCATATTCAATAATATCAGTTATCATTATTTTGCAGCCGATAGTAAGCTGTTTTTTATCGAGGTATTGTAAAAAGGATGAACTATGGTCACGGACGCCTGAAATTATACCGCTTTGGTTAACTGTTACTGCCGAAACCGGTTTTAACTCGTGCGTGTTAAAACGGCCGTTACAGTCAGGTATAGGGTCGCCGTGTGGGTCATGTTTTGGATAACCCATAAACTTGTCAAGGCGGTCAATTAACTCTTCAGACGAGATATGTTCCATCTCTTCGGCAAGGTCATGAACCTGGTCCCATTTAAAATTGAGTTTCTCTACCAGAAAGTACTCCCACAGCCGGTGTTTGCGGATAATGCTTATCGCTATTTTCTCGCCGGAAGGGGTGAGGCTTACTCCCTGGTAGGGGGTGTAATTGATGAGCGCTTTATCTGCAAGTTTTTTAAGCATGTCGGTAACCGAAGACGCTTTGGTATTTAGCGAGGATGCGATCTGATTTGTACTCGCATTTCCATCATTTACAGAGAGATGATAGATGGATTTTAAGTAGTTTTCCTCGGCTAAAGTGTTCATTTAAACAAATCTAATAAAAAATTTAGACTAATCTAAAAAAATAAACGTTAGGAAATATGTTTTCGTTGAAGTACTTTAACGAAAAATTAAATTTTGCGAAGCAAGGAAAATACTATATTTGCATACAACTATGGCCGCCGAATTAGATAAAATAGACCTACAAATACTCAAGATTTTACAGGAAAACGGAAGGATAACCAACCTCCAGTTGTCTAACGAGATAGGGCTTTCGCCAGCACCTACTCTTGAACGCGTGCGTAAACTTGAGAACGCAGAATACATTAAAAGCTATCATGCGCTGGTAGATGAAGAGAAGTTAGGATTAGGAATCAAAACCTTTATCCAGATCTCCCTTGATTTTCATCAGAAAAACACCATTCAAACTTTTTTGGATGAAATTAAGAATATTAAAGAGGTAACCGAGTGTCATCACGTAACTGGCCAGTGTGATTTTCTGTTAAAGGTATACGTACGCGACATCAAATCATACGAGCAACTCATCATGGAAAAGATTAGCCGTATTACTGTGGTGAAAACTTTCCAAACAATGATGATCATGTCTACCAGTAAAAAAGAGCCTATAGTGCCGCTGGAGTATTAGGTAAGAGTCAAGACTATAAGAATCAAGAGTCAAGAAGAAGGATTAAATATCTTTTATTTCTTGACTCTTTTTATTTTCAGACTTTTTTAAATCTTGTTTCTTGACTCTTGGCGTCTTGTCTCTCGCTCAATGTATTTGCCAGTCAATCTCTTCTTTCCCTTCCTTTTTCAATATCTCATTAGTTTTTGAAAATGGTTTGCTGCCAAAAAAACCACGATCGGCTGAGAAAGGCGAGGGGTGCGGAGAGCGAATAATAAAATGTTTCTTCTCGTCAATCAAAACCGCTTTTGATTGGGCAAAAGCTCCCCACAGTATAAACACGATACCTTCTTTTTTATCGGAAATGGTTTTGATTACTTCATCGGTAAATTCTTCCCATCCTCTTTTTTGGTGCGAACCTGCATTGCCTGCCCTAACGGTTAGTGTAGCGTTCAGTAACAACACACCTTGTTTAGCCCATTCTTCGAGGTTGCCATGTGCGGGGATTTTAAATCCGGGAATATCGTTTTGCAGCTCTTTGTAAATGTTTATTAATGATCGGGGAATAGCAATGCCCTTTTGTACTGAAAAGGAAAGACCATGGGCCTGGTGAGCGCCATGATACGGGTCCTGCCCTAATATAACTACTTTAACATCATCAAAAGGTGTAGTATTGAAAGCGTTGAAAATTTCGCCGTTTTTGGGATAAACAACTTGCCCTGATTGCTGCTCTTCTTTTAAAAATTGTTTAAGTTTTATCATGTAAGGTTTGTCAAATTCCTGTTGTAAAACCTCAAGCCATGATGGTGGTAATGCAATCGCCATAAATATTTATATAGAAGTTGGTTTAGCGTACAAATAAACAGATATTTGCGCTAATATTAGTATCACAAATTATGTCAAATATTGTTCGGTTAGTTATTGCTTGTGTAGTGATGGGTGCGGCGGTTGCCCTTTGTGCATTCGGTTTTTGGGGATGGGGTATTTTTGTTCTGTTAATGGGCGGTATTATACTGCTTAGCTTCTTCTTTAACGAGAATATGATCATCGCCCAGTATTTTTTGCGTAAGGAAAATTCTGAAAAGTCAGAAGTATGGTTGTTGAAAATTACCGATTACGAAAAACAGCTGCACAAAAACCAGCACGGTTACTACAACTTGCTGATCGGTTTGATCGAATCACGCAAGGCGCCAATGAAATCAGAGAAATACTTTAAGAAAGCTCTGTCGCTGGGTATGAAAATGTCGCACAATATAGCTTTGGCGAAGTTGAGCCTGGCCGGCATTTCAATGGCTAAGCGTAACAAGCGCGAGGCGCAAATGTATTTGTCAGAAGCTTCAAAAGATGACAAGAACAAGTTGCTTACCGAACAGATCAAAATGATGAAAGGCCAATTAGCCCAGATGGATAAGCAAGTAGTAAGAGGTGGATATCGTCAGTTCTAAGAAAAAGAACAGATAGGAAAAGGTATAAAAAATAAAAGGGACGCGAAAACCGCGTCCCTTTTATTTTTCTTCAATGGCGCTGAAATAATCAGGCGTAGCTGAATGGTTTTGATAAGGCTGAACGTAGCTGTCTGTGTATGATGAATATTCAGATTCTTCAGACGGGTTGGCCACTTCAACAAGCTTCAATAAACTCCTGATGAACGACAGGTTAAAATTGCTCCTGTTAAGTTTGATCAGGTATTCGTTTTCGGTGATCTCTAATATTGAGTTGGTCATGATATTTGTAATATATGTTTATTACAATAATAGCTAACTCTTTTTAAATGAAAGTATTATTTTTTTTAAGCTTTTGTTAAGAAATTATAACCGCTGAATGGAGGGATTACGCTGATTGCGTTGATTTTCTTGATTGAAAGATTTTACGATTGATTATAAACTAAAATGGCCTGCACGAAGCAGGCCATTATTAAATATCAGGGTAATCCGAAAATCCTACAAATCAAGGTTTAATTATTCAAACCAAGCCATTACCTCTTCTTTGGTTGGCATGGTAATATCGAGTTTTAGTTTTTTACGCATCCCGCCAAGATCATTAAATACCTTGTTGGGGTTAGCTGCTTTTAATTCTTCAACGGTATTAAAGCCCATTTTATTCAATACCGGTACCCATTCAGCTCGTACGCCAATATTTATAAAATCATCGGCGGTAGCTACTTTAGCTTTTTCTCCGGGCGCATTTGCGGGAAGAACAATACTTCCTGGATGGTGCTTTGATTGGTCATCAGCATTACCAGCCTGTCGATACCGATACCTAAACCAGATGTTGGCGGCATGCCATATTCAAGCGCACGTAAAAAATCGTCATCCATGGCCATAGCTTCGTCATCACCGCGACCGGCCAGGATCAGCTGCTCTTCCAAACGCTCACGCTGGTCGATAGGGTCATTCAGCTCCGAGTAAGCATTTGCTATCTCTTTACCATTTACGAATAACTCAAAACGCTCAACCAAACCTTCTTTAGTACGGTGCTTTTTGGCAAGAGGGGTCATTTCGATAGGGTAGTCGGTAATATAAGTAGGCTGGATCAGGTGATGCTCAACTTTAGCGCTGAAAATCTCGTCGATCAGTTTGCCTTTGCCCATGCTTGGGTTTACTTCTATTTTTAGTTCTTCGCAAACATCGCGTAAGCCTGCTTCGTCCATTGCAGATACGTCAATACCGGTGTATTTCAGGATCGAGTCATACATCGATAATTTTTCGTACGGACCTGCAAAGTTAATTTCATTGCTGCCAACCTGTACAACCGGGATTCCGTGAACTGCTTTGGCAACAGTTTCCAGGCATTCCTCAACCATGGCCATCATCCATATATAGTCTTTATAGGCTACATAAATTTCCATGGCGGTAAACTCCGGGTTGTGGGTGCGGTCCATGCCCTCATTACGGAACATTTTGCCAAACTCATAAACACCGTCAAAACCGGCAACGATAAGTCTTTTTAAGTAAAGCTCGTTGGCAATACGTAAAAACAAGGGCATATCCAGCGTGTTATGGTGCGTTGCAAACGGACGGGCCGCTGCACCACCATGCACAGGCTGCAGGATTGGGGTTTCCACTTCCATCCATCCCTGGGTATTAAAGTAATCGCGCATAGCGCTGATCACTTTCGAGCGATTGATAAAGATCTGTTTGTAATCCGGGTTAACGGTTAAATCCACGTAACGCTGGCGGTAACGCAGTTCAGGGTCGGTAAAACCATCATGGATAGTTCCGTCCTCTTCGCGCTTAACAACTGGCAGCGGTTTCAGAGATTTTGAAAGCACAACGAGCTCACGTACGTGAACCGAGATCTCGCCCGTTTGAGTGAGGAACACATAGCCTTTTACGCCAACGTAGTCACCAATGTCCAGCAGTTTTTTGAATACAGTATTATATAAGGTCTTATCCTCGCCAGGGCAAATATCATCGCGTTTCAGGTAGATCTGCACACGACCGGTTGAATCCTGCAGTTCGGCAAAAGAAGCGCTGCCCATAATACGACGGGTCATGATGCGGCCGGCAATTACAACATCCTGGTAGGCCTCGGGTTTATCCTTAAAATTATCGGCTATATCCTGTGCCCAGGCGTTAACATTAAAAGCTTCGGCAGGGTAAGGGTTAATTCCCAGTGCACGTAGCTCCTGTAAAGATTTGCGGCGAATGATCTCCTGTTCGGATAATGCAATACTCATGTGATGTACGGTATTTTAATAAAGGTGCAAAAGTAAGGTTTTTTAAGTTATCACGCTATCACACCGATCAAAAATGTGTTTGGTAAGCGTAGTCAGGTGGGTTTATCTTCAATCCTACAAAACTACCACTTGTATCAAATATTTTACTCCTTTAAAATAATCGGTCTCAAAAACATATTACTTTAGCAAAACCATTATAACATTCCGTAAACCATGAAAAAAGTCTCTACTTTCATTTTATTGATATCGGCGCTCTCTGTTAAAGTGTTTGCACAAACCGATGCCAATTTGTACGACCCCAATACAAAACCCCAACTGGTTGCCAAACAATTCTCCTTTACCGAGGGGCCGGCTGTCGATAAAAAAGGCAATGTGTTTTTTACAGATCAGCCCAACAACAAGATCTGGAAATATGATACCAATGGCAAGCTTTCTGTTTTCCTGGATAGTGCTGGCCGCTCAAACGGGATGTATTTTGATAAAAAGGGAATCTCATTAGTTGTGCCGATGCCGATGATCAGCTTTGGTCTATCAGCCCTAAAGGAAAGGTTACTATTTTGCTGAAAGATTACCAGGGGCATAAGTTTAACGGCCCTAATGATGTTTGGGTGCGCCCGGACGAGGGCATCTATATAACCGATCCCTACTATCAGCGTGATTACTGGACCCGTAAACAACCCGACCTCGACGGACAAAAATTATACTTCCTGGCCAAAGGCAAGGCACCGGCTGTTATGGTTGATGATAAGTTTGTGCGTCCTAACGGCATCATCGGAACTCCGGATGGTAAGACTTTGTATGTAGCCGATATCGGCGATAACAAAACCTATCGTTACGATATCAATAAAGATGGTACATTAACCAACCGCACCCTGTTTATCGCTATGGGCTGCGATGGTATGACAATAGATGAGCATGGCAATATTTATATGTGCGGCAAAGGAGTTACCATAGTTAACCCTAAAGGCGAAAAGATTGGCCACATAGATATCGATGAACCGTGGACTGCCAACATCTGTTTTGGCGGAAAAAACAAAGATGTATTATTTATAACCGCATCAAAGGCAGTTTATACCTTTAAAATGAATGTAAAAGGAGTGGATTGATCCGGTCACTATACTATCAGTATACCCATGACAAAATAAAGTAAGGGTCATCCTGAGTGATTTAAATCCGCTGGAGTCTGAAGGCAATGACATCTCTTCCACGTCATTGCTGAGTTACGAAGCAATCCCTTTATCGGCAGAAAAGGTGCTTAGTGGTATTGAACTTGCATTGTCGCGCTCTTAGCCGCGCGGGGCCAGGTACTTTTGTCTTGATACAAAAGTACCCAAAAATCAAGTCAGCAGGGAGGCTTCTTTGCGCTCACCCACTCCACAGCCCGTCGCGCGGGCCTTTGCCCTGCAAAACGGGCAGAACCACGGGCTGCAATTATTTTGCCCCGCTACGCTCGCGCTTTCCCAATGCTTCTGCAAAAACTTGCTATGCCCCTTCCTGCACTCAAGACCACCATTGTTCTGCCCGCTTTCACCCGAAGCTTACCTGCTGACGGGAGCATCCTTAATTTAATTATGTCATGGGTAGCTTGTCGAAGCATGGTGGGTGGGGTGTGATGGTTTATCCGGACAGTTGATCTGTCATGATTTATAAAAGTAAAAATAAATAACTTGTTGTTTGTTTGTGGTGTTGAAATGTGGGAAACTCGGAGAGTTTTCCATATTTCAACACGTTTTTCTTTTTTTGCTTCTTTTTTCTTTTTATCGGGCCTCCGCTTTTTGTGGATAACTTGCCTTTCGCTCAAACGCCATCGGGCTGATATAGCCTAAGGCTGAATGTCTTCGGATAGGGTTATAGTACATTTCAATATATTCAAATATCTCGCTGCGGGCATTTTCTATATTTTCAAAAGAGCCGTCCTGCAATAGCTCGGCTTTAAACCGGGAGAAGTACGATTCCATAAAAGCATTGTCATACGGATTGTCCGCATCGCTCATGCTTTGTAGTACATGACACCTGGCAAGCCATCGGCGGAATATATTCCCTGCATATTGTCCGCCACGATCTGAATGAACGATCAACCCCTTATCAGCTTTACGATTGCTATAGGCCTTCTGAAACGCCTCCAGTACAAGGGCCTCTTTCATGTGGTGCAACAACTGCCACCCGATCACTCTGCGGGAAAACAGATCCATCCATACCGCCAGATAGCACCAGGATCCTTCTCTTAGCGGGATATAGGTGATATCGCCAACCCATATCTGGTCTATCCCTGATGGCGGTAACCTGTCTTTCAACCGGTTGGGGCTGATTGGATATGGATGTCGGCTATCTGTTGTCCGGGGCACAAATGATCTGGGTTGAATCGCTTTCAATCCATTTTGATGTAAGATACGCCGTACCCGGTAATGACCTATCTTTAATCCCTGGTCTGACAACTCCGGGACTAACCTACGGATACCATAACGGTGTTTATGTAACCGGAAGGCTTCAACTACCTGCGCTTCGATCTTCTTTTGAACTGAGCATTCAGCCTGCTCATCCTGCTTACGATAGGCATAGTAACAGCTCCTGCTCACCGATAATACATCACACATCCTTATCACCGGAAAAAACAGCTCCTGTGATAAAATAAAAGCGTACACCTGCTTTAAGTTGTCCGGCTGAAAATGCCCAATGCTTTTTTAAGATATCCCTTTCCTGCTCCACTTCTCGCAGACGTACCTTCATTCGTTCATATTCTTCTACCGATACAATCGGCGTTTCTGACCCTGGCGATTTCAGCGCCGATGATCCCGTTGTTTCTTTATAACGGCTTTTCCATTTGTGGATCAAATTCTCCCTGATCCCCAACGAAGCGGCCACGTCCACAACCGAACGACCACTAAAAACCATCTTCAATACATCCGACCTAAAATCCGCATCGTAAACACGGCGGCTTGACTTTTTCTTGTCCATTGATTTGCTAAGTTAAGCATCTCGACTGTCCGGCTTTACCGATGCATCTCAGGGCGGGACTCTGCGCGCGAGTCTTCGACAAGTTCAGACTGACAGGCCTCTTTTGTCATTTCACCTTTGGAGTTCACAGGATTTAAATATTTAGCAAGACAAACACCAGGTGTTCAATTTTTAAAAGTGTGAACACTTGTTGTTTTTGTCTAAATTTTAACCGCTGATAATCAATGTTTTATAAATATAAAGAAACGCCCAATAAGAGAATTTGAACATCTTGGTGCTGATAGTCAATGTGTTATGATATTGAGCTTCTGAAAGTTGAACACCCCTTTTTTCAAAAATTGAACACCCGCGAAAAAGCCAATAAAAAAGCCGGAAATATTATATACCCCCGGCTTCCTTTTTCAATTACCAATTTCTTATGTTCCCGAGGCTCCGGTATCTACCTTAACTTCAAGCGCTGTTCTAACCGCAGTTGGCAGGCTTGAGAGCAGGGTATAACCTGTTGCTCTTTCAATATCCTTGATAGTTGTTATGTACTTGGTCCAGTCGGAGTTGATGGTGTTAACATTAGGGGTGTTTATCGCGATAACCCTGGTTGAAGCGGTAACCCTCGCAACGTCGCCGTCACCTTTGGGGATGATCAGGGCGACTTTCCAAACGTTGCTGGGTACATTTACGTGGCCATTATTGATGGTACTGGCAGTCCCGTTTGAGCCTGTTCCCCCTGTACCATAGCTGCCCATAATTATGTAAACCTCGTTACCGGCCGCCACTTGTTCGCGTAGGTAATTTTCAAGATTGGCCCAGGTTTGCTGGTTATTTTGAGGCGCCTGCGGTATCATATTGGTCATCAGGAAGGTTGATGAGTTAGCGTTGGTTGAACTGGTACGATCGGCCGAGGGACAGTTATGCCCCCTGTCGAACCCGCTGCCCGAATAGCTGTTGCTTTCTACCTGGTACCAACCAGCAGGAATCCCGCTCCAACCTGCAAAATTATCCAAACGACCAGTCGCATTGGTGGTATTGGTCGCGTCAAGGTGCCAGCTTACCCAGTTTGGTTCGCCTTTGGTGGCGTTGTATGATTCTACGTAATACTTCTGGTCTATCAGGTAGTTATCCTTAGATGCCAGTGTTGAAAGGGCATTTGAGGGGTTGCCAAAAAGCAGGTTGCTATTATCGCCGCTTGCAGGCGGGGCGTCGGCGCCGGCAGTAACGTCCCTTGGTGTTGCTGAGTTTGATGTGCCGGTAGTATCGCCGCCGCCTGTATCGGGTATGCCAACGGTGATGCCCGGATCGCCGGTACCCTTAAAGGTAATATCGTCAATATTGATGCGGGTTGTGCCAGCTTTTTTGATCTCAAACCTAACTTTACCCGTAACGCTCACTTTAAATGAGTCGGTTACCAGTGTGGTATTGGTTTCAGTAATATCGGTACCTACCTGCGTGTAATTCGCCCCGCCGTCTGTCGACATTAGCAACTGCCAGGTCGATGTGGCATCGCTGCCATATTTACCGTGTTTAATGTATAAAGTAGTAAGGCCTTTGATATCAAAATTCATCGCGATATCCCCGGTACGCAGCCTTACAGATTTACTGCCATCTTTAAGGTCGGCAGCGAGATTGCCTATCAGGGCATCGCTAAAATTCCAGCTTCCGGTGCTTAGGGTTACATCGGCTGCTGCGTAGGCGGTTTTACTGCCCTGTTCAAAACCTTCGGTAATGGAATAAGGAACCGGGGCAGGAGGGCTTGCTGTAGTATCGCCGGTTTTGGGCGGGATAGGCGAGTTTTTAAGGTCTTTGGAACATCCGGCAAGGGTTAAAGCTAAACCCAGGCCAATAAGTAGGTTGTTAATTTTCATAATGTTGTTTTTTATGATAGATAGATAATGCATAGCAAATGCGTTTACGCTGCGTAAATTTTTAAACCGGAAAGATTTAGGGGAACTAAAAGAAACAGGAGTAGGCATTCACATGCTCCTCTTGAGATATTATTGTGGCTTTACAAGGCCGGTGCAGTGCTTGCACACTAATAGTTAAAACTTAAATATTACCGTCACCGCATTTGGCAGTTGCCATAAGCACTATATCAACTTTTCAAAATTGAACTTTGTGTATTCAATTTAGGTTAAATCAATGTTAGTAAATAGGTTTTGAATAGTAACTTTTCAGTTGCAAAGCAGCGGTACAAACAACACCAGCCGGGTTGGTGCTTGATTGTAAAGGATTGATTTTTAAAATAAAAACCCTTATACCGGTTAAGGTATAAGGGTTTTATCCGCCAGTTGTTAGGTTAATTTATTGTTTTGGCTTGCCATCGGCATCAAGTTCAACAATCGGGTAGCCCAGTTTTTGCAGGCCCGGATAGATCCTTGCCTTATCGCCAACAACCAAAATGATCATGTTGTCGGGATTGAGGTATTTGGAAGCAAGCCCATTGATCTCGGCGGGAGTAATGGTCGATAGTATCTTGCTTTGCTCGTCAACAAAAGTAGGTTTAAGGCTGTACTCCTGGATGCGCGATAAAAACGCCGCTTTTTGCGCGTTGGTTTCATAACGACGGGCATCACTCTGGCCGATAGAAGTTTGGGTGAACTTCAATTCTTCGGGTGTAATCCCGGTTTTTTGGTAGTTGGTGATCTCCTTCATAAACTCAACCACCGAGCTATCGGTAGCCGTAGCCAATACGCCGGCCGAAGCGGTGAAGTCGCCGCCATATTTACCCGAACTGAAAGATGAACGGGCTCCATATGTCCAGCCTTTTTTCTCACGCAGGTTAAGATTGATGTGACTGTTGAAAGCGCCTCCTAAAATGTAGTTAGCTATGTTCAGCTTATAATAATCGTCTGTTGCATCATAGTTTAGTTTATCCAGATACCCAATACGGATCTCAGATTGTGCCGCGCCTGGGATATCAACCAGGTATAAAGTGGTTTTATCAAATGTTTTACCCTCAGCAGGAGCCGGGATGGTCACCTTTTTATCCTTCCAGGTATTGAGGAAAGCGAGCGCGCTTTTTGCAGATGCCTCGCTAACATCGCCTACCACAACAATTTTGGTTAACGATGGCGAAAAGTTTTTATCGTAATAGTCCTGAACATCCTGCAATGTTATACCTGCAACAGTTTCTTCATTACCGCCCGCGGCGTAAGTGCGTACGTTATCGGTACCATAAAGGATTTTGCTGTAAACTGTGCTGGCTACGCCTGCAGGTTGGGTTTTAGCTTGTTTAAAGCCTTCCAAAGTTTGCTTCTTGATCCTGTCGAGCGCGTCCTGGGTAAATTTCGGGTGATATAACCTTTCTTCGAGCAGGGACATTGTCTTGCCCAGGTTTTTGGTAAGCGACGATACCTCAGCATCAATCTGATCTAAACTGGCATAAAAAGTGATACTGCTGCCCAGTTTATCCAGTTCGGAGTTGAAATCTTCGGCAGTGTATTTCTGGGTTTCTTCATTCATCATACGGCCGACAATACCTGCCAAACCCGCTTTTGATGGGTTGTTGATGGCAAACAAACCACCGCCTTTAATAGAGATCGACATAGATACCGATGGGATCTCGTTATTTTGAGTACCGATGATATTGATGCCATTTGGTGTATTGGCCGACCATATAGCCGGAACTTTAATGGCCGGGTTAGGGCCAACGCCCGGTTTTGCGGCACGATCAAAACTATCTTTAGGCTTGTGATAGGTTAAACCATTATAGCCATAATCCGGTGCTTTGTAACCTGTGGTATCAACAGTAAAATTATCGGGTGCTACAGGTTGCAGGTTACCGCCTTTAGGCAATACGCTTAATATTACCGCCGGTTTACCTTTAATGTACTGGTTATAAACGCGCATTACATCCTCTTTGGTTACCGCCCGGATAGCAGCCAGTTCGCGGCCGATCTGGTTAGGGTTACCGGTAAAAGTTTGCGCCTGTGCCAGTTCAGATACTTTACCGCTTACGCTCGATAAGCTGTTGATGTAATCGGCTTCGGCGGTGGCTTTAAAGCGGGCCAGGTCATCGTCACTTACACCTTTTTTCTCAAACTCGGCTAATGATTCGTCTACCAGTTTTTTGGCATCAGCCAAAGTTTGACCAGGGAAAGGTATAACCCGCATGCTGATCTCACCGGCCAGTTCAGTATTGGATGAACTCATGGTGGCCTGTGCCGCCTTACGGGTTTTTACAAAGTTTTTGTAAAAGATAGAGTTACGGCCCTGCCCGATGATGGCCGATAAAGCATCAAGCGGCGACATGTCTTTATCATAGATCTTTACGCCGGGATAACTTACAGATAACAAGGGGAACTTGGCGTAATTATCCGTGTAGGATACATACCTGTCGGCCTTTAACACAGGTGCAGGTAAATACATATTCTTTACCACAGGACCTCTTGGGATGCTGCCGAAATATTTGCTCACCCAGGCAAGGGTTTGTTTTGGGTTAAGATCGCCGCCAATGGTTAGCGTGGCATTATTAGGGCCGTACCATCTCAGGAAAAAGTTTTTAAGATCGTTTACGCCTACTTTATTCAGCTCCTCAATATAGCCAATGGTAAGCCATGAATAGGGGTGGCCGTATGGATAAAGTGTTTTTGATGCATACTGGCTAACTAAACCGTATGGGCGGTTATCGTAGTTTTGCCCGCGTTCGTTTTTTACGGTTGCACGCTGCACCTCAAATTTTTGCTGGGTAACAGCGTCGAGCAGGAAGCCCATCCTGTCCGATTCCAGCCAAAGCATTTTTTCCAGCTGATTGGCGGGTACGGTTTCATAATAGTTGGTACGGTCGCGGTTAGTTGAACCGTTTAGGGTACCGCCTGCTTCGGTAATGATCTTAAAATGATCGCCATTGGCTACATGATCTGATCCCTGGAACATCATGTGCTCAAAAAAGTGAGCGAAGCCCGATTTACCGATCTCCTCACGCGCCGAACCTACGTGATAGGTGATATCCACATGAACCAGCGGATCGGAGTGGTCTTCGGCCAAAATAACCGTAAGGCCATTAGGTAATACATATTTTTCATAGGGGATCACCAGCTCGGTTCCCTTACGGGTAACCTTTTCAATAAGCTTTGGTTGCGCGGCGGTTTGGGCAACCGCGTTAAACGCCAGTACAGCAATTGATGGAGTGATCAATGCATGCTTTAAAAGTTTGATCATTTGTGTTAATTGTTTAAGTATTAGTCAGTCAACCGGTGCTTCGTTTGGTAAACACCGGAACCACTATATTAAGCAATATATACTACTGGTTAATATTATTGCGATGTAATTTGATTTGTGTAACGGATTTGTGACGGGTGTGGCGTGTATTTTTCAATTCCCTCCCTGAAAGTTTAAGCTCACCCGCAAAATAATGGTCAAATAGCTGTTGCCAATTTAGTAATCAGGTTAGTTGAACCCCTCTGGGGTTCGGATAAGGGTAGGATGCTATTCTACAAACCTTTTCCCCCTCTGGGGGACTTTTACTATTTAACAGACCGGTATTACTTTAGACGCGCTTAAAAACAGGTGCACCAGAGGTGCAAAAGGTTTGTAGCTGAAAAATAGAAATATCCTTTGCCCCAGAGGGGCAAAACAAACGCCTTGCTGATTATACGCAACAATTTTGTGGGCAGAGAGGCGGCGCGCAGGAAAAGAGCGACGGCAAGGGTGTTTCTGCTGCGTGTTTAGCAAAAATGCTGAAACACGCCCTACAACCTCTCAAGAGGGGAATCGCACATTTCCACGCTTTTGATGACCCATAGAAACAAAAAAAGGTACCTAAATAAGTACCCTTTTTCTATTAACATTAACTATCTATTTATCTCCAGCCGCCGCCCACAGCCTGGTATAAATTAACCGAGCTTAAGAAAATATCCCGCTTAATACCGGCCAGTTCAAGCTCGGCATCAAGTACGCTGCGTTGCGCGGTGATAATTTCAAGGTAATTGGCCCGGCCAACAAGGTATAAATCGTTAGCTACGGACAAGGCATTGTTTAGCGATTGCAGCTCCTGTTGTTTAAATTCAAAAGCGCGGTTAAAATTCTCTATCCCGCTCAAATTATTTTTCACTTCCTGGAAACCTGAAAGGATACTTTTTTGATAGTTGTAAACCGCTATTTTCTGTTCAGCTATAGTCCGCTCATATTCGGCTTTGATAGCCTTGCGGTTGAAAATAGGAGCGGTGATACCCCCTAAAATACCATAGGTAAATGAAGCCGGATCAAACAAGAGGTTTGCCCTGAAGCTATTATAGCCAACATAAGGAGTTAAAGTTAAAGTGGGGAAAAAGTTTGCCCTTGCCGCTTTGATATCCGCGTTCATGGCGGTAAGCTCCAGCTCCGCGCTTCGGATATCCGGGCGGTTCAGTAACATTTGCGATGGAACTCCTGTACCAACAACCAATGGTAGTTTCGTTTTCATGATAGAAGTGTCCCGTGTTACCGTTCCGGTATAACTTCCTGTTAAAAAACGAAGCTGGTTTTCAGTCTCGGTAATCTGCTGCCGGGTAGTGTATTCCAAACCTTTGGTTCGGGCCAGCTGAGCCTCAAACTGCTGTACAGCCAATTCCGTAGCGCGGCCGCCCAGTTTTTGGATTTTAACGATTTCCAGGGCATGCTCCTGTAGCTTAATATTCTTTTTGATGATGCCTAATTCGGTATCGTAAGCCAGTAACTGGTAATAAAGCCCGGCAATTTGGGCTGTAAGTGCGGTTGTTACCAGGTGGTATCCGCTTTGACTGGCCAGGAAACGGGCAAAGGCGGCCTTTTTCTGGTTATTCAGCTTGCCCCAAAGGTCAACCTCCCATGAGCTTTGAAAGCCCAGGAAATAGTTAGGTACAGGATTGGGGATATGCTGATCGCTATTGATGTTGTTTGAAAAATTGGTATCGTAATTACCTACGCCGTTTTGGGTATAATCACCATATTTTTCAACCCCTGCGTTGGCGGCGAGGTTTATGGTAGGTAAAAGCTTTGAGGCGTTGAACCGTAGATTGGCCCGCGCGGCTTCAACCCTTTGCAGGGCGCTTAACAAATCGGGGTTTGCTTTAAGGGCTGTGTCAATGAGGTTAACGAGCCTCTGATCGGCAAAAAACTGGCCTATTGGTAAGGCCGCAATGGTTGCCGTATCAGTACTGTTATTGAATGACGACGGCAGATTAGCGGCCACTTCCTGCCCCGTGACCGGTTTGTAGCTTTTACAGCCGGCCATGATTACCATCAAAAGTGCCGTATAGAGTATATGGAAAATTGCTTTTTTTAGCATTGCAGATCTTGATTAATTATTAACGATATCGAGCTCATGGTGAGCTACTTCTGTGGCTGGTTTTTGCTTTTTATTGCGTTCGGCCAAACCCGCGAAGATGACATATAAACCCGGAATAAGGATCAATCCGAAAATAGTTCCCATCAGCATACCTCCGGCAGCAGCGGTACCTATCGACCGGTTACCCATTGCACCGGCGCCACTTGCTACGCAAAGCGGTATCAAACCGGCAATGAATGCCAGCGAGGTCATGAGGATTGGCCGTAAACGGGATACTGCACCTTCAATAGCGGCTTTTAGCACGCTCAATCCTTCTTTTTGCCGCTGGATAGCAAACTCAACTATCAGGATGGCGTTTTTACCTAACAAGCCGATAAGCATTACCAGTGCCACCTGGGCATAAATGTTGTTTTCGAGTCCCGTGATTTTCAGAAAGAAAAACGCGCCGAAAATACCGGTAGGCAATGAAAGGATAACCGGAAGCGGCAGCAAAAAGCTTTCATACTGGGCAGCCAGCAACAGGTAAACAAAGATCAAACAGATCACAAAAATGTAAATAGCCTGGTTACCGGATAGGATCTGCTCACGCGTCATACCCGACCATTCAAAGGCATAGCCTTTCGGCAGTTTTTCGGCAGCAATACGTTCAATGGCTTTAATGGCATCGCCGCTGCTGAAGCCTTTGTCTGCATCGCCGGTAACCATGGCCGATGTATACATATTATAGCGGGTGAGCTGTTCGGGGCCGAAAACCTTCTCCATTTTAATGAATGTGGAGAACGGCACCATTTCGCCTTTATCGTTCTTAACCTGCAGGTTTAAAACATCCTCGGGGCGCGACCTGTATTCGGGCGAGGCCTGTACCATCACTTTATACATCTGCCCGAAACGGATAAAATTGGAAGCATAGAAACTCCCCATCAATGTTTGCAGGGTCGACATGGCTTTATCAATCGTAATGCCCTTTTGAGCCGCTGTTTGCTGATCGACAGAGATCATATACTGCGGGAAGTTGGGGTCAAAGCTGGTGAATGCTCCGGCAATCTCCGGTGAGGCGTTAAGCGCATTTACAAAGTTTTTGGTTACATCGGCAGCTTTCTGCAAATCGCCCTGGCCGCTTTTATCAAGTACCCTTATCTCGAAACCGCTGGCGTTACCAAAGCCCGGCACGGTAGGCGGGGGAAGAACTGGATAGAAGCATCGCCGATATTCTTGGTTTTTGCGGTTAGTTCGGCAATAATATCATCCAATGATTCACTGCGCTCATCCCATGGTTTAAGGTTGATCATGGCCATACCGTAGGAGGCACCGGCAATCTCATTCACCAAACTGTAACCTGAAAGGGTTGAAACCGATTCGATAGATTTCATCGATTTGGTTTTGGCTTCGATCTCTTTCAGCACCTGTTCGGTACGCTCAACTGTAGCACCTGCCGGGGTGGTTACGTTCACGTAAAGCATACCCTGGTCTTCAGTTGGGATAAAGCCCGTTGGCAAAATAGCGCTGGTTCCCCAGGTGAGGATAAAGAAACCCGCCAGCAATATCAAAGTAATACCCTTGCGCGGCGACAGATAGGTCATGAAGGTTGAATACCTGTTCTGTAATCCATCATACCGTTTATTGAAACCGCCAAAAAAGCGCTGCATCAAACTTTTCTTTTTTGAAGCAGGGCTATGTTTCAGCATGATAGCACAAAGGGCGGGGGTAAGCGTCAAAGCATTGACGCCCGATATCACAATGGAAATAGCCAGCGTAAGCGAAAACTGCCGGTAAAATACCCCAACAGGCCCCGACATAAAGGCAACCGGCACAAACACCGCCGACATGACCAGCGTAATAGCCACAATAGCACCGCTGATCTCGCGCATGGCGCTTACGGTGGCATCCATGGCGTTCATGTGGTTTTCGGTCATTTTTACGTGTACGGCTTCCACTACTACAATTGCGTTATCCACCACAATACCGATGGCTAACACCAATGCGAAGAGCGTGAGCAGGTTGATGGAGAACCCCAGCATCTGCATAAAAAACAGCGAACCGATGAGGGCTACCGGGACCGCCAAAGCCGGGATCAGTGTCGACCGGAAATCCTGCAGGAAAATGAATACTACAATGAAAACCAGGATGAAAGCCTCAACCAGCGTACGTAATACTTCATGTATTGATGCATCCAAAAAGCGCGATACATCATAGTTTACGTTGAAGGTCATCCCGGCCGGAAATGAGCTTTCCTTAAGCTCGGCCATGCGGGTTTTAATGTTATTGATCACCTCGCGGGCATTAGAACCGGGGCGTTGTTTTATCATGATTGATGCCGAAGGCTTGCCGTCAGTATTGGAAACCATACTGTAGGTTAGGGAACCGAATTCAACATCAGCAATTTCTTTCAATCTTAATACCGAACCGTCTTCCTCGGCGCGGATCACAATATTTTCATATTGTTTAGGCTCAAAAAATTTGCCCGGGTAGCGCAATACATATTGCAGCATTTGCGGGGTTTTATCCGAGCTTTGGCCGGTTTTGCCCGGCGCGGCCTCTACGTTCTGGGCACGGATGGCATCTATCACCTCATCGGTTGATACCTTGTAGGCCATCATTCTGTCGGGTTTAAGCCATACGCGCATAGAGTATTCTTTAGCGCCCATGATCTCGGCACGGCCTACACCATCAATTCGTTTAAGTTCCTGTAAAACGTTGATATCGGTGAAGTTATAAATAAATTTTTCGTCCATGCTGGTGTCCTGGCTCATGATGTTCAGGTACATCAGCATACTGTTTACTTCTTTTTCTGTAGTAACACCGGCTTTGATCACTTCTTCCGGCATTTCGTCAATAATGGTGGCTACGCGGTTTTGAACGTTCACCGCGGCCTGGTCGGGGTCAACCCCAACGTTAAAGTAGATCTGGATCACCGTTAAGCCATCGTTACTGCAAACGGTCGACATGTAGGTCATCCCCGGCACACCGTTAATGGCACGCTCCAACGGAGTTGCTACGGCTTTGGCACATACCTCGGCATTGGCACCGGTGTAGTTGGCCGTTACTGTTACCGATGGCGGTACAATATCAGGAAACTGGGTAACAGGCAGCGTTATCAACGCCAGCACACCCAGCATGGTAATTATCAATGAGATAACAAGCGACAGCACTGGTCGCTTTATAAAAGTTTCGAACATAGTTTGTTAGGGTAAGTGTACAATAAACCCGCGCCGCGCGTTTTACGCGGCCGGAAAAAGGAAACCTTGGCGATAATTATTTCATTGCCAGCAATGAATCTTTTGCCATTTTCCTTGGTTTAATGATCATGCCGTCACGTACGTTCTGCGCTCCCTGGTACAAGATCCTGTCGCCCGCTTTTAGACCGTCTTTTACTATATAATAGGTAGAAAAACGGGTTTGCGGCGAAAAGGCCTGCATGTGCAGTTTATTATCCTTATCAACTATGTACACGTAACTTTTATCCTGGATATCAAACACCGACTGCTGCGGCACCATGACTACGTTATTGGCTTTGGTAGATATGAAAAGCTTACCGGTAGCACCATGCCTCAATAGCTTGTTCGGATTAGGGAATTTTGCCCTGAAATTGATTGAGCCCGTTTTTTGCTCAATTTCAGCTTCTACCGTTTCTATTTCGCCCTGGTAGGGGAAGTCCAGGCCATCTGCTAATACCAGCTTAACCTTATCACTTGTTTGGCCCGGTGCTGATTCCTTTTTGCGGATATATTGCAGGTATTCATTTTCCGGAAAGCTAAAATAAGCGTACATGGAGCTGATATCCGACAGACTGGTAAGCAATGTGCCTTCATCAATCAAACTGCCCGATTTAAGCGGGATCCTATCGATGATGCCATCAAACGGCGCATGGATGTAAGTGTAAGCCAGTTGGTCTTCGGCGCTTTGTACCATAGAGCGTGCTTCTTCAATGGTTGCCCGATCTGCGCTCATTTTTGATTCGGCAACTTCCAGTTCAGACTTGGATATTACTTTCTTGTCAACCAGTAGTTTAACCCTTGCTACCTCAAGTTCGGTTGCTTTGGCAGCGGCCACGGCATTACTTAACGCGGCTTTAGCTTTTGACAGGTTTACTTTAAATTCCTGGTCGTTAAGTTTAAATAAAAGCTGGCCTTTTTTAACCTGCTTTCCCTCATCGATATATATTTTTTCGAGGAAGCCGCGAACGCGTGAACGGATCTCGATATTTTTTTGTGCCTGGATATCGGCAACGTATGATTTTTGAAGAACGGTATCCTGCGTATTTAACGTAAGTACAGGCAGCTGAAGCGTATCGGAAGCGGCAGCTTCGTTATTGGTTTTGGCTTTGGTTGAGCAACCCGTGACAAGTATGCCGGCGGCCATGGCCAGCAAGGGTATATAAATGATGATCCTTTTCATTTTTTTCCGGATAGATTATAGGCATAGCAGTGCTAATCACGTACTGTTAGCCAATGTTAAAATTTGATTTATAAAAACATGGATTTGCCGCAAAGGGCATCTGAAACGGAAAAGGGATCAGAACGGGCTGAGCCTGAAAAGGAAATTGTAATATGCAGGCAAAAAGCCTTTGATGGATTTATTCTGGTTTTGTCGTTTTTCGACTAATGATATAATATCGGCAAGTGAGGCCTGCTGACCAGGCATTAGTGCCGATGAATAATTTACCCGACTGGGTAAAAAGCGTATGATGGTACGGTTATGATGAGCTTCGTTAGTATCCGAATCGGGTGAATCGTCCTGAACCTCCTGCTGCTGAATTTGACCGATGATCCTTTGATGGGTACGGGAAATTAAATCGGCAGCCTGGCCGGATTTTTTGTAATGGGTTAAAATTGATTCGGCGTTAGCAGGGGCTACAGCTATTGCAAGCTGGAAAAAAATAATGCGAAGAATATTTTTTTTATTGTCGGCGCCATGATTGCGAAAATACTAAAATATTTGAAGCTATCGAAATAGGTTTGTATTTTTTTTGATATAAAATGACTTTATTTTTATTTTTTGTTGCTGTTTTTTAGGATTTTATCTTTTTATAACTCAATTTTTACTTCGGTAGTTTTTATTTAATGATTTCATAACAGCAAAAACGGTTATTTGTTCATGCTTACTTAATACTACCTAGTAATATAACTTGCAAGCTTTACTCAACGAATAATTGTATTTTAGCTACATGCTGCATCACGTTATTATTCAATGTGCCTGCCTGTTGGTAGTTATCCTTTTTGTGGTAATGCTTGGGCAAAAAATCAAAATAGCTTATCCCATACTATTGGTTTTAGTCGGTTTACCTCTTGGTTTTGTTCCTTTTCTGAAAGGTATCGAAATACAGCCCGATCTGATCTTTGTTATTTTTCTACCGCCTTTGTTGTATGAATCGGCGTGGAACACTTCCTGGAAGGATTTCTGGAAATGGCGCAGGGTGATCTCCAGCTTTGCATTTTTGATCGTTATTTTAACGTCATGTTTAATCGCGGTTGTGTCAAACAGCCTGATAGCGGGTTTTACCCTGCCCCTGGGTTTTTTGCTCGGGGGGATAATTTCCCCACCCGACGCGGTGTCGGCAAGTACTATCCTGAAAAATATAAAAGTGCCTAAGCGGTTTATTGCTATTGTTGAGGGTGAAAGCTTATTGAACGATGCATCAAGTTTAGTAATATTCAGGTTTGCGCTTGCCGCGGTGGTTACCGGGAAATTTGCATTAGGACAAGCCACGCTAAGTTTTGTACTGGTGATTGTAATGGGTATCGTTATAGGATTGGCAGTAGGTTTGGTTTTTACACCATACACCGATGGTTGCCAACTACGGCCAATATTGATATTATCCTTACGTTTATTACACCGTATGCTATGTATATGGCAGCCGAAGAGTTCCACTTTTCGGGAGTGCTGGCTGTAGTAAGCGGCGGGTTGTTCCTGTCGTCACAACGGCACGTGATATTAAGTTACCGCAGCCGGTTGCAGGGAGTTAATGTTTGGGAAACAGTAGCTTTTGTTTTAAACGGGTTTGTGTTTATCCTGATAGGATTAGAGTTTCCGGTAATTATCAAGGCGCTTGGGCCCGAAGGCCTGAAACCGGCGATAAATTATAGCCTCATTATAACCGGTGTACTGATACTGGCCCGTTTAGCCAGTACTTTTGGGGCCTCTGTATTTACCGTATTCATTAGCCGTTACATCACTACAGCCGATCCGAGCCCGGGCTGGAAGGGGCCGTTATTGCTGGGCTGGGCAGGTATGCGGGGCGTGGTTTCACTTGCCGCTGCCTTGAGTATCCCCGAACTTTTGCCGTCGGGCGCCGCCTTTCCTCAACGCAACCTCATCTTGTTTATCACATTCGTGGTGATCATGTTTACCCTGGTGGTTCAGGGCCTTACGTTGCCCTTATTGGTGAGGTTTGTAAATATGCCCGATCGTGATTACATAGGTTCGCACGAGCAGCAAAAGCAATTAGTCAGGAAAAAGTTATCGAAGTTGGCATTACAAATACTTGAAGATAAATATGCGGACAGATTAGACGGTAACGATATGATCAAGGCATT
Organism: Mucilaginibacter sp. P25; assembly: GCF_050859465.1. Classification (NCBI taxonomy): domain Bacteria; kingdom Pseudomonadati; phylum Bacteroidota; class Sphingobacteriia; order Sphingobacteriales; family Sphingobacteriaceae; genus Mucilaginibacter; species Mucilaginibacter sp. P25. The sequence goes on along the minus strand of NZ_CP193937.1, from coordinate 5,514,759 downwards.
TAGGTTAAGATTGAGTGCTGATATGGAACTGCTGAAAGACTGGGAAAAAGATGGCAGTGAACAACGCGCCGATAATTTTTATCATGACTACCGCGTAATTTTAAATGATGTAATGGATCAGCAGCGGGCCTTGTTACTTACACTGAATAAAAAAGAAAACATCAGCGATGATATTGTAAAGCAGCAATTGGATCTGCTTGATTTGGAAGAAGAGAAATTAAGGCAGCATTTTGAGGTGGTGTAGCCTATTATTTCTTTCATGCATAATGGCTACTTTTGCCGCTCTATATACATCAAACTATAATGAACTGGGATCAACTGTTATCGGCAAAACGCTGGGGTTACGAAGATAAATATATTGCAAACCATATCGATGCACGATCGGAGTTTCAGCGGGATTACGACCGGATAATTTTTTCATCACCCTTCAGGAGGTTGCAAAACAAAACCCAGGTATTCCCTTTACCCGGAAGCATTTTTGTACATAACCGGCTTACCCATAGTTTGGAGGTAGCCAGTGTGGGCCGCTCGTTAGGGCGGATGCATTTTAACAGGATGCTTAAAGAAGATCCGGATGTAGAAAAGAAATATCCGCTTATCAGTGAGATCGGTAATATGGTGGCTGCAGCCTGTTTAGCCCATGATTTGGGTAATCCCGCCTTTGGCCATTCAGGCGAATCAGCCATTTCACATTATTTTGCAGAAGGAGCAGGTAAGGATTATAAAGACACTGTTACTGCGCAGCAATGGGAAGATCTCACTCATTTTGAAGGCAACGCCAATGCCCTGAGATTATTGACGCATCCGTTTGCCGGTAAAGGCCGGGGAGTTTGGCATTAACTTATTCAACCATCGCTTCTATTGCAAAATACCCGTGTTCATCTGTCGCCGGGCATAAAAAGGGTATCATCTACCGAAAGAAATATGGTTTCTTTGCTTCCGAGCAACAGGACTTTGAAAAGATAGCCAATGATTTGGGTTTGATCAGGGTAGAGGACGATGAACTTATTTACAAAAGGCATCCATTAGTATACCTTGTTGAGGCGGCTGATGATATTTGCTACAATGTCGTTGATCTGGAAGATGCCCATCGCCTTAAAATACTCTCCTATGAGGAAGTGAAAGCATTGCTAATGCCATTGTGTACTATTCCCAGGATGGAAGAGCGACTGGAAGAGTTTGATGATACAGACGCCAAAGTTGGCTATTTGAGGGCAATAGCAATAAATACCCTGGTAAATCAATGTTCAAATCTGTTTTACGACAAACAGGAAGAGATCATGAATGGTGATTTTAATTCGGCACTGATGGATGCAATTGAAGAACCACTCCGGTCTGCCATGAAAGCGATCGAAAAGGTTTCTGTAAAAAAGATCTACAACTATAGCCCGGTAGTGCAAAAGGAAGTTGCCGGTTATAAGGTAATGGGTGGTTTATTGGAAGAGTTTGTCCCTGCTTATTTAAAAAATAATTCAAAATACCACGAGAAACTGATCGAACTGATCCCTAAACAGTTTTTAACCAAAGCCAACGACGATTATTCAAAGATCCAGACCGTTCTTGACTTTGTTTCGGGCATGACCGATCTGTATGCGGTTGAGTTGTTCAGAAAAATCAAGGGGATTTCGTTCCCGTCGATGAGCTGATATACACGAATGCCCGGACGAGGCGTAATAATTCGTGCAAATAATAGTTATTATTGCTTACTATGCCGAAAGAGATCCGACCTGTACAGATGCATACTATGGAGCAATTGCTTGCTCCGCTTGGTGTTACCAATCAGTATAAAGGCCTGCATATTATGTCGTTTAATCCGGGGGATATTGAGGTGCCTATTTTGCACCCCTTCCGGTCAGACCATTTTTTTAACGCTTGTTCATGAAGGTGAGTTATCAATTAATGCCAACCTTTTGGAGTATAACTTAAAAAAGAACAATATCCTGATGGTAGCTCCCAATACCGTTCGCCAGTTTCTGAATGTTTCGCCAGATTGCAGGCTTACCTCGATCATATTTACCTCGGCTTATCTATCTGCTACCAGTATCCACACAAAAAATGTAGAAGCGTTTGATTTTTTATCATCGCAGGTAAATCCGTTACTGGTTATTGATCAGGAGCCGGCCGATAACCTTATATCAATTATGAAAATCCTTGAAAGTAAAATGGATAATCGTAATGATCTGGCATTCCAGGATGAAGTTGTGCTAAGCATTTTTACCGGTTTTATTTATGAGATAGGCGCGCTATATCAAAAGCAACAAAAAATAGCGGAAGTAAAGGGTACACGAAAGGAGGAACTGACTTTTCGGTTTCTAAAAATCCTTCCGCAGCATTTTAAGGAAGAAAGAAGCGTACAGGCTTATGCTGCCATGCTTAATATCACCCCTAAATACCTTTCGCAAACTGTAAAGGAAATAACCGGCAAAACCGCGGGCGAGTTCATTGACGAGATTGTGATCCTGGAAGCTAAAGTCGCCCTTAACGACCCCTCGTTAACCATAGCCCAGATTGCTACCTATCTCAACTTTGCCGATCAGTTCTTTTTTAGCAAGTTTTTCAAAAAACAATGCGGTACCAGTCCCAGTAAATACCGTCAAACGCCCTGATAATAAACGATTGTCATTTCGAACGAGCCTTGGGTGGGATCGTGCACCGGCGGTGAGGAGAAATCTTCTACGAGCGTCGCTGCGGTTATACATGGCGGATAAGATTTCTCCTCGCGCCCGGCTTTTCCCTGCGCTGGCTCGTTCGAAATGACATTTTTTTACATGAAAACTTGTGGGCACATTGTAGCTCTCCGGAGGAGTTCTCTTCGCCCAATCTCAAAGATCCATCAAATAATCCTTGCTGTTATACTTTTAATTGCAAATGATAAGTATCGTTGCAACGCTGTAATTATTATTACCATTCCATTACAATGTTTTTAGTGAAAACGACTTTTTGACATATTGCGCCATCCTTTAAACATTCTGCAAAAACGATAATTGAGCCACTTTTGCCCTGTCATCAGTTGTTGATGCAGCCGGGCGTAATAGTGTGCCCGGTTAAACGCCAGGTTTGTTTATGCCGATAAGGGACACAGGTGCCGAACAATTAATTAAGGACACCGCTAAAAACATTTTTTTGCTGAGGGCCGGCTCCATGCCAATACCCAGGATATCGCCGACGCGGCCGGTGTAAGCCGCACCTTGTTAAATTACTATTTCCGCACTAAGGACGTTTTAATTGAACAGGTGTTTAAGGAAGCAATGCTTGCTTTAACAACCCGTCTCGACGCTGTTATGGCATCTGACATGCCATTTAAAAGCAAGGTTGAAAGCTTTATAGAATTGTTTTTAACTGAGGCCAACAATTATCCTTACCAGGAAACTTTCCTGATCACCGAGATCAATTCAAACATCTGTAAGTACACAAACGAGGCCAGGCCGCACCATATCAATAAGTTCATGGAGCAGATCAGCGCCGAAATGGAGGCAGGTAATATTGAACAGATGGACCCCATGCATTTTGTGCTGAACCTGTTTTCGCTGATGTCATACCCGCTTATCATGGGGCCAATATATAAAAAGGCGTTTAACCTGAGCAATGAAAGTTATACCTGCCTCATTAATGAGCGAAAGAAGATGATCTGTAAAATGATTTTCCAGTAAAAAATTTATCCGGTGATTAACGCAATCGTCAAACAAAATAATTTAACACACATCACAATGTCTTCAATATCAATTCACTCTAATAACTACAAGTTAATATTTATGAAAAATACAGTTCAACTGCTAACTGGCTTTGGGGCCGCCTTAATTCTACTGTCGTCATGCGGCGGCAGCCAAAACCAGGGCGGTGCCATGGCTGCGGGAGCTCCCCAGCCACCGCAAAGCTACCCGGTTTTTAAGATTAGTTTACATGACGCTACGCTGAACAACGAATATCCTGCCACGCTTCAGGGGCAGCAAAATATAGAGATCCGTCCTAAAGTTGATGGTTATGTTGATAAGATCTACATTGACGAGGGCAGTGTTGTAAAAAAGGGCCAGCTGCTTTTTAAGCTCAGCGCGCCGCAATACGCCCAGGACGTAAACACCGCGACCGCGGCCATAGCCAGTGCCGAAGCTGATGTAAGCGCTGCTCAACTGCAGGTTAACAAAACCAGGCCGTTGGTTGAAAAAGATATCATCAGCCATTATGAGCTTGAATCGGCCGAGTACACGTTAAAAGCCCGCAAGGCCACCCTTGCCCAGGCAAAAGCCAGTTTAGCAAACGCCAAAACCAATTTAGGTTATACGGTAATAACCAGCCCGGTTGATGGCGTGGTAGGGGCCATCCCTTATAAATTAGGTAGCCTCATCACCGGTTCAACAGCGCAGCCATTAACAACAGTATCCAATATTGGTAAAGTGTATGCCTACTTCGCGCTGAATGAAAAGCAGCTGCTTGATTTTTCGAGAACGGTAAAAGGAAAAACCATGAATGAAAAGCTGGCTAACACGCCGCCTGTTTCACTGGTATTGCCGGATGGCAGCACCTATGCCGAAAAAGGTAAAGTGGAAACCATCAGCGGTTTAATTAATACCGAAACCGGATCGGCAAGTTACCGGGCCGCATTCCCAAACCCTGTTGGCCTGATCCGCAGCGGCGGAAGTGCTACTATACAGATCCCCCAGACTGTAAAAGATGCCGTGCTGATCCCTCAAAAGGCCGCTTATGAGCTGCAGGGAAAGCATTTTGTTTACGTGGTTGACGGCAAAGGAGCGGTTAAAAATACAGAAGTGAGCGTTATGGACCTCACCACAGGCCAATATTATGTAGTTACCGAAGGCCTTAAAGCAGGTGATACCATTGTTACCGATGGCGCAGGCAGTTTAAAAGACGGTATGGTTATCAAACCGGAAGTACAGGAGAACGCCGTGGTATATAAAGATCTAAAATAATTTTCACAACACCAGCCGGATTCCTTTTTACCCGGCATCAACATAAACAATATGTTACGTACATTCATTGAACGACCAGTACTATCTACCGTAATATCGGTAATTATAGTCATACTGGGTATCCTGGGCCTTACAACCTTGCCCATATCAGAATACCCCGATATAGCACCGCCTACCGTGCAGGTATCCGCATCATACCAGGGCGCTAATGCCGAAGTGGTAATGAAAAGTGTTATCGTACCGCTCGAAGAGCAAATTAACGCCGTGGAGAACATGACCTACATGACCTCTACTGCAAGTAATGACGGCAGCGCTGTTATCACTGTTTATTTTAAACAAGGTACCGACCCCGACCTGGCGGCGGTAAACGTGCAGAACAGGGTGTCAAAAGCCACCAGTTTATTACCGGCCGAAGTTACAAAGGCGGGTGTTACCACCAGTAAACGGCAAAGCAGTATGGTGGTGGTATTTTCCCTGTCGAGCGATAATAAAAGCTACGACGAGAAATTTTTGCAGAACTATGCCAACATTAACGTGCTGCCGCAGATCAAGCGTATCAGCGGTGTAGGTGACGCGTCATCATTTGGCATACAGGATTATTCCATGCGTATTTGGTTAAAGCCCGATGTAATGGCCACCTACGGCCTTGTACCAGATGATGTGAACAGCGCCCTGGCCGAGCAGAACATTGAAGCAGCGCCGGGTAAAGTAGGAGAGAACGATAATCAGTCATTCCAGTATGTATTGAAATATAAAGGCAGGCTTACCAGTGTGCCCGAGTTTGAAAACATCGTGATCCGCTCATCAACCAAGGGGCAGCTGTTGCGCCTGAAAGATATAGCGCGGGTTGAGCTTGGCGCGCAAAGTTACGCCAATGCTACTACCATGAATGGCAAACCTGCAGTAGCTATAGCCATTTATCAAACTGCTGGTTCAAACGCGCATGAGTTAATTAAAAACTGCGAGCAGACTATTGAGGCCGCGTCGAAAACGTTCCCCGCTGGCATTAGTTATACTTCCCTTTTTAGTGTTAATGACTTTTTAGATGCCTCGATAGAAAAAGTTGTGCACACCCTGATTGAAGCATTTGTACTGGTGTTTATCGTGGTGTTCGTATTCCTTCAGGATTTCCGTTCCACGCTGATCCCGGCTATCGCGGTGCCTGTGGCTATTGTGGGTACTTTTTTCTTTCTGCAACTGTTTGGTTTTACCATTAACCTGCTTACGCTATTTGCCATGGTGCTGGCCATTGGTATTGTGGTGGATGATGCCATTGTGGTGGTTGAGGCCGTACACGCTAAGCTTGATCATGGGGCTAAATCGGCAAAAGCGGCTACAATCAGCGCCATGAATGACATCAGCGGCGCTATAGTATCCATCACTTTGGTAATGGCTGCCGTGTTTATCCCGGTAACATTCATTACCGGTTCAACCGGGGTGTTTTATAAACAGTTTGGTTTAACGCTTGCTGTCGCGATTTTTATATCTGCAGTAAACGCTTTAACATTAAGCCCGGCATTGTGCGCGCTGTTATTGAAACCGCATCCCGAAGGCGAGCATCATAAAACAGGCCTGTTACAAAGATTTTATACAGCCTTTAATACCAGTTTTGATACAATTACCCGCAAATACAAAAAATCTGTAAGCTTTCTTGCGGCCAAAAAATGGCTCTCGATTGCCGGTATTGCGGTTTTTGGGTTGATATTTTGGTTCCTGCTAAAAACAACGCCATCGGGCTTTGTGCCTAATGAAGATCAGGGTTTTATTATTGGCGATATCTCATTGCCGCCTGCCGCGTCACTGGAGCGTACTACCGAGGTTATCGACAAGGTATCAGGTATGGTAAGGTCCCTGCCCGAAGTGGAGTCGACTATCAGGGTTGCCGGCCAGGGCATACTGAGCGGCGCGGGTGGTTCATATGGCTTAATCATGGTTAAGCTGAAACCCTGGGACAAACGCACGGCCAAAGGGTCTGATGTGAACACCGTTATCGGCAAACTATTTGGCATGACAGCCGGAATTAAAGGTGCTACCGTCCTGTTCTTTGCCCCGCCAACTTTGCAGGGCTTTGGTAACAGCAGCGGTTTCGAGTTCCAGGTGCAGGACAAAACCGGCGGCGATATTGTGAAATTTGCCGAAATAAACGGCAAGTTCCTGGGCGCATTAAACCAGCGTCCCGAAATTCAATATGCGTCTACGTTTTTTAACACCAACTTCCCGCAGTTTTTGGTTGATGTCAATGTGGCTAAATGTAAGGATGCCGGTATTACTGTAAATTCGGTATTAAGCGCTTTACAGGGATATTTTGGCGGTGTTTATGCCTCCAACTTCAATGAGTTTGGCAAGCAATACCGTGTAATGATCCAGGCAGATGCCGCTTACAGGGGTACCACCGGCAGCCTGAACAATATGTATGTACGCAATGCCAATAATACCATGGCGCCTATATCTGAGTTTGTTACGTTGAAAAAGGTTTACGGCCCTGAATCAGTTAACCGTTTTAACCTGTTTACTTCTATTTCGGTAAACGGTGCTCCGAAACCGGGCTTCAGCACGGGCGATGCCATTAAAGCCATTCAGGAAGTAGGCGCAAAAACATTGCCTGCCGGTTATGGGTTCGAGTTTTCGGGCCTTACGCGCGAGGAGATTGCCAGCGGCAGCCAAACTATTTTTATTTTCCTGCTGTGTTTGGTGTTTGTATACTTCTTATTAAGTGCGCAGTACGAGAGCTATATCCTGCCATTTGCTGTATTACTGTCACTGCCTATAGGTTTGGCCGGCGCGTTCATTTTCGCTAAGATCTTCGGCATTCAAAATAATATTTATTTGCAGATCACCCTTATCATGCTCATCGGTCTGTTAGCCAAAAATGCCATTCTGATAGTTGAGTTTGCGGTAGCCCGCAGGCGAAACGGCGAAAGCATTGTGCAGGCCGCTATTGATGGCTCGGTTGCCCGTTTAAGGCCTATTTTGATGACCTCTTTCGCATTTATACTGGGCTTAGTCCCGCTAATGATTGCATCAGGAGCAGGTGCCGAAGGTAACCGCTCAATAGGTACAGGCGCTGTAGGCGGGATGCTGATCGGTACCATATTCGGTGTGTTTGTGATCCCGGTACTGTTCATCATCTTCCAATCACTCCAGGAACGCGTAAGCGGTAAACCTGTTGGAAAAGAAATAGAGATTGAGACCGAAACGGTAGCCTCAGAGCAAAATTTTTAAAACGATAAATAAGCAAAAAAATGATCCATTCATATAAACGGCAAATACTGGCTACGCTGGCAGCAACCGCGGTACTTGCCTCATGTGTTACAAAAAAATACCAGCAGCCGGTAGTAAATACCGATAAGTTGTATCGCGATACCACTATCAGCGATACCACATCAATGGCCAGCATGCCGGTAAGCCAGCTATTTTCTGATACCGTACTGGTAAACCTGATCCAGGAGGGGCTGCGTGAAAACCTCGATTTAAAAACTGCCGTACAGCGCATTAATGAGGCCCAGGCAACATTTAACCAAAGCAAGGCGGCATATCTGCCAAGCCTGGAAGGGAGCGGAACTGTTACAAGAGCAAAGACATCAGCAGCAAGCTTAAATTTTCCGCCTGAGTTTGCCAACTCGTTCAACCTGAAAACAACCACCTACCAGGCAGCGTTAAGTACCAGTTGGGAGGCCGATATCTGGGGTAAATTAAGCAGTTCGAAAAGAGCGGCGCTGGCGTCATTGCTGCAAAGTGACGCTGCTAAAAGAGCGGTTCAAACCCAGCTCATAGCCGATATAGCAAACGCTTATTATAACCTGCTGGCGCTTGATGAGCAATTGGCTATCACTCAGCAAACGCTTACCATACGGGTAAAAGATGTAGAGACCGTAAAAGCCCTGAAGGAAGGTGCTGTGGTAAACGGCGCGGCCGTTGTACAAAGCGAAGCTAACCGCTATGCCGCCGAGGTTACCATACCCGATCTTAAACAAAGCATCCGCGAAGCCGAGAACGCATTAAGTATTTTACTGGCAAGAGCACCCGGTACTATCAAACGTACAACGCTAAGCGAACAGAAACCTGTGGCCGACCTGAAAACGGGCATCCCATCCCAGCTCTTAAAAAATCGCCCGGATGTGCAGGAAGCTGAGTTTGCCTTCAGGAGTGCGTTTGAGAATACCAACCTGGCACGTACTTATTTTTATCCGCAGCTTACCATTACCGGGCAGGCCGGTTTATCAACCCTGCAGTTGAAGAACTTTTTGATCATTCCATATTTTACAACTTTGTTGGCGGCATTACCCAGCCCATTTTTAACAAAGGTCAAAACCGGGCGCGTTTAAGAACAGCGCAAGCCCAGCAACAGGAAGCTTATTATGCTTATCAAAAATCATTACTCACGGCGGGGCAGGAGGTAACCAATGCGTTGTTCTCCTACCAAAACGCCATTGAAAAACAAGGCTCAAGGGTTAAACAGTTGCAGGCGCTTGAAAAATCGGTTGATTATACCAAAGAGTTGCTGCGTTACAGCTCGGCAACTAACTATACCGATGTTTTAACTTCAGAACAAAACTTGCTTGCTGCCCAGTTAAGCGGCGTTAACGATCATTTGCAGGAATTGCAAGCCATAGTTAACCTTTACCGCGCTCTAGGGGGCGGTTGGAAATAGATGATATTGGCACCATGTTAATCATGAAGCCCGGTTTGCAATTGAGCTGCCGGGCTTCTTTTATAGTCGGTGGTGATTTTGACATATTTTGAAGTTGTTTAAACATTTATTATCTATGCCAACTAATTGATTTTTGTAAAGCCTGTTATCATACAATCATCTAAACCAAATTGATAATTTAATTATGGTTAATTATTTATTAATGAATAAATTAAAGTGAATTTTGCTTGTGATTGAGAGGTTAAAACATGGGAAGTAAAGAACGGATATTGCGGCAAAAGGATGATACCCGCCGAAAAATACTGGACGCTGCATTGGATATGATCAAGTGTGAGGGATGTGATGCGTTAAGTATGCGGAAACTTGCTGAGCATATCGAGTACACGGCTCCTGCTATTTACGAGTATTTTGAAAGCAAGGAAGCTTTGTATACCGAGCTTGCCCGCAAGGGGCACCTGAAGCTGGCAGCTATGGTAAAGCTGGCAAAAGAGGCACATACAGACGCCATTGAACAGATGGAGGCTATGTGGTTGGCTTACTGGAACTTTGCAATTGCCTATAAGGAGCTTTACCAGCTGATGTTTGCTGTTGGTACAGGTTGCAGCCCGGTAGAAAACCGGATAGCGGAAGCATTGGTTTTTCCGGCGATGGTTTCTGAAGTGATACGGGCGCTGTATGCACCCCGGGAGGTAAGTGAGGAGGAAGTTCAAAAAAATACTACACCTACTGGGCCGTAATTCATGGATTGATAGCCATTAACATGATCCAGCTCACGCGGGATGAAAAAATGAACCAGGAGATCCTGATTGGCGCTATCAGGGGGATCACCGCTTTGATAACTACCTAACGCTATGATTGAGAAGGAGCGGGTTTTAAATGGGAGTGAAGCGCTTTTTCTTGAAGCAGGGATAAAAAGCATTACCATGGATGATATTGCCCGGCATCTGGGGATCTCCAAAAAAACAATTTACCAGCATTTCAGGGACAAAAATGAACTTGTTACTGCTCTTGTAAAAAAGCGGCTGGCCGATGATGAGGCAATGCTTTGCTCAATTATTAGTGACACGGGTAATATGATGGATGAGATGGTTGAGCTCACCAAATGTACAGGGGAGATCTTTTCGAGGGTTAACCCTGCTGTTTTGTTCGATCTGCAAAAGTACCATCACGAAGGCTGGATGTTATACCTGAAATTTAAAACAGGCTTCATGGTCAATATCATTGAGAAGCTGTTAAAAAAGGTATCGATCAAGGGTATGTCCGTCCCGAAATTGATACCAGAATAATTGCCATTATGCGGGTTAACCAGATTGAACTTGGTTTTAACGCCTCCGTATATCCTCATGCCGAATTTAATTTATGGGATGTCCAGCTGCAGCTTTTAAACCATTTTAACTATGGCGTTTGTACGTTAAAAGGTATCGCCGTTTTAAATAATGCCGACTGATAGTTACCGTTGAGGCCTTATGGTCCGGATACCATTTTCGCCTGCAATAATTGCCCTGCCGGCCATTTGGTAAAATAAAGAGTGTTCAACAATACCCGGTATCATTTTAACCAGGGTATTTAATTTAACCGGTTCGGGCAGTTCAGTAAATTGTACATCGATCAGCATATTACCATTATCTGATATCAAAGCCCCATCTTTCTGTGTGCTCATACGTTGGGTAAGCGTAGCCTGGGGAAATAGGATTGCCAGTTTTGCCAGTACAATTTGTAAAGCCTGGGGTAATATCTCTATAACCAGCGGATATGTAGCGTTAAGTTGGGCTGAGAATTTTCCCTCATCGCCCAGCAAAATAAATTCATGCGCCATTGAGGCAAGGACCTTTTCGGTAGTATGGATCCCGCCGCCGCTTTTCAGGGCGTTTAGTTCGCTGTCAAACTGGTCGCAGCCATCAAAATAGATATCGAGTTTATTAAGCAAGGCAGGCGACTGAATGCGCAAACCGTATGTGCTTAGCAGTTGAGTTGTTTTGAATGATGATGAGGTAAATATTAAGGAAGCCGCAAGCTTACGATCCTGGGCTAACATATTAACCAAATGAGCTATGGTGCTCCCGGCTCCCAAACCAATAATTTGATTGGGGGTAATCAAGGTTAAAGCGGCTTTAGCTGCTTCCAGTTTATAATCCGTCATGGCGCTAAGATACAGCACCTGCCGCTAATAACCTTTGTTAATTTACTCTTTTAGTCGTCTATGCCCTCCCACAACTGACTATGTGCTGTTGATATGATATGCTTTTTCATGTTATTGTTTATTTAATGATTTTAACCTTCTTTAATAATGAAGACGAATCAAAACCGGGAACATTTTAAAACAGCATAAATTTTTTGTAATCTGTCAGGATGGTATTATCGCATATCAAAATACACCACGTAAGTGTTAAAACCTGGTTATAAAAACAGCGTTAGCAGATGTGACGCTAATTTTGCCCTCAGTATTTTTAAAGAATTGTTTACCTGCTTTCTAACAGTTAAGGGGCTTATCTCCAATATTTCGGCAATTTCGTTGTGCGACAGGTTTGAATCCCTGCTTAACTCAAATATCAGTTTCATTTTTGGAGGTAAAGAGCTTACTTCGGCCTTAATCAGGGCAATAAGTTCTTTATTTCTTAAATTTTCATCCGTTGTAGATTCGCAGGTTTCCTTAAAATTAATTAATGAGGTAATGTAATTGGCTTTTACTTTCTCGTGCTTAAAAACGTTTAAAACCTTGTTCCGTATAGCGGTACATAAATAAGCCTGCAAACTGCCTTTAATATCAATTGATGTTCTTTGGTCCCATAAATGGATAAAAAGCTCCTGTAAAATATCTTTAACAGTATCCCTGTCCGGCAATCTTTTATACGCATGCTGATATAACGCTCCGTAATAGCGCGAATGAATCGCCGTAAAAGCAGATATGTCATCTTGCCTTAACAGCGTTATCAAATCGTCGTCACTATATTTACCGTACAAAGCCATTAAAGTTTACATTGATTATAAATTTGCAAAGCGATATTTATTGATTGATGACCATTGAGGCCCGGGATAAACGAATCGCCTGAAACCGGGTTCCTGTTTATCTAATCGTATAATTGTTGTTACAAATTAAGAGGACTGGAGTGATTTTAAGCGCTAAAGTTCTACGCAACCGTTTGCGTTAATTTGGGCGAATCAGCTTTAACAAAAAGGTTCTTGCCCTCAATGCGAGCGCTATGTCGCTTTAATCCGCTGATTAAGAGCGCTATTTTTAACTGATTGGTAAAGATTTTACCGTCGGGGTAATTAATACAGGCTTTCAATAACAACACTTCGCGGTTATAAAACTCAAAAAACATATTTATGAGCCTTGTTACGATAAACAAACGTTTGCGTTGAACTTATTTTTGACAAATTCTTATGTCTGAAAGCATTAACGACACTATCCGGCAACTTGGAATAGCTAAACCAAAAGTCAGTTTTCAATAAGCTTTCTTACAGTAATAGGAGGTGATACCTTCCCCAACCTATCATCGGGTAAATTATTTTCAATTTTTTAATTTTTATCTACTCCCTCCCCCGGTAGTAGTTGTATATAGGGTAATAAGGATGATATATCCTTTAACGATTATGCAACCACAAGACATCGAAGATTTAATAGAACGGTATAACAGCGGCATGACTACTCCGGCAGAGAACGCTTTGGTTGAAAGCTGGTATTTAAAATACAAGCACGGCGATCCTTATTTGTCGCAGGAGCAATTGGAAGAAGATCAGAAAGAGAGCCTTGATAATCTGCTGAATGAAATACAGGGAAGGACAAAAAGGATACAATTATCGCGTTGGGCAATTGCTGCTTCAATACTTTTTTTATGGCTGTGGGGGGATACTTTTTTAGCATTAATAATAATTCCCGCCGGCAAATAGCTGCAGTTAAGCCTCAAAAACAGGATGTGGCCCCGGGCGGAAACAAAGCCATATTAACATTAGGCGATGGAAGCACTATCGTATTAAATGGTGCAAAGATTGGAAAACTCGCACGTCAGGATAACATCCTTATAAAAAAAGCCGCCGACGGCCAAATTAGTTATAGGGATGTTGTTGTGGACTTCCATCCGTCAAAGAACATTATATATAACACCGCTACTACGCCGCAAGGCGGGCAGTATCAATTTATTTTGGCCGATGGTACTAAAGTATGGTTAAACGCATCGTCATCAATAAAATACCCGGTAGTTTTTAATGGTAACGAACGCAGGGTAGAACTTACCGGCGAGGCCTATTTTGAAGTTGCACACAATGCCAAAAAGCCCTTCAAAGTTATTTCAAACGGGCAAACAGTGGAGGTATTAGGCACCCACTTCAATATCAATGCCTATAATGATGAGCAGGCTGTTAAAACTACCCTGCTCGAAGGCAGTGTAAAAGTATCGGCCGGGAAAGTGAGTAATATCATTAAACCTGGGCAGCAGGCAAGGTTTGACCACGGCCTGATCGATGTTATGAATGTAGATGCGGATGAAGTGGTGGCCTGGAAAAATGGATTTTTCTTTTTGAAGACAATAATATTCAGGAAGTAATGCGGCAGCTTTCGCGCTGGTATGGTGTTGAAATAAAATATGAAGGACAATTACCCTCACGAAGATTCTCGGGCGAAATTTCCAGGAACGTCAATCTTTCACAAATACTGGATATTCTGAGTTTTAAGCAAATACATTACAAAATAGATGGGAAAACAATTATTGTAATGAATTAACACCTGTAATTAACCAATTATTCACCTAAAAAGACGAGAACCCTATGGAAAAATAAATACACATCCGGCCTTCAAAATTTGGGCCCATCCCCACAAGGTTAACTCAAAAAAAACGCATCCCGAGGGCAATCGGAATGCGGTTAAATATTGAGTTAACCCTCCCCGCAAAACGGGAATATGTTTAGTGTCTCTAACTATCTGTTAACCCAACTCAACAAAAGTATGAAATTAAATGCTTTTTTAATGGCCATGCGTTGTCCGTGGCCGCGCAAAATGTTATTAGTTATGAAATTGACTACCTTGATCATGTTAGTTGCCCTTCTTGAATGTAGCGCAAAAGTGTATAGTCAAAAAATTAACCTGGATGAAACAAATTCCTCACTGAAAAAAGTACTTAACCAGATAAATAAACAAACAGGATATGTGTTTTTTTATGATTCAAAAGATGTACAAAATAAAAGTGTAACCATTCATCTGAAAGATGCCTCAATAGATGAGGCATTAAAGGAATGTCTTAAAAATCAGTCCTTAACTTATAAAAAGGTTAATAACAACATTGTTCTTCAGCAAATTGAAAAGACTGTTGATAATGTGGTTACCAGCTTAAATGTAAGCCCGGTTAAGATAAGCGGGCAGGTATTTGATAACAAAAATATACCGCTGGCCGGCGTGACTATTTCAGTAAAGGGAAGTCAAGCCATCACAATATCCGACGCCAGTGGTAAATTCAACATAGAGGTTCCGGATGGGAACGCAACACTTGTTTTTTCATTTGTTGGCTATGTGAAAAAAGAATTGCAGGTTACTCCCGGTACACCTATGCTGGTAAGGATGGAAGCCGATGTAAGCGGGCTCAGCGAAATAGTTGTGGTTGCCTATGGTACGCAGAAAAAGAAAACCTGACAGGTGCAATAGGTGTAATTAAATCATCTGCACTTGAAAACCGCCCTACATCTTCCCCAGCCAATTTGTTGCAAGGCCTGTCACCAGGCGTTACCGTTACTACGCAAGGTAGTTATCCTGGCGCAAGCGCTAATATTAAAATCAGGGAGTCCTCAACCTGGCAGGGCGGGACAGACCCGCTATACGTGATAGACGGTTTTGTAAGGGATGCAACAACATTTGCCACCATTAACCCGGCCGATATCGATAACATCAGTATCCTGAAAGATGCCGCGTCAACCGCGATTTATGGTATCAGGGGCGGTAACGGTGTTGTTTTGATTACAACAAAACATGGCGTAGCCAATAAAACCTTTATATCCTACAATGCATCATATACCATGAATAACCGTGAAATTACACCGCGGAGAATGAATGCTTTTGATGCTTATACTTTTGCCAATGAGGCATTTGCCCAAAAAGGTTTGCCGGCAAACGATCCAAGCTACTATACACCTGACGAGTTAGATTATTTCAAAACACATTCGTACGATTGGTTAAAAGATACCTGGCGTAATCCATGGAATACTTCACATAACTTAGCCGTAAGCGGTGGTTCGCAAGCAGCCAGGTACTATATCTCGGCAGGGTATTTCCAGCAGGAAGGGGCAACCTCAAATTCCTTCCGTAAATATAATTTAACAGCAAAAATAGATGGACAAATTTCTGAGCGATGGAGCTATAATTTAAATATCCAAAGCGAATGGAATAACGGCAGCCGTCCGTTCTGGGCCTATGATTATGGGGATTTCAATTTGTCGAACATGTACAACAGGCTGTTAATGGTAAATCCCGGCCGGCCCTCTTTTATTAATGGCCTTCCTGTTGGCAACTTTGATAACACCAATACCGCCAACCTGGCAAAGGGAAATGGTGGCTACACCAAGCCGTCGGGCAATAATATTACCCCGGTTTTTCAATTGAAATATGATATCCCAGGAATAACCGGACTATCGGCAAAGGGTACTTTCGCTTACAATACCACTAATAATTACACCAAAGCATGGCGTAATGCACCTTACATTTATTATTTCCAAACCGGTGGCGACCATAACCACATCGTTACCGATAAATTGGATTTAACACGATCAGGAGGCTATCAGATATTAGACCAGGCCCAGATTTCCGGAATTGGTGCACCTACCGAATTGCAGGAGTCATATTCGCAGTCATCTAATTACCAACTGGATTTGATGTTGAATTATGACCGATCTTTTGGCCTTCATAATATCAGCGCGTTTGCCGGCTATGAGCAATCGGCATACCGGGGCCATTATTCAACCATTTGGGATGACAATTACAGCAACCCTAACTATCAGCAAATTAACGGCGGATCAACCAATAGCACCGACTGGTATATCAGGGGCGATCAGAACCAGCCTACAGGCTTCGCTTCCTATTTTGGCAGGGTTGATTACAATTACGCCTCAAAATATTTGCTTGGCTTTACCATGAGGGCCGACGGTTCTTATATCTTTCCGTCAAATAAGCGTTGGGGATATTTTCCGGCCGTTTCAGCAGGCTGGAATATCGCCAATGAAAACTTCTTTGCAAATTATACTAAAGTCCTTGATGTTTTGAAGCTGCGTTTTTCTTACGGTATAACCGGTACAGATAATACAGCTCCATGGCAATGGCAACAAACCTACAACTTTAACGCAAACTCAGGTATTTATATAGGATCCGGGCTTCCGCCTTCAACAACGTTGGGTGCAACTATCAACCCCAATATCACATGGGAAAAAAATCATAACTACAACCTGGGTTTAGACTTTGGCATGCCAAAAAGAATCCTTACCGGAACTGTTGATTTATGGTACAAAAAAACCACCGATATTCTTGGTGCACGTGTAGCATCGGTCCCAAGTACGGTTGGAGCAAGCTTGCCTGCAGTTAATTATGGGATAGCATCGGCACGGGGTATTGAGCTATCTCTTAGCCACGAACGGCACATCAATGACTTTTTCTATCGCGTGTCTGGCAACTGGTCATATTCTGCCAACAAATATCTGAAGGTTGACCAGGCAGCGTCAGTTCGTGGTTACCAGAACCTGATAGGACAACCCATTAACGGGATTATATGGGGTTATGTATCCGATGGAATTATCAGAACACAGCAGGACGTGGATAATATTTTAAAAGCTAACGGCCCCAATTTTACCATATTTGGCAGCAAGCCACAGCCCGGGATGTTGATGTACAAGGACATCAGGGGCCCGCTGGGTACCGATTCGCCTGATGGGAAAATTGACGGGAACGACCAGCAGATCATTTCAAAAAACGGGATACCGCGTGTTAATTATGGCTTCAACTTCACATTTGGCTGGAAAGGACTTAACCTCACCGCTGTATTTGCTGGTTTGGGCCGTTACGACATTATGCCTACCGATGTTTACTACAGGCGGCCTTTACCTGGCAATGATAATTTAACCATCTGGAAAAATGCATGGACTCCGCAAACAGCCTCTACCGCTACCATGCCAAGTCCTATTATGACCGACTGGCAAGGCACAAGCAACAGCGAGGTGTCATCTACATTCTGGTTAAAAAATGGCGCTTTCCTGCGGTTAAAGTCCTTAATTGTTGACTATAGTTTGCCGGTAAGCTTGTTGTTGAAAATAAAAGTTAAAGCTGTGAAGGTTTATTTCAGCGGCGAAAACCTGTATCAATGGAACCATGTAACCGATTGGGACCCTGAACTGGGCGGCGACTTTAGAATGTACCCTGTATTAAGAGGGTTTACCTGCGGGCTTAATGTAACACTTTAAACATTAAATTATTAGATCATGAAACTTAAATTCAATATACTATTCGTTTTATTGGGGATAATTGCTTTAACAATATCCTGTAAAAAGGTATTTGATGTTGATCATCCGGGAGGCCCAATTACGCCAGAGCAGGAATGGGGCAGTCCTGATTTTGTAAAAGGATATGTAACCAATTTCTATAATATTTTACCTTCCTGGAACAGAAATGAAGAACTGGCCGGCGAAGCTTATTCTGGTGGCAGCGGCGGCAATGGCCTTAACTCTTTTCTTAAAGGCACTTATACAAGCCAAAGCGGTTACCCCGACAGGGTTTGGGACTGGGGAAGGGTAAGGTCTATCAATAACTTTTTGCAAATATTGATAAAAGTAAATCTGCTCTATCTGATGCCGATTATAAAAGCCTGAAAGGCCAGGCATACTTCTTCCGCGCATATTTATACTACAGGATGGTAAAAGTATTAGGAGGGGTGCCAATCATTACCGCGGTTCAGGACCCAACAGCCGATATAAATACTTTACTGGTAAAAAGAAATTCGTCACTTGAGTGTTTTGATTTTATTGGCAAACAGTTGGATAGCGCAATTAATTTATTGCCGGCTACCTGGGGTTCAAATGATATTGGCCGGGTTACCAAAGGCGCGGCTATGGCGGTAAAAGGCGAAGCCCTGTTACTAAAAGCAAGCCCCCTGTTTTGCAAAACACCTAATGCCACTTATTGGAATGATGCTTATAGTGCCTTGCTGGCCGCTAAAACTGAGTTAGATGCTGATGGTTATGGCTTATATACCGATAATACTGCAAAACCAAATGAAAACATGTGGTATGATAAGGCCGGGGCTGCTAAGGAAATGGTTTTGAGCTTACGCTACCATTATCCCGAAAAAACAAATGGCTTTCAACAAGGGCAAAGGCCTTTAACTGAAACCTCTGGCGCTGCAGGCTCCTGTGATCCTACCTGGGAGATGGTGCAGGCTTATCCCATGAAAAATGGTCTCCCAATTTCCGACCCGGCTTCGGGATATGACCCTACAGAGTTTTGGAAGGACAGGGATCCGCGCTTCTATCAAACAATTGTGTATAATGGCGCCAGGTATGATTTTGCGGATATTACACCACGTGTGCAATGGATTTTTAACACGATAGCCGGGGATGATGCCTACAAAGCCACACCCAATTATAATATCACTGGTTTTTATTGCCGTAAGGGGATTGATACCACATTGGGTTCAAGCGTTTGGAACCGCCAGGCTTTTGATTGGCCTATCATCAGGTATGCTGAGGTTTTACTTAACCTTGCTGAGGCTGCTAATGAAGTACAGCACCCGGCCGAAGCAAGGGCCTATATTATTCAAATCCGCCAAAGGGCCCATATAACAGCAGGAGCAGGAAATTATGGATTGGCTGCATCGGTTGGCTCTGATTATCAGGCCACATTGAACGCTGTTATGACCGAACGGGCTATAGAGTTTGCTTTTGAAGGAAAACGATTTTGGGATTTAAGGCGCAGGCGGATGTTTAATGTACTGAATAGCATGGGTACGCTGCACGCTTACGGGCCGTACTTTAACAGCGCGGCTGCATCCTCTCAATATGGTATTAATATTACGCAAAGTAATAGCGGGATTGCCGCACAGCTTTCTAATCTGATAGTCAATTCACCGGCATCGTTTGATCGTAACGCTTTTCTTAAGGCTATTACCAATTACAAATATGAGCCGATAGATCCTGGTGCCACCAGTCAAATCAATATACCCGATGCCTATTATTTCGGTCCTATTGATCCGCAGTATATTTTACAAAACAAAAATCTGCAGCAAAATATAGGATGGGATGGCGGAACATTTAATCCGGTGATACAATAGGTGCCGAATGTGTTTTATTTTTTAAGTGTACTTCCGGTAATGAGACTACATGAGGTTTAGTTGAAGAGGCGTCCCTGTATGGTGGTACAGGGCGCCCTCTTTTATCATTGATCAGAAAGCGGTACTTAGAAATTGGAAATGCTTTTTAGTTAATTATATATGAGTTTTTATAACATGATAAATAAATTGAACACAGGTTTTTTAGTTCTCCTGGCGTTCAGTATGATGCTGGTAATTCACCCGCAGGCAAATGCACAAACCATTACTTTAAACACAAAGTTTGTCACGCTTAGTATAAACAAACGTGGGTTCATTACCAGTATTAAGGATAAATCATCCCATAAAGAATATTGCCCTGCCGGTAAAGTTTCTGCCTTGCTTAGTCTGTACAAAGGCGAAAACTATATACTGCCGGTATCCGCTGCATTTAACACGCTCAATAAGCGTATAACGCTACACTATCCTAATGGTTCGGTGGCAACGGTGCAAACTGATGAAAAAGGGGAGTATGTACGATTGAAACTGGTATCGCTTAAGCCGCGAAACGGGGTTGATAATATCGTTTGGGGCCCTTATAAATTAACTATCTCTAAAACAATAGGAGATATCCTGGGCGTAGTGAGAGATGATGATTTCGCATTTGGCATACTGGGTTTAAATGACAATACCACCGGCGGCCCTCCAACAGGAGGCGACATGTCTTTCATGTACTATTTTATTCATTCGCCTGATCCCCTGAAATACCCCTTGCCTCCAAATCTTAAGGAAGGTCAAACTTTCACAATCGGCGGAGATGGGATAAATGATGTGGCGTTTTATTCACATCCGGAAGAGTATTACCGGATGAACTACGGAAACGGGGCAAGACTTGAACCCGCTTTTGGTTCTACAGTTTGCATGCATTCAAGAGACCGGAGAAAGGAACAGATGATACGCTTCCCGGTGTTGCCCGATAATTTGGATGGGAAGGTAAATTCGGCCAGGTACCAGTTGGTGCCGCCGGTTAATGCCGATTACATCGGGTCGTCGGTTGCTTTGCTTGCCTGTCCCGATTCTGTCGGGCTCCGCACTATCGAACAAATAGTTTTAAAGGAAGGGCTGCCGCATCCCGAAATTGATGGTCAATGGATCAAAGACCCTAAAGCATATCGCCCTGATATTGCATGGCATGGCGCTCATGACAGCCTGATCACCTATGCTCATCAATTAGCCATCAAAGGCGTACAGGATGAAGGATGGGGCGAATATTATCCCAACCCGCAAAATCGCTGGACTAACAGAAAAATAAATTTCAACAACGCGGCTCCCATGAACATTCCGGACTATGGTGCATTGATGAAGAAAAATGGGATCAGGTATGGACTGCATACCCTGTGCGAGTTTCTGCAGCCTGATAATAACAGCGATGTGGCCCCGGTACCGAGCGATAGCCTGGCCATTATGCAGCGCACTTCCATAACCAAAAATCTTACTGATCAGGACACGGTTATAACGGTGGCCGACAGGGCCTATTTCAACGAGTTTGGTGGATGGGAAGGTAACCATACCAATGTGCTGAAAATAGGGAAGGAGCTTATAGAATACAATGGCATTAGCGAGAGCAAGCCTTACACCTTTTTACATATCAAAAGGGGGCTTTACGGAACAAAAAGAGGTACCTATAAAAAGGGTACTACAATAGTAAAGCTGCAGCCTAACTGCTATCGTGGTTTTGTTCCGGATATGAATTTGCAAAAAGTATATGCAGATTATTATGGCAAGTGGCTCACAGAAGGAGGGATGGATTATATTGATTTTGATGGCCTGGAGAGTTGTATATACCAGGGACAGGGGCAATATTCCTTTAAACAGTTTTTCAGGAAATTATTTGATACCTATGCAAAAAATGGAGGTGATTACCTCCGCGTAATGGGAAGTGCGGTTTATGAAGGCAACTGGCATTATATGAGCGTTTGCAATGTTGGCGGCGGCAATAATATGTTTAATCCGGTATTGAACCAATGGGGAATAGAGGGGAAAGATATGCGATATGTTTTTGAGAGCAGTTATTTACCTGCAACATTCGGAATAGTTGATTTGCACAGTGATTGGAGTTTATATGACGCAGAAAACCTGGAAGCCAAATCAATTGGTTGGAATGCAACTTATATGCTTGGTTTGAGCCAGCACACTGTTGAAAATTGCCCGGAAAAGAATAACATTTTCAAGGCATACCGCGCCTGGGAAAATGCAAGGGCCTCGAATGTTTTCACCAAAGCGGTAAAAGAGCGTTTAAAAAATTTAAACTATAAATTTCACCTGGTGCAAAACGGCGAAAAGTCTTTCGTTTTATATCCTGTACGTGAAACCCGCTTTCCTGACCAGCAATACACTATCGAAAAAAATACCTGCCGGTTAAATAATGAATTTGATGCGCAGCCGCTGGATTGTGCGATACGGATATCATCAACCGAAAAAGACGGATATGCTGATGGCATCAGGATCACTTTTCAGGACGGTACAGAACTTTCAATCGACAAAAAAATTACCAATGGCGAATTTATTATCCTGAAGGATAATGCTCGCTATGTAGCGGATAAGAACAGAAAGAAGATCGCTGAAATTCCTACTCAGGGCAATTTGAGCCTTCCGCACGGGGCATCGTCAATCCAGGTTAGCGCCTTGCATAACAGCAATCAAAAAGTAAATATGGAACTGCTGGTTTCATCCGTAGGTCCGGGTATAGCACTTTGATGATTTAACATGAACTTTAACAAAAAAAGCTGCCTTTCCGCATTCATAATTTATACATGCTTAACAGGCATTGCCCACGCGCAGGGAGCAAAAAAGCTTATAACTCCGGATTTTTTAAAAGCGGTGCATGGAAATATACGTGTAAGCGCTATCCAATATGAGGGCACCAAAGCATTAAATAAATTTGTGTTCGGGAACAACAGCCTTACAACAGACAGTGCCCAGTGGTTGCTTAACTTAACCGCAAAACAGGGTGCAAGCGCCGGGATACTGGATATCACCGCTGATATTAAGTTAAAAGAAGGCCATGCAGCTGCCACGGCCCTGGAGGTATCTTTTGACTTCAGCCGTTGGAGCAGGAAGAATTATGTTATGATGCCTGCAAGTATGTATAACGGGAACAGGTATCCTGCTATTGGAAACGGGTACAATCCACCCTACACCAGGGACATGTACTATAACCCCAAAGTACCGCTAACCATTTCAAATAACCCCAGGTTATCCGCAGAACCCGATAAAGCATCGCTGGTGCAGTTACAAACCGGCAATGCAGCAACGCCGGCAATGTGCTTCTATTCACCATCGCTAAAGAAAGGCTTTATCCTGTTGACCACCCAGCAGACCCAGTTGGGCAACAGTGGCCTTACCATTGCAGAAAATGCAAAACAAGATAGTTGCAGCTTTCGCATTTCGGCACCGGCGGTGCGCAGACTGGCGCCCGGGTTTGGGGATTTTCATGAAAGTGGCGATAAAGCACGCGACTGGAAACCCGGCGACCATGTAACCATCGCGATGAGATTGTGCGTATTTGATGCCCGCAACATACCCGATTTGCTTACGAAGTTTATGCAGGTACGTAAGGATATAACCGGGCCAAATAGCCCCCGCAATATATTGCCTATGAGTAAGGTACTTGCAGTAGGTTCGGCTATATGCAGCGGTAATTTTATACATGTTCCTGCCGGTAGTTATTACAAGCCCGAAAATAATGACGATTTTCAGTTGGGTTGGGTGAGCGGTATGATGAATACCTATCCTATGCTGGCGCTTAATAATGCAAAAGAACGTGAGCGGGTGGCGGAAGAGATCGACTTTGTTGTGAATAAACTTCAGGGGAAAAGCGGCTTTTTTTATGGCGGAATAGAAGCAAATGGCCGCCTGCTTTTTGAAAAAATGCACCCCGATTTCGCGGAAGGCCAGGCTATGGTACGCAAAAACAGTGACGCTTTATTGTGGCTGATGAAACATCTGTTGCTGCTGAAAGCGCAGGGTTTTGGAAATATAATTAAGCCCGAATGGGAGTCGGCCGCTAAGAAACTGGCCGAAGCTTTTACTAACACCTGGAAAAGATACGGCGAGTTTGGGCAGTACATCGTACCCGAAACTGGCGAGATAGCCGTATTTAACTCCACGGCGGGAGCGATAGCGCCCGGCGGGCTCGCCATTGCGGCAAATTACTTTAATCATCCGGAGTGGCTTGGAATAGCCAGGGATGCTGCCAATTATTATTACCAGCGCGATGTGGTAAACCAGGGCCTCACCGGCGGCGACTGCGGGGATATTAGCATGGATGCTAATTCAGAATCGGCATTTGGTTTTTTAGAATCATTGATGGCCTTATATAACGTTACCGGCGATAAAAGCTGGTTGCAAAAAGCTGAGGTAGAAGCGGCGCTTTGCTCAACCTGGGTGTTGTCCTATGATCCTGTTTTTCCAGCCGGCAGCCAGATCGCGAAGTTGAACTGCCATATGGCCGGGGCAGTTTGGGCCAGTATTCAAAATAAACATTCGGCTCCGGGTATTTGTGAAGCCTCGGGCGATTACCTGTTCAAATTATACCGTGCAACAGGTAACAAATTATATGCAGATTTGATAAGGGATATTCAACATGCGCACGCCGAAGCAGTAAATATGCCAGGTCATTATACTACAAACAACCTTATCGGATCGAGCATGGAACGAATTCAGCCCAGCGACGCCGAAGGCGGGGAGCGTTGGCAATTTCATAAACACCCGGAATTCGTGGACGGAAACCAACGGTATGTTAATGGCGATTGAATTGCCCGGAATTTATCTTCAGACAGATAAGGAAAAACTCCTGGTTTTTGATCATGTGCACGCTGCTGTTTTGAAGAAGGATAAGAAATCGACCACGTTGCTGGTGAGCAACAACACTGGGTATGATGCCAACGTAGCCGTTTTTGCAGAAAGCAGCGCCCAGGCTCAGAAGCCGCTTCCGTATACCGCGTTTTTACATTGGCCTAAAGTGATGGTAAAAGCAGGACAAAAAGTACAGTTGCAAATCACCACGGGCAACAAAATTTTGGCCATTAAAACACTCAACTAAAAACATGACAAACACTGTCGACTCAAAAAAAGGCGGGACCTGGTAAAGGGGATAGGCTTGCTCGCCATATCATTGCCATTGGGAGTAAAACGCGAACCGAATGCTTTGGCCGGTCCGCATGAAAAGAAACGGGTATTAAGGGTAGCGCATATTACAGATGTACATATCCGCCCCGAATACAATGCACCTGAACGTTTCGGGCGCTGCATTGAAGAAATAAAGAAGCATAAGGTCGATTTTTTCTAAACGGAGGTGATTCCATATTCGCTGCCGACTATAATAATATTACCCGTGAACGGGTCAACGAACAGTGGGCGATATGGAAAAACGCCCGTGAAAGATTTAAGGGATATGAAGTATACAGTTGTTTGGGTAATCATGATATGTGGTGGGCTTGCCCTGACAAATCCGACAGCATGTATGGCAAACCGCATGTTATCGCTCAGCTTGAAATGCCGGGCCGCTTTTACAGTTTTGAAAAGCATGGGTGGCATTTTATCATTCTCGACAGTAATAATGATAATGCAGGTTCATTAGATGCTGAACAGCGAAAATGGCTGGAGAACGACCTGGCGTCACTGCGGCGCGGCACCCCTGTTTTGTGTATGAGCCATTACCCGATTTTGGGCGTAAGCACCATAATGGAAGGTGGCAACCATACAGATGCGAGATATATCACTAATTTATTTAATAAACATCGCGACAAAACAATCACGTGTATAAGCGGCCATATCCATTTACTTGATGAGGCCGGTTATGATGGCGTTCGCTACTATTGTAACGGCGCCTTAAGTGGATTTTGGTGGGAAGACGGCGATAGTGATTCGGCGGCTAAATGTTATTACCGCGAAACCCCGCCCGGCTATGCTATATTAGATTTATTTGAGGATGGAAGCGTAAGTAACCGCTATTATCCGCATTCGTTCTGACTGAACAGGTTATCCGTATAGTGTTGCTTTTAAATTATTGAACAAATTGAAAAGAAATAAATGAAAAGAAAGCTGTTTTTTTCGACGATTGCTTTTTGGGGCATCATCAACATCGCCAGTTCACAAGAAGCGAATAATAAATTACCTGTCTGGAAGGAAAATAACAGGCCGATCCTTTCTCAGGATTGGCTGGTAAACCCGGTTCAGCAAAAAGCCGATGTTTATGCTGATGGTAAAAACATTATTTTGAGCAATGGTTTAGTAAAAAGGACCTTCCGGATTCAGCAAAATGTGGCCTGCATTGATTACAGCAATATGAGCAACGGCCAGCAATTGCTGAGGGCTGTAAAGCCCGAAGCAAAGTTAACCGTTGATGGCAGGGAATATAATATCGGAGGCCTTTACGGGCAAAAGGAGAATGCCTATCTGCTGCCCGAATGGGTTAGCGGATTCAAAGGCAATGAAAATGATTTTCAGTTTCAATCCTTTTCGGTAACGGATATTCCTCCCTACATCCGCTGGAAACCGCGGGGATGGGCACTGAATACTGTTCCTGGCTCCGGTAAAATGCTGTCATTTACCTATAAATCAAATGTTGACGGTTTAAAAGATCTGCTTGTTACTGTACATTATGAACTGTATAATAACATCCCTCTTATTGTAAAATGGCTTTCGGTTCAGAATAAAGGAAATAAAGCGATGACGTTAAACAGGGTTATAAATGAGGTGCTTGCAACGGTAGAGGAGGAGAGTGCCGTAGTTGGCTCGCCGGCGCAAATGGAAAAACAGCATGGCCTCTATTTGGAGACTAATTATGCCTTCAATAACTCTATGCGATATGATATCAGCGACCAAACTACCCATTGGAAAGCCGATAGTAATTATACATCACAGGTAAATTATAATTATCAGACCCCGTGTTTATTAGAGGTATACCCGGAAAAGGCTACTGGTATAGCGTTGGGAAAGGGGCAGGTTTTTAACTCGGTTCGCACTTATGAGTTACTGTTGGATAGTTATGACCGCGAAAGGCGGGGATTGGCTATCAGGAAAATGTACAGCACCATAGCTCCATGGACAACCGAAAATCCCATTTTTATGCACCTCGTAAGCCGTAACGATGATGATGTAAAAAAAGCTATAGACCAATGCGCGGAGACAGGGTATGAAGCCCTGATCCTCAGTTTTGGAAGCCATTGCAATATGGAAGACAGCTCGGCTGTCAACATCCAACGCTGGAAAACACTGTCAAATTATGCGCATAGTAAACACATCCTGATAGGGGGCTATTCTTTATTTAGTTCGAGGCGGATCAGCGATGAAGATGATGTGATCGATCCGGTAACAAAAAAGCCGGATGCCGCTGCTTTCTTTGGTAATGCCCCTTGTTTGGGCAGCAAATGGGGCCTGGCTTATCTGGATAAGTTAAAATACTTTATTAGTAAAACCGGGTTCGACATTTTTGAAAATGACGGCCCTTATCCCGGCGATGTTTGTGCTTCAACTACACACCCCGGCCATAAAAACCTGGATGATAGCCAATGGCAGCAAATGGAACTGCAAAAAGGTTTATATCATTGGTGCAATGAGCACGGTGTTTATGTAAACGCTCCCGACTGGTATTTTCTGGATGGCACCAATAAAATTGCCTTAGGCTACCGCGAAGTTAACTTTTCTTTGCCGCGTGATCAGCAAATGATCCTGAACCGTCAGAATATTTTTGATGGTACCTGGGAAAAGACCCCTGCCATGGGCTGGGGATTTGTACCGCTTACCCGGTATCAGGGTGGTGGCCCCGAAGCCGTGCTGGAACCGCTTTCGGATCATTTGAAAGATTATGAACAATTGATGGTGCAATATTACGGGGCGGGAGTTCAGGCCTGTTACCGCGGACCAAGATTGTATGATACCGAAGCTACCCGGAAGATGGTGGTAGGTGTCATTGATTGGTATAAAAAATATCGCAGTATCCTAAATTCTGAGATTATTCATCTTCGCCGGGCCGATGGCAGAGATTGGGATGGTTTGCTGCACGTGAATCCGAAACTGGGTACAAAAGGAATGATCATGCTTTACAACCCGCTTAAAGTTGCGATTACAAGAACCATTAAGGTACCCCTATACTACACAGGTTTAACAAGTTCGGCCCTGCTTAGGGAAAAGGGAGGGATAGCCAAAAAGTATCCTGTTGACAGGAAATATGAGATCACGCTAACCTTCAACATAGCGCCCGGGAGTTATACATGGTTTACTATTGAATAAATGCTACGGATATGGTTAAAACCACCGGAGAAGCGACAAAACTACCCCTCCAGTTTTCTTAATTGTTATTTACAACCACATCGAAATTCATTTGAATGATCTCAACAAAAAAATTAATCACGTACATCACGTTCTTTGTTTTAATACAATCGGGCCTGCACGCCCAGGTGAATAATATTGCGCCGAACATTATACCGGCGGTTCATCAGTGGCAGGCAGGTAACGGTAGTTTTATTATCAGCGCTGCTACGCTATTTAAGTTTAAGCCATCTGTTTCAACGCAAAAAACCGTTGCGATCTTCCTTGAAGACATGGCTGCGTTGCGGGGCAAGGAGCGGCAATCCGGGTTACAGGCAAAAGGAGGGAAGAATGATATCATCATAAAAATAAAACCCCAGCCTCACTTAACTCAACTCCAAAAGGAATCTTATCACCTGGAAATCAAACCGGATAAGATCATTATAAAGGCAATGGATGAGGCAGGTGTTTTTTACGCTACCCGGACTTTGTTGCAGTTAATTGAAAAGAGCGCCGATAAGCAAAGTATTCCTTGCTATATTATTTCAGATATCCCTGCTTACCCTTTTAGGGGATTTATGCTGGATGTTGGGCGCAAATTTTTCCCGGTATCGCAGCTGAAAGATTACATATGCCGCATGAGCTGGTATAAAATGAACCAATTACAATTGCATTTAAACGATCAGGCTTTTCACGGCCAGCATTACGCGGCTTTCAGGATCCAAAGCGAAACATATCCTCAGCTGACATCAACAGATGGGTTTTACACACAGCAGGAAATCAGGGAATTGATCCAATACGCCGCAGATCGTAGCATAAATATCATCCCGGAAATTGATGCGCCCGCCCATGCCATGAGTATTTTGGATATTGCCCCCGAGCTAAAAAATGAGAAGTTGCAGGACGGACAATTAGATGTATTAAATCCCAAAACCACCGTTATAATGGAAAAAATATACGATGAATTTGTGCCGTTATTTCCATCACCGTATTTCCATATCGGAACTGACGAATACAGGTTTAAAAAGGCTACTACGACAGAAGACCGTAAGGCTTTTGCAGCAGGGTTTTGTAACTATATCAATCATTTCAACAGATACATAGGTGCTAAAGGGAAAAACGTAATGATATGGTCCGGATACAACGAAATGCCGGGATTTACCCCTATTGATAGCAATATAATGATTGATATGTGGTTGGGTAATAATGCGAAGGAGGAGATTAAAGCGGGTCACCAGGTAGTACAATCAACTGACGGGTGGCTGTATATTGTTCCGGGTACAAATTACTATGGCGTAGATAATAAGTTTTTGTATGAAAAATGGGCACCGAATGATTTCGGGCCAAACCAGCAGCTAAACCCAGGCGAACCTGATTTGTTAGGGGCGAAGCTGCATGTATGGAATGATCTTGGGCCAATGGGTTTTACCTATCATGAAACGGCAGACGAGGTTGCGGTGGCGTTACCCGTAATGGCCGAAAAACTATGGGGCAATAAAATGTCACCTACTTTTGATGAATTTATAAAGAGAGTTGACGGTCTGAAAAACGTACCTCAGGTAAATGATACAAGGCTGCTGGATGTTTCCAAAAACAGCGATCCAATCATTAATGTTGACTTTAAAGAACATAGTTTACCCGACGCTGTAAATAAACACCTAATAAAATCTTTAACCGGTTACGAATCAAAATCTGTATTGGCGCTTGATGGGCATGATTTTGTTCGGCTAAACTTACCAGCCGACGAGTTAGAACAACCCTGGACATTGAGCTTCCGGGTTAAAAAAACTGATGCCCGCGATACAACGACGGTACTGTTCGAATCGCCCTACGGAACAATTTTCCTAAACCTTAAAGATAAAAAATCAGGCAAGACCGGTTTAGGTATTGCCCGGACTGTTGGCTATAAAGAGTACGCAGGTGAGGGTGAAGATTTTTACCGGCAGGTATTTAATAGCATTGTCCCTGTAAATAAATGGACGCAGATAACCTTGACCGGCGGGCATAACAACTGTACTTTGTATATCGATGGCAAAGAGACAGAATCAGTCGAAAAGCAATTCGTTTGTCCGCTAAAAACAATAGGAAGCAGCTGCGGCCATCTTTCAGCTTTAGCGTTTTTAACTAATATAAAAGTATTCGGCCGGATATTGAACAGAGATGAAATAATGGCATTGTATTTAAATGCTAAACTATTAGTCGATTAATTAAAGAAAATCATTGGTAATAACAACAGCAGGATCGGCCTCAAAAGCAAAAGCTGCGGAATTAGCAGGTTTTGAAAATGTAATTAATTTGGAAAATGAAAGTATTAACGAAGGCGTTATGCGTATTACCGGTGGAAAAGGGGTTGACATCGTTATTGATAGTGTTGGTGGTAATTTAACCGGCAACGCTATTAAGGCCCTGGCCAAAAATGGCATCATCGTAAACATTGGGTATTCTGCAGGGGCACAGTTTACAGCAAACATTACTGATTTTGTGTGGAAGGGCCTTCAAATGCGGGGGCAAAGCCTTTCGGGCTGGTTTACAGCCGAGCAACAGCAATATGTATGGAACCAGCTATTACCATTACTTGCTAACGGCTCTGTAAAACCAACGGTAGCAAAAGTGTTTGATGCCGCCGATGCACCGGAAGCCCAGCGTTATTTAATAGAGGAAAAGCCTTTTGGAAAGGTGTTAATCAAATTTTAAATCAGTTCATTGCATATAAAACACTTAAAGCCGCTTTAACTACCGGCCTTTAGGAGTTTATTTATCGTTTTGGTTACGAATTTTAGCACGGGGAATTGATCTTCCGGTAGCCCGCAGATGATCATCAAGCTTATTTCACGCAATGAGATGAAAAAGCGGCTGAATGCTTACATTTGGCTATCTGACTATGAAAACGACCTTACTGGCGTATCCTTGCGTCTTTGTTTTGATATGCTGTGCTTTTGTACAGCAGGAGCAGCCCCGCCGCTTCGAGCTGAAGGGGTATGCACAAGGTACCACATATAGTATCGTGTATTATGCGCCCGACAGCCTGGTGAATACAGCGCAAACGGATAGTCTGTTAAAGCATTTTGATCAGTCGGTGTCCCTATATCAGCCTAATTCGCTTATCTGTCAGTTCAACCGTTCTGCAAAAGGTATCCGTATAGATGAAATTTTTCGTGTGCTGATCACCCGTGCGCTGCAGATCAGCCACGCAACCGGGGGCTGGTTGACCCCACAGTGAAACCTTTGGTTGATGCCTGGGGATTTGGTGTAATTAAACCGGCACATGACCCTGATCGGAAAGAAGTGCAAAACCTACTTCATCATGTAGGAGCGGATAAAATCAGTTTGAAAGGTACTTTTTTACACAAGACCCAGCCAGAAGTACAACTGGATCTCAACGGCATCGCGCAGGGCTGTTCTGTCGATCTGCTGGCTTCGTTATTGGAACAGCATTCCATTCATAACTATCTCATCGAATTGGGTGGCGAATTACGCATTAAAGGCCATAAACCCGGCAACGAGCCGTTTAAGGTAGGCATTGAAGGCATCAGTGGTGATGACCTGAACCCGGCCCCGATGCGTAAAGTGATCGAACCGGGAGATGGCGCCATTACTACATCCGGCAATTACCGCAAACATCATGAAGCAGGCGGCAAACAGGTTTCGCACCTGATGGATCCGTTAACAGGTTACCCAATACAAAACGAAATGATCAGTGTTACCGTTTATGCAAAAGATGCAATAACAGCGGATGGTTATGATAACGGGTTTATGACGATGGGATTAAAACGCACGTTGAGCTTCCTGAAAAACCGGAAGGATCTGGGTGCTTATATTGTATACCGGAAGCCGGATGGCCGTATAGCAGATACGGTTACTGCTTACTTTAAAGGATATCAACAATAAAACTGGATAAATGGAGAGAAGAACTTTTTGAAAAATACAGGCCTGCTAACAGGCGGACTATTGCTAAACCAAAACCTGAGCGCAATACAGCCCGGGGCCGATCTCGTTAAAATTGCAGTGGTAGGCTGTGGCGACCGTGGTACCGGGATTATGAATATCCTTAACGGAATGCCCGATCAGTTCCGCATTACTGCCTTGTGCGATGTGCTCGATTTTAGGCTGACAGCAGCACAAAAGCTGGTTAAGCCTGGTTCAGTAAAAATATATACGGATTACCGTAAATTAATTGATGATAAGCAGGTGGAGGCGATCATCGTTGCTGTTCCGCTGTACCTGCACTACGCTGTGGCTGCTGATGTTATCCGCTCGGGCAAGCATTTATACCTGGAAAAAACGATGACCTATACCATTGATCAGGCGCTTGAACTTGTGAGCCTGATGCATGGGCGCAGCAACCAGGTGCTGCAGGTTGGTCACCAGTACCGCTATTCGCCTTTATATTACCGGGTTAAAGATATGATCAATA
Source organism: Mucilaginibacter sp. P25 (assembly GCF_050859465.1). Classification (NCBI taxonomy): domain Bacteria; kingdom Pseudomonadati; phylum Bacteroidota; class Sphingobacteriia; order Sphingobacteriales; family Sphingobacteriaceae; genus Mucilaginibacter; species Mucilaginibacter sp. P25. The sequence goes on along the minus strand of NZ_CP193937.1, from coordinate 5,482,188 downwards.
AAGGCTACCTGGGCAAAGTGACGCAAGTGGATTGCCGCTGGGACCGCAATGGCAACTGGCGCCGCCCGGTGCCTGATCCTTCACTGGAACGGGCCATCAACTGGCGCATGTACAAAGAATATTCGGGCGGACTGGCGGCCGAACTGCTTTCGCACCAGATTGATTTTATTAACTGGGTTTTTGATACCCATCCGCAGGAATTTTTTGCTACCGGCGGGATAGATGTGTTTAAAGATGGCCGGGAGACCTATGATAACGTACAACTGATGTTACGTTACCCGGACCTGGGCCTGATCGGTAATTTCGGCGCGATGTGCGGCAATGCGCATGACGGGTATCTTTTCAAGATTAAAGGTACCCTGGGTACTGTATCCCTGCTAACCGACCAGGGCATGTTTTACCCTGAGAAAAAACTATTGAAAGAAAAAGGGACAGTAGACGGCGTAACCGGTGCAACACGCATTGTATGGAATAAAGAAGGAGGCACACCTATTCTGCCCGAGGCCACGAAAGACGGTACCTGGTATGCATTCAATGATTTTTATCAGAAAATACAGCATAATGAGCTACCGGATAGTAATGTATTTACAGGAGCCCGCACCGCCATCAGTGTGCACCTGGGCAACCAGGCGCTGTACAGCAAAAAGATCTGCAACTGGGATAACAGTTATAAGATTGGATAATTAGAAGCCCCGATATCGCAGACATCGGGGTTTTGTGTTTATAACCAAAAAAATCAAAATAAATTTGCGAAACCAATTAGTTGCGCATATATTTGCAACCAATCAGTTTCTTATTTAAATAAACCAAACCATGAAAACTAAAATCCTATTTGTTTTATGCCTGTTAACCGGGCTAATGTTTATCAACGCCGGTTGTGACAAATTTTTTCATTACATGCCCATGCCTAAAGAAATGCCTGAAAAAATGGTGAAAGCGGGCCAGGCCTTTATGCAAATAGGCTGGCTCATGCCGCTGGTTGGTGCCATGGAAATCCTTGGCGGTTTATTATTGATTATTCCAAGAACCAGGGCGCTCGGCGCATTAGTACTTGTACCTCTTTTAACCGGTATTTTATTGGCTAATATTAGTATGGCTCCATCAGGTTTACCTATCGTATTAGTATTGATCGCAATTGTTCTTTGGGTAATTATTGACAATTGGGAAAAATACCTGCCCATGATCAGGAAATAAGTTTTAAATGAACCGGCGGTCTTATTAACCGGTTCGTAAATAGTACTTCAATGAGAAGAGACATTTTTCAGGCTGTTGCCGATCCTACCCGCAGAGCTATTATCGCTTTAATAGCATTGCAGGCAATGACACCCAATGCTATTGCCGAACATTTTGATACTACCCGACAGGCAATTTCAAAGCATTTGCGGGTTTTAACCGAATGTGAACTGGTGAAACCGGAGCATCGGGGCCGGGAGATTTACTATCTATTGGAGATTGACAAAATGAAAGAAATAGACAAATGGCTGGAGCAATTCCGGAAAATATGGGAGACCCGGTTCCTGCAACTCGATAACCTTTTAGCAACCTTAAAAAAACAACAAAAATGAAAAATAACTTGCACTTCGATTTTATTGCCGACAAAGTAAAAAATACGCTGACCATCAGACGTGAGTTTTTAGCCGACAGACCATTGGTTTGGGACTGTTATACTAAAAGCGAATTGCTCGATCAATGGTTTGCACCCGCGCCCCTAACCACAAAAACCAAATCAATGGACTTTAGCGAAGGTGGCCACTGGCACTATGCCATGGTGGAGCCTAACGGCACAGAATATTGGGGCTGGACAGACTATCTGAAAATCAAGCCTATTGATTACTATACATCATTGGATGCTTTTTGTAACGCAGAAGGTGAAATAAATAAGGATCTTCCCCGTGCGGAGTGGTTTGTGAATTTTACCGATAAAGGAGAAAACGCTTTGGTAGAAACCATTGTAACTTACAAATCGCTTTCAGATTTGGAAACGGTTATCCAGATGGGCATGGAACAGGGAATGATGGCAACCCTCGAAAAACTCGACCAATTATTATTGACCTTAAAAAAGTAAAAAATGAGCAATAAGATCACTGTTGCCGCTACGGTAAGTGCAGATGCTAAAAAAGTTTGGGATTATTACACCAATCCCGAACACATTACAAAATGGAACTTTGCAGATCCTTCATGGCAATGTCCTGCTGCATCAAATGATATGCGGGTAGGCGGAAAATACTCGGCAAGAATGGAAGCTAAAGACGGGAGCTTTGGTTTTGACGTTGAAGCTACTTATGACGAAATTGTTGATGGCGAAAAGTTTACCTATACCATGTCAAACGGCAGGCAGGCCTTGGTTGCCTTCAAAGCCAATGATAATCAAACTGAAGTTGAGGTAGCTTTCGATCCTGAAGATCAAAATCCCCTTGAAATGCAAAAACATGGCTGGCAGGCGATACTTAACAACTTTAAAAAATACGCCGAAGAAAATTAACGTGCTCAGGAAAGTTACCGTTAATGGTAGTTTTAAAAAAGCTGGATGGAAACATTCAGCTTTTGTACTTTTTACTCTGCCCTTAGTTTAGGAGTAGGAAAATGTATCCAACAAAACTATCATTCTTTTTACAAAGTCCACGCTTCCTGTCCCGCCTGTACACTTCAATATTCTCACGTAGCATGTTAGTATTGTTACATTTATCAAGCCACATATTTTATACATTGTACAGGTAAATCAATCATGTTATGTTGTTTAAGATCAAAATGCTTTGTGCCTGCATTACATTATCGGTATGCTCTGTGCTTTCATTTGCGCAGCAAATAAATTATCCTCCTGTTGATAAGGTTGCTGCCGATTTTAAAAAACTGCTGGAAAGGCCGCGTGTTCCGTTAAATCCATCTTTTACTATCACTCATACAGATTCAGTTATTATAGAACACGGTTTTATTTATAGCGAAAAGAATGAGCTGGTGCCTATTCTTATTTATAAGCCGGTTACCGGGACCAAGCCATATCACGCTGTAATTTTTTTACATGGTACAGGTGGTAAAAAGGAAGACAGCAAAAAGATGTTGTACCAATTGGTTAAAAGAGGGATCATGGGCGTAGCCATTGATGCCCGCTTTCATGGTGAACGCATTGCCGGAGGCGCGCACGGCTCAAAAGAATATGTTGCAGCTGCTACCGCTGCCTGGGAAAATAAGGACAAAGCCCATCAAACGCATCCATTTTTGTTTGATACCGCTTTCGATCTTTGGAGGGTAACCGATTACCTGGCAAGCAGGCCTGATGTAGATGCTAACCGCATCGGTATGGGCGGCATATCCATGGGAGGGATGGAAACATGGCTTGCGGCATCAATAGATAAGCGGATAAAAGTAATTGTGCTGGATATTGCAGTGCAAAGTTTCAAATGGTCGTTAGATAATGATAAATGGCAGGGGCGTGCAGGTACTATTCAGGGAGCGCATTTGCAGGCAGCCAAAGACCTTGGCGATTCGGTATTAAACAAGCATAATGTACAGGCTGTATGGGATAAACTATTACCCGGTATCACAGGCGAGTTCGACTGTCCGTCGATGCTGCGATTGATAGCGCCACGTGCCATGTTGATTGTAGGCACAGAAAATGATCCCAATTGCCCGCTTCCCGGAGCAAACATAGCTTACGCTTCGGCCATACAAGCATATAGATCGAAAGGGGCAACCGATAAGATTATGCGCGATGTAACGCCAAAGCTATTCCATACATCTACGCCTGAACATTTTAAAATGACGTTGGATTGGTTTAGCAAATGGTTGTAATACAGCATTGTAATATTAAGGGAAGCCATTAAGTATTTCTAAGAAGCTGTTTAAAGAGTGATTTATTCATTGCCTTTGGCTTCAGCCAACGGTAAAATAGCCAATGAGGAGAGGGCTTTAGCCAAATTCAGATGGTATTTTGGCTAAAGCCCCTTAAATTTACGGCATTATTCCGTTGGCTGAAGTCAACGGCAATGAATTTTATTGAATAATTAATAAGTCGCTAATTTAAACACAGCTAAGTCTAAAAAATAAAATTAACAAAAATTTGCTAAATCGATTTTATTATATAATTTGGTCGTGCAATAACCAATTAATAAATACCGGTCAATTTTAGTTCTGAAGGTTTATCTGTCATAAAAAACTTACGGTAAACTAAACTTTCTATCCGGTACCGCTATTATGAACATAACTACACTACCAGCCTTAAAAAAATGTTTAATAACCGTATTTGCCGCGGGTATGTTGTTTATTCCGGCAACAGTGCTGAAAGCGCAAAATGCGGCTTCCTATGTTAATCCTTTTATAGGAGCCAGCACCAGTGCCGATGGAGCAGGGGTTTACCATGGCTTAGGTAAAACGTTTCCGGGCGCTGCCTCACCTTACGGGCTTGTACAGTTAAGCCCAAACACCATAACCGGAGGCGACAATGGCTCGGGCTATAGCTATGAACATAAAAGTATTGAAGGCTTTGCCTTTACTCAAATGAGTGGCATTGGCTGGTATGGCGATCTGGGGAATTTTTTGGTAATGCCTACAGCGGGGCCAATTAAAACCAGTGCCGGTAAACCAGGCACTACAGGGGTTGGATATCGTTCTGCTTACGATAAAAGCACTGAAAAAGCATCGGTCGGATATTACAGTGTTCTGCTAACTGATAATCATATCAAGGCCGAAGCCACTGCCGCCCCTCATAGCGGCATGTTGCGCTTTACCTTTTCACAAAATAAACAATCGAGTATCCAGATTGATCTGGCCCGGAGGGTAGGGGGAACGTCAACGCTGCAATATGTAAAAGTAGTTGATGACCACACTATTGAGGGCTTTATGAAATGCACCCCTGAGGGTGGCGGCTGGGGCAATGGTGACGGACATGCAGATTATACAGTATATTTTTATGCACAATTCAGCAAGCCGCTTAAAAACTATGGCATCTGGAGTGCCGATATTCCAAGCGACTGGGGCCGTAAGCTGGACGACGTTACCGGCGATAAATACCAGGAACGCGTAGCTAATGCTGAGATCCTTAAAGGATTGAAGGAAAAGCAGGGAAAGCACCTTGGTTTTTATAGCGAATTTGCTACCAAAGCCGGTGAACAGGTATTGCTTAAATCGGGTATTTCATTTGTGAGTATAGCCGGTGCCAAATCCAATTTGCAAGCCGAAATAAAAGACTGGAATTTCGATGCTGTTCATCAGCATACCGTTAACCTCTGGAATAACGCCTTATCAAAAGTAAGTATCCAGGGTGGCACCACAGGGCAAAAAACGGTGTTTTATACAGCATTGTACCATACCATGATCGATCCCCGCATTGTAAGCGATGTTACAGGGCAATATATGGGCGGCGATGGCAAGGTGCATCATACTACAACATTTAAAAAACGCACCATATTTAGCGGATGGGACGTTTTCAGGAGCCAGATGCCTTTACAAACTATTATTAACCCTTCGCTGGTTAATGACCTGGTTAATTCGCTGGTTACCCTTGCCAACGAAAAAAGAAAGATTACCTGGAGCGCTGGGAGTTATTAAATGCTTATAGCGGATGTATGCTTGGCAACCCGGCTGTAGCAGTAATGGCCGATGCTTATGCTAAAGGCATTCGTAATTATAATATACCAGATGCCTATAAATTAGCGGTGGGCACCGTTGAAAAATTTGGCAATGGCGATAAAGGTTTTACTCCGGGTGGTGGCAGCATAAGCTATACGCTTGAATACGCCTATAATGATTGGTGCGTTGCACAGCTTGCAAAAGCGCTTAACAAAACACACGACGTAAAAAAATACGGCGAAAGGGGAGAAGCCTTTAAAAACATTTTTGACGCAGATAAAGGTTGGTTCCGGCCTAAGGATAGCACCGGCAACTGGCTTCCATGGCCTGCGGAGGGGCGCATTAAACAATGGTATGGCTGTATTGAGAGCAACCCTTATCAGCAGGGATGGTTTGTACCGCAGGATGTTGATGGTATGGCAAAATTGATGGGCGGCCGCGACAAAGTGATAGCTGATCTGAACAATCTTTTTGAAAAAACGCCCGATAACATGATGTGGAATGATTACTACAATCATTCCAATGAGCCTGTACACCATGTTCCATTTTTATATAACAGGTTGGGCGCTCCATGGCTTACCCAGAAATGGACCCGTGAGATCTGCCGCCGGGCTTATAAAAACTCCGTAGAGGGTTTGGTGGGCAACGAAGATGTGGGGCAGATGTCGGCCTGGTATGTATTGGCAGCGAGTGGCTTGCATCCCGTTTGTCCCGGCGATATCAGGCAGGAGATCACCAGTCCGGTATTTAATAAAGTAACGTTAAAGCTTGATCCTAAATACGCAAAGGGTAAAACCTTTACCATCATCGCCAATAATAATTCGGCAAAAAATATTTATATACAGGGGGCAAAGCTTAACGGCAAAGCCTATAATAAATGCTATATCGATTATAAGGATATTGCAGCAGGCGGCACCCTTGAACTAAGTATGGGCGCAACGCCCAATAAAAACTGGGGGATCTGATAATTTAGAACATGAGTGAAGGAAAGATGAGCGGGGATTTTTTATACATAATTGCTAAATCGATTTTATAAATTGAATGATTTTACTGCACCGACCAAACATCAAACCAAATTATAAACCAAACCAAATTATGAAAACAAACCTGTTCACCTGTACCATGACGGCTATGGCCTTGCTGGCCTCGTGCAGCAAACAAGCTGCCGTTAAGTACCCCAAACCTTTTGTACGCACAGATTCTGTACAACTAACCAGCGGATCGCCGGTAAGCTCATACGGAACCTTTTTCATCACTAACGTGTTAAGCGGTAAAGCTATTGAAATTAATAGCAACGGTATGCTTAATGATGGCACCGGTGCGCAGCAAAACCAATACTCGGGCAGTGGTACGGCCACGGCCCCCAACCAAAAATGGATAATTGTACAACAGGGCGGCGGTGCTATAACCAGCACCACCAAATTTAAGATCATGAACGTAGCCAGCGGTAAATATCTGGAAGTACCCTTGGCCACCACGAATCCCGGTACAGGCCTATGGCAGGATAAAGCCAACACCAACAATGCCCAGCAGTGGTATATTCAGGCAGTAAGTACAGGTGTTTATAAAATTATTAATGTGGGTAATGGCCTGGCGGTCACTAATCATGGATCATCTGCTACTAATGGTACACCTATTACCCAGGAAGTATTTGTTGCCGGGAATACGGCGCAAACATGGCTGCTTAACGGGCTTATCGCTGAAGCGTACCGGGATGATGATGTAGTAAACTTTTTTCACCGTACCAATGGCACTGTGGCTTTTGATGAGGGAAAAAGTATCCCGCTTACCTATGGCACCAACAACGGAAAAGTGCTTTGGATAACTGAAGATGCCTATGAATCGTCACAGCTTCAAAGTAACGGACAGTTGTATTGCCAGTTTTTTAAGTATCATAATTCGGCCCTGCTGCAGCCGGCCAGTCACAGCTGGGATCAATCACTTACGCCAAATATCACTACCAATAATTCGCCGGTAAACAGCATGGAGATCATTGAAAGCCCGGGCGATCATAACTCAACCTATCGCTGGCCCGGCGCAGGAATTGAGGCCGGTAGCCACGTTTATCTTTACACATTTGAATCGGCCAACGGAGCTACGCCCGAAAACCAGGTGCTGTATGACTTAACTCAAAACACATCCGGACTTAACTGGGGTACAGCCGCGCGGTTAACACCTGCGGGTATGTCGGGCCAAACAGAAACCGGGTTTTCAAACGGGATGGTTAAAAACGCTACTAACGACTCGGTATATGTTTACGGAAGCAAAAGCGTTTTCTTTAATACGTCCAATGTATTCCTGGCCCGCTTCCCGGTAAGTAACCCGTCTAACTGGTCGTTCTGGACAGGCTCTTCATGGTCGTCAACCCGTACAACCGCTTCGGCGGCAGCTTTATCTGTAGGTGCGGGCAATACCACGCAGCAAAATGTGACCATATCAAAAGTGAACAATAAGTACGTAATGATGCAAATGGACCTGGGCTATTTTTGTGATCCGGCGAGCCATAACATTTATATTTCAACGGCCGATAGTCCTAAGGGGCCTTTCACTGCGCCCAAAATGGTTTTTACCATTAATGATGTTTACCAGGGCCATTTGGCTAAGTACTATACCCCGGCCATCCACGCTGAGTTTTTAAACGGCCATAACGAGTTGCTTGTTACCTATTGCCTTAATTATAACGGTGATGGCGGCAGCTGCAGCACAACCACCTGCGTAAATAATAACCAGGATCCTAGCTTTTACCAGGTAAAAGCAGTAAGGATCCCGTACAGCCTGGTGGGTTTATAGTTTGAATTTATTTTTTGCTGAACACATTATAATTAACAGTTAATGAAAAAGTTGATTTTATTATTAGTACTGATAGCAGCCCGGGGAGCAGTAACTGCCCAAAACATAGCGCCATTTCGCGCGGGCGACCGGGTGGCTTTTGTTGGCAACAGTATTACGGATGGGGGCCATTACCACTCGTACATATGGTTGTACTATATGACCCGTTTCCCTAACATGCGGATAACCTGCTATAACGCCGGCATTGGCGGCGATGTTGTAGGGCAGATCAACGATCGTTTTGAAGATGATGTGTTCAGCAAAAAACCAAATGTATTAACCCTTACCTGGGGCATGAATGATACCGGTTATTTTGAATGGTACCGCCCCGATGCACAGGATGTTATGGATAAAAGGATCCAGGGCTCATACGATAACTATACACTGCTGGAAAACAAACTAAAGCAACACCCTGAGATCCGTAAAATTTTTATTCTTGGTTCGCCTTATGACGAAACCAGCAAGTTTACTACCAAAAACATCTATCCTAAAAAAGTGCGGCTTTTTCAAAAGTGATCGATTTTCAGCAAGCAGCAGCGAAAAGAAATAACTGGGGTTATGTTGATTTCTATCATCCCATGACAGAGATCAACCTGCGTGAGCAAGCCAAAGATTCCACCTTCAGCTTAACGCCTAATGACAGGGTGCATCCTGACAATGACGGGCACCTCGTGATGGCTTATCTTTTTTAAAGGCGCAGGGCTTCAGCAATAAAGTAGTGGCTGATGTGGCTGTTGACGCTAAAAGTAAAAAGACCATTAAGGCGGTGAATTGTAAAGTAACTAACGTGGTTTCTTCGGCAGATTCCGTATCGTTCAATTACCTCGCAAATTCATTGCCTTATCCCATTGATACTATTCCGCGTGGTTGGGGAAACCGAAAAAACAAGCCGATGCGCTTAAGGTTGTGCCGTTTACCAAAGAAATGAACCAGGAGTTGCTTACCGTTAAAGGGTTAAAAACAGCTAATTATGATGTCATTATCGATGGAGAAAAAATGGGGAGTTGGTCGACTGAGCAATTGGGCGCAGGTATCAACCTGGCCGAGATCACTATAACACCGCAATATCAGCAGGCTATCCAGATCAGGGAACTAAACGAAGAACGCTGGGACATTGAAAGGCGTATCCGCATGTATACCTGGATGCAGTTTGACTTTTTAAAAGGCAAAGGCTTGTTGTTCCATGATACCAACGCCGCTATGGATACCATAAGCAAGTATGCCAAAAAAGACATTTTTGTTAATGGAAATAAAGATAATTATACCCGTGCCCGCTACAAAAGCCTGCGCGATGCCTGGCAAAAAGAAATGGATGTACTTACCAACCAGATCTATGCTATCAATAAACCGCAAAACCATCGCATCACCATCATCGCCTCAAAATAAAATCACTATATACTGATGAATATTAAAAAGTTACTATTTATTCCATTATTTATCGGCTTTGCAGTCTGCAGTTTGAAAGCTGCCGCTGCAACGGTTGATACGGTGCTGACCCACAGTGCCATAATGAACAAAGATATTAAGGCTGTGGTGATCAAGCCGGCCGATTATTCAAGCACCAAAAAGTACCCGGTATTATACCTGCTGCATGGCTTTAGCGGCAATTACAGCGATTGGATTAAAAAAGTCCCTGCTGTTGCCGGTTTGGCCGATACTTATCATTTTATCATAGTTTGTGCCGACGGCGACTTTGCGGGCTGGTATTTTGATAGCCCAACCATTAAGGATTCACAATACGAAACCTATGTAGGTACCGAACTGGTGAACTGGGTTGATAAGCATTATTCAACCATAACCGACCGGAAGGGGAGGGCCATAACCGGTTTGAGTATGGGCGGACATGGCGCGTTGTATATAGCGTTTAAGCATTTAGATAAATTTGGTGCTGCCGGGAGCATGAGTGGCGCAGTTGATATCAGGCCTTTTCCGGATAGTTTCGGCATCGAACGCGTATTGGGTAAATACAGCGAACACCCCGACAGGTGGGAACAAAACAGCGTGGTAAACCTCATTTACCTGTTAAAACCCAACTCACTTGCTATTACTTTTGATGTTGGTTATGATGATTTCCTTTACCAGGCTAACCAGGAGCTGCATGAAAAGCTGCTTGAACGCAAAGTCCCTCATGATTATACTGTAAGGCCGGGAGGCCATACCTGGGAATTTTGGGGCAATTCCATTAACTACCAGGCACTGTATTTTAGTCTTTTTTTTGGTGGAAAAAATAGTTAGTGCCGGGTTACCGATAAATTGCGCTACGTTTTTAGTTCAATGTACACGTTCAGGTATAAAAAAGAGAAAATCAGTCCAGTGGCTTCCGGTTTAGTATTATCGACTTAAATAGATAACGCTTTTATAATAACAATTACAACATTTTCAACCGATTGCAAATGTTGTAATTGTTAAAATTCCGGTATCGAAATTGTGATTTTAAAAATTATAAAAAAATAGTGTGAAAAATTTGCTAAATCGTTTTTATAAACTATATTAGTATCGGATTTCGACATCTGAATTATAAACCAATTAACAAACAGCTTTTAAAACGTTTGCTCCGCGGGTTAAAATATGAAATTGCTAAAACGATTTTATGTTTTTCTGTCGAAGCATGATGTTAACTAACCCTATAGTATGAAAAAACTTTACTTCAAGGTTCTTGCTTATTCGGTTTTCGGGGGCTTCCTTGTTTTTACTTCATGTAAAAAGGAAGGTTTCCTGGGGCAAACACAAACATCAAACCTAACCGGGGAGACAGTGTTTACCGATAGTGCCAATACCGTATCGTTTTTAGCCGGCATTTACAGCAATGTTGGTTTTAGTGCGGCGGCAGGAAGGTTTACCTACGGGCCAATACTTTCGCCTACGCCTAACGGCGGTATCGACGCTGCCTCCGACGAAGCGGAAGTATCAGCATCTGCCGGATCAACAGCCCTGGCATTTGAAACGGGCACCATCAATGCCGCCGTGGTTACCGATGATGCATATAAAACCTGTTATACCAATATCCGGTCGGTAAACCAGTTGCTTAAAAATTTGCCTAAGGCACCCATCAATAATTTCGTCAAAACACAAATGAAAGCTGAGGCGCGGTTTTTACGGGCCTGGTATTATGCTATATTACTGAAACATTACGGCGGTGTGCATTTACTTGGCGACAGTGTTTACACGTATACGGATAAGATCCCCGCTGCCCGCAATACCTATGCCGATTGCGTGAATTATATCCTTGCCGAGTGTGACGTGGCAGCGCAGGACCTGCCGACTGTGCAATCGGGGGTAAATTATGGAAGGGCATCAAAAGGGGCTTGCCTCGCTTTAAAAGCGAGAGTGTTGCTTTACGCCGCAAGCCCTTTGTTCAACGGGCAGTCTATCGGTGAGGGTAAAACGCTCGAATTGGCGGGATACCCGGCTTACGATAAAGAGCGCTGGAGACTTGCCGAACAAGCTGCGGCTGCCGTTATCTCAACTGGCGTATATAGTCTCAACGTTGACAATGCCACTGCCCCGGGTTTTGGCTTTCAAAAGCTGTTTACCAAGCGTGTAAATACCGAATATATTTTCCAGTTGATGCGCCCGACCGGCAACGTGGATTTAGAGAATTTATGGCAGCCGCCAACCCGTACGGGCAAAAACGGTGCTTTCCCCCTGCAGGGATTGGTTGATGCTTTCCCGATGAGCAACGGTAAAAGTATAACAGACCCTACATCAAACTATAATCCCAATAATCCATATGCTAACCGCGATCCGCGTTTGGATTATAGCATCATCCATGACCAAACACCTCTGCAAATCAGGCTTTCGTCGGGTACCTCGCCCGTAAATATTTTTGTCGGTAAATATAACGGAAATACAACAGGGCCTGATGCCGTACATGTTGGTACTACCACCGGATACTACACCAATAAAATGCTCGACCCGGCTGCCGTAGCCAACGATTTTATGCACCGGACAGATCGTTGCCTGCCATTGATCCGCTATGCCGAGATCCTGCTGAACTATGCCGAAGCTGCTAATGAATATGAAGGGCCAACCGCATTAGTTTATTCGGCAGTTGAGGCTATCCGTCAACGGGCGGGCTTAAACCCATACCAGTTGCCCGCAGGTTTGAGCCAGGCTGATATGCGTACAGCTATTCAAAATGAACGCCGCATTGAGCTGGCTTTTGAAGAGCACCGTTTTTGGGATGTGCGCCGCTGGAAAATTGCCGACCAAACGGACAACATTACAACCAAAGGCATGGAGGTTGACCGCGATGGTGCTGCGGTAGCCTATAAACAATTTGATGTGCGCAAACGCAATTTCCGTAAAGCGATGTACCTGTGGCCTTTCCCGCAAAGCGAGGTAGCCAAATCGCCCGAACTGATCCAGAACCCGGGCTATTAATCACCGACAGTATAGTAGTATTGATATGAAATATAATTACAAAGCAAAATGGTTTTACCTGCTGTTGATAGCTGTCTTTATGATGACAGTATCATCATGTAAAACCGAAAAGATAGTTCCCGGAAGCGAGGCCCCCAAGGATATCGCCGGCAACTGGCGGGTGATCAAAGCTACCCGTAATGGCACCGATTTAACCTCCATTATTGATTTTAGCCAGTTCAGGATCAGCTTTACCGATAAAGGGTATACACTGGTGAACAAATTGCCCTTCCTGGTAAGCAAGGACGGTGCTTTTGCACTTGATGATCCGCAGTATCCGTTTAAGATCACCTTTACTGCCACGGGCGATAAGCCGGTTTCAACAGCTTTTACTTATCCTATAGTAAACGGCAAGAGGCAGCTAAGCATAACCTTCAGTCCGGGCTGTACCAATAATACTTATGTGTACGTGCTTGAAAAAGCCAATTGATAAACTAAAAGCAACCGATAAATTATGAGATCATATTTACATATAAAAGGTAAAAATTTATGGAAGCTGTGTGCTTTGGTGGTGCTGGGTATTGCTTTAGCCTGCTGTGGCGAACAAATTACCAGTGTTGATCAGCCGGCCACAGCTACCGTAGGTTCAGTTGTGCCGATAACGGTACACTGTGATATCCCTACCGTGGGAGATGGAGGCCCCGACTACCTCATTTTTGGTTTTTGGTGCCTAAAGGCTGGAAGGCAGCGCAGAATACCACTATAACTTACACCAGCAAACAAGGTAACGGAACCATGTCCCTGATACCCGACGGTACTTTACCTAAAAAGGGCGACGGCCTTACCTGGTCGGCATACATGAAAAAAACTTTCGGTAACGGTGGTAACCTTATTGATGACATGGAATGGGTGGCTTACCAAACTGATAAAGCCTACAGCCATACCGGTGGGGTAGAGTTTATTGTCGACCTGAATATTAAAACAAAAGTAGGCGCTGATAATAATAACATGTTGGTTAAACTGGGCTATACCATAACCGACAGCGGTAACGGTTTTACCAGCGATGGCAACGGTACTTATTACAGTGTGCTGCTTGGTAATACCTGTTTTGAAGTAACCGGCGGCAGCGGTGACCTGGTTGACTTTTGTAACCCGCAGCTTACCACTATCGATCCGCCAAAATCATTGGATAACGATTTTGTAACCCTGACTTTTGATGGTACAGTTACCGATACACAGTTAAGCGGCGCAAGTGAAGTTTACCTGTGCGCAACGGCCTACACCAGCGATGGCAAAACCATAAAAGTTTGTGAGCAAACCACTAAAACATTATTGAAACAAACTACTGCCACCAGTAAAAAGTACCAGCTTACGTTTTGGCCGAGATCATTCTTTAATGCAGGGGATACGCAAACCATCACAAGAATGGAGTACTTCCTTACAGATAAAACGGGCAAGGTAAAGGTAGGGTATGGTAATACTGATGCCCCGTTCACCTATACATTTAAATGCGGTTGATCTGTAAATGAAATAAACAAGCAGATGCACTACACAATATTGCTTTTGCTAAAACGATATTTAAACCTTTTGCCAACAATTTTAAACCTGAAAAATATGGCTTATTGCTACATAAATAAATGTTTAACAGGTATCACGCTGTTGATGCTGCTACTGGTTAAAACCAGCTATGCAGCCATGCAGCAGGATACAGCTTCCGTGGCGCCTGCACGGCCCGGTCAGGTAAGCGGTATTGTACTTGATGAGTATGGTAACCCACTACAGGGTGTTAAAGTAATTAATAAAGGAAAAAATAGTACCCTAACTACCGGTAAAGACGGCATGTTTGCCATCAACGCCATAAAGGGAGATGCGCTGGTATTTACCGCCGCGAATTATAACGCCCGGCAAGTTACTGTTAAAAACACTGCTAAATTAACGGTGAGGCTCATAGATAGCTATATTCAGGCACCTAAAACCATCAATGTGCTTTATGATACCATCAGCACATCAAAAAATGTGGGTGCCATATCAACTATCTATACCAATCAGCTTACCAGCACTCCTGCAACTTTATATACCTATGCTTTACCCGGGCAACTCCCCGGTTTGTATACCCAGCAGTATAGCGGTTTCGCCGCACCTCAAACCGGCGTGCAGACTGTAAATGATTTTATCGGGGCGGTAGTGCAGCACAATAATTATTCGGCCAATGACAATACCGAGTTCGGCCTTTCATTAAGAGGACAGGGGCCGATAACGATTATCGATGGTGTTCAGCGTGAGATAGCGTCGCTTGATCCGGAAAGTATCGAATCGGTTTCGGTATTAAAGGACGCGCTTTCAAATATGATGCTGGGCATCAACAGTTCGCGCGGTACTTTACTTATTACTACTAAACGCGGTCAGGTGGGTACGCCGCATATTTCATTCACTGCACAAACGGGCACCCAGCAGCCTTTAGGCTTGCCAAACCCGCTGCCTGCTTATCAATATGCGTATTTATATAACGAAGCGTTACAAAACGATGGTAAGCCGGCCCTTTACAGCAGTGCCGATTTTAACGCCTACCGCAACCACACCGACCCTTTAAGACATCCGGATGTTAACTGGTTTAAAACCATATTACGCGATAATTCGCCGATGACCAGCTACAAGCTTAATGTTAACGGCGGTACCCAGGTAGCGCGGTACAGCGTGTCATTAAACTACCTTGACCAGGCCGGGATGTTCCGCACCGCATCAGCTGTACCCTACAACACCAATAATGATCTTAACCGCTATATCATTAACTCCGATCTCGCGGTTAACGTAACCAAAAAATTTACTGTCGATCTTCAGTTATTTGGCCGTATCCAGCAAAGCACGCAGCCAGGGGCAGGGTATGGAAACATATTGGGCGCTCTTTACAGCACGCCAAACAATGCATATCCGCTTTATAATCCAAATAACACATTTGGCGGTACAACAACATATACCAACAACCTGCTTTCGCAAACCGAGTTTTCAGGCTATCAGCGCACCAGCAGCAATGATGTACTGGCCAACCTCGATCTGAATTATAACCTCAGCAGCATAACACCAGGCTTATCGGCAAAGGCAAAAGGCAACCTTGCTTTTTCATCGCAAAGTTTTTTAAATCGCTCATTGCAAAATAATGCCTATTCTTTTAACGCCGACAGTTCTTATTCGGCAGTGGGCTCATCAGTTGCGCAAAACAATTCGTTCAGTACGGTTTCAAGCGCCCGCTACTCGTTTGCCCAGGCATCAGTTAATTACGACAGGACTTTTGGTAAAAGCAATATAACCGGTATGGCACTGTATGATGTACGCTCGGTTGTATTAAACTATGACCTTTCGCAGGTAACAACAAACCGTGCATTAAAAGCAGGTTATAATTATGACGGTAAATACTTTATTGAAGCGGCCGCCAACAGCAGCGGTTATAACCGTTATCCTCCGGGCAATCAATATGGCTTGTTTTACGCCGGCGGTATTGGCTGGCAAATGGGTAAAGAAGATTTTATTAAAGATAATTTCAGCTGGATAAACTCATGGAAATGGCGCGCCACCTATGGTAAAACCGGAAACAACAACGTAGATAATTACGGTTACTATAATTTTTTGCAAACCTACGGCCCTTCGCAGGGCTATTCATACAGCACAGGTACCAGCAAAAGCCCGGTACAGGGTTATTTTGAAAACACATTGGCCAACCCATACATCCGTTGGGAAAAAGCCCGCAAGCTGGATATAGGGGCCGATATCTCCCTGTTTAATAATCATTTCAATATTACTGCCGATTATTACCACGACAGGTATTACGATCTGTTGCAGGTTAGAGGAAACAGTATTGCTTTGTTGGGTACCTCATATCCTTATGAAAATTTAGGTATTAATCTTTACAAAGGCGCTGAACTTACTTTAACTTATCAAAATCACATCCAAAATTTCAATTACTTCATTTCGGGTAATGCCTCTATCCAATCGTCTAAAATTATTTTTAGCGACGAAGAGCCATATCCTTACCCATGGCTCAGGCACACCGGTCGCTCAACCAACGCTATTTATGGTTACACGGCTATCGGTTATTTCAAGGATGCCCAGGATGCTGCCACCAGTGCAACAACTACCGGTTACACCGCGCAGGCAGGAGATGTAAAATACAAAGACCTTAACGGCGATCATATTATCAACCAGTTTGATGTTTCGGCTATAGGCGGTAACCGGCCGCTGGTTTATTATGGCTTTTCGGCGGGTTTCAATTACAAAGGTTTTAGCCTGAGTTTCCTGTTACAGGGCGTAGCGAACCGTGAGCTGATGTTCAATAACTCGCAGGTGAACGGCTTTGCAGGTGTGGGTTTCCTCGGGCTTACTTACAGCGGGCAGGCGTACAACACCATTTTAGGCCGGTGGACACCCGAAACCGCTGCTACGGCTACTGCGCCAAGGTTATCAATAGGTAACGCCAATAATACCGCCAACTCAACCTTGTACCTGCGCAAGGGCAATTATGTGAGGCTTAAAAATGCCGAAGTAGGTTACAATCTGCCTTATGAGTGGGCGCATAAGCTCAGGCTATCGGGTTTGAGAATATTTGTGAACGGCGAAAACCTGTATACACTGTATGGCTACAAAGATTTTGATCCGGAGGTATACGGTACTGCTTACCCAATTCAAAGGGTAATAAATGCCGGCGTTAACATTAAGCTTTGATTTTGGCCATCATAAAAATATTACGATCATGAAGAGTTTCAACAAAATAATTTTAGCGGCCGCCGGCATCTTAACCATAATGGCCGGCTGTAAAAAATATGAGCAGTTCCCGGTTGATAAGGTTACTATCAATTACGTGTTTGATAAAAAAGATTCCTTAGGCACCAATGCCCAAATGTTCCTGTATGGGATTTATGCAGCGCTCCAAAACGGGCACAACAGGGTAGGGAACGACTACCTTGACGCGGCCAGTGATGATGCCATGTCATCGGCTTCGGTATCATCAAATGTAGTAACCATACTTTCAACAGCATCTTATAATTCATATACTATCCCCGCCGGCGAAAACCTTTGGGCTTATTATTACGCAGGCATCCGCAAGGCAAATGAGTTTGTGAATAATATTGATGTAGTGCCGGTGCTGGCCCAATATCATGGTTATTCCATGAAATATGTATGGAAAAGCGAGGCCCGTTTTTTAAGGGCGCTATATTATTTTGAGCTGGTTAAACGTTACGGTGGCGTTCCCTTATTGGGCAACAAGGTGTTTACTATAACAGATAATGTAGCCTTGCCCCGTAATTCCTTTGCCGATTGTATCAAATACATTGTAAGCGAATGCGATGCCATTAAGGACACCCTGATGAGCGCGCCGCTGAGCAACCCTAATGCTGATTATCACCGCCCTACCAAAGGTGCCGCCATGGCTTTAAAGGCCAAAGTACTGCTATATGCGGCAAGCCCGTTATTTAACGGACAGAATATTGATGCCTCAAATCCGCTAACCGGTTATACCGATTTCAGCTCCGACAGGTGGGCACAGGCTGCTGCTGCTGAGAAAGCGGTAATGGACCTGAATGTTTATTCGTTATTGCCCAGCTTTAAAGATGTATTTCTGACTCAAAACAGCTCTGAAAATATATTTATCCGGCAAACAGATAATTCATCCTCGATTGAAACCACTAACGGTCCCGTTGGATTTACCGGGGCAGTAGGCAAGGGGCAAACCAGTCCTACACAACAATTGGTTGATGCCTTCCCCATGAAAAGCGGTTTGGCTATTACTGATCCGGCATCAGGTTATAACCCGGACAACCCTTACCAGAACCGCGACCCGCGCTTAACATATACCGTGCTCTATAACGGTGCAAGATGGCTTAACTCAGATCTGCAATTGTACGAAGGAGGGGCCAGCAAACCCAACGGCTCATTACAACAAACCAAAACAGGCTATTACATGCGCAAGTTCATGGGCAATTTTGAAAACACCAATGCCTACGCCGCTCATGTCATAGACTGGCAGATCCTGCGCTATGCTGATGTTGTTTTAGGCTATGCCGAAGCACTCAATGAATCGGCCGGAGCAACTCCCGAGGTTTATAATGCTGTTATCAGCATCAGGAAAAGGGCAGGGATAGATGCGGGCACCGGCAATTACGGGCTTAAAGCCGGTATGAGCAAAGCGGAGATGCGCGCCATCATCCAAAATGAGCGGCGCCTGGAAATGGCTTTTGAAGAGAACCGCTACTGGGATATCCGCCGCTGGAAAATTGCTGAAACGGTTATGAACCAGCCGCAAAAGGGGATCAGCATTGTGAAGATAGGCTCCAGCCTTACCTATAACGTGGTGAATGCGCTCACTACCAAATTCGAAGCGCCTAAGATGTACCTGTACCCAATACCTTATGACGAGGTTTTGAAGAACCCGAATATGAAACAAAATCCAGGATGGTAATCTCAAAACTTCAGCCAGTTAAACCAAAAAAATTAAGCTTTATGAGAAAAATAATACTTCTCTTCCAGATATTAATGATCTTGCTCCCGGCGGTGTCATTTGCGCAAAGCAGGACCGTAACAGGTACTGTACGCGATATTACCGGGGTATTGCCAGGGGTATCGATAATTGAAAAAGGTGTTCCGAATAATGGTGCTATTACAGATCAGGGTGGTAAGTTCAGGCTTGTTCTTAAAGGGCAGTCAAATACCATCATTGTGCGTTTTATTGGTTATATCCCGCGTGAGCTCCGTGTATCGGAATCGGGCAGGATGGATATTATCCTGCAAACCAATACCAACGGTTTGGATGAAGTAGCCGTAGTAGCTTACGGAACCAAAAAAAGGATCACTAATACCGGTGCTGTAAGTTCCATTTCGGCCAGTGAGATCCGTACCGTGCCAACGGCCAACGTGCAAAATGCTTTAACCGGTAAATTGCCGGGCTTTTTTCGCAGCAGGGTTCGGGCCAGCCGGGTAAGGATGCTTCCGATTTTTATATCCGCGGGGTAAGCTCGCTAAACCCGTCGGGTAACCAGCCACTGATTATTGTAGATGACATCGAGTATAGCTATGACCAGCTGCAGCAGATCAATGTTAATGAGATAGAGAGCATCTCGATTCTGAAAGACGCGTCAACTACAGCTATCTACGGTATCAAAGGCGCTAACGGCGTATTGGTGGTGACCACCCGCCGCGGCAAGGCCGGCACCCCTAAAGTGAACCTTCGTGTGGAAAGCGGCATCCAGCAGCCTACTAAAACGCCGCAGTTTTTAGATTCATATAATACAGCGGTATTGATTAATGAGGCCCAGCATAATGACGGCATCCCGCTTAGCTTTACCCAGCAGGACCTTGACCTCTTTAAAAATGGATCCGATCCATACGGTCACCCCAATGTTGATTGGTATAATAAAATTTTTAAGAAGTACACCTATCAAACCAATGCCAACCTGGATATTTCGGGTGGTACAACCGGGGTAAAATATTTCATCTCGGGTGGCGCGCTAAACCAGAATGGCCTGGTACGTGATTTTGCCGATCCGCAAAGTTTGGTGAATACCAATTACTATTTTAAACGCTATAACTTTCGCTCAAACCTCGATCTGAAAGCCAATAAAACGCTTGATCTGCGACTGGACATTACCACCCGTTTTTCGGATCTGAACCAGCCTTATAACCAGAACGCCGTAAGCGAGGTATATAATTTTACCAAGGAAACGCCTTTTACGGCGCCATATCTTAATCCTAACGGAAGTTATTCATACGCCTATTCATCATTTAATCCCGATCACCTGCCAACGCTTAACGCCAGGCTGGCAACAGGAGGCTATCAACACTCCCGCCGTACCGATTTTAATGTACTTTTTGGTGCTACGCAAAGGCTTGATGCTTTAACCAATGGCCTTTCGGTAACGGGCAGGGTTGCTTATTCGAGCATTGCACAATTTACCAAGCAAATTTTTAACGGTGGTATCCCTGCCTATCATTACGATCCGGCTACTAATCAATATTCCTTAAGGCCGGGTGCTACTTATGTGTATCAAACTTATGCTTTAACGGGCAGCACCGATATCAATACCAATAATTACAACCTGCAGCTTTATGCCAACTACGACAGGACATTCCGTGGTTCGCACCATTTTTCGGGATTGTTGTTGTTCAATCAAACTTCGCAAACGTATTTCACCTATCCGCTACTTGATGGCGCGCAGGTTGGTGTGCCGCAAAAGTTCCGCGGTATATCGGGCAAGGTGGGATATGACTTTAAACAGAAATTTCTGTTCGACTTTAACGTAGCCTATAACGGCACCGACCGCTTTGCCGCTAATCATCGCTTTGGGATTTTTCCGGCTGTGAGCTTTGGTTATAACATCGCCAAAGAGTCGTTCTTTGAAAAGGCTCTCCCTATGTTTAGTCTTTTGAAAATAAGGGGCAGTTATGGTTTGGTTGGTTCGGATGCAGCGCCGGGTAACCGTTATGTATATAACCAGGTCTACAATCAGGGCGGTGGTTACAATTTTGGCGAAACAGCTCAAAACTACAATACTATATATGAAGGCTCATTGGGCAATCCGAACGTAGTTTGGGAACGTGCCAAAAAGATCGACATAGGCCTGGATGCCAACTTGTTTAATGATAAAATATCCATCACAGCCGATTATTTCCACGATATCCGTTACAATCAGCTAATTACACCGGGGAGTATACCGGAGATTTTGGGTGTTGGTTTGCCTGCCGTAAACATCGGTAAAACCCGTAACCAGGGCCTTGACGGGCAGATCAGCTATCATAGCACGCTTGGCAAAGTACAATACAACGTTGGTTTCGTGTTCTCGTACGCTAAAAACAAGATCCTATATGAAGATGAGGCTACGCCGGCATATCCATGGCTGGCGCAAACCGGTCATTCAATCGGGCAGCAATATGGTTATCACTTTTTGGGATACTATACTGCTGCCGATATTGCCGCCATCAATTCGGGAAGCAAATCGGTACCCGTACCTGATAACGGTATCCCACTACAGCCCGGCGATCTGAAATACCAGGACTTGAACGGTGACGGCATTATTAACGTTTTTGACAAAAGGCCGATAGGCAATCCAAACCTGCCAAATACCATACTGGGTCTTTCATTGCAGGCTGTTTACAAAGGTTTTAGTGTAAGTGTGCTTTTGCAGGGATCGTTTAACTACAGTTTCGCGGTGATTGGTACAGGTATCGAACCATTTCAAAGCCAGTTTCAGCCCATTCACCAGGAACGCTGGACGCCCGAAAACCCGGTTAATGCCGCCTTCCCAAGGTTAACTACCAATCCAACTTCCGTAAACAGCCCTACGGCTTATTTTTCTGATTACTGGTTATTAAATGCACATTACGTGCGGTTAAAAACCGTTGATATAGGTTACCAATTGCCAACCAACCTGTTACCATTTAAGATTAATAACGCCCGCATTTATATGAGCGCATATAACCTGCTCACGTTTGATAACTACAAAAAATATCAGCAGGACCCCGAAATTGCTACCAATACCGCGGGCGATGCGTACATTAACCAGCGGGTGATTAACCTGGGCATCCAGGCCGGTTTTTAAAAACCAATAGATAAACCAAAAGGAGCTGGCGGTGCGGTGCCGGCTTCCTTTTTGATTTGGCAGATAAACTTTAAATTAGGATATGTTTCCGACCATCGGCGATCTGATATATTATCTCTTCCATATCCGGATTGGATTTCCTATCCAAACGCTTGGTTTTTTTATTGCACTCGCCTTTCTATTTGCCTACATAGTGTTTACTTCAGAATTTAAACGGTATGAAGCCATTGGAAAGATCAGTGCATTTAAGCGGAAGGTAATCATCGGAAAACCCGCTTCGGCAGCTGAAATGATCATTAATTTTTTGCCCGGTTTTTTATTTGGCTTTAAACTTTTTGGAGCCGTTTTTAACTACCAGGTTTTTGCTGCAAACCCGCGGGCATATATCCTTTCATTGCAGGGGAATTTAACAGCCGGCGTACTTATTGGAGGTGCATTTGCCTTCTGGATTTACCGCGATCGAAAGAAATTTGCATTGCCTAAACCGCAAACAACCGAATATACTGTACACCCTTATCAATTAATGGGGCTGATTGTTTTCAGTGTTGGATTTTTCGGTTTCATTGGCGCCAAGCTTTTTGATATCGTTGAGCATTTTGGCAGGTTGAGATATGATCCGCTGGGTACTATATTTTCGGCCAACGGATTTGCTTATTACGGCGGCCTGATCTTTGGCGCATTGACTTATTTGTATATCGGCCACCGGCGTAACATTAAACTGGTGCACCTTGCCGATATCGGTTCACCGGGCATGATGCTGGCGTACGGCATTGGCCGTATTGGTTGCCAACTGGCGGGTGACGGTGACTGGGGTAAGGTTAACCCACATCTAAAACCCGGTTTTTTAAGCTGGCTGCCCGATTGGATGTGGGCGTTCAATTATCCGCATAATGCTATCAATGCCGGTACACTGCTGCCCGGTTGCCTGGGTAACTATTGCAATCAACTGGCTAACCCGGTATACCCCACGCCGTTTTATGAGGCTGCACTTTGCATTGGTATGTTTTTGCTGATGTGGGTTTTTCGTAAACGGATAGTTACACCCGGTTTTATGTTTTTCCTGTATCTTGTGCTCAACGGTACCGAGCGTTTTTTGATAGAGCAGATCCGGATAAACCCGGTTTATCATTTTTTAGGTTTGCCATTTACCCAGGCCGGCTTCATTGGCTTTTTAATGCTGATGGGTGGATTAACAGGCTTTATTGCGCTGTTTGTTAAACGCAAAAGCCATCATCATAAACATTTACCAGTATAAATATTATTTAATGAAGAAAATTACCCTTGTTTGTTTAGCTTGTTTGGGCCTGGTTTTAACCAATAGGGCCTTTGCGCAAAAAGCTGATACCGTTAATCTTACCGATATTAAATTTAAGGTAGAGGCCGCGCCGGAATGGTCGGCCCTGTTAAAGCGTGATTCGGGCTGGTTTGGGGGCGATGGTATTTATACCATTCCTTTGAGTGGGAAGGAGACCGGCCAGGCAAAACATAGCGATAAAGTGCTTTTTGTTTTCAGCGACAGCATGATAGGCGCGGTGCGTGATAACACAACGGCGCCGGGAGCCATCATGATCCACAATGCGGTAGCTGAACTAAAAGGCAACGAGCCTTTGGATAAACAAATGAAATTTTATTGGGATAAAAATGCTAAAGGAAAACCGGAGTCTATTTTTATCCCCCATACACCTAAAACAGGAGCTACAGATTACTACTGGCTTGGCGATGGCTTTGTAAACCAGGCATTGAATAACAATATCTACATTTTTGGGTACAGGGTGCATAACGTAAGCAACGAAGCATTTGGTTTCAGGGAAGTTGGCAATACACTCATCAAAATCCCCGCAAACAGTAAGCCGCCGTATAAAGACCTGAAGCAAATGGATACGCCGTTTTACCTGGTAGATCAGAAAGGGGAAAGCGGCTCTTTTGGTGCCGGCATTTACGTAAATACCCAAGAAGCCGGTGCGCCAAAGCCCGATGGTTATATTTATGTTTATGGGGTACGTGGCATGGCCAAGCACCTGATGGTTGCCCGTGTACTGCCCGGGGATTTTGAAGATTATAGTAAGTGGACTTTCTATAATGGCAAAGCCTGGGTTGCCGATATGGAACAGGTTGCCAATGTAACAAGCAGCGTATCAAATGAGTTAAGTTTTAGTCCGCTGCCTGATGGGCGTTACGCGCTGATATTCCAGGTAGGGGGATGACCACATCGGTGGGGATGCGCATAGGTGCGAGCCCGGTAGGTCCGTTTGGCCCGATCATTAAATTATGGGATTGCAAGCCTGACCTTATCGCCAAAACGTTTGTGGTTTATAATGCCAAGGCGCATCCAAGCTTATCAAAGCCCGGTGAACTGCTGATCAGCTACAATATTAACTCCGTTGATTTTTTAAACGATCTGAAAAAATACCCTAACCTGTACAGGCCAAGATTTATCAGGGTAAAATTTAATGAACACGAATAGGCTCGAATTGAAGGAGCACGAATGGAATTAGTGTTTAATATAACCCAATGAAAATACGTTCGCTTATTTGCGCAGTTGCGCTTATGTATGCCGGAAACCTGTTTGCGCAGAAGGCTAACCTTGTTAAGTATGTGAATACCCGGCAGGGCACCAATACCAAATACGAGTTCTCGTACGGTAACACCTATCCGGCTACTTCGCTGCCTTTCGGCATGAACACCTGGACGGCGCAAACCGGCAAAAACGGCGATGGATGGAAATATCAGTACTTTGAGCATACTATCCGCGGTTTTCAGCAATCGCACCAGTGCAGTTCGTGGGTTAACGATTATGCGGTGTTTTCGCTCATGCCGGTTGCCGGTAAACTGGTTGTTAATGAAGACGGACGGGCGGCATCATTTAGCCACGATAACGAGATCGCTCAACCCAGCTATTACAAGGTAAAACTTGATAATAATATTACAACCGAAATGTCGCCGACCGAACGGGGAGCACACCTGAGGTTTTCGTTCCCGAAAGGTAAAGCCTCTTATCTTGTTTTAGATGGCTACACTAAAATGAGCGGGGTAAAAATTATCCCGGCCGAGCGGAAGATAACAGGCTACGTAAACAATTGCCGCTGGGCCCCTAAAGATTTCCGGAACTACTTTGTCATTATTTTTGATAAGCCCTTTACCGATTACGGCACCTGGGAAAATAAAAAGAATACCCTTTCGGAAAAGAACGGATCGGCAGAGGGCGAAGGTATTGGGGCCTATATCAAATTTAAAGATGGAGAAACGGTACAAGCCAAAGTAGCTTCGTCCTATATCAGCCCGGAGCAGGCCGAACTTACTTTGACAACTGAACTGGGTAAATACAAATCATTTGATGATACCCGTAAAGCTGCTGATAAAGTATGGAACCAGTTGCTTGGCCGTATGGCCATTGAGGGGGCTACGGAAGATCAGAAGGCGACTTTCTACTCGTGCATGTATCACGCCAATCTATTCTCACACCAGTTTTTTGAATATAATAAAGATGGGAAGCCATACTATTATAGCCCTTACGATGGCAAGGTACATGACGGTTATATGTATACCGATAATGGTTTTTGGGACACTTTCCGTGCTCAATTCCCGCTGAATACGGTGTTGCACCCCAAAATGGAAGGCCGGCTTGTAAATGCGCTGCTTGATGCACAACAACAATGCGGCTGGTTGCCGGCCTGGTCGTTCCCGGGTGAAACAGGAGGGATGCTGGGGAACCATGCCATATCCCTGTTAACCGATGCCTGGGTAAAAGGGATCCGCACCTTCGACCCCAAAAAAGCCCTGGAGGCTTACTATCATGAAGCTACCAATAAAGGTCCGTGGGGGAGTGCCAATGGCCGCCCGGGCTGGAAGGAATATTATGCCAATGGTTATGTGCCTTTTACGCCGCAAACCCTTGGTTCAACCGCCTGGACGCTGGAGTTTGCATACGATGATTTTTGCGGATATCAACTGGCGAAACTCACCGGTAATAAATTTTATGAAGATGTTTTTGCCCGGCAGATGTACAATTATAAAAACCTGTTTGATACCAAAACCCGTTTCATGCGCGCGAAAGATGGGCAAGGTAATTGGGTTGAACCTTTTGACCCTATGGATTGGGGTGGCCCCTATACCGAAGGTAATGCCTGGCACTGGACCTGGTCTGTTTTTCAGGATACGCAGGGTTTGATCAACCTGATGGGCGGAGAGAAGAACTTTACTGCTAAGATTGATTCGGTATTTACTGAGCCTGGAACCATCAAGGTAGGAGGGTACGGCCAGGTGATCCACGAAATGACGGAAATGGCTGCCTTTAAAATGGGGCAGTATGCGCAGGGCAACGAGCCTATTCATCACTTGCTTTACATGTACAACTATGCCGGCCAGCCATGGAAGGCGCAGCAGCATTTGCGCAGTGTGATGGATAAGATGTATAACGCCGGCGAAAATGGTTACCCTGGTGATGAGGATGAAGGACAGATGTCATCTTGGTTTGTGTTGAGCGCCGCTGGCTTTTACAGTGTTTGCCCCGGTACCGATCAGTATGTGATTGGTAGTCCGCTATTTAAAAAGATGACCATCGCTTTGGAAAATGGGAAAAAGTTCGTGATAGAAGCTAACAATAACAACAAGGAGAACGTGTATATCCAGTCGGCGACGCTTAATGGCAAGCCTTATACCCATAACTGGATCACCCAGGCCGATATTATGAACGGCGGTGTACTGCATTTTGAAATGGGCGACAAACCGGCTATAAACCGGGGTGTCGCTTCTGAAGATAGGCCGTTTTCGCTATCAAAAGCTCAATAACAAAATTAAGAAGAATATGGAAAACGTCATTGCGAGTGTTTAAATCCGGAGGCCTCTGAAGGTGAAATGACATTTACACTACCCGTCATCCCGAATTTATTTCGGGATCCCACGCGCTGAGCGGCTATGCAAGCGGCCTTGCATGTGGGGTGCTGAAACAAGTTCAGCATGACTGTATTTTTTATTATGTCATGGTAGGAACGAAGCAATCCCCGATTAGCAGGTCCGCTTTGTACAGTTTGGGATTGCTTCGTTCCTCACAATGACGGTTTACTATAAGAATTATAAGAATATCCGCTAAAACGATTTTATGATCAATATTTACAAAATAAAAAAGTCAATTCTATTACTTACTTCGGTGATGCTGCTGCTCAACCCGGCATCAGCACAGGAAATCTTTTACCTCAACAACGCCAATAAACAAATCACATGGAAAGTAAAAGCCCAGGCCGACCTGGGAGCCGATAGTCTTGACATCTACAAAAGCGGTTACGCCGCTACTGATTGGGTAAAGGCTATCGTACCCGGTACTGTATTTTCATCATACGTAGCAGCCGGTTTGGAAAAGGATCCCAATTTTGGCGATAATATTTATAAGGTTGATAAAAAGAAGTACGACCGCAATTTCTGGTACCGTACTGAGTTTAATACTCCCGCCAATTTCACCAAACAAAAAATCTGGCTTAATTTCAAAGGTATTAACCGCAAAGCCGAGATCTACCTGAATGGGAAGAAGATAGGTAGCTTAGATGGTTTTATGCAGCGGGGCATGTATGACGTAACCAAACTCGTAAATAAAACAGGGGCAAATACGCTGGCTGTTTTGGTTTACTGTCCGCTGAACCCATTGGTAAATTATGCCAGCCCAACATATATACCCAGCGCCAGTTGGGATTGGATGCCTTATGTACCGGGCCTCAATAGCGGCATTACTGATGATGTTTACCTGAGCAACACAGGTAGCCTTACCATTAATGATCCCTGGATTCGTACAGATGTGCCTACTACCGCCCGGGCTGAAGTATCGGTTTCGGTTGAGGTGAAAAACAGCACGGATACTTTTCAAACAGGGACCTTGACCGGTGTTATTAATCCTGGAAATATCCGGTTTACCCAAAAAATATTTGTGGGTGCTAACAGCAATGCCGAGGTAAAAATCGACCCAAAACATTTTTCGCAGCTGGTGATCAACGGCCCAAAACTGTGGTGGCCCAATGGCTATGGCGATGCCAACCTGTACACCTGTAACTTAAGCCTGAAATTGGGCGATGAAGTATCTGACAGCAAACAGATCCGGTTCGGCATCAAAAAATACAGCTATGATACCGTAGGCCATGTATTGCATTTATATGTAAATGGCACCAAAGTATTTTTAAAGGGCGGCAATTGGGGGATGACCGAGTATATGCTGCGTTGCCGGGGAGACGAGTATGATACCAAAGTGCGTCTGCATAAGGAAATGAATTTTAACATCATCCGCAACTGGATAGGCTCAACCACGGATGAAGAATTTTATGATGCCTGCGATAAATACGGCATCATGATCTGGGATGATTTCTGGCTTAACTCTATCCCCAACCTGCCTAATGATGTAAATACTTTCAATGCCAATGCCATCGAAAAAATAAAACGGTTCAGGAACCATCCATCCATTGCCATTTGGTGCGGTGATAATGAGGGCGAGCCTTTACCTCCGCTAAATAACTGGCTTCGTGAGGACATTAGCGCTTACGATGGTAACGACAGGTATTATCAATCTAACTCGCATGCAGGGAATTTAACAGGCAGCGGTCCGTGGACTAACTTTGATCCGCGCTGGTATTTCAGCCGTTTTCCTAATGGCTTTGGCGGTAACCAGGGTTGGGGTCTTCGCAGCGAGATAGGTACGGCGGTGTTTACTAATTTCGACAGCTTTAAGAAATTTATGCCGAAGGATAAATGGTGGCCCCGCAATGAGATGTGGAACCTGCATTTCTTTGGTCCGTCCGCAGGTAATGCAGGCCCCGACAGGTACGACGATGGAATTAAAAACCGTTACGGAGCCGCTTCGGGTATCGAAGATTATTGCCGTAAAGCACAGCTGCTGAACATCGAAACCAATAAAGCCATGTACGAGGGCTGGGAAGATAATATATGGGAAGATGCTTCGGGCATTATGACCTGGATGAGCCAGTCGGCCTATCCTTCATTGGTGTGGCAAACCGATTACTACTATGACCTCACCGGTGCCTACTGGGGGGCTAAAAAAGCCTGCGAACCGGTGCATATTCAATGGAACCCGGTAAATAATGCTATTAAAGTGATCAACACTACTCGCACTGCCGAAAACAGCCTCATTGCTTATGCCGATGTTTATAACAGCGATGGACAGATCGTAAAAGAATACAGCCAGTCAAAAACTATCGATGCGCCATCGAATACAGCGCTGAATTGCTTTACCATGGCTTTTGCTGATAACCGCGAAAATTTGGCACTAAACAAACCTGCTTTTGCATCATCAACCACCATGGGTAAGGCCGGTTCTGTAACGGATGGTAATCCAGGAAGCAGGTGGGCCAGTAATTCAAATGATGTCGAATGGATCTATGTCGATTTGGGTAAAGAGCAAGAAGTAAACGGCGTGAAATTAAACTGGGAGGAGGCATATGGTAAAGCTTTCAAGATCCAGGTATCTGACGATGCCAAAAGCTGGAAAGATGTTTATGAAAGCGGCGATGGGCATGTCGGTGTTCAACAGGTTACCTTTGATGAAGTGAAAGGCCGATACGTGCGTATGTATGGATTACAACGCGGATCGGGTTGGGGCTACTCTCTTTGGGATTTTGAGGTGTACGGCGGCGTGCCGAAAAGCAGCAGTCTTACGGATGTTCATTTCATCAAACTAAGATTGATTGATAAAAACGGAAAACTGGTATCAGATAATTTTTACTGGCGGGGTAATAAACGTACAGATTTTACCGCCATTAACCAACTGCCAAAGGTTAACCTGAAAGTATCATCAACCATAAAGCAAATTAACGGCAAGTATTATGTGGATGCAAAGATCAGCAACCCATCCTCATCAAAGGCGGCTGCATTTGCTATTCGCGTACAGGCAACAAAAGCCGGCACGGGCGAACAGATACTGCCCGCAATAATGAATGATAACTATTTTTCGCTGATGAAGGGCGAATCAAAAGATATTTGGATTGAATTTGATGCAGCGTTGCTGGGCAAGGACAAGCTGAAGCTATTGGTACAGCCTTATAACGATCCGGTAATAACGGAAAAGTAATAATAAGCCTTTGGTACCTTGAAGTTTTAAACTAATTTACCGGTCCAATTAACAAACAAACCTGCATAATGGATACCAAACCCAAATTCACCGAACGCAAGTTCCTTGTCGTACTCATTTTTGTAACCTCATTATTTATGCTCTGGGGCATAGCCATGACCCTCGGCGATACATTAAACAAGCATTTTCAAAATGTTTTGCATGTTTCAAAGTCGCGTTCGGCTTATGTACAGTTATCATTATTTGGCGCTTACGCGGTGATGGGCATCCCGGCAGGTATGTTCATGAAAAAATTTGGTTATAAAAACGGTGTGCTTTTAGGCCTCGGGCTTTATGCTGCAGGTGCATTCCTGTTTGTTCCGGCGGCTGATGCTAAATCGTTTGACTTCTTCCGGATAGCCTTGTTTATCCTGGCTTGCGGCCTGGCTACGCTCGAAACTGTTGCTCATCCATTTGTTGCCTCTCTCGGCGATCAGCGTACCAGCGACCAGCGCATTAACTTTTCGCAGGCCTTTAACGGTGTCGGCGGCGTTATTGGTCCGCTGTTGGGCGGCTATTTCGTTTTAAAAGGAGGGCAGGAGCATTCTAACGACCTGATATCTGTCAAACACCTATATATTGTGATAGGAACGGTGATAGCATTGGTTGGTGTAGCATTTTCATTTTTAAAAGTGCCCCCTTTACAAGATCCACATGTGGTAGCTACGGATTCATACGCTGTTGCTGCCGAAGGACATATTGAGGAAAGTCTATTCAAGAAAAAGCATTTTGTATTTGCTGCCATAGCTCAGTTGTTTAACGTGGCTGCCCAGGGAGGTACATGGGCGTTTTTCATTAACTACGGACACGAAATTATGCACTTGACTGATGAACACGCAGGCTATTATTTTTCATTAAGTATGGTGATGATGATGGCCGGCCGTTTTATTGGCACCTTCCTGATGCGTTACATAGCGCCAAACAAACTGCTGGCGGTATTTGCCCTGGGCAATATCCTGATGTGTGTTATTGTAGCACAGGGATTTGGCGTGGTGTCATTTGTTGCATTGCTGTTCATCAACTTTTTCTTCAGTATTATGTTCCCAACTATATTTAGCCTGGGGTTGAAAAATTTAGGTTCACAAACGCAAAACGCGTCCTCATTTATAGTAATGGGAGTTGTAGGCGGGGGATTGTTTCCGCCGGTTATGGGCCTGATTGCTAATCACAATGTTGCGACAGCTTATTACCTGCCTATCATTTGTTATATGGTGATATTTTTATTCGGGATCAGTTATCCTAAACTGAATAAAAAAGGAATATCAGCAAATTAGCTTAATCGATTTATTTTTATATTTTGGCCAATAATCGCTTAATAAATCATGGTTATTAAGCGATTATATTTTATATTTGATTTTAGCCAATTATAAGCCATTGAAAAAACTATCGATTGTTGATATCGCCAATGAATTAAAGGTTTCTAAAACCACCGTATCGTTTATACTGAACGGGCGTGCAAAGGAAAAACGGATAGGTGAAGACCTGGTAGAGCGTGTTACCAAATATGTAGAAGAAGTGGGTTATAAACCTAATTCCCTGGCTAAAAGCCTGCGTACCGGTAAATCAAATACCATTGGTTTAATGGTTGAAGATATTTCAAACCCTTTTTTTGCAAGCATAGCCCGGCTTATTGAGGATAGGGCTTATAAAAACGGCTACAAAATAATTTATTGCAGTACCGATAATGATACCCAAAAAACCAGGGAACTGATTAGTATGTTTCGTGACAGGCATGTGGATGGCTATATTATTGCTCCACCCGAAGGTATTGAAGACGATGTAGAACAACTGCTTAAGGATGGCCTGCCGGTGGTAATGTTCGACAGGCATTTACCCAAAGTAAATACCGATTATGTAGAGATTGATAACCTTTTCAGCACCTATAATGCCACCAGGCACTTAATACAACAGGGTTACAAAAATATAGGCTTCGTTACTTTCGCTTCGTCACAAACACAAATGCTGGCCCGGATGCAGGGCTATAAGGATGCGCTGAAGGAAAGCCGTTTTGCTCCGGTGGTTAAAGAGATTGTTTTTAACCAGGACGAAGAAATGATCATTAAACCGATGATGGCCTTTTTTAAAAAGCATCAGGATCTCGACGCGGTAGTTTTTGGCACCAACCACGTAGGTACCTGCGGGTTAAAAGTATTTAACACACTGGGTATTAAAGTGCCCGGGGATATGGCCGTTATATCGTTTGATGATTATGACGTTTTTAAGCTGTACTCGCCCCCGGTAACCGCCATAGCTCAGCCGGTTGAAGAAATTGCCGATAATGTGATCACCGTGTTACTCAAAAAGCTTAATACCAAGGGGGTAGTACCGCTTCTCATTCCATAATTCTTAAAACTAATCTGCAGATCAGGGGATCATCATCCGGTTTAAAGATTGATTAATTTTAAAAGAACCATATATTAGCAGATGTAAATAATACACTTGCAGGGGATAGGTTTTCTGTAACCGGGCATCCTTTTATTATCTTTAATAAAAATTTACTGTTATGACACGGGCTTTTATCATAAAAAATAAAGCGAGAATGGTTTTGGCTTTAGCTGTGCTTACCGCTATGCTTTTATTAGCCAACTGGAATGGTCGGGACAATGTTAAAGAATTGGATAAAACGCTGACATCCATTATGAAGGACCGCTTATTGCCAGCTACTTTTGTGCATGAAATAAGCAGTCGGCTTTATGAAAATAAACTGGCAGCTGTTTCTGGTGCAGATGTCCAGGTAAAAATTAATGGTAATTATGCAGCTATAGAAGCGTTAGCAAAGAAATATGAGGCCACTCAATTAACACGCGAAGAATCAGCAAAATGGAAGACCTTTCGTGTGCAATTGCGTGATCTGCAGCAGCAGGAAGCTGGCCTGAATAATGCAGAGTATGTTTTTAATCAGGCCCTTAAATCGCTTGATCAACTGATAGCGATACAGGTTGGCGAGAGCAACCGCCTGCTGCAAAGCGGACAAAGAAATGTAAGTTCAAGTATACTTACAGCCAATTTTGGTGTGGTTGTTTGTATTTTACTTGGATTATTTATTATGGTGCTGCTAAGCGCCAGGGAACAAATGATTTTAAGGCAGGACGAAAGGCATTTGCTCAATTAAAGATCTTAAATAATAAAAACCAGACTTACGAAGTTTCTAAAACTTCGTAAGTCTTCGAGGCTGTTTAAAAACGATGATTTCCAAATGTAGAGACGCATCACATGCGTCTCCCGCATCCATTTTACGCTTGCTCGCTTATTAAGCACGGCTTGTCCTACGGGAGACGCATGTGATGCGTCTCTGCAAAAAACATTCATTTCATTCGTTTTTAAACAGCTTCTTCGAGTTTCTTAAATAACCATCACATTTTCACCGCCTTTAAGCGGGTAGGATTTTGCTTTCCAAACCAATACGCCGGATGTATGCTGCGGTAAACTGACCTTTATTTTCCACTTTTTATTTTCTAAAACATAAGCTACTGCAACCTTACCGTTAGGGTGTGGGATCTCGCCGCTCACATTGGTCATTGTTCCCAAATGAGGGTCGATCTTGATCTTGCTGAATCCGGGCGAATAGCTGTCAATACCCAAAACAGTCCTGAAGAACTCAATGTTAGGGCTGCTTCCCCAGGCATGGCAGTCCGAACGGCTGTATTTAAGGTCGGAATATTCGGCCCAGGTGGTTAAGCCCATTTTAATATTCTCGCGCCAGATACCCAGCCAGTTCATATAATCGTTACCTAAACCACCTTTTACTAAGGCCTGGTGCAGGTAATATTTAAAATAAATGGTGCATTGGGTCAATGAGGTATCGGTTAATAATCGTTTGGATAACAAAGGCAGATCTGCGTTTTTCACCATGCCTGTAAGTATGGCTAATGAATTGGCATGCTGCGAAAATTGTTTCTTGTCCCATGTATCGGCATACAGCATTTTTGTCGGGTCCCAATATTTGCGTTGAATGGTTTGCTTAAGTTTCGCAGCTTCTTTGTTGTATAAAGTGGCGTAACCGGGCATGCCCATTTTTGTTTCCATAGCGGCAGCCCACTCATAAGCCCAAAGTAATTGCAAATCAATAATGGACGAGACTGCCGTCGGTGCCTTTTGGCGGCGAGCCTACATCCCAGTCTTTGCCGCTGGCCCAATCCACAAAAGTCCAGTAAGGGGTGTTTTTTAATGAGCCATCAGCTTGTTGGTATTGGCTGAAAAACTTTAATACTGCCCGTTCGCCATCCAGCTTATCCTTAATAAATTTACTGTCATTGCGGTACATCCAGTAATCATACAGCATACCTATGTACCATAACGAAAAAGTTGAAATAATTTGGGTATCATGCGTAGGGTAACGGCTTTGGGTAACGCCCTCTGTTAAACGGGAGTGGTCCATCAGGTTAATGGCATTGCGGGCCAGCCGGTCGTCGCCGCTATAATAATAGGATATCATTGCCTGGATGCGGGTATCGCCGATGTATTGCAGTTGCTCGTAATAAGGGCAATCTGTATAGGTTTCAAATGCATTAAGGCGGGCCGTACGCCAGCCAATATCGAGCATCTGTTTTATTTCCTTATTATCGGTATTGAAAACGGCACGCTGCTTAAATGGATACCCGGTAAAGGTGCCATACAGGTCATCAATAACCAAAGGCTCGTTTTGTGTATGCACAATTAAGCGGATGTACCTAAAAGTGCGGAAGTTGAGCGTAGTATATGATTGTCCTTTGCTGCCATTGGAGATCAAACTATCATTTCTGCCCGAAAAATCCTTGCCCTCCACATCGTTACGGTTACCTTTACGCATGCCATATTTGCTTAAATTATCAAAAAGCGATTCGGCATAGCTTAAAGAGATCCCCGCATCTTTCCCACCGCTAAAATTAATAGTAGGATAGGCGTTGGTAAGATGCGTTTGATCAAGCAGTATGGTAACTGTAGTATTTGCAGGAATAGTAAGCGGTGCCTTAGTGCCCGGAAAAGCCGGGGGAACATCCATCCCGGAGGCTTTACGTACAACAGGGATCCGCTCGCAAATTAATTCCTGGTGCGGAATGGAGGACGGTACCAATTGCCATCCGAAACCGTCCCACCGGCCCTTTAATTGCCCACCGAAGAGGTTTGCCGCCTTCGGCCAGCTGCTATCATCAAAGTTAGGCAAATACCAGTTCATAATGCTTTTATTCAGATCCACCATTTCGCCGGTGCTGGCTGCAAAATAGCCCCAGATGGGCTGATAACCTTTGTCCTGAATGCTTTTCCAGGTGTTATTGGTATTAAGGATCTCTTCGGCTGCTGAATTACCTTGTATAATAAAGGCTGTGCGGACACTGATCTGCGCTTCAGGGCGGTATTGAGCTTCGTTCCACACTAAAGCAGCTACGGTATTTTTACCGGCTACGAGATAAGGCGCAAGGTCGACGGTTTCATAGTTCCAGTAAAAGTATCGCCCCTTGCCGGGCCTAATGATACCAATGTGCCGTTTACATACAATTTGTAACGGTTATCTGCCGATACATGAATGACAAAGCCGGCCGGTTTGTTGGTCAGCTCAATGTTTTTACGGAAATAATAAATGCCGTATTCATTTCCGGTGATGCCGGGCATGGAGATCCATTGCGCATTCCATGTCTTTTCCTCTGCAGTTTTATGAACAGGCCTGGCATTAGTGTTTTGTGATGAGAGAAGGATAGTTACAGATAAAATTAAAATCAGAAGGTGTTTCATGCAGATTTCATTGATTAATTGGTGATGGTCAGGTTGTTTTTCCTGCTTGCATTAAGTAGATAAATTGGTTTGACTAATATAATTAAATCGATTTAGCATTTTATTATAATTTTTAATTTTTTATGATTTGGCAAAGCTGACGGGATTATGTTTCTTTTTGAACCATCGTTGGTTCGGCTTGCGTCAGGATTGGGATAACATGCAAACTAAATCCCGAAGTTGTATTAAATAAGCTGCTGAACTTTATATTTGTTTAAACCTATACATCTATGAAAAAAATGATCCTGTTCCTGCTTTCATTTTATTTTATCAGCGGGGGGTAGCTCAAAACCCGGTTCAACCACTTGTTATCCAGGGAAAGCTCAGCAATTCGGCCGAAAAGATGTTGAAGATCTTTTTGAAGATGCCAACGGTAAACTTCTTATGGATACGATCAGGCTTAATGATTCGGGTGAGTTTTATTTAAAAACGTACAAAATAGTAAAGCCTCAACGCACCAGCATCCAGCAAAACAATACCCAAATCAACCGGATCTATGTAGCACCGGGCTATGATCTCCATATAACCGGTGATGCCATTAATTACGTCAACCTGTCGAAAACTAAAAAGATAACCGGTATAGGTGCCGAAACCAATCAATACCGTGTAAAATTAGATTCAATCCTGGTAGCCCGGAACGACAAAACAGCGTGGTATGAACTAAAGACCGATGAGTTAATCCCGTTCCTTAAAAAAGCAAGACGTTAGAAGACTCGTTACTAAATGTTGTGTTTAACAAGCCGGCAAAGCAGGATCAATATTTCAATACGTTTAAGAAAATGATTGATTTAGATAATCAAAGCTTAAATTTTTACATGCTGCTTCAGCACCTTGATTTGAGTAAATACAATGCAGCGCAGATGCGGGAGCTGGTATCAAAAAATACCCCTTCAGCATTTTCAAAAGGTATATCGCATGACGAGATATTTAGTATCAGAAGACTATAAATCATGGGTTTTACCCCTTTATTATGCTTATGAACAGCGGCTGGATCTGCTGCGCGATTCTGCTTCGGTGAAGCAGCCCGGGTACACACTTGGCAAAATCAAACAGCTTTTTACCGGCAAGGTGAGGGACTATTATCTAAACCGGTACGTTGAAAAGAGAATTGGTAGTGCTAACTCTCTTGAAAAATTGAATATAGCCCAGAAGGAGATGCGTGTATTCATTGACGCAATAAGTAACCCGGCTTAAAAAATAACATCACCGGTAATTTTACCGAAAAAAGTTACAGCTGATGCACGTGCAAATTGGGAAACCGGCCCCGGCTTTTACTTTGCCCAGCGACCGTGGCAAGGTTTTTAACGTGGCCGATTTTAAAGGAAAAGTTATTTATATTGATCTTTGGGCCAGCTGGTGCGGGCCATGTCGCCAGGAGATGCCTGCATATAAAAAGCTAAGCGACAAGTTCAAAGCTAATCCGCAGGTTGCTTTTGTCAGTATTGCCGTACATGACGGAGAAAAGGAATGGCGAAATGCACTCAAAGAAGAAAAGCCGGACTGGCTGCAGCTTTATGACAAAGACGGTACAGTTGCACAATCATACATAGCCTATGCAATTCCAAAATATATACTGATTGATAAAGAAGGCAAAATGCTCAGTTTTGACGCTCCCGGCCCGGGGAGTGCGCAGGCCGAACAATTAATCAGTGAGGCTATTGCAAAGCCATAGTGTGTTTATGCTTTTTCCAGGGCATATGATGCCAGTTCAGTTTTCAGGCTTTTGATCATGATCTGCATTGGTTTTGTGCTGTTTAATACCCTGCAGATCGCGTTGCCTCCTTCTATCGAAAGCATCATCCGGGTTGCAAATTCAACGGGATTTATGGCGTTTGAGAGTTCCCCGTTTTCAATTCCGTCCTGAATAATATTGGCATAGGTTGTTATTGCGGTATCAACCATGTCTTTTAACTTTTTTTGATGGCCGGGTTAGTATCATCCGTCTCTGTCGAAAAATTAACTATCGGGCAGCCGCCTTCAATATAGCTTTTCAATGGATTTTTGCTGTTGTCTAAAGCGGCATTGATCTTGGCAATGGCAGTTTTATGTTTGCTTACTGTGTTGTTCCTTCTGTCGTTTAGTTTTCCTAAAAGGTAATCAACAGCGGCTTGTGCCAGCTCGTCTTTGCTTTCAAAATGGCCATAAAAACATCCCTTACTGGTATTGGCAACTTCAAGTACCTCATCAACAGAAGTGCCGGCAATTCCCCTCTCATTAAATAAAATCGCTGCTTGCTCAATAATGAATTGCCTTTTTTGCTCGCCTTTGCTCATCTTCAGTTATTTACTATGCAAATATAGACTAAATGGTTTAAAAAAATAAAGGCCGTTGATTGCCTATTGAAATTAACTGAATGTTTTATTATTTGTAAATATCTGTCAGCTAGTGTTTTATTTTCGGGTTTGGTTTGTAAATGTATAACTTTAGGTTGATTTTTTTACACTCATCTTATGAATGCGTGTATTTATAAGCCGATTAAACAGCGATTGACACAGTAATGTAAATATGGTTAAAAGTAGACCAAACGGTTTTATTTAATAAACCAATTAGTCTACTTTTGTTTTAAATAAAAACGCACAGCATACTGTTTTTACGATCTGTTAAATTTCAACATTAAGCTATGAAACTTATAAAAGAACACCACAGGGGCATCAGCACAATTTTAGCGTTCGCGCTGATCCCGCTTTCGGGTTTTGCAACTGATATTTATATACCTTCCCTACCTTCTATGGCCAGGGAATTAGCTGTCAATAATTCGGCCGTTCAGCTTTCGCTCATCGCGTTTATGATCAGTTCGGGCGTTAGTCAGTTGTTTGTTGGCAGCTTGCTCGATAGCTTTGGCCGGTACCGTATCGGTACTGTCTCTTTACTGGTGTTTGCATTTGCAAGTTTTGTCATAGCTATCTGCCATAATATTGAGCTTATTTATGCCATGCGTATTTTGCAGGGCATCACGGTAGCGCTTATTGTGGTAGGGAAGAGGGCATACTTTGTAGATATGTACTCGGGCGAGCAGCTTAAACATTATACAAGTCTTTTTTCTATCATCTGGGCAACCGCGCCTATTGTAGCGCCTTTTATCGGAGGTTACCTTGAAGCTGCCTTTGGCTGGGAATCCAACTTCCTTTTCCTGGGGATAGCCACTCTTTCACTACTTGTTTTAGAGCTGGTATACGGTGGCGAATCATTAAAAAATTATCACCCGTTCAAAGCCAAAAGTATTCTGCAGGTTTACCTGGCTACCATTAAAACCCGTGATTTTTCCCTGGGCCTCATCCTGATCTCCCTGAGCTATGCCATGCTGGTGGTGTATGGTATGAGCAGCCCTTTTATAATTGAGCATGTATTTCATTTGTCGCCTGTGGTAACCGGTTATTGTTCGCTGCTTTCGGGGGTATCATTGATGGCGGGCGGTATTATTTCAAAAACCCTCATCAGGAAGCCGCTTATCAAAAAAGTATCTATAGCGCTTGCACTGCA
Source organism: Mucilaginibacter sp. P25 (assembly GCF_050859465.1). Classification (NCBI taxonomy): domain Bacteria; kingdom Pseudomonadati; phylum Bacteroidota; class Sphingobacteriia; order Sphingobacteriales; family Sphingobacteriaceae; genus Mucilaginibacter; species Mucilaginibacter sp. P25. The sequence continues at coordinate 5,442,522 of NZ_CP193937.1, read as the reverse complement.
ATTAGGCTTTGCCGCTTTAATGGTGTTCACAGCAGGGATTAAAACAAATTTATTTACGCTGATGGCATTTACAGCATTGGTTCACCTGTTATCTGGCTTTATATTCAATAATATATTTGCTTACTGTTTAGGCCGGTTTTCAAAAAATGCGGGTATTGCAAGCGGCGTGACCGGCGGCTCACTTTATATTATCACTTCATTTTTTAGCTATGGAATTGTAAATATTATGGCTATCAAAAATCAGCAGTTATTAGGAACCGCTTATTTATCGTTCGCGATACTGGCTGTTGTTACACTGATGCTTTTCATCAAAGCGAGGGCTTCGCAGCAAAAACAAGAAGAAGCGGCTGTTATTTTAGCTGCTGAGGTAGCTGTTGTATAAGGAATAAGATTCCCTGGTTTCATATAACTTTATGATGGAATAATGGAAGCCGGTAAGGAATTATCGGCTTCCATTTTGGTGTGTGATATCAGCAGTTTTATCTTTTTAGTCCTTTTACAATTAATAACATGGCGAAAGCGGTTAAGCCGATGGATATGGCTGCGCTTTTGGATACGGCGCCTAAAATGGCCAGTGTGCCTCCTGCAGCCATTGCACCAAAAACGGCTACACCTATGGCACCCGCTGTTTGCCTTGCCGTGTTTAATATAGCCGAGGCAGTTCCTGATAATGTTTTATCTACACTTGATAAAATACCATTGGTCATGGCTGGTACAGCAAGGCCCATACCCATCGGGATAACCAGGAAAGGCAGGAATAGTTCAAGATATGGGGTATGCTCGTGAGCTATGAATAAACCCGCAAAGCCGGCGGCAAACATGATGAGGCCAACAATGATAGGTTTACGGATGCCGTAGCGGTTAACGATGCGGCCGCTAATCACATTGGAGATCACAAAGCCTACAGTAAGCGGAAGAAATGCCAGCCCGGCCATAATGGATGGATAGTTTAGTACTTTTTGCAGATAAAGGCTTAAAATAAAAACGCTGCCATAGTAAGATCCGTTTAAAACCGCACCGAGTATTAAAAGTGCATTAAACCTCGCTGACTTGAACAGATGGAATGGCAGCATTGGATGTGCTGTTTTGCCTTCAATCCATAAAAAAAGACCGAAAATCAATAAACTCAAAATAAGCCCTCCCCAGATTAGTACATGGCTTAATCCAAGCCGGGGTATTTCAATAATTACACTAATGAGCGTGGTGACTGATAGCATCCAGGTGAGTTGTCCGGGCAAATCAAAACTCCTCTTGCTTGTTTTTGTCATTTGCGCCATTTTAAAACTCAGGATATAACCAATTATGCAGATTGGGATGTTAACAATAAAAATGAAACGCCAACTGCTGAATGCTATCAGGAAGCCACCAATAGTGGGGCCTGCCGCCATGGCAGCGCTTCCGGCAGCTGTCCACAAGCCTACGGCCCGCGTGCGTGTTTGTGGTGTATGTGCAAACTGGTGATTGAGCAATGCAAGCGAGCTTGGGATCATCATAGCAGCCCCAATTCCCTGGGCCACACGGCAAATGATAAGCGTAATTGCATCAGGGGCCAAACCGCATCCTGCTGATGCAATACCGAAAATGATCATGCCAATCTGGAAGATCTTTTTTGATCCTAATAGGTCGCCGAGGCTACCTGCCGACAGCATGAGTACTGCAAATGCAAGCGTGTATGCGTCAATTACCCATTGCAGGGTGCTGATACCCGCATGATATGCTTTTGCAATTTCAGGTAGTGCAATATTAACGATAGAAACATCAAGTTGTGCTACTACAAAGGCCAAACTGGTAGTTAATACCGCCCAGCCAAAGCCCGGAAGGTTTGAATGTGTTTTCTGATCCATATAGAAGCTGCCAAAGGTAAGGATCAGTTTGCATCTGGTATGGTACAATTCAACGTTTTATAGGTTTACGCGTTTATTGACCATGATATAGCCTACAATTTCACCAATAAAATAACCTGAATATTCAGCCGGCATATCATTATATTTGCCCCGATAGTTCTTTACTTTACTTCATCAACCGGTATAGGTTTTACTTAATTGTAGATTAATAGGGAATCGTGTGTAAATCACGAACTGTCGCGCAACTGTAAGTAACACAAAGGTTTTTGCCAGTAATGTCCACTGTCCTGATGAAAGGGATGGGAAGGGCGGCAAAAATGTTACAAGTCAGGAGACCTGCCTAATACTGAATTGACAATGCTTTCGCGGTATGAAGCTTGGTCTGGGTTATGATTACTTGCCTGTTGGGTCCATGACCTGTTATGACAGGCTGTGCCCATATATTCTCTCCATTTTTACATATCACCAAAGTATTACGAAGCTTAGCTAAAAGGGCTTTTAACCGATTTATTCATTTAATCAATTAAAAGAGATGCTAACGCAAAATTTAGGCTACCCGCGTATTGGTAGCCGGCGCGAATTGAAAAAAGTCTGCGAAAACTACTGGGCAGGCAAAACGGGCTTAAAAAATGTGCTTACCGTGGGTAAATACATCAGGGAAGAGAACTGGCTGCTGCAAAAGAAGCCGAGATCGACCTCATCCCATCAAATGATTTTTCATTTTATGACCAGGTGCTGGATCATTCACTGATGTTTGGCGCTATTCCTAAACGCTATCATGAAGTGATCAGTCAAAAAGGCAATACCGAGCTCGATCTGTATTTTGCTATGGCCCGCGGCTATCAAAAAGATGGATTGGATGTGGTAGCCATGGAAATGACCAAATGGTTTGATACCAATTACCATTACATAGTACCCGAGTTTTATAAAGACCAGCAGTTTAAACTGTTCTCCACCAAAGTTATCGATGAGTTTTATGAGGCTAAACAGTTGGGCATCGTTAGCAAGCCGGTATTGCTTGGCCCTGTATCGTACCTGTTGTTAGGTAAGGAGAAAGAGGCTGGTTTCGATAGGATAGACCTGATCAAAAATCTGCTGCCTGTTTATTTTGACATTCTGAATAAGCTTAAAGCTTTAGGTGCCGAATGGGTTCAGTTTGATGAGCCGTTTTTAGCACTTGATTTAAGCGAAAAACAACAAGAGGTATTTAAAGATACCTATAAGCAATTGAGGAAGGAATTTCCTTTTCTGAAGATAGTTTTGGCAACTTATTTTGAACGCCTGGGCGATAACACTCAATTAGCGGCAATTTTACCTGTTGATGTTTTACATGTCGATTTAGTGCGGGCGCCTCAGCAATTGAATGAAGTAATGGAGCATCTGCCCCAAAAAACTATCCTTTCTTTAGGTGTTGTTGACGGGCGCAATATCTGGAAAAATGATTTTGTTAACTCGCTGGTCATTATAAAGAATGCGAAGGATAAATTAGGTGCCGACCGCGTTTGGATAGCCCCTTCATGCTCATTGATCCATTCGCCATGCGATCTGCAAAATGAAACCAACGATGAAGTGCTTACTCCCGAAATTAAGCAGTGGCTGGCTTTTGCGCGGCAGAAAATAAACGAAGTGGTATTGCTGAGCAACTTATCGGAAGATGTGGTGAGCGATAGCAGCCTGCATCAACTGGCAAAAAACCGGCAGGCAAACGAGGCCCGCCGAACATCTGCACTGATCCATAACCCAGCGATTAAACAGCGTGTAAGCGCCATCACCGAAAATGATGCAAAGCGTATAAGTGCTTTTCCTGCACGCAAAGAACAGCAGCAGCAACTGCTTAACCTGCCGCTTTTTGCCACCACAACTATTGGTTCGTTCCCGCAAACCGCCGAAGTACGAAGCTGGCGTGCCCAATTAAAAAAAGGCGCGATAACCCCGGGGGAGTATAATAAACTGATAGCTACCGAAACTGAAAAGGCTATAAAATGGCAGGAAGAAATAGGGTTGGATGTGCTGGTACATGGCGAGTTTGAACGTAATGATATGGTTGAGTACTTTGGCGAACAACTGGCCGGTTTTACCTTTACACAAAATGGCTGGGTGCAAAGCTATGGCAGCCGCTGTGTTAAGCCACCGGTTATTTATGGCGATGTATCAAGGCCACAGCCTATGACGGTAAAATGGTCGGCTTATGCGCAATCACTAACCTCAAAATGGATGAAGGGTATGTTAACCGGCCCGGTAACTATTTTGCAATGGTCGTTTGTGCGCAACGACCAGCCCCGTTCCGAAACCTGTACGCAGATAGCATTGGCCATTCGTGATGAAGTTTGTGACCTGGAAAGCGCCGGTATCAAGATCATCCAGATAGATGAACCGGCCATTCGCGAAGGATTACCGCTTCGCAGGGATGACAGGGCAAATTACCTTGACTGGGCAGTTAAAGCATTCAGGATTTCGGCAAGCGGCGTTCAGGACAGTACACAGATCCACACGCACATGTGCTATTCGGAGTTTAATGACATCATTAAAAGCATAGCCGACATGGATGTCGATGTAATCACGATAGAAACATCGCGCTCGCAAATGGAGCTGCTGGATGTTTTTGCTGATTTTAAGTATCCTAACGAAATTGGCCCCGGTGTATATGATATCCATTCGCCGCGTGTGCCCAACAGGGAGGAAATGATCCGTTTGCTTAAACGCGCCCAGGCCGTAATACCCGATGCCCAGCTTTGGGTAAATCCCGATTGTGGCTTAAAAACACGGGGCTGGGATGAAACCCAAAAAGCCTTAACAGAGATGGTTGAAGCCGCGAAAGCTGTCCGCGAGAATGTTATCAGCAATGTAACTGCTTAAATAAAAAAACTACTGTGTATCCTTACGGGTACACAATAGTTTTATAGGTATAATTAAAAAATGGGTGTCATGTTGAGCCTGTCGAAGCATGGTGGGTAGGCCTCTGCGCGCGAGTCTTCGACAGGCTCAGACTGACAGTCCCTCTTTTGTCATTTCACCTTCAGAGGCCTCTGGATTTAAACACTCAGACTGACAGGCCTAAAGGGCCACGGGATTTAAATACTTAATATGACAAAGCATGAAAATAAACACTGCCCCCGGTGTAAAGAGCCCTTTGAATGCAAAGTAGGCAGCATCCTGTTGTGCCAGTGCCAGGGCATCAGCTTTACCGACCAGGAGCGCGATTATATCCGCTTAACCTACCCGGATTGCCTTTGCCGTAAATGCCTGATGGTTATGAAGCATGAGATCAGCTCGACCGCAGCTCAGGAAAAAATGAAAACGATACTTGAAGCAATCAGGAAAGGTAAGTAATAGTACAAGCCCGGTGCTGATAATCAAAAGCTTTTGGCTTTCTGCGTTCAGCCTTTTGCATCTATTTTATTTCTCCTGCTTCAAAAAGCTCATCCAAACGCCAGTGTGAATCATTTACCCCGCGTTCCATGCCCGATTGCAGCATGCCGTCACGATCAGTCACCGATTGGAAAACAGATTGTACAGTCACTTTTGTACGGTTCCCTGGTAGTGCTTCAAACCTGGTGGTTTCAAGCGTTACATGACCACTTTCTGGCAATCCTTCAAACTCAAATGTTTGGATGATACGTTCAGGCGCGGTTACATCATGGATAACACCATGAAAGCCATAATCATTACCGGCAGGGTCGGTATGAATATAACGGTAAGCGCCTCCGCTGCGGCAGTCAAACTTATCTATGCGCATTTTAAGTTCGCGCGGGCCCAGCCATCTAACAATAAGCTCAGGATCGGTGAAAGCTCTGAAAACCAGCTCACGCGGTGCTTCAAATTCGCGGGTTATAAAAAGCTCCTGTTTTCCGGGCTCGGCCTTAATTTCTGTTTGATTTTTTGTGGTGATCATGGTGTTTTTATTTAGGTGATTGATTAATCGTTATCGTTAGCTTCCTGCAAAAGCTTGATATCCATTTTGGTCATCTTCATCATGGCAGCCATAACTTTTTTGGCTTTTTCAGGATTTTCGTTGTTATAAAGTAATTCGCTCATAACTTCAGGAACAATTTGCCAGGTAACGCCGAATTTATCGTCGAGCCAGCCGCACTGATTGGTTTTGCCGCCGCCTGCAGGTAGTACTTCCCACAGATAATCAATTTCCTCCTGGGTTTTGCAGTTGATGTAAAATGATGTAGCAGGCGAAAAATTGAACATTGGTCCGCCATCTAAAGCTAAAAACTGCTGATCTTCTATCCTGAATGTTCCAACTAACATTTTGCGGCCATTGCCGGGATCGGTAAGTGAGCTTACTTCGCTTTCGGAGTTTTTGAATACCGAAGTATAAAATTTCAATGCTTCTTCAAGGTTGCCGTTAAACCATAAAAAAGGGGTTACTTTCTGGGTTGCTTTAAATGTTGCCATGGTTTCTGTTTTTTATTGATTAAAAATTTGTTGCTTTCGATATCTCAAAGTTACCTGCCCTGGCAAGGGCTAATAGTGCCCAAAAACGACGAGATAAGGGGGTATTAGCGACAAATTGATTTTTATCTCCCTGGCATTTTGCTCATATCCATGTGCAGCACATTCCAGCTATGGCCATCAGGATCAGTAAACAGGCAGCCGTACATCCAGCCATCCATTTCCCGGGGCTTGTGATTGCTTTTGCCACCGGCTTCGATAGCCTTTTGAGCCAGTTCATCAACTTCTTCCTTGCTTTCCGCGTCGATAGACAGCAGAACTTCAACTCCCTTTGCCGTATCCGCAAGACCGCAGTTTTCAACAAAGCCTTTAAAGGTGCTTTCGTCAAAAAGCATTACGGTAACATCTTTTTCGCCAACCTGCATGGCTGCAGAATTCGGGCCGTTACCAAATTGCGAGTTAAACCGGAAGCCGAGTTTGCTGAAAAACTCCTTTGATACATTTACATTTTTTACAGGCAGATTGATCCAGAATTGCTTCGTCATAATTGGTTATTTTAATGGTTTATCATTGTTTTTTAATTCTTCGAGCAGATTGTCGAGTGCGTCAAATTTTTCTTCCCAAACCTTGCGGTAACGCTCAACCCATTGAGCAACCTCTTCAAGCTGTTTCAGCCGGGGTTCGCAATACCGTTCACGGCCTTGTTTTTTAATAGCGATAAGACCGCATTCGGTTAAAATTTTTATATGCTGGGATATAGCGGGGCGGCTTACATCAAAGTTATCCGCTATGGCATTCAGGTTCATGGGTTTAAAGGCTATCAGGTTAATGATATCCCTGCGGGTTGGATCGGCAATGGCCTGGAAAACATCTCGTCTCATCTAAATCAAATATAATATGTAAGCGATTGCTTACAAATATAATATGTAAGCAATCGCTTACGCAAATTTTTTGAATATTTTTATTTGTAAATAAAAAAGGGGAGAAGTACAGGGTCAACATTTAAACATTCGGACTTGCCTAAGCGCTCAAAAACATTAGCGTAGTGTAACCCCTAAAAAAATAAATATTTGATTATGAATATCTTGTGAGTTATATTTTAAAAAAGTGGTAACCCTGTTAACCCTATTTATGTGCGTTTGCCCGGGAGTGAAATAGGCCATCCTGTATGATTCTCAAAAAAATCATCATCTTTGTGGCTGATAAATATATCCTAACAATATGCTGTTTGATCAAATAAGCCAAAAGCCGTTCTTTATTCTTGGACCCTGTGTAATGGAAAGCCAGGAGTTATTATATACTGTTGCCGAAAAAGTAGCCGAAGCCGGGCAGAAATACAATGTGCCGGTGATCTTTAAATCGTCATTTGATAAAGCCAACCGCACATCTATTCATTCATACCGCGGCCCGGGATTAGAGAAAGGCATGGAAATGCTGATGAATGTTAAGCAGCGTTTTGGTTTACCGATTACTACAGATATTCATGAGCCATTCCAGGCAGCTATTGTAGCCGAGGTTGCCGATATATTGCAGATCCCTGCGTTTTTATGCCGCCAAACAGACCTGTTGGTTGCGGCTGCCCAAACCGGTAAAATCGTCAACGTAAAAAAAGCCCAGTTCCTTTCGGGGCATGATATGTTTTATCCGGCTCAAAAAGTTATTGAAGCCGGCAATAACCAGGTAATATTAACCGAGCGGGGCAATATGTATGGCTATAATAATTTAGCTGTCGATTTCAGGAATATTTACGATATGAAAGCTTTTGGCCACCCGGTTTGTATGGATTGTACCCATTCGGTTCAGCGTCCGGGCGGAGCAGGAGGAAAAACCGGCGGCGACCGTACTTTTGTGCCCATGATGGCGCTGGCAGCAAAAGCTTTTGGGGCAGATGGCTATTTTTTAGAAACGCATCCCGATCCTGATAATGCCCTGAGCGATGGCCCTAATATGGTTAAGCTGCACGAACTGGATAAGGTTTTAGCACCATTAGTAGGGTAAGTTTTTGTTCTGAATGTCCGGATCCATGAAAGATATTGCAAAAAGGGTTTTTGATATTGAAATAGAGTCGCTGCAGCAGGTAGCCGGCTCAATTGATGATGAGTTTGCAAGGGTTGTTGATGCCATATTAAAATCAACAGGAAAGCTGGTTGTTATTGGCATTGGCAAATCGGGGCTTATCGGTAAAAAGATAGCAGCCACATTGGCCAGTACAGGTACACCGAGCTTTTTTTACATCCGGGAGAGGCTTTTCACGGCGATTTAGGGATGGTAAGCCCCAATGATATTGTTTTATTGATATCCTATTCGGGCGAAACCGACGAGGTGCTGAAACTTATTCCTTATTTAAAATGGAACAAGAATGTGATGATCGGCATAACAGGTAATCCTATATCAACCGTTGCCAAAAACTGCAGTTATCACCTTAATATAAAAGTTGAAAGGGAGGCTTGTCCGCTTGAACTGGCGCCAACCTCATCAACTACCGCGGCGCTGGTTATGGGCGATGCCCTTGCTATAGCTTTAATGGAGTCGCGAAACTTTCAGCAGCATGATTTTGCACGTTTTCATCCGGGCGGTAGCCTTGGGCGCAAACTGCTGGTAAAAGTTAAAGACCTCATGCGTACCGATAAGCTTCCTTTTATTAATGAGGAAGCTTCATTTATGGATTTGTTACTGCGCATGTCCGAAGGCAGGTTGGGTATGGTTATAGTGGGCGACGCGTCCCGGATTAAGGGGGTGGTTACAGATGGCGACCTTCGCCGGGCCTTGCTAAAACACCCGGATACCTCAACCTTAACCATCGCCGAAATCATGACCGTTAACCCGGTTATTATTGATGAGCATGAATTTGTAGGCTATGCCGAGCAGTTAATGCTTGAAAAAAGATCACTACCTTACTGGTGGGTTCTGCACAAAACCGGTCAATAACAGGTGTTTACCAGATATATACGGCCTGAAACACTTTTGATTAGCCTAAGCCGCGCATTCTTTGGATCGGGAGGCAGCTGATTTTGGTAATATTTGATTATCTTTACCGGTATCTATCATATTCTACCGTGTTAAATTAAATGTCTGATCAATCAAATTCGATCACTAATAAATTTCAGGCTCCTGCAAATATTCATATTGCAATAATAGGTCTTGGCTATGTGGGATTGCCCCTTGCTGTTGAATTTGCCAAAAAATATCCTGTAAAAGGTTTCGATATTAAACAAAGCCGGGTAGATGAGCTGAATAACGCGTTTGACCGTACCCTTGAAACCAGTAGCGACGAACTATCGGTAGTTTTAAATTTAAAGGATGAAAGCAAGGGCCTTACTTTCACATCGCAGATAACAGACATTGCTTCCTGTAACGTTTATATTGTTTCGGTACCAACACCTACCGATCAGCACAACCGGCCCGATCTGAGCCTGCTTATTCGGGCAAGTAAATCAATAGCAGGAGTATTGAAGAGGGGGATGTTGTTATTTATGAATCAACAGTTTATCCCGGCGTAACTGAGGATGTTTGTGTGCCTGTTTTACAAAAAGAATCAGGTTTGCAGTATAACAGGGATTTTTTTGCAGGATACTCGCCCGAGCGTATAAATCCGGGGGATAAAGTCCATACGCTGACCAATATTTTAAAAGTAACATCGGGCTCAACGCCCGAGGCTGCTGATTTTATTGACAACTTATACCGGTCAATAGTAAAAGCAGGAACGCATAAAGCCCCCGCCATTAAAGTTGCGGAAGCCTGTAAGGTGATCGAAAATTCACAGCGGGATATCAATATCGCTTTTGTAAACGAACTTGCCAAAATATTCAACATCATGGATATTGATACCCATGCGGTTTTGGCAGCGGCAGGTACCAAGTGGAATTTCCTGAATTTTAAACCAGGTCTTGTAGGCGGCCACTGCACAGGAGTTGATCCGTATTACCTTGCAGCAAAAGCCCAGCAAATGGGTTATCATCCCGAAATTATCCTGGCCGGACGAAGGCTTAATGATGGTATGGGTACGTACGTTGCCCTTGAAGTCATTAAACTGATGGTGAAGAATGATATTTCGGTAAAAAACTCAAAGATCCTGGTGCTCGGTTTTACTTTCAAAGAAAATTGCCCGGATGTTCGTAACACCAGGGTAATTGATATTATTAAGGGATTTGATGGTTTTGACGCAACCTGTGAAATATATGATCCATGGGCTGACCCGGATGAAGTAAAAAGAGAATATGGTATCTCTACATTAAAAAATTACGGGCAACTAAGCGGCGCTTACGATGCTATTGTTATGGCTGTGGCACATCGCGAGTTTTATGATTTAGACTATGCAAGCTTAAAACATAAACCATCATCGGTAATTTATGATATAAAAGGTATTTTAAACAAGGATGTTGTAAGCGGACGGCTGTAAATGTTTTTTTTACAGTTATTTTTTCGCATAGAAAATCATTTTTTTGTCACTGTTAACAGAGAATTCATTTTGAATAAATTTCTTAATTTCTAATTTTGTGGCTGTGAAAATAATACATTCGTAACCGTGTCTTCATTTAATTATGACATTGTTATTAGTAAATAATTATAGTAATTTTAGCAGGGTTGCATACTACATAAGCACATATACATGATTCACAGATACGCTACTTTTATTAAAGCAGTGAACCTTACCATTGATTATATTATACTTAATATGAGCATGGTAATTTCTTACTTCATTGAAGACCGGTCATATATTTTTGGATTAACAACAGGCAGTACCTGCCTATTGTGTTAGTTTTTAATCTAATTTGGCTGCTGTCAGCTAATATTACCGGGCTTTATGAACATGTTCTGAATAAAGATTCAATTAAAACCTATCGCGGTGTAATTAAAACTTATCTGCTGTTTGTAAGCTTTATTTGCTTCACTATCATTATATTGATAGGCACCAAAGCGTATTTTATAACACGCGAGTATCTTTTTTATTCACTGGCGTTATTCGGTTTCCTGCTTGGTTTATGGAAGTTAATATTCCTGAGCATCCGTAAAAGCGACCGCGCAACGCTTATCGATATACGTACTGTTATCATTATAGGTGGGGGCCGCATCGGGTCAGACCTGCATAGCTTTTTTAAACAAAACCCCGAACGTGGGTATAAGCTTGTTGGCTTTTTTGATGATGCATCAGACAGCGTACTTGATCAAAGCCTTTATTTAGGCGGTACTAATGATTGTATAAGCTATGTGCTCAACAATAAAGTTGATGAAATATTTTGTACCCTACCAAACTCTGAAGCCGAGAAAATAGAGCAGTTGATGCTTGATGCAGATAAAAATCTGATTAGGTTTAAATTTGTGCCAGAATATTACGACTACGCTAAAAAGCCAACTTTTATACAAAGCTTCGGCCATATCCCGGTTATATCCGTAAGGCCAGAACCTTTGGAGAACATGCTGAACCGCTCCATCAAACGCTTGTTTGATATCTGTTTTTCTATATTTGTGATCCTGTTTATTTTTAGCTGGTTATTCCCCATTTTGGCCATCATTATAAAGCTTGAGTCAAAAGGGCCGATATTCTTTGTGCAGGAGCGCTCAGGCAGGGACAATAAGCCGTTTAAATGCTATAAATTCCGTAGCATGCGGGTAAATCACGATTCAGATAAAAAACAAGCTACACGCGGCGATTCACGTATAACCAAATCCGGGGCATTTATCCGTAAAACAAGTATCGACGAATTGCCACAGTTCTTTAACGTAATATTAGGCAATATGTCTGTAGTAGGCCCGAGGCCGCACATGATAAGCCACACTCAACAATATTCGCAGCTTATTGATACTTTCATGGTAAGGCATTTTCTTAAACCTGGTATTACGGGTTGGGCCCAGGTGTCAGGCCTGAGGGGCGAAACTCAAACCACACAGGCTATGCTTGAGCGTGTGGAGGCCGACGTTTGGTATCTTGAAAACTGGTCGTTCCTGCTGGATATGAAGATTATCTTCCTAACGGTATGGAACGTGTTTAGAGGCGAAAAGAACGCGTTTTAATATGCCGATATTCCGGGATCAGCTAAGCCGAAAGGTTGAACTTTCCGGAATCCCTAAGCGGATCATATCCATTGTCCCTTCACAAACAGAATTGCTTTTTTACCTTGGCTTAAACGTTGAGGTGATAGGCATTACTAAATTTTGTATCCATCCGGCAGATAGGTTTAATTCAACAACGAAAGTAGGGGGACTAAACAGCTTGATGTCGAAAAAATCCGATTGCTGACCCCGGATTTAATTATCGCCAATAAAGAGGAGAACGACCGTCTTCAGGTAGAAGAGTTAATGAATATATGCCCGGTTTGGATCAGTGATATTTTTGATCTGGAATCGGCTTTGCAAATGATTGTTTGCATTGGTGATATGATAGGTAAGCCCGGGCAGGCAAACGTGCTTTGCACGGAAATTAATGGTGGTTTTAAGGGTATAAAGTTTTCTGTAACGAGGCTGGGAGTTGCCTATCTCATCTGGCGTAAACCCTATATGCTTGCCGGCAGGGGAACTTTCATTGATAGTATGCTGCAAACATGTGGACTAAACAATGTAACAGAGGGGAGCGTTACCCGGAGATTGATGCAAATGCTTTAGTCGCGGCTAATCCGGATCTTCTTTTTCTATCATCAGAGCCATATCCATTCGCTCAAAAACATATAGAGGAGTTTAGGGCGCTTTTACCAAATGCAAAGATAGTTTTGGTAGATGGTGAAATGTTTTCATGGTATGGCAGCAGGCTTTTATACGCACCCGTATACTTCAAACAACTGATAAATGGGCTTGTGAAAAATTAATTCCTACTAAATGAGCATGATAGCAAAAAAATGAAAATTATGTTTTTAAGTATAATTTTAAACGCTATCTTTGCAGCCTGTTAAATCAGAAACGCGGAAGTGGCGTAATTGGTAGCCGCACCAGACTTAGGATCTGGCGCTTCACGGCGTGGGGGTTCGAGTCCCTTCTTCCGCACTTAAAAGTAAAAGCCTTCAAAGTCATTGATTTTGGAGGCTTTTTTGGTTCGATAGATAGGTTATTTAAAATGTCATCCGTTTTAAGTATTTGTATTTTAGTGATTTACTGGTTCCAGTCCAGGCATCAACCCAACTACTCAAAGTTCAAAAAATCTTTGTTATACATGCTAATTCATTGCCAGGCTGACTTAAATTGCATTAAATTCTATGGTCTTATAAACAAAGTTTTTCGGCCTTTAAAACAAAACGTCTGAATAGGCTACCTTCTAATTTTGCTTTCATAAAATTCAATTATTATGGAACAAAATAATTATAATGGGACTTTGCAAAAACCGGTAGGTTCAGGCTTCAACGCAGTATCCACAACATCTGATGTTATAAAGGAAGTGGATCTTAATGGAAAAATTGCTATTGTCACAGGCGGCGACGGAGGTCTTGGCCTGGAAATCACCAAAACGTTGTCTAAGGCAGGTGCGGCAGTAATTGTACCTGCCAGGGATATTGAAAAAGCAAAATTAAATCTTCAAGGAATTGCCAATGTAGAAGTGGAGCCGATGAACCTAACGGAACCTGTCTCTATTACTTCGTTTGCTGAAAAATTCCTGGCATCAGATAGGCAATTGCATATGTTAATAAATAATGCGGGCATCATGTGGACACCTTTACAACGTGACAGCCGAGGTTATGAGGCACAGTTTTCTACCAACCACTTAGGACATTTTCAACTTACAGCAAAACTTTGGGAAGCCCTTAAGAAGGCAGAAGGAGCAAGGGTGGTGACGGTTTCCTCTTCTCGGCACACCATTATTCTCCTGTACTATTTGATGATGTTAATTATCATACGAGAGAATACAACAAATTTGAGGCGTACGGCCAATCTAAAACAGCTAACGTGCTATTTACTGTTGAACTTGATAAAAAAGCCCGTCCGTTCGGTGTCCGTGCTTATACACTGCATCCCGGTCTAATGTTGGATACCAATTTGAGCAGGCACCTGACCTTTGAAGATTTTGTTACTTTGGGTGCTGTAAATGCTGACGGCACACCCAATGAAGAAGCCCAGGCAGCGATGCAGAAAATGTCTAAGACTAAAGAGCAGGGCGCAGCCACAACCGTATGGGCCGCAACAAGTCCGCAATTGCAAAATATAGGCGGTGTTTATCTGCAAGATGTCGAAGTTGCCAGTTACAATCCCGATGCATACGATAGTAACGCAGGGAAGCGCAACCCTGGCGGGACATTCGGTGTGGCCCCATTTGCCCTGGAGCCGAATGCGGCACAAAGGCTTTGGGTTTTGAGCGAGGAACTTACTGATACAAAATTTGATGTTCAATAAACAAGACAAATAGGGCCCAAGCTGTTGGGCTTTATTTGCTTATTTTTGTATTATGGCGGTACGGCAAATAAATAATTACGCGGAGATTGTATTTACCTGTAGCGAAGCGGTACACCAAAATAGTGAACTGGTTGCGGAGGAACATTCTATTGTCCGGGTATTATCAGGCCAATTGAAAGTAATAGAATCTAATAAAACTTACTTTTTTGAAACTGGGGAAACTTTTTTATTTCCTAAGAACCGGTTAGCCCGGCTCATAAAAACGGGAAAAGACGATTTGCCCTACAGAGCGATTATTGTAAAGCTAACCCAAGATGTGCTGAAAGCATTTTACGAGCATAAAAAAATGAAGTCTTTACGGTATTTAAAACTGATGCCATAATTCCTTTATCTAAAGGGCCGTTACTGGACAGTTTTTTTGCTTCAATGCTTCCTTATTTTGATCTGGAATACAAATTACCGCGCGAACTTTCGGAGTTGAAAATACAGGAAGCGATAGCCATATTGCGATCTATAAATGACAGTATGGACCATATTTTATCCGATTTTTCAGAGCCGCATAAAATTAACCTTGTCGAGTTTATGGAACGTAACTATATGTTTAACATGCCCATAGAAAAATTCGGTTATCTGACAGGCCGAAGTTTAACAACCTTTAAGCGTGATTTTAAGAAAGTGTATGGTACAACGCCTCAGAAATGGCTCATGCAAAAAAGGCTTGAACTCGCCCGATACCAATTGGCTGAAAAGAATCGCAAACCTTCTGAAATTTATTTGGAAACGGGCTTTGAAAACCTCTCGCACTTTTCATATGCCTTTAAAAAACAATTTGGTTTTACGCCAAGTGAATTGTCAAAAGCTAAATAAATTGAAACAACTGTTCTTAGGATACTTTGTGTTGTTAAAAGTTCTTAAATGGCAGATAACCCGCATAGGATAGCTAAATCCTTTAAAAAATGGTTCGAATTCCGTACCGTTAGGTGCACCACATGGGATTCTGTCGAAATTTCGAGAGGGTTGCTCCAAAAAGAGCAGCCCTTTTTTATTGATTTTTAGTAAGTTATCCTCGAACGCCGGATTGATGTAGGGTGTGCGATATGCCCCCTCTCTAAACATGAGACTATGTTCGAACGCCCCTTTAATAAAGGATGTTTTTGATTGAGGTTCGCTTTTTTATAAACGCCCGGTATTGAGGTCAGCGAAGTTAATAAGATCGTTTGTTGATGCAGGCTGTCGTCCCCCAGCTTTTGATTATAACTAATTTCCTCACTCAGCCGTGTCTTTTCAGCCTGAAACTTTTCATAATATTTCAGGTAGGTTTCTACTTCAATTTCCTCGTTGATCAGTTCCTTCAACTGGCTTTTCTTCACCACAACTTCCTGTGTTTTAACCTTTACCATGTCTTTGAAGCTGGCGGTTGCAGGCGATACAAGGCTTAGAAAGACTTAAATAATCCAGGACCTGTTCCAGTTTTTCGTGAAGTACAGTTCCAAAAACATTGAAAATATTTGAACAGTAGGATCCAAAGAAATCCTTTTTGAGAAATATGTCAGGTTGTTCATGGAGTAAACAACTTATACGGCAATACGGAAAGCTTGTTGAACTTAGAAATTTTCGCTGTGAAATAGGGTCGATTATGATGATGAGCCGTGGACATGTTTAATGCAATTAGATTTTGCGTTGGAATTGCTGGTGAATCGGGCTTTTAGTATCTGCTGTTGCTGAAGAACTGTCAAAAAACAATATATTTCCACAGATTCAGGATTGGCAGCCAGGCGATTTTTATTGTGTGAAGGATGAGGTGAAGTTGTCATCTTTATTGATAATCACTAACAGCCTGATACGCCAGACTCATGTATAGTATTTAACGGTTGGCTTGCACATCAGGACTGTGGAGACCGTTTAAGCTTAGCAATCATGGGTTGATAAGCACTGTTTTTTTGATGGCTATCCGATGGATCTTCCATATTGGCAGCTATTGGGGAATTTACCAAGTTGTTACTTTCCGAAAGCCTTTTTCGGTAATCAGACGGGGATGTGCCCATTAACCGGCTGAACATCCGGGAAAAATAGTATTGGTCATGGATGCCGATGCGAAAAGCAAGTTCTTTGACAGACATGGCCGTGAATGAAAGGTACTGACAGGCTTTTTGTATCTTCAGGTAATTAAAATATTCCATAGGCGTATGTCCTGTTTTTTTCTTGAATATTTTACAAAAATAGGTGACTGACATTTGGGAATGATCAGCCATTTCTTTCAAGGTGACAATCTTTTCAATGTTGTCTTGCATGAAATTGATGACAGATTCTACGGTATCCGTACTCGGCTCTTTCTTCTCCCAGTTAAATTGTTCCGTGTAGATCATGGAGGACAAAAAATGATAAAAACTCATGTTCGCATAACGCAGCGTATCTTCTCCGTAACCTTTTTCAAGGTTGTAGTAAATATCGTCAAAGATCTTAATACGTTCAGCGCTGTAGGTTAACTGCGGTTTAAAAGATTCTTGCTTTTCTACGATCAGGTCAGTGATGAATCGCGCATTTTCTCCCTTGAAATGTGCCCAATAGATCGACCATGGATTTTTTCGTCAGCGCCGTAAGCGTGCGGCGTATTTGCTGGTATTGCGATAAATTGTGAAGGAGCTATTTGAATTCGTTTTTTGTTAATATCAATCCATCCATAACCATCTGTGCAATAGATTATTATATGCTGATTGATGCCTTGCGACCGCTGCGCGTAGTGGAATAGTGCCCTGGGATAATAGCCGATATCAGTGATGTAAACCTGCCTGGTGATCGGGTCATCGATCAAAAAATCCGAAACAATTTTTTTGGGGATCACAATCAGTCTTTGACCGTCAAACCCATCTCTCTTGCGTAATGATTTGTCTTTGGACATTTAATGCTGAATAAAGATATCGGCAAAAGTGTATAAAAATATTTCATTGTTTGTAAAAATCCATCACAATCACAAAATATGTCATTTTTAGCATGGTCGAAAGGTTGTAAGTTTGATGTATAAAACCAATATGTAAATATATTATTCGCCTGAACGGTTTTCAGTAGGAAACTAAATTTCGAAAAATCTTGATTATTCGTTTTTTTATTGATGCCAGGTAAAAGCCTGGCCCTGATTTCTATTGTCCATCTCTCTGGCGCAGAACTAATTTTTTTAAACCCAATTCAATGAGAAAACTACTACTATTCGTTGTGCTGTTTTCGGCCGGTCTGATCAGCGCTTACGCTCAGCAGCGGAAGATCACCGGCACGGTTAAGGATTCACAATCCGGGCAAACCCTGCCTTTCGCCACCATTTCCATCATCTCTAACGGAAAGACTATTAGCAAATCTGCGGCCGATCGGGCCGGTAAGTTCTCGGTTGACGCAGAAACGGGTATGATCATCCAGGTATCTTTCGCTGGTTACGAACCGGCCCGGATTACGCTAGCGGCAAGTTCTGATCTTACCGTTCCACTTAAAAGCAATACCAATCTTTCTGAGGTTGTTGTGATCGCTTATGGTCGTGAAAAGCGTAAAGATCTGACCAGTGCGGTAACTACCGTTACGGCGCAGCAACTCAGTGAAGCTCCGTCCACCAACCTTGCAACGGCACTCGGCTCGCGCGTTCCGGGACTGGAAGTGCACGCAACCAGTACACAGCCTGGCTCAGGCGCTTCGGTTAATGTCCGGGGTCTCAACTCGATTTCCCAGCTACAAGGCCCGCTTTATATTGTTGACGGTGTCGCCTTAGTCGGTGATATCCGCAACATTAATCCCAATGATATCGAGTCTGTTGAAATTCTGAAAGATGCCGCCGCGGCCGGTATCTATGGCTCCCGTGCGGCAGAAGGTGTGATTCTGATCACGACAAAAAAGCCAAAAGCAGGGGCGACTAATGTGAATTTTGATATGTATGCGGGCATCCAGCATAATAATCCGGCTTACCAGATGCTCGGGGCGCATGATTATGCTACACTTAAACGATTGGCTTATCAGGATGCGGATCCGGGGACCTTCGGTCAGCCGGGTACGACGACCGCTGACGCCAAGATATTTAATGCTAACGAATTACAGAGCATAGTTGATGGCTATACCGGTTATGACTGGCAAAAAGCAATCCTGCATAATAATGCACTCACTCAGAACTATACACTTTCTGTGGCTAATGGAACCGGCTCTAACAAGGTATATTTCAGTGGGCAATACCAGAACCAGGACGGCATACTTATTAACACCGGCTATAAAAAATATTCCGGCTACCTGAGCGACAGAAACAGCGATCAGATCATTTTTGAAATTGGGCGGTAGCATGAATTTTACTCATGACATTACCCACAATGCGATGCCGAACGAGTATCAGCAATCGCTGACACAAAGCCCGTTGCAGCCGATCTATGACAGCAGCGGTCAGCCGTTGATCACTGTGGACAACTCCACGGGGGTACCGACTATTTTCAATCCTGTAACACTGGCCTTAAACGCCATCGACTTATACACCACCAACCGGACCAATGCAAACCTATTCGTCGAGTTTACACCGGTAAAAAACCTGATGTTCCGTTCCAGTATCGGCGCTGATATCTATCAAGCCGAAGAAGATAAGTATTGGCCAAGAACGACAGGACCGGGTTATGCACCGACAAATGGCTTAGGTGAGATTTATAATACCCGTGCTACGGACGTACTATGGGAAAATACTGCAACCTATAACCTGACGAAAGGCAACCACGACCTGAGTTTACTGGGCGGTTTCACTTTTGAACGTCACGAAAATACGGCGACTGATATGCAGGGAAGCCAGTTTCCAACGGACTTGCTGAGTTATAAAGCCATCGGCAGTGCCGGTCAGAAATTGCAGGACAATAGCAATTATGATGGTTGGGCAGTACGCTCATTCTTCGGCAGGGCTGTCTATAAATTTAAAGGACGTTACATCTTGAACGGCACGATCCGTCAGGACGGATCCAGCCGCTTTGGGGGTAACAATAAATTCGGTGTATTCCCCACAGTCAGCGGCGCCTGGCGGGTGATCGATGAGCCATGGATCGGCTTCAAGCTGAAAACTTGGCTGAGCGACTTTAAACTCCGCGCCAGCTACGGCTTGGTAGGTAATCAGAACTTGCCTTATGACGCAATTTATACCCGGTATGACCCAACCACTTATCCGTTTAACGGGACGAGTGTAACCAGTGGCTACCTGGCGGGGGGCACGAACGGCGTATTCGGAAACAACTCTCTGCAATGGGAAGTGCAGCACCAGTTCAATGCAGGTACCGACATTGCCATGTTCGATAACCGCATTCAATTATCACTTGACGTATATAATAAAAATATCAGCAGCCTGCTGATGCCACTTCCTTTGGCGCCATCATCTGGTTTTCAAACAGAATACGTGAACGTTGCGGCCATGAGAACGCGCGGCATTGACGTGGCACTGAAAACAACTCCGGTGAAGACGGCCAGCTTTACCTGGCAGGCGCAGATCAACTGGTCGAAGTATGACAGCAAGGTAACCAAGCTATTCCCGGGCAGGGATTCCGTTAACCTGTACCTTCGCGTTGGCTTGCCGCCAGCGGGCACTTTCGTAAACTACATTTTCGACGGCCTGTACCAGCAGGGAGATAACTTCAAGTTAAATCCAAATGGCAAACCTGGCGACATCAAAATACGCGACGTTAATGGTGACGGAAAGATTACACCGCTGGATCAGGTGGTGGTAGGTTCAAGCATTCCAAAAGGTTCGGGCAATTTCTGGAATTACTTCCGTTACAAGGCGATCTCACTGACTGTGAACAGTACGTTTGCGTATGGTCAGAAGTTGAACAACCTGACTTTTACCAACCTGACTTATTACAATTCGGCATTTGGTAGCCAGGGCAACGTCACCGTTCAGGGGGTGACTACTGGACCCCAACGAATACAAATACAGTAATTCCAAGACCAAACTCTTTCGGTACTTCGCTTAAAACATTGCCTGGTGGTATCTCTCAGGGATCAAGCTATTCCATCCAGAATGCCAGCTACCTGAGAATCCAGCATATTACGTTAGGTTATGATCTACCTTCTTCGCTACTGAAAAAGATAAAAGTCAACACTTTGAATATCTATGCGCAGGCGCTGAATCCATTTGTCTTCACCAGTTACAAAGGAATTGACCCGGATATCGCCGGTAATTATGCATCTAACGAAATTTATCCTCGTTACCGTACTTTCATTTTAGGCGCAAGACTTTCCCTGTAACATTAAGACCAAATTAGACATGAAAACTTTTCAACGTATAAAATTCAAAGCAATCGGTATCACAGCCATCATGCTGTTGTTTGTCATCGCCGGTTGCCGTAAGGAACTTGACTATACTCCGGAAGTATTTGTTTCGGCCCAAAGCCTCTATAAGGACCAGGCCGGGGCTATAGCAGGTGTAACCGGTATCTATCAGCAATTGCAGACGCTTAAAAAATCTGACTATCAGCTTATTGGCGTAATTGGCACCGATGAGGCGCGCTGCGCTTACCAGGCGCAGGGTTATGGTTCTTATTGGGCTGGAGTAGTGGGTATTGACGTTTATGACCTTACCTTCAACAGTCAGAACGCTGACATCAGCGGCTTTTGGAGCGTTTGTTATAAAGGGATTGCCAATGCAAATGCAGCAGTTCTTAATATTCCGCAGATCAAGAATTTCGGAGACGCTTCGTTGCAAAACCGTTTGGTTGGCGAAGCCCGATTCCTGCGCGCGGTTTATTACTTCTACCTGGTTCAATTATTCGGCGATGTGCCTATGCCGCTTGAAAACACGGCTTTCGACAACGGCGTACCGCGTACGCCGCAGGCTACAGTTTATAACCAGATCATTTCCGATCTTAAGTTTGCTTCGACCAATTGCTGGGCTAAAAGTCAACTTGGAGCAAGTGCCGCCGGCCGGGCCAATATGGAAGCGGCAAAAGCCTTGTTAGGAAAAGTGTACCTGACCTTGCATGACTACCAGAATGCTAAAACAACGTTTGAGGAACTGATTAATGGTAATAAACTGACTTTGCTGGCAAATTATGCTGATCTCTTTGATGGTCAGCATGAAAATAATACAGAATCACTTTTTGAGATCCAGTATTCTACAGATAACAACAATAACACTCAGGGATTGCAGAATCTTTACGGTTCCTACGCTGGTCCTCCGGTGCCTTTTCAACAATTCAATCAGCATACTCCAGGCTATGGCGGTACGGTGATAACTTCCACAGCGTTTTACGCTGATACCGTTTTTGCGAAACCTTACTCATGGGCATATCAGTATGACGCACGTTACAAAGCTTCTATCAGTCACGATCGTTATGACAGTAACGGTAACACCATGAGCTGGTGGGCAGACCCGGGGTTACCAACCGTGAAAAAGTATGATATCTCTTCCAGCGACATTGATGTTTATCACTCTGGCAAAAACTTATATTATCTGCGCGCAGCAGACGTATTCCTGATGTATGCGGAAACTTTGAACGAATTGGGTCAAACTCAGGCAGCACTGGTACCGCTCAATAAAATACGTGAACGCGCTTTTGGAAATAGTTCGGTAAATTACGCTTTGACCGATCAGGTCTCGATGCGAGAGATCATACTGGATGAGCGTGCCCGGGAATTGGGCGCTGAAGGCTGGCGCTGGTTCGACCTGAAGCGTACGGGCACATTGATCTCGCGGGTGAAACGTTACGACGATCCAAAACGTGACTTTATGAAGAAAAATAACTCGTCTACCGATCCGCATCCAACGCAGGAGATTTCTTCCAAAAATTTGTTGTATCCTATTCCTCTGAGCGAATTGCAAAATAATGCTGCACTGGGATTAAAAGCACAAAATCCTGGTTACTAATTAAATTGATTTATATATGAGCAAATTCAAATATCTGTGGCTGTTTACCCTGGCTTCAGTTCTTTACTGCTTCCCATTCGCATCGCTCGCACAGCAAGTAGATCGGTCGGGTGACGCGCTAATGGTTAGAAGCGAAGGGTCCGCCGTCACTATCAACCAAAAAACAGGGCGTTTGGATTTTAAATTTGGCAATGGCGTTACGATTGATAACGCCATTGCCTATGTAAGGGAATTATCTTCCGGATATTTGGCGACGACTGACTGCCAGTTGCACCAGGTAAGCACTGATACGTTCAGCAATGCCGCCGGCAAAGGTATACGGCTGACGATACGACACTCCGGAAATGCGGCCCGAATTACCTTGTTGCAGCAGTTGCTGATCTATACCGATCACCCCTACATTTTTGCTAATCTTACTGCCATTAAAGGAGACGGTACGGATGAAGAAATGGAAACCCGTGAGATCTGCGCGTTGGCTGTTTTACCAAAAGAAAAGGCCCTGCTTGTGCAGCCGGGCGCCGAGCCGCGTTTGCTCGACGTTCCGTTTGACAACGATAACTGGACGCATATTCTGGAACGACGCTGGGAACCCGGGAAACCTGCATTCAACGGCATAACCTACGAGTTTTCTTCAGTTTACGACAACAATAGTTTTTCAGGTATCGTCTTTGGCAGTCTGAGCCACGACTTCTGGAAAACCGGTATTGCATATCATTCAGGTAAGACTACGGGTCAGGTCGATTCACTATCTGTTACCGACGGCGTAGCAACCCCCGATAATTCTGCATTAAGACCAGAGTATGGGGGCAACGACGGAACCCACGATCATGCAGTGCATGGTACCGCTAAGGGGCCGTCAGTTCATCTCGTCCGTGATTTTCCTTGCTGCGGGAGATGTCCGCAAAATTTTTATTGACTACGGCAATGCCAACGCTTTACTAAACGGCCGGCTGGACTGGAAAGGCGCAGCACCTTTTTATTGGAATAGTTTTGGTGTGGAAGGCGTGCTGGGTTATGAGGGGAAAATGATGCCGCGTGATATTCCCAAGATTTCAGATTTTATTGCAACGCTTGATCAGTTCAATAAATATTCAAGACCGGTTATGAGTATCGATTCTTATGATCAGGGTAAATATACCACGAGTTTGCTGGCATCGTTCGGTAAATACATTGACAAGAAAAAACAGGATCTTGGCTTCTACTTTATACCCTTCGCCATGTGGACCTGGCGGAACAATACTGCAAATACTAAAATTCAGGGATCAGATTATAACCTTTCAGACGCGCTGCTCTCAGACGATCACGGCAACCCGATCTGGTATAAGGAAGGCGACTGGGGGTGCCTGGCGATGGATCCTACACACCCTGCCGTTCGGCAGTACGTGATCTACCAGCTCAAAAAAGCTAAAGAGATCGGCGCAAAATTTTTGAAGATCGATTTCTTAACTGCCGGCGCACTTGAATCTACCCGTCGGTACAACTCGTCCGTTCGTTCCGGTCTTCAGGCTTACAATTACGGTATGAACATGTTGAAATCACTGGCGGATTCCATTCTGGGCAAAGACGTTTTTATAACTGAGGCAATTTCTCCCATGTTCCCCAGCCAGTATGCCCATGGCCGTTTTGTTTCTACGGATGTCTACTCCCATTTTAGGGACGATCAGCCGGGTTTCCCGCATTATGGTAGTACAGAGGCATCCCTTGCCAGCGGGTCTCATCTCTGGTGGGTACAGGGAACACTTTGGCCGTATACCAACCTGGATGTGGCCATCATGAAGAATTTCCAGAAAAATCCTGATCTGACTGAAAAAGATATCCAGGTACGTCTGTATGCTATGATGAGCATGGGCAGTATACTTGGGGACGGCTCGGATTACCGGAATAAACTCGCGGCTGATCGCGCAGCAGTTTACCTGAACAACAAATACCTGTGCGCTTTCTTTAGTGCACCAAAGGCTTTTACACCAGTAAAGGTAGCTGACGGTGAGTCACTCGACCAGCAGATGGCATTTTTTCTGCCGGGTAAAGAAGTCTTGATCTCACAGTTCAACTTCAGTAATTCCGCCGGCTATGACCAAATTTGGAAAAAGAAGGAGCTGGGTCTTACGAACACCGGTTACCTTATAAAAGATTTTCTGACGGATCATACAGTAGGCAAGATCGAAAGCGGACAAGAAACTTTTTCTACCAGCGTACCTGCAGCAGATGCGAGAATGCTTAAACTGGTACCATCTAATTAATTTAAAACTACAATTATAATATACCCGATATGGAAGTAAAAGCTTGGGCGGAACAAGTGACCATCCCGACCTATGGGATCGGACAACCGGAAAAAAATCCAATGTTTCTGGAGAAAGGGGTTTACCAGGGCAGTAGCGGTGTTGTTTATCCCCACCCGGTTGTCGAAAAAATATCTGATGAAAAAACGGATAAGGAATACACGGCAGTGTTTCTGAAAAACGATTACCTGAAGATCATGGTTTTTTCACCGTAGCCATGATTTTATTTTACAAGAGTACGCTTTGTGTTTTCTTAAAGCCGTAAACTTACCTCTTATTGTTATCGTGTTAGGATGAATTTTTGTATTGGTTCAGCAAGCGATAACGTTCTACCAATTACCTGATTCAAAACTTGATTTATATAAAGCCTGTTTAATCATTTTCTTTTCACAAATCGTGTTGCTGATTTTTAGTTTTTTGAGTATTTCATTTAAACTGGATAACTTCTTTTACCGGGCGCAGTGTGTTTCGTTCGACCTCCCTTTACAAGTTGACGGCAAAATTTAAAAATGCATAATTCATTCTGCTCATGAGTTCGATCTTGATGGTCAATGTCATCTAATTACAGCCTGATCGCAACGAAGAGGCCCTGGCTTTGTACGGCATTTCAATAATGACTTCAGTATCGATGTTACTCTGGATCAGAGGTACGCCCATTATGCGGTGTGATTCCGGTCGCTACTTTTTTAAGATCTTCCTTGCTGAGGATGGTTTTCTTTTCGTAGTGTTCCAAATGAAAGTTTTCCAATTTTTGTAAAAGATATTGCAGCGTGAATTTTTCGGCAAAGGTCAACCTGCCGGTGATGATCTGTCCCACATAGTTGGTATGTTCAAATACCTGGAACAATAATTTCTTGCCTTCGTCAGTAATGGCAATATGCTTACTTCTTTTATCCTTTTCATCGTCCCACTGCCTAACCAACCCTGACACAACCAAACGCCTGATCACTTCCGTACCAGAAGTTTTTTCCTGTAGATTATGGCTGATAAGTTCACTTTTTGATAAGTGCGGGTGCGTTAATAAAATAGCCAGTGCCGTAAAATCCTCGGCGGTTTGCAAGGGCGTACCCTCCAGTGCTTTTTTAATATATGATTTGGCGTAACGACTCATGAAAACAAACAGGCGCCCGATGTTATTATCCAACTGATAAGCAATATCCAAAGCGGCGCTGTCATTATCACCGAACCTAACTTCACTGCTATGATTATTAACGGCGGGATCGCCAACCTTATTCAAAAGAAAACCTGTAAAATCCTGCAAAGACACTTCCCGTCCCTGGTTTTCTTTTTCCAGTTCATCTACAAGATCGATCAGTTGATGAATGAGTTGGTATGATTTCATGTTTTTATAAATTAAGCATGCCGGCAATTTTCAAAATTAGTTTCTTTTAACGAGTGCTGGGTTTTGCGTCTTGAAGGTAGCATAGGCAATCTGGTAATTTTTCTTGGCATCTCCCTGCGGCTTAATGCTTTTAAACAGGTTCAACGTTTTGATCAGGGTTAGTTTATAAGCAGGCAGTTCGGGGGCGTCGATCGCCAGCATATCGGCCATTTCTTTTCCAAGCAGGTAACGCATCAAGCCCAGTATATCGTTGGCCGTGGCCTTACTTTTATTAACGGAAAGGATATGAGCGGTCAGCGATCTGGTTAATTCCTGTCCATGTGCAGAAACAGCGAACTGCCTTCGTTTAATAATGTTATCAAGTTGCTGCGCCATTTTAGAGTTTTCAGGGATCAGATCTTCATCTAATCCCGACAGATAACCTACTACTCCCCATATGTGCATAAACGCCGCCTGATCATCCTGGC
Organism: Mucilaginibacter sp. P25; assembly: GCF_050859465.1. Taxonomy (NCBI): domain Bacteria; kingdom Pseudomonadati; phylum Bacteroidota; class Sphingobacteriia; order Sphingobacteriales; family Sphingobacteriaceae; genus Mucilaginibacter; species Mucilaginibacter sp. P25. The sequence goes on along the minus strand of NZ_CP193937.1, from coordinate 5,416,018 downwards.
TTACGCTGTAACCGAGCATTCGTAACCCGCGAATAACGATCAGTGAAAATGACAGGTTTGTTCCGGCCATGTCTTCCTGGTTGATCGGTAATCCCCAGCTATCATCCCATTTACCGCTTTGCAGTGTGTAGTAACGAACGGCAGCGTGCATGATCCGCACTTTTAAAATTTCTTCATAAGCGTTTCCGTTTTTACCGAAAGCATCCGGCCCCATAACCTCCCAAACAAACACAGCGGTATCATAAAGCCTTTTGGTAGTTTGTTTACGGATCAGTTCGGACAAGTACAGCACCATCGCGCCATTGGCTGCATTATAACAATAGGGTAATGATAACAGCCCGAGTAAACTCATAATTATCTCCGAATGCCGGGCATAGAAAATAGCGCCGTTTCTCATCAGTAGTGGTTGCGCCCATATTGGCAGTTCCGTAGCTTTATCAATAAAGTCAATTTTTGGGAATAAATGCTGTAATAATTTCAAATGGTCGGCACCTGATTGGCCACCCATCCAGTCCTGTAATTGCTTCTTCTTTACCGGATCGCTAAAAACATAATGTATAAACTCGTCCGCCCGTTTATCACCCAACAGCCGCTTGCGGTTTAAAAGTTCATTGCTATATAAATTATGGTTGATCATAAGCGCATGGTATTTATAATGCCCTCTGCAGCCAGCCTGCCGCTTTTCATCGCTGCATTAATTGAGCCATTCATCAAATAATCCCCGCAAATGAAGCATTGGTCATTTACCCGTATGGTTGTATAACCAGGTTCATTAGTCACGTGGTCGTCATTCGGCAGCGCATAATCAATATGGTAGGTTTTTAAGTGTTTCCAGCTAACGGCTTCGGGATACCAGAATTTCAATTCGCTAACCACATTTTCCTGTAGTTCATTTTGGTTCGCATTTGAATGGTCGCCTATTAACGATAATGAAATTAAAGTATCACCGCTTTCAGAATACCTGTTAGAAATACGATCCAATACGGCAATGTTATTTACAATTTTTCCAGGTAACGTATTTAAAGCTATCAGGGGCTTTTCAAACGGTCGTTTCCTGGCGGTGAAATACATATTGCTTACAGAATGATGCTCAATGTTCGAATTTCTGTTGCTTATGGGAGAACGCAAAGGATCGGTAGCTATCAAAACAAAGTTAGCGTGATAGCTAAGCCCATCTGTTGTTGTTACCGAGCCTCCATTAACTACGGATACATTTTGATGGAATAAGAGTTCCTGCGGAGCAAGGCATTCGGCCAGTTGTTTAGGTATCATGCCCATTCCTTTGGCTGGGATAGCGGCATCACCCTCGCTGAACATTTTAAAAACAAACTCAAACATTCTGCTGGAGGTACTTAAGCGGTCTTCGAGAAATATCCCGGTCATAAAGGGCATGAAGAACTGGTTTACGATGGTTCCGCTGAAACCTTCTTTTTTAGGTATTCTGTGGTGGTGATCTCTGGTTCTGAAAAAATCTTGTCGATACTCTTACCGGCCAATTTTAGCTTTAATCGGAGCATGCGTAATTTATCAGTAAATGTAGCAGCTGAAGACAGCAAAGTGCTCATTGTTGAACCTGGCTGCCTGATCGGATCGCCTAAAATATTAGCGCCTTTTTTGTTCAAAATAATTGCGCCGGGATCGAATTTACAAAGGTCCAGCGCCTTATAATCCAATAGGTTTCTGGCCTCCGGATAAGCTGTTAAAAAAACCTGGAAACCCCGGTCGAGCAGGTAGCCATCCACCTCATCGGTTCGCACTCTACCACCTACTCCATCGGAGTGCTCCAAAACCAAGACCGATTTTTGAGCAGCCTTTAATATTTTGGCTGCTGTTAAACCGGCTATGCCTGCACCTACAACAATCACTTCCGCGTCTTTTTTCATGGCTTATGTATTGAAGCTGGTATTTGTATTTAATAAATGAGGTTCAACTCCAGGCTTGGCATAGGCGAGTTGCCCAACGGGTTGCGGTAGATAGTAGGTATCCAAACCGGCCACGGTCATGGTTCCAGCTTTACCGTGATCAACTGTTCCATCTGCCCCGATCAATCCATCTTCTGTTAGGATATGGACTATTTCACCTATAACAATTGTTGTTCCGTTAACCTCCATATCAATCATCTCACGTAATTCCAGCCCTATGCGTACGTTGGATGCTTTCACAAAAGGTGCCTTAAATCCATTTGTATAATACTTTTTGAAATGACAGGTGTCAAACTCAGAAAAGCCGGAAGGATAACTTGCACTGGTTTGGTGCGCCTGCATGTACCATTCTGGTAACACGTTATTGAGGGTATATTGTCCTGTTGATCTGATGTTACGCAGCGTATCATTGTGCTCACGTTCGGGTCGGATCACCATTCCGATAAGCGGCGGGTTCGCACCCAAATGGAAAACAGAACTGATGATACACAAGTTAGTGACACCGTCATTACTGGTTGTTCCCAAAAGATTCAAAGCCCGGTAGCCTATCAAACTGTTGATCAGGCTTGTCCTGTATTGCTTTTCCAGCTGATAGATGTTTTCGCTTTTTATATCCTGCATCTTAACTTGTTTTTAATTTACCTAAGCCGCCATCCATGCCGATAACCTGCCCCGTCATCCAGGTACTGTCATCCGATAATAAATAGGCGATAAGCCGACTGATATCTTCGGGTTGTCCTATTTTTCCTAAAGGATGACGTTTACCGGAGGCTTCCCGTTTTTCAGGGGTACTCAACAAGGCCTGAGCGAGTGGGGTGTCTGTTAATGAGGGGGCTACCACGTTAACCCTGACATGCTGGATAGCAAGCTCGGCTGCCAAAGAAAGCGCCATGCCTTCAACTGCGCCTTTGGCAGCTGCTATACTGGCATGGTAAGGCATGCCAGTTTTGGCGGCGACCGAACTGATCAGAACAATGGATGAACCTCCGGCATTTTTAATTGGTTTCATAGCCTGCCGGATCATACGTGCTGCACCTAAAACGTTCAGCTGGAAATCTTTCAAAAAATCTTCATCAGTTAACCTGCCGAACGGTTTCAGCGTAATGCTTCCGACCGAGTAAACCAACCCGTGCAGTTGCTCAGGAAGGAACAGCTCCATCGCATCCAAACTTTCTAAAACGTCTGCTTTTAAAAAATGTAAATCTTCCGGCCACTCGGCTGATGCCGATCTTGATACCGTATAAATATTGGCGTTCTGCCGATGAAGCAGTTGAACTAATGATAAGCCAATGCCGGAACTGCCTCCGACCACCAGGATATTCTTTCCGTTGAAGTCCATTATCCGATATACTTTAAAAATTCATTCTTGGTTTCAATATTTAGAAACTGCCCGCTGTATTCAGCTGTAAGCGTGGTACTGCCGGCGTCCCGGATACCACGGCTGGATACGCAATGGTGATGCGCGTCTATAATTACCGCTACATCTTCCGTGCCTAACGCTTCTTTGAGCATATTGGCGATTTGCATGGTCAGCCTTTCCTGCACCTGTGGTCTTTGCGAACAGTACTGAACAATCCTGTTCAGTTTTGATAAACCGATTACCTGCCCATTGCTGATATAGGCAACGTGGGCTTTACCTACAATAGGTACAAAATGGTGCTCACAGTTACTAAATACAGCAATATTCCGTTCCACCAGCATTTGATTGTAGTTGAATGGATTCTTGAATAAAGTGGGTTTGGGTTTGTTAGCAGGGTTAAGGCCGCTAAATATCTCCTTCACATACATTTTAGCTACCCGCTTAGGTGTGTCTCTCAAACTGTCATCTTCCAGGTCCATTCCCAAGGTTTCCATTATTGCGGCGAAATGTTTGGCGATAAGTTCCATTTTGGTATCGTCGTCCAGTTCAAATGCATCAGGCCGGAGTGGCGTGTCGAAAGCAGCGTTATAATGATCTTGTTCCAGATCAGTTACTACCTGCGCTAAAGTTAAGTCGTTAACTGTTTCGTCTTTTATCATGAAGTCGTATTAGTATAAGTTAAATGGCGTTTACTATATTATTGCCCTTCGCTGATTTTTAAGCCGGAAATAAAACCCTGTGTTTAAACCTGTATAGATCATTACATTTAGCAGGATCAGATTCATCCCATAAAAAACATCCTCTACAGAAATGGTCAAGATACGTACGCCTATGATGTGTGCCCGGGTTATACCAAACTACCAGGTTTTCCAGGCCCGTGCCGGTCAGCAAACCATTATACAGTGACACTATATCAGGCTTTGACTAAATAGGCTGCTGCACTTAAACGAGAAAACCCAGAGCCAATCACCGCTACGGAAGATTTTTCGTCAGGGATAATATTATTGATAGGATTTGACTTTAACATTTAAGGAAAATTAGCATTTAGTTTACGATTCAAATATAATACAATCATATACTATATTTTAACATGTAGTACAATTTTGTATAAATTAAGAAAGATTATAAATTACTATTTCCGCAAACTTTTTTAATTGATCCCAAAAACCAATGTTATAATTCAGTTGATAAAAAGATGATAAATGCATGTTGTAGATGATGACAGTCAGTTATTTAGATGATGACAAGCATTCTGAAAACCTGATCCTTTTCCTATTATTGCTTATGTTTTTACAATTTGTAACACAGAAAAAAATATTTGACTTCCCTGGTTAATAACGGTTTGCCCGGCATTTGTCTATCGCCTATTGATGTATAAGGTAGTACAAATTTCGCAGTCCGCCCAATGGCCGGCATACCTGAGCTATCCATTATAAGATTAAGCGCATTGTGTCTTTTGGGATACAAATTTGGGTATTGCTTTTTTCAGCATATCTAGTAAAGATCATCATATAGGTTGTTGAAATCAGCACTGGAGTAATAAGGATCTCTTTTTTTAGTTTTACTCGTTGTATTATGAAAACGCAAATAACTGTTGTTTTAGGATTAGCCTTTCTGTTAGGCAATGCATCCTGTATTAAAGACTTTCACAAACCCACCACAGTAACGGTTAGCACGTTTGCCGGTCAAAGTATTGGAGGGTCATCTGATGGTGTCGGCACATCGGCTTCATTTAACAGCCCAGTGGGTATAGCAACAGATGTTGCCGGTAACATATACGTGACAGATAATTGGACCGGCTTGATCCGTAAGATAAGCCCGGCGGCTGTAGTAACAACCCTTGCCGGCAACGATAAGGTTGACATGGATGGCCGGGGCCCTGTGTTTTGGTATCCGTCCGGCATAGCGGTAGATGCTTCAGGTACTGTATATGTAGCCGATAGTCATAACAATCGGATCTGTAAAGTAAACCCGGAGGGCGTGGTAACAACCTTTGCAGGTAGCGGTGCCCAGGGAACAGCCGATGGCCCGGGAGCTACGGCTACATTTTATAATCCGGGAGGTTTGGCCTTAGATGCCTCCGGTAATGTTTACGTGGTACATAGTAACCTGGTCCGTAAGATAAGCCCGGAAGGCGTAGTAACAACCCTTGCAGGTAGCGGTGCAGCAGGTTCGGCCGATGGCAAGGGTACTGCTGCGTCATTTAATGGTGCTTCTGATGTAATAGTAGATGCTATCGGTAACCTATATGTGGCAGATTCCCACAATAACCTAATCCGTAAGATTAACCGGGGAGGCGTGGTAAGTACGCTTGCAGGAAGCGGCGCCAAGGGTGAAGCTGATGGCAAGGGTGCTGCAGCTTCATTTGATACTCCGTTTGGTTTGGGTATAGATGCCGCAGGTAATATATACGTGGCGGATCGTCTGAATAATAAAATACGCAAGGTGACCCCTCAAGGTGTGGTAACCACGGTAGCCGGTACCGGTGAGTTTGGGTCAGATAATGGCCCGGGCGCTACAGCTACATTTAAAACCCCAACTGACGTGGCCGCAGATAATTTCGGCAATTTATATGTAACTGATGGCAATACTATGATACGGAAAATAGTGATAAGTAGATAAACTCTCTGAATGATATCTATTAAAACTCCATTATATGTTAGGAATGGTCAAGCATAAACCCTGAATAATCGGTTCTATCGAAAACGGGTTAGATATTTGAAATCAGCCTGACCATCAAACAGAGTGGCTAATAGTTTCAGTTCATCCAAAATAGGTCTGTGGGTACATCGGGTTTTAGTACTATTTTAGGCAAGTTGTCAATTTTATTGGCAACTTTTTTATGAATTAATTGCAGGTAGCCAATTGCTTCTCTTGAGGTAATCGATTAAGCTAATTATTTACAATTGAGTTTTATTCCTCTTGTTAAATTTGTAATAATTGAACCTCATGGACCATATCATATTCAACATTATTTCTGAATCCTAATGTTGATTACACCCGCAGTCCGCGATACGGACAGAGGATCGGAACAAATTAATCATAACGCCTAAACAATCAAATATTGATTGGACAAGCTGTTTAGGTCAATCATCAACACATTAACGTTCGGCGCAATCAAAATGCCGGAATCCGGCTGGGTTTTCAAGATCCGCTAAACAGCTCGTGCCACTGGCGTATCATGCCTAAAAACCTGTTATTTAAAATGATGATCTTAAACATAGCAAAAGCCAGCTGACTTATGTTGAAGGGGGATTGGGATATATAAGGTTCAAAAAGCTAAATAAACCAGATTGACTTTCCGGAGGATATTTGGTGTGTAAAAAAAGCTATTGCATGGCTGATAACTCGCATAAAACAGCCAAATCCTTTAGAAATTGGTTCGAATTCTGTACCGTTAGGCGCACCATATAGGAACTGTGTCTGAGTTCTGAAAGGGGCACTTTAAAAGAGTGAACCTTTTTAATTATAAAAAGCCGCTACTTTTCGATTTGATCAAACAGAACTCGGATCAAGCAGAATTCTTGTGGGAGAATGAAAAAGCATTTGCTTTGTGGATATAATAATTAATACGTTGTCGATATCACGAAAACTCAAAATGTTCGATAACTGGAATATCGCTAACTGAGTTGATGAACAGATCCATTTTAACTGAAGGTCCGTGAAGCTGCCATGTTAAAAGCATATAGTCACCATCTTTCACCCTCTTAACCATCTTGAATTTCAGTTTATGAGCTGTCATCATATCTTCGCACAAGATGATACCATTTACCGAGACCGGGCATTTAATATAAAATGTTTTGGATTGATTATAATAATCTATTTTCTTTTGAAAGAAAGGAAGTACGGAAAGTATAAACAGGATCATTATACTGGCGAACCCGGCAGCTAAGTAGTAACCGGCTCCAATACCCATGCCTACTGCTGCAACGGCCCAGATGGTAGCTGCGGTAGTGATGCCATTAACCCGGTTTTCACCTCTGAAAATAACGCCGGCACCAAGGAACCCAATCCCCGTAACCACGTTTGATGCTATCCTGTCTGCATTGTCAGGCGCCCCAATGGCGGTTGACATGAGTGTGAAAAAACAAGCGCCAAAAGATATCATGATGGTGGTACGGAAGCCAGCCGCCTTACCATGATATTCTCTTTCGGCGCCTACAAGTCCGCCCCACAACAGGGCCAGTAAAAACCTGACCAGTATTTCTATATCGAAAGCCATAAATTCAATTTTATTTGATTATAACCGAATATATGATTTTTATAGATACTTGAACCTGCCGGATTTCATCATTTATGTAGCGGGAGAACCCGGTTTTCAGAGACAGATTGCTGTCATCTGCTGTAATGATAATTGCCGGGGCCCACAGTGAATTTTTTGTAATTATTTCCTGAAAAATCGGGAACAAAAATATCAGCTGTTGTATTTTGCGGAACAGTTACCCTCATATCTAATTTCCTATCAGTGATTTGCCATTTACTATAGATGGTTCCGTACGGGCAATCGTATTTTCCTTCGGCCCATGATAGCCCGCCGCCAATTACCGGTTTGATTGTTATTTTTTTATAGGCTGGTGCGGCAGGCGTAATACCTGCAATATAGCGATACATCCAATCGCCGATAGCCCCGTAAGCGTAATGATTATAAGAATTCATAGATGACTCTTCAAAACTGCCGTCGGTCCTGATACCATCCCATCTTTCCCAAATAGTTGTAGCCCCCTGTTTAATTGGGTATAGCCAGGAAGGATAAGTATCCTGCAATAATAACTTGTACGCCACGTCGGCGTAACCGAACCTGGTGAGGGCATCACAAAGATAAGGAGTGCCTAAAAAACCCGTTGTCAGGTGATCCCGGTATAGCCCGATGTTCTTAACAAGGCGGGCTGCAGCCTGCTGTCTCAAGTTTTTCGGCAGCATATCAAATTCCAAAGCTAATACGTATGCTGTTTGGGTATCTGATGAGATCAGGCCGTTAGCGGTAACATATTCGTTCACAAATGCCCGTTTTATTTTGAGCAACAACTTTGAATAATATTGCTCGTCGGTTGTTTTGTTTAAAACTTTGGCGCTGTTGATCAGTATTTGGGTTGAATATGCATAGAAGCATTGTGCGATAAGATATTTGTTGGTTATCGCAGATGTACCATCTCTGTCGTTATTCACACTATAAAACAACCAGTCGCCAAAATGATTACCCGTTACCCATAAATTGTTCCTGGTTTGCTTTTGGATATAATTAACCCAGGCTTTCATGCTTTGAAACTGGTTTTCTAAAATCTTTTTGTCTCCATATGCAAAATACATATTCCATGGGATGATGGTTGACACATCTCCCCATCCTGAACTGCCGCCAACCTCATTTGTGCCATTTTTGAATACATCCGGAACCACAAAGGGGATACTACCGCCTGGATACTGATCGGCAGCTACATCCTTGAGCCATTTGGTAAAGAAATTGTGAACATCCATATTAAATGCTGCTGTACGTGAAAATACCTGCGCATCGCCTGTCCAGCCTAAGCGCTCGTCGCGTTGCGGGCAATCTGTTGGTACATCAAGAAAGTTACCTTTCTGTCCCCATTGGATATTGTGTTGCAATTGATTAAGCAAGGGGTTGGAGCATAAAAAGCTCCCGGTAGCTTTCATATCCGAATAAACAGCTACAGCGGTAAAGTCATCTGGATTTAATGCGCCTTTTATACCGCTAACCTTAATGTACCTGAAACCCTGCCAGCTAAATTGCGGCTCAAATGTACGTTTTAAGGTATCTTTTAATATATAAGTGTTTTCGGCCTTTGCCGCCCGTAAGTTCTCTGTATAAAATTCGCCTGCTTTATCCAGCACTTCTGCGTGAGCAATTTTAATTGAGTCTCCCGGATGGCCTTTCAGTGTAACTTTTACCCAACCCACCAGATTTTGACCAAAATCAATCACCTTTTCACCGCGTGGCGTAGTTATGACCTTTATTGGCTTAAATGTTTCATGTTGCTTAACGGGTTCGTTATATGTAGCAATAAGGGTGTTTTTAGCGTATGGCATTATGATTACAGGATGCCAGTCATGGTCATCAGAAGCGGGCTTTGCCCATCCTGATTTTTCTAATCTCGTATCAATAATACAACCGTTGTAGATCTCGGCAAATTGTAAAGCTCCCGTAGATGATCTCCAGCTTTGATCTGACGATATGATTTTCTCTGAGCCATCGGTAAAGATGATCCTCATCTCCATTAAAACTGCTGTTTTATCACCATAAAAATTAGCCCTGGGTGTATAAGGGCCCAGCGGGCTGCGATACCAACCGCTGCCCAGTGTAATACCCATGGCATTTTCTCCCTGGGCTAACAGAGTTGTAACATCATAGGCCTGATATTGTAACCTTTTATTATAACTTGTCCATCCTGGTGTAAGGAAGCTGTCGCCTACTTTATGCCCGTTTAGTTGTGCTTCATAAAAGCCATGCGAAGTTATATAAGCTGTAGCCTCCCGTATTTTTTTGTTTAATGAAAAATTAGTTCTCAGCAAAGGAGCGGGGGCGTTTACTGTATCATTTAAGGCAGGCCTAATCCATTGGGCATGCCAGTCAGAAGCAGATAGCAGGCCCATTTTCCAAAATGACTGATCACTCCAAGCTGAACGTAATCCGTTGGTATCCCAAATCCTTACCCGCCAAAAATATTTATGGCATGATAGCAGTGTTTTGCCGCGGTAAGGTACATACACTGACTGATTTGATGTTATTTTTCCGCTCGACCATAACGGGGTTGTATTATTTTCGCTGAACGAGGCTGAGTCTACTTGTATTTCATAAGCTTGTTGGCCGACGGGTATATTATTTTTTTCTGCAAGTTGCCAGCTAAAACGCGGATTGTGTGCATCAATACAAATTGGGTTTTTCAGGTTTTCGGTTAAAAGATTTTTTAAAACCACTTGTGCCGAGGTAGTGAGCCATGAAAATAAAAAACATCCAATAAGAAATGGTGCTCTCATAATTTAATGTATAGGGTAACCGGTAAATTGGTTTATAAAAATAAAGCAGGATGGTTTCATTACCATCCTGCTCTGTCTTTTGAATACTTATTATATTTTCGAGAGATCGTTATCCCGAGTTTGGGAATAACGTTTACTTTCCCTTGAGTTGAACCATCACTTTTATGGTTTGGAAAATTATGCTTAAGTCGTTATTAAAGTTGATGTTTTTTAAATATATAAGATCATAACGAACACGATGACGCATTTCCTGAACATTTTCGGCATAGCCATAATTTACTTGTCCTATAGAGGTGAGACCCGGCTTGAGTTTAAATAACTTTTTGTAGTTAGGTGATTCTTCTATGAGTTGCTCAATAAAATACTGCCGCTCTGGTCTGGGACCAACGATAGACATGTCGCCCTTTAAAACATTCCAAAACTGGGGTAATTCATCCAGCCTGGATTTACGTAAAAATACACCCCATTTGGTAATTCGGGGATCTTTATCTTTTGACAGCATCGGAACGGCTTGTTCTGAATTTACATACATGCTTCTGAACTTATACATTCTGAAGGGTTTATGATTCCTGCCAATTCTTTCCTGGCGATAAAAAACCGGACCTTTTGAAGTTAATTTAGTTATTATCGCTAATGCAATAAACACAGGAAGCCCAGGGATCATTACCAAAAGGGAAAACATAATATCGAAACAGCGCTTGAAGAAAATAATTTTCAAACTAAGCTCAATGGAAGAAGAAAGCTGTATTACAGGGAGATTTTCATAATTGACGATACTGGCATAGCTGTTATCAAGTACAAGGTCCGAAACCAGTTTAATTTTAATGGAATGTTGGTCGCCGAGATTAACCAGTTTATTTAATAAAAGCTGATCCATAAATTTGTAGCATATAAACGCTTCATCTGGCTTGGCCTCAAGGATTTTATCAAATAATATTTCATGGGGCAGGCTCTCAATCATTTCTTCGGGTATGGTGGTAATAAAATTATACCCGTACTCCGGATGCCTTGAAAATGATTTTTTTACCCGGTTAACGATATCAGCATTACCAATTATGATGACATGTTTAATATTATAACCTTTTTTACGAATAAAATCGAGTGTGAAAAAGATTAGGGAGCGCTGAACAACTATAAAGATAAAAAACAAAAGATACGTGCAAAACATCACCATTCTGCTTATCTCATAAAGCTTAAAGAAATATACTATCCCCAGAACCATTACCAGGTGGTATACGATAGAGGACATAAATTTGCTTAAATTGTCACTTAATATCAGGGGCCTTTTTATGATATAGTTTTTAGTTACCGAAGCAATGGTAATCCAGGTTAAGTTAACTAATAATAAAAAATCAGTCGACTGTATTTCTGACAGAATAAAATGCAAATATAAATAGGTGGGCACACTGTAGTGCAATATTTAATAAGATTAAATCACAAAAAAATGTGAATGGCTGAAGTAGTTTAGAGTAGCGCATTTGCGATCAGGGTTAAGTTGTGCAAATATAATAATTTTACTAAAACGAATCGTTTTTAAATAAAACCAATGTTTGTTAAACTTAATTACGGGGTATTCATCGAGAACGCTACAATTAAAAACTAATAATTCTTTATTTTATTTTGTGTTTTATTATTAATTTGGACAAGTAGCTCATTTTTAAATATATCTGTTGAAAAAGAAGAAGCGTGCCGGGTAATTTCTTTATAATTAAATAACGATTCGTTAACCTCGAAACGCTCCACTGCCTCTTTAATGGCTTCGGCAGATTGTTCATAGAAGAATATGCCTGTTTTGTTTTCGACAACACTTTCCAACGCGCCCCCTTTACCAAAGGCAATTACAGGAGTGCCGCAGGCCTGGGCCTCAACAGGTAAAATGCCAAAGTCCTCTTCAGCTGCAAACACAAACGCCTTAGCTTCGGCCAGGTATTTTTTGAGTACATCAAATGGTTGATAGCCAAGTAAGGTTGTATTTGAGGTAGTTAATTTGCTCACCTTTTTAAAATCAGGACCTTCGCCAATAACAAATAATTTTTTATCAGGCATCTGGGCAAAGGCTTGCACAATCAGATCAATTTTTTTATAAGGGACAAACCGTGAACAGGTAACGTAGTAATCCTTTTTTCATAAACAGGTAAAAAATCTTCTGTTGCTACGTTGGGGTATATAACTGTACTTTCACGGCCGTAGATCTTTTTAATTCGCCTGGCTATATAGTTTGAATTAGCGATAAAATGATCGACCCGGTTGGTGCTTATGATGTCCCACTGCCGGACGCGGTGCAGCAAATATTTCGCTATGAAGCCCTTCAGGCCCTTGTCCAACCCGGATTCTTTTAAATATTGATGATGCAAGTCCCAGGCATAGCGTATTGGCGAATGACAATAACAGATATGTATTTGGTTTGAATTGGTTAAAGCTCCTTTAGCTACAGCATGTGAGGATGATATAATCAGATCATAGCCTGATAAATCAAACTGCTCAATAGCCAAAGGAAATAAAGGCAGATAGGCCCGGTATTTAGTTTTTGCAAATGGCAGTTTCTGAATAAAAGAAGTGTTTATCTTATGCCGGGAAAGGCCAAGCTTAAAAATGGTTTCCTCGCGGGCTACAAGCGTATAAATATCCGCATCCGGATATAATGCGGCAATTTCTTTAAAAACATTTTCAGAGCCCCCAATTACGGTAAGCCATTCATGTACTAATGCGACTTTCAAGGTTGTGTAATTAAATCAGTAATGGAATTGACAATTTGCCTGGCCGAAGTTTCCCAGCTAAACCGCTTTATATTTTGTTTTCCGTTTTCAACAAGACGCCCGCATAATGCCACATCTTCAATAAGTAAATCAATATTTTTCGAAATCTCCGCAACATTGAGCGGATTTACATAAACACTGGCATCACCGCAAACTTCACGCAAGCTGTCTATGTCAGATACTAACGTTGGACAGTCCTGGGCCATTGCCTCAAGCGGCGGAATTCCGAAACCTTCATATAAACTTGGATAGACAAATAAACTTGCTTTGTTATATAAACCTGCAAGTTCGTGGTCGTTAACGCGCCCGGTGAATATAATATCAGGATGTACATCAAGATGCGCATTATCTTCGTTATTGAAAATCGAGTTGCTGTCTCCAACTATTATAAGTCTAATACCTCTGTGTTTTATTGATCCGAAGGCCTGCACAAGGTTCTGTATGTTTTTTCTTTTATCTATTGATCCTACAGCCAATATATACTTGCCGTAATCTGATTTAACAGGTGTAGGAGAGGGGAGTTCAGATATGCCATTATATATCACTTTTATTTTTGCGGCTTCGACATGGAGATACTTTACGATTTCAGTTTTTGAAAAATCACTTACAGTGAATATGCGCTTAGCTTTCCTGCTTATCTTTGGTACCAGGAATTTGTAAAACCTTACAAAGTTTTTGCTAAACCACTGTGGATTAACTAAAAAGGCAATATCATGTATGGTAATTACCTGATTGTTGTAAAATAGCGGTGCAACATTGCACATGTTGATAAGTAAGGGGCTGCTGTTCTTTTTTAAATATAATGGTAAATCAAGCTGCTCCCATATAACCCCTTTATTTTTTCCTATGATGATTACACCAAGCTGCTGAGCCAGATCGTGGTGAATGATGTTGGACGGAGCCACAAATATAATCCCCGGCATCATCAATTTTAACTGTTTTGCTATCTCAATGGCAAAACGTTGCACTCCTGTAAGTTTTTGGGTGAGGAAACGCGCGTTGATAATAATTTTCATGTTTACTTTTTTAAAATAAAAACATAGAAAAAAAGTACTATTAAAGGCGGGAAAAACATGTATGAAAAAACGTAAAACCCCGATAGTTGAATGCCGATAAGACTATAAAACGTTATTGCAACAATGTTTTTTGACATGCTGCCGCTTTTTATCCAATGTTTCAGATATTTTGTAAAATATCCCATTATTAAACCTGATATGAGACTTACAGCAATAACGCCAAGCCATGAAAATGCCGTATATCCCCATATAGATACAGGCAGTCTTAGCCCTCCAGAAGTAATGTCATTTAGGTCGGTGTCAGGACTTATTACTTTTAGTGCCCAAACCGAGGGGTTCCACTGGTAATGACCCGGAATTAATCCTCCCAAAAAAGTTTTTCCATAAGTTAGCTCCGGGTTAAGCAGATACATTTTTAAAAATTGTAGTTGATCTGATATGTCCGGTGCCCCCGAAGCAATCAGCGTCCACAATGAATCTTCGGAATACAGATCAGTGAATTGATCTATGCCAAAAATAAGCCCTATTATGTAGTAGGAGATACTGCCTATAATTATTGTAAAAGAATTGAAAATAACGAATAACCACGAATATAGTCGGCCTTTATCAGCGCACACCAGGCCAATAACCGTTAATAGCGCAAATGCCGTTGTTCCACGGTTCAAAGTTGATAACAGAACACATGAAGCGAGTATTACAAGGGAAATGTTAAAAAATGTCCGCTTGATATAAACCAAAATAAAGCCAAAGCCGAGGGCATTTATTAAGATAAGATTAGAAATGCGGTATAAAACTGCTACACGCATATATGGAGCTTCATAAGCGCCCCTAAAAAACTTTGCATTTAACGGATCACTTGCAAATGCTGGCACAAAACCCATTAAGAGGTAGCTTAATAGCATGCCTGCGACACCTATAATCAGAAAAATCTGTGTAAGTTTAATAAACCGTTTTTGATAAAATTCATTATCACGTATCACAAAACTTAAGGGCATTCTTATTAGAGGTACAAGGTAACCTATAATTAATCCCAATAAATAAGCAAAGGCGCCTAAAACGGTGATCTTGTAAAATAAATCAAAAACTTCTCCGCTATAATTTTCATTATCGCTTAGCATTATAAGCGGAACGAAATAAGCGACAAATACAAAACCTACATTAAGCAACATAGGCACATTGTACCTGCTGGGCCAAACTAGTATCGGTCCTATTGTTAAAATTGTAAGGGAAATGAACAGAATAAAATTATTCATTAATTATATTTTACCAGTATAGGATGTAAACAAAACTTTAACAACAGCTTTGGTCACCCTTGTTACGAACCTCACCCTGCCCTTTAATAACCTCTTTAATAATGCATAAAATACCCCTATAGTAACACTGACAGTACATTGAGGATACCATTTTTTTGTGAACTTAAGCCGATTCACTATAGAGAAATAATCGGCAACAGATTTGTCTTTATTTTTCCCGTTTAACGAAGCTCCTTCTATTGAAGCTCCCTCTTTATGATATACTATCGCGGTTGGTTCTAACGCTATTTTAAAGCCATATTTGCGTCCTGTCAAAATCCAATCCATTTCTTCATAATACAAGAAATAGTCTTCATTCATCACGCCAACAGTGCTTAAAAAAACAATTGGAAAAAATATTGATGCTCCTACAATATAATTGTCATTGCTCATTACGTAATTGTTATACTGCCCACGGTCTATTTCTCCGTCGCCAATATGATAGGTACTTCCCAGCCATTTATTGTATCGGCCACATATTGCCTGCAAAGCCTCTTTTTTATAATAATATTTGAGTTTGCTTCCGATAACATATACCGGATCGTTATTTTTATAAAAGTTAATCATATTTTTTAACGTTTCTTTTTCAATAACGGTATCGTTATTGAGTAGCCAAACGAATGATGATTGATTAGCACTTTTTAAAATATATTTAAATGCCAAATTATTAGCAGCGGCAAAACCTCTGTTAATAGCTTTTATAAATAGTACCTTATTAGGCGCCGGCTCAGCTTTTTCAAGCTGAGCCTCTTTTAAATAGGTATACGAAATTGGTTTGCCAAGCATAGGATAAACCAATTCAGGGAATAACGTGTTTATTTCTGAACAATTATATTCACCTTTGAGCCATCGACGAATATTATATTCAGATTCATCGTTGGGCGAATTATCAATTATGATAACCTCAAAATTTTGGTATGAAGATTTTAAAACACTTTCCAAGCATTCAATTGTATCTTTATACTTAGTATAATTTACTAAAACTATGAATACTTTACTCATGTTTTAACCTCGCTTCAATCATCAGTTTTCGACAGGTAAAATACCGCAGAAAATTAAATTTGTTCAAAACTCTTTTGATCGGATGGCTATTATCAAAATCATAGGCTAATTGCCTGCTTTGGTATAGGTTAAATGACTTTAAAAATTTTAGCAATGATTTGCTTGAATAAAAGTTAACCTGAGATGTTTTAGCAAGCGTCAGTCGACCAAACTTAAGATCATTTTTAATGAAACCCAATACAGTTGAAAAGCTTTTATAATTGGGCACCACAATAATCAATCTTGTATCATGATTCATAGCTTTAATAACGTTTTGCATATAATCAAGAATGTCTTCCTGGTATGGCAATGTCATATCTGAAATTATAACATCAGCAAACGAAACCGGTTGTTCCCGTAGTTCAAGAAGATTAATAGCCTTTGACCACGATGTATCTATTGCAGATTTAAAACAAGTCTGTGCATAAACTATACCGGGAGTATGTTGCAAATATCTTAATTCCTGAACAGAGGATAAACTATAATGAATAATAACCGGATTGTTTTTTTTAAATATGTTCAATGCATCATCTATAAATCTTGTCTTTAAAATAACCGCATCTTCAGCAAAATTAAGCCTGGCGGAAACAGTTTTTTTGTCAACGGTGCTTTTTACCACTTTAAAAACATAATCCACTAAGGCTTCGGTAGTTAAATTTTGAGTTGTAAATTCCAATAAGCCGTTTACAGTTTCACTATATTCTTCATCAGAGAATGGAGTGCCACTTTCAATTTTAGCTTTTATTTTCAGCAATATATCTTTAGGGAGATTTGTTAAAGTTTTATCAGGGCATTCATGTAAGTCTTTAAAATAGGGCAGGCAACCGTTTGCCAAGATTTCATAATGCCGCAAACAATCCCACCCTTCTTTTTTAAACGTTACAGCAAACTTTGATGTCTGATAATCAAAATAATATGAATCCTCTGTTTTATGTATGTATGTATGTAGCTTACCCGGATAGTTAATTGCCCACTCTCTGCTTTTCTGTGGAATCGTTTTTACAATTTTTTTGGCAGGAATTGCAAACCCTATCGGGTAAACTGTTGGAGTGCTATTTATCAGTTCTCTTTTAAAATAGTACCCTTTAGTTGTTAGTTCTTTAACAATGGACGTGCGGTCTTCCCCATCTATAAAGATGATTTTATCTGAACTGTAATTTTCAATAACAAGGTCAAGAAATAATTTGCATTGTTGAACAGAGCCGTAAACGATATAAGTATAATAGCCTTCCCGGATTCGGTTAAGCACGTCGTTAATTGGAGGTACATTTTTAATTTCAGGAGCCAATAGCCCATAAAGGGAAAAACCTTTGCCATATAAGTGTTTTTGTTCGTCGGTTAACAGGGAAGTGTACATATACCACATATCGTTGACCGCCTCAACACCCTGTTCATAAACGGTTTTTAGGCCGTGGTACATGGCATCGCATAAGTAATCGGGCTGTTGAGCCGAGCTAATAAATAATATTTTCATTACCACATTTTTCTTATTATGCTAAAAAGCTTGTTGTGAACTTTATAAGCAAATGTTTGGTAATACCTTACTTTTATTTTGCCGATAAGATTCGGTTGTCCGAATAAATTGCTGCATCTATTTTTATAATCAGCTTTAAGATCGTTATCCCAATTTACAATTAAGTAAGGTGCATCTTTAAATTCAATGCCTAAGTTTTTTAATATTAACTGCTCGAGGCTATGAACTATATCTTGAGCTCTGTAGGAGCGGTATATTTTTTGAATGGAGTTTTTTCCAAATAGTTTTGCCTGTTCCGGATTACAACAAATCTGATTAATTGCAGCGGCTATCGTCTCTTTTAATCGATATGTCACAAAGCCGGTATCCCCATTATCTACAACTTCAACCTGTGCATTGTCTTTAGCGGGGGTGCTAATGGTTACCACCGGTACTCCCATACTCATTGCCTCAGCCATCACCATTCCAAAACTTTCGCCTATATTACTTGCTGCTAAGAAAACATCCATTGCTTTATAGTAAGTAAGAAGCTGTTTCATATGAGTTGTGTTATCTAATATTATTACGCTGTTAGTTATTTTTAGTTTTTTGATCAACGCAAGCATCCTTTTCGTGGCACCCACCAATAAAAATTTAGCATTATTGTTATAGTTGAGATATTCAGCAAAAGCGGTAAGTGTTATCATATCAAATTTATGATCGTCGGCGCGGCCTACCCGACCTACCACAAAGCAGTCATTAATGTTATGCTTAATTTTAAATTGTTCAACATCTGCCAAGGGAGGTTCTATATTTTCATCTTTTAAAAAATCTATGTCAACCGGATACGGCAATACCTTTCGCTTACCCACAAATTGCTCTGCATATGAGCCGTCAAGTGCCATTCGCCGCACCAATATCATTTTTGAGATATACAGATCAAAGTCAATAAGATCATAAAATGGCGATTTCTCAAAGTGGCCGAAAACGTTAGTTTGAATTATTAATCGGGGTTTGTTTTTGTTTAAAGAAGCAAATAATTTTTCGTCCACCTGACCATATCCATGCCAATGAAAAACATCTGTTCCTTCAATAATCTTTTCGAATTCGTTAAAGTCTCCATTTAATACCACCACTTTAATACCGAGGCCCTTAATTAATTGCTCTCTTTCCCCGCCTTTGTAGAGGCCAACCGCAGTAACATCAAATTTTTCCTTATCTAAATATTTACAATATAATTGGAGTGCATATTCGGTGCCGCCTAAGCCCAGTTGATCTGCGCATTCAATAATTTTAATCTTTTTTTCCATTTAAAAAAACTCGCTTATATGATGAACTGAAGAACCTGCTAATTATCTTCGCTTCATCGATTCTCAAAATCAAAATTAAAATAAGCTCAAAACTAAAGATGAACGCGAAAGAGATAAATATTACTAACAGGTTGTTTTTTAAATACGGTTTTAAATAATCATGAAAAAAAGCCCGCCTGTTGCTAATAAAGAAAATATCAAGAGCATGAAAAAGGCATCAGTAAGCATCTTTTTCCTAAATTCTTTCAGTCCAAAATACATAAGTATTAACCCCATTATAAAGTTGGATAGCATTGATGATATGGGAAATGTATTTAATTCAAAATAATTGTTAAAAAAAATATTGAAGCCTATTTTAACCACATAGGTTAATATCACAACCTTAGAAAAAAATATACTTTTTTTTGGGCAATTAAAAGTTGGGTATAAACTACATAAAATATAACCGCAAATAACCCAAGCCCATACCACCTAAGCAACAGACTTGTAGGGTTAACATATTGTTCTACAAATTTACCCCGAACTAAAACCACTTCAATAATCTCTCGAGGTGCAATAATCAACATAATGGAAATAGGCAAAATCAGCAATATGGTAAACCTAAAATACTTCTGAGTTTCTTCCATTAACTCTTTCGCTGTGTTTTTAACTGCATAAAGCGATAACAGAGGAGTTAATACCGTTGTTACAACTGCAATCATCAAACCTGTAGGCAGCTCAGTAAATTTCCTGGCATAATCTAACATTGACACACTACCGGTGCCTTTTGTGGTTGTTATATTGCGTTCAATAATAGTATCGGCCTGTGAGAACAAGTAATTAACATATAAAGGTAACGCGAAGAGGAAGAAGGGTTTTACCTGTTGGAAATTTGGAATTATAAATTTGAAACTATAATTAAATTTATACTTAAGTTCCCGATACAGTATAATGAGCAGAAGTATTGAGCCTATATATGCTGACACAATTAATGAGTATATGCCTATTGACGGCGATAGTATGATAATCAATATGATATTGAGCGTAAGCGAAACAAATGAAAATAGATCGGGAATAAAATATGATTTGTAAGCATTTAAAATAGAACTCCAGATATTAACAATTTCCAGCATAATCAATGAAGGAATCAAAATATCGATCATCAAAACCAGTACCTTTCTTTGGTCCTCGGTAAAGCCCGGTGCAAATAAGTTTGCAAGACTATCCGCAAAACAAAATATACCTGCACTGATAATAAGAGATAAGATAATTATAGTTGATACTAATGAGTTTGTAGCATCGTTTACGCTTTGTTCCGATTCTTCTTCACGGATGTGAATATATTTTGTAATAAAAGTTTCGTTGATTGGGCCAAATAAGAGTTGTATAAATACCGTAATTATCGATACCCCTACAAGCCAGGCATCCCTATCAGATGAAGCGCCAAAGTACTTAGCGGAAAGTATAATTATAACTAATGTTAATACTGCCTTTATGAGCTTAAGCCCTCCCAAGCCGATAGTTATTGCAATACTGGATTTTTTAAAATACTGATTTAGTTTTGACTTAAATTTCAACGTGCTTTGACTTTAAAAAAGTATTAATCTGTAAAATGGTTTAGGTTTTAGACGTATATACCAAAGAACTTTTTCTGAAGTACTATTTATTTTTTTCAAAAATATCGGTCAGTTCGATCGCGCAATCCGCCCATGACTTTTGACCTAAAATAAATTTATTCCCATTTTTTGCTATTCTTATCCGCTCCTTATCGTCATTAAGCAGCATTGATAGTGCATGAACAATATTATTGGTATCCCCAGCTTTAAAAACAATGGCAGTGTCATTATTTTTAGCATACATCATATGTCCTTCAGCGTCCGAGCAAACTACTGCGCACCCGCAATGCATAGCTTCAATACCCGGTATTCCGTACCCCTCCCATAAACTCGGGGTTAAAAATATAGAGCAGCTATTCATTAGCTGCGGCAGGTTTTTAGGCGTTTGGTGATATTGAAATCCCTCCGGCAAATTTAAAGGTCCGGCGGAAGTCCCAAATAAATGAACCTTTAGATCGTTGTTTTGCTCTTTAAGCCTAAGCAAGGCCTCAAGACCAAACTTCGACCCTTTTCTTTCCTCTGTTGAATACATCATACAAATAGTGCGTTCAACCCGTTTCTCAATGGGCGATGCTATTTTAAAAAAGTTCGTATCAACACTAATTGAAACTTTATGAACCTGTTCGCCTAACTGTGTTATATAGTTTTGTATGTGATTTGAATAAGTTAGCTTAATTATGTTCTTGAATAAATACGAATCAATAATAGTTTCTTTTTCGCCTGTCCAAAATTCAAGATCTTGAATCAGATTAAATTTTTTTCCTTTAGTTTGACTGAGTTTTTGGAGGTCATACGCTAATGACCATCCTGTAAAAAAATTGCTTCAGCATCATCAATCAAGATATTGCTTACCTGTTTAATGATAGTTGATTTTATGCTTTTATTGAATTTGTACCATGCCGGGTGTTTATTAAAAAACAGGTACAATCTTTTTACTAATAGTTTTAGCCCCGATAATTCAAAAAAAGACGTTTGTATGCAATTATATACCACAACCTCGTGACCTAAATCACTTAGCTGATTAGCAAACTCATACATGATTTTTGTGCCCCCTCCTGGTCTTCGAATTACATGAGGTAGTATAATGCTGATCTTCATGTATTAGTTAAGCTTTAGGAACCAATTTGGATTGTCTGAATAATAATAGTATTAATACTATTGACAAAGATGCTAATAACATCCCCACAAAAAATCCTACAAGTTTGTTAAGTTTAGTTTTTTCGAGAGGCAGTATGGGACTGTCAATTAATTGAATTAATGGTGTCTCCTGTCTCAATGACATTTTTGAAAGTTCAAGGTTCTTTACAATCTCCCCATAAATAGCGGTACTTGCCTGTACATCTATTTGTTTTCGCTGAGACGGGGCCCTTAATATCTGCAGGCTGGGATTTGCGTTAGGTGAAGCATCTATTGCTGATGCAACTCCATTAATTGAATTATTTAGAACCCTCTTAACGCTGTCTGCTTGGAATTGAAGTGTTTGTATGTTTTGGTTGCTCTTTTTGGTCCTTGTTGTTTTGTAAAAGTCGTTAACATTTGCAACAAGTTTCAAATTAAATTCCTTTGCAAACAATTCATCTTTGTTTGTAACATCTACTCTTATAATGCTCAGTTTTTTATCCGGTTTACTAACTGTAAGCGATTGCTTATTGAGTACTTCAACAAGCTTAGAAATAATGCTGTCTTGTTTACGGCTAAAATTATCTGAACTGCCGGTAAATGAAATATCACCGTTATTATCTTCTTGTTTCCAAACGTCTCTAAGATGGTTAAAGTCAATGTACCTTTCAATTAATTGTTGCTTTTTGCCGTTAAAGGTTGCTTCGCTTAACAATGTTTTTTCAATCATTAAACGTGATCTGTATAGTTCAAGAATATTATCGTTTTGAAATATTCCACCGGCGCTTCCTCCGCCAATATCTATACCAGCCATGGAGGCCAAACTTGCATATTGATTTAAACCACCGGATTTATTTCCATCATCTAATACAAAAGTAGAAGAGGCCGTGTAAACGGTTTTTTTAGTATCGCATATGCTAACCCTAATCCTCCACCTGCTATGCTGGTAATTAATATTATGAGCCATTTGCTTTTGAGATATGAAGACACCGACCGAATTTTTTTTACAAAATCTGTTATTGAAATTTCGTCGGGGCTATGTTTTATAGTTTGAGTCATGAATAAAGTTTGGTGATTTTTAGCTGCTATTTATTCAAACTTAATATCCCTAAAATAATTGCTCCCAAAGAAGCCAGTCCGGTAGTAAACCCTAATATAGTTTGGGCAGTATTACCCTTACTTTCTGATTTTTTAGGTACATATATTTCACTACCAGGTTTAACAGATGGATGATTATTAAAGAAAAGAAACTTCCGTGTGCCTTTTACCGTTCCGTTAGGGTAAACCACATATGCGCCGCGCCTCAGTGCATCCGGCCCGTAACCGCCGGCATTGGAAACAAAATCATTAAATGATTTTGATTTGTCAAATACCACGGCGCTTGGGTAAAGTACCTGGCCGTTAACACGAACAATCTGCTGTTGCTTTGGCACCCTGATAACATCGCCATTTTCCAAAAGCAAATCTGTTTTTGATCCGGGAGACTTTAAAATTTTATCCAACTCAATACCAACATAATTATTTCTTTGTTGTACGGTATCGGTAGTGGTTTTCGTCGAATCTTTGTATGATTGTTTTAACCTGTTTATCCGGGCCGAGCGTTCAGCATTTACTGATGCCGTATCTGCTTTGTTTTTATCTATACCCAGTATTGCAAAATTATCGCGTTTTAGCGAACCGCCCGCTGCATCGGCCGAGGCGGTAAGCCCGCCAGCCCTGGCAATCAGGTCGGATATTTTTTCGTTTTTACTTTTGATGGTGTAGGAGCCGGGGTATAAAACTTCGCCCTCAACCTTTACTGTTTTTTGCTTTTCATATCCGGGCAGGCTATATACCGAAACAATATCAAAGGGCGTAAGCACAAAGTTAGCGTCTGCCGGTTTCAGCTTACCGTCAATATTAACGCTAAAAACCTGCGATACTGAACTGTTTTTAGATGAAGGATCGGCATCGGTTATCCTCCGGGCTACTTCAATACGGTTTGTACTTGCGCCTTCTGCAAAACCGCCGGCTTTTAAAATCAGGTCTTCTACTTTCATATTTTCTGAAAAAGCAAACTTCCCCGGTTTCCTTACATTACCATTAATAGTAACGGTGTATTTATCTCTTAAATCAAATATGGACGAGATGTTAACAATATCTTCACGCTGTAAGGGGATATTTACAGATTTATTGATAACGTCCTTAACATTAAACCCTATTATTTCGGTACTGTTATCCGGCTTTAGGCGGGTAATTGTACCGCGTTCGGTAAAAGCGTCTTCTTTTAATCCCGCGGCTTTGTCAATTAATTGCAGCAGTGTTAGCCCACTTTGCAGTTCATAATCGCCAGGCCGGAAAACTGCTCCTTTTATTACTACCCTGTTTTCAAACCTGTATATAATAGGTTCAATAGTATACTTATCGCCCCTTAACGGAATGTAGTTTTTATAATCGGCTTCCAACACATCCGTTATTTTGCGCTGCTGATCACTTACCTGCGATACTTTGATCCTGGCAGTATATGCACTATCAGTAAAACCTCCGGCATAAGTTATAATGTTATCCAGGCTTTCACCCGGCAAAACTTCAAACAAGGCAGGTATTTTAATCTCACCAACAAGCTGCACCCTGGTCCGGTACGTTGGTACGCGTACAATGTCCTGATCCTGCAGGGTAATGTTGTTTTTCTGATCGCCTTTTAACAAAAAATCATAAACATCCAGGTGCCTGATAATGTGGTTATTCCTGATAACCTCTATCTGCCTTAAGCTACCATTATCATTTGGGCCGCCTGCCATATATAATGCATTAAAAACGGTAGCGAGCGAGGGTAGGGTATAAGTGCCCGGTTTAGCTACCTGCCCTATAATAATTACCTGAATACTACGGATATTTCCAAGGGTAACCTGTACGCTTGTACCGCGGCCAACCGCATAATTATTCGCTGCAAGCCTACTTTTTATCAAAGCTGTGGCTTGTTCAATAGTTTTACTGCCAACATTTAAAATGCCAACCCCCGGAATGTTTATATTTCCTTCGGGGGATACTTCCAGTTTCCAGTTTACCAAAGAGCTGCCGTAAACACTTATGTTAAGCTGATCATTAGGCCCAACAATATAATTTAACGGGGTAGCCAGTTTAAGATTGGGTTCAAATGAACTGTTTTTATTTTTAAAAATATCGGCGCCAAAAATTTTTGGCTTTAAGCTTTCAAATAAATCTTTATTGGTGTAAAGGGTATCAGTAGTATCTGGTTTATAATTAAGTTGCCTGCCTTGCCGTGTAAGTGTCGAATCGGGTTGGGTATTGGATGATTCGTTGTTTTTGGTCCTTAATTTTTTTATACGAAGTTCTAACTTTTGAACCTGTGCGGCTGACATTCCCCGGCTTTGAGCTTGCTGTAGCAACTCAGCGTCGGTTAATCCTGATTTTTGAGCTTGCTGTAGCAGCTGAATCAGTTGCTGATCTGAAATATCGTCGACATTAATTGAGGAAATGTTTTGTAAGTTGGTTTGGGCGGTAATATTAGTAACTGCTCCGAAACTGAGTACAGCAATTAAAAATATAAGAAAGCGAAGTCTGTTCATATGTGAAAGTC
The DNA here is from genome assembly GCF_050859465.1 of Mucilaginibacter sp. P25. Lineage (NCBI taxonomy): Bacteria > Pseudomonadati > Bacteroidota > Sphingobacteriia > Sphingobacteriales > Sphingobacteriaceae > Mucilaginibacter > Mucilaginibacter sp. P25. The sequence continues at coordinate 5,390,584 of NZ_CP193937.1, read as the reverse complement.
ATCAGAGTATAAAATAACACTCCAATAAATGATAATATTTTCTGCAAAAGTAAACCAATTTCCCATTTTAGGGGTTAAAGTGATTTTTTTAATTTCTAGTATAAATGGTGTGTTGATCGATAAACTAAAAATCGGGGCTAAAATTGTTCATTAATTAAAAAAATAAGTAAAGTTAATCCTGGCATGTAAATTGAAAGTCGAGCCATTTTTGTATTCATAATTCAACGTGTAAACAGGGGTAGCTTCTGCCGAGAGCAGGTAGTTTTTAAATTTATGATTAGCATAAAATGTACCCGCAATATCTACCCAGTGAAGATTGCTTACTCTGGCTTCAGTAAAAGCCTGGTAATACAGATCATTGTTATGTAACTGCCTTTCCAGCATAAGGCCATAAGAGTTGTAATTTTTGAGGTAACTTATATCAAAGATAAAGCTGTTACCACCTGGTCCGATTCCAGCACCTATGTATCTGCCATAATTGGTATAACCGTCTCTCGGGCTTTGCGAATGGATATACCATGAAGGTTCTGTCACGCAGCAAATAGGTTGGCGCTCTTTGCAACTGTGTTATTTCCGATTTAATTTGTATAAAGCCGCCCCGGCTAAGTTCAAACAATTTGCGTCCGCCAAAGGTATATGCTGATGAATGCTCGGGTTCCTGTAAAAAGTCAGAAATACTTCCGGTGCGGTCATTACGAGCCCATTCAAAGTAAATTTCAGCTTTGTATAAAGGTAGCAGTTGTCTGATGTTGAGCGCGTACGCAAAATCCTGTTGGTCGCCGTTTTGTCCGTTGTTGATGTCATTCGCCTTTAGTGAAGAGCCGGTAATAACCGGAATTACTTTACGGATAATGTTTTTATTATGATAAAGAGAGTCTTTGTCAAGATAGTCATAAGCAGAAAGGCCAAGGTATAAGCCCTTTAGCCATTTAGGCTGCCAGTTGACACTGTAGGCCGAAATATACCTTGTAACTTTAGGTTTGGGGCTATATAAATTGCTGCCGTATATAAGTTTGCTTACATCGTCTGGTGCAAAACCCGATTGTTTTAGATTGCCTCCTATGATCTGCCACTCAAATGAGCCAACCAGTGTTTTAACCGGTTTGGTTGAATTGAAGGTCCAATGGAAAAAGCCAGGGGCCGAATTGCTCATCATGATTGAATTTCTTATTCCTGGTCCCCACCACAAGTTTTCTGTAGATACGCCGGCTTCAATGCTTTTATACGTCAAAGTGATTTTTGATTGCCCGGGATAAAGATGTTTTAAAGAAGATGTACCAAATCGTTCGGGTGCATCAATTCCATTGATTTGGCCAAAATAAGCACCCATAAGTGCCGGCGAATTGTTTCGGGCCTGTACATCTGCAAAAGTTGAAAAGCTTTTATTTTGTGCGTAAACCAGCTCAGGTTTTATCTGTACGTTGAGAATTCCGGCTTTTAACAAGAAACCGCCGCTAAGCATGCTTTGATAGCCTGCATTGGGATACAAGGAGGAATTATTGTAGCCAAAGGGACGGTTCACGTTGTATTCATTTAACCAGTTAAACGGAAGGATGCGTAAACCCGATGGCATGCCCATGAAATTGAATTTTAAATACTCATGGCTCGAAATCAATGGCTGAAACGCAGGATCAGCAACCGTTGAAGCTAAAGGCCTGATAACAAGCGATGACGTATTGCCTGTATTTCCTGCTACCTGATCCCTGCGTAATAGCTCCTCAGCATAGCTTCCAACTGGTATGGTTTGACTATAGCCTTTTAACGCAGCAGTGAAGGATAGTAAAATTAAAACATATAAGGATCGGATAGTTATACGGATGCTCATCAAAAAGAAAGGTTTAGGAAACTAATAAATTAACCAAATGGTAATATTAAAATATCTTTCTGTTGATATTGACCGGTGCATCGTATCCAGATGCGAATCTTTAATCAATAGCTCGAGTTTTCTGATATTTCGGTGGCAATTATCGGCTTTTTTTTGAAATTTCAAAACCTTTTTTTGGGTTTAATAAAAAAATACAATTTGATTACCAATACGGTTAATTATGCCAAAACATTACAATGACCTTTAAATAAAAAACTCCGGACAATCTTAGCCGCTTTTTCCAAAACAGATTTTAACTATTATTGATTGTTCTCCCTTTCTGTTGCTTTTGAGGTTAGAATAAAGCAATGCCTTTATACTTAAGTTTTTGAAATATTTAAAGGCTCTTTTCTGAATGCAAAAAACGGATGAACTCTCTTAACATTCCGGCAAAAACAATCACCCATGCTGTAATTGAAAAATAAATAAAGATATTGGAAATGGGCAGGATAAACGGGAGATCAAGCGCTTTGGAAAAATTAAAGGTAGCTACGGCGTACATACCGGCCGGAAAAACGAGCGACCAATATTGCGGATCATATTTCACGGGAACTTTTTGTATGATATGCCGCCATACAGGTAATAAAAACAGGATAGGGATCCACCAGGTTGCAAACGCCCAGAAAAAACCGTGAGCCCGGGTAAAAAATAGCTAATGCCGCTTATCCATTCATGATTGTGTGAGTACATCAATAAACGTGAACCCGCCAGCGTGGTAATGGCTACGGCACCCATATTTATCCAATAAGGAGGGGTTAACAACTCCGCTTTCATGCTTATAAAAAGCCAGCGGTATATAATTAACGATATAAATACCATATAGTGCATTGCTCCAATGAGGAAAGCGCAAAACGATATAAAAATAGTAACATCCTTATGAACCATTTCACCGGCAATAATAGCCCCCAGCACCGCTACAGATTCGGTGGCTACGACAATGAGCAGCCAGGCACCGCTTAAACTCGCTTCCACTCCTTGTTTAGGTTCTTTGGCGGTGATCACAATAAAAAAGGTGTAAGTAATCATCACCCAGAGTACGATGCCAAATTCCCATAAAAAAATGGCTACATCTTTATAGGAGGTCATTAAAGCAAACTGGTTCCCTAAAACATTATTCGCGGCAACGATGGTTAAAAAAGTGACTCCACGCGACGAACTGCTTATATCTTTCCATACATCTGTAGGGTATTTAATTGCCCTGAATATGAGCACAGCCCAAAGCACAATATAAAAAATAACGTTAGCACATAACAAGATGTTGGCAACCTGTTTCATATTATATAAAAAGGCACCAACCGAAACTATCCCGGTTGCCATTACCAAAGCAAAGTAACCAGGGAAGAAAGTTTGGAGTGAGTGGCCCGTAATCGGTTCGCCTGGTTTAGGTGGTAGTGCTGTATGCTGAGCTTCCATATTTTCGTAATAAGTTTATGATAACAGGAAATAAAGAGGCATTAATAAAAGGTAATTATTGAAGAATATAGTCTAATGTAATTAAAACCGATACAAGAAACTGTTTTTTTTGTATTTTTAAATGTTTTATAATAGCCACGGCATATTATAATAATAAACAGAAACCAGGAAAACCCGCATCAGAAATAGTTGTATATTTTTGGTGAAAATCTAATCCGGCTTATTGAAACCGGCAATTATCATACTTCTTAATACAATTAGCAGATGGATATGTCTCTTAATAAAAAGGCCCTATTTATAGCTACAGGAGTTTCCTTATTGTTAATCTCGTTCGTTTTTTATGGCTCACGTAAGCTTCAAAATTTCGACCCCGCATTAATTATTTATTTATTCGGAACTGTGTTCGCTTTTTTCGGAATAGTTTACCGTTATACCGTATGGTTGCAAAGGCCACCTACCTGGATGTATTTTAAGCGCACCTTTCAGTTTTTTTTACCGGGAAGATATTTTTGCATGTTATTTCATTTGCAAAAGAGTTTATACAAAATATTGGCTTCCAAAAGTTTATTTATCCCCGCGGACGGAGCCGGTGGATAGGCCATTTTTTAATGGCAACAGGTTGCACAATGGCTTTCTGTGTTACTTTTCCTTTAACCTTTGGCTGGATAAATTTTACCATGAACCCCGCAACCAGTATAAACCCCTCGAGAGTGCACATGTATGAAGCCCATTTCTTCGGATTCAAAATGTTTGAATTTGCACTTGGTTCATTTGTGGCTTTTGTGATTTTTAAGGCCCTTTACTGGTGCTCGTGGTTAGTTATTGCCGGCGTATTGATATTTATGCGTCGTCGCCTCACTAATGCCGGTTTAGTTGCTACGCAAACTTTTGAGGGTGATTTGCTGCCGTTAATCCTGCTTTTAGCTATTGCTGTTACCGGTCTTGGCTTGAGCTATGGTTATGAATATATGAAAGGCATTGCATATGATTATATGGCCGTAACCCATGCTATAACAGTTATTATGTTTCTTATCTGGATCCCGTTTGGCAAGTTTTTTCATATTATACAACGGCCGGCCCAGATAGGCGCTCATATTTACAAAAAGGAAGGTATAAAAAGGGGGATGGCGGTATGCCCTCATACCCACCAGGAATTTGCTACCCAGTTGCATATAAACGACTTGAAAATTGTAACCAAAGAATTAGGCTTTGACTTTACACTTGAGGATGGTACATCGCACCTTGATCTGAGCCCAGAAGGGAAGCGCTCAAGATTGGCAATGGCTCATCTTAAAGCCAGGCAGCAAAATGGAGGTAACCTTTTCGGTTAATTGACGCAGTAGTAATTTAACATAGAATACAAATTTATGGCCCATTTACCAGTTTCGCCCGAAAAGCTAATAGAACAGTTTGGCCCGCATTTGAATTATCCTCCCCGCGAAGGTTTTGCCGGCCGTGATGAGCCGGATAAAGCGGTAAAAACGCATTGCTGTTTCTGCGGAATGCAGTGTGGTATAAAGCTACTGGTTAAAAATGATAAAGTTGTTGGATTTGACCCCTGGGAGGAGTTTCCTTTTAACCAGGGACGTTTATGCCCAAAAGGCGTACAACGATATATGCAGAACAATCATCCAGACAGGATTTTACAGCCCTTACAACGCAAGGAAGGCGTAGGCTTTACTCCGGTTTCGTGGGATGAAGCGATGGATAAAACCGTGGCCGAAATAAAACGGATACAGGAAAAATACGGAAAGAACGCTTTTTCTGTGCTGTCGGGAGTTTCGCTTACCAATGAAAAAAGCTACCTGATGGGCAAGTTTGCGCGGGTAGCATTGAAAACCGCCAATTTAGATTATAATGGTCGTTTATGTATGGTTAGCGCGGGAGCCGGCAATAAAAAAGCTTTCGGACTCGACCGCACCTCAAATACGTATGCCGACCTGGAGAAGGCGGAAGTGATTATTGTAGCGGGCGCTAACATCAGCGAAACCTTTCCGACTTTAACACACTGGGTTTGGCGTGCGCGGGACCATGGGGCAAAATTAATCGTGGTTGACCCCAGGGTTATTCCACTGGCCAGGACCGCCGATCTGCATTTACCGGTCAGGCCCGGAACCGACTCCGCTTTGTACGGCGCAATACTTAAATACCTGGCCGATCATGATATGCTCGATCATGATTTTATTGACAACCATACCACAGATTTTGATAAGGCATTGGCAGCTGTTAAGGATTACACGCTGGAATGGGCCGAAGAAATTACCGGTATTGAAAAAGCGAAAATTGAACTGGCAGCACAATGGTGGGGCAAAGCAAAAACAAGCTTTTTGTTACACGCCAGAGGTATTGAACATCATTCAAAAGGTGTAGATAATGTGCTTGGCTGTATCAATATTGTCCTGGCAACCGGCCGTATTGGTAAGCCATATTGCGGCTATGGTACTATTACAGGCCAGGGAAACGGACAGGGGGAGAGAGCATGGCCACAAATGTGATCAGCTGCCGGGAAATCGTGATATTACCAATCCTGAACACCGAAAGTATATAGCCGGGGTTTGGGGAATTGATGAAAAAGATATGCCCGGCAAAGGTTACACCGCCTATGAACTTATTGAGGCCATTCACCGGGGTGAAGTAAAAGGGCTGCTATCCATTTGTTTTAATCCGTTGGTTTCTCTGCCTAATAATAATTATGTGCGCGAAGCACTGGAGAAACTCGAGTTTTATGTTTGTATTGATTTTTTTATGAATGAAACCGCCCGTCATGCTGATATTATTCTGGCCGGATCATTACAGGAAGAAGAGGAAGGAACGGTTACTACCGCCGAAGGCCGTGTAGTTCGGATCCGCAAAGCCGTGAACCCGCCGGGACATGCACGCAGCGATACATCCATCATATTGGAATTGGCAAAAAGACTTGGTGCCGAAGATAAATTCACTTATCGTAACAGCGAAGAGTTATTCAATGAGTTAAGGGTTGCTTCAAAAGGCGGCACTGCGGATTATTATGGTATTACTTACCAAAAAATTGAAGACACAATGGGCGTTTTCTGGCCTTGCCCTACTTTGGATCATCCGGGTACGCCGCGCTTATGGGAAGATAAAAAATTTGCGACTCCCGACGGTAAAGCCCACTTTAACCCGGTGACTTACCGGGATCCCGGTGAAATTACAGATGAAGAATACCCGGTAATATTAACAACCGGCAGGGTTGTATCACAATACCTGAGCGGAACACAAACCCGCAGGATAGGTAAACTGGTTGATTTGTATCCTGAACCCAAATTAGAAATACACCCGGAACTTGCCCGGAAATATGGAATTAAACAAAATGAACTGGTGCAGGTATCTACCCGTCGAGGTACAGATGAGTTTCCTGCCAATATTGTAGAGACTATCCGCACCGACACTGTTTTTTTGCCTTACCATTGGCCTGGCAAAAAGTCGGCAAATCAGTTTACACCGGCAACGCTTGATCCGGTATCAAAAATCCCGGAGTTTAAAGTTTGCGCCTGTAACCTGAAGCCTTTGGGCGTTATATCGCCGCCGTCAACGGCGTCAGGCGCGTATGCGAGTATTTAATAAATTGTAACCCGAAATTATAAGATATGCCCGTAACCAATTACAGAACAGAACAGGAATTCTTTGTAGATATGCAAAGATGTATTGGATGCAAAGCCTGTGAAATGGCTTGTTCAGAGTGTGAAACAAACGGCCACGAATCTATGATCCATGTCAATTATATTGATCGCGCCGTTACCGTACAAACCACCGTGCAGGTTTGTATGCATTGTGACGATCCTGTTTGCGCTAACGTTTGTCCGGCAGATGCTATAACGAAAGATGAGTTTGGCGTAGTACACACTGCCAATACAGCACGGTGTATAGGCTGTTCAAACTGCGTAATGGCATGCCCTTTCGGCGTCCCTAAAAAAGATGAGGCCTATGACCTGATGATGAAATGTAATATGTGTTACGACAGAACCAGCGCGGGCAAAAAACCGATGTGTGCCACCGTTTGCCCAACACAGGCACTGTATTATGGTACAAGGGAAGAAATTGCAAAGATGCGCCCGAATAGCACGCCTGTTAACAATTTTATTTTCGGAAAAGAAAGTGTGAGCACCAAAGTAAACATCATGATGCCCAAAGGAAGTACTTCATTAATTATAGACTGACATTATTTATGGCCACAGATAAAAAGGATAATCACTGGAAAGAAGATTTTCCGGTCTATCAGCTTGAATCTACCCAGGTAAGCCGACGTGATTTTGCAAAATTTTTATGCCTCGTATCTGGTGGGTTGGCCGTTGGAAGCGGGTATGTTGCCATAAAAGCTAATTTTTTCCGCCGGATAAAATCGTGGGTGAACACTTTGTTTGTAAGAAGCACGAACTTCCGGTAGGAGGGACCCGCTCGTTTGTGATCAATGGCAGTACTATTCCTTATATTCTTATTCGCATGGAGAATGATGAGTTTAGGGCTTATGAACAAAAATGTACCCATTTATCCTGCGCGGTTTTTTATAAACCCGGCAGCGGAAAAATTGAATGTCCTTGTCATAATGGCTTGTTCGACGCTTTTACCGGCGAAGTGCTTGCCGGCCCACCGCCCCGACCGTTACCCCGTTTAACTGTAGTGATTAAAGGGGAAGAAGTATACGTCAAAGATTTTAAACCCGATAACGACAAACCGGATCCGAATCGTCAATCCAGATCATAAGGTCATTAGCCTTTACAAACATTATAATTAAGTTATGAGTAATTTCCGCGAAGCCCAAAATCAGGCACATCCTAATAAAACCAACACACTCATGCTGGCATTGATCATGATCCTGATATTAAATGTGAGTATCCAGGTATGGCTATTGTACACCGCGCTAAATAACGCGTTAGAAAAAAATACAGATATAGCCTTCCCATCTTTTATCGCCTCATCAATTCTTTTCCTAATCGGTTTTGGCTGGTTGTATTTTTTGCCTTCGGGCCCAAGAGTAACAAAATAAGATGATATAACCCCATTACAATAATTTTATCTTTGCCCGGTTTTTATTTAATTTTTCGGTATGCTATTCCGGCGGCTATAAATTTTTCAATCTTAATATATACATGATTGGTTTACCGGTGGATGTCCGTCTGTCCGGCCTAATATCCCCGCATTTTGATATTTCCAAAGGTGAATGATGGTCACGCCGGGAAGCGGTGTGCAGTTATAACCGATGGACTTAATTCGCAGAAAGTGAGCAAGCAATATCGAAAACAAAGAACGGAAAAGACCTATTGCCGGGGCAAGAATATGAAGTGCAGGTTGCAGTACTTAACTAAAAATGTAATTCTTACATTTTATGGCTGATTTTAATTGGTTGGAACATGATTTTTTAACATTTTATCAGGATTTTACTGGCTGCACTATTGATATTTTGTGAAAAAACCTAAAGTTTTTGTTGATTTTTTTGTCATTTTTTCAATGGAGATCGATTGTTGCTACTTGAAATAATAAAAGTTTATTATTTTTTTGATATTACTTGGTAAAACGTTTTTCTTAATTATATTTGTTAAAACCAATTGTGAAAAATACTTTATTACTTAATCGTTTAAGCTACCTGAACTGCTTGTTTTGAGATTTATGTAATTATTAAATTAACCAATATCACTGACATGAAAAACATTATTTACCTGTACCTCATCTTTCAGAAGCCTATCATCTGACGGGGTTGATCCTTCGGAAAAATCTCTTGCTGAGATTTTAGGTATCAAGAATTTTATTAATTAACCTAATCACCAAAAGTGAAAAGAACGCTTGGGTATGGTCATTTTTGATGGCAAACCTGGGGGTGTATAGCTATGCGCCGCTATCAAAAATATTCCTGCCGGTTATTTTTGATTTCTGTTCTTTTCGCTTGTAAATCAGCGCTATGGAAAAAGAATTACATTCTACTTAATCTAAAGGTGCATGTCATCTGCATAACTCGTTTGCAGGCATAAAAGCACATGGCCCGTTAAATCAAAAATTATTTTACAATCTAAAAGATCCATTCATTATGCGATACTTATGGCTGTGCTTTGTGGTTTTCGCAGCAATTGCCACAAATGCACTTACAGGCTTAGCTAAGGGGAATGAGGGCAGAAAAAGCAAAGTAAAACGTCCTTTTTATAGTAAGCCTTACGTCCGTCGGGATACAACGGCAAAAGATTCATTATTAAAAGACAGCATGAATATTATTATAAAGCATACCCTTTATAATAAGCTGGCAGATAGTGTTACCAAAAAGCCTTATGATCTATCCAAATTCCCGGCTGTTTCCCTGCAGCAATTGTTAAAAGGGCAATTTGCAGGGCTGTATATACAGGAACCTTCGGGCGAACCCGGTACCGTTCAAAATATGTTTATGAGAGGGGCGCCCATGCCGCTTCTTTCTCCAAGGGATGTTTACCAATCGCAGCCACTGGTTGTACTGGATGGTATTCCGCTTGTAACAGAACACCCATTTGCATATGATATACAGCTATATAACTATAACAGGATGGGAACAGCCACCAACCCATTTGCTGGTATTGATATGAATAATATAGCCTCGGTTGAAGTGTTAAAAGATCTGTCGGCCACGGCGGTTTATGGGCCTCGTGCTGTTAATGGTGTTATCGTTTTAACCTCTAAAACCCCTATTGCCGCTAAAAGCATCACCTTTGATTCGTATATAGGTTTGGCACAGCGGCCGCATGTAACCACTATAAACGGTAAGTATGAAAATGCTTTCAGACAGCGTTTTTACGACCTTTATACTACCAATGGCAGATACTCTGATGATGAGAACTATCCCATCTACCTGAGCGATTCATTAAACAATGTTTATAGCGGGAAATCAGACTGGAGCGATCTTTACTATCGTAATGCTGCAGTTTATGGTATTAATTTTGGAATTTCCGGGGGCACAGATCGTGCTAACTTCCGTTTCTCATTGGGGGATCTGAAGAATAATGGTGTTGCTGATGGAACAGTGCTAAACCGATATAGCGCTATGTTCAACATTAATATGAAACCTATCAAATGGCTACTTTTTTCGGCTATGGTAAATGCCAACCGGATTGAGCGGCAACGAAACAGGTATCTCCGCGACAGATTTGCCCAAATCAACTATTTCCCAGATCTCAGCGCCCCGCTACCACCAAACAAAGAATTTTATGCCGACTACCTGGCGCAGTACAAAAAAGGCTTCGATAACAACAAAACAAATATTGTTGACGGCTATGCCAAAATAGGTATCGATCTCGGAAAATTTAAATTCGTAACCACCTTCAATTTAGATTATAATGAAGGCTACCGCGATGTGTTTTATGCGCGCACGCTTTTGCAGGGCAACAGCTATGCTTCCAATTATTTTGGCTTTAGCCAAAGGATAATGGCTGATAACAGGGCAACCTATGATCTGACAGTAAATAAAGTGAACGATTTCCATTTTGAACTGGGGCAATCAACGCAATGGGACATTTATAAGTACAGCAACGCCTATGCATACAAAGGAGTGAATGACTATATTAAGATAAACCTCCTGGATTCAAACCCGAAAAACCCGGACGGGTCTGATAACCCTAACTATCTCAATTCAACAGCCTTCCCCGCGAATTGACCTATCGTTTTCTGGATAAGATCAAGCATAACCTGGTTTCGTTTTATGCAAAAACGGATTATTCATTCAAAGAAAAATACTTTCTGTCCGCAACGGTACGTGCTGATGGATCGTCAAATGCTCAGCCTACCAGCCGGTGGTTCTATTCGCCGGTATTATCTGCAGCCTGGAACATTAAGAAGGAGGTATTAGATAATAGCACTATTATAAACGACCTTATTTTGCGTGCAAGCGCAGGGAGGATCGGCCGTCTTAATGCCTTTGACAACTATGCGCAGGGGCCTCAGTATACAGCATCGGTAGGGTATACAGGTAACTTAACCGTACCTGGCTATAACGCTTTTGGTGTGCTTACCAGGCCTTACTCTACCGGTTGGATTGGTTATGGCATACCATGGTCATATTCTAATCAGCTTAATATAGGCACAGATGCCGGTTTTCTTAATAATCGTTTGCACCTTTCGGTTGATTGGTACCTGAAACAGGAAAAGAATTTGCTGATAGGTATTCCCGCTTTTGCGGAGTATGGGTATAAGCAGTCAATTGAGAGCGGTATGGCTGTAAACAATACCGGTATAGATGTATCTGTATCTGCCAATATCATCCGGAACACAAAATTTGGATGGACATCTTCATTGAATCTAAATCATAATGTCAATAAGCTCAAAGCATTGCCAAGGGGCTTAAATCAGATCATTATTGATAACAGGCTTTTAAAGGTAGGGAGCCCGGTTGATCAGTATTGGTTACTGGTAAATGATGGCATTTATAAAGCGGAAAGCGAAGTACCCGTTGTAAATGGGCAGCCACTTAAGTACAATGGCATCGCCCTGCATGCCGGCGATCCCAGATGGCGTGATATCAATGGCGACAATGTAATCGATAATAACGATAAGGTATTAAAGGGACATTCTTTACCAAAAATTTCAGGTGGTTATGATAATAATTTCAGATACGGCAACTGGAATTTAAATGTCAATCTCTATTTCAACCTGGGGCGCGACCTTATACACCAGGAAATGGCCAACCGGTTTGATTTTATTAACCGGGAAGGTAACAGCGATGTAAACTCTGTTAAAGAGATCACATTTTGGGAAAAACGCGGAGACTATAGCAAATACCCACTGTATAACCCATGGAGTACTGTTATCCCATATCGCGTTGATCAGGACCTTTTTCTTGAAAATGCTTCATTCCTGAAATTAAGAACCGTTTCCATTGGGTATGACCTAACCAAAGCAATGCGCTTAAAGAAAATCAAGCTAACCAGGTTTTATGTATATGCCACCGCAAATAATGTGTTTACTATAACCCCTTATACCGGTCAGGATCCTGAATTGGTGAATTATGATGGCTATGATACCGGTTACGGCCTGCCTATACCACGAACATATACCCTGGGTGTAAAAATGGAATTATGATATGAAAAACGATCACAAAAATCATGTTGTAAAAATGAAAAAGACATTATGTATCGTCCTGGCCCTGTTTACTGCGGCAATAACAAGCTGTAATAAAACCCTGGATATTGATTCAACAAGGGTTGTGGGCGAAAAAAACATGTGGAATAAGCTTGAAGATGCACGTGCGGGCTTATTAGGAGTGTATGCACTTACCCGTGCAGCCTTATCTGACAACGATGGTCACTGGCTTTATGGCGATGTACGTACAGGCGAATTTATTAGTCCGAACCGGCAGGACCTGAAAGCAATTGCAAGTAATCAGCTCAACGCCTCATACCCAACTGTTGACGCCTTGAGCGACTGGACGAGATTTTACGCCATAATTAATGCTGCGAATATTTTCCTTGAACGTATTGGCGATGTAAAAGCCGCCGATAAGCGCTATACAGAAAACTATTTGATAGTTGATGTTGCCCAGGTACGTTTTTTAAGGGCCTTTACCTATTTCTATATGGTAAGGATTTGGGGAGATGTACCATTCATTACCTCATCCCACGATGGCAAGTTTGAAAATCAGCCCCGCGAAAGCGGCAGCAAAATATTAGTATGGGCGCAGCAGGAAATGCTTAAAGCCGCAGCTGATCTGCCATTTGTATACAGTAACAACGATGTGCAGCAGCCCGGCAATTACTATAATGAAGATGCTACCCGCTGGGGAGGTGCTTTAGCTACAAAGAACTCAGCTTATGCGGTCCTGGCTCATTTGGCGGCCTGGCAAGGTAATTATACCGATGTAGCTACCTATACCAAGTTTGTTGAAGATAATTATGGTAAAAGCGGCATCAATTTTCAAAGCACTGAAGATCTGACCAAATCAAACGGGTTCTTTTTCAATAAAAACACCAGCCAGATGTTTGGTTTTAACTCTGACTGGGGGCATATTGACGGGTCGGTAACAGGCCACCTGGAAGAGTTAACCCTGGCCGAACCCGTGGTGAATAAAAAAGTGCCGGATATCTACATGCCTAAAGATACTATCCTGAAAATATTTGACTTGCCAAAGGATGAGCGCTTTAGTATAGATACGCTTGGTCAGCCCCGTACCGAAAGGTACTTCACCAATATCAATGGCAAGTACCCCATTTTTAGCAAAATAAAAGTGATACTGGGGGGCGTTTCTGATCCTAACTTCCGATACTTCACCAGTGCTTTGATCTTTACAAGGATAGAGGATATCGTATTACTCCGGGCCGAGGCATTGGCTGTTTTAGGGGATGTGAACGGGGCCGAAAATGAAGTTTTTAATATCATGACCCGCCGGGGGATGGGAGATCTTACGATAGACAGCGACCAGGACATTATTGATTTGATATTTAAGGAGCGCCATCGCGAATTGATGGGAGAGGGACATCGCTGGTATGACCTGGTACGCTATAATAAAATCAAGCAAAACAACCCGGCATTCATGAAACTCATCAATTCGCAGGGGATATACTGGCCTGTTTCGCGTAAGCTCATCGCTCAAAACAATCTGTTAACCCAAAACCCATTCTGGAAATAAACTGACCATATATGAAAAAGTTAAAAAAATATATGAGTGCCTTAACGCCGGTGTTGATTGCAGCCCTGTTGCAAACTGCCTGCAAAAAGGATGGCGGCTACCATGACGCTACAGGCACCAACTCAAAATTTGCGGGTAATACTTATGAGTATTTAAAAAGCAAGCCCGGTGTATATGATTCATTACTGGCGGTAGTCAACCGGATGGGACTGCAGCAAACGCTCATGGACAGCAATGTTACCCTTTTTGCGGTTACTAATCCAAGTTTTCAGCTGGCAATTAATAACCTGAATACATTAAGAAGGCAAAGCGACAAAGATCCGCTGTTTTTGGCAAAAATTGATGGCGTGCAGTTGGACACCATGGTTTCATATTATATTATCAGGGGTAAACGTACAACTGATTCCCTGCTGCTGCAGGACGGGCTTGATCTTTTCAGCGTACGTTTCGGATATCCTATGCATGGCAAGGTTTCCAAAATATCAGCTTCCGGCCTTACCGGTGGCGGCCCGGATCTTATTGAGTTTAGCAATACCAAACGCAGCAAGTTTATCAGAAACTGGTCAACCACTACCACCGGCTCCAATAATATCAGCACCAAAAATGGTATTGTTCATGTGGTAAGTCCCGATCACATTTTCGGTTTTGATGAATTTGTATCCCGATTAACCTTTGTTCCGCCACCGCCAAACCTGATGACCCTGATAGGTGGCAAGCTTACCGTTTTGAGAGATAACAATGGCGGTCCGGATAATGGCGAAGGCTCTAAAAAAGTAATTGACGGCGACGATCATACCAAGTTCCTGGCCGAACTTCAGGGACGGTTATGGATGCAGTTTGAGCTAAATGAGCCTGCCGTATCAGGGGTGTATACGCTCACATCTGCCAATGATGCACCTGAACGAGACCCCAGGGCCTGGACTTATGAAGGCTCAAATGACGGCAAAACCTGGACGGAATTAGATCGCCGGAGTAACTTCTTCTTCGAAGAACGATACCAGACCAAAGTTTTCAGGTGCCCTAACGCCACCGCTTATAAATTCTACCGGGTGGATATTTCCGAGCTGCGTGACGGGGCCTTTTCCAACTGGCCGAATGGACCATCAATAAAGTAAAATAAGGCATGGAAGATCAAAATATCAATACATTAAAAAAACGAAAAGAGATGCAAACATTCATAAAAATGGGATCTGTAGCTCTACTATTTGCTGCAGTCGCGCTCAGTAGTTGCAAGAAGATGTATGGCATTCCCGATGAAAAAGATTATCTGAGTTCGAATGTAAACTACAGCAAT
This sequence comes from Mucilaginibacter sp. P25, assembly GCF_050859465.1. Lineage (NCBI taxonomy): Bacteria > Pseudomonadati > Bacteroidota > Sphingobacteriia > Sphingobacteriales > Sphingobacteriaceae > Mucilaginibacter > Mucilaginibacter sp. P25. Next base: position 5,375,422 of record NZ_CP193937.1, on the reverse strand, counting down.
AAAGTTTTTGAACCGATTTTAGGCCGAACCACTTTAATGGGCGGGTTTAATGGAGATAACTCAACCCAGCCATTAAAGTTTGAGATCATCAACGCGCGTTTTGGTGACGGTAAGCCTGTAACAGATCTTTTTCAAAAAAGGCCAACATATGTATGGACAGCGCCCTACAACGGGCTTGAAAAGAGCCTGGCCGAGATAGAGGCAAAACGCAAGCTGGAAGATCACCCTTTATTTGAAGTGCGCTCGTCGGGCGAGTTCATTATGTGGGCTTCTTCCAATAATGAGCTGATCAAGCCCAGGCCGTCTGATAGTACCAATTTTCCGCAGGATACGCGCTATTTTGACATAAAAATAACCAACACGGGTGGCAGTACTATAATTCGCGACCTGCAGGTACGCCCATTCCGCGAGCGTCCTTATGAGCCTTCTGATGACTTTAACATTTACTCCGGCATGCCTGCGCCTCATCCCAAAACGCCATATAATCCGGCCAGCCGAAACTACATCAGGCCATTTTTAAACGGGGTAATAGGCCAGGTAACCGACATCCCGCTGCAGAGTAATGACGATAAAAAGGATGTGGTGGTTTATATCCGCCCGTTTACCGGCGGTACGGGAAATTCGTTAAGGTTTAAGTTTCTGAACAAAGACTCAGTAGAGATGAATCCGGCCCTGTTTAACGAAACTACCTGGGATAAAATAGTGCATGGCTTCAACATGCAAAAAACTACAACATATGTACAATACGATGTTGCATATCCTATTCCTTTAGTTGAAATACCAACTGTATATGCTCCCGGAGGAACCAGGGACCATGCCGAATTTAAATATTCGCGAATTGGTTTTGGCGGCAGTAGGGTAGTGGCAAGCTTCGGGATAGATTTCGCTATATACAAAAAAGGCGACTGGGAGATAGTGTTCCATTTTTTGAAGGACAATCCAAAGTTTGAAGACGAATAACCGAATTAAAACTTATCACCATGAGAAAACACATACTATTTTATATAGTGCTTGCTGTTTGCACGATCTTATTCTGCGCAGATGTTCATGCACAAGCACAAAATATAACGGTTACCGGTACGGTGGTTGAAAAAGCTACCAATAAAATTTTACCCGGTGTAAATATATATATGGGCAGTAAAGGCCTGACACAAACTGATTATAAGGGAAAGTTTACCGTTTCTGTACCGGCTAACAGCACACTTACTTTTACGTTTGTAGGTTTTGTTACGGAAAAAGTAAAACTTGAGCCCGGCCAAAAAAACATAACTGTAACGCTGACTGAAGACAAAAAGGGCCTTAATGAAGTAATTATTGTGGCCTACCAAAACAGGAATAAAGAATCATCACCAGGCGCTGCGGTTACCTTAACCCAAAAGGACATCCAGGATGTGCCGGCATCAAACGTCGAAAACCTGCTACAGGGAAAAGTAGCTGGTTTAAACGTTCAGAACAATACTGGTGCTCCAGGTTTCAGGGGTTCCGTTCAGGTGCGTGGTTTATCAGCCCTGAGTGTATCCGGTAGCGGTAGTGAATCGTTCTTGCAACCTACATCCCCCCTGTATATTATTGATGGGGTACCTTTAGATGCGGATAAGGCTGCTGAATTTGGTTTTCAAACGCAGGGGCCGGGGGTAAGCCCGTTATCATTGATCCCGATAGAGGATATCCAAAGCATACAGATCATGAAGGATGCGCAGGCAACTTCCATGTATGGATCAAGGGGGGCTTATGGCGTAATCATCATAACTACCAAGCGTGGAAATTCTAAAGTACCCCGGGTAAGGTATACCGGCAACTTCTTCGTTAACGCCGTCCCACAGCTGCGTGCAACACTGGGTGGTAATTCCGAACGCCGGGCAAAAATTCAGCAGATATTATCCAATGCAACAATTATTGATGAGTTAAGGAAATTAGGGCAAACCGGGTTCCTGGCTGATAGTTTGAACGCATATTGGAACAACTCAACAAACTGGCAGTCTATTTTTTATGGTACAACGCATAACCAAAGCCATAACGTAGCCTTAGACGGAGGCAACGACCGTTTTAACTACAAAGTGAACATGGGGCTTTATTCGGAAAAAGGCGTGATCAAAAACACCGGTTTCGACAGGTATAACCTGAATATGAACATGGAGTTTAAGCCAAATGATAAATTCAGGTTCTTTGGTTCATTGTTCGGCTCGTTGGGAAGCCAGGCTAAGGGCAATGGTGTGGGCTTACTGCAACAAGGAGTGGCCTCGAACGGTCAGGCATCTACACTGCTGCCGCCTCCTTCATTTTATCTCTCACCAGATGGCGTAACATCTGCTTTACAAACCCAAAACAGTAACAGCACAAGAAATATCCGTACCAATATTGATGGTCGTTATGAGTTTATACCGGGGCTGGCACTATCCTCAAGCATCAGTTATGATTATACCTCAGATGCAGAATCAACCTTCACTCCCGCAGCTGCAAATGCTCAGTTTGCGCAGGTATATGATTATGAGGGCCGTAATTTCACATTATATAACCGTAATGCACTTACTTATGCCAAAACATTCAGCGCCGACCATACGATATTCATTAATACGTTTAATGAAATATATAAACAAGGTGGCCAAAGCGGTATCATCAGGCAAAACCGTATACCTAATGATCAATTGCAGGGGCCAGTAGGGTCGGACCCATATAACTCAAGAGGCGGAGGTGTATTGTCGAACTTTAAAAATGCAACCATCGCCTCATTTGCAGGCTCCTTTAACTACGATTATAAAAAGAAGTATGTACTGGAGTTATCATACCGCTTAGATGGTACATCCTCAAATGGCTTAGAGAATCCGTATTCCAAAAATCCTGCAGCCGGTTTCAGGTGGAATTACTACAAGGAAAACTGGTTTAAAAATTGGGATTGGCTCACTTCAGGAGGTTTAAGGTTAACTTGGGGTCAAAATATCGTACCAACTGGCAGTTTGCAAAGCATTTATGGCTTGTATAACCTTAATGGCAATTTCAACAATAATCCAACCATTGGTATTAATTATGAATTTGTGCCTAACCCGGCATTAAAGCCTACTACCACTACGCAGTACAACCTTGGGTTTGACATGACGATTTTGCAGGGTAAAGTCGACCTGACTTTTGACACTTATTACAAAAAGGTTGATAACTTACTTTTTGACCGATTTTTACCTAATAGTACAGGTTTTCAGAAAAAATCCAGCAATGACGTATCCATTGCCGATTATGGGTATGAGCTGATGCTAACGTTAAGGCCTTTAACCGGCAAGGATTTTAACTGGACGGTATCATTCAATGGCGCTATTAACCGCGATTACCTATTGAGGTTACCCGCCGAATACAACGGACAATACATCAAATTTGATTATAATAACTATCAGCACATTGTTTTCAGGGTAGGTAAAAATACATTGTCAAATTACCTGCTGGTTAACCAGGGTGTTTATTCAACCGATGGTGATGTACCGGTAGACCCTGTAACCGGTAAAAAATACCAAACCAGCGGGCTTGCCTTTAAAGGCGGCGACCCGAGGTTTAAAGATGTTAACGGCGATTACATCCTCGATGACCGGGATTATGAAATAACCGGTAACTCACAACCTTTAATTACCGGTGGTATATCGACAAATATCAACTACAAAAATTTTGGATTAAATATTTATGCCTCCTATACCGCCAAGAGAACAATATTAAATAACGCGTTATCAGACAGGTTGTCGATCATGAGAGATCCTTACGCCCTGCTGGCAGCAGTTCCATTGGACGATCTGGATATATGGCGAAAACCGGGTGATCAATCCAAGTATCCTAATCCCTATTCGTTTTCGAGGTTCAATCAGATCAGGCCACTTCGTTCCGATCAAAATTTGTGGCAGGAAGAAGGTTCATACCTAAAGATCAACACGGTTACACTATCCTACATGTTCGACAAAAAGTTTGTACGAAGGTTCGGGTTCAATAACGTTAGGGTTTATTTCTCAACCAATAACCTGGTCACATTTTCGGGATATAATGGCCCCAACCCCGAAAACGTAACTTCTCTGGGCCGGGATATATCAAGTGGGTACCCGGTACCGCGCACATATAATTTAGGTTTAAATATTGAACTCAATACAAGTAAATAAAACTCAAGATCATGAAAAAAAGTGTTATATACATTTTAGCAGCGGCAGCAAGCTTGTGTTTACCAGCCTGTAAAAAGTTTCTGAACGTACAACCCATTGATAAACTAACAGGGAATAATTTTTACCAATCGAAAGATGATGTGGTGGCCAATATTTATGATATGTCAAGAACATTTTTTGGCAAGATCAACGAGACGCATTTTATTGGTGCTACGGGCGAATATCGTTCGGGAGAGGTTTTATCTGAACCTCAGGCAGATAATGGGCCCGCACGTGCATATGTAGAGGTATTAGGCCGGAATGACCTGCTTGGGCTTATCAACGGCAATCCGCCCTGGAATTTTTACAACTTTTATCGCATTACCGACTGGACAGGCTATTACCAGGTAATACAAAGTGCCAACATCCTCATCTCGAAACTGGAAGCAGGCGTGCCCGGCGTATCAGACAGCGAAAAAAGCAGTTTGAGGGCGAAGCGGCTTTTATACGCGGGCTTGCATACTTCTTTATGGTAAGGCTTTATGGCGACGTACCTTATTATACCGATGCTTACCATTCAACAGCTTTACCGCGCGAAAACATGGTATCTGTTTTAAACAAAAACATCGCCGACCTTAAAAAATATAAGGACGGTTTGCCTTGGACTTATTCTGATCCTGCTTTAAAAGGGGTACGTGCAAGCAGGGGCAGCGTTATCGCGCTTATCATGAACATGAACATGTGGAATGCCGGTTTCGACAAACCCAATGCAACCAAGTACTACCAGGAGACTGCAGACCTTGGGCAGGAATTGATTAAGAGCAATGCTTACAGGCTGTTACCCATCAATGAATGGGCCACGGTTATCAAAGGCCGGTCGGACGAGAGTTTGTTTGAGTTTTATCGCAGTATAAACTATGGCGATCAGAACACCAATGTTGCCCCTATTGGCGATATGTTTCTGCATTATCCATATAAAAGGCCGGAATATACGCACCGTATAAGCTTTGCCTATTTCAGGGCCGAGTATATGCAAAAACTATACTCAGGTACGGCTGACAAGCGCGCTACAATCTGGTTTAACTCAGACATCTACGCCGATAACGGAAAGTTCATGATGCTGAAATTTGCTCAAAATTCATTTGCAACCGGGGAGGAGGACGCCAATCCTGACAACACCTTTATGATATTCAGGTACGCAGGTGAAATACTGCTCTGTGCAGAAGCGCTGGCGGAACTCGGTCAGGACGATCAGGCTATTGCTTTGCTGAATAAAGTAAGGGACCGGGCAGAAGCTTCGCGCTATACCGGAGGCGGGGGCCAAGACCTTAAGGATTTTATTTTCCTGGAGAGATCGCGGGAACTGATGGGCGAGGGGCACCATTACTTTGACCTGGTACGTACCCGCAGAATTATGAACAGTGAATGGTCATATAACGTATTGACGCTGGACAAATTTAACCGTGGTGCCTGGACATGGCCAATCAGCAATAACGCCCTGGCCAATAACCCCTTCATGACATTAAATATGTATTGGGTTAACGGAGGTAATTAACCTATTCCTAAAAAGTAATGATAAGAAATATGAAAAATATAATTATTGTTTTTGCCGGGTTTTTACTGGTGCTTACCGGCTGTAAACGCGATGAGTATTATAAAGACGGAGGTAAAGCTAAGGCTGATTACCCTGCCGATATGCTTCAATACCTGCAGGATAAAGCAGTACCGTTTGATACCATTGCCCAGATCGTAAAACTGGCTGGTATGGAAGAAACATTCCGCAAAAGTGATTTTACCTTTTTTGCACCAGACGATGATGTTATAAAAAGAACCATAGGTGACTACAAAACCAGGGGCTCTTTAAATCAATTTTTGTACGAGGCCGGTCGTGATACCGTGAAAAAGCTGTCGGACATCGACTCTGCCATATGGAAAAAATATCTGCAACGGTATATGTTCAAGGGGATCAACCGGCTTAAAGATTATCCGCAAATAGATTTTAACCTGCAAAATCAGTATCCCGGAGCGCTTTATTATTCATACAGCGGCGATGTGGTGAATATTGGTGTGATATATGACGACGCGAACAACATCAAATACATTGGTCCGCGTACATTGATAATCAGTTATATCTATGACATTAATAATGCGCAAAACGTGGTTTTCGGTAATAAGGTTCTCGTCATCTGATATCAAACCTACGAACGGGATAGTACATACCCTGCAATATGACGGAGCCTATTTTGGGTTTAACCGGTACGACTTTTATGAGGAAATATACTTTGCAGGCCTTCATCATTCTGAGTAAAACATTATTAACAATATTCTTTCAATGATAATAAATTGAATATGAGAAGACTTAACTATATCATCACGTTTATCCTGCTGGTGCTCATAATAGAAGCTTGCAAAAAGGATAAGACAGTTTATTCTGACCCCTATGGGGAGGGAAAGCCACCATTGGGCGTCATCCTTAGCCGCGATGCAATACCTGCACCGGCAAATGGGACGGTGGGTACCGAGGTAACATTCAAAGCCACCGGACTTATTCCTTACAAAGGCAAAATAAAGTTCATGTTTAACGGCGAACCCGGCCAGGTTACCGAAGTAACTGAATCAACTATTAAGGTAAAAGTTCCACCATTTGGCAGCACAGGTATTACGTCAATAGCAATTGACGATCAGTTAGTGCTCGGGCCGGTATTTAAGGTATCCGGATTGATTAATATCGATCCTTCTTTCAGGGCAACTGCCGGAGCAAATGGCAATGTAAACCAGGTGTATCCTCTTGCCGATGGCCGGAACCTGGTGCTGGGTTGGTTTACCAATTATGATAATAAAGGGATTATCACCCCGCTTAACCGCATTGTAAGAACATCGGCAGATGGCGAGTTTGACCGCACTTTCCGCACGGGTAAGGCAGCAAACGGATCATTATCGAGAGTAATAGAACTCGGTGGAAAATATGTGATAGCCGGAGGATTTAGCGGCTACAATCAGCGCACAGAAAACATTAGTAATATTACCACTTTAAATGTTGATGGCAGTATTGATACCATTGGCGTAAAAACCTACAGGCGCCCGTCCCAAACAGATACAACCAAATATTTTCCGAAGTTTAATGGCGGTACTAACGACTATATATCTAAAATATACAAGCATCAGAACAAAATACTGGCAACAGGGAGTTTCAGATATTATGTAAGACGGGTTTATACCGAACATAATCATGATTTTACCCGTGACACGGTGATTCTTGACAGTACGGAGATCCGGCAGATAGCCCGTTTTAACCTGGATGGGACACTTGACAAAACCTATCGTTTTAACATAGCGACAAACAAAGGCTTGCCTTCGGCAAACGGCCCTGTTGACTCGTACATGCATACCGACGCTGATCAGCTGGAAAAACTGGTGCTGTTTGGAAGTTTTACCACGTTTGATCAAAAAAACGCAGGCCGTTTAATTCGCTTAAGTGCCGATGGAAACATAGACGACTCATTTAAAACCGGGACAGGTACCGATAATAGCATTTCATCTTTAACGTACAACCCGGTAACCAAAAAATACCTGATAACAGGGATATTCAGAACATACGATGGCAAACCGGCCATCAGCATGGCGCTGATTAATTTGGATGGTAGTCTTGATCAAACTTTCGTAGCTAAAACATTTGAGGGAGGCTATCCTGGTTTTGCCCGGCAGCTTAATGATGGACTGGTAGTAGTTAGTGGCAGCTTTAAAAAGTATAATAACGTTACCCGCAATGGTTTTATGGTACTAAATACCAAAGGTGAACTTGCCGGGAATTACAATACTACAGGACCATTTTCAGGTACATTGTCTGATATCATTGAAACCAAATCGACTGATGGAAAGCGGGCGTTATTGCTGATTGGTGGTTTTGACCATTTTGATAATATTCAGGTTAGCAATATTATACGCGTTACCATCGAATAAATTTTAATTGAACTTATAATCTATAAAGAAATGCAGAACAGGAAAAAATACAAACAGATCATTTTTTCAATTATTTGTGCATTGGCTGTTGCTACAATATCATGTAATAAGGATTTTGTGCGCACGCTGCCCGATAAAAATTATACTGATACCGCCAAAGCAACATCCGGCGAACGTAAGGTTTTGTACCTGATTGTTGACGGGGCACGGGGCTCATCAGTAAATAGTGCCAATGTGCCTAATATTAAAGCATTACTGCCCAGTTCAATTTACAGTTGGGTTGCATTGAGCGATCCGGACTCGACCCGCGATGTAAGCAACTGGGCCAATATGCTAACCGGCGTAAAAAAGAAAAGCACAAGATCTTGTCGGATGATTTTGCCGGCAACAACCTGGCAACTTATCCTGTGTTTTTTGAAAGGATAAAAGAAGAAAGACCAAATGCCAAAATCGTTTCTTTTTCCTCCTCGGCTATTTTTAAAAATAAGTTAACACAGGGTGCTGCCGTAAGCGAGTTGTATAGTACTGATGAGCAAATTAAAACAGCTGTAGTTAATGACCTGAATACCGACACGGCACAATTGATAGTTGGCCATTTTAATGATATTAAAGAAGCAGGTGTCAAATATGGATTCGACAATTCATCGTCGCAATACAAAGCTTCTATCGAAAAATTTGACGGTTACGTAGGTGAGATTATTAATGCCCTGAAAAAAGGAAAAATTATGCCAATGAAGATTGGCTGGTAGTGATTGCGTCGAGCGGTGGTGGTAAATTCAATATCCCGGTTACCGAGAACGATAATACAGTTTTCAGTAACACCGCCGCCAATACATTTACTATCTATTACAATCCAAAATATAAACAAAGAATAATAGGTAAACCATTTACCGGCAACAGGTATTTGGGGCGCACAGTACGTTTGAAAGATACGGGAGTGAGAGCCGAGATAGATACAGCTGATATCTTTAACATCGATGATACTACCAAGTTCACCATCGAGCTAAAAGTTAAGAAGAATGAGGATAAATTCTTTTGGCCAAGTATTCTCGGGAAAAGAGCGCAATGGTCGGCAGGTCATCCGGGTGTTGGCTGGGTGATTTATCTGGAAGATGCTTACTGGTATTTTGAATACCGGGGGACTAAGGATAACGATTATCATCAATGCCGTGGCGGCGATTTACAAAAGGGCAGATGGCAAAACCTGTCGGTTAAATGTGAAATACGCGCGGGCAGACGATATATCAGAACGTATACCGACGGGGTTTTTAATAATGAGCTGGATGTAACCTCATCAGGAAGTTTTAGTAACAGTAGCCCTTTAAAGTTAGGCTATTTAAATGGTACCGGGCATGGTACACCTGATGTGTATGTAACCGACATCAGATTTTTCAAGGTCGACGTACCCGATGCCGTGATTGGAAATTATGCCTGCGAAACATCCATTAGCGAAGGTCATCCTTATTATACCTTTTTGGCAGCATATTGGCCGGGCACAGATGGCCAGGGCGACAAGATCAGGGATGTTGGCCCGCAGGCCCGCGACTTTCAATTAAAAGGCCCTTATCAATGGGAAGATTTTAATGATCTGATTTGTCCGCCGCCGGCAGGGGCACTGGCCATATTTGTTCCGCAAACGGCAGATATTCCGGCACAAATAATAAACTGGTTCAGAATACCTAACAGGCAGGCCTGGGGGCTTGACGGCCGCGTTTGGCTTGATCAGTAAATTTAACCATTACAAACTAAAATATTTGATGATGAAAAAATACAGATATATCTTGTTTATCGGGTTAATTGCCCTGATAGCGGGAGCCTGCAAGCAAAATGATCTTGATGAGCTGAAGCCAATTCAAAATACCGACAGAAACGTTTCCGGCGCAGGAGCCAATACTGGTGATGCAACTGCTGGTAACGAAATAGTTAAAGTTCCATTTAAAATATCCTTATCAGGACCGGCAACCAAAGCATTCCAGGTAGGTATAACATTTAATAATGATACGGTAACCAAACTGATAGCAAATGGTACACTTAAAAATACAGTGGTATTACCTGCGGGTGCAATTGATTATCCCGGCGTAATCAATGTAGCATTTGGGTCAGATACAGCAACTGCCGTTGCCAGCGTCAGGTTATCGGCCATAGAAGCTAACTATGGCAAAAACATAGCTTTTGCATTTAAGCTTACGAATCCGGGTAAAGGCAACCAAATTAAAGGATCGCAATCAAATATCCTGGTGGTGCTTGATACCAAAAAGCTTATTAAAGAGAGTGATATTCATTATGTGTCGCTTTTGAATGGCGGTGGCATTATGGATGTTGACTATCAGAAAAACTACACTACGTCGCCTGCAGGTATCACTATTCCGTTAACTGTAAACCTGGCAGGTGTACCGGCCGGTGCGTTTAATGTTCATGTGAAATTAAACATGGATACCATTACAACTTTGGTAAGTAAAAAAGTGCTGCCTGATAACACTATCGCACTTAACCCCGATCAATTTTCTATTGATACCCTGATTAGGGTAAATTCCAACGCCAGTACAGCGGTGGTACGCTTATCAATAGGATGGCCTGTTTTTGATGCCAATATAGTTGCCAATAAACGTTTTGGTTTTGTGGTGAGTTTGGTTAATCCGTCAAAACATATATTGCATCCAATAAAAAGCAAGTTGATCGTTTTGGTGGAGCCAGAGGTTAACCTTGATAATAACTCTTACATCACCGGAAACGGAACAGGCTTAAAAGCGGAGTACTTTTCAAACAACCAACTGCTTGATTTTGATGGCAGAAAGCCCGATCTGGTACAAATAGAACCCACTATTGATTGGCCTAATGACGGGGTTTGGCAAGCCGCCATACCAAGTATAAGTCATGATAATTTCTCGACCAGGTGGACTGGCGAGTTCCTTGCACCCGTTCGGGGTGAATACGTGTTCTGGCAGAACGAATGGGACGACGGATCAAGATTATATATAGATGGCAAGGCCATTATTAATGATTTCACTACCGAGTGGGATAAGGATAGCCGTACCGCCAAAATATTTCTGGAACGCGGTAAACGCTATAAAATAGAAGCCGATCATCGCGAAAACGTGGGTGGCCAGCGTGCACGTTTAACTTTTGAAGTTCCGTCGGCCGGCATCAACGGTAGAAGAATAGTACCACAAAGCCAATTATTCCCCGCCCCTTAAGCCAGCTACGCTAATTGATCAATGAAAATTAAGGACATGAAAAAAACATTGCATATTATCTCGGTATTTTCAACGGTAGCCCTGTTGTTTGCCGGGTGTAAAAAAGATAAGCCAGCGCCCCAACCCGAACCAGATGAGCCCAAACCCATCGCAGGTTTCACAGTGGCCCGGACAGATAGCGTTGATTTTTTAAGCTATCAGTTTACCAGTACATCCATCAATTATAAAGATATCCTGTGGCAATTTGGCGACGATAGCACATCGGCAGAAAAAGCACCGAAGCACAGATATGCCTTTGATGGCTTATATCACGTGACATTAACGGCCAGAAATTCACAGGGATACTCAGCTGCCCGGGAAATAATATTGAACGTTGCCGACCCTAATTTTGACCGCACCAAGGTTGGTGAAAGTTATTTTGCTACCATAGGCGGTACATTGACTGTATCACGCGACAATGGCGGCGGCCCAAATGCAAATGAGGGGTCACTAAAAGTGGTTGACGGCGATCCGAATACCAAGTTTTTTCAATCAGGGTTCTCAGGCGACCTGGTGATGAAATATGAGCTTAAAACACCTGCCGTTGCAGGAGCATATACCATGACATCGGCAAATGACTCTCCTGACCGTGACCCGAAAGGATGGATCCTCCAGGGTTCTGAGGACGGAATACGCTGGATAAACCTGCACAGCAAGAACAACGAAGTTTTTGCCAACCGCTTTCAACGGATCTTATATCATTTTAATAATAATGTTGCCTATAAATTTTATAGGATAAGCATTAAGACCAATAATGGCAGTCGTGACTTCCAGATGGCTGAGTGGACGGTTAATAAAAAGCAGCCATAAAATTGGTTATTTGTAACAACGATCCATGGAATGTTCGATCTGATGTTACGTAAGTTCATTCGCATGGTCAACAGTTTTAAGGAATAAGGCCCGGGAGTATAGTATCCGGGCTTATTCCTTAGGTATTCGATCGTATAAAGTGTAGTAGCATAACTTAATCCGTCAATTATCAACACTTATGCTAAGTTGCTTTCACTAAACTATCACCAGCCGGTGATGATGTGCCCTGACTTTCTTCCCCGCATACCTGGCAACACCGCGCGGACCAGGTTCGGCACACCGAACACATTGGTGTAATACTGTCGCCTCACTTCTTCATTCGAAGCTTCTTCAATGGCGCCAACGATGCCGAAACCGGCATTATTGAGGAGGACATCGATCTGCCCGAACTGCTCGAGGGCCTTGCTGCCCCCTTGTTTTACTTCGGCCTCTTTGGTGACATCCAGAATCACAACCAACAGGTCTGCCGGGTTGCCCAGGGCAACCTTTAGGCCGGCGGCATCATTACGGACGGTAGCAATGACCTTGTCGCCCGCTGCAAGAACGGTTTTAACGATTTACAGGCCTAAGCCTTTGCTGGCACCTGTGATTAGCCGAATTTTCTGTTTCATGGTTTTGATTTTAAATGATTTACCGATTTCTTATGCACCAAAGGTAGCCCGGTGCCGGCCAGTGCTGCTAACCCGGATCGCACGAATACTGGCACAGATTTACCGTTTAGCTGAACACCGCTTTGTTCTTTCTGAAAAAATGGGACAGTGTCTCCGGCTGCTGGCCGGTGATGGTTTCAATTAGGTCGTTTGTCCCGGCGAAAACGCCGTTTACACAATCTTCCGCGACGTGGGTCACGTGCTGGATGAAATGTTCGCTGGCCGGTCTTTTGGCATTACATTCAAAAAATTGAGCTATGGTCACGGGTTGGTACCGGATCGTTCTTCCCAGTTCGCCGGATATGACCGCAGCCATTTCTGCCAGGCTGTATTCCTGCGGGCCGTAAAGCCGAAGGATCTGCCCGGCATAGGGGGTTATATTGGTGGCTACTTTGGCGACTACGCGCCCCAGGTCCGCAGAATCAACCGGTGCCCAACGTCCGTTGCCGAAAGGCAATGCGATTTCGTTGTTTTCCCGGATTAGGTCGCGGATATACAAGAACCAATCGTCAAAAAAGGTAGGCCTTAAATGAACGCTGGGAATGCCGGTAGCGTTGAGCAATTGCTCTCCTGCCCAATGATCCTGGGCTGCGTTGCTTTTGGCTTCTCGCCTGGCGGATATCTGCGACATATTGACGATGCCTTTCAGTCCATTCTCCTTAGCGGCTATGGCAAAATAAGCGGTAGCCTGTAATACGCCGGGCACCAAAACGGGGTAACACAAGTATGCGGTGTCGATGCCCTGCATGGCTGCAGTGATGTCGTCGAGGTTCAACAGGTCACCGGCTACCACCTCAACGCCTTTGGCAGCCAGTCGCGCCGAACGTTCATCCGGTTGATGGACGAGCGCCCGCACTGGATAGCCCATTTTTAATAGTTCATCGATGGCGGCGCCACCACTCTTGCCGGTCGCGCCGGTGATGAGTACTTTGATTTGCTTTTCCATTTGTTTTATATTGAATGATCAAAGATAGCCCGGACCTGGCGGGGGCTGCTAACCCGGAATGCTGAATTACTGACACAGATTGTCGGGGCTTTAAGGAGGCATTATTGTTTGGTAAGTAAATCAACTATTGGCTAACCAGCCCTGCAGTACAGGGCTGGTGTCATTAATGCGCGTAATATGGTGAGATCATCAGGTAAACGATAACACCCGTAAGGCTGACGTAAAGCCAGATGGGCATTGTCCAGCGGGCCACTTTATGATGACGGTTGATCTCGTCTTTGAGGGCCAGCGCTATGGTGTATATCGCCAGCGGTACGATGATGATGGCCAGGAGGATATGCGTGGTAAGGATAAAATAATACACATATTGCAGGGTGCCTTTGCCTCCGTATCTGGTAGATGGTGTGGTAAAATGATAGGCCAGGTAGCTGATTAGGAACAGGCTGGTCGCGGTAAAGGCGATTCCTATGAAACGCCGGTGCCAGTCGCGGCGTTTACGCCGAATGGCTATCAGTGCGGCCAGTAAGGCCACAAAGGTAAGGCCATTTAAAATGGCATTGATCTGTGGCAGTAGCATAATTTTTATGCCGCCAGGTAGTGCTGCTTTGGGTAAAAAAGCCGAGAGGGCGATCAATCCGTTGATCGCCAGGGCCAGCGCCCAGATCCATCGTTGGTAGTTTTTCATTAGTCGGCAAAAGGGGCGCTATTAAAAAAGGCCTGCGGAACTGGGATGTTGAGCTGGCCGGTCCGGTGATGCTCGATGCAGGCGCACATATGGAAACGGTGCGGGTAGGGCTGCTTACGTTCGAACTCGTTCTCGAACAGTTCGAGGAAGCCTTGTTTGAAACCCAGCCGTGGATAATGCTGTACGACATCGTCTACTGCCTGGGCATCCAGTTCGAACCCAGCCGGCAGCCCGGTAATATCATAAAGGATGCCGTATTGCAGCATGCGCGTCGCATCATCTTTAAACAGGTTAAGGTCGCCAACGTGCAGCGCGATGTTGTGCCATACTTTCCAGGCGCGCCTCGTCGCTCACGCCGTGTTCAAGCAGGAATTGCCTTGCGGCTTCGGCGCCTTCGATCTCGAAGCGGTTTTGGCCGGGCACGGATGATGTAAAACCGAGATCATGCAGAACAGCGGAAAGAAACAGAAGCTCCTGGTCTGCCGCTACCTGGTGCTTTTTGGCGAACAGGTCGGCAAAATGATAACAGCGCATAACGTGGTTGAACAGCATCGGGCTGGAGACGCTGCGTGCATAAGCTTCCGCCGCGCGGACCGGTGGTGTATCCGGTTTTAAAATTATTGAATTCATGAACTAAAGATTAAAATGAACAGGCGGGTCGCCGAACAAGGCTCGCCTGCTTGCAGGTTATTGATTTTCGCCCGGGATATCACGGGCGATCTCGGTGAGCTGACCGCTGTTGATCTCATAAAAGAAACCATACAATTTGATATTTTTGGGCACCAGCGGACTGTTGCGCAGCAGTTCCAGGTCGTGTTTAACGGATTGCTCGAAGTCAAGTATGGCCATGCTGTCATGATCGATCAGTGTTGCGATGTCGGCATGGTGATGCTCATGAAACGAATGAATGAGATGTTCCGGCTCAAAGGCGGTAGCGCCACAGAACGAGTGGTGAACCACAACTACCTTCTCAAAATGAAAGAGATAGTCCATAGTAGCGACGGATTGCAGCGCAGAGAAGGCGCGGCCGCCGGCATTGGATACCGTGAACATCGTGCGGGTATTACCCACCCGGTTACCGTCGGCGTCAAGGATGTTTTCGCCCGGGTACACTTCGTCTCCGAAGTAGTTGGCCACCGCTTGCGGTATTTCCGAAGCGCGGGGGTCGAAGCAATGAATGACTATGGTTTTCATGGGAATGGCTTGATTAAAGCCTTCGAAATGTTCTTGGTCGAACCAGGGTTGCTTCCTGAATTCGAATTGACTAAGATTTGTCATGTCTGTGAATTTTGTTGGATCAAAAGTAAACAGATCTGTATACTTTTGCAATTAAAAGTAAACAGAACTGTCTACTTTTACATTCCGCTGATAATCCATGCACTTAAAATTTTTAATTTTGAATATGGCAGATACACTTAGCTCCTTCAGGGATTTGCGGACTGAGAAGATCGAAGAACTGAAACCACGCGAACGGATACTAAAGACCGCGATTCGTCTTTTTAATGAACATGATGTACACACGATCGGCATTGACCGGATCATTGCGGAGAGCCAGGTATCTAAAAGAACTTTTTACAGTTATTTCCCTTCAAAATCTGATCTGACCGCAGCTTACCTGGAGTTTTGGGACGCTTTCCGGTTTGATATTCTGGAAAAACGGGTGGGGGCAGCAAGTAATGAGCCTAAAGCGGAGTTGTTGGCTGCTTTTGACGCGGTGGATGACTGGATCGCGGACCCGGATTTCAATGGCTGTGTTTTTACGCGTGGCTTGAGTGATTTTAGCACAGACGAAGAAAAGCCGCTTCGGGCAAAGGTAGACCGGCACCTGGAAAAAGCATCAGCGTTTATTCAGGAACGTTTAAGTCAATTGGTTGAACCTGCTCAGGCCAAAACCCTACTACCACAGTTACTTAGTCTCATCCTGGGAGCAATGGTGGTAGCACAGGCGACCGGTCGGAAAGACACGGCGAAACTCAACAAGGCTGCGGCGACACATTTGCTCAACGTCTGATCACCTAACCGTTGATTACTTGAATGAAGCCTAAACTCCATCGGCGATTGTCGTGTCTTAGTGGATATCCAGGAGCCATTGATCAATGTGTTCCGGAGAAGGGATCATTGCATTCTGTAACACTTTTACATACTATCTTTCTGAATTACATATTTAAATTTAGGTATTATCGACACAACTGTTTATCTGATGAACGCGAAATAACGTGGTCAGGTATGCTGCAATCTCCACCAAGTAGCCTTTTTCAAATTCTCGAACCGCGTAAATCTTCTTAAATGCTTGATGAAAAATGCATTGATTCTATCAAGTGGTTAACTGATTCGAAAAGCGCCCACTTGGATTTTTCTATTTGTTTTGTATACAAGACACATTTAAGGCTTTTCACTTTACCAACGGCAATAGGTGTCCCAAGTGGGATATAGGCAAATGTGGACCGAATAGATTTTTTGCATTGCGGATTTTATGATTAGTAAAGGAATTAAAAAAACGGCATTTAAATCAGTTTTACTTTCGCGCTTGTTGCAAATACATTAGAGTTTGTTGCGTTGATTGACTCAAAAAACGCTTGATCTGGCTTAATCTATGTAGCTGCGGAGCTTTTTTCAAAAAATATTGAATTCCGCAACGGTGGGCAGGTGGTTCCATTTTTCGCTATAGATGCTCACGCGGTGCTGGAAGTAAATATGAGTAATAGTGCTAAAAAGCGGTATCAATGTCGTGAAGGAAAAAGTTGTTGAGGCATACAGCGAAAAAAACAAAATGGCTTCCCTTTTATTTATCCCGCAATTTGGTTGATTGCTAAAAATATTAGTATTTTTGGTTGGTATGAATGTAGACAGGATAACGGAAAAGCTTAATATTTTGGCCGACGCGGCTAAATATGATGTTTCATGTGCATCGAGCGGAAGTAACAGGAAAAATAAGGACAAGGGTTTGGGAAATGCCAGTAACGGAATTTGCCATAGTTATACGGAAGATGGGCGTTGTGTTTCGTTATTGAAGATCCTGCTTACCAATCATTGTATTTTTGATTGCGCATATTGTGTGTCTCGGAAGAATAATGATATCAAACGGGCCGCGTTCACGGTACAGGAAGTAGTTGACCTTACCATTAACTTTTATCGCCGCAATTACATTGAAGGCTTGTTTTTAAGCTCTGGTATTTTTAAAAATGCTGATTATACCATGGAGCGATTAGTGCACGTAGCAAAAAAACTCCGAACTGAGCATAACTTTAACGGATACATCCACTTAAAATCCATTCCGGGTGCAAGTGCGGAGCTAATGCAGGAGGCCGGGTTATATGCCGACAGGCTCAGTGTGAATTTAGAAATGCCTACAGAAGCCGGATTGAAACTGCTTGCACCTGATAAAAACCGGCAGGACATGATTGACCCGATGCATTTTTTGAATCAGGAGATCATCCGAAACACAGAAGAGAAAAAGCTTTTCAAAAACGCCCCCATGTTTGCACCTGCAGGGCAAAGTACCCAGGTAATTGTTGGTGCCACACCCGAAAGCGATCAGCAGGTGCTGCAATCGGCTAATTATTTCTATAAAAATTTTAACTTAAAACGGGTATATTATTCGGGTTATGTACCTGTGCTGGCCGATAAGCGGCTTCCTGCCCTTAATACCGCGGTGCCGCTGGTGCGCGAAAATCGTCTTTATCAGGCCGACTGGCTCATGCGTTTTTATGGTTTCCATGTAAACGAGATCGTCAATAATCAAAACCCGTTACTTGATCTGGATATTGATCCCAAACTCAGTTGGGCAATCCGCAATATGCAGGCTTTTCCTATTGATATCAATAAGGCCGATTTGCAACTGATCCTCCGGGTGCCGGGTATCGGTTTGTTATCGGCACAAAAAATTTTGGCTGCACGTAAATTTGCCGGGCTGGGCTGGGAACAGCTAAAAAAATAGGAGTGGCCATTAACCGGGCGCGATACTTTATTACCTGCAAAAGCAATGAATTTGAACGGCGCGATTTAACGGGGCAAAACATTAAGCAATTTATTATGGCCCAATCGCAAAGCAAGTACATTAAAAATACACAAACCCAACTTAACCTGTTTTAATATGAACACGCTGGTTTATGACGGAACGTTTGAGGGGCTGCTTACAGCTGTATTCGAGATTTACGAACGCAAACTGTATCCTGTAAAGTTATTGAAAGGGGAGTGGCGCAGCGGTGCGTTGTTTGAAGAGATAATTCCTATTGTTACTGACGAGGCGCGCGCCGGCCGGGTATTAAAGGGATTGCGGAAAAAACTTTCAGCTGCCGGGGTGCAGCGCCTTTACATTAGTCACATGGCCGAAATTGCCGGCGAAGACTGCAACGTGCTTGGTTTTATCCGTCATGTTTTTGACAGCGACCAAAATATTGAAGAAGATTATGGCAATAAATATGTAATGCGCCTGTCGGAAATTTTAAAAATGGTGCGGCGCGAAAAACACAGGATGGAAGCTTTTGTTAGGTTTCAAAAACTGAATGACGGAACTTTTTATGCTGCCATTGAGCCTGATTTTAATGTATTGCCATTGTTGATTAAGCATTTCAAAAGCCGCTATACCGATCAAAAATGGATGATCTATGATACTAAAAGAAATTATGGGCTGTACTACGATCTTCATGACACGCAATTCATCGAAATGAATTTTGATGAGTTAAGTAAACCGGTTAATGTAATTGCGGCTTATAGTGAGGACGAAGGTGTCTATCAAAACCTTTGGAAGAATTATTTTAATAGTATAAACATCGCTTCACGCAAAAATACCAGGCTTCATGTGCGTCATATTCCCAGGCGATATTGGCGGCATTTAACAGAGAAAATTTAACGTTTTTAAGATTTTGAGCATTTTTTCTTTTTCGATACAAATGGTTTTTCATGCATTTTGTTAATAAAGGTTGATGTTAATAATGTAGTCTGTATTTCAGTTAATTACCCTAATTTATACTTGAGAAGGACTGAAATTCAATGTTGATAAGTGTTGATTTGTTGTTAATAAACTGTTAATAAAAATAATCAAAAATATTTGCCAAATCACGGTAATGTCCCGATATTGTAATCATCAAGAACGACGTACTTTGACAGCCTTTCAGGAAAACAGAAATTGAATCGGGTGAACCTTCGGGGGAACTAAAGATCAAGGGAAGTCCCTGAGTTGCAAGAAAAAATGAAAAAGGCGAAAGTCTTTTGAAAAAAGAAAGCAATTAAAGGAGGTACCGGAATTAAGAAGAAGAACTCCACGGAGGGAAACAACAGAAACCGGTGACATTGAAAATAGTCGACCGCTCGTGAGAGCAACGGACGAAGATCATGTCGGTAAGAGATACACAAAACTTGATGCTGTTGGGCAACTACGGTTAAACAACAGTTTGGAAACGGGAGTTCAAATCGCAAGAGATGACTCCCGTTTTCGCTTTTACAGGTTTTTTGTTTGAGGAGAAATTTTTCTTCAAACCTTAAAATCGTTATTTTAGGCGGATATGAAGGACGGTCAGCGTAACCAGAAGAAAATATTTGTTTTAGATACTTCTGTGATCCTGTATGATCACAACGCATTTCAAAACTTTCAGGAGCACGATGTTGCCATACCCATCCAGGTATTGGAAGAGCTCGATAATAAAAAGAACGGTAATGATACCCGCAACTTTGAAGCCCGAAGCTTTATCCGGTTGATGGATGACCTGTCGCACAATGGACTGATCAACGAATGGATCCCGCTTAATGGTAAAACCAAAGGCAGCTTTAAAGTTGCCATGGATACTAAAACTACCGGCCAGGATGCCGAGCAGATTTTTGGTTCAGATAAAACTGATCACCGTATCCTCAACGCGGCCCTTGGCTTACAGGAAGAAAATCCTGGCAAAAAGGTAGTGTTGGTATCAAAAGATATTTGCCTTCGCCTCAAAGCCAAAGCCCTTAACCTGCATGCCGAAGATTATGAAACGGGCAAGATCAAAAACCTGGAGGAACTTTATACGGGTAAAACGGATGTAGATAAGGTGACGGAAAAACTGATCACCACTCTGAATAAAAATGAAAATTTACCGGCCGAAAATTTAAAGATAGGTTCGTATACCAACAATCACTTTTATGTATTAAAAGGAAAAAAAGGCGATACTGTAGGTTTTTACAATTCACAAACTAAGCAGCTTGAAAAAGTTACCGAGCAGCCTGTTTTAAATATTCACCCTCGTAATATCGAGCAGTCTTTTGCTATTCATGCGTTATTGCACCCGGATATAAAATTAGTAACTATACAAGGAAACGCCGGCACGGGTAAAACGCTATTAGCTTTGGCCAGCGCGCTCGAGCAACGTAAATATTATCGTCAAATCTTTGTTACCCGCCCTATTGTTCCTTTAAGCAATAAAGACATAGGCTTTTTGCCTGGCGATATTAAATCAAAGATTGATCCTTATATGGCCCCGATATGGGATAACCTAAAATTTATAAAGGATCAGTTCGGTGACGACGAAAAAATGCAGGCCAAAATTGATGAGTTAGTCAATAATGATAAAATCTCGATAGCTCCACTGGCTTTTATTCGCGGGCGCACGCTCAGTAAGATATTCTTTATTGTTGATGAAGCGCAAAACCTCACCCCGCACGAGGTGAAAACTATCATATCCAGGGCCGGAGAGAACAGCAAATTTGTATTTACAGGTGACATTTACCAGATAGATACCCCATATCTCGATGCCGAAAGTAACGGACTGTCGTATTTAATAGATAAAGCAAAAGGGCATCCGCTTTATGCTCACATCACCCTGCAAAAAGGGGAGAGGAGCGAACTGGCCAATTTGGCTACGGAGTTGTTGTAAAAATCAGCCTTACTTAGTTTTAAAACCTCGTAAGGCTTTACGCTTTTATATATAATTCGCTCCCTAAATTCCTGGAGTCCAAACACTGAGCGTGATATCCGCTTTTCAATCAGGATTAACTTTTTAAAACTTCATAAGTCTTTCCTGTGTATCTTTAGGAAATAAACCTACGCGCTTATGAAAATATCAAAATACCTTCATTCATGCCTGCTTTTTGAATTAGACGGTTATCAGCTCTTGTTTGACCCCGGAAAGTTTTCATTTGCCGAAGGTTTGGTTACACCGCAATTGTTTGTTGATGTAAGAACTATTGTGATCACCCATATCCACCCCGATCATTTCGATATAGATATCTTAAAAATTATTGTAGAGTTAAGCGGCGCAGTAGTTGTCACTAATTCGCAGGTAGGAAGGGAATTAGATAAGATCAATTTAAAATATATAATTCTTGAAGAAGGCACCCATCGGGCCGGGCCATTTAAACTCCAGGCTTTCCCGGTGAGGCACGAACTTATCATGGATAATCCACTACCGCAAATGACCGGCTTCCTAATCAATAACAAAGTATTGCACCCCGTTGATTCGATGGAAGAGAAGCTTTTGAATTTTAAAGGTATCGAGTTGCTGATCATGGTTTCGATGGCTCCATTTGCCAATGAACCAACAATTTCGGCCTTTGCCGATGAGCTGCATCCTAAGCAAATTTTGCCTGTGCACGACGGGTTTGCTAAAGATTTTTTCATACTTCAGCGTTATGCCGCGTACAAAAAACATTTTGACAATCAAGGAATCAAGTTTCATGAAATTTATAAAGTAGGGGATGGGATAAGTCTTTAATAAGAAGCCTTAAGTTCCAAGAACTGTTTAAATGTGGTTGTTTTTAATTTTAGAGACGCATAATTGCGTCTCCCGCATGCAATTTACGGTGGTAAGATGGCCTGCAAAAGCGATTGTCCTACCGGAGACGCAATTATGCGTCTCTACCTGAAAAAATCTTGAATCGTTTTTAAACAGCTTCTAAGTGGGAAGTCTTAGCGAGATAACCATAACTGAGAACCTGAGACCATAAAAATATAACCCTGTATAAAAAGAAACCCCCGCCGAGAGGCGGGGTTCTTTGCGGGCTCAGCCTCCTGCTAAGCCGACCCGCGTTAACCTTATCACAATGCTAAGGTGAGGATTAATAATGAAGAAAACATGAACATTAATTGCCGTTAATTTTTCATCTTAGCGAAAAACATACTTTTAGCTAATGCAGAAACCCGATAGCCTCATTTTTGATATGGACGGAACCCTTTGGGATGCCGTTGACACCTACGCCGAATCATGGAACCTGATATTTCAAAAGCTTGACATTCAAAGGACTATTAAACGAGATGAACTGCTGCACGTGATAGGTATGGATGGTAAAAAACTTACCCGGGTAATGCTGCCTGAATTTGATGAGGAAAAGGGGATGGAGATCTACAATGCTGTAAACCAGGTAAGACGCGAAATATTGCCAACCAGCGGTGGTATTATGTACGGTGGGGTTACAGAGGGTTTAAAACAATTGGCAAGCAAATACAAACTTTTTGTTTTAAGCAATTGCGCGGTAGGTATCATACCGCTGTTTTTAACGTGGGCAGGCATTAATGAGGTTATTACAGATAGCATGGCTTATGGCACCAACCAGATGCCTAAAAACCATAATATGCATCTGCTCATGAATAAACACAATTTGCAGAACCCGATTTACATAGGCGATACTAATGGCGATGCTGAACAAACGCGCCTTGCCGGTATACCATTTGTGTTTGTTAGTTACGGTTTTGGCAATACCGATGACTATGATAATAAGTTTGACGATTTTGAATCCCTTACCCAATATTATTTGAGTTTGTAAGTTTAGTTTACATGAAAAGCGTATCACTGCTTATCTTATTTCTCACTGTCCTGTGCGGCCCGGTAATGGGCCAGCATGCTACTGTTGAATCAGAACAGTGGATAACCGAAGATCTCGGTTATCTTTATTTTAATAGCGGCAAGGTTTATTTTAATTTGGATGGATATAAGAAACACGAAAACAAATACCAAATAGAGCATGATACGCTTAAAATAATTGATACATATACTACCAGTGCAGATAATTTTAAACAACAGCATATTGACGTTTTTAAGTTTATCATCAATTATTTCGATGGCAAGAAATTAACTATTAAAGCTGTTAATGATAATGCTGTAAAATTAGCCGGTCGCCCTCCCTTGCAGTTTAAAAACTATAAATCCAGTTTTGATAATGGGATCAAATTTTCAAAACTTCGTTTCCTATCCTCAACCTGTTATGGCAATTGCCCTCAATTACTGATTAATATTTGGGCAGATGGTACGTATCGTTTAAAAGGGGGCGAATTTGCTGACCCCTACAAAGGTGATTATGCCGGAAAGCTTACCAGGCTACAGCTCGATAGCCTGAACTATTGGCTAAAACGGAGTGAATTAAAAAAGATGTACGATTGGAAACAGGGTAGCCAGGTTACAGATGCACCTAATTATTACCTGGATATCGATTTTGAAAACAATAAGGACAAACTTACGCTAACTACAAATGATCCACCTTTTAACCTAACTGGTTTGGTTACCTTTTTAGTGGAGTCTTTTAAAAAAGTAAACCTCACGAAAATTAAAGAAGGAGAGAAGCCGGCAAACTAAACAGGCCATTGTCATGATATAAATGTTTGCTTACCTGCTAAGTTTTTGTAGCTTAGTTAGCAAATAAAATCTCCGATGAAAACAAAAACCAAGGTTATTATCACCCTTATATTACTACTGATTATAGTAGGCTTTTTTTACTATCGATATTATTTTGTTTTTGGCGAGGGAACTAAAGCCGGTACCATGAACTATTTTGTAAAGAAAGGTTACGTATTTAAAACTTATGAAGGTAGGTTAATTCAAAGCGGAATCCGTACGCAGGTAACAGGGGGTACAATTGGCTCAAATGAATTTATGTTTTCTGTAACCGATGAAAAAGTGGCAAAAAAACTGAGCAGTAACGCAGGCTCATTTTTAGAACTTCACTATAAAGAATACCTGCATACGCTGCCATGGCGGGGAGTAAGCGTTTTTGTGGTTGATAGCGTAGTTTCGGCCAAACCACTTGCGCCTGGTATGTAATAAAATACATTAAACTACAACCTGCTTAAGCGTTGACCAGGTTGTAGTTTAACTCGCCGTTTTGTTTGGTGATCTTTACCAATCCCCGGTCAAAAAGATAATTAAGTACTTCAATCGTGTTTTTCTCGTGTGTAAAAGTATTTACCGCAGGTTCGTATTCCTTTAGCTTCAATGCAATATCAGCTACTGTGGCTTGCTTTAATTGCGAAAGCGTATAAATCACCTTATCCTGTGTGCAGGTAACCTTAGCGAATTGATCAGGCATGCCGCATGCCGAAAAAAATGATTGATTTGAATTGCTCATCTGCTCAATATAACAAAATTATGATCAGGCATTAACCGCATCTCTTAACGATTTAATGGTGTCATGCGTTTTTTTAAACCTTCTAAATGGTTATTAAGCATGGTTACAACCTGCTCATCTTCCCATATCAGCTCCTTATCGTCAAGCGCGGCGCGATAAGCTTTTTTGCTACATCCTCGCCATATTCGCAATCCGAAAGTATCGAGTGACTGTCTTTACTGACAAAAACCGATTTTACATCCATCCAGGCGTGATAAAATTTCCCCGCAAGGGTAGTACCGTCTGTAGGATCTCCTCCTAATACATGAATGTAATCGCGTATTTCACTAACGTAGTTTTTGCTTTGATCAATATATTCATTAAAAAGTAAATTCAATCCGACTTCATCTGTTGCTTCGGTAGCTTTGTGATATCCGGTTATCCTGTCGTTATTTATTTTGATCAGATCGTTCAGTGCTGAGATCTGATGTTGTACGTGCTGTAAAATTCCCATGGCGTTGTTGTTTTGTTTTAATAAATAACATACCATATGGGTTAATGTTTTTATATTTTAGTTAGGTGTTGACCAGTGAAATGACCAGTTTAACTACATGCCATAAATGCAACTGGCTGAATCGGCAGCCGGATAAAACAGACATCGCCGGGGGCATTCCGGGGGCGTAATAGCATTTAGCATGTCACGTTTATATTAATTTAAAGGGATAACTTAAGCAACTGGAAGAACCGGCGGCCGGGTGAGACGGCCGCTATAAGGTTCTTTCCGAAGAGGGGGTAATTGTTATTTAGTTGATTGATGTTGCTTGTCTATTATTAAGTTTTTTGAACAAAATGGGCCACTTTTTTTAGTAACTCATTCATGTCAAAAGGCTTGGCCAAAAAGTCGTCGGCGCCGGCCATCATTGCAGAATCACGTATATCGCGACTTGCCGATATCATGATAACAGGTATATCTTTGGTTAGCTCGTCTTGTTTTAGCTTCTTGCAGATATCCCGACCGTCTTCGCCGCTCATCCAGATATCTAACAGTAGCAAGTCGGGGAGTTCGTCTTTCATATCAAGCACTGTTGTACCATCTACGGTTGATGTTACCTCGTAGCCTTCAAATTCAAGCAGCATTTCCATAGCATCAACAATGCCCGGGTCATCATCTGCAATCATGATTTTCTTGTTCTTTGTATTCATTTTAGGCGTAAAGGCTTGGTTAAACCCTCTGAAATTAGCTGTGATAAATTTACCTTATTGTGAACTATCCAACAGGTGAATAACTGTTGGTATCGTCTACAGGTAATGCAAAGCAAAAAGTAGACCCTTTGCCTTCAATGCTGTTTACCCACATTCTGCCGCCTTCTCGCTTAATAATTTCTGATGAGATGTATAATCCTAACCCCAAACCGGGGAATGTATGCTGCTTGTTCCCACTTACGCGGTAAAATTGCTCAAACACCCGGTCCTTCTTGTCTTCGGGTATCCCGATGCCAAAATCCTGTACACAAACAATCACCTCATTGTTTTCGCGGCGAGTGTTGATGATGATGGTATCGGTATGAGGCGAATATTTGATAGCATTCGTAATGAGGTTGGTAATAACCTGGCTTACCCGATCTTTGTCTGAATAGATACGGCCTGTTGGTGTAAAGTTTTGGATAAGTTTATGTTTTTGTGTAGTGTGCTGCAGGTCTTCAACAGTTTCCTGTAGGGTTTCATTAAAATCGAACCATATTTTATTGAACTGTAGCCTGCCCGAGTTAATCTTGGTAACATCAAGGAGATCGCCTATGAGGTTTGTAAGACGGTTAATCTGGGCATCCATCCTAAGCACCATTTCGGCCTTTTTTTGTTCGCCTTCTTTGGTAAGCATAGCACCCAATACCTGGGCATATGCTTTTATGCTCGTAACCGGGGTTTTTAATTCGTGACTTGCGATACCTAAAAAATCATCTTTTTGTCGTTGTAATTGTTTTTGCTCATCAATGTCTGTATTGGTACCAAACCATTTAATGATTTTTCCGTCAATTATGAAAGGTAAAGCCCTGGACAAATGCCACTTGTAATTTTGATCTTTGTCTTTTAATCTAAATTCACATTGGTAAACATTACCCGTGTTCACTGCATAATTCCAAGCCTCAACACAAGCATCCCTATCATCGGGATGAATAGCATTGAGCCAGGATGCTGCTATTTCATTTGCCTGGGCACCAAAATAATCTACAGCACGTTGATTAAAGTAGTCGACCTGGCCATCCGTGCGGGCCGTCCAAAGTTGCACCGGCATAAAACCAGTAACAAACTCAAACTGCCTGATCTGGTTATTCAATTCCCTGTTACGTAATTTCACTTCGCTTTCGGCAAGTGTTTTATCGGTGACATCGGTACAGGCACCTATGTACCCGGTAAATTCCCCCTGCTCATTATATTGCGGATTGCCGGTGGCTATACACCATCTTATTTCACCATCCCGGCGTGTGATCCTAAAATCAACTTCATAGAACCGGCGGGCATTTAAATCGGCTAAGAACTTTTCACCGGCCCTGGTTCTGTCTTCTTCTAAAAGTGCGTTGATCCACCCTGCGCCCATATTATCCTCATATTTAATACCAGTCCAATCAACCCAGGTTTGATTTACGTAAGTAATATTACCTTGAGCATCGGCCATCCAAAGTACTGTTGGCGATGCATTAGTGATGTTTTTAAGCAATCTTTCACTATCAGTAAGGGCTTTTTTATCGGCAATTTCCCTTCGCAGATCCCTTGCAATTGAAGCCCTGCCCTGTGGCAAGCCGGTTACAGCGTCATAAACCAGCATGGTGGTGCCGTACACAGGTATGGCTTCGCCGGTTTGGAAATGACGGTAAAGTACTTCACCGCTCCATTTACCATGCTTCATTAAAATTGGATTTACTTTGTCCCTCAGCTTATCAAGCTCATCAGGCATTAAATATTCGCTGTTGTGCCTCCTGTGCTCGTTGGCGCCTTTGATACCCAACATTTTTCGCCCGGCGGTATTTACGTAAGTTACATTACCATCAAGGTTGGATAGGCTTACAAAATCTGAGGTATGGTTAATAAGCGACAATAATTTATACTGTTCATTTCTTGCCGCTTTTTCAGGGCGCAGGTCTCGGGCTACGGATGCCATACCAATAGGCAAGCCATTTAACGGATCATCGATTCTGAAACAGTTAACGTAAACCGGAATATTTTCTCCTGTCTTAAAATGCCGGTAGTGCATTTCACCTTCCCACTTACCATACTGCTGTACCGCGGGGTTTATCTCATTATTTACTTTGTCTGCTTCATGATCTGCAAAATATTCAACGCCGGGTTTTAAAGCTTCTTTTGTACTCCCAATACCTAATATAGTGTAGGCTGTTTTATTGATATAGGTTACAGAACCATCCATGCTGCCTACTGCAACCACGTCGGCTGTTTTATCAATCAGTGCAATCAGTTTTTGTTGTTCTTGTTTATCTAATATTTCGCGGGTTATATCCTGTACGGTACCTGCAAAGCGGATAGGCTCATGATTATCGTTAAAGTAAGCCCTACCTTTCAGGTGGATCCAATATTTCAGGTGCCCTGTGTCATCAACGGTGCGGACGATTATATCATAATTTCCATTGCTTACAGGATCATAAGCCTGCATTACTGCTGTTCGCAAGCGTTGCTCATCTTCCGGGTGGACAAATTTCAACAGATCATCATACTTTATCTCATCATCTTTTCGAAAACCGCAGAGCTCTTTACAGCGGTCGTCCCATGTTGCGGTTTGTAATCTGGGGTTTAAATCCCAGGTTCCCAGTTCGGCAGCTTGCAGGGCAAATTGAGCACGTTGTTCACTTTCAACCAGCTTTTTACGGGTGTTAACCAGTTCGGTAACATCTGTAGCTGTATTCAACACGCCCCAAACTTTACCATCGTCGTTATGTAACGGTTTAAAAATAAAGTTGAAGTAAAATTCTTCAAGCTTATCGTTAACCATAAGATCAACCCTTTGCTCTTTCCACTTATAAGCCGTACCGTTATCGTATACATTTGATAATATTGCATGAAAGCCCGGCTCTTCGAATTCGGGCAGCAGGTCAAAGTAATTATGCCCAATAACATCATCTCCCTTTCCCCATATATCTGTCATGGCCTTATTGGCAATCCTGATCTCCATTGTTTTGCCAACATATAATGCTATAGGGGTAGGAGATTCCCTGAACAGAATACGGAAAATATCTTCGTTTAATTGTTGATGAAGGCCGGCGTTGTTATTCATTATATAAATAATATGTATAAATATAGGCTATAATAATTAAGATCAAAATCTCAATTCATACATCATAATATTTCAATTAGTGAGTATGCCTGTTATATTAATATAGCTGCAATTATTGATAAAAACGGGTTACAGAAGCGTATACCTTGTATTTTCTAAACAGTATACCTGTATAAATGTTTAAATTCTGTTTTTAGAGAATTTGATGGTATGAGATTTTAAAGGTTTGTAAAATCAGGAGAATTATTTGTATTAATAGTACGGTAATTTTACCATGTTTTTTGTTTTTTTACTCCATAAAATCAATTATATCAAAACAATTTCATAGGTATTACTATTACCATACCAATAAAACAAAATCCTGTATACTTGATGGTTGTGGTATGCGGGTAGTTAAACAGATTGGATTTATTATGACCAAATTGCATAAAAAACAGCAGCTTATAACGTTTGAGCAATTGCCCAAAACTCCTACCGGTATTACCGGTTTAGATGAAATAACGGGCGGTGGTTTACCTAATGGAAGACCAACGCTGATATGTGGTGAAGCGGGTTGCGGTAAAACACTTATGTCGCTTGAGTTTATCGTGAGGGGTGCTACCGAATTTAACGAGCCCGGTGTATTTATGGCTTTTGAAGAAAAGGCAGATGAATTGGCTTCGAACGTAGCATCGCTGGGCTTTGATTTAATTAAACTCCAGGATGATAAAAAATTAAGACTTGATCATGTGCATATAGACCGAAGCGAGATTGAGGAGACAGGCGAATATGACCTGGAAGGTTTGTTTATTCGCTTAGGCTTTGCTATTGACAGCATCGGGGCAAAAAGAGTAGTACTGGATACTCTTGAAAATCTTTTTTCGGGTTTATCAAACCAAATTATATTGAGGGCCGAGCTTAGAAGACTTTTTACTTTTTTAAAGGAAAAAGGTGTAACTGCTATAATAACCGGCGAAAAAGGTGACGGCTCTTCATTAACACGGCAGGGGCTTGAAGAATATGTTTCAGATTGTGTGATCCTGCTTGATCACAGGGTTATAAATCAGATCTCAACCCGTCGTTTGCGCGTGGTAAAATATCGCGGTACACAGCATGGTACCAACGAATATCCATTTTTAATTGATGAAGATGGCATTTCTGTACTTCCGGTAACATCTTTAAGATTGGAAAAAGAAGTGTCATCCGAAAGAATTTCATCAGGGATACCCTCTCTTGACAGCATGTTTGGAGGCAAGGGTTTTTTTCAGGGCAGCAGTATCCTCGTTTCGGGCACGGCCGGTACCGGTAAAACAAGTATTGCGGCCAGCTTTGCCAATGAAGTTTGCGGCAACAAAAAGAGGTGCCTTTATTTTGCTTTCGAGGAGGCGCCTAAGCAGATCCTTCGCAACATGAAATCAATCAATCTCGACCTGCAAAAACACATCGACAATGGCTTGCTCGAGTTTCATGCCTCGCGTCCTACGCTTTACGGTATTGAAATGCACCTCGTCGCTATTTACAAGATCATTAAAAGATTTAAGCCCGCAGCGGTGATCCTCGACCCGATTACAAACCTCATTACGGTGGGTTCGGTAAGTGAAGTAAAATCGATGCTGATAAGGCTGATAGATTTTTTACAGGACGAGACAGATCACGGTTATGTTTACTGCTCTCAGTTTAAATACGGTGGTAAGTGAACAAACCGACGAAGGTGTATCATCATTAGTTGACACCTGGCTGCTTGTAAGAGATATCGAATCGAACGGAGAGCGTAACAGGGGGTTATACATCATGAAGTCGCGCGGTATGAGCCATTCAAACCAGGTACGCGAGTTTACAATTACCGATAAGGGGCTGAGCCTGGTTGACGTTTATCTTGGCCCCGATGGAGTGCTCACAGGATCGGCAAGGGAAGCACAAAAATTAAGGGAAAAAACAGGCGTGGCACTAAGGGAGTTTGCTATAACTCGTAAAGATAAAGAGATATTGCGCCGGCGTATGATGCTTGAATCAAAAATTGCAAGCTTGCAGGCCGAATTTGAGTCGACAGAGGAGGAATTGAACAAAATATACCTGGAAGAAGAGTTGAAACAGGATATTATAGAAAGAAACCGGCAAGAGATAACCGACATTCGCCGGGGAAATGCGGATACGCTTAAAAGTAAATCAAAAAGAAAAAATAATGGAACTGGATGAAGTTATAAAATATGAGTTAAGGCTGTATATAGCGGGCAAAACTGCTAAATCAGTTACCGCGCTCACCAACCTTAAAAAATATTGTGAAGAACATTTGAAAGGTCAGTATGTTATTGAAGTAATTGACTTGCTGCAGCAGCCTCAACTGGCCGAAGGGGATCAAATATTTGCAATCCCCACGTTGGTAAGAAAAGTACCTGAACCGATTCGCAAAATAATAGGCGACTTGAGCAACGAGGAAAAAGTTTTGGTTGGATTGAATATAATACCAGTAAGTAAATAGTTAGATGACCGAGCAAAACCAATTGCCTTTAGATCAAGGAGAAAACCAGTTTTTTCGATTGCGTTTATTTGTAATTGGAGCATCGCCCAATTCTGTCAGGGCAATAGCCAACTTAAAAATTATTTGTGAGCGGTACCTTAAGCCTAATTACGAGCTCGAGATAATTGATGTTTACCAGCAACCGCTCATCGCACGGGAAGAACAGATCATAGCATTGCCTTTACTTATTAAAAAATCTCCCGGCGTTGAACGCAAGCTTATCGGAGATATGTCAAATACAGACAAAGTTTTAAAAGGGCTGGGAATATTTACAGAAAGCTAATTATGGAGCCGGACAAACTTACATATGAGCAGTTGCTTGCGGAAAACAATAAGCTTCGATATCAATTAGAAGAAGCTACCGACGTCATTTCTGCTATTCGTAATGGCCAGGTTGATGCCTTTATAGTTAAAGATGATGAAGGCCACCAGCTTTATACGTTGAAAACGGCCGACCAAACCTACCGCGTTTTTATTGAAAAAATGAACGAAGGAGCGGTTACGTTGAATGGCGACGGTACTATATTATATAGCAATTCGAGTTTTGCGGCTATGGTTAATGAACCGTTAGAAAAAGTGATCGGGCTGGATTTTAACGCTTTTGTTGCCGAAGTTTCGGTGGAAAAATATAAGCAGATAATTAGGGATGGCTGGAATGCCGATTGTAAGGGCGAGGTTTTGTTATCAAATCGGGATGGTAAACTGACTCCCTGTTTATTATCATCTACCACACTTGATCTTGATGAAGGAACGGCATTGAGTTTGATCCTGACCGATTTGACTGCTCAAAAGGAAACCGAATGGGAGCTGAAAATTAAAAATGATCAGCTTGAAGAAGCTCAGAATATTGCCGAGAGGCTGAATAATGATCTGGAAGATACTGTGAGGGAGCGTACCAATGATTTGCTTATCAGTAGGGAACATTTTAAGTTGCTGGCTAATAACATTACTCAAATGACCTGGACGAGATTTGCCCGGTGGCGAAGTCGATTTTTATAATCAGCGCTGGTTTGATTATACGGGCAGGCGATATGGTGAAACAGCAGGCTGGGGCTGGCAACAGATCGTACACCCAGATGATCTGCAAAAAACAATGAGTGCTTACCTCGAATCTTTGCAAAGCGGGAGTGTTTATGAACTTGAAAACAGATACCTCCGCTGGGATAATACTTATCGCTGGCACCTTAACCGCGCAGTGCCGTTAAGAGATGATAATGGAGAAATTCTTTTTGGGTAGGGACCGCAACAGATATCGAAGAACAGAAAAAGCAGCTTGATTTAAAGGATGAGTTTATTGGTGTGGCCAGCCATGAACTTAAAACACCTTTAACCAGCCTGAAAGGTTATTTACAGCTTATTTTGGCTTATAAAAAGGAGGAAGTTCCCTCAATAGTAAAACAATATATTGAAAAGGCCGGCACTGCTTTAAATAAGCTTCAGCGTTTGGTTAACGATTTGCTTGATGTAAGTAAAATTCATGCGGGAGGGCTTGAATATGCCAGGGCGAAAATAAATCTTCGCGACCTGGTAGCGTCAACTTTAGAAAACGCTATCCACCTATACCCTGAATTTAATTTTATCAATAAATCGGAAACTGATTTTTTTATAGATGGAAATGCCGGGCGACTGGAACAGGTACTGATAAATTTCATTAACAATTCTGTAAAATACTCAACCGAAAATAAAAATATCATTATTGAAACCGGTAATATAAACGGAAAGGTACGTGTATCAGTAACGGACTTTGGCATCGGATTGTCGGCCGCGCAGATCGAGCATATTTTTGAGCGGTTTTATCGTGTTGAGGATAAAAAATTTATGACGAGCGGCCTTGGTATGGGGCTTTATATCTCAGCTGAGATCATTAATAATCATAGCGGCGATATAGGGGTCGAAAGTGAGCTTGGTGCAGGCGCTACCTTTTATTTTGAGTTGCCCTTGCTTGAAAAGTAAGCATTGTTTATTTCGGTTCAAAATTGCAGTTGACATAAATACTTCTGATATTGGTTGGAAAACCACCTGATATAAAACATAAAATATGTCTGCCGAAAACGAAAATATATCCGTTACATATGAGCCTGACGGTGTAACCACCATTTGTTTTTATCATCCGGCACAAAACTCCCTGCCCTCGGCGCTATTAAAACAACTTGCCGATGCGATATTCAGTGCCGGTAATAACCCGGAAACAAAAGTCATTGTTTTAAAGAGCGCGGGAGATCGTACTTTTTGCGCGGGTGCAAGCTTTGACGAGCTGTTGCAAATTAAGGATAGGGAAACCGGCGCGTTATTTTTTGAAGGGTTTTCCAATGTGATTAGTGCCTGCCGCAAATGCCCCAAAATAATAATTGCGAGGGTACAGGGGAAAGCAGTTGGAGGAGGGGTTGGCCTTGCCGCCGCTGCCGATTATTGCCTGGCCAGCGAGGCGGCATCAATAAAGTTAAGCGAGCTTGCTATAGGTATTGGCCCCTTTGTGATAGCCCCCGCTGTGATCCGTAAAATAGGGTTATCAGCATTTTCCCAGGTCACTATCAGGGCTTCAGATTTTCAAACTGCCCAATGGGCAAAGCAAAACGGCTTGTATAATGAGGTTTATGAAGATACTCCAAGCCTTGATGCGGCTGTATATGAGCTTACTCGAAAATTAGCTTTATATAACCCGGCAGCACTTACCGGATTAAAACAGGTACTTTGGGAAGGCACTGCTGATTGGGATGATTTGCTTAAACAACGTGCGGCTATAAGCGGTGAATTGGTTTTATCGGAATTTACGCAACGGGCATTACATTCTTTTTTTAAGGATAAATCCAAGTAACATTTGAGTAATAAACTGCCTGTATTTTAACACAACCCTTGATACTTCTCATTTTTAATGGGGCTAATTTTGTGTATATCTAAATAGTATTGGTTAATTATATGACCGTTTTATACTGGCATAGTTGCTTATTGTAAGAAAGCCCCGGAAATCCGGAGGCTTTTTGTTTTTACCAGTGCCTGCAGTAACGATGAACACGATAATGCCTTTGATAGTATACCGGCGCGTCATAATATCCTGTTGCGTAATAGCGTGGACGACCATAATAGACAGGCTGGTCATAGTAGACGTCCCTGCCATAGTAAACAGGTGTTCCGTAATATCCGCTTGTGTAAACTACCCTATGATAAGGACGGCCAAAATGTGCGCTTATACTTATACTTTGAGCTTTTGCAAATTGAAATGAAAACATCATCACAAAAGCTATTATTGAAAATCGCATAAATTTCATGGTCATAAATTTTAGTTAATACCTGAATTGTAATACATAATTATGACTGGCGATGGATAAGTTGGTTTAATTAAATTTTTATATTTTTAGATATGTATTACTTTGTTTTTTCTGCGATAGTTGTCTTTATCGTAATTGGAGTGCTTTATATTAAGTCGTATTATGATAAATTACGCTGGACAAAAAAGCAGCTGATAAAAATTCAGGAGAAGTGGGGCAAACCGATTAACGCCCGCCGAAACTTTGACTTAATAAAGATTTACCTGGATTCGGAAGACAGTAAAAACAAGCTTTCGGCTCAAACAGCCGACGATCTTGACCTGATAAGTGTTTTCAATTATATCGACAGAACAAACAGTAACCCTGGTAAACAATACTTGTTTAATTTATTACATTGCCCTACAACCGAGCTTGATGTTTTGCATGACCTCGACAATGATATTGAGGATCTTAACATGGATATACCCGGCCGCGAATTGCTTGAAGTGGAATTGTCAAAACTTAACCACCCCGATGCTTACTTTATAGCCGATCTTTTTCTCAGGGCACATGAACCGGTATTTGCATCGGTAATTAATTTTTATATAAAGGTTTCACCTTTTCTGATCCTGGCTGCGTTATTATCGCTGATTGTTATTCCTAACATTTTCAGCTTTATCTTTTTGCTATTGTTGTTTGCGTACAACATTGTTATTTACTTCAGCAACCGCAAGGCTATTTCAGGATATACCAAATCGTTACCGCAATTGCTGGTTATGTATAAAGTTGCAATGGCGTTAGCTAAAAGCGGGAAATTTGGTCAGGTACACGACGTAAAGTGTTCCCTTTCCAGCCTAAGAGGTTTAAAACGAGCGCTTAAGTTTGTAAACATAGAAAGCGGCTTCGTGAATGGTAAAAGTGATATTGCTTACGCAGCCTTCCATTTGTTTAAACTGCTTTTTGTGATTGAGCCCAATACTTATACATCATCATTAAAACAAGTCAGTAAATACCGCGAGGATATTAAAGAAGTGTATAAATTTATTGGCAGGGCCGATACGCTGATAGCTATACAATCAATACGTGACGGTATGCCTTTTTATTCAAAACCCGCGTTTATGGGTGTTGATGGCAAAATAGAGATTACCGAACTTTTTCACCCATTGGTAGCTAATTGTGTAACTAATTCCCTTTATACAACTAATGCAGACAGGGGGGCATTGATCACAGGGTCAAACATGTCTGGCAAAACTACATTTATTAAAGCGCTGGCATTAAATACGCTGCTATCGCAAACTATATTTACAAGTTGTGCAAAGGCCTACAAGGCTCCTTTTCTCAAAATACAAACCAGCATCAAAACCAGCGATAACATTGATGAACACAAGAGTTATTTTCAGGCACAGGCCTTAGCTATTTTAGATATCATTGATAACAGTTCTCAGAAAGAGGATATAAAAAGCATGGTGATCATTGATGAGATTTTCAGAGGTACCAATACCATCGAACGTATAGCCGCAGCAAAGTCTGTGCTTTCGTACATTACCGCTAACCAAAATTTTGTTTTTGTATCAACCCACGACCTTGAGCTGGCCCAGCTGCTCGACGAGGATTTTGTTGTATATTCCTTTTCAGAATCAAAAGACGGGCGCATCCTGGTATTTGACTATATCCTGAAGCAGGGCCTGCTTGAAAACACTAACGGAATCGCCATACTCAAATCCATGGGATATCCAGAACGTGTTATCGATGAAGCCAATATTGTAAGCGAGCGAATGATGAATAAATATTTGGTTTAAGCATTCCTAAAAAGAAAGCTTTCTTATTCATATAAGCTCAACCTGTTTTTTAAATACCGCATATCTTCCTGTAATTTTTCAACCCGGTTAAGCAGGTGAGAGATAGCTTCAATGCCGGCTACGTTAATATCCAATTCGTACAAGCTCACCAGTTTTTCCAGCTTTTGAAGCTCAGTTTGAGGGATGAAGACAGTTTCATTAATGATGGTTACTTCAACCAGTCCCGCTTCATGTAAAGATGTAATGAACGTGTATTCAACATTATGATATACACAAAAATCGTTTGCTGCTATTAATTCTGCTGTTTTCATAATGTTTTAAATTTAGGCTGAGGATTTTGCCAGTTCTTCAAATAATTGTTTCTGCTTTTCGGTGAGGTTGGTAGGGGTTTGAATATCATAGGTCAGGTACAGATCGCCAAATTCATTTTCTTTTTTGTAAACGGGCATACCTTTGCCTTTGAGCTTTACTTTAATGCCATTTTGAGTTTCAGGTTTTACTTTCACTTTAACTTTGCCGTTTAATGTATCGGCAGTTATTTCGCCACCTAAAACTGCAGTGTACAGGTCAAGTTTCAACGTGGTGTACAAATTGTTACCATCACGCTTGAAATTTGCATCAGGTGCAACACTAAACTGAATATACAGATCTCCGGCGGGGCCGCCGTTTACACCCGGGGCGCCATGCCCGGCTATTTTGATAGTTTGTCCGTTTTCAATACCTGCGGGTATGGTTATCCGGATATTTTTGCCATTGACAGTCAACGTTTGCTTATGTGTTTCAAGAACGTCTCGAAGGTTTAAACTTAACGAGGCATTATAGTCCTGCCCGCGATATTTTGCCTGCCTGCCGCTACGCGCGCCTCCTGCGCCGCCAAACATCGATTGAAAGAAATCTGAAAACTCGTCACTTCCAAACCCTTCGGCACTGCCAAATCCTTCGGCTCCGGTAAAGCCGCCATAACCACCAAAACCTCCTTGTGCACCGGCTTGTTGGCGCGCTTGTTGTTCGTATGCTTCGCCGTGCTGCCAGTTCTCGCCATATTTATCGTATTTCTTTCGCTTTTCCGGGTCACTTAATACTTCATTTGCTTCGTTTAGCTGCTGGAATTTTTTGTGGGCATCTTCGTCATTAGGGTTAAGATCGGGGTGATATTTGCGGGCCAGTTTACGGTAAGCATTTTTAATATCCTTTTCGGATGCATTTTTGTCGAGCTCTAATACTTTGTAATAATCTATAAAAGCCATGGCGGGATTTAATATAAACAGATGTGTTATTAACTACTAAATATACAGCTTGGTTTTAAAACTTATGGCTTTTTTAATGTCATTTGATATAAGTGCGCGGACTTTAAAATTATGGGTTATAGCTTTTATTTAAAATTCGCAAATACTACCTTTGGCATCCTTAAATTAATCATATGCCTGTAATAACCCAAGCTACCCTTACCGACGTACCCGAACTTAATGTTTTAGTAAACAGCGCTTACCGTGGTGAAAGCTCAAAACGGGGTTGGACAACTGAGGCCGACTTAATTGGCGGCTCCCGCATTGATGAACAAACTCTGACGGGGTATATGAATGATGAAAATATCATCATTTTAAAGCATACTGATGAGGAGGGCAATATTACAGGTACTGTTTATCTTGAAGTCAGAACTCCAAAGTTGTATGTTGGCATGTTTAGTGTATCGCCATTATTGCAGAATAAAGGAGTGGGCCGCGCACTGATAGAAGAAGCTGAAGTTTACGCGCGTAAGTATAACTGCAATACTTTAACTATGACAGTAATTAGCATCCGCTCCGAACTGATAAGCTGGTATGAGCGCCGCGGCTACAAACCAACCGGCGAAATTCAGCCTTTTCATGCACATGGCCGTTTTGGGGATGCCAAACAGCATATTGAGCTGATTGTAATGGAGAAGAGCGTTTAAGTCCTAAGTTTTAAGTTCTAAGTCTTGAGTCAAAAGTTAAATTGGTATAATCGACTTAGGACTCAAGACTTAGAACTTCACAAATTCCAATACTTCACTGATCTTATGCACATGTTTGAAGTTTTTGTGTGTTAAAACGGTTTCTACATGTTCGTGCGCCCATGTTGTATGATAGGGTACGTGAACAGCATGCCCGCCAATGTTGATCACGGGCATTACATCTGATTTTAAGGAATTGCCGATCATCATAAACTCATCGGGATTGATGTCAAGGTGTTTGATCAGCTTGATATAATCATCCTCCTTTTTATCACTCATAATTTCGATATGGTGAAAGTAATGTGCCAGCCCTGATTTTTGAGCTTCCGCTCCTGGTCAAGCAGATCGCCTTTGGTGGCTACCACCAGCCTGTAATGATCTTTTAATGAGGATAAAACATGTTCTACCTCGTTCAGTAACTCTATCGGTTGATTAAGCATATCCTTACCATATTGTAATATGGTTTCCACTACATCAACGCTAATATTTTTTTCAGAAATGCTCAATGCTGCCTCTATCATGCTGAGGATATAGCCTTTTATCCCGTAGCCATAAAGTGGGAGGTTATCAACCTCAACTTTAAAAAGCTCTTTGGAAATGGTGTGCTGTGGCGAAAAATTTTCGAGCAGGCTGCAAAACCTTTCTTCGGTAGCTTGAAAGTAAGGTTCATTTACCCAAAGGGTGTCGTCGGCATCAAAGGCAATTACTTTTAGGTTCATTTGAAGTATCTGGTTTACCTGGTGCAATAATAATACATCGGGTTGATTTTAGTAGCATAAAGCTCCATTGTACAGCAATAAATATTTAACATTTATGAACTATCAGGTTCAATTTAAACGATTTAAAAATAAAGTAAATTTGTATGCAACCTTATTTCAAAAGCTACGTCTCATAACTTAAATGGTCAAATTAACATTCGTTTAAATGGAAGAGATACTGCCACCCTTAAAAGAATTTATAGTTGATTATTGCAACAGGTATAAGATACATAAGGTTGATCCGCATAGCCTGAACCTCGATACTAGTATTGATCTTGATCTGGATATTTTTGACATTGAGATAGACCTTTTTCTTGCCGATTTTGCCGAACAGTTCAATATAGATCCATCTAAATTCAGTTGGTATAAATATGGCTATCCCAAAGGCTCAACCCGGGTAAAAGTTATTAAACTGATGTTTGGCTACAATACTACATGGGTTAAACAACTGGCCCAATATTGCTATACTCCCAAATTTAAGGTGCGCAACTTACAAGATGCTGTAAAAACTGGCAAATTGGTTTAATGTAAGATGTGCTTTCACTAATCAAAATCGGTGAAATCAGGAAATAGTCGGTGAGATCTCCTAATATAAATCAGCGAAATCAACGTAATCAGAAACGATCAGCGGTTAAAGATCAGTAACCCCGGTATGCTTGCGTTTAATGAAGTTGCGGATATCCAACACAATACCTGCAAAAAAATAAAATATAAGCGGGAAGCCTACCGCCAGGAATGAGGAGTAGATAAAGAAAAGCCTGATCTTGGAGATCGAGATATTAAAGCGTTCGCCAAGGTAGGTGCATACACCAAAAGAGTACCGTTCAAAAAAAGTAAGTATCCGCTGTAGCATGGTGTCAAGCCAGTTTTAGTATCTTATTACCAACGCCGCATTGCAGGCATTTCTTATAGTTGCAGTAATTATTTTTTAACTCAAGCAATGCCTGTGATTCAAACGCAGTTTCAATTTTCACTCCTAAGTTAACAAAATCAGCAATAATATTGTTTTTTTCGGCCGGTAAATTTTCTAACAATTTAAGACTACGGCTAATATAATATTGCTGCTGATGCTGCTTGCCGTAACTAAACAGGAACAAGGCCACTGCATTGAGCAGCAAAATATCAACAGAACCATCGCCCATATTTTTCGATGACGGCTTGGATTGTACATCAAACCGGTAATGGTCCT
Source organism: Mucilaginibacter sp. P25 (assembly GCF_050859465.1). NCBI lineage: Bacteria > Pseudomonadati > Bacteroidota > Sphingobacteriia > Sphingobacteriales > Sphingobacteriaceae > Mucilaginibacter > Mucilaginibacter sp. P25. Next base: position 5,335,006 of record NZ_CP193937.1, on the reverse strand, counting down.
CCCAGTAATCGTTTACTTTGATCTCTGTAAATAAACTACGCAGTGCTTTTACCTCTTTAATCTCTAATATTTTAGATAACAGGTGGTTTGACTGTACGATAAGTGCGGCAAATTGCGCCAGCCTGATGGTTGGAAAGTTTTGGGGCCTTAGCCGCATAAACTTCCACAGGTGGCTTTCTATAGGTTTAAGGTTGTATTTTTTACGCAGATATTCATACTCCTTTTGAAGTTTGAGGGGATAATCATCTTTAAATTCACCCTCTAAAAAGCCTGCCTGCCCAAATATCAAAGCTTCAATTTGCATCGGGCTGTTTTTGTTTTTGGCGAGGATAAGCTGAGGCAGCGATTTAGCCATCAGCTCAAACGGCAGGGCGTTTACTTTAAAACCAAAGTTTGCCGCTAAAAACTGGTAAAAAGTTTCCTCCCAATCGCCTTTATTAAGTGCCAGAGCCGCTGCCACATTTGCCGATCGTTTTTCCATCCGCTCAACCAGCACGCGGGTAAGCCAGTTTTGCATGGTGAGGGCATCCACTGTAGCGATGCCGTTTTCGCAGGGTATAAAACTCTGGTTACCGAAAACCAGTTTATGATATTTGTTGTAAAGCGCTTCACTAATACGGCTTTGCAGTTCAAGCGTTGGAACTTTGCGCCCATTTGGTAAAAACAACTGCGCATCGTTACGATAAACTACATGTAATATCACATTATCATAAGCGCCATCATTAGTATGGCCATGCTTTTGCCAGTCGGACGCGGAAAGATGCACTTCTACATTACCTGCCCAAACAGTCTCGCCAATACGGATCCCCGCATTATGAAAATCTGGACCTGAATCTGAATTGTGCAGCCCGGCCGAAAAGATTTCCAGTTCCTCTCCATCTACAGTTTGAAGGTTTTCGCGCTCAAAAAGCCTGAATTTCCAGATGTAATGCAAAAAATCTTCGGTGAAAAGCATGGTTGTGGTTTGGCTGAATGGTTGATAGCGTTATTGTGTGAATAAGTTTTTATTAAAGCAAATATGCCGGTTATTATATTGGTATTGCGCCTCTATTTTAAAACTCCTAATATTACGGAAACCAACAATATCTGCCAAACCTATGAATGGAATAAAATCACCAATACCCCAAACCACGGGCGGACGCATCAAGTCCATCATCGGCGGATCGCTGGGAAATTTGGTTGAATGGTATGACTGGTATGCTTACACTGCCTTTTCCCTTTATTTTTCAGATGCTTTTTTCCTTCAGATAATCAAACCGTACAGCTTTTAAACACAGCCGGTATTTTTGCCATCGGCTTTTTAATGCGCCCTATAGGCGGTTGGGTAATGGGGACCTTTGCGGATAAGCGCGGCCGTAAAACTGCGCTTACATTTTCTGTATTGCTTATGAGCGTTGGTTCATTGATCATTGCTATAACACCTGGCTACAAAACCATCGGTGTTGCTGCGCCTATACTGCTGGTGTTGGCCCGCATTATCCAGGGCCTGAGCGTAGGAGGGGAGTATGGAACCAGCGCCACTTACCTGAGTGAAATGGCTACAAAAAAGCACCGTGGTTTTTACTCAAGCTTTCAATATGTAACGCTCATTATGGGGCAATTACTGGCATTGGGTGTTTTGGTTTTGCTGCAAAGAGCGTTTTTATCTGAAAAACAATTGCATGACTGGGGTTGGCGCATTCCATTTGGAATCGGGGCAATACTGGCTGTCACCACTATGTATTTAAGGCGAAGCTTACAGGAATCAGCATCGTTTGATAAAGAAAGTAAAAAAGCTGATGCCTTGAATGGCACTATAAAAGCTTTAACAGAGCATCCTAATGCTGTTTTTACGGTAATTGGATTAACCATTGGCGGCACACTGGCGTTTTACACCTTTACCACCTATATGCAAAAGTTTTTGGTTAATACGTCCGGCTTCAGTAAGAGCGCCGCTACGCTCATCTCAACCTTAACATTAGCTGTATTTATGGTGATACAACCTTTATTTGGCTTACTGTCGGATAAAGTTGGCCGGAAGCCATTACTAATTGGTTTCGGCATATTGGGTACGCTTTGTACAATTCCTATCATGACATTGCTAAGCCATACTAAAGATGTATGGGTTGCATTCGCGCTGATCCTTTGCGCGCTGGTCATTGTAAGCGGCTATACCTCAATCAATGCTGTTGTTAAGGCCGAACTTTTTCCGGCCAATGTGCGCGCCCTGGGCGTAGGTTTTCCTTATGCAATAGCCGTATCCCTGTTTGGCGGCACTGCCGAATATATTGCCCTGTGGTTCAAAAATGAACATCATGCGCAATGGTTTTATTGGTATGTAACTGTTTGTATCGGGCTATCGTTGGTTTTATATATCACCATGAATGATACCCGCAAACATTCAAAAATGGAAGATGAGCAGATTTGAAAATGTGCAGATTACAAATGATATGTAATGTTTGCGTTAGGTGAATATTAAGTTACTTGTAAATCTATTAAAGTGACTTAATGTTCAGGAAATGTATTTCATCCACATAAATAAAAAGTGTTAATTTTGCCCGTTCATTACAAGGGATAACCCTTAAATTTATGACTGACACAAGCAATTTATTTCAACTGGCGGTAACATTACTGCAACAACTAATATCCATTCCATCGTTTAGTAAAGAGGAAGACCGCACCGCCGATCTGATCAACGAATTCCTGCAGTCGCATGGGGTAACCACTCATCGTAAGCTTAACAATATCTGGGCCTGGAATAAACATTTCGACCCGGCTAAAGAAACTATCCTCCTTAACTCACATCATGATACCGTAAAGCCCAATTCGGGCTATACACGCGATCCTTACGATGCCAAAATTGAAGATGGTAAATTATATGGCCTTGGTAGTAATGATGCCGGGGGCTGCCTGGTTTCACTTATAGCGGTATTTCTTTATTTTCATGATAAGGAAAACCTGAAATATAATTTCTGTCTGGCGACTACCGCCGAAGAAGAAATTTCAGGCGTAAATGGTCTGGAACTGATCATTCCCGATTTGGGGCAACTATCTTTTGGTATAGTAGGTGAGCCAACCCTGATGCAGTTGGCAATTGCCGAACGGGGTTTAATGGTGTTAGATTGCACTGCTCATGGCCGTGCCGGACATGCCGCCCGCGAAGAAGGGGAGAACGCTATCTACAAAGCGTTAACAGATATTGAATGGTTCCGTACTTTTAAATTTCCGAAAGAATCAGAAGTTTTTGGGCCGATAAAAATGTCGGTGACTATTATTAATGCTGGCTCACAACACAACGTTGTGCCTGCCAGCTGCGTGTATACCGTTGACGTGCGTGTAACTGATGCTTACCGTAATGAGGAAGTGCTGGAGATTATCCGTGAGCATGTTGCCAGCGATGTAAAACCGCGTTCTATCAGGTTAAAACCATCATCTATCCCTAAAGAACATCCCATAGTTCAGGCTGGTATAGCGCTTGGCCGTACCACCTATGGCTCACCAACAACATCAGATCAATCATTGCTGGATATCCCTTCCATAAAAGTTGGCCCCGGCGATTCCGCACGTTCACATACTGCCGATGAGTTTGTTTATGTAGATGAGATCAGGGAGGGCATTGAGTTGTACATTAAGATGCTGGAGAGTATTAATTAACATTGTCAAAATAAAAATTTACCCATGACACGTTGTAGAAGCCAGACTTAAGAACTTTTCAAACTTCGTAAGTCTTTCTTCTCTGGCTTTGTCATTGCCTTTCAAAGTCCGCAGGATTTCAAACCTATGATAACGGGTAACCAACAGCCCGCTTAACCGATTGGTTAAGCGGGCTGTTTCATTATAAGAATAAACTTAATTTACCTGAGTTGAGCATATTTTACTGATTAGTAGGTGTATAGCTAATTGCATGGAGAAACCGAGCGGTAAATTATATGATACAAGGCATTTACTTTTACTAAAAAAATGTAGTTTTAAAATTCGTGAACCAATAAGTTTATATACCCTTATCTTAATGCCCTTAAAACGCTATTGCCGCCTTTCGGCAAAAACATTCTTGCTCATCATCTTATGCTGTATAACCTCCTTTTATGCATCGGCTCAAAAAAAGAACGCGGGGTATAAGTACCATATCCGCAGGGCTGCTTCGGCTATTAATATAGACGGAGTGATGAATGAGCAGGCCTGGATGCAAGCTGATTCGGCGGGAGATTTTTTCATGGTGCTGCCGATGGATACCAGCAAGGCTACTGTTAAAACCGAGGTGCGGATGACCTACGATGATAAAAACCTGTACATCATAGCTATCAATTATAATTCGGTACCGGGGCCTTACATGGTTGAATCGTTAAAACGTGATTTCAGTTTTGTAAAAAATGATAACTTCCTGATTTTCATGGACCCATTTGATGCCCGCACCGATGGCTTTAGTTTTGGTGCCAACGCGGCGGGAGGGCAGTGGGACGGCAGCATGTATGAAGGCGGCAAGGTTGACCTGAGCTGGGATAACCGCTGGTATTCGGCAGTAAAAAATTATCCTGATAAATGGGTTTGGGAAGCATCTATTCCATTTAAGAGTATCCGTTATAAAAAAGGCATAAAGGAATGGGGGATCAACTTTAGCCGTAATGATCTCAAGACTGCCGAAAAATCAAGCTGGACACCCATCCCACGGCAATTCCCTACAGCTTCATTGGCTTATACCGGCACACTTGTTTGGGACGAAGCGCCCCCAACAGCCAGCAGCAACGTATCTATAATTCCATACGCGCTTACGGGTTTATCTAAAGATTATCAGCATAATACCAAAACCGAATATAAACATGAAATAGGAGGGGACGCCAAGATCTCCGTTACACCAGCCCTTAACCTCGATTTAACAGTCAATCCCGATTTTTCGCAGGTTGATGTTGATCAACAGGTGATCAACCTCAACAGATACGAACTTTTCTTCCCCGAAAAACGACAGTTTTTTTAGAAAATGGTGACCTGTTTGCCAACTTTGGTTATTCTGATATTCGCCCTTTTTTTCAAGGCGGATAGGCCTCAACGTACCGATTGATTTTGGAGCAAGATTGACCGGTAAATTAGATAAGGACTGGCGTATTGGCGCTATGGATATTCAAACAGGCGGCTCGGGCAGCGCCCAGCAGGCTCCTGAAAACTATGGCATCATTACCCTGCAAAGACGGATCCTTGATCGCTCAAATATCGCTTTCCTATTTGTAAATAAGGACGCTACTGCCAATATTCCCGGCACCACCGGATCAACTGCTTATAACCGTAATATAGGCGCTGAGTTTAACCTTGCCTCGCGCAGTAATATCTGGACAGGCAAAGTACTGGCCCTTAAATCATTTACGCCCGGCGTGAGCGGGCATGATTACGTGGTATCCGATCATTTCCAATACCTGAGCAAATACTGGACGCTTTATATGCAGGAGGAGTACGTAGGTAAAAATTACAATGCCGAAGTAGGCTATGTTCCCCGTGTTGGTTATGTGAAGTTAAGCCCGCTGTTACTCCGTAATTTTTTTCCTAAGCAGGGTAATATTCTAAGCCATGGCATCCAGCTTACCTCTAATTATTTCTTCGATGAGTCGTTTCACCGTACTGATAATGAAAGTATCCTGTCATATTTGATCACATTCCGTAACCGGGCAACACTGTCGGTGTCCGGTATAAATGATTATGTGCGCCTTCTGAGGCCTTATGATCCAACTAATATCGGTAAAGGTTTATTACCTACCGGCTCTGAGCATAACTGGAACACTATTGATGTGCAGTTTGTATCGAAGCCGCAAAATGTGTTTACCTATTTGCTGGAAGCATCGCACGGTGGGTATTATGATAAGGGCGTACGCAATAGCGTTACAAGTTTAATAGGCTATCGTTTTCAACCTTATGTAAATATTGCTATCAATACCTCCTTCAATGATTTAAGGTTGCCGCAGCCATTTGGCCATAATACGTTCTGGCTGGTAGGGCCAAAAATTGATGTTACCTTCACCAATAGCTTGTATTTTACCACCTATATACAATATAATGAGCAGGTGGATAATATCAACATTAATACCCGCCTGCAATGGCGCTATAAGCCTGCTTCCGACCTGTTTATTGTTTATGGCGATAATACCACGCCATCACCGTATACAGTAAAAAACAGGCAGTTAACGTTAAAATGGACGTACTGGTGTAACTTATAATTAGCTGGAGAATGAACAGCTTTTTAAGATTTTGGGTATTTAATCAAATTTTAAGTAAAACGTCGGCAGTTAGTCTATTTCATACTTTTCGTAAGGGATCTCAAAGCTAAAAGTGCTTCCTTTACCTGCATCACTTTTCACACTGATTTTTCCTTTTTGCAACTCGAGCAACTGCTTGCAGATGTACAAACCAAGCCCGGTACCAGTATTGCCTTTGGCCGAATTGGTTTGATAATACTTGGAGAACAGGTTAACCTGCTGCTCCTGGCTGATACCTGCCCCTGTATCAGTAATATCAATTGTTAATTCGCCTTTACTATCCGCAAATTTAAGGGTTGCAATGATCTTTATGCTGCCGGTATCTGTATATTTAATGGCATTACTAATGAGGTTCACCATGATCTGTTTAAGCCTGAAGCTGTCGCCCAAAACTTCAGCGTCAGGGTCGCCTTCAAAATGATAGTTTAACCCCAGTTGTTTTTTATCGGCGCTGAATGCCATACTTTCGATAACCTCTTTCAATGTTTTATCAGGGCAAAAGGGGTCTCGATGGATTTTTAGTTCACTGCTTTCCATTTTGGCAGCATCAAGTGTATCGTTGAGTGTTTGTAACAACAGGTCGGATGATGCTCTCACAGTACCCAACATTTCCGCCTGTTTGGGTGTGAGTGTCGTTCTGCTGAAAATGTATAGAAAACCATTTATTGATGTAAGCGGATTGCGGATTTCATGGCTCATATGCAGCAGCAAGTCCATTTTTTGCCGGGCTATCATTACTGCGCGCTCGTTCTCCTTAAGTAAAAGTTCTTCAGATTTCCCCAGTTTAATAACAAACACGATCAGCAATATGGCAAAAGCCAAAAGCAGCAATAGTGTAATCAGGTAAAGTTTATTCAGTAAGCTTGTAGTTTCAAGATAGCTATTAAAAGCCAAACCCTTAAAGGCGTCGGTCATGCTGTAGTTGATATCTTTAATAGCCGCAATTAGTTGCTCCATTTTATGAGTAATACGCATATTAAGCATAATGAGCTGCCGTTGTGTTTCCTGTAATTTTAAGTTGCTCTGTTCTAGCTGTTTGAGTTTGTTGAGATAGGCGTATTTATCTTTAGTTCGGAGCTTTTGAGTAACCGAATCTATGTAAACGCGTGTTTGATGATTAATGACAACATTACCGGTGCCGGTTGCATAGGCATTTTTATTTTTTATAGCCTCTTTGATCCTTGCAAAAAAACCTTTCTTTTTTACGTTTCCTGGTTGAGTTAAAGTGTCGCTGCTGCTTTGCACCGTTCGGCTGCTTTTAACTGCTAACCTATTTTGAGCTGTTGCCGTATTGAGGTCTGAATAAGTGGTTAACAGGGAGTCAAAGTCGCGCCGGGCGGAGAAGAGTTCGGCGGATAACTTTACTTTTTGAGTGTGCCATGTGTGGAGCTGCGCACGTTGTGCTGTGTTAAGCCTGGTTGTATCATGCTGCATATTAAGCAGCGTGTCAATTTCGGCAAAAGCCATTGAAAGTTTATCCTGATAGGCCTGAGCTTTGGCGGTACTGGCATCTACAAGCGATGACTGAAACAGATCTTCGGCCTCGTGGAGTAATAATAACGCCTGCTGCGGCCTGGAGTTGTTAAGATCCATAAGGTGCGACACCCGGGCCGTATGCGCCAATCTTTCGGTGATCTTGTCCCTCACGAAAAGGGCGGCGATGACTAAAATTATTGTAAATGCTAAAAAAGCAAGCAGGATTTTCCTTGATAAAACGTTCATATATTTATTTTCATCAGTATGCCGGACTTTATTAATTTAAAATCGATTCCGACGTTCCCAATGGTTTTGAAGAACAATGATAATGATAAAAATAATAGAATCATTCAGCGATTGCTACCATTGATTGTCAGGTTTTTTAAGGCAGGGTTAAACATGTAGCTTATAATTTATCAGGTAACTATAAAAATAATAGAATCATTCAGCGATTGCTACCATTGATTGTCAGGTTTTTTTAAGGCAGGGTTAAACATGTAACTTATAATTTATCAGGTAACTTTCGCCTGGGTTAAATGTTGTGGGTGTTGTGGAAATGGAAGCTTTTATTTTAACCACAAGTTATGTGGCAGAAAAAAGCTTGAGATGAAAAACATCGAGCCGGTTAAAAAAATACAATTACTTAGTTAAAGATTTAATACCTGTCAATATTGGTGATAGCGCAATTAAAATTCATCAAACGTTGTGCGACTGTCTGTAAATGGAGAACTATAAAGATTTATAATTAAAAGCTTGTAATCAACTATGAAAGTCCATTCTGATGTTTGATTTTTTTATGGGTAACCAGGTCTTCGCAGCCGAACGCATAATCTATATCTAATACTATTCGGAAACTTCCCTGGCCTGTGTTCTGATCAAATTTGATCCGGTCAAAATTTAAGCTGACCACTTCCGGCGAGCCCTCAGGTCTGAATTCACGCTCAAGGGCATACTTAAGCTGTTCGTAGTTTGCTGAAAGAGGCTCAAATATTATATTCAAAAAATTCAATAAGCTGGCAGGTTCATCCTTTAACTCATCGAGCTGCCCTTTGTGAAGTTTAATTTGCAAGCTGTTTATCATCAAAACAAAATTAAAAACAAAGCTGGATTAAATGAAATGCGAAATAGAACGAGTGTTTGTGCTCATTTTGTAAAAAAAGAGCCGGATGAATTTTTGATGCTGAACTGGATATTCTAAGTTAAAAAGAATTAAAAGGGAATGCCTTATTTTTATTTTTTAATTGTTTTTATTACATTAATTACTGAATGAAATCGATTGCTTTTGAACATTTTTTAAAACAAAGGTATATCCCGTTTCTTACGATGTATCAAGAATGTCTCCGCTATAATTAAATGGCCCGTTTAGTAAAAAAGGCTTGTTACAGATCCTGTTTTTGAGTAAAGTGACAATTTTTAATATTTTTTTAATAATTGTTGTTTTGACAATAAAAGTTTTTACATTTAGCTTTCTATAGTAGCCCAACCTATTTAGTTATAAACCAGTTAAGACCAATTCATGGAGATTTTGAACGATGCTTATATTATTGAGCAATTAAAATTGGGGAACAAGGAGGCCTTTGAAGCAGTATTTAAAAAATACTATAAGCTGCTTAATGTATCGGCCTTTTATATTTTACGGGATGAAATGGAAGCAGAAGATACCGTTCAGGGTTTTTTTGTCGATCTTTGGGAAAGACAATTATATACCAATATTAATCTCGTCATTAAAAGCTTATTTAACTACAGCAATCCGTAACAGATGCCTCAAAAAAGTTGAAAGCGAAACACGAACGCAAAAAAATTGGTAGATTATAAATATACACTTACCGAAATAGAGGAGGAAGAAACACCTGTACCAGAAATTTATCCTGAAAAAGTGCTGGCTGATTTGTCGATACAGCGGATGCAGGCTTTTACCCTGGTGCATTATGAGCATAAAAAGTATAAAGATGCGGCCCTTGAAATGGGTATTAGTATAAATTCTTTGAAAACTCATTTGAAACTGGCAATAAAAACTTTAAAAGAAGGGTTAAAAAGTGCCAAATAAGTTCACCCTTTTATCCATAATGAGGTCTTATATATAATGACATACAATAAAGCGTATTTTCAGGAACTGATAATTGAGCAAATTGCAGGCGTAATAAGTGAGGAAGACAGTCATTTGCTTGAACAGGCTATACAAAATGATCCCCGGATTAAACAACTGTGGGATGAAATGCAACAGGTACTTACTTCAGATAAAGCTCAAACCTTCTTTAATAATATTGATGAAAATAAAGCCTGGAATACAATCCAGCCCGAAATAAAGCCGGTACGATCGATCAGGCATGGCTGGGCAGGCGCAATAAAATGGCTTTCTATAGCGGCTTTATTATGTGTCGCTTTTACTGCCGGATATTATTGGCGGCAAATACCTGTTAATAATCTTGTTGCTGCAAAAAAATCTTAAAACGCCGTCCATTGAGTTACGGCTGGCAAACGGTGAGCATATCAACCTGTCTGATACCAGCAAAAAGGTGATTAATATGTCGTTTGCTCATTTAAAGAAAGGTGTTAACGGTTTAAGTTACCAGGTAGATAATAGTAAAAATGAGGAGTGGAGCACGCTCCTTATTCCTTCAAAATTAAACTACCGGATAGTACTTTCAGACGGTACACAGGTTTGGTTAAATTCGGTATCGAGCCTGCGCTTCCCGTTTTCATTTTTAGGCAAAACCAGGGAAGTGTACTTAACAGGCGAAGCTTTTTTTAAAGTTGCAAAAAATGCTGCTCACCCTTTTATAGTTCATACGGGCCAAACTGATGTGAAAGTTTTAGGTACGGAGTTTAATGTAAATACTTATCATGCTGATGAAATAGTAACTTCGTTGGTTGAAGGCTCGGTATCAACAAGCGGGGGGATAAGCAAAAAATGCTTTTACAACCAGGCTACCAGGCTGTTTATACATCGGGTTCCGGGTTCCGGGCTCAGCCATTTGATCCTGGCGTTGAACTGGCCTGGATGAATGATATTTATTATTTCCATAACACTAAACTTCACGATATAAGCGATGTACTGCTCCGCTGGTTTGATGTAAAAGTAGTTTTTGACGATCCTGCGAAAGCTGATGAAGCATTTAGTGGCGCTATTCAAAAAAACAAACCAATTGAAGTTTTCATTCAAAATATTAAAGCATCTGCAGGAGTTTCGGCCCTTTTAAAGGAAGGGGTTTTACACATCAGGTAAGAAAACGCCACGGTTAAACCACAACCTGTTTCCTGGTTATTTAATGCCTGGCCGTTATGCGCCATGGGAATCATTTGCCCTTGTTTGTCAAACGGATAGCATTAGTAATGTATTGAAATAGTGTTGATTAACAATGTTGGTTTTTCATTTTAATAAAAAATACAATTTTTCTTATTTCCGTTCACCCGTTTTAGCAGGAACAGGTCTTAGAGAAAACCAAATCGTAAACCCAATAAATATGGAGAGAATTCTATTCAGCCGGCGGCTTATACTGCCCTTTATTTTTCTTTTATTGGTAACCCGGTATAGCGCTGTACAAGCGCAGGGTACCGGACCAATAACACTTAAAAAGGCTAACATCAGTTTGGCCGATGTATTTAAATCAATCAAAAAGCAAACGGGCCTAACCGTTTTTTACAGTAACACTCTTTTGAATGACAAAGAATTGGTTACTGTAGATTTTAAAAACGCTGAACTGAAAGAAGTGTTCGGCGTTCTTTTAAAAGGAAAAAACCTGACTTATGTAGTGCGCGACCAACTCATTGTTATTGAAAAGAGTGAACCCGCGCCCATTGTAAACCCTCCCAAAAAAGAACCTGCAGGAGCCGTCGTTCCTAAAAAGTGCAGGGAGTTGTTTCTGATGACAAGGGGCTTACTTTACCAGGTGTAAGTGTTAAGGTTAAGGGAACCATGAACGGCACACAGTCAGACATGGATGGAAAGTACACTCTCAATTTAAAGGAAGGCGGAAGTTCAGTTATTATATTTTCATTTGTGGGATCAAAATCGCAGGAGTTTGATCTTGCAAACTATTCCCCGTCGGCAGCCGGCGTTTATAAAATAAACGTGCAAATGGGGGCTGATAAAAATGCGCTTGAGGAGGTTGCAGTTGTTGCCTACGGTACGCAAAAAAAGACAAGTCTTGTTAGTTCCATTACAACTGTAAACCCTAAGCAACTAAAAGGACCTTCAAGTAACCTTACCACCATGCTGGCAGGCGTGGTACCGGGGATGATCTCTTATCAAAGAAGTGGTGAACCGGGTGCTGATAATGCCCAGTTCTTTATCAGGGGCGTGGGTACGTTTGGAGCTGGTAAGGTTGATCCGCTGATATTGATCGATGGCATTGAAATGGGCACAACCGATCTGGCAAGGCTTCAGCCGGATGACATATCGGGCTTTTCGGTACTGAAGGACGCTACAGCCTCATCACTATATGGCGCAAGGGGGCAAACGGTGTAATATTGGTAACCACTAAGCGTGGTGAAACAGGGGCTGTAAAATTCAATATCCGGGGTGAAAATTCAACATCATCAAACGTCAAGAATATTGATCTGGCCGATAATATTAGTTACATGACATTGGCTAATGAAGCGGTACTTACCCGTAATCCGCTGGGCATCTTGCCTTATTCTCAAAATAAAATAGATCATACTGCAAAAGGCGATGACCCGCTGTTATATCCCAGTAATAATTGGATCAAGCAGTTGATCAAAACCAAAACCAATAACCAACGGTTTAATATGAACGCCAGCGGCGGGTCAGAAAAAGCTAAGTACTATCTGGCCATGACCTATAATATTGATAATGGCAACCTGGCCGAGAACAGCCTTAACAATTTCAGCAACAACATTAAGCTGCAATCATATTCTCTTTTATCAAATACAACTTTAAACCTTACTAAAACCACAGAGGCGGTGGTGAGCTTAAAAGGTCAGTTTGATAGTTATCATGGCCCTATCGGCGGCGGCGGTTACACTTTTTTAAATGCCCTTTGGAGTAATCCTGTAGCTTTTCCGGCAATTTATCCGGGTAATTTGCTGCCATATGTAAACCACCCGCTTTTCGGTAATGCCATTATACCCGGTGGCGGTTTGTATATGAATCCATATGCGCAATCCCTGTCTGGTTTCCAAAGCTCAAATACCAGCACACTGACAGCGCAATTAAGCTTAAGTCAAAAGCTTGATTTTATAACGCAGGGTTTATCGGCAAGGGCAATGGCGTATACTACGCGTTATTCATACTTCACCGTTTCGCGTCAGTATAGCCCTTATTATTACCAATCGGATGTAGTTAACGGAACTTTTAATGGGTTAACGCTACTTAATAACGGATTGGCAGGCAGCAGCGTTGGCAATACGCCAACCGAATATTTGACTTATAATCAAGATCCGGCGTTAAATGTTTCTAATTCCATAGCTTACATTGAAACGGCGGTAACCTATAACCGCACCTTTGCCCAAAAACACGCTGTTAGCGGGTTACTGATCGGGACTATGCGTAACTATCTTACAGGTAATGCCAAAACATTACAATTATCATTGCCGTCACGTAATCAAGGGGTGTCGGGCAGGTTTACCTATGGTTATGATAACCGCTACCTATTTGAGTTTAACTTTGGTTACAATGGGTCTGAGCGTTTTGCAAGTAATCACCGTTTTGGTTTTTTCCCGTCTGTGGGTGCAGGTTGGGTAGTATCTAACGAGAAGTTTTTTGAGCCATTGCTTTCAACTATCGATAACCTTAAATTCAGGGTTACCTATGGTTTAGTGGGTAACGATCAGATAGGAAAGCCGGAAGATCGTTTTTTCTACCTGTCTGATGTTAACTTAAATAATGGCGCCTATGGCCAGTTTGGTACCAACTACCTGTATAGCAGGCCGGGCGTGGTTACCAATCGTTATGAAAATCAAAATATCACCTGGGAGCAATCAAGGCAAACTAACATCGGTATGGATTTAACTGTGGCCAAAAACTTCACATTAACAGTTGATGCCTACCAACAAAAACGTGATAATATTTTAATGGTACGCAGCACCATCCCAACCTCTATGGGTTTACAGGCTGATATATCTTCAAACGCAGGTAAATCATCCAGTAAAGGGGTGGACATTGCTATGGATTACAAGAAAAACTTTAACAACTCTTTCTGGATCCAATCGCGCGGTACGCTTACTTATGCTAAGAGCAAGCTGTTGAAAAATGAAGAACCTGTTTACCCAAATAACCTTCAATACCTGAGCAAAGTAGGTAATTCCTTAAGCCAGATATATGGACTTATAGCCGAGCGGTTATTTATTGATAATGTAGAGGTAGCCAACTCGCCCGTCCAAAGCTTTGGCGACTATAAAGCCGGCGATATTAAATACCGCGACATGAATGGCGATGGAAAAATAACCAGTTCAGATATAGTGCCGATAGGGTATCCGCAAGTGCCGGAAATCATCTACGGTTTCGGTTTTTCTGTTGGGTATAAAAACTTCGATATCAGCGCGTTTTTCCAGGGCTCGGCAAGATCTTCTTTCGTCATCAATTCAGCAGATATTTCTCCTTTTTATTTAGTGAGCGGCAGGCAGGATAACGGTCTTAACACCGGTAACCAAAGCGGCTTGTTAAAATCAATTGCCGATGATCACTGGTCTGAAGATAATCGTAACCCTTACGCGTTTTGGCCACGCTTAAGTAATACCATACAAGCCAACAACAGCGCAACCCCAAATTCTCCAACATCAACATGGTGGTTAAGAAATGGTTCGTTCCTGCGCCTGAAGTCGGCAGAACTTGGATACAATTTCAATAAGAGTCAACTCAAGTTTATCCATTTGAATAGCGCACGTATCTATCTAAACGGCTTAAACCTGTTAACCTTCAGCAGCTTCAAGCTTTGGGATCCCGAAATGGGAACCTCAGGATTGGGTTACCCGATTCAAAAAGTATTTAACGTGGGCCTGCGGGTAGAATTTTAAAAGCTTTCAAATTAATTATATGAAAAGTAATTTTATACAAAAAATTAAGCAATCGGTATTAAGTCAAACACCAAAGAGGAATATCTCCATGGTAATAATGATCTTGATAATGATTGTGCCGGTAACATCCTGTAAAAAATCATTTTTGGATGTTGTCCCTGATAACGTATCAACAATAGCCAACGCCTTTGTTTCACAAACCGAGGCCGAAAAGTATTTATTTACCTGCTACTCATACCTGCCAACGGAAACAGATCCTACTTATAACGTTGGGCTTACCGCCGGTGATGAAGTTTGGGTGGAAGACCCTGCAAATCACATACGGTCAACAAACGTACTGCAACTGCCCAGAGGATTCCAAAACTCGTCTGACCCTATAGCCAATTATATGAATGGTACCAGGGACGCGGCTGCGAATTATAAGGCTATACGGGATTGTAATGTTTTTATTGAAAATGTAAGCGACAAAAGCAAGGTGCTGGATTTGGATATTGACACACGTGAGCGTTGGATAGCGGAAGCCCAATTTTTAAAGGCTTTTTATCATTTTCAACTTTTCAGGGCTTATGGGCCAATACCCATTATCGATAAAAATCTGCCCATTGACGCGTCCATCGACGATATACGGGTAAAACGCAGGCCGGTTGATGAAGTAGTAAATTATATAGCCGGATTATATGATCAGGCTGCTGCAAAACTACCTTTAACAATCAGGAATGAAGGAAGTGAACTGGGGCGTGTTACCAAGGCGGCTGCTTTGAGTATGAAAGCCAAATTGCTGGTAACGGCGGCAAGCCCGTTGTTTAATGGCAACCCGGATTATAATTCATTCAAGAATAAGGATGGCGAGCAGTTGTTTAACCCTACTTTTAGTGTCGAAAAATGGCAGCGCGCTGCCGATGCCTGCAAAGCAGCCATTGATTTTTGCGAATCCCAAAATATACGCCTTTATACGTTTCCTACACCTACTAATCCACTTAGTCAAACTACTATGACTCAAATGGGTATCAGAAACGCGATGAGCGAAAAGTGGAATGAAGAACTGATATGGGGGCTAACTGCCAATAATAACATCAACTATAATTCATTCTTCCAGTCGATGTGCGCCGGGCAATATGATTTTAACAATGCCGATGCAGCAAAGTCAGCCAATCGCCCGTTACTTGGCCCTACCTTAAAAATGGCTAAGATGTTCTACACTAAAAACGGGGTGCCGATTAACGAAGATAAAACTCTTGATTTTAGTGATGTAGCCCAGTTAAGAGTTGGTACTCATGATGAGCGTTTTAACATCAAAGAAGGGGAAACAACTGCAAGGCTTAATTTTGACAGGGAACCGCGCTACTATGCCGATCTGGGATTTGACCGCGGTGTTTGGTATATGGCCAACAGCCCAACTAAAACCGATGAAGATACCTGGTGGATGAAGGCTCGTGGTGCTGAAGTAGGCCAATCTTCACCTATACCAATTGCTGGTTTTTATATGAAAAAAGCCCTTAACTGGCACTACGAATGGGCAACGGTTACCTATATCAATTACCCTTGGCCCGAAATGCGTTTGTCTGATCTGTATTTGCTTTATTCAGAGGCATTAAATGAAGCTCAGGGGCCTGTAGCTGATGTATATACCTACGTAAACCGCGTAAGGGCGCGGGCCGGCCTGCCTACGGTTCAGGATGCCTGGACTAATTACAGTATTAATCCAACCAAATATACTACGAAAGAAGGAATGCGGTCGATTATACAGCGGGAACGCAGCCTTGAACTTTGTTTTGAAGGCCACCGGTTTTGGGACCTTTTACGCTGGAAAACAGCCGGTGTTGAACTTAATGGAAACGTAACAGGATGGACAATAAGCGAAAATTCACCTCAGTTGTATTATCGCGAACGGTTGATTTTTTCGCGGCATTTTGTGATTCCGCGCGATTACTTATGGCCGATAAAAGAAAGCGATTTACTGGTTAACCAAAACCTGGTTCAAAACCCTAACTGGTAGATATAGCGACAATATGTTTAACAATAAAAACATTCACATGGAAACAATGAAATTACGGGCTGCTTTCTGGATCGGGTTGTTAGCAATAATAATAACGGGCTGTAAGCAGGAAACACTTAATAAACCTACTATAACTAATAACAACCCGCCTGGAGTTGTTACCAACGTGCAGGTACAAAACGAAAACGGTAAAGCCAGTTTAACTTATACGTTACCCGGAGATAATGATCTGTTTTACGTAAAAGCAGTTTACGAAACCTCTCCGGGTAAAACACGCGAGGTAATTGCATCACGCTACACCAATACATTAACTGTTGATGGCTTTGGCGATACTCTGGCACATGTGATAAAGCTTTACGCAGTAAATTCAAGCGAAAAGGTTTCGGCACCTGTTAGTGTCACAGCAAACCCTTTAACGCCACCGTATCTCCTTGCTTACCGATCACTTAAAATAACTGCTACTTTCGGTGGTTTTAACATTGCTTGTGATAACCTTACCCAGGATAACCTGGTTATAGTACCAATGGTTGATACAGCTAACAATAGTTTATATGTGCAGCCAAAGGGTATGGATAATGTTTACAGTAACAGCATCTCAATAAAAGCTGCTGTAAGAGGTCAGCCGGCTATTGAGCGTAAGTACGCATTCTTTGTAAGGGATAGATTTTTAAATAAATCCGACACTTTATTTTTAAATCTTACGCCTTTTTATGAGGAGCAGTTTTCAAAATCGGATTGGTCGGTTTACAAGCTGCCAGGCGACGCAACCAACTTGTATTCATATACCGATGTAACCAAAATTTTTGACGGAAACTTTACCGGCGGTTGGCCAAATTGCCTCTTCACGGTTGAAAGTGCCGGAAGCCCGCAAATGGTAACAATCGATCTTGGTAAACAAAGGGTATTCAGCCGCTTTATTCTCAATCCATTCATCGAGATCGGTAATGTATATTATGTAAGGGGTAATTTGCGTGATTTTGAAATATGGGGGTCAAATTCGCCAAATGTGAATGGCGCGCTGGATGCTTCATGGACGAAATTGTTAACCTGTAACATAGTAAAACCATCTGGTTCCCCTTCAGGTACGGAAACAGCTGCTGATTACAAATATGCACATGACGGATGGGGTTTTGATTTCCCTGCCGGATTAAGTGCTTACAGGTACATCAGGATCAGGAGCTTGCGTAACTGGACAGGATCGTACTTTATGAGTATCAGTGAATTTACCATGTTTGGAAAGTAACAAGGCCGATGCATTTATCAATTTAATTACAATTATGAAACTATATAAAATAACATCATGCTATCTTTTAGTGCTGGCCGCTTTCACTATGAGCGCCTGTACAAAAATGGATGATTATAAAAAGAAATATGAGCCCAATGGGGCAATAATATATCCAGGCAAACTGGATTCCGTTCAGGTGTTCTCTGGCAGGAACCGTGTTTTGCTAACCGGTCTGTTTACATCTGACCCTAAAATTGTGAAATACCGGGTATACTGGAACAGTAAACAGGATTCGATAGAAACGCCGGTAACCCGTACATCCGGGGTTGATACGGCTAAATTGTTCATACCCAATTTACCTGAAGGTACAATGACCTTCGAGGTCCGCACTTTTGATAACGGGGGGCATATTTCCGTTCCGGTTACGTTGGCTGCCAATGTATATGGTAATCTTTACCAAAGTTCACTTATCAACAGAGGTATAATCGCGGTCAAATTACAAACAGATGGCTCAGCGTTAATTAACTGGGCTGACGTGAATGCTGATGACGGATTGGTTTCAATGGAACTAAAATACACAGACGCTGCCAACAAACAACGCGATACAGTAATTGTATCGCAGCCAACTGGTTTAAGCACATCTCTGCCTAAATTTAATGCTGGAAAAACGCTTAGTTACCGCACAGGTTTTAAACCCAATAAAACGGCCATTGATACTTTTTATGCAGATTACGTAGATCAGAAGGTAATCGATGTAACTAATGCTTACCTCTTAAACACAGGGCCTTTTCAAAGAAACACCTTTGATGGCCGTTGGGGAACCCTCGCTGCGCCCTGGATAACCAATGCGGCGGCCAAAAATAAAGATGGCGGTACCAATGGGGGCTATAGTTCTGATGGCGGTGGTACCATTAACTGGGAAACATGGAATAATACCCCGGTAGTAAACGGTATCGTATATCAGGTTACTTCTTCGCAGCTATCGGCAGGAAGTTATACTGTGTCATTTGATGCCTATTCGGAGGTGCAATCAAATTCATCGGTTTATTGTGTGGCAGCTGCCGGAGGGAACGGCATCCCGATACTCGCAAACCTTTCAACAGCGCTGGGATCTGTAAAGATGTATAACGGTGCAAATGTAGGTACAACCAGTCCGAGTTCAAGAGACGTAAAAACCTTCACCTTTACAATCTCTTCACCGCAGGTGGTGTCCATAGGATTTCTGGGTAATCTGGTCGGTAATGGAAATCCGGGCAATTATTTTACGGTGTTTAATATTAAACTGTTTAAAAATTAAAAGTGATAAAAAGTCCCTGGTGTTAGCCGGGGGCTTTTTACTTTAATATAGCTATCGTTTACAATTGAGCTTATTCATAAATGGCCACTTGTACAGGTTCGCCCTCTGGTATTTCGTCAATTTGAGCTGATATCGATTTTTTTGTAGCATTTGAGTTAATAAAACTCATGCCAAATGCAAGTAAAAGCAGGGGTACTGTCATCCAGATTACCTGATGGATACCATAATGAGCAATCACAAAACCACCCAGTAAAGTGCCCAATGTAATACCGGCGTTAAAGAAGGAGGGAAGCAGGCTGTTTACAAAGTCAAGCGCTGGTTCCTGAATGCCATGGGTAAGCTGTATATTTGCCGCCAAAAATCCTCCGGTGTGTATAAATCCCCAAACTGAAAGAATAATAACCATTGGAATAAAATGTCCGCCAAACATATAGGCCAATACATGGGTTGCAACTAAAGACAGCAAAAACAGCCGCGTTGTAAGCGTTACATTTTTACTAAGCGCTACACCCATAAGCCAGTTGCCCGCTATCCCTGTTCCTCCAAATACCAGCAACATGATGCTAATCTGAGCCCCGCTCATACGCGAAACTTTATCCAGGTATTCGGCAAGATAACCATAGGTGGCAAACATGCCTGCCAGGATAATGGTTGAAGCCAGTAGCTTAATCCATAAGTGTGCACTCCGCAGCAGCTTTACCTGGCTTTTGGGGCTTGGCTGTTCTTCATTAACCGGCATTGAAGGTGCAAATAGCGTCAATGCGCCAAAGGCTAATAAGTTAATGATGGCCGATAAGATAAAAGATGCCCTCCAACTAAAGAGATCTGCCATATAGGTGGTTAAGGGTACGCCCAACACGGTGGCAACGCTAAGTCCGGCCATTACTATAGAGATGGCTTTGGGCGCGTCTTTTGGCCCTGCTTGTTTTGCAGCTGCAGTCATGGATACAGCCCAAAACACCGGGTGTAAAAACGCCGGTAATATACGGGCAATCATAAGCACGGTGAAGTTCGGCGCTATTGCCGATAACAGGTTGGAAATAACAAATATCCCTAATACCAGGCACATCACAAATTTGCGGTTAAGACGTGCTGTTAGCATATTGGTAAACGGTCCCGCAAGGGCCACAGTTAACGCGAAAGCACTAAGCAGCCAACCTGCCGTATCAATGGAAATATGAAATTCTTTCACCAGGTCAGGAAGGATACCGATAACTCCGAACTCCGTGGTTATGATGCCGAAGGCACCAAGGGCCATAATGTAGATTAATTTATTCATGAGTAGATGTATTTGAATATTTGAATGTTTCGATGTTTTATGTTGAAGTAACCAGTCAAATCAGAAGATGTCAGTACTTAGCTTTTCAGTTCGTTCAGGCAGGCAATGTAGTCGTTAAGTACCTGTTGGTTCAATACATATTTAAGGTTCCGACCTTCTTTTTGTGATAGTAATAAATCGGCATCAACCAGTTGTTTAAGGTGGTGTGATACGGAAGGCTGCGTAAGGTCAAGCAGATCATTTACCTCCGCACAGTAAAGGCAATCTTTCCTTTTTTTAAACTGTTGTAAAATAGCTATCCGGTTCGCATCACTCAGCGCCTTGGATATTTTCTCTATTTTTTTGTTGTCCATTTTTTGCCGTCAATTATATATGTATTCAACGTTATAGTGTAAAGGTAAAATAATATTAACATATAGAAATGTTTCTATGTATTTAACACGCATAAATGACAATAAAAGGATATATGGGCAAGCCTTATGGGAGAGAGATGCTTCTCCGATGTTTCATTTTGTCACAAACACACCCGTTTGTTGGCACATTTGCCTGTTTAATAGTGATCGTGCTGATCTTAATTTTATGGTATGAAAGTAGTAAGAGTACAATACACCACGCGCGCGGAGTTTGCGGCCACCAATCAGCGGAACATCGCTGCCATTGTTGAAGAGTTGAAAACTTTAAATCATCCCGGTATTAAATATACAGCATGGCTATTGCCCGACGGTAAAACATTCATGCATTTTGATCAGCTCGAAAATGAAGAAGCCCACCTTGTATTACAAGGGCTGGCTTCGTTCCATAAGTTTGCTGACGAACTCGAGGCCAGTGATTTAGAAGTCGAACCCAAGCTTGAGCTGCTTTCGCTTGTGGCGTCTACGGAGACCTATTTTTAATGCACTAAAACTACTGTTTGCCGATTGGTAAAGCCGTTTCTGTTTTCGCAGCTTTCATTACGAGTTTGGTTTCTACCTTGCCAATGGCAACAACCGCGAAAAGCCGGTTCATCAAAAAATCATAGTACTCTTTGCGGTCTTTTACGGTTACCTTAAGTATAAAGTCAAAATCGCCGGTGAGGTGATAGCATTCCAGTACTTCCGGAAGTTTAATGATCTCACTTTCAAAATGACTTAAACTGTGCTGGCTGTGGTCCTTCAGTTGCACATGCGTAAAGGTCATGAAATCCAGCTCGAGCTTTTCATGATCAAGCACCGCAACATATTTTTTAATATAACCTCGCTCCTGGAGCGAACGGATCCTGTTATTGATAGGAGTAGTGGTTTTGTTAAGCTTAAGGCCTATCTCCTGGCCGGTAAGGCGCGCATTTTCCTGTAAAAGCTGGAGTATGCGGATATCTGTTTCATCGAGTTGGTTGAGCATGAGAGTTATAAAAACTAAAATATAAGCTTTAAATATTTATCAAAAGTTTTAAAACCTGTTTTTAAGAATATTTTTAGTCTTAAAAACCAAATTTTAAGTGCTGTGTGGATTATGAGATTGTGAATATACAATTTTACATCGTAATACTATGAAGCACGACAAAAAACAACTATCGCCGGTAATCCTTGTTACGGGCGCCCGGGGGCAGATCGGTACCGAACTGGTTGCCGCTTTAAGAAATATTTATGGCAGGGAACAAGTAATTGCCACCGACTTACACGATGCTACGACAATCGTGGATTTAGAAGGGCCATATCATCAGTTAAATGTATTAGACAAAGATGAACTGGAAAACCTGGTTGCTACCTATGGAGTAACTCAAATTTATCATCTTGCAGCTACCTTATCTGCCAAAGGAGAAGAGACCCCGCTAAAAGCATGGCACCTGAACATGCAAAGCCTGCTCAATATATTGGAAGCAGCCAAAGATCATAAATTGGATAAAGTGTTTTGGCCGAGCAGTATCGCTGTATTCGGGCCTTCAACAGCACGTAAGATCAGTCCCCAGAATGCTTTGCTTGATCCGCAAACTGTCTATGGTATCAGCAAGGAAGCTGGTGAACAATG
Organism: Mucilaginibacter sp. P25; assembly: GCF_050859465.1. Taxonomy (NCBI): domain Bacteria; kingdom Pseudomonadati; phylum Bacteroidota; class Sphingobacteriia; order Sphingobacteriales; family Sphingobacteriaceae; genus Mucilaginibacter; species Mucilaginibacter sp. P25. The sequence goes on along the minus strand of NZ_CP193937.1, from coordinate 5,312,536 downwards.
GTGCGCCTATTACAGGGAGCATTATGGGGTGGATGTACGCAGCCTGCGTTATCCAGGATTGATCAGCTACAGCGCCCCGGCTGGCGGGGGGACTACGGACTATGCGGTAGCTGTATTTCACGAAGCTTTGAAGAATGGACGTTACGAATGCTACCTAAGCCCCAACACTGCATTACCTATGATGTATATGGATGACGCGGTAAGGGCTACACTTCAACTGATGAACGCGCGCGTGGAAGCACTCAAAGAACGCGGAGCATATAATATCGGTGCTTTAAGTTTTACACCTGCCGAGCTTGCCACAGAACTGAACAAACACCTGCCCGATTTTACCATCAGTTATAGCATCGACAAGCGCCAGTCCATTGCAAACTCATGGCCGGCCAGTGTTGATGATGCTGAAGCAAGGCGCGACTGGAACTGGCACCCTGAATATGATCTTGTCGCTATGACTGCAGATATGCTTGATCATCTTACACCTGTTTATAAAAACAACAACATTGCAACAGTGAGTTAAATAAGGGGTTGATGAGAGACCTGAATATTACCCAATCGATCACAGCCCGGGATGCTGCTTCGCTGGAGAAGTATTTTAGTGATATTACCCGCGAGCCAACTATCAATGCGGAAGAAGAAGTTCTGTTGGCTGGGAAGATCCGGCAGGGAGATCTGTCGGCTTTGCATAGGTTGGTAAAGGCCAATCTGCGTTTTGTGGTTTCCGTGGCAAAAAGTATCAGCACCAGGGCATGCCCATGGGCGACCTGATAAGCGAAGGTAATTTGGGTTTGCTTGAAGCCGCGAAACGGTTTGACGAAACCCGCGGCTTCAAGTTTATATCTTATGCAGTTTGGTGGATCAGGCAGCGAATCATGGAAGCACTGTTAGATAAAACGCGGATGATCCGCCTGCCTGCCAACCAGGTGGATATGATTGTTCATGTTAACAGGGCTACAGGGGTTCTGGAACAACGACTTGAGCGACTGCCCGTTCAGGATGAAATAGCGGCATTCCTGGAAACTGCTGAATGGAAAGTGAAAGAAGCTTTGCATGCGGCGCCTTTTACACATTCGTATGATAAAGCCAATACACCCGGCAATGACGGATACAGCCTGCTTGATCGTTTACATACAGATGAACCCGGAATAGAAGGCCTTTTGGAAGCTTACCAACTTAAACAGCAGCTTGATGATTTGCTTAATAAGCTAAACGATGCTGAACGATCTGTTGTGTTTTATCATTATGGTCTGGACGGGCACAGTGAACTCTCGGCTCCCGAAATCGGTAACCGGCTTGGTATTAGCGCAGAAAGGGTGAGGCAGCTACGAAACCGGGCTATTGACAAGCTTAGGGAAAGTGCTAATTTGAAAAAGCTTGAAATTTAAAATAAGCAGGTAGGGATTTTATTTTTTTCTGCGTCTTAATTTCTTTCGATACTTTATCCTGCATTAACTTCACCAGTCCATTATTCAGGGCTAATTTGCGATTAAAATGAGCTGCTGAACTATTTATCTTGCATCCGCTGGATTAAGCAAACGTTTGCGCTAAATTAAGATTGCAGGAAATTAGGCATTCCTATTTAACCTTTATAATTTAGGAACTTGAAAACATCATGGTCGGTACACTTAACACACGGTCAATCATGTTTAACCCTACAAATGCAAATGAAAAAAACACTCCTCTCTTTATTATTGCTAACCCTCATAATTTCACAGGTTTTTAGCCAGGCGAAACATAGTTTTAAAATTGCTGAAGGCAATTTTATTTATGATGGAAAACCTATCCAAATCCACTCGGGCGAAATGCATTTTGCAAGAATCCCTAAAGCTTACTGGAAGCAGCGCCTGCAAATGCTCAGGGCAATGGGTATGAATGCGGTTGCCACTTACGTTTTCTGGAACCATCATGAGGTTAGTCCGGGTGTATGGGATTTTAAAACGGATAACCGCGATATCCGCGAGTTTGTAAAAACCGCACAGCAGGAGGGCTTAATGGTAATATTAAGGCCGGGGCCTTATGCTTGTGCCGAATGGGAATTTGGCGGCTATCCTTGGTGGCTCCAAAATGATAAACAATTGGTTATCCGCAGTAAAAACGACCGCTTCCTTGATTCGTGCAAAACTTACATCAACCAGTTGATGGGGCAGGTTAAAGATTTGCAAATAACCCATGGCGGGCCAATAATTATGGTTCAGGCCGAAAATGAATTTGGATCATATGTAGCCCAGCGTAAGGATGTGCCGCTTGCCGATCATAAAATTTACAGCGCAGCTATAAAAGATCTGCTTTTAAAAGCGGGCGTTGATGTGCCATTGTTTACTTCTGATGGCGACTGGTTGTTTGAAGGCGGCGTAATTAAAGGGGCATTGCCAACTGCCAATGGCGAAGGTGATACCAAAAATTTGAAGAAGCTCATTAACCAATATAACGGAGGAAAAGGCCCTTATATGGTGGCCGAATATTATCCTGGCTGGCTTGACCATTGGGGCGAGAAATTTGAAAAAGTATCAGAAACCTCGGTAATCAAAGACCTGGAGAAGTACCTGAAAGATACCGTATCATTTAATATATACATGGCACATGGTGGCACCAATTTTGGTTTCACAAGCGGTGCTAATTATGACAAGGAACATCAAATTCAGCCGGATATCACCAGCTATGATTACGACGCCCCTATTAGTGAGGCAGGATGGATAACTCCCAAGTTTACAGCTATCCGCAACCTGATGAAAAAGTATGCGGCCTATGCTATTCCTGAAGTGCCTACGCAGATCCCTGTGATACAGATTCCGGCTATTAAGCTTACCAAAACGGCCGATTTGCTGGAGATGGCGAAAGCCCAGCAGGCAGTAGAAAGCGATACCCCACAAACATTTGAAGCGCTTAATCAGGGCTATGGTTATGTATTATACAGCCGTAAATTTACCCAGCCTGTCAGCGGCACTTTAAACCTGGAAGGCCTGCGGGATTATGCAACCATATATATAAATGGCGAAAAAGTTGCGGAGCTTAACAGACAAAGTAATAAATTCAGCTGTCCTATAAATATTCCTTTTAACGCGCGTTTGGATATTTTGGTTGAAAACCTTGGCAGGATCAATTATGGTGGCGAGATCATTCACAATCTTAAAGGAATCATTAGCCCGGTGAAGGACGACGATCATGAAATTACAGGTAACTGGCAAATGTATGAGCTACCTATGGATAAAGCACCGGCGCTCGGGGCAGGCACAACAAACACAACCGGCCATCCAGCACTTTACCAGGGAACATTTGACCTGAATAAAGTGGGGGATACCTTTTTAGACATGAAGAATTGGGGAAAGGGTATAGTATTTGTAAACGGGATCAACATTGGTCGCTATTGGAAAATTGGCCCGCAGCAAACGCTTTATTTGCCAGGCTGCTGGCTTAAAAAAGGTACAAACAGTATCGTTGTACTTGATCAGTTGAATGATATCCATCAAACGGAGATCGTTACGGTAACCATGCCGGTATTAGATGGCCCGGTGAGTAAATAATATAATTTAACTTAAGGAATGACGGCAGGAAATTATCTTGGCGTCTTTTTTATGGCTGTTATTCAACAGGGTTGGATTTTAATATTTAACTATTACTATTTAAACATAAGGGGTAATTTAACCTATCGTTTATATCAATAGATAAGCCTTAATAATAGTTCTAAATATTCGTACGGGTTGTTATATTCACGCTTAATTATGAAATTCTTAAGTTAGATTAAGGAAAATAAATCCTGTTTCATATTTCTGAACGAAACAATTTGCAAGCTTTTGGTTTGATAATAGGTGCCGTAAATCGATGAAGATCAGTAAGGTTCTATATGTTATATTTATATTATTGATCGGAACCAAAGCAAGGGTATCTGCACAAAAAACCTATGTAGCCGCGGTACACGGCGTGCTCGATCTTCGTAATCAGCCTATCAACGATAAAATTGAACTGACGGGAAACTGGCTGTTTTATTGGAACCAATTAATAAATCCCACTGACACCACTGCTATTAAAGACAGGCTTTTGGTTGAGTTCCCATTTAAATGGAGTGGCTATACCTGGCGGGGCAAAAAGCTACCTGCGTTTGGCTATGGTACTTACCGGCTTAAAATTTTACTTCCCCAAAAACACGGCGAATTAAAGCTGGCCATGCCTGATGTTTACAGCGCGTACAGGCTTTATATTAACAAAAAGTTAGTATCGTCGAACGGGAAAGTAACTACTTCCCGAAAGGGATTTGAAGGACATTGGGAATATCATGCTGTTGACCTGCCCAGCAGCGATACCATCAATATCACATTACAAGTTTCCAATTTTATACACAGTAAAGGAGGGATCAGTAAACCCATCTTCATAGGGCCTGCGGAAAGAATTGACCTGGCCCGGCATCGCGCCGAAGGTATTGATCTGATGCTGACGGGCTGTTTACTGATGGGGGGATTATTTTTCTTGGTTTATACCTGCTGGGCAGCCGTGATAAAGCCATTTTACTTTTTGCCCTGTTCTCGATAGTTTATAGTTACCGGATCATAGGTACAGATAACTATGTGCTGCACACCTTATTGCCTAATATTAACTGGTACATAACGGCCCGGTTGGAATATATGAGCTTATTTTCAGGGATAGGTTTGTTTGGCCTTTACACGTTATACTTATATCCGGCAGATGTAAATCGGCGGGTTGTAAATATTATTAATGGCATTTGCTTTTCGTTCACTTTAATGACATTATTTAGTCCTCCGTGGATTTTTACCCAGCTCGTGAACCCATTTTTAGCAGTGATGCTGTTTTGCCTCGTTTATATTCCATATGTATACTCAAAAGCCTGGCGCAATAACAGGCCCGGATCTGTTTATGCTTTAATGAGCGCATTTGCTTTAATGTCGGTATTTGCGATATCGCTTTTTCATTACTGGGCATTAATATCTCCGCTGCAGCTGATTAGTTTTTTAGGATATATCGCTTTTTTCTTTTTGCAGTCGCTGGTGTTAGCGCACCGGGTATCATTTGTATTGAAAAAGGCGAGGGCTGAAGCCGAACAGGGTTTAAAGGTTAAAAGTGAATTTTTGAGCACGATGAGCCATGAAATCCGGACACCGCTTAATTCGGTAATAGGGATGAGCCATCTGCTGCTTAAGAACGAGCCTCGCAAGGATCAGATCGAACATCTCAACGTCATGCTTTTTTCGGCTAATAACCTTTTGGCAATAGTGAATGATGTATTGGATTATAACAAGATAGAAGCCGGGAAGATAACTTTTGAAAGTATTGAAATAGACCTGGCTGCACTTGCCCGTAATGTAGTAGGTGGTTTGCAAACAGTAGCACACGATAAGGATATAAACCTACGCCTTGATTTTGATAAGAAATTGCAGCATAAACTGCTTGGCGACCCTACCCGCTTATCGCAGGTAATTACCAACCTCGTTCATAATGCCATAAAATTTACTCCAAGCGGCGAGGTAGTTTTAGGAATTGAGGTGAAAGAGCAAACCGAAACTACGGCTACATTAATGGTGTTTGTTAAAGATACTGGTATCGGCATTCCCCGCGGCAAACAGAAACTCATATTTGAGCGCTTTACCCAAGCCGATTCGTCCATATCACGCAGTTTTGGTGGGACAGGTTTAGGTCTTGCAATCAGTAAAAAAATATTGGAGTTACAGGAATCGTCCTTGCAGTTAATTAGTGAGGAAGGAGTAGGCTCGGTATTTTATTTTATTAAAACCTTTGAAAAAGCTGGTAAAATATCGGAGACGGTTAATGTTAACCTTAAACCCGATGCAAATGATAAGCTCCTGAGCGGGATCTCTATCTTGCTGGTTGATGATAACCCGATGAATGTGCTGGTAGCGCAAACTTATTTAAAACGCTGGGGGGCTACTACCGACGTGGCAACCAACGGGCAGGAAGCGCTTGACAAACTGGATACGTCAAAACATCGTCTCGTGTTGATGGATTTGCAAATGCCTGTGATGGATGGGTATGAATCTACAAAGAGAATGAGATTGAACGGCATAAACATCCCCATTATAGCGCTTACCGCCAATCTTCCCAAAGATGTAGAGGACGAAGCTTATAAAACAGGTTTTGATGACATTGTGATGAAGCCTTTTTTACCCGATGAACTACATAGTAAAGTATTGCACTACGTTTTTAAGCAGGAGCATGTGTAAGATGTTCCTGAATCAAACTTCCTGTTTATTTTCTGAATAAAAATTTCATTCACTCATAGGGGTAAAATGATCCTGGCGTGTTTCAGGATAAATTTTACTAAAATGAACAGATTAGCTTCCTTATTACTTCTTATTACTTTTATTTACCCTCCCGATAATAATTGGGCCAGGCGGATAATGGAGGAAAATAAATGGATAAACATCCTTGCAACCATTAATTACCGCATTAAGATTTAATTGAATGTTAACCCAAACTGATCATATTTTGGATATAAATAGCGAACAATTGATCCCGCTGCTGCTCTCGGGCGATGAAGCAACCTTTGAAAAGGTATATAAGCACTTCATCAGGCCGCTGCATGTGTATGCTATCTCTATTTTAAGAGATGAAGATACCGCGAAGGGGATGGTACAAAACGTTTTTATGCGGCTGTGGGAACGAAAGGAACGGCTGAATTTTACCGGCTCGATAAAGGCCTACTTGTATGGCGCGGTTTATAACGAATGCCTTAATAACCTTAGGCACCAGAAAGTAAAGGTTAATCACCAGCAGCACGTACTGTATATGACAAAGGATAAAGTTGATGGGGCCGCCGGTATGGAACTGCTTGACCTCAAAGAAAAATTACAACAGGCATTAAATGACCTGCCCGAAAAATGCCGTACAGTGTTTCAGTTGAGCAGGTTTGAGGATTTAAAATACCAGGAAATTGCTGATGAATTAGGCATCTCCATAAAAACAGTAGAAAACCAGATGGGCAAGGCGCTGAAAACATTACGGCTCAAATTAGTTGACTACCTGCCGTTGATCATTTGGCTTATAAGCCGGGCTTTTAATATTATTTAACATGATGGACGATTTATTAACCAAATACATGCTGAACGAGACCACGCCGGTTGAGAATGAAACCATCAACCGCTGGCTTGGCGAAAATGATGATAACCGGAAATATTTTGATCATTTTAAACTGATCTGGGATACCAGCCGCGAACTTAAAATAGAAAGTAAGCTTGATCCCGATACTTCATGGGTCGAATTTAAACAGTTGGCACAAAACAGGGGTGAAGCACCGGCTAAAATTAAATCTTTAAAGCCGGTAAACCGCTGGCTTAAAATGGCTGCTATGTGGCTGGTGATATTAGGCACTGCCGGTACCTTATACACCCTGCTCAAGCCGGTCAAAGTTAATATGCTTGCACTGCAAAGTGGTAATATAGTACGCAAGGTTACCTTATCAGATGGATCATTGATCACCATGAATAAAAACTCGGTGTTGAATTACCCGGACAGATTTACCGGCGATACCAGGGAGATATCGTTAAAAGGAGAAGCTTTTTTTGATGTGGCTCATGACAAATCAAAACCATTTATGATCCACGTAAATGATGTGGTTGTAAAGGTGGTTGGCACATCATTCAATATCAAAGCTATTGGCCCTAATACCGAGGTTATTGTTGAAACCGGCGTAGTGCAGGTAATTCAGCAGGAGATCACCGTAAAGCTAAAGCCGAAGGAAAAAGCATCAGTACAAGGTGGTCGCCTGCAAAAAGGTAGCAGCCAGGATGAGCTATATAATTATTATCGTACCCAAAAGTTCGTAGCTAATAAAACACCACTATGGCGGCTTGTGGACGTACTCAACGAGGCCTATCACGCAAATATTGTGATAGATAATAAAAAGCTGGCTAATAGGACTATAACAACCACATTTAAAGCAGGTTCACTTGATGGGATATTAGAGGTCATAAGCAAAACCCTTGGCGATGTTAAAGTGATCAAAAAGCCTCATCTCATCATAATCAAAAACTGATGGAAAAGAAACTAAATATATTATTTTATATAATGCTCGTATTGGCGGGCTGCCTGCTCATTACCAACGCGCTGGCACAGGATAACCTGAGCCGTACTGTAACGCTCAGTGTTAAACAAAAAAAGATAGCCGAGATACTGACCATTATCGGTGAAAAAGGTAAGTTTTATTTCTCATACAGCAATGATGTCATTAAAACTGATAGTGTGGTGAGCATAGTATCATCCGGGCAAACAATTAAAAGCCTGCTTGATGAGCTGTTTCATGGCAGGGTTGATTATAAGGAGTCGCCGGGATATATTATACTCCGGCCTACCCCATACAGGTTAACCCTTGTGCCTGATACCCTGGCCGGGCCAGGCAATGTTTATTACATCAGCGGTTACGTGTATGATGATTTCACCGGCAAAAAACTTTACAATGCCAGTGTTTATGAAAAAAATTCGCTGGAATCAACCCTTACCGATCAGAACGGTTACTTCCAGCTCAAGATAAAAGCCAATGGTATGATTACTCTTAATGTAAGTAAGGAGCTATATCGTGATACCAGTATCAATTTTTTAAATAATGTAAACGTATCCATAAAATCACGCGAATATTATTACAGCGCCGATGCCGCAAATTCAAAATCAGACAGGAGCTGGCTGGGCAGAATGTTCCTTTCATCAGGCCAGAAAATACAGAACCTTAATTTAGGCGGTTACCTTTCAACGGTTCCGGTACAAACCTCGCTTTTACCAAGTTTAGGAAGCCATGGTATGATGAGCGGGCAAATTGTCAATAACTTTTCGCTCAATATTTTAGGGGGTATAACGGTGGCGTTAATGGCGTTGAACTTGGGGGACTGTTTAATATCAACAAACAGGAAGTTAAATATGTACAGGCGGCCGGGCTCTTTAATATTGTTGGGGGTAACAGCAAAGGCGTTCAACTGGCCGGCATTAATAATAACGACCAGAAAAACATAGAAGGTATCCAGGCGGCGGGCATATATAATATGGTAAAAGACAGTCTTAAGGGTGTTCAGCTTGCCGGGATCTTTAACCACGTGAGAAATAGCAAAGGTATCCAGGCGGCAGGTATTTACAATTACACCCGGAAAAACAACAAAGGTTTTAGTATTGCAGGGATAGCCAATGTTACAGGCAACGACGCAAGTGGAATGCAGATGGCAGGAATTTTTAATAAAGCCCGGGTAATAAAAGGTGTGTCATTTGCTATGGTAAATATTGCCGATACGCTTGATGGTTATGGCATCGGCTTATTGAATATTTCGCGTAATGGATATGCTAAAATTGAAGTGTACAGTAACGAGATCACTACAACAAACATCGCCTTTAAATCGGGGAATGCTAAACTGTATTCCATCATATCAGGCGGCGTTAATTTTACAGATAAGCATGTTTATTATAGCACAGGTTTTGGCTTAGGTCACGATTTTATCTTCAATAACAATATGTCACTGTCAGCTGAAGGTTCGACTCACTTACTATTGGCAAAAGGATGGAAAAACCAAAATCAGATAAACCGGGTAAGCGCGTTGCTCAATTTCAGGGCAGGTTCAAAAGTTAGCTTCTTTGCAGGGCCGTCATTTAACGTTTACACAAACTATGGCCATCATCCCGGTGACGGCGATATTCAGCAGATCATAAAAAACAAACCCGGTTTGATTGATTGGGGTAACCGCACAAAAGGTTGGATCGGTTGGTCGGCCGGTATCACGATATTGTAAGTGTGCTTTAATATGGTCAAATTTGTGCAAACCAATAATCACCTGATGAAAAAAATCCTTTACCTCATTTTGTTCTGCACATCGTCGGCTTGTTTTGCCCAGGAGGCTAATAAAGACGTGACTTTTTTAAACCCATCCACAGTCGGTAAGCCATTTGGCTATTCTCACGCTGTAATTGTTGACCTGGGTAAAAATAAAATGGTGATCATGTCGGGCCAGGTTGGTTTGGATCAGGCCGGTAAGCTTGCCGGCAAAGGTGATCTGGCGAGCCAAACTGAACAGGTTTTTACTAATATCAAAAACATTGTTGAGGCTGCAGGCGGCACCATGAATGATTTGGTTGAGTTGAACTACTATATCATAGACGCATCGCAGGTACAGGTAGTTCGTAATATAAGGGATAGATATGTGGATACAAAGCAACCACCGGTAAGTACACTGGTGCAGGTAAGCAAGCTTTTCAGAGATGATATTTTAATTGAGATAAAAGCGACGGCTGTTATCAAAAAGAAGTGAGGTTGATATTAAGCCTGCGAAGTTTTAAAAACTTCGCAGGCTGATTTACGTGTTACCACTTTTTATTGGCAGCCCTTGCTACCTTTGCCTATGCAGCAGTTACCTCATTTGCCTTATTGCCAAAGGCCATTAAATTAAAAAAACCGACGACAGGTTACCTTGTCGCCGGTTTTTATGTCTTATTTTTACCTGTGAGGCAATACTTGTAAGTAAGATTATCAATGATAAAATGAGGGCTTTTTTTAGTCCGTTATTGTTTTTTATAGGTGATTTTATAAATATTTCCAGCTACATCATCGGTAACGTAAAGTGAGCCATCGGGGGCTTGCGCCAAGCCGCATGGACGGTGGGCCGCAGCGCCCGAAGCAGTATTAGCAGCAGAGCCAGAAAAGCCGTCGGCAAAAACTTCCCACTGACCATTAGGCTTGCCATCTTTAAACGGTTGAAATACCACGAAGTAACCAGCCTGCGGTTCAGGTGCGCGGTTCCATGAACCATGAAAAGCTATGAATGCACCATTTTTATATTTCGCGGGGAACTGATCGCCGGTGTAAAATAACAGGCCGTTAGGGGCAAGGTGGCCCGGATAAGCAGCTGCAGGGTCGATAGCATTTTTTCCGCCTTCAATCTTGCCGTCGCCGCCATATTCAGGCATCAGCATTTTTTTATGTTGTTCCTGGTCGTAATACATATAAGGCCAGCCTGCATTATCTCCTTTTTTAAGCGCATACATACACTCGGCAGGTAATATGGCCGATTGTTTAGCGGTGAAATATTGTGGATAGAATTCAAAAAGCTGGTCGCGGCCGTGCTGCATTACAAAAAGCTGGTTGTTTTGCTGGTTCCAGGTGATACCTACAACATTACGCAGACCGGTGGCATAACGTATACCATCGCCATAATGCTGGTTCAATTTATCTGCTTTAAACTGCCAGATGCCGCCGGCCGAATCTAAAATAGGGCAGCCCTTTTGGCCCGGGGAACCTTTTTTCGGTCTTCAACCTGGCAGGCATTTGAGTAAGCGCCAATGTTTACGTAAATGTTGCCATCGTTATCAAGCGTTATGGCCTTAGCTTCATGCTCATGACGGCTAATAAGGCCGGTAACAATTTTTTCGGGCTGGTCAGCATTGATTACCTCGCCCTTATCGTTCAGTTTATAACGAAAAACCTCTTCATCCGACGATGCATACAGGTACCCGTTTTTAATCGACATGCCTGTGCCGCTATAAGCGCCAAAGCTGTTCTTTACGGTTGCCTTGCCGCCATCTTCGTGAAGCATTAATATCCCCTTGTTGTTTTTAACATTTGTAAGCTTTACATAGATGTCGCCTTGCGGTGTAATGGCAATATGGCGGGTGCCACCAAGTTTTTCAGCAATAATACTGGCGCTAAAGCCTTCAGGAGTTTTAATACCCGCGTTTTCTGTTGATGGAGCAGGAGTAGAAGTGCTATCAGCAGTTTTCTTTGAGTCGCTATTACTTTTGCAGGCTGTAATAAACATAATACCTCCCATAGCAACTACAGGCAGTATGGAACGTAATAATTTGCGGTTTTTCATGGTGAAAATTAATGGTTATTAAATTAAGTAAATATACCGATAATCCTAAAATCTCTTTTGTAGTAATCGAGTAACATTGTTGATTTTTTTAAGCATATCAATTAATAAAATTTGGCAACAATAGATTGCGGCCTTAATTGTTTGAAATAAAATTTGGTTAAAAGACTTGCGGGTAAAACATAGTATCAATCAACTAATGTTGTGACATATAATGCTGTGTTTGATTAAACCATTGCTGATAGATATCGTCCTAACTATATAAAATTTACAATTATGAAAAAGTTAGCCATATTATCAGCAATAGCAGCCGGAAGCTTATTTATCAGTAAAGCCAACGCACAGGTATCTATACAATTTGGTATCAATATCCCCGCTCATCGCGTTTACGTACCTGCCCCTCCTCCGCCAGTAGTTGAAGAAGAGCCTGTTTATGATGATAATGTAAATGTTAGTGACGACGATGATTATTACTATTTACCGGAAGTAGAAGCTTACTATAATGTAGGAGCCGGATGCTACTACTACAATGACGGAAGCCGCTGGGTAAGCTGTGCTTACCTGCCAGGCGCTTACCGGGACTATAACTGGCGTACCGCTGTGCGTTACGAAGTAAGAGCTCCACGACCATACTTGCGTCACGATTTTTACAGGCAAAGGTGGGGCGGTTACATGGGCGACCACGGTAACTGGGGGCACCGCTTTGACAGAAGGCCTGCAGGTGGCTATGCTTATCGCCCGGGTTGGGGTGGTGATCGTGGAAACTGGGGCAGAAGGCCTAATCCATATGATAACCGTGGTAACTGGGGAAGTGGCAGGGATGATCATAACTGGAGCAACGGTAATCATGACCGTGGTAACTGGGGTAATGGAAACCAGTCTGACAATAACAACCATGGTAATCATGGCGGATGGGGTAACGGACAGCCTAACAATGGCAACAATGATAACCATGGCGGTCATGACAATCGCGGCAACTGGGGTGGCCGACCATCGAACGGCGGCGGTTATGACAGGGGCAATGGTGGCGAGCGTTTTTCTCAAAATGGAAATTACGGCCGCGGCATGCGCAGGTTTTAATATTCTAACTCCCTATATATTAACTGAAAGGTCGCCTGGTATGGGCGATCTTTTTTGTTTTATATGTTGTTGTGCATTTTTGAGTTATGTTGCATGCATTAATTAATAAGTAATATAAACCATTTATTATCTACTAAACCTGTTTAGCATTACCATTTATATTATATATTTGGTTTTAAAATACTAAATCCTTGAAGAAGAAATTATCTATAGTTGACATTGCCAATAGTCTGAATATATCTAAAACTACCGTATCTTTTATCCTTAATGGTCGCGCACAGGAAAAACGCATCAGCGACGAGCTGGTGAAGCGAGTACTTCAATATGTAAAAGAGGTTGGTTATAAACCCAATTCGTTAGCCAAAAGTTTACGCACCGGCAAATCAAATATCATTGGCTTGCTGGTGCAGGATATTTCCAATCATTTTTTTGCCACAATAGCACGCCGCATAGAGGATCTCGCTTACCAAAATGGGTATAAGATCATTTACAGCAGTACAGATAACGATACGCAAAAAACGCGCGAACTGATAGCTATGTTTCGCGACAGGCATGTTGACGGCTACATTATTACCCCGCCCGATAATATTGAAGAGGATATCAGCGACTTGATCAAAGATGGTTTCCCGGTGGTGCTTTTTGACCGCTACCTGCCTAAAGTAGCTACCGACTATGTAGTGGTTGATAACCTGTTCAGCACCTTCAACGCCACACAATATCTTATTGATAAGGGACATAAAAATATTGCTTTTATAACTTATAGCTCTATCCAAACTCAAATGATAGAAAGGCTTGAGGGTTATGAAAAAGCCATGCACCAAAGCAAATTAAAACCCAATATAACCGAGGTCGATTTTCACACTACCGTTCAGGAGATGCTTAAGTTAATGACAAACTTCCTGGAAAAAAATAAGGATGTCGATGCTATTCTGTTCGCCAATAATCATTTGGGTAAATGCGGTTTGAAGGCCATCCGTAAGGCAGGTAAAAATATACCGGGTGATATTGCTTTGATCGCGTTTGACGATTACGAACTTTTTGAATTGTATACCCCGGCTGTTACCGCTATAGCTCAGCCAATTGACGAAATAGCCGACAACGTGATCAAGCTGCTGATGGAAAGGCTTAACGCTACTGTCCCTGAAGAAAAAATCAACACATAACATTAGCAACCGAACTAATTATCAGGGATTCATCAAACTAATGAACTATTTTGCAGGATGAATTCGGGGTGATGGTGTACCAGGTCTTGAACGATTGATCATTTCAATTCATCTTGCAAAACTGCCCAAACATTATTGGCTACAATCTTCGCACCCTGAGCAGTAGGGTGGATGCCATCGCCCTGGTTAAGTGATGGTACGCCTCCAACGCCTTGCAATAAAAAGGGGACAAGGGCCATATTGTTTTTTTAGCCAGATGGGGGAAAACGTTTTTAAACTTACCGGTATAATCGGCGCCCATGTTCGGCGGTACTTGCATGCCCAGCAAAACAAGTTTAGCATCAGGATATTTGGCTTTTACCTTATCTACTATGGACTGAAGATTTTTGGCGGTTTCGTTTACCGGAATCCCGCGAAGGCCGTCGTTAGCCCCCAGCTCCAATACAAAAACGTCTACTTTTTGCTTTAACAGCCAGTCTATGCGGCCATTGCCGCCTGCAGTAGTTTCGCCGCTTAATCCGGCATTTATTACTTTATACGGTAATTTTAATGAATCAACCCGGCGACTGATTACACCCGGAAATGCATCGGCAGGGTCATCAAGACCATAACCGGCAGTGAGGCTATCGCCAAAAAATAAAACTATTTTTTTGAAGCCGAATCAGTTTTAGCAGTTTCTGTGGCAGCTTGCGTCTGATCATTGTTTGATGATTTAGCACCGTCACCGCAACCCGCCATTGTAAGGGCCGCAAGCAAGATACCGCTTAATGTAACTTTGTTCATATAAAATAAATACAATGCGCTCAGGCGTTTGTTCTTAAAATCTCAAGCGGCGGCTTGTTTAGCACTCCGCGGCTGTTTAGTAAGCCAATAACAACAGTCAACAAACTTACTATTAAAAATAGTACAAGTGCCGGTAACATGTTCACACTGTACGGTATTTCAAAACTATATTTTGCCAGGAAATAAGTGCCCGCAAAAGCTATCAGGATTCCGGTTAAGGCCGACAGGCTGCCCAAAAACCAATACTCCAACGCTGTTATAGTGAATATTTGTTTACGGCTTGCACCAAGCGTACGTAATAAAACACTTTCCTGGATGCGCTGGTATTTGCTGATCCGCACAGATGCTATCAGCACCACAATACCTGTTATAATACTGAACGCGCTCATGAAACGTATAACGTAGCTGATTTTACTTAACAGCTCATCAACAACACTTAAAATTAGCCCCAGATCAATTATCGAAACGTTAGGATAAGCCCTTACTACAACCTGCTGAAAAGCTGCTGATACCTTGTTTGATGGCACGTGTGTCATCAACACATGAAATTGCGGTGCACCCTCAAGTATTCCCTTCGGAAAAACCACCTGAAAATTGGTTTGTACCTTACCCCAGTTAACCTTGCGGATACTGGCAACATATGCCGGCATTTGTACGCCCTGCACATTAAATACTATTTTGTCGCCAATTTTAAGATTTCCCCGTTTGGAGAGGTTTTCTTCAACGGATACCGGGATTTCTTTTGAAGGATCAGCTTTACCGATCCATTTGCCATCCAGTAATTTTTCTGAAGATGTTAATGAATCCCTGAAGGTTACCCGGTATTCCCAGGCAAAAACACCATGCTGTATTTTGATGGTAGTGTCCTTCGTAAGATCGGCAGCGGTTTTGCCATTAATTTGTTCAATACGCATAGTAACTATTGGTACTCGTTGCAGTACCGGAAGCCCCTGTTGTTTTGTTAACTGAACAACACCTTTTTCCTGATTGCTTTGGATATCAAACAAGATCATGTTTGATTGATTACCGCTGGATGAAAGATTAACCTGCTGTACCAATAACGTCTGCACAAAATAAAGTGTGCAGATAAACATTGTGCTTAAGCCGATTGATACGATAAGAATAATTGTTTGATTATTGGGACGGTATAAATTAGCAAAACCTTGTCGCCACAGGTAACTCCATGAACCTTTTACTATTGCTTTAGTGATGCGCATTAACAGCCAGGCCGTAGCGGTAAGGATCATGAATGCAATTAAGATCCCAAGTGTAAACAGGATACTGCCTATCACGCTGTCTAACTGTAAATAAGTAAAAGCTATTATAAAGATCAGTATCAACAGGTAAACCAGCCAACGCAAAGGATCCCGTCTGTTCACGCTCTCATCAACTGAAATTCGGAGCGTGTTAAGCGGCGAAATTTTTCGAACAGAGATTAAAGGGAGTAAAGCAAATAATATGGAGATAATGACCCCAAGTAAAATACCCTGGCCAATAGCCATCCACGATATTTGTACGGAAATGGTAAACGGTAAAAAGTCCTTAAATACAATGGGGAGTAAATGTTGAACAGCGGTACCAAATATAGCCCCGGTAACAGAACCGATAATCCCGATGCCTACAATTTGTATCAGGTAAATCAAAAATGCTTCGGATGATTTAACACCAAGACAACGCATAATAGCTATCGATGCAATTTTTTCTTTTACATAAATATGGATTGCACTGGCTACACCAACACAGCCCAGCAATAGGGCTACAAAACCAACCAATGATAAAAAACGGCTCAGGTCGCCAAAGGCTCGGCCGGTATTGTCTTTCTTGGTTTCGATGGTTTCAAAGCGCATTCCGGCCCTGTCGAGTATTGGGTCAATTTTTTTGCTGAGCTTATCTACATTTACGGATGAATTGAACTTGTAATAAAAACTGTAATTAACCCGGCTGCCAATTTTTACAAGCCCGGTTTGTTCCAGGTATTGCATGGGGATATAAACCACCGGGGCAATACCCGCCATTACGCCGCTTTGACCGGGTGCTTTATTCAGAATGCCGGCAATCTGAAAATTGAGATTGCCAACTTTTACCGAATCGCCCACTTTGGCATCGAATTGCAGCATCAGGGTTTTATCAACCAGCGCCATTCTGCCTTTTTTAAAGGTGAGTCCGGCTACCTCGGGTGTAGTTTCTAAAGTGCCGTAGTAGGGGAAACCTCCCTGTAAAGCCCTGATCTGCACCAACCGGGTACCATTTGTGCGCGGAAAATAAAGCATGGACGCAAAGCTTCGTTCCTGTGAGCGCTCGTCGCCTAATGAATCGAGCATATGCTTCAATTTATCATCAACAGGTTTGTTTCCGGATATGGCGAGATCTGCACCTATGAGAGTGGCTGCCTGATCGTTCACATCATTTTGTACATTGTACTTAAACGAATAAATGGCTACCAGTGCAGCTATCCCAAACACAATGGCGGATATAAAAAGGAAGAGCCTTGAACGGTTGCGCCGGCTATCGCGCCAGGCCATCCGGAATAGCCAGGGGATATTTATCTTTCTTTTAAAATCAATTGCGGTATTGTCCATTAGCTTATCCGTTAATGGTTTTTTCGTCGGCAATCAGTTTGCCGCCCTTAATCCTGATAATGCGCTGTGTTTTGGCTGCCAGCTCAGGGTCATGTGTTACAACCACGAGGGTAGTGCCCGCTTCCTTATTCAGGTCGAAAATAAGTTTGATCACCTTATCGCTGGTTTCTGCATCCAGGTTCCCCGTGGGTTCATCGGCAAACAGGATCCGGGGAGCATTTGAAAATGCGCGTGCAAGTGATACACGCTGCTGCTCGCCGCCCGAAAGCTGGAGCGGGTAATGATGGCTGCGCTCTGATAAGCCTACTTTATCTAAAAGATCCAAAGCCCTTGCTTTGATGTTTTTTTCGCCCCTAAGCTCAAGTGGCACCATGACGTTTTCGAGTGCAGTTAGTGTCGGTAGCAACTGGAAATTCTGAAATATGAAACCTACATGCTGATTCCGCACTTGTGCACGCTGATCTTCAGTAAGCTTGTTAAGGTTAATGCCATTGAGTTCAACGGTGCCTGAAGTTGAGCGGTCAAGCCCGGCACAAAGGCCAAGCAGGGTGGTTTTTCCGCTGCCTGATGGCCCGACTATAGCATTGGTTGAACCTACTGCGACTGAGAAATTTATTTGATCGAGCACGGTGAGTGTACGACCTGCACTTTGGTATGTTTTACTTAAATCAGAGATATTGAGGATATTGTCCACAGATGTTTTTTGGTATAGATACAAAAAAGCCGGGGTTGTTACTACGCCCGGCCATTAAACACCCAAGTATTATGCCATCTTTACTTTTAGCTGACATTGAGTTTTGAGGTTGGCTTTTATCTGAATAATAACGACGTAACCGGGATTGAAGTTAAGCTTTATCTGCCATTGCAAGCTCATACATCTGGTCAAAAGGTTTATTTTTTAGTTCGATGGCAACAGCGGAGTTCCGCTGCTCACAATATTTTAGCATTTCATAGCAATCGGTTAAAATATCATCATCGATACCTTTAAAAGTCATTTCCACCACTTTTCCAGAGATCTTATAATATCTCGTCAAGAGCCGTAATACCCTTCTCGGTTATTTTGATCAGCTTAGCCCGTTTGTCATCGGGGGAGGTTCGTTCATCTATCTTGTTTTCCCGGATGAGCCGGTTAATGACTTCCATGCCGGTTGTTGTTTCGGCAAACATATAGTTGATCAGGTCGCTTTTTCTTACCTCACCAAGGTGAAGTAAACCATTCAGGTAATAGAAACTTTCGGCAGGAGGGATGCCGATGTGGTTAACTGCCGACCGGAAATAAAGCGAATAAGCGCTCAGGATGCGGCCGAGGGTTTTAAGCAGGTATGCGCCGTTCATGATGCGCTCACCTTTTTTGCCGGCTTGTTTAGGTTTTGGGCGTTGCTTTTGCAGATAATATCTGCAAAACGCTTCTACAGTAGGTTGTTCACTTACTTCTTCAAAAGCAGCCCATTCATCAACTAATTGCACTATTGGTTTCATTTTGTTACGGTTTGGGTGTAAAATTATAAATTTATTTCTAAAATGTTTTAATTGTTCCTAAATAGAAATATATTTGCCAAACTATATCGAAATAGAAATATATGGAAAATGAGAATGGCTTGCCGTTCTGTTCTGATTTATTTCGATAATTTTAGATTGAAATAAAAATGTTTTGCAGGCTGAGTCGTCAACTATAATAAAAGCGCGATTTGATACCCGCAGAAGAGAATTATAAATCAAAGATCACTATGCAACCTGATCCTACAAAAAAACAAACAGTAAACCTCCCGGCGTATTTAGTTTGCTGAAACCATATAAAGGGCTTGTGGCGCTGTTACTGTTATTTGCTTTACTGGGCAATGCCATGAACCTTTGGCTGCCTAAAATTATAGCTAACGGTATTGATGCCTACTCCAATCATCATTTTGTGATAAACGAGGTTATGGCCAAATTTCTGACGGCGACAATTGTGGTATTTTTGTTTGCAGGCTTACAGGCAATTGTGCAAATATATGCATCTGAAAAAGTAGCGCGTGATCTCAGGCAGCAACTGGCTAATAAAATATCCCGCCAAACCCATGCTTTTATCGAACAGGCAAATCCTTCAAAACTGTTAACCAACCTTACTTCGGATATCGATTCGATCAAACTATTCGTATCGCAGGCTTTGGTTTCTATTGTATCGTCGCTGTTTATCATTATTGGCTGCAGTGTTATGCTGCTAACCATTAACTGGAAACTTGCGTTGGTTGTGATCACTATTATTCCCATCATTGGCGGTACTTTTTTTATGTTTTGAAAAACGTACGTGCTCTGTTTATGAAAAGCCGCGGTGTTATCGATCAGCTTAATAAGGTAATTAATGAGAGCATACTTGGCGCAGCACTCATCAGGGTAATCAACTCGCAGCAGTTGGAATACAATAAATTCCTTGCTGCCAATACCGAAGCAAAGGATTACGGCTTAAAGATCCTTGGTTTTTTTGCCGGGCTCATTCCCATTGTAACGTTTACCGCTAACATGGCAGCATTTACTATTTTGGTAATGGGCGGGCATTTTGTAATCAGCGGCAGCATGACCCTGGGTAGTTTCGCGGCTTTCAACAGCTACCTGTCGTTATTGATATTCCCGATATTCATTTTAGGTTTCATGAGCAACCTGATAGCCCAGGCTACCGCTTCATTTACGAGGATCAGCATGGTTTTGAATGCGCCGGATGTTACCGACGGTGGCCCGTTGAAGGATACTTTGCGCGGCGATGTGGAACTGAGGAACGTTACAATAAGCTACGGCCAAAAATCGGCGCTGAAAAACGTCTCATTTAAAGTAAATGCGGGTTCAAAGATCGCCATCATCGGGCCTACATCTGCCGGTAAAACACAATTGTTGTACCTGCTTACAGGTTTGATCAACGCTACCGAGGGAGAAGTGTTGTTTGATGGTAAAGATCTTGCCGAATATGACAGCGAAACCTTTCACCGGCAGGTTGGCTTTGTTTTTCAGGATAGCATCATCTTTAACATGAGCATCCGTGAAAATATAGCTTTCAGCGATACGGTAACTGATGAATCGCTTCAAAAAGCTATTGAAACGGCCGAGTTAAGTACGTTTATCGATAACCTGCCCGATAAATTGAGCACCATTGTTTCTGAACGGGGCTCAAGCCTTTCGGGCGGACAAAAGCAACGCATTATGCTTGCCCGGGCACTTGCAGTTAATCCAAAGGTTTTGCTGCTTGATGATTTTACTGCTAGGGTTGATAACAATACCGAAAGGAAGATCCTGGCAAATATTCAAAAGAACTATCCGGGTTTAACACTGATATCGGTGACCCAAAAGATTGCCTCTGTTGAACATTACGACCAGATCATTTTGCTGATGCAAGGCGAAATAGTAGCCAGCGGCGTGCATGATGAGCTGATGAAAACGAGTCCGGATTATGTACAGATCTTTAATTCACAGCAAAGCACCAGCAATTACGAACAGGGTGTTAACCATTAAACATGAAGTTAACGACTGAAAAAATATTGATTACAATGAACTACGATCTTAACCAATTAGGTAAAAATCAGCCAAAAACTTCTACGCTGGCCGGGTTAAAAAAGCTGCTCCAGCTGATAGCCCATGAAAAGCGTACACTCATCATTGCTTTTTTCGCCATCCTTGTTAACTCTACACTTAACCTGCTCGGACCGCTCATTATTGGTCATACTATTGACAAATATGTGCAGCACAAGGATTTCAGCGGGGTCTTACATAATGCGGCTATTTTATTTTGTATGTACCTGGTAGCTTTATTTACCAGCTATAAGCAAACCACGCTGATGGGAGGGGTAGGGCAAAGGATGTTATTTACCCTACGCAATTCTATCTTTAATAAGTTACAGCAGTTGCCGGTAGCCTTTTTTAATCAGAACAAGGCCGGCGACCTGATATCGAGGGTTAACAACGATACCGATAAGCTTAATCAATTCTTCTCCCAGTCACTGATGCAGTTTATCGGCAATATCTCTATTATGATTGGCGCCGGTATTTTTTTGCTGGCTATCAATATTGAGCTGGGAGCAGCTGCTTTATCTCCGGCCTTGGTCATCCTGTTTTTAACGCTGGTATTATCACCATGGATAAAAAGGAAAAATGCAGCAAATTTGAAAAGTACAGGTGCATTGAGCGGTGAGATCCAGGAGAGTATTAATAATTTTAAAGTGATCATCGCTTTTAACCGGCGCGATTATTTCAGGAAGCGTTTTGAGATAGCTAACAATCAAAACTATAAAACAGCTATTGGATCGGGCCTGGCTAACAACGTCTTTGTGCCGGTATATGGTTTACTTGCCAGTATGGCCCAGCTTACCGTACTATGCTTTGGTATCTACCTGATCAGTAAAGGTATGTTCTCTATAGGATTGCTGGTGAGCTACTTATCATATGCTACCAATTTTTATAACCCGTTAAGGCAACTAGCTGCCTTGTGGACAAACTTTCAGCTGGCGATGGCGGGCTGGGACAGGATCTCGCAGATCTTATCCCTTGAAACCGATTTGCCCGTGCTGCAGGCAGGCATTAACGAACCTAATGCTGCTTTATTGGAGTTCAGACATGTGCACTTTAGTTATGATGAAAGCCGGGAGATCCTCCATAATATCTGCTTTAAATTAGAGCGCGGCAAAACCTATGCCTTGGTTGGCCCAACCGGAGGCGGTAAAACAACAACAGCTTCATTAATAGCACGTTTGTATGACCCTACTAAAGGACTGGTGTTACTTGGCGGGAAAGATATCAGGAGTTTTACGGCCGAGGAACGCAGCCGAAAAATAGGCTTTATTTTACAAGAGCCGTTCCTGTTTACAGGCACGGTAAGAGATAATATACTTTATGGCAACGAGCTTTTTAAAGATCATACCAACGAAGAAATGGAACAGGTGATCAGGGATGCTAACCTGGGGAGCCTGCTGGCAATTTTTGAGGAGGGATTGGACACCAAAGTTCTATCGGGCGGCGACAGCATTAGCTTGGGCCAGAAGCAGCTTATTGCATTTATGCGGGCGGTTTTACGCAACCCGGAGATTTTGATATTGGATGAAGCTACGGCTAACATTGATACCATTACCGAAAAACTGCTGAGCGACATTTTGGATAACCTGCCTAAAACCACCACAAGGGTAATCATAGCACACCGTTTAAATACGATTGAAAATGCTGATGAGATCTTTTTTGTTAATTCGGGCGAGGTGATCAGGGCTGGATCATTTGATGACGCTATGGATTTATTGTTGCAAGGAAAGAGGGTAAGCTGATCTTTCTTGGGATATGGATATGCGGTATCACGGTTTTGCCTTGTTTTTTATCCGGATTTGATAAATCGTTTTAAATTTTTGGAGATAAATTGCCGGTATATAAAATAGTTGTCCGATCAACACTAAATAATTGCTAAATTATTTTTACAATTGCATATAAACTTAACCTAAGTTATGCATAAGTACAGCGGCGAAACGCGCATTTTAGTTGCAACAGATTGTATCATATTTGGATTCGACGGGGCAAATATTAAGTTATTGCTTGTTCAGCGTGGCCTTGAGCCCGAAAAACACAAGTGGAGCCTGATAGGTGGTTTTATAAAACCAACCGAATCACCCGAAGATGCTGCAAACCGTGTGCTTGAATTGCGCACCGGGCTTAAGAATGTGTATATGGAGCAGTTCCAGGTATTCGGTAAACCGGAACGTGACCCGGTAGAAAGGACCCTTTCCGTTGCTTATTTCGCGCTTATCGACATTCATAAATATGAAGCCCAACTAAGTGAAGAATATCACCCCGAATGGTTTTTACTGGATGAGATGCCCGATCTGATCTTTGACCATAATGAAATGGTGCGACTGGCTAAAAGACAACTGCGTTATAAAGCCGCGCTTCACCCGATTTTATTTCAATTGCTTCCGGAAAAGTTCACCATTCCGCAATTACAAGCCCTTTATGAAGGAGTTTATCAAACCAAGTTTGATGACAGGAACTTTAGCCGTAAGCTGCTTTCAACAGGTTTGCTTGTAAAGCTTCCTGAAAAAGATAAGCTCTCATCAAAAAAAGGTGCATTTTATTACAAGCTTGATCAGTCACATTACGAGGAAAATTTTGAAAAGTTCCTGAATCTGGTGCCCAACCCTGATAAGTTTTTTTGACATGCACGACAAATGCGTTTTAATATTTTAGTGACAACGCCTTGTTGTTTATATAGCTGACGAGAATGATGTCGGTTAGCTATTAGCATCAAATAATACTTGTTTTATAGCTTGATGCGGGTTAAACGCACCCGGTCTTATCAGCATGTTTTTACTAATAACAGGCGCAACATTCGGATGTATGTGATTACTTAGAAAATATGTTTAGTGTCAACCCTGTAAAAAGATAGATAATTCATTATTAGATATTTGTATGTGTTATATTTAAAATGTGTTAAGTCGTGTTAACCCCGGTTAGCTGCGTGTTTCCTGTTTTAACATGTTTTTTAATTACCACCTGAACCTGCTGACCGGGTTTTTAAATAGCCATATTTTTTCTGACACCGTTATCGCGGGGATTAACAAAACCATTACTACATCATGATAACGTGACGATCTGAAATACATCATTTAAAATGCTCTTGAAGTTTATGATCTGCGGAAAAGCGACTTGAGCTTAGTTATAAATTAAACGTAGCTAATTATGAAATTGACCGGGCAATTAAACGGCTGGTTATTTTATATAATCATACCGTATAAATTAAAGGTTTTTGTATTTTTAAAGGGTTAGTTTAATACTACAAAACCAAATCCAACTGTACACCTTTGAGCAAGATAATTTTTTTGCGGTCGTTAAGCCTCTCTTTTATTTTCATATGCATTGCTATTTGCACTAACGCGCAAGGTTCAAACCAGGGTACGGAGTTTTATACCGCATATATTGACCACGTTGATGGTGCAGCAGGCAGTCCTACCGCGTTGGGCAGGGGTAGTCAGATGGACCTTTACATAACTGCCGACGTAAATACCACTGTAACAGTTAAAGTTGCAGATGGCAGCTTTTCAAGTACCTATCAGGTTAACGCAAAGGATATATTGACGGTAGCTATCCCACCCGAAGCCTTTATCGGAAACCAGGGGCAGTTTTTAAAGGGGATTCATATCACGTCGTTAAAACCTATTGCAGTTTACGCGCATATTTTTGCAGAGAACGTATCCGGCGCAACGCTTCTGCTGCCCGTTAATACGCTCGGTAAAGATTACCTCTCCATTAACTATAAACAAATATCAAACTCAAACAACGGCACAAAAAATACTGAAGAAGTACCCTCATATTCAACCTTTGCGGTAATAGCTACAGAAGATAATACCACTGTTGAAATAACCCCCTCGCAGCCACTGCTAAACGGGATCCCTGCAAACCAACCATTTACCGTTAATTTGAAAAAAGGCGAAGTATACCAGGCCTTATCAGCTACTGACCTTACCGGCAGCCGCATTCGCTCAATTGTGAGCGCTGCCGGGGCCTGTAAAAAAATCGCTGTTTTTTCGGGCAGCTCAAAAATAAGCATAGGATGTCAGGGCGATAAGGGATCATCAGATAACCTCTTTCAGCAGGTTTATCCTTTAGCAGTTTGGGGTAAGAACTATGTAACCGCACCTTTAAAAGGGCGCTATTATGATATCTTAAGAATAGTGCTTAGTTCGCCCGATACAAAGGTTACTGTAAACGGTGCCGCGCCAACGGGAGGGCTGAACAATGGTTTGTATTACGAGTTTACATCAACTACAACTAATGTTATCACTGCCGATAAACCAATCCAGGTAGTGCAATATGCAGTAACCCAGGGCGAAGGTTTAAATTGCCAGTTTATTCAAGGTGATACAGGTGATCCTGAAATGATCTATCTGACCCCGATTGAACAAACACTCGATCACGTTACGTTAAACTCAACCGGAAACTATCGGATCCTGAATAATTTTATTAATGTTATTATTAAAGCAGCTGCGGTGCCAACGTTTTCGCTCGATGGAGAACCTTATACTCAGTTTTCTCCTGTGCCGAACAGTATTTATTCTTATGCACAAATCAGCGTAAATGCAGGTGTACATAATATCAAAGCATCCGACGGGTTCAACGCAATTGCTTATGGGTTTGGCAAAACGGAATCATATGGTTATGCTGCGGGCACCAACCTTAAAAACCTGAATGAGTTTATTGTATTATTAAATCCTGCGGACAAGACGGTGCAGGCCAATGGCTGTACTGATACTCATTATAAACTGCAGCTTACGCTGCCATTTCAAACCAATAAAATAAGCTGGGACTTTAAGGATGGCAGTGCTGCTGTTGTTGTAGACAACCCAATACCAACCGGTTCCATCATAAAGGATTCGAAGGTGCTTTATACTTATGAATGCCCGGTAGATAAAACCTATACCGACGGCGATTATAGTGTGGTGGCGACTGTATTTAACCCTATTGCAGACGAATGCGGATCGAATGAAGACATAGAGTTTGATTTTAATATCTCGGTGCCGCCGGTTGTAAAGTTTAGTTTTGCAAATACCTGTTTTGGTAGCGATGTTCAATTCACCGATCAGTCAACCTCAGGTACACGGCAAATTAAAACATGGCGATGGGACTTTGGCGATGGGTTAACTGATGTTGTGCAAAACCCTGTACACAAATACGCCCAACCCGGTTATTACCTGGTTAAACTTTTTGTTACCAATGAAAATGGATGCGGCGCTGCATCTGATCCAATAAAAATACATATATCAAAACCACCTCTTGCATCTTTTAGCTATTCGTCGCCAAGCTGTACAGGTCAGGATGTTACATTTACGGATAACTCCACATCTGCCGAAGGAAGTATCATTAGCTGGCAATGGGACTTTGGTGATGGCACACCGGTTGAAACCCTTAAAAGCAAGAACCCATTTAATCATACGTTTAGTGGACCGGGAGATTATTTGGTTAAGCTAACCGTTACAAATGATAATGGTTGTACAAGTAATATAGCCCCGCTGCCTGTCAAAGTTTATCCTGTGCCGGTAGTTGATTTTTTGTTGCCCGATGCCTGTGAAGATGACTTTGTTCAGTTTACTGATCAAAGTACAATTGCTGATGCCACAGAAGCTGACTTTACCTACGAATGGAATTTTGGTGACCCTAATGCAGCACCAGCTAACCCGAATATTTCCCACGGTAAAAACCCGAAGCACAAGTTTTTAGCCGGCAATTACCAGGTTACACTTAGGGTTACTTCAAAAAATGGATGCTCTTTTACATCGGCTTCAAAGTCATTAACAATTAACGGTAGTAAGCCAAAAGCTAAAGTAATTATTAAGGATCCGGCAGGTTTGTGCAGCGCTCAGGAAGTGTTTTTTGAAAACCAATCCTCGGTTAATTTCGGCGAGATTACCCGGCTGGAGGTTACTTATGACATCAACGACCCATCAACTACGGTAGTTTATGACCATCCGGCATATGGTAGGCAACTCAGGCATAAATATCCTTTGTTCACATCAGGATCGCGGCAGGCTATCTTGCGAGTAATTGCATATTCGGGTACATCATGCTCTGATGTCGCAGAAATTCCGGTTAATTTAAAAGCTTCGCCTGTAGTCACCTTTGATCAGGCGCCTGTTTTTTGTATCGAATCGGAGCCCAAAAAATTGATTCCCCAAATTAAAGCCCCTGCCGGTTCGGGCGTATTTTCAGGAACTGGTATTAGTACAGATGGTGTGTTTAACCCTGCTGTTTCGGGCGTCGGCGAATTTGATATCATGTACATTTATACCACCCGGGACGCGTGCGCTGATACAGTTATGCAGCAGGTTAAGGTAGATGTATCGCCTGTTGTAACGTTGGGGCCGGATTTTACTATGCTTGAAGGCACAAAGCGCGTTTTAAAACCCATAGTAAACGATAATAACTTAAGTTATAAATGGACACCGGCAACAGGCCTTGATCATGATGATGTGGCTAATCCTGTTGCAAGTCCGTCGCAGGATATTACCTATCAGGTAGTGGTTACATCGGCACATGGATGCCAGGCTATGGCCAGCGTATCGGTAAAGGTTTTAAAATTTTTAGTCGTTCCCAATGTGTTTACGCCTAATGGAGATGGGGTAAATGACATTTGGAATGTTAAATATTTAGAAAGTTATCCAAATAATAAGGTTGACGTATACAACCGATTCGGAGAAAAGGTATATTCGTCAATTGGTTATAGTGTACCCTGGGATGGGAAATACAAAGGCTCATATTTGCCTCCCGGGACTTATTATTATATTATTGATCCGAAAAATGGCCGGGAGGTTATTGCAGGTAATGTGACCATTATCAAATAAAATGAAGCGAATTTTATATACTCTACTTATTATTGCCGTAACAATTCAATTAGCAAAAGCACAGCAACGGCCGCAGTACACTCAATACGTATTCAATAATTACCTTTTAAACCCTGCGTTAAGCGGTATTGAAAACTATACCGATGTAAAACTGGGTTATCGCAGCCAATGGACAGGGCTTGAAGGTGCACCGGTAACGTCCTATTTTTCAGTAAACGCGCCTATAGGTAACCGGTTTTTGCAGGGCGATGCCACTGCATTTCCTGCGGGTGGAGGTTTAAACCCATCAAGCAGGTCATATACACAAAATTACATGGCTGCCGAGCCGCATCATGGCGTGGGATTAATGGTGGTGTCTGATAAAACAGGCCCGATAACACAAACCAATATTGACGCTACCTACGCTTATCACCTCGGCCTTACCGAAACATTGAATTTAGCGGTAGGGGTGTCTGCTGGGGTAAGTCATAATATTATAGATAAAAGTAAACTTACCTATGTTGATCAAAATGACCCAACCATTAATAGCATCGCGGGGGCGCAGTGGAAACCTGATTTGGGAGTAGGTGTATGGGCTTATTCATCTAATTATTTTTTTGGCGCGTCGGTACAGCAAATCCTTCCGCAAAATTTATATGTAACTACTTCGACAACTGCTGTACAAAACAAAACGGTACCGCATTATTTTGTGACTGGTGGCGTTAAGCTTTTTGTATCTGATGATATTACGCTTATGCCTTCGGCCTTGTTGAAATTTATAGCACCGGTTCCGGTAACTTTTGATGTGAACATGAAAATGTCATTCAAAGACAGGTTCTGGATTGGTGGTTCATACCGCCGCAATGATTCATATGCCGCATTGGTTGGATTTAACCTAAGTTCGCTTATTAATGTTGGCTACTCATACGATTTTACAACATCTGCCCTGAATACGGTTAGTCATGGTTCGCATGAAATTGTGTTAGGCATCCTGCTTAATAATCGATATAAAGTAACTTGCCCTCAGCATACTTTTTAATTTTAAAAAGCGTTTTTAATATACTGGCGGATAAACTACCGTATCGTTCGAGATTAGTCCGAATCAAGCTCTGTAATCTGGTTCGGCTCGCGAAGGCGCAATTATGCCATGCTGCATAACATTTATAAACTATTTTGAAGCTTCCTAATAATTACAACTATAATAGTTTTAATTTGCGATATTTAATTTCTTAAAAGGATAAAAAATAAAACAATACAATTGTTTCGTAGGTTTATTAAATAACAACTAAAATTAAAACCTATGAATACCAATAATGAAAACTGGGGAAACCAGGATAATGATCGTAATGATTTTGAAAACAACACCAACTCATTTTCTGTGAATGGTGATGAAACCGATCCAAACCGTGATCTTGAAAATGATGATGATTTGGATGAGGTAAATGATATAGTAGACTATGATGAACAGCCTGAGGTAGAAAAAACCGAAGACGAACAGGTGGGTACCCATAGCCAATCGGAGATTGATCAACCCAACAGAAGTGCCGATACTTCATTTAGTGAGCAAACAGATGTAACACCGCCGAATAAAAAGGAATTTCCGTCGGTAGGCCCCGCTAAAACTGATTTTGAGAGCCGCCCGCAAGGACGCACCACCGGCAGGATGGTTGGTCATGAACCAGGAACTGAAGGAATTTAGTAAAAGGAGGGTATAATCATGAATGATTATAAAAATAACTATCCTGCTTCCCGGCAGGGTAATATTAAGGAGACCAGGGAAAGTAACATTAAAGACAGCTATAACTATGCTGCCCGAAACAATCCCTGTCTTGAAACAAAAGGTCCTCAAAGAAAACACTTTAAAGTTTTACATGAGGATGGGAGCCTGGCTGATCTTCCGGATCCAAATGTTGAAGGAGCAGGTGTCGGAGATGGCACCATAGGCCGTTAAGCAAAAAAGGTGACCGAAATGGCCACCTTTTTTTGCTGTTATGATTAGATATAAAATTACGTGGTATAACCCAGAATTTTCAATACTTGCTTGCTGTTTTGCTCTTCTCCAAACACCTCAAAGTTAAACGTTCTCGTCCCTGTTACGGCGAATGATCACATGCTTGGGTGATGGCAGCAGGCAGTGGTGGATACCGCCGTAGCCACTTAATACTTCCTGGTAGGCGCCGGTATTAAAGAAACCTAAATATTGCACCTTACGGGTTTTAGGCATAAATACGCTGTTCATATGCGCTTCCTGGTTGTAATAATCCTGCCCGTCGCAGGTGATACCCCCAAGGTTTACACGTTCGTATTCCGAATCCCAGTTGTTAACCGGCAACAGGATGTACTTTTGGTTCAGCGCCCAAACGTCTGGCAGATTGGTAATGAACGAGCCATCAAGCATCAGCCAGCGTTCGCGGTCGTTTTGTTGTTTACGGCCTAATACCTTGTACAGGATACCAGAAGCTTCGGCTACAGTATACTTACCAAATTCGGTAATGATATCCGGTTCCATCGTGTCATGCTCGGCACATATCTCTTTGATCCGGCTTACTATTTCGTTGATCATGTATTCATAATCAAAATCGAAAACCAGTGAATCTTTAAATGGCATACCACCGCCAATATCAAGCGTATCCAGATGTGGATTTACTTTTTTGAATTTACAGTAAAGAGTTACATATTTTTCAAGTTCATTCCAGTAGTATGGTGTATCGGAAATACCCGAGTTAATGAAGAAATGTAATAGCTTAACCTGGAAGTTAGGGTTATCCTCAATTTTGTTATGATAAAAATCAATAACATCTTCCATACGCACACCCAAACGTGAAGTATAAAACTGAGAATCAGGCTGCTCTTCAGCTGCAATCCGGATGCCCAGGTTACAAGGAGTGTCCATCTCAATTTCGTCGTCGTAAAGGTTAAATTCTTCTTTATTATCCAATACCGGAATGATGTTTTTAAAGCCATCATGTAACATATCAATAATATATGTTTTGTACTGGAAGGTTTTAAAGCCGTTACATATTACGGTTATTTCCTTTGTTACAGTACCTTTTTCTCCAGCGCGTCAATCATAGGCATATCAAACGCCGATGATGTTTCCAGGTGAATCTCGTTTTTCAGGGCTTCTTCAACAATGTGCTTGAAATGCGAGCTCTTGGTGCAATAGCAATATTTATAACTACCGCGATAGTTGTTTTTGATGATGGCCTGTTGAAACAGCAGTTTAGCTTGCTGGATCTTTTTGGATATCATAGGCAGATAAGTAAAGCGTAGGGGAGTACCGTACGTTTCAATCATCTCCATCAAATTTAGGTCCTGAAAGTATAGTTCATCGTCGATGATCTCAAAACCATCCTGTGGAAAGCCTACACTTAAGTCAAGAAATTCCTGATAACTCTGCATCCTTAAAAATTTTGGGCAAAAATGTAATTTTTAAACGGAATATTTGGCTATTTGTTAGGATTAATTTTATTGACAGAATGTAATGTTTTTGCCGTAGAAGCCAGATTAGCCATTACCTCCTGCAATACAGTGTGTTGCGGCTGATAATCAATAGATATTTTCGATAATAACCAAGCTACAACATAGGTGATCCGGGAAGGGGTAGCAAGCGCCTAAAATTTTGATAAACATACCTATGCTACAGCCGCTTCTTTGTTATATTTATTACGGTAATCAATTGGCGAGAGCCCGGTGATCTTTTTAAAAACTGTACGAAATGCCTTGGCATCGGTATACCCAACATCATACATTACCTCATTGATGTTTTTGGGGGTACTTTCCAATTGTTTTTTGGCTGCCTCAATTTTTACGCGCTGTATATATTCAACCGGAGTATTATTGGTGGCTTTTTTAAACCGTCGTTCAAAATGCCTGCGGCCAATAGCATACATTGATGACAGGTCTTCAACTGAGATTTTTTCGGTTACGTTATTTTCTATATATTCCTGAGCTTGCTTTATAGGATTGTCCTCGTGTTTTTTTGCCCCGTGAACATCGCAAATGGAGACTGACTTTTTCGGTCGATCTCCAGGGCATAGATCTTAGCGGCCATGATGGCTATATCCCGCCCGGCATACTTTTCAATCAGTAATAGTAACAAACTCCAGTATGAAGTAGCGCCGCCACTTGAATATAAACCCTGCTGTTCGGTAACAATACGCCCGTCAACCAGCTTCACTTCCGGGAACATATTTCTGAACGCATCGGCTGTTATCCAATGGCTGGAACACTCTTTACCATTCAATAACCCTGTCGAGGCCAATATAAATGAGCCGATACAAAGACTTGCTATTTCTGCACCATTATTGTACTGGTTGATGATCCACGGTACAAAATCCCGGTTTACGTTTACCGCGTTTTGAAGATCGCCACTTATGGCAGGGATGATCACCATATCGCTTTTTTGCAGATCACTTAATAAAATATCCGTATGAACCGAAAACATGCCGCCATGCACCTTAACTTCTTTGGAAAGCCCAACCATCTGTACGTCAAAAACAGGTTGCCTCCCCATCGATTGTAAAAAATCGTTGGCGCCTGTGAAAATGGTTCTGGCGTCAACTATGCTGGCTAAAACCGCTTCATTGGGTATCAGGATGGCAACATGTTTCATTTTGTTATTGTATAACTGGTTATCTGGGATAAAGATAATGAACACTAAAGTCGCAAACAACCCCTTAACAAGTCCTTTTTACGTGCTACACAACTTTATCGCACCAAATAACTTTGTATCGTTAACAAACATATAATCACGCAAACCAAATATCATCATGAAACCAAAAACAATTAAAACCCTGTACTGGATCTTTACCGCCCTTTTTTTATTGGCTATGCTGGGCGATGCTTACGGGGGAATCACTATGCAGCGGGCTGGCAAAGATTCATTAGCTAAACTTGGTTATCCCTTTTACCTCATGGTTATTATGGGGTGGGCAAAAATAGCAGGTGTACTGGCCATAGCGCAAACCAGGTACCTGGTTATTAAAGAATGGGCTTATTCTGGCTTCACCATTAGCTTTATCGGTGCATTTTTATCGTGGCTTGCTATTGGAGCCGGGGCTGCCATGCTCATTCCGCCGGTAGTTATGCTGCTTGTTATGTTCTTCACCTACTATTTATGGAAAAGGTATGAGCAGGTAAAGGAACTGGGCTTAACCAACACTAAACTTGCCGGAAATACTGAACTGGCTTAGTGTTTTCAATTTTATTATAAATCCCGGGTTTGTCAAATCCGGTTTGCTTATTTATTACCATGCGCAAACTGATCGTATCCTTAAACATTACGCTGGATGGTTTTGTAGCGGCGGAGGACGAAGGCCTGGATTGGCATTATCAATACTGGACGGATGAAATAGCCGAGACAATAACAGAATTGCTTAGCCGGGCCGATACTATTTTATTGGGCAAAAACACATATCGGGCTATGGCTGCCTATTGGCCCTTTCAGGCCAAGTGCATGAATTTTCCGCGTACGGATATTGCTTATGCAGATATGATGAACAACTACCAAAAAGTGGTTATGTCGTCAACAATGACCTCCGCGTTGTGGAACAATTCATTACTGGTCAAAGGAAATCTAAAGCAGGTTGTTAAGCATTTAAAAAAGCAGCAGGGCCGTGACATCCTTACTTACGGAAGCATCAGTGTGGTCAAAAAGCTGGTGGCCGCGAATTTAGTTGATGAGTACCAGTTTTGGATCCACCCGGTAATTTTAGGCAATGGTAAAGCACTTTTCAACGGGGTAAAAAGCCACTTGCTTTTAAAACTGGTTTTAAAGAAAGTTTTTTCATCGGGTGTTATATTGATGGTTTATCAATCCCACAATTAACTTAGGTAACAGCATTAAACCGACCGGTTTAAAAAGGCATCTTTACTGCTGACACACTGTTGTCAATAGCGCATTACACCTTTGTATGTAAAAACGTGATCCGTTATGAACAGAGCCGACAGGTTGCTCAAGGTATTGGTGCTGCTGCAAACCAGGGATGTGGTTTCTATCGACCTGCTAAAATCACATTTTCATATCAGTACCCGTACAGCCTACCAAGACCTTGAGTGCCTGAAGCAATTAAAAATAACAGTGACCTTTGAAGCTGAAAAGGGATGTTTGGTTTTAGTTGCAAGCTGCCTTTCGCCGGATGGTAAAAGTGAGATCATTTCTCAGCCGATGCTGGTTATTCCGCAGGCCATAAAAAATGAGGTACTATTGACTATTCCGCGTGCGGTAAATGATGATCCTCAAAACTCATCGTCGTAATATCTTAGTTTTTCGGCAACTCATAAAAATTTACGCCTTCGCTGTTTTGAGCCAATTTAAAACGAGGGAACATCTGATTTTTGCGCAAAAATACGTATGAAAATACCGTATTTTAACGGATTGATATTTGGCCGATTGCTTTGTAA
Organism: Mucilaginibacter sp. P25; assembly: GCF_050859465.1. Classification (NCBI taxonomy): domain Bacteria; kingdom Pseudomonadati; phylum Bacteroidota; class Sphingobacteriia; order Sphingobacteriales; family Sphingobacteriaceae; genus Mucilaginibacter; species Mucilaginibacter sp. P25. The sequence continues at coordinate 5,278,412 of NZ_CP193937.1, read as the reverse complement.
ATTGGGGAATATTTTTATGCCTGCTAAACCCGCAACCTTATGTTTAATTCCCCAATTATCGATCTTGCGCTCACGCTGTCGTTTACCTATTTTTCGCTCAGCCTAACTGTTAGTACAGTTCACGAGTATCTGTCTGCCCTGCTCAACAAGCGGGGAGAGTATCTGAAAAATGCTATCGAATGTTTACTATTTGACCAGGACTGGAAAAAAATAGCAGAGAAGCTTTATAACAATCCGAACATTACATCTTTAAAAAAGATACAAGCAGCTTGCCATCATATATCCCGGCGGGCAACTTCGCTGCAGCTTTAATGGATCAGTTTAAAGGTGATAAAAATATTATCCTTGATATGAATAAGATCCGGGATGTTTTAACAGATGACGGCATAGCAGCACAGGTTGGCATCTCTGCCGGGATCAGGAAACTTCTTCTTAATTTTTATGAGCGCGCCCAGGGCGATCTTCAGAGTTTTCAAAAACAGATCGAAACATTTTATAATTCGGCTATGGACAGGGCCTCGGGAGTTTATAAACGATCATCTCAGCTTATTGTGTTTATTATTTCGGTGGTAATCTGCGCCTCTTTAAATGTTGACACCATAAATATTGTAAACAAGCTTTGGGGTAACCAGGAAGCATTGAAACATACAGCCGACAATTTACAAACCGTAGTTAAACAAGTAAATGAAAAAGGATATAATCCTAAAACTGATACGATAAAGTTTGAAGCCAGCAAAGTAACGGTTATTAAAAACATACCTGCCGATACAAGTAAAAACGCACCTAACGCGAAAAAAGTCGCCCAGCAAATCAGCACAGTTAGTACGTTTCTAGTAAGCTCTGGTATCCCTGTGGGTTGGACGGCACAAAACACTCCAGATTTGAAGGGTAAAACATTCTGCCAAAGCCTTTTGTCGCTTTTAATCAAGATAACTGGTTTATTATTAACAGCTATAGCTTTAATGTTAGGCGCTCCTTTTTGGTTCGATTTGATCAACAAAATTGTAAGTTTACGTGCGGCAGGCAAAAAGCCTGAAGAAGAAGCAACCACACCAACTAAAAATACCACCGTAACCGTAAAACCAGTAGGCTAATGCGCATTAAAGTAACCAAGCTGCTTAATACCAGGGTAGGAGGCGCTCATACAACCTATCAAACCGGTGCTATAAGAGAGCCGGGTGACGAGATAGAAGTAACGGGCACTGTGCAGGGAGAGGAACTTGACGGAAACAACACCTGGTATAAAGCGAGCGACGATGCTAATAGTCATTATTGGAGCGGCGGGGCCGAACAAATAGATAGTGCCGGTGGCAATTATCAGCAATGGATGATTGACTTGAACCTCCCGGAGATTTGGGGCCGGTATGCAGGTACAGGCGTTGGTGTTGCTGTGGTGGACACCGGTATTGCGCCAGGCATAACAGACCTGTTTTATAATCAGAGTAAGTATTATGTTTATGGAGATAATGTTGAGATAAAAGACAATGCCGGTCATGGTACATTTTGTGCTTCCCTTGTTGGGCTACGGAATACCAGCGGCAACTATGTCGGTGTGGCTCCGGGCTGTAATTTATTCGCTTGTAAAATATCCGAAAAAAGAACATTTGAAAACACGGAGAGAGATGCCCAAAGATATGCTGACGCGATTAATTGGTGTGCAAAAAATCCTGATATTCATATAGTTTCAATAAGTTGGTCGTCGGGTATAAGCAATGCTGCTACTCTAAGTTTAATTCAGGAGGCTATAAACAATGCCGTAGCTAACAATAAAATAATTGTTTGTTCTATCGGAAATTCGATAGTATTTGGAGATACAAGAAAATATTATCCGGCCTGTTTGAAAAATACAATCGGGGTCGGCATGGTTCCGGATAAGGAGAATGGCTATCCTTGTATAAATGAGTTCCTGTCGCTGGTGATCAATGGCTCGCAAATAAAATCATATGATCAGAATAACGAATTGATAGCTGATAGCGGGAGTAGTTTTGCGACGGCTATTACATCGGGCATAATTGCGCTGATGATTCAAAAAATGAATTTTAGTTATTCATTTGCTATGATCACTGAAAAATTGGCGGCTATGACGCAGAAAACAACCTTCATTATAACCGAAGATGGAAACCCGCCAGCATCCTTCGATCTTCCACTGCTAAAACCCGAACTTCTATTGAATTTTTTTAACGATATTGTATGAAATATAAATATGCCTCCCTTTTTTTGTTCTTGCTTCTGTCCTGCAAAATGTTTGCGCAACAACCCGAAAGGCGCGTTTTTTATGATGTGTTATATTTAAAAAGTCTTTACGACAAAGACGGAAAAATAAGGATCAGCCCACAAAACAAGCCGTTGTTTGCTTATTATTTTAATCTCAAGAACACCACTAATGTAGATACTGTTATCAAGAAAAACCCTTTTTTTAGCCTGAACGGGATTTATGAAGCTGGCGGTGCAAGCGGAGGGACAATACCCAGCCCATCCGGATTACTACAATCCATAGGCTCACTTGATGTTACCAATCTTGCCGACGGTCTTGCAAAGTTTTTAGTGGAACGAACAAAGCAGGAACTTTCCACTGCCTTTTTTCACGGTTTAAAAAGGAGCTGGACAGTACCAGGCAGTTGCAGTTATTATTCCCGGTTACTTACAAATCACTTACAGCTATAGATGTTGAGATCTATAATTACGCCGCCTATACGGATTTGCTGCGGGAGTCATTTCAGAAAGACCTGGCACTATTACTTCCCAATGTTTCCAATTTGATTGACGACCCGTGCATGGATCAATTGTTTGCTGCCATGCCCCACGTCAGGATAATCTTCATCGATGCCTTGTATATAGCCAACGAGTTTCATGAGGGTTCCCATCCCGGGGATATTTTTCATACCTATCTGGTTAATAAAGCAGGCAATGGCACCTTAAAGCTTGTAAATGAAAATGTATATCCGGCATTGCAAGCTTTTGATCTTTTTTCACAATCATTACGGTCAAATCAGAGAGATAAATACTGGGTCGATGCCGATTCGGCGAAGATGCTGTTTAGTAACCCTGTAACTTTCCAAATCTACCTTGGTTTACTTTATCAGCAATTGGAAAAAAAGACATTAATTTCAAAGAGGGTTCAATGAGGCAATTTCTCAAAGATCGTAGTGGTGACTTTTTAAAATTTGAGGAAATTTATCAGAGTTATAACATTGAATTTATCCAAAAAGCAACAATAGTAAACAGGTATTTCATTAATTTAAAGCAACTTCAGCAAAAAGGTGAAAATACTTTTAATTACCAGGATTATTACGCGCTTTATAATTCATCACTTAATCTTTTTGAGCAATTATTGAAATCACCGGTGCTTTTAAATATCAATCCGACCAATATCACTATACCAATGATTGACAGGAACGATCCGAAGATTGATCAGTACCTGTCATCAGCCAGGAGTCTTGGCAACGTTTACATTGATGTTTACGAAAAGCAGTACCCATCGGCCATAGTTGAGCTTAGCGACGTTTACGATAACTTGTTTATTAATAAAGTCGTTACCAACCCAATAAAACAGGATTTGGTTACAAAACTTGCTGAAAAAAAGCAGAATATAATAAACTGCAGGATGCAGTCGCCAAAACTGCCATAAAGAAAGAAATAAATGAACTTGAAGCGAAAATTGCAGCGTTCACCGAGTGGCCGGCAATAAATAAAATGTTTATTAAATATGCCAATTTTGCCGCTGAGGTATCAAAAGCGAAAAACAGTGACGAAGTAAAAAATGCTATTGAAGCAATTGCTTTACCGGTAGGCAGTTCAACCGTTAAACGCGAGGCTATTTTTAATGTTGCTCTAAACGCCTATGTTGGCCCTTATGTAGGTAAAGAAAAAGTGCATGGCATTGATGAAAAGTATAAAGGTACATACGGGCTCTCAGCACCGGTAGGAATTTCATTTAGCTGGGGGCACCGTTTATTATTTGTTCCTACGGGCGATAAAAAATGGTCGACTTCTGTTTTTGTTTCTTTAATTGATATCGGCGCACTTGCTTCATACCGTTTTACATCCGGAAGTACCCCAGTAGCAAAAGATACCAGCGCCACTGTAGCGCAGGTGCCCAAAATTGAGCTGAAGAATATCATAAGCCCCGGTTTGTTTTTATCTATAGGTATACCATCTACACCAATCTCAATTTCGGGTGGTTTCCAGGTTGCGCCAAATTTGCGTAGCGTTAGTTTAACAGGAGCCAATAAAGATGTGATAACTAACACTTACGGCGATAATAAGTTATATACACGTTGGTCGGTTGGGGTTTTAGTTGATATACCGATACTCAACTTGTTTACTAAAGGACGTTAATAGATTTGATTAACGGTTCGTCGGCCAACGATAAATGGAGGGCGAAGGATGGCAGCGCCATTTATAGCTTGAAATTGATAAAACTTTTACTGGAGTATCTTGTTCAGATAACGGTTCGGCGACTGCCGCTCTTGCCGTGCATTATATTTAAAAGTTATTGCATATTGGGCTGGCATAATTAAAAAGATGATTTAACTTTAAGGCGTTCTGTTTTGATTATTTATTATCATATTTAAAACAAAACCGAATCTGATAAATTGAAAATATACAACCACTTATGCAGGAATTAGACCCCACCATTCTTCAAAAAGCAAACTCATGGCTTCAAGGAAATTATGATGCTGATGTAAAGCAGGAAATTCAAAAATTAATTGACGATAAGGCATATACCGAACTGACGGATTCATTTTATCGTGATCTGGAGTTTGGTACCGGTGGCCTTCGCGGTATTATGGGGCCGGGTTCAAACCGTATCAATAAGTATACTATAGGCGCCGCCACACAGGGATTAGCTAATTATCTGAAAAAAACCTACCCCGGCGAAAAAATCAAAGTAGCTATTGCTCATGACAGCCGTAACAACGCCGATTTCTTTTCGACTATTACGGCCGAAGTTTTTTCAGCTAATGACATTTATGTTTATTTTTTTAAGGCATTACGTCCTACGCCCGAGCTTTCGTTTGCGGTACGCCATTTAGGCTGCAAAAGCGGTGTAATGCTTACAGCATCACACAACCCCAAAGAGTATAACGGGTACAAAGCTTATGGGGCCGATGGTGGGCAGTTTGTTTCTCCGCACGATAAAGCCGTGATGGACGAGGTTGCTGCAATCAGCAGCATTGATGACATCAAATTTAACCGCGTTGATGCTAATATTGAAGAAATAGGGGAGGACATTGACGAGCTTTACCTGAGCAAGATCACTGAGCTTTCTGTTTCGCCTGATGCTATTGCACGTCAAAAAGATCTTAAAATAGTTTATTCGCCAATCCATGGTACCGGTATCACATTGGTACCCCAAGCCTTGAAACGGTTTGGTTTTGAAAATGTGATCTTGGTTGATGAGCAAATAACTCCCGATGGAAATTTCCCAACAGTAGTTTACCCTAACCCCGAAGAAAAGGAAGCGCTTACACTTGCCCTTAAAAAAGCAAAGGAAACTGACGCCGACCTGGTATTGGCTACAGATCCGGATGCAGATCGTGTGGGTATTGCTGTGAAAAATACCGATGGCGAGTTTATCCTGCTCAATGGTAACCAAACCGGCGCTATGTTGATCAATTATTTATTAACCGCATGGGAAGAAAAAGGCAAGCTTACCGGTAAAGAATACATCGTTAAAACCATTGTTACCACAAATCTAATCGAACGCATAGCCGAAGCCAAGAATGTTACTTACTATAACACGCTTACCGGCTTTAAATATATCGGCGAGTTAATGACCCATTTTGAGGGTAAACAAACCTTTATAGGTGGCGGTGAAGAAAGCTATGGTTATTTGATAGGCGAACTGGTTAGGGATAAGGATGCTGTAGTTTCAAGCGCATTCATTGCAGAAATGACTGCTTATTACAAAGACAAAGGAAGCAGCCTTTTTGAAGCATTAATCGACACTTATGTGCAATATGGTTTTTACAAAGAAAAGCTGATCTCCCTGACTAAAAAAGGTAAAACCGGTGCCGAAGAAATTAAGGAAATGATGGAGAAATTCCGTACCAATCCTCCGGCTACCTTAGGCGGCTCAAAAGTAAGCACACTTAAGGATTATGAAAAACGTATTGAAACTGATTTAGCAACCAATACAAGCAAACCAATTGAATTGCCTGTATCTGATGTTTTGCAATTCATTACAGAGGACGGTAGTATCATTTCGGCCCGCCCGTCAGGCACGGAGCCTAAAATTAAGTTTTATTGCAGTGTGAACGGTAAACTTGAAAGTAAAGAGACATATAGTGAAACAGATAAAAACCTTGACGCTAAGATTGCCTCAATTATGCAGGATCTCGGTGTTTAACTATGGATAATGATGTTTGAAAAAATCCCGGCCAGATCTCAATCGGCCGGGATTTTTTATGTATGATTTATCAGTCGTTCGTTACATCGTTTTTCTGGGGCGCCTTGGTCTGTCACTTCCGGGCGACTGATCATTATTGCTCCGGTAATTGCTTTGGCTATTATAGCTTCGGGTATTGTTAGTTCTATCCCCGCCGCCTCTGTTATTGCCGTATCCAAATGACTTACGTGGTGGAGGAGTTTTCTTTATAAAGTCGTCGTTTATTTTTACACTTAATACCCGATCGGCAATAGGCGTACCGTCTAAGGCGATCACCGCGTTTTCTGCCCCGGTGCGGTCCTTCATTTCAAGAAACGCATACCCCTTACATATTCTTGTTTTTTTGTCGCGTACAATTTTAATCGTTTCCACATCGCCATGTGGACCTATCATTTTAACAAGTTCCAGCTCTGTCATTTCCAGAGGAAAGCCGCCTACAAATAATTTGACCATTTATAAATTGAGATTAAGATGATAGATAACCACCGTACACAAATTTCGTTTGATTTTTTTAAATAAAGGATGTTTTCGCGTTAAAACCAAAGTTTATTTAATAATTCGTTGTTTTCAAGTCAGTAATGGTCAAAAAATGGCATTTTGTGACTCTTAATAATAGAACGTCATCAATACAAAACAGAGAACGACTGGTATACATCTTTAAGAAGTACTGAAGGCCCGTTGGCTGCAATTGCGTTTTCAAGGTTTTTATTGCTAAATACAGCTACCCCCATCTCGGTTTTTACCTGGTATCTCAATGACAAATTCAGTGCGGTTGTATCCCAGTTATAAATATCGGCATAAGCGTTCGGACGCCCGGTAAATGGCCCAAATGCTTTTAAGAAATAGTCCAGTATTTTATAGGCGTCAGCCACCTAAAAAAAAGATAAATGTTCACTATTTTGTTTTTGTAAACGCGGAAACCTATTGCATCTAATAACAAACTATCTCCCTGTATCAATGGCCGCTGTCTTTATATTGATAACGAATACAATTGTCTGCATTGTGTTTAGCATCAATATCTAAACAGATAAGCTCACGGGCCGGAATAGATTAAAAATAAAACTCGTCGTTTAGGTGGCATGACTCAATCTTTTTCAGGTTCGGACAGTGTAATTTCTGTGGATCAAAAAACAAAACTAAAACGCATTAGCAATACTGTAAATCCATATATTTGAGAATATAAACCGGGGATAGGTGTGCAATTTATCTTCTAAAATGATAGCCTTAGTTGGTTGCAGTTTAATTAATTTATTGCCGTATTTGATTTGCAGAAATTGTGTGTTTGATTAATCGGATCGGTGCGTTATTAAAAACCTTTATAACAAAAATGAAATATATCTTCTGTTTGCTTTTTTCATTAATTATTCTTTCGGCAAATGCATTCACTGATCCTAATACCTTACTCGAAGAATTAAAAACTGAAATCGCAAAAAAATATATATGATAGCAGTAAAGAAGCAAGGATCCGAAAATTAAAGGCATATCAATCAACCCTTTCGCAAACCAATTATGATGCGCGGTTTGATACCTGGGACAAGCTTTACATCGAATACAAATCATATCAGTTTGATTCGGCGTATGTTTATGTCGATAAAATGATATCACTAAGCAAGGTAACCGGTAATAAACCAAAGGAGTATTATAGTTACGTAAGGATGGCTTTTATTCTTCTTTCGTCGGGGATGTTTAACGAGACCTTTGACTATTTGCGAAAAGTAAATGTAAAAGCCCTAAGTAATGCCGATAAAGTTGATTACTATTTCTTTTTAGCCAGGTGCAATTATGACCTGGCGAATTACAGTAATGACAAATATTTTAGCCCCGATTATATTAAGACCGGTAATAAATACATTGATTCAGCGGTCTCGTTTTGCGGCAACGACCATATAATGCATACTTATTTACTTGGTTTGAAGGATTATCAGGAAAAGAATTACGTAGAAGGGCGCATACGCTTTAAAAAATTACTGGAAAAGGACATGCCAATTTCCATGCACCTGCGTGCAATGGTGTCATGCTCATTGGGATCAATCTACCTTGAAGATAACGAAAGGCAGGAGGGTCTTAATTTGATGATGAGGGCTGCAATAGCCGATATCAAATCATCAACGCGTGAAACGGTTGCGCTTTATACGCTGGCCGAATTATTGTATAAGCAGGGGAACATCAAAGATGCTTACAGTTTTATTCAATTGGCAAAAACTGATGCCGACTTTTACGGAGCCCGGCAGCGTAAAATACAAATTGCTTCAATTTTACCATTAATAGCGGCAGCCGAGCTTAATAATACCGAGCATCAAAAAAACCGCTTCCTGGTGTTCCTGTTAATTATTACTGCGCTTGCATTGCTGGTTGTCTTTTTCCTGGTGATGATCATTAACCAATTAAAAAAGTTGAAGGTTAAAGAAGCAATAATTGAAGGGAAAAATGTGCAATTAAACCACATAAACGCGAAACTAATTGAAGATGCAAAAATTAAAGAGGAATATATCGGGCAGTTTTTTAAGGCCATTTCGGGATATATCGTTAAGCTCGAAAATTTGAAAATCTCTATTGATGCCAAGCTCTCGATGAAGAAGTATGACGCCATTCATACTTTTGTAAATAATATTGATATTAAAAAAGAAAGGGAGAGCTTATATTATAGCTTTGATCATATTTTTTAAAGATCTTCCCTAACTTTATTACGGTGTTCAATAGCTTGTTTGCCGAGAAAGATCAGATCTGGCCTGATGAGGACGAAGTATTAAATACTGATCTTCGCATATTCGCGCTTATAAGGATGGGTATTGCTGATAATGAAACTATTGCCAAAATATTGGAATATTCTGTCAATACAATCTATGTTTACAAAATGAGGATCAAAGCCAAATCGTTGCACCCTGATCAATTCGAACAACGGATTATGGATATTAAGGCTTTTGATTACGAGTGATTTTTTTGAAGATACATGCTAAAAACCCTGTAAAGTAGCCAAACCTTACAGGGTTTTTAGCAAAAAAGTATTATAAATGATTAAAAAAACATTATATTTTTTGTCGCCATTTTTTATATAAATATCTGTTTTTCAATGTTTTAAATTTAAAAAACATTGAAAAAAATTATAAAATTATTAAAATAAGCCTTTTTCGCGTTTACCGCAACGGATAAGTCTTTTTCTGAGTTTATTTATAAGTAAATTGCATCAGAATTTAACCTGTAATAATTGTAAACCATTACATTTTTAAACGATCGGTCATTGTTAACCTTTTCCTGTACTCACCTGCTAACCTATCGGTACGGGCGATGTTTGCATGGCCATTATGCGTATACTTCGGGTATTATTTATTATGATAACCCGAAACCATATTAGCATGATTTCGTATAAATGTTGGGGATCTCTTTTACGGTTTGAAAACTAAACCCAAACAACAACCAATTTCAACTAAATCTCAAGTTTTATGCAAATTAAACATTTACTCAACGTATGTTTCTTTGCTGTTTTTCTCTTTTTGATGGAGCCTGCTATGGCCCAAAATAAGATAATAACAGGTAAAGTAACCGACAAAAAAGATGGCTCCCCTTTAATAGGAGTATCGGTAGTAACAGCTGTAGGTGCCCAGGGTGGCGCCATAACAGCAACAGACGGATCGTACAAAATTTCGGTCCCGGCAAATACCCCAAGTCTTACTTTTACTTATGTTGGTTTCCTGAACGCAACTATTCCATTAAACGGTCGGACTTCTGTTGATGTGCAGATGGAAGAAGCGAATCGTGCGCTGAATGAAGTTGTAGTGATCGGTTACGGTACACAGAAAGTTAAGGATGCAACTGGTTCGGTAGCCTCATTGAGCACAAAAGATTTTAACAAAGGCGTTATTTCAACTCCTGATCAATTACTTCAGGGCCGTATTTCGGGCGTACAGGTTACGCCATCAAGCGGTGAACCGGGTGCTGGGGCTACAATCGCAATACGTGGTGCTGGTTCTATTCGTTCAGGCGATGGCCCGCTTTATGTAGTTGATGGTGTTCCATTGGATAACGGTGGAGGTACAAGCGGTGGTTATGGTGTTGGAGCAGGTAGCTCATCTGCACGCAACCCGCTGGCTTTCTTGAACCCTGCTGATATTGAAAACATTTCTGTGTTAAAAGATGCGTCTTCGGCTGCTATTTATGGTTCACGTGGTGCTAATGGTGTAATTTTAATAACCACTCGTAAAGGGCGTAAAGGTCAGGGTATCCAATTTTCATCAAATACAAGTGTTTCAAGTACTGCAAAGCGTTATGACGTACTTGGTAGGGATGCGTTTTTGAAAGCAGTAGCTGCAGTTGGTGCTAATGCGGGTCCGGTAGCTGATGGAGGTATTGATTATGGTGCCAATACCGACTGGCAAAAACAGATCTTCCGCAGTCCGATATCGCAGAACTATAACTTAAGCCTGGGTGGCGCAAGCAAAGATAATACTGCAAGTTACCGTGCCTCCTTTGGCTATGACGACCAGCAGGGCATCGTGAAAAATTCAGGCCTAAAACGTTTAAACGGACGTATTAATGCTTCCAAATCATTTTTAAACGATAGGATCAAATTAGATCTCCAGTCAACCTATTCAAATGTTAAAAACCAGTATGCCCCAATTACTAATAATGCCGGTTTTAACGGAAGTTTAGTGGGTGCAGCTATACAGCTAAACCCAACAGCCCCGGTATTTGACTCACAAGGAAGATATTTTAACCTTAACGGCTATAACGATGCTGGTTACCCTAACGGTAACAGTTTCAGGAACCCGGTATCGTTATTAAATCAGATAGATGACAGGGATAATATAAACAGGTTTTTGAATAACCTTACACTTACCTTGAAGTTATTTGAAGGTCTTTCATACAAGGGCAATTTTGGAGCTGATATATCAAGGGGATTAAGAAAGACTTTTTATGATCCTAAAATTGTTGGCTATACAGATGCTATCGGTATCAGGCAGATAAACTTCCCGTCGCCAACAGGTAATGGTACTGCTATCCTTACACATAACGAGTTAACAAATTACACAACCGAACATACCTTAAACTATGACAAGAAGTGGAAGGATGGAAGCTCGCTTACAGCTTTGGCCGGTTATTCATACCAGACTTTCAAAAACTTTAACCGTAATGAATTTGGTTTCGGCACATCAACTGCCGGTGTATTAGTTAAAAATTATGATGATTTTAAAACGCATCTTCCTTATCCGGTTGGCGATAGCTCGAGCTATAAATTACAATCATACTTTGCTCGTGTAAATTACTCTTATAAAGATCGTTACATTATTACTGGTACAATCAGAAGGGACGGTTCATCGCGCTTTGGGGCTAACCATAAATATGGTAACTTCCCGGCTTTGGCTGTAAAATGGCGTATAACCAATGAAAGCTTCATGCCTAAAGATGGTTTATTTGATGATCTGAGCCTTAGGTTAAACTATGGTAAAACCGGTAACCAGGAAATTCCGGCGTACGCTTCATTACCTGTGCAGCAATTACAGGATTTTCCAGGTAATTCAGTTGCTCCGTTATACCAGGCTAATCCCGATTTGAAATGGCAAACTAACACCACCTATGGTGCAGGCCTCGATTTCTCGATCATAAAGGGACGGTTAACGGGTTCGGTTGATTATTTCAACAAATCAATTAAAGATTTGCTTTTCTTCCAGGATATTGCGCAGCCAACGTTTTCTTCGAGAATTTATAAAAACCTGGATGGTGACGTAATCAATAAAGGTGTCGAAGTAGGATTGAACCTTGCTGCTATACAGAGCAAGGACTTTAATTGGGATGTTGCTTACAACATGACTTTTATAAGCAACACGCTTAAAAACTTCAAAAATTATATTGTTACGGGTAATATCGACGGACAAGGCCTTTCTGGCGCTTATTCGCAATTAATTACCAACGGCGTGCCGCTATATACCTTCAACGTTCCGAATTATAAAGGGCTTGACGCAAATGGCTTTAGTATCTATCCTCAGGGTGTCGATGTTTCTTCACTACAAGGAAGCCCTAATCCTAAATTCACTGCCAGCTTAACCAATAACTTTAATTATAAAAACTGGAGTTTAAGCTTCTTCCTAAATGCTGCTACAGGCTTCTATATTTACAACAACACTGCAAACGCGTTCTTTTACAAAGGCAACCTTGTTAGTGGTCGTAACGTAACAAAAGAAGTAGCAGCAACCAATGAAAACCCGCTTAACTCTGGTGAGGTATCAACCCGTTTTCTTGAAAAAGGTGATTTTTTAAGATTAAGCAATGCCACCTTAGGGTATACCTTCTCGCTTAAATCTAAGGCGATAAAAACTTTAAGGGTGTCATTTACAGGGCAGAATTTATTCCTGATCACCGGTTACTCTGGTTTGGATCCGGAAATTAACACAGATAAACAACGTAATGACGTGGCTTCAAAGGGTATCGACTATACCTCTTACCCCAAGGCCCGTATATTTACTTTAGGTTTAAACGCAGGCTTTTAATAACATGAAAATGAAAAATATAACATCACGAGCAGCTCTTTGTAGCTTAGTTCTGATAACCGCAGCCGGTTGTGCAAAACTGGATGAAAAACTTTACGGATCGAAATCGTTATATGGTAACAATGCCGGATCGGCCGAACTGAATGGTGTTTACACACAATTATATGGACAAACCGATCAGGCCAATACATATGCCCTACAGGAACATCCAACGGATGAAATGATGGGTCCTACCCGCGGTACTGACTGGGGCGATTTTGGTACATGGCGTAAATTGCACACCCATACCTGGACACCTACCCACAACCAGGTAAATGATACCTGGGACCAGCTAAATATTGGTGTATTCCGTGCAACACAGGTAATCTCAAAGGCAACCGATAACAATATCAAAGCACAGGCAAGCTTTTTACGGGCCTACTTTATGTTCCAGGTGGTTGATTTGTACGGACAGCAACCTATGCGTGATCCTGATGCGCCAACCTCATCTATTCCTACAGTTATGAAACGGGCGGAAGCAACTGATTTCATAATCAAAGATTTGGAATTTGCGGAAGCTAACCTGGCAGCCACTACCGCAAATATTGGTGTTGCTAATAAAGCAGCAGCTCAGGCACTGTTGGCAAAAGTTTATTTAAATAGGGCGGTTTATGCCGCAACCACAGTTGGTGGTCCGTTTACATTTGCTAAGGCAGATATGGATAAAGTGATAGAATATGCCAACAAGGTTACCGCGGCAGGATATACTTTGGAGCCTGCCGGCAAATATTTCCAGGATTTTGCATGGGACAACTCAGAACAATCACACGGAAACATATTTGGCTTCTACAACACCGCCACATCTTCTCCTGCGCCTGCCAAAAACCGCTGGAGGATGGGCCTTCATTATAACCAAACTCCGGATGGTTGGAACGGTTTTACCACACTGGCCGATTTTTATAACTCATTTGAAGCTACCGACAGAACGCCGTGGTGTAGATTATCCGGGATTAACTGATAAAGTTGGTTTAAGGGCAGGTTTTGCTGTGGGGCAACAATATGGCCCTGGTCACAAAGCTTTAACACAACGTAGTGGCAAGCCTCTGATTTTTACACCGGATGTTAACCTTAACTTTTCAACCGAAGCTCAAGGCATCAGGGTATTTAAATATTTCCCTCAACCAAAAGCTGATAACACAGTTAACGATGATAATACATCTAATGACTATGTGATTTTGCGTTACGCCGACGTGGTGCTTGAAAAAGCGGAAGCTATTTTACGTGGTGGTACTGACCCTATGGGACAAACAGCGTTGCAGCTTGTAAATTCAATCCGCGTACCTCGCGGTGCCACAGCCTTAACTTCTGTTGATTTGGCTGCTATGCTTGCTGAAAGGGGCCGTGAACTTTACTGGGAAGGTTGGAGAAGGAATGACCTGATCCGTTTTGAGAAATTTAATGATCCGGTTGATCAGCGCCCGGCCAAAACAGATAAAAGCAAAACAATTTATCCAATTCCTCAGCGTGCGGTGGATACAAATCCTAATCTTAAACAAAACCCAGGTTATTAATAATTGAGATTTATTTGATTGAAAGGAACGTAGCGGAATTTTCCGCTACGTTTGTTTTTTCGCAAAGTATATGCAACCAAAAATACTCCTGTTTCTGCTTATCTTGATCCCAACTGTTTTTTGCGCCTGTAATGGGGGGATAAACAAACCCTGTTTACCGAGCAGAATAATGAAACCATCGGCATCAATTTCGCTAATCAGCTCAATGACCAGGACCGTACCAATGTGTTCACCTTTCGTAATTATTACAATGGAGGCGGGGTTGCCATTGGCGATGTCAATAATGATGGCCTCAATGATGTTTATCTGACATCAAACATGGGCGGCAATCAACTTTATATTAATAAGGGAAATTGGAAATTTGAAAATATAACCGATAAGGCAGGGGTTAGGGGTACTAAATACTGGAGCACCGGGGCTACTATGGTTGATATCAATGGCGATGGCTGGCTTGATATTTACGTTTGTCACAGCGGTAATGCCCGGGGCAACGAAAAGGGTAATGAACTATTTATTAATCAGCACGATGGTACGTTTAAAGAAGAAGCTCAAAAGTATGGCCTGGTAGATAATGGGTTATCCACCCAGGCCATTTTTTTCGACTACGATAATGACGGCGATCTGGACTGCTTTGTACTAAATAATTCTTTCAGGCCTATAGAGTCGTTTGATTTTAGTAAAAACCTGCGCGCTGTTGTTGATGAGTTGGGTGGTGCCCGTCTTTATCGTAATGATGGCGGCCATTTTACCAACGTAACCAAAGAAGCGGGCATATATTCAAGTGATATAGGTTTTGGTTTAGGCGTTTCTGTAGCCGATATCAACCAGGATGGATATCCTGATATCTATGTCTCCAATGATTTTTTTGAACGCGATTATCTTTATATCAACCAAAAAAACGGAACTTTTAAAGAGGATATTCAAAATGAAACCGGCCACCTGAGCCTGGCTTCAATGGGATCGGATATTGCCGATATTAATAACGATGGGCAGTATGATATTTTTACTACGGAGATGCTGCCCGAAGGCGATCGGCGTTTAAAAAAATGACCTCGTTTGAATCGTACGATGTGATCAAAGCTAAGCAGCGCGATGGTTATTATAACCAATACATGCAAAACTGCCTGCAGGTGCGTAATAGCGACGGTACGTTCTCCGAAACTGCCTTCTATTCGGGCGTAGCAGCAACCGACTGGAGCTGGGGCGCGCTGATGTTTGATATGGATAATGACGGATGGAAAGACATTTTTGTGTCGAACGGCATCTATAAAGACCTTACCGATCAAGATTATATTGAGTTTTTGGGTAATCGCGATAACATGGCCAAAATAGCCGAAGGCCGGAAAAAATTTGATTATAAAGATTTTACCGATAAAATGGCTTCATCGCCTTTGTCTAACTATGCCTATCTGAACAATCGCAACCTTACTTTCACCAATAAATCAACTGATTTTGGTTTGGATAGGCCTGGGTTTAGTAATGGCTCGTCATATGCAGATCTGGATAATGATGGGGATAATGACCTGATTATAAATAATGAAAATGCCCCCGTTTCTATCTTTAAAAACAATGCCGAAAAAAATGGGAACCACCACATCCAGATAAAATTAAAGGGAACAGGCCTGAATACTTTTGGAATAGGTACTACGGTAAAAGTGTTTATGAAGGGCAGTTCGCTAATTTATTATAATCAGCCAACACGTGGTTTTCAAAGTTGCACATCGCCCAATTTACTTACAATAGGTATAGGTAAATACAAATCTATTGATTCGATCCAGGTGATTTGGCCGGGTAATACTTATCAGTTGTTAAAAAACGTAAACGCAGATAAAGTTTACACGGTTAAGCAAACCGATGCCGTCTTGAAATATAACTGGACAAAGCCTGCTGTTAAAACACTATTTGCCGATGTTACCAAATCAATATTTGACAGCATTCCTAAGCATAAGGAGGACGATTTTATCGATTTCGACAACGAGCGCCTGATGCTCCAGATGTTATCGACAGAAAACCCTTATGTGGTTACCGGTGACGTTAATGGCGACGGGCTGACTGATTTTTATTTCGGAAGTTCAAAAAACAGTTTTGCCAGCATCTATATCCAACAAAAGAACGGTAAGTTTAAACAAACCATTCCTGAAGATTTTAAAAAGCAGGAATACCTGGAAAATGCCGGGGCTGTTTTTGGAGATTTTGATGGCGATGGCGACCAGGACCTGATAATAGGAGTAGGAGGTAACGCCGATGAAGCCGAAACACCAGTGTACAATCCTCGTTTTTTTGTGAATGATGGCAAGGGGAATTTTCATAGGGACCCTGAGAGAACACTACATGCGGCTGTTAATGCCTCGGTGATTATTTCGGCCGATTATGATGGCGATGGCAAGCCCGACCTTTTTGTTGGGGGCAGAAGTGTGCCCGGGCTTTACGGATGTTCGCCGCAATCATTTGTTTTTCATAATGAAGGCGACGGGCATTTTACCGATGTATCAAAATTAGTATTGGGCACGGATACAAAGATTGGTATGGTAACGGCAGCCAAATGGGCTGATATTGATCATAACGGTTCGCCAGATTTGATAATTGCAGGTGATTGGATGGGGATTAAGATCTTCAAAAACAACAAAGGGAAATTTGCGGAAGATAAACAATTGGCTAATTACAAAGGCTGGTGGAGCAGTCTCGAAATTGCTGATGTGGATGGCGACGGCACCCTTGATATTATTGGCGGTAACATCGGGCTTAACTCAAAATTCAGGGCTTCGTTTGAGCGGCCCATGGAAATTTTTGTAAAGGATTTTGATAATAATGGTACAAAAGAATGTGTAACTTCCATGTATAAAAGTGATGGAGTAAACTATGTTTTTCATATGAAGCCTGATTTAGTGGGCCAGATGCCAATCTTCAAAAAACGTTTTCTGCGCTATATTGACTATGCGGGCAAACCATTTGACGAGGTATTTCCTGCTGAGATGCTTGATGGCGCTGAAAAGCACCAGATGAATTTCCTGGCTTCGGCGGTATTTTTTAATAAAGGCGGAAAATTTATTTGTAAACCACTGCCTGCCGATGCACAGTTATCTATGATAAATACTATTTTGTGTGCAGATTTTGATAATACCGGAGCTGTGAAGATCATCTTAGGGGGCAACTTTTACGGCTTTAAACCTGAAGTCGGGCGGCTTGATGCTAATCGGGGGCTTGTTTATCAATATACAAAAAATGGATTTACTTATTTTCCAGCTTCCAAAACGGGCCTCAATTTAAACGGACAGGTACGCTCATCGTTAGGTATAAGAAATGCAGCCGGTAAAAATTATTATCTGTTTGGCATTAATGATGAACCGCTTAAAGCTTATGAACTACGTTAACATCAATTTAATGCTGTTTGCCAAATATATTCTTAGATATTTCATTCTCCTTCTTGGTATTGGTGTGGTCGGCTTGTCTTCTTGTAAACCCCAAAAAACAGGAGAAGGTGTATTTAAATTACTCCCAGCTAATGAAACGGGACTAAGCTTCGAAAACAGGAACGTAGTATCCGATTCAGTTAATGTATTAGATTATTTGTATTTCTACAACGGTGCCGGCGTAGCTACCGCTGATTTTAATAACGACGGCTTGCCCGATCTTTATTTCGTATCAAACCAGGGTTCTAACAAACTTTACCTTAATAAAGGAGGGATGAAGTTTGAAGACATCACCGATAAAGCGGGTGTTGCAGGTACCGGGAATTGGAAAACCGGTGTAACTGTAATTGATATCAATGGCGATGGATTTAAAGATATCTACGTAAGCGTGGTTTCAGGTTATAAAACCTTTAAAGGTAAAAATCAGCTTTATATCAATAACGGTAATTTAACTTTTACCGAAAGCGCGGCCAAATACGGGCTCGATTTTGCAGGACTTTCTACCCAGGCTTCTTTTTTTGATTATGATAAGGATGGTGACCTGGATATGTTCCTGCTTACTTCATCAGTTCATAGCAATGATACCTATGGTGACTCAACTCAAAGGTTTAAATACAGCCATGATGCCGGCGATCATCTTTTCAGGAATGACAATGGGCACTTTACAGATGTAACGGCGGGTTCAGGTATTTATTCGGCACCGATCGGTTACGGCTTAGGTGTAAGCGTAGGTGATTTGAATAACGATGGCTGGGATGATCTTTATGTAAGTAACGACTTTTTTGAGCAGGACTATTACTATGTCAACCAGCATAACGGCACATTTAAGGAAGAGTTGAAAAATGCGTTCGGACATACCAGCCTTTTTTCAATGGGGAATACTATCAGTGATGTCAATCAGGACGGCCATTTAGATGTGCTTAGCACCGACATGCTTCCGGAAGAAATGAAGGTGTTACGATCAACCATCAACGATGAACCCTTGGATATTTATAACCAGGAAGTTAATGCCGGGTATTACTATCAATATTCAAAAAATTGCATGCAATTGAACGTGGGCAACGGCAATAAGTTTGTCGACCTGAGCTTGTATAGCGGGAATTCTGCTACAGATTGGACATGGTCGCCACTGGTGCAGGATTTTGATATGGACGGAAAGAAAGATATGTTCTTCTCTAACGGTATCAAACGCCGTCTCAATGATATGGATTACCTGAAATACCTTGGTGACCCTATGGTTATGCAGGCATATAAACAAAATCGCGTTTTTGACAAGGACAAGATCAACAGAATGCCTGAAGGCGGCGTACATAATTACTTTTATCACGGTGAGGATAAATTGAAATTTACAGATGTTTCTAACGGCAACGATATGCAGCGGGCATCTATATCGGCAGGATCTGTTGCCGTTGATTTAGATAATGATGGTGATTTGGATATTGTGACCAACAATATGGATGAGCCGGCATATATCTATAATAATACCACAATGGAAGGCCGCAAAGAAAGCAAGCCGGGCTATCTTAAATACACTGTAAAATATAACCTTTTGAACCGTGATGGCATAGGTACTAAATTTTTCCTTAAGTCAAATCATCATCTCGATCACCAGGAAATACAAACCAGCAACGCGTACGAAAGTAATTTGAATAACGAGCTGCTTTTTACATTTGCCCCTGACGATAAACCAGAATCGCTGTTAGTGGTTTGGCCTGACAATAGCTACGAAGTGGTGAAGGATTTCAGGCCCGGTCAGAAAACTACTTTAAGATATAACCCTCAAGCAGTTGAAAATAGTAAACCTATAGCTGAGGTTATCGAAGCTTTCATCAGCGATAAAAAACAGTTTGACAGCAAATCTATACAAGCAAAGCTTTTGGCCAACGTTAAAACTTTTGACACTCCCGACTTTAATTATTATTCGCTTTTACCGCACACTTATTTGCAGCACACTCCCGCAATTGCTGTAGCTGATGCCAATAATGATGGCATTGATGATATTTACGTAGGAGGCATAGCCGACGAAGAAAAATACATACTTGCAGGTAATAAATCGGGTGGATTTACCAAAGTTAAAGTGTCATTATTTGACCGGGATAAATATATTGCGGACGAGCAGGCTACATGGGCTGATGTAAATAACGATGGCAAGCCCGATTTGATCGTGATCAGCGCTAACCATCCTTTTCAGGAAACCGAGAAATTGATACAGCCTCGGTTATATATCAATAAAGGCAATTTCCAGTTTGAAGATCAACATTTACCAAAGCTCAATTACCAGGCTTCAAAAATTACGTTGTTTGATTTTAACGGAGATGGAGTGAACGATATTTTATTTACCAGCGCTGTTTCATTTAAGGATTATACAGCTACTATCCCTTCCTCAATACTCATTAATAAAGGCAATGGAAAGTTTGAAATAAGTCATGACAAAGCTTACGATCAAATCATGAACCTGCAATATGTCACCAGTATAACAACTGTCGATATCGACCACAATGGCAAGTCTGATCTGCTGATTACGGCCGAGTGGCAGCCCATTTACATTTTCCTGAATGATGGAAAAAAATTAAGTCGTTTTTCATCATCGGTTTTGGATAAGGAAAAGGGCTGGTGGCAGTCGGCTATAATAAGCGATATGGATGGCGACGGCAAGGCCGACCTTATTGCCGGTAATTGGGGATTGAATAACAAATATAATGTTACTGCTGATCAGCCGCTGTATGCCTATAATACCGATTTGGACAAGGATGGTAAAAACGATTTGATATTATCATATTTTTATAAAGGCCTTTATTTCCCTTTTCGTCCCAAAAATGATTTGGAGCAGGAACTTCCATATCTCAAAAAAGAATGGCTTAGTTATCAAAAAATGGCTGACAAAACCACCACTGAGGTATTTAAGGACAAACTGGATGACAATGATCGTTTAAGTGTAAACCAGTTCAATAGTATTTTTGTGAGCGACGTATTGCATTCTTCTTCGATTACTGCACTGCCATTTCTTTATCAGCAGGCTCCAATTAAATCGATGCTAAAATATAACAATGGAGATATATTACTGAACGGAAACTTTTGGGGTGTTGTGCCTTATGAAGGAAAGTACGATGCACTCGGCCTGGCTGGTTTACACTACAACAAACAGCAAAAGCAATTTGATGCGCCGACATACTATGTTAACGGTGCAATCAACTCACAGGAAATCAATTATCTGGTGCCAGTGAAAACAGCAGCTAACTTGAATACTTATCTCGCGGTTACCTATGATGGCCGATTAATGTTATTAAGCAAGTAGCGTAATATCACAATATTGGATAATATATTTTGGTGATCCATTTTGAAGTATCCTTTTGTGCCAGCCGATCGGTTACAAGCGATTGAAAAGGCATGGCAGGTGATACCAGCCTGTGATCTTTCATGTATCTTTTCATTTGCAACAATGCATTATTGACCGTGTTTTGGCCGCCACGTACGTCAGCCACCAATAAATTGCCCCCCTTTGGTATGTTATTTAAACTTGTTTTTTGAAAAGGAATTATCCTTTTGTCAATCGGTAAGGCGACATTAACCTGGTATTCGTGCTCATCTGTTTGGGTAACATTAAGCATAGGGAAGTTTGTTTGTTTGGCCCCCTGGCTGCCAGCGTGTTGTTGCAGGGTTGTAACGGTGTTGTAAATTACCTGTAATGAAGGATATATCGGATAGGTGTTAGCTGAAACGAGCAAAACTGTGTCTTTAGCATGATTTAAGTAGATCCTATAACCGTATGCGTTTCTTTCTGTCCTCAAGGAAGTGTTTAAGGCTTAGTAAAATTTCGCCAACCAGTTTTTCCGCATCTTTGGTTTTGAAATAATTAGTTATCCGTGAAAAAAATTGGGTGTTATTCTCATCAACAGCATCCCATTTAAATTTGACAGAACCTTCGGCGTCGGCAAAATAACTTATTTCGCCATCAAAAGTCAGGTTATCTTTTTTCAATTTAAGATAGGTACTGCTATTGGTCATTTTATCGATGCTGATCTTTGTACCTTTAAAATTGTATTGCCCGTCCCCGGTTTTGGTACCGGGCCACCATTTATCCCATCCACCTTCTGTGGTCAGGAATTTTCCGGCAATAACATCGGAGGTATCAATTGACAGGTCCTGTGCTATAACAGGTTTTTCGGGGAGCAAAATATAAGCTGCCGCAATAATTATAATAACGGTAAGTACAATAAAAAAGATCTTCTTCATTTAGTTTATAAAAGACGGATACCCGGGGTGATAAATTTAATAATATCGGGTGGATTAACATGTGTATATTGTTATAAAATATGTTGCCTTTTGATTAAATAAAAAAATGCCTGATCGGGTTAAAAAACTAATGTAAATATGCTGTAGCGTACTGAAAAAAGCCTATATTGGCTGTTGATCAATCAAAAAAACCAACAGATTTTCTCCTTGTGTATCTGCCCGGTTTTTAACCTATTTTATAACTTATGAGATCCTTTTTATTTTGTCTTGCCGGTGTATTATTTTTATTCACATCCTGTAAAAAGCCCTACTATGAAAAAGTACTCCACGATCCCGAACTTTATCGTATAACCGTTAAAAAACTTAATGATATTGTACTGGAAAATAACTTTCCGCCGGTTACAGCTTCCCGTAATTATGTATATGCCAATATAGCCGCTTATGAAGTTATAGCTTCCGGCGATCCTGAGCATTTTAGATCATTAGCCGGGCAAATTAAGCACTTACCGGCTGTACCCAAAGCGTCAAAAGATACTGCTGTTGATTACCAATTTGCTTCGTTGCTTGCCTTTTGCACAGTCGGCAATGCGGTAACGTTTCCGGAAGGTAGTATGGATCAATATGTTGATGAGCTTAAAAAGAAGGCCAAAGATGCAGGTATGCCGTCGGTTTTGTTTGAAGGTTCCGTAAACTACGCTGATAAAGTCGCTAAATTTATATTGAAGTGGAGCAAAGGAGATCACTATGCACAAACCCGGTCGGCAAGTAAATACACGGTAAAACAGCAGGATGGTCGTTGGATCCCCACGCCGCCCATGTACGCGCAGGCCCTTGAGGCCCATTGGGGTGAGATCAGGCCCATGGTGCTGGATTCCACAGCCCAATTTATTCCGCCCGATCCGCCGGCCTTCAATGTTAAAGACCATAATAGTCCCTTTTACAAACAAGCGCTTGAGGTAAAACAAATGGTTGACAGCTTAACCAAAGAAGAGAAACACCAGGCAGATTTTTGGGACGATAATGCTTTTAAACTCAATGTAGTTGGCCATGCATCGTTCGCGACCAAGAAATTTTCCCCGGGGGCACTGGATGAATATTACTGCAATCGGTACAAGAAGTAAAAAGTTTGATTTTGGAACCACAGTAAGCGTTTATACCGAGACTGCTATTGCGCTGTTTGACGGCTTTATTAATTGCTGGTACCTTAAATACCGCTCAAATTACGTTCGCCCCGAAACGATAATTACTAAATATATGGATGCCGAATGGCGCCCATATATTCAAACACCTCCATTTCCGGAGTATAGTAGCGGCCATGCCGTAATTTCGGCAGCCGCAGCCGAGGTGCTTACCAATAGGATTGGTGATAATTTTGCATATACAGATTCATCAGAAATGGAGTTTGGGATCGATCCGCTTTCTTTTAAATCATTCCGGGCGGCCGCGAAATCGGCAGGGATGTCAAGGGTAATGGGAGGGATCCATTTTAAAAATGCCTGTATTGTGGGCAATAAACAAGGCGCCGAGATTGGGCAACTGGTGGTGAAAAAGCTACAATTAAAGATTAAGTAGTATTTTAATTATTTACTTAGATAGTTGATTTTGAATAAGATATTTAAATTCGGTTTGTTTTTCGCTTTGCTGGTACCGGCTGTGTCGGGGGCGCAAAGCATCGATCCGTGGAAAATTAAAGCCGACAAAATTGATCCAGCAAACTATTACGGAATTACGGTGGCCAACGGGATGATCGGGATAGTATCAGCGCCGGAGCCTTTCAAGGTTAAAAATGTAGTACTGGCCGGCGCCTATGATCTGTACGGCAGGGGACGGGTAAGCAATTTCCTGAACAGCTTTAACCTGCTTAATATGTACCTTGAAATAGATGGCAGGCGGATCGATGCCAAAAGTATCAGCAATTTTAGGCAGGAACTGGATATGCAGCATGCTGCGTTCACCATTACTTTTGATTATGCTGATAAAGCAACTATAAAATATACCTATTACTCGCTGCGGCAATTGCCTTTTACTGTTTTGATGGATGTTTCGGTAACAGCAAAACAGGCTATCAACATTACTTCGGCCAGTGTAATGGAGGCGCCCGATGCGCTTAAAGAAGTGCAGAACTATTATAACGAAATCGACAGACCGCATGTAACCATTAGTTTGCTTACCTCAATGGCAAAGAGCCCTACAGGTAAAATGCAGTTATGTGCATCTACTTCGTTCTTATTCAGCGAACCGCATGGACATGAGCCGCGGATTATTCATGAAATGTGGGACAATAATATGCACCTTATGAAGTTTAGCAAAGCGATAGCTGCCGGGCAAACTTATAATTATGCGGTAACTGGTCTCGTCCATAACTTCAGCCCACCATGCCGACCCGCTGAACGAAGCTGAACGACTTACCATTTTTGCCAAACTGGAAGGTCGGGACAGGCTAATTAAATTTCATAACAAAGCTTGGGATGAGCTGTGGACAAGTGATATCCAAATTGAGGGTGATGACCAGTCACAGCAGGATATTCACAGCATGTTATATCATTTATATTCATTCTCGAGGGCTGGTACAGCATACTCACCTTCGCCTATGGGACTTTCAGGGTTGGGTTACAATGGCCACGTTTTTTGGGATTGTGATGTTTGGATGTATCCGGCTATGCTGGTTTTACACCCCGACATTGCCAAATCAATGGTTGAATACCGGTTTGAACGATTGGATGCCGCGCGTAAAAATGCTTTTTCGCATGGTTATAAAGGAGCGATGTTCCCCTGGGAAAGCGCTGACAGCGGGGTAGAGGAAACACCGGTTTGGGCATTGAGCGGTCCGTTTGAGCACCACATTACTGCGGATGTAGCGCTGGCCGCGTGGAATTACTATTGTGTAACCCAGGACAAACAATGGTTGAAAGAAAAAGGCTGGCCGATACTTTCAGCCACTGCCGATTTTTGGGCAAGCAGAGTTGAACGCAATGGGCCCGGTCATTACGATATTAAAAACGTAGTTGCTGCAGATGAATGGGCCGAAAACATTGACAACAATGCTTTCACCAATGCCGCAGCGAAAGCTAACTTGCTAAATGCTACCGCTGCTGCCAAAATCCTGGGTGAAAAGGCTGATGCCGATTGGGTAAATGTTGCTCAAAACATCCCGATCCTGAAGCTGGATAATGGCGTTACCAGCGAACACGCTTCTTACAAAGGTGAAGGAATTAAACAGGCTGATGTTAACCTGTTGGCTTACCCGCTTAAAACAATAACCGATCCGGCACAAATAAAAAAAGATCTTGAATACTACGAAACCCGTGTACCTAACGAAGGTACACCTGCCATGACCCAGGCCGTTTTTGCTTTATTATACTCGCGGTTGGGTAATGGCGAAAAGGCATTTCACTTTTTTAAGGATGCTTATGAACCTAATCTCAACCCGCCGTTCCGGGTAATTGCCGAAACAAAAGGCGGGACCAATCCGTATTTTGCTACAGGTGCAGGTGGCATTATTCAAAGTTTATTGATGGGTTTTGGCGGTTTGGATATTACACTAACCGGCATAGTACAAGTTAAAAGCAAGTTGCCTGCTAACTGGAAATCATTAAAAATTACCGGCGTAGGGATGAATAGGGCTACTTATACAATAAAGTAACTGCTTTATAACTTTATACATTATGCCCCTTTAAAATCTCCTGCGTTTGACAGAGAGAACGAACTGGCGATTGGAAGACTTACGAAGTTTCAAAAACTTCGTAAGTCTGGATTCTGAAACTTGCTTTACCAGGTAGTTAGTTCTGAACTTCTGCAGGTGCCTTTTCTAACTGCTGGGTATCGATATGATACCTGTTAACTAAATGCAGCAGTACCCCATCTCGTCCAGCCGAAACCATCTTGTAGGGGGTATTCACCACCGCCGGCAGTTAATTGGGTATCAACCACATTATACTTTTCAAGTAATTTACCGGTCTGTTTAAACACCCGGATGTTAAGTTTAAGCCAGCGGGTGGCAATTTCTTTGGCCAGCGTATTGTAATTGTATTTTTCGAGCCCGTCAATAGCTATGTATTGCAGTGGGGCCCAGCCATTGGGTGCATCCCACTGCTGGCCGGAAAAGTTGAGTGTAGTAACCAGTCCGCCGGGTTTCAGGAAATTATTTTTGAGCCCATCGGCCACAAGGCGGGCTTGCTCATCACTGGCAATTTTAAATTCGAGCGGGAACTCCCCTGCAAGTGTTTCCACACTTGATAGTTGATTCAGCCTCCAGTTATAATCATCAAACCAGCCTGTTTTCTGGTTCCAGCAATATTTCAGGATCGCATTTTTTCGACTATTTGCCCGATACCTATACATTTTGGCCAGCTTTGCATTTGAGAGCTGGTTCAGACTGCGTGCAATAGTCATTTCCAGGTTATATAATAAGCAATTCAAATCAATCGGTATAATGTCGGTGGTTTGTATAGTTGGCAACTTGCCCGACGAATCAAACCAGCGCGTGCTAAAATCCCAACCCGAAGCCGCCGCTGCCCGCACGTTGCGGTAAAATTGTGCTGTCGGTTGTTTGCTTTCTTTGGCGGCATCTACATCTTTTATATATGATTCTTCGCGGGGTTCATCACTTTCGTCCCAATAACGGTTCAATATCTGCCCATCCGGCATTCGTACAACCCGGTGTGTAGCCTGGTTGGCTTGTACGGCCTCCCATCCATGCATCCAATATTCATATTCTTTGATCAATTGCGGACTGAAATGTACCAATACTTTCTCTCCCTCAATTTTTGCCAACAGATTTACCATCATAGCAAAAAATGGCGGTTGCGAACGGGTAAGATAATAACTTCGGTTGCCGTTGGGGATAAAGCCGTATTTATCAATGAGGTAGGCAAAGTTTTCGACCATGTTGCGGATCACTTTAACCTGATGGCTTTCCTGTAGACCCAACATCGTAAAATACGAATCCCAATAGTAAATTTCTCTGAACCTGCCGCCTGGTACAATGTAAGGGTTAGGCAGCGCCAGGGTTGAAGAAAAAGGTTTTGCTTCATCCGGACGGCGTTGTAACACCTGCCACAAAGTATCAATATGTTTGCGGATACCGGAAGATATATCTGTTTGAAAATTGTTGTGCGATACAGGTACGTTAAAATTGGCCAATACAAATGCCTGCAGGTTAAACCCTGGCTGATCTTTCTGTTCGTTATAAGCCTTCATGATCAGCGCTGGATCCTGTTTGGGCACAGCGTCGACAAAAGTTTTGTTATCCGGGAAAATAGTTGAAGTTTGAACCGCCTCAAACAATCCCGGGAATTGTTGCCGGGGTGTAGGCGTTTGCGATTTTGCGTTAAGTACAAAGAATAAAAATGCGAGTAAAAAAAGTTTTCTCATCAGCCTAAAATTATACCCCGTTGCAGAATGGGTAATTGGTTTATAACAGGTTATAAATTTACTATTTTTGGAACGAATATAACCGGTATCTGATTTGTTTTAAGGGGTTTTTGTGCGATATTATCGCGGGGAAATAATTGATATCAAGGTATGGGCCAATTAAAAACAAACACATAAGCCATTTATTATGATAAACTTTTTACGGAAGGGAAGTATTATATTTTCATTATTACTTGCCCAGTTATGCTATGGGCAGTCGCGGGTTAATACCCTGCCTTCCTGGGCCTTTGGCGGCTTTGTCCGGCCGGCAAATATCAATCCTATCATCTCACCAGATACGGTTTCCCGGTTCCTTGATCCGATGAGTAGAAAGCAGGTTCAATGGGAAGCCAATGATACTTTTAACCCTGCCGCGACCATAAAAAATAATAAAATAGTAGTACTATACCGGGCTGAGGACTTGTACGGTATCGGTATTGGCTTCCGTACTTCACGGGTTGGGTATGCCGAAAGTGCTGATGGTATTCAGTTTAGCAGAAGGAAAACCCCGGTGCTGTATCCCGATAATGATATTGCTAAAAAGTACGAATGGCCCGGAGGCTGTGAAGACCCCCGCGTAGCCGTTACGCCCGGCGGCACCTATGTTGTTTTTTACACCGAATGGAACCGCGATTTGCCAAGATTAGGTGTGGCCACATCAAAAGACCTCATCCATTGGAAAAAACACGGGCCGATATTTGAAACAGCTTATCAGGGCAAATTTTTCAATATCGCCAGTAAATCGGCGTCCATATTAACCCGGGTGATCAACGGTAAACAAGTGATTATTAAAACAAATGGAAAATATTGGTTGTATTGGGGCGAGCATCATGTATACGCGGCAACATCAACAAACCTGGTGGACTGGGCTCCGGTGGTTGATAATAAAGGAGAGTTGAAAGAGCTGATGTCGCCGCGTGATGGTTATTTCGACAGTGACTTAACTGAGTGCGGCCCGCCTGCTTTGATGACCAAAAACGGTGTAATCCTATTTTACAACGGCAAAAACAAACCCGCCGAAGGCAGAGACACCCGGTTTAACGCCAATTCATACTGTGCAGGACAGGCCTTGTTTGATGCAAAAGATCCTTCTAAATTCAAAACACGCCTTGATTTTCCTTTCTTAAGACCAATGGAACCTTTCGAGAAAAGTGGTCAGTATATTAACGGAACAGTGTTTATTGAAGGGATGGTTTATTTTAAAAAGAAGTGGTTCCTTTACTATGGCTGTGCCGATTCACGGGTAGCTGTGGCTGTATATGATCCATCTAAACCGGCGCCTCCTGATCCGGTTGAATAGTATTTGACATTTGTTTATTGTTGAAGATCAAAATGCAACGTAAAACTTTTGGTTGTGACGGCTAAAGTTTTATCTTCATAGTAAAAATCTTTATCATGCTTTATATCTTAATCTCAGTGGCAATTATTCTTTTTATTGCCCACGTTATTTTGTTATTTACTTCGTTTTCAAATGCCGGCATTATTCCCTCACGCTACTTTTACTCGCATCTAACGCTTTGGCTTACCGGCTTATCTGTGTTTGCTTTAGCTGCCCTGTATAGTGGTACAAACCAGTCAACCTTCCTTGATTATTTTAATACCTGGATGAGGAGATCGTATATCGTGCTGTTTACTTTTGGCCTATCGTTGATTGCTCATGCTGTTGTTACTTTTTTAGTGCTTCCATTATTACGGAAATCTAAAAGCTAATAATAACTTATAGCATGGGAAGGCCTAAGCAGCTTAATTATTATTAAGCTTTGTAACTAATTCAATAAATCAAGTAGGTCATCTTTTGACAATGAACCTGCAACAGCGCTGTCGGGCTTGATCAGGGTTTTGGCGATATCCTTTTTGATTGCTGCATCACCATGATCTTCTCTTCGATAGTGCCGGGGCAAATAAGCCTTACCGCCACAATTTTTTTATCCTGGCCTATGCGGTGACAACGATCTATGGCCTGGTTTTCGACAGCCGGGTTCCACCACGGGTCGACGAGGTAAACATAATCTGCTTCTGTTAAATTAAGACCGGTACCACCAGCTTTTAGGCTAATCAGGAACACCCTGATGCCGGGATCGTTTTGAAACTCATTAACTACTTGCTCCCGTTTGCGGGTTTGACCGGTGAGGTATGAGAAGCGAATCTCACGGGGTATCAATTCCGTGCGGATAAGATCAAGCATGGAAACAAACTGCGAAAATATGAGGATCTTATGCTGATGCTTTTTGCTTTCTATTTCCTCAATCAGCGTTTCCAATTTGGCCGATGCATCACCGGGCATTTTTTCGCCTTTTATGAGCATCGGCGAATCGCAGATCTGTCTCAATTTGTTTAACCCTTTTAATACGTTCATCGGGCTTTTTTTAGCTCCTCATTTGTTGTGGCCGAAATGTACTCTCTAAATTCTTTTTCGTATGAGTCGTAAATATGACGCTGCTCCTGCTTCATTTCGCAATACAGCACCATTTCGGTTTTTTCGGGCAGTTCTGTTGCAACCTGCTGTTTAGTACGCCGAAGTATAAAAGGCCTTACTTTTTCCTGTAGTTCGGCCGCGCGTTTGCTGCCTTTGAATTTATCGATAGGAACAGCATAAATATCCTTAAAATATTGCTTGCTCCCCAATAGACCGGGGCAGGCAAATGATAGCTGGCCATACAAATCGAACGTATTATTTTCTATCGGAGTGCCCGTTATCGTAATTTTATTGCGCGATTTCAGGAGCCTTACAGCCTTGTAACGCTGCGATTCGGGATTTTTTATATTCTGCGATTCATCGAGAAAAATATAGTTGAAATTGAAATCCTTTAAAAAATTAATGTCTGACAGTAACGTGCCGTAGGAGGTAAGCACTATCTCATACTGGTGCAGGTGTTTAGTATGCTTAAGCCGTTCAGCACCGTAAATGGTATGGATGCTTATAGAAGGCGCAAATTTTTGTACCTCCTGCTGCCAGTTAAACAGGAGCGAGGTTGGCACTACAACAAGGTTGGTATTGTTTTCGGTTTTGCTGCGCTGTAAAAGGATAAAGGCAATCACCTGGAGACTTTTGCCCAGACCCATATCATCGGCAAGGCAACCACCTAAATTAAAATTATCCAAAAAGTTTAACCAGTTTAATCCCTGGTGCTGATAAGCGCGAAGCGTTCCGTTTAATCCGGGAGGAACCGGTACTTCATCAATGGTTTCTGTACCGGTAAGTTTTTTGTTGTATATCGCAAGTTCGTTTCGCACATCCTCGTCAAGCATTTCCTCGTCGTAATATTGCTGTATAGCTGTATAATTACTTTTTGAGGTGTGCAGTGTATCATCATCAGCAATCTCCCCCGAATTAAAATAATCGGTGAATTTCTCTATCCATTCGGTGGGTAAAATTCCCCGGGTTCCATCATCAAGGCGTACATACTTGCTTTTATTTTTTACAGCCTGGTGAACCTGTTTTAACGAAGCTCTTCTTTTGCCAAATTTTATATCGATAACTGTATTGAACCAGTTAATCCCGCTCACTACGTTGATGGTTATCTTTACTTTATGAGGGTTCAGCTTGTTGCCTTCCAGTTCGTTAAAGCCAAGTATTTCGATATTGTGGTTATGCCATTCGTCAAATACATTTAAAAACCATTCTTCATCTAAAAAGTGCCTTTTATGCAGGTAGAAGTAGTCGAGGCCGTTATCCAGTTGTTCATTAAAATAAGGATGTTGTTTTACAAGCAGAGCTGTAAAGGCTATTTCCTCATCATCGCGCCGTTTAACTAAAAATTGGTTGCCTTTTTCGTCGGTTCCGTAGATCTGCTTTTGCGTGCGGATAGGAATCTCGGCCTCGCCATAACGCAGCACGGGGATGATCATTACATGAGCGCCAAAATCCGACAAATAAATGATCTTTTCGGCAGGTTGATCAAAGCCCTCTTTTATTATCTGTTCGTGTGTTGCAGGCTTAATGTAAGTGTAATCAATGCGGAGTTTGCTTTCCAGCTTATTAAGCAAGTGTGATTTTAATTCTGCAAACTTACTCTTATGCACCTGCAGGCTACCCTGTTTCTTTTTCAGCAAATCAATGATATTCAATACCTGCAGGCTTTCAATAAGATAAAGCACATTGCCTATGCCGATAAAATAGGTATACCTGATATCAAGATCT
Organism: Mucilaginibacter sp. P25; assembly: GCF_050859465.1. Classification (NCBI taxonomy): domain Bacteria; kingdom Pseudomonadati; phylum Bacteroidota; class Sphingobacteriia; order Sphingobacteriales; family Sphingobacteriaceae; genus Mucilaginibacter; species Mucilaginibacter sp. P25. The sequence continues at coordinate 5,246,793 of NZ_CP193937.1, read as the reverse complement.
TTAATATCATACAGCAAACCATCTATATTAAAAATACCGCTTATTTCATAAAACTCATCCCAGGTATTTACTTTTAGCTCCAGGTCACTTTTTAAATTTTTAACCAATACAGGGTTTATCGAGCCAGCTGTTACTTTATCCGAAACAGTGTTGTCATGCGCGTAAAAACTGTAGGCCAATGGGTTTTTAACAATGGCTTTTAGTGCTGCGATACCCGCAGCAGTTCTTTGTGTGTTAATATGATTTTGAAACTTGTGTACCCCGGTAAAAAATTTGAGCTGTTGTGCGTCATTCGTTTCCCAGATCAGGTCTAAAGGAGCTATAGGCACAAGGGGGTTCTTGATTTTTCCATCTTTGGTGCTTTGTGCGGTGTATAGTTCAACAAATAAATATTTATAGTATTTATGCTGCTTTAGTACGATACAGGTTGTTTTATCAGTGTCCTCGCCGGGCTGCCCAACCGGTTCAGAAATGTCATTAACTATAATGCTTTGCAAATTGGCAAGGCTCTCTTTGGTAATGGCTGTTAACGCGGCGGAGCGGGGAACTATCTCGAAATTTTTCGACAGTGATCTTACCTCGAAAAACCTGTCGAGATCAGGCTCTTCTTCAAGCCCGTAATCGACCGCTGCTTTTTTTAGTTTTGTATGCCGTAGTTCATCATCAAAAAACACCCTAAACTCATCACGCTGTGTTATAGCAGAGAGTACCTGGGCCTGGTGTTCGCAAAGCTTATTACCTGTTGCATGGCATCCGCAGGAAAGTGCCAGCTGCCCTTCGTGGCTGGTGACAACTACCTCAGGAAAAGCTACTGTGCCCGATTGGTTAGTAAAAGCCCCATGGTTAGTTTCCAAATGTTTGGCCAGTATTTGCCTGTAGCTTTGTTTATCAAAATAAATGCTGACGGCTGCATGAGCGGCAATAACACTTTCACTAAGGTCGGTTATGGTTGCGCCTTTGATGATGACATTATGGTTGCTTTCACCTTCCTGATAGCTGATTATCCTGATCACTCGTACATTGATGTGTTACCCGGTAAATATCATAACAATTATATAAAAGAAGATAATTACCAACGCATTTTCGTGAACTATGTAACAATTATATTCTTTATCAAATATTTACCTTTAGTAAACCTATCTGCCTTAATTTAGCCACTTAGTTCAGTACTATGAAGTATCCAAAATTCTTATTGCATCTATCCATATTAGCAATTTCTTTTTCCCTTTATGCCTGCCATACCGTTTCTGGCAACAAACAAACCTCCGATAATGAACAGGTTAATATGCATAGCGCTTATGATGACAGCACACTAAACCGCCATATACTACCGGTTTTAATGCCTTACAACCGTATTATTGATCCGGCAGGAACAGTGATCTCATTTGGTGACGCTGCTGATGAAAATCATAGCATGGATGTAAGGCTGATCCCCGGCACCAGGTTTATCGCTGTCGAAGACCGGTATGGGCTTACTATAATCGATACTGTAGCTAAGAAAGTAACCACCCGCTGGACCTATAAACAAGATACCCGCTACCGCGAACTTACAAGCACTTACTCCGGCTTAAAAGTTGTGAATATTGACAATCAAACTCAAATATATTGGAGCGCCGCGGCAGGCAAGGGTAAGGATTCAAAATCATACGTTTTCCAGGCCATCTGGAAAGATGGCAACATCAGCATACAAAACACTTTCAATTTTAAAGCTGAAGGTGAATCGCCATTGGCATTACCTAACGATTTAGCCATCAATAAAGAAAATGGCATAAATTATTTATATGTAGTTTTAAACGGAAATAACCAACTGGCAAAGATCAATTTAACTGATAATAAAACCGTTTGGATAAGATCAACCGGTGTTGCACCCTATGGACTGACGATTGCAAAGAATAAGATATTTTTAACCAATTGGGCCGGCCCGCAAGCTATTGATACATTGAAGCGTGAAACAGCGGGCGTACCCTATGGTAAGGCTTATGTCGATCCCAAAACCGGGGCAACAGTGCAGGGTACAGTAATGGTTATGGATTTGGCTAAGGGAGATGTGATCAAAGAAATTCCTGTGGGGCTGCATCCTAATGCCATTATCAATAGCGCTGATGAAGCTTTTGTTTATGTGGCGAATGGCAATAGTGACATGGTATCGGTAATCTCGACAAGTTCATTACAAAATGTAGCAGCGATTGATGTTAAATTAAATCCCGGTAAAAAAAGTTATATAGGTGATACGCCCAATGCGTTAGCTATAAATAACGATGGCACAATACTTTATGTAGCAAATGGTTTAGATAATGCTGTTGCCGTTGTTAAATTGGGTAGTAAAACATCTCTTAAAGGAACCGGCAATAACGAAGTGAAAGGCTTTATTCCAACCGAAGCATACCCCGGCGGCCTGGCTGTTGACGGCAATAATTTATTTGTAACCAACCTGGAAGGAGAAGGCTCGAGGGTAAGTGCCGATGAGATAGGTAAAAGCAATTTAAAAGGTGATTTACCCTTGGGATCAGACGTTACAGCTTACAACTCGCATCATTCAAAGGCTACGGTATCAATGATAGCCATTCCCGATGATGCTTTGCTTAAAAAGTATACTCAAAAAGTCCAAAACCTAAATCTCAGTTTCCGCCAGCAGATAGCGCAGCTGCTGCCCCGTAAAAACATTGCGCCTAAACCCATACCTGAGCGTATTGGCGAGCCTTCGGTTTTTAATCATGTACTTTATATTATCAAAGAAAACCGAACCTACGACCAGGTTTTGGGCGATATGCCTGAAGGTGACGGCAATAAATCGCTTTGTATTTATGGTGATAGTGTTACCCCCAATCAACATAATTTGGCGCGCAACTTTTTATTGCTTGATAATTATTATGCCTCTGGAAAATGCTCTGCCGAAGGGCACCAGTGGACTGACGCAGCGATGGTTACCGATTATGTTGAAAAAAGCGTACGCTCCTGGTTTAGGAGTTATCCGCATGTGCAGGAGGATGCTTTGGTTTATGACGGGAACGGTTTTATCTGGAATAATGCCGCCGATCACGGCAAAACGGTCAGAATTTACGGTGAAGCCTGCGCTGTACATTTTGATGATAAGTTAAGCTGGAGCGATATTTATAACAATTACACAGCAGGTAAACCATTCGCTTTTAAAAATACCAGCACTATTTCTCGGGTGAGGCCAATGCTGTCACAAAATTTCCCGGGATCCGACGAGCATAAGATCAATGAACAGTTAAGGGCCACCGCTTTTATTAAAGAGCTACATGAATATGAGCAAAAGCCCGGCGACCAGTTACCGCAACTGATGATCATGGCCCTATCGGCCGATCATACGGTAGGCACCCGGCCAGGCTACCCGACACCTGATGCTATGGTAGCTGATAACGACCTGGCGCTTGGCCGGATTGTTGAGGCGATTTCAAAAAGCCGTTTCTGGAAAAATACGGTAATATTTGTCACCGAAGATGATTCACAGGCTGGGTGGGACCATGTGTCCGCTTATCGTACTACAGGGTTTGTGATCAGTCCTTATAGCAGGTTGCAGCACAAGGTGAGTAAAAACTATAATCAAACCTGTGTAGTACGTTCTATTGAGCAAATATTGGGTTTACCACCAATGAATATCATCGATGCTACTGCATTACCTATGTTTGAATGTTTTACCGGTAAACCATCACTATACACTTATACCAGTTTAAAAAACAGGGTGCCGATTAATAAAATCAACCAGCCTTTTTCTGCGCTAAAAGGCTCGGCTTTGCATTTTGCACAGTTATCATCGAGGCCCGAATATGACCATATTGACGGTGGTAATGACGATGTGATGAACAGGATACTATGGTTTGCAGCCAAAGGCAAAAAAGTTTATCCTGCTAAACTGGCCGGCAAAGATGAAGACGATGATGATTGATCGGGAAAATAGCTAGGTTTAATCTCTCTTCCACAGGTTATCTGTATCATATTATATGGATGCTTAGAGCTCGCTTTCTTAACCAGATAGCGAGTTTTTTTATACCTGATTGGCTTAAATTTCTATTGATCGATTAATTGTTTTATGCGTAAAAATACGGGAAACTCTTCTGAAAATTCCGTGAAATTACGTGGTCATTTATGCACGATATTACTTTATCTTTATTGCAAACCTCGTCAACGCCTGCAAACAATTAATCAATTAATTTTTCAACCTAACCAAAAAAGTTATGAAAATTTCTGCGCTTGATGAGAACGGCGCACCAGTCGACTGGTGGTTTATCTACAAAGTTCCTCAACTTGACGGAGGTGTGGGTAATGACAAAGCTACAGGGTACGAATATGTTTATTACGACTCAACTATCGATGCCAATACCGACGCCCGAAAAAGGACGATTACCAAGTCTCCCAATGTTTTGAATGGCGATAAAGGAGCACTCAACCTGACTATGGACTCCGTGTTCAAAAACATTAAATCACCGGCTCCGAGTACCGGATGGGTTCTTTATAATGACGAGATGCCCGAAAGTGCCAATAAACATGATGATGGCACCAAAGGGCATACTAAGGGAGTATTGGCATTTGATACCGAATCTAAAACTGCATTTTGGTTACTTCACTCATGGCCGAAATTTGCAGACCCTGGTGCCATCAAAGATCCTACTCCCAAATACGGGCAAACCTATTTGTGCATTTCATTGGATTTGGATACCGCTAATCTTATTGCCAAACAGATGCTGAACCACCAGGAGCCGCAAATCTATCTTCATAATACCGCTAATCTGCCCGCAACTGCCGAGTTGCATTCGCTGACACAGCCTTTGGCGAGCCACCCGATTGCTCTGGGCGACTCCATTGATTTAAAGTCTATTGGCGGTATGTCATTCAAAGTTATAGCCAAGAACCGTGAATGGAATAAAGATTTTTGGAACGAATTGGTAGGGCCTATCCTAAACGATGATTTAGACATTGAAACCTGGATCCGCGGTCCTATTCCTCCTATCGCTGATAGCGATGGTATTCATAAAACTTTTGATATCAAGTATATCAATTTAGGTTTCATGGGCGCACACTGGGCCTGGCCCGAAACACATGACCATGCCAAATGGGGAGTCACATTGCATGACCCCTGGATTTGTGTTGGCGATATCAACCGCATGATTTCGCAAAGGAGGCGCGGCGGCTGTACAATCGCGTTTCAAAATCAAACTTTGTGGTCGGGTTTATCCAAAACAAGTTTACTTTTAGCGCCCCCGGGGCATAACAGGACCGAAGCGCACGTTCTGATCCAAAAAACACATCACCTTCATGCGGAAGCACCATTGAGGGAACAGCAGTAAACGATAAGAGTAACACAAATCTTGGAGCAAACTATTCGTGAGCAAGGCAAACCAAAATGTATCAGGGTAGATAAAGGGCCCGAATTCAACAGCAAAGGGTTCAAGGATTGGTGCGAGAGTAAAGATTTTACAGTTCAATTTACCCAGCCAGGCAAGCTAATGCAGAACGGCCATATCGAACGCTTTAACAGAAACTTTAGGGGAAACATCTTGGAATGCTTACCTATTTAAAGATATTCATCGGGTACAGTTTTAACCGATAAATGGATGGAAGATTACAATTACCGTAGGCCGCATGAAGCACTGTGACACATAACTCCTGACCTGTACAAGCTGCTAAACCGTTGAGATATTGGAAACTCGATCAGGTTTCCAATATCTCAACGGTTACAACAACAATGATAATTATATTTTTGAATCAATAAGTCTACAAACACCAGTCCGAACTAAGGGCGGGTTACATTGTAAGTGTGAAAGCAAAGGTTTTGATGCAAAGAAAGGATAAAAGGGATAAAAAGGCATATCATAGCTGACACGTTGGGGATGATTCTTGCAGTGGTGGTTCAAGGCGTATAGGTTCAGTTTAGGGCGGTAACGGGGCTATGGATGTCGTGGATAAACTCTTTTCACCTTGAAATGGGATTTAATTAGCTTTTACCTTTCTTAGCCAACGAATCTCTTTTCGCTTCTTCCAACTTTTTCTTTTCCAGGAAAAAACAATGTGCAGCGCAAGCGTGAAGCTTATAGTTTCGGTGAGCATAGCCCCAGCTATGACCTTTGGGGTCAAGTATCTCACATTTTGCTTCGTCAACGTTCTTTAACTGCAATATTTCTTCGCCATTATTGTTGTAATAATTGCCGTTTTTTGCAGCCTTGCCGAGCTTGTTGCCTTTGGCATCTATAACGTTGCCGTCGCGGTCGATAAAATACAATTTGTGGCCCTGGTTGTCATTAACAATGTTGTCTTTGGTGATGTAACCAAGTTTTGTACCGGCGTGGTTATGTATACCGCCTTTGCCATCAATGGTGATAAAATTATACTTGGTTGAATCTTTTGCTTTTTGAGCAAATGCACCCGCCGCAAACACTATAATTGCCGCAACGGTGAGTAGGTGTTTTAGCTTTTTCATGATGAGAGTTTTTTACAAAGAAAGCAACCACCCATCGTTAAAAGTATGACTGCCAACGTTGTAAAAAATGATATTGCTCATAAAAGGTATTTGATTTTGTTGCTTTTCTTTCAATCACGTTGATAACTATCTGGGTAAATTACTCCGCAAGCTGTTAACTGTCATTTATTGTACAAATATTGGTCATGAAAAATGCGATATAGTTTCCGTTAATTCGTAACACTTTAATCATCATTTATGTTAACGATAGATAATTACCTGGAATCCCATTATATCCATAGGAGTAACTGGCTGCGGGCTGCAGTTTTAGGTGCCAACGACGGGATCATCTCCATCTCGAGTCTTGCGATCGGCGTTGCGGCAGCAAGTAGTACCAGAGAGCCTATTGTTTTGGCTACAGTTGCCGGCCTGGTTGCAGGTGCGTTGTCCATGGCCGCAGGCGAATACGTTTCCGTTAGTTCGCAGACGGACACAGAAAAGGCGGACATAAAACGCGAGGAGATGGAACTCCGGGAGATGCCGGAAGATGAGCTCAGGATACTGGCGCAGATTTATGAGAAACGGGGACTGAAAAAGAAACTGCCATGCAGGTGGCAAAGGAATTGACGGAAGCAGACGCACTAGGCACGCACATCCGTGATGAACTTGGAATTAATGAGATCAGCCAGGCCAAACCAATACAAGCTGCATTAGCGTCCGGGGCGTCTTTTACAGCAGGCGGTGTGCTGCCACTGCTGGTGATCCTGCTTTCTCCGGTCAAACAAATGGAATATTACCTGTATGGGTTCACGATTATTTTCCTAATCATATTGGGTGCCATAGCAGCAAGAACCGGAGGTTCAAACATTGGTAAAGCAATTTTACGCATCACGATATGGGGAACACTGGCGATGGGACTATCTGCAATAGTCGGTTATTTATTTGGTGTGAAAATTTAGGCATACATTATGAAAGCAATAAAAAAATACTCCTTGCGCTATTGGTGATACTGGTCGCAATCCAATTCATCCACCCAAAGAAAAATATTTCTTCCGGGCCCTATGCCAATGGCATAGATAAACACTATACCGTGCCTAAGGATGTTCAGGCTGTGCTAAAGCGGAGCTGTTACGATTGCCATTCAAACAATACCTATTATCCCTGGTACAATAACATCCAGCCGGTGGCCTGGCTGCTTGCACATGACGTTAATGAAGGTAAGGAGGAAATTAATTTCGACGAATTTAACAACTATAGCCTTTCCCAAAAACGGCATAAGTTAAGCGATCTTTCCAAAGAGGTGAAGGAGGGAGAAATGCCAATGAGCATTTATACAGTAATTCATCGCAATGCCGTTCTTTCACAGGTCGAAAAGCAAAGGCTTATTACCTGGGCCGATAGCCTGAAGGGTACATTGAATTAACAGCTGTGCAACCGGCATCTACCCAATGGAAGTGTTATTTATATATCCCGGATAATAGACCTACATGAAATTTTTAACGCGGACTGTCTGGATTCTCTCTTTTATAAGTTTGCTGACGGATGTTGCCAGTGAGATGCTTTATCCTATTATGCCCATTTATCTGAAGAGTATAGGCTTTTCTGTATTATTAATTGGCATATTAGAGGGGATTGCCGAGGCTACCGCAGGATTGAGCAAGGGTTATTTTGGAAAGGTGTCTGACAGTAGCGGAAGACGTGCCCCATTCATCCGCCTGGGCTATACGTTAAGCGCTTTGTCAAAACCCTTGATGGCCGTAACTATTTTTCCGGTATGGATCTTTCTTGCCCGCACTGTTGACCGCCTGGGAAAAGGAATAAGAACCGGTGCACGAGATGCCCTGTTGTCTGATGAAGCCACGCCAGATACAAAGGGGCGTGTATTTGGCTTTCATCGTTCGATGGACACAATAGGAGCTGTGGCCGGCCCTTCGCTGGCATTATTGTATTTATATGTTTATCCTACCAGTTATAGCCCTTTGTTCCTGCTGGCATTTATTCCCGGAGTATTGGCTATAGGCTTGTCATTTTTTTAAAAGACAGCAAAGCAAAGCCAAAAGAGAATGAGGCTACAGTTTCATTTTTCTCTTTTTTACAATACTGGAAAACCAGCCCCGCCAGTTACCGAAAGCTGGTTGGCGGATTATTGATGTTTACTTTGTTCAACAGTTCTGATGTATTCCTTCTGTTGAGGATAAAGCAGGCCGGACTAAGTGACACGGCCACAATAGGGATGTATATTTTTTACAATATAGTGTACGCTATTGCAGCTTTTCCGCTTGGTATACTGGCAGACAGGATAGGCCTGAAGAAAGTATTTATTACCGGACTACTACTTTTTGTGGTGGTGTATAGCGGCATGACGGTAACCGGGGTTTGGTACTGGTATGGCCTCCTATTCTTTATGTATGGCCTGTATGCGGCCGCGACTGAAGGTATATCTAAGGCTTGGATAAGCAATATCACTGAAAAGAACGATACAGCAACCGCCATTGGAACTTATACAGGATTCCAAAGCATCTGCACAATGTTGGCCAGCACACTTACCGGTTGGTTATGGTTCCGGTTCGGGGCCGGGCCTGCATTTACAGTTTCAGCTTTAATGACGCTGATTGTTGCTTTTTATCTTTCACGGGCCACGGCTGAACCTTGGAAAGCTGTTGGGTAAGGTATATATTAACGGATTCTTTCCTCTTGCTATCGTGTAGTTGAAATTGTATAGTCAATTGAAAATCAGTTGTTTTAGTTAATATGTCCAATTAAGAATATAGCCTATGTGCCGGCGTACAGTAAGCAATTGTACTTCATTTATTATCATAAAATAATTTTATATGATTCATTTAATATATAAATAAAAATTAATAAATATTTCTTTTCAGTTTTGCAGCGTATTCATCAAAACAAGAACGAAATGCAATCGAAAACAAATGCCCAGCCAATTAATTTAAAAAATCTTAAAAAATCACCCGCCAATTTATTCAACCAGCTAATAAATATTTTCTTGTCGGTTTTGTGCCTGTTCTCAATCGTATTGTTGGCCACAACTACCAATAAGAATCTACCCTGGTGTTACTTTGGAATATTTAAGATCAAAGCATTCACGCTCTTGATATGGTCGGTTGTTAGTTTTTTCAGTGCCATTATCAGTGTTTACAGCTCCACATACCTCAAGGGCTTTAAGTATCATTCCCGCTTTACGGGCCTGTGCCTGGGATTTACGTTGTCAGTAATGATATTTGTCACTTGTGATCATATCATTGCATTGTCGCTCGCCTGGTTTACGATGGGTTTTTTTATGGCAAGGCTGATCGGTATAATCAACGGATGGCCCGAAGCCAGGCAGGCAGCCGGGTTTGCACAAAAGTATTTTTTGTGCTCTGGCGCAGCGCTGACTGCAGGGGTGTTAATACTTGGTTTTGCAACAAACAATTTTACGTTAAGCGGTATTACAGCGACACTAAACAGCCTTCCAAAAGCTGTTTGGCTTTCCTCTTCCATTTTGATCATCACTGCCGCCCTGATACAATCCGCTATTTATCCCTTTCACCGCTGGCTGCTTTCGGCGATGACCGCACCAACACCGGCTTCAGCACTGATGCACGCCGGTTTTGTTAACGGCTCAGGTATTCTGCTCACCCTGTTTGCCCCCGTGCTTTTAAAAGCGGACGCACTTTCAATTCTTTTTGTCACAGGCGGGATAACTGCGATCGCAGCCCAGTTCAGCAAATTACTGCAGACCAGTATCAAGCAAAAACTGGCCTGTTCCACTATCGCCCAAATGGGGTTTATGATTATGCAATGCGGACTTGGTTTTTTTAATGCTGCGGTGACCCACCTGATCCTGCACGGCTTTTATAAGGCTTATCTATTTCTTTCCTCTGGAGAACAGGTACAGGTTTCCGCACCTGGCAAACCGTTGGCGATAAAAATCAGTCCCCAACATGCAGTGGCTGTGTTAATTGCCGGCATCCTTGGAGCCGGCTGTTTCGCTATACTAACTGGAAAAGGCATCATTATCAATAGCGGTATTTTTTTAACGCTTATCGTGGCTATAACCGTAGGACAGGCAACTTATAATATCGTTAAGCAGCAGTCGCTTTCGGTCGGGCGTAAAATTTACCTGCCGGTGCTGCTATACTCTGCCGGTATGGGCAGTTATGCCCTAATCTATAATGGTCTGAGCAGGGTCATGAGCGATATGCCGGATGTTGAAAGCCCGACTGCGTTATCGCCCCTACATATACTGTTTGGTTTAATTTTCCTGTCGGGCTTTTTTGTCATGAAGTTAGGCATATATAAAAAATGGTCCTGGCTTTACGTAAAATTATTGAACGATTCACAGCCCTACAAAAAAACCATCTTACTATCAAAAAACCAATCCCTATGATCAGATCTGAATTTACGGCCGCAATAAAAGAGGCCTCCGCCGTGGTTGACAAAACCTGGCCTTTATACGGCTTTGTGACCGCTAACCCGCTGTCCGGCTATGAACACCTGCCGTTTGGAGAGGCTGTTATGGAGGCTAAAAGAACATTGCAGGTATTAGCTCTACCCGGTGCGGCCATGTTTCGCCAAGCTTTTATGTCCGGAGAAATTGATTACCAAATCCTTGCTGAAAAGCTGGCAGAAAGTGGTCGTTACCAGAAACCCGAGTACTACCTGGAAGAAATGGATGTAACCAGTTGTCCGCACCGGACCAACGAGACCCATGAGCTCGACAGGATCACCGCCAAATGGCTCAGCGTATTTATGGATGAAGGTATGGCGGAATGGGAAATGCCGGGCAGATCAGCGGGCTTTTTTACAGCCTGGCGGAGAATCGCGCTTCATGACAGTGAGTTGCGTAATTTTTCAATTCATACGATGCCCCACACCGCGGTTGAAACGCTCCGCGTTATCTTGAAGGGATGCAGTGCGGAGGAACAAACAGCTATCTTCAAATATCATTTGTCGGCGCTGCCGGGCTGGACCGGCTATATCAAGTACCGTATGAGCGAGTGCCCGCCATGGCAGCAGCAGAACCCAGTTACGCTGGAAGATTACCTGGCTGTCCGTCTTTGGCTAGCGGAACAGATCAACGGGGAATTCGATCTGAAGAAAAAATTGCGGAAGACGAACAGGCAGTTTCCGAATTGCAGCTGATCTGGCTCGCAGCCTGGGAAAGCAGCTGGCAGAAAAGGCTGGCCGGCAGGCTTCAGGAAAATCTGATGAGCCTTAAATCTGTGAGTAAACTAAGTAAAAGCACTTTGGCGCAAATGGTATTTTGCATCGACACCAGGTCGGAGCCAATCAGGAGGCATATTGAAGCCAAAGGACAATACGAAACCTTCGGTTATGCCGGCTTTTTTGGCATTGCCACCAATTACTGCGACCCGGCCAGCGGACTGATCCGCAAGTCATGCCCGCCGATCCTGGACTCCGCGTACATGATCACAGAATCGGCGCTAAAGGAAAAATCAGCTGAGCTGGCACAATATCAGCAGCAGAAGAACTACCAGGGTTTCATCAGCTTCCTTAGCCAGCGCCTGAAAAACATGCTGCCTTCGGCTTTCGGTTATGTAGAGGGAACAGGTCTTTTTTATGGTTTTAGCCTGATTCGAAGGACGTTTTTCCCATCTGTCGCAAAATCACGTACAGACAAATCAGCGGATCAATATGAAAATAGTTGCGTACCGCAGTTAAAGAAAAATCAGGGAGATTACACCGAGGACGGGATAAAGCTGAAAGAAAGGGCTTTAATTGTTAAGACAGCTTTTGACCTGCTTGGCTGGAAGGAATTTGCACCACTGGTTATCTTTGCCGGCCACGCTGGTCAATCAGCTAATAACCCGTTTAAATCGAGCCTCGACTGCGGTGCCTGTGCGGCGAGTCCGGGACGTCATAATGCCCGTATGCTGGCTGAACTGGCCAATCAAGCCGATGTAAGAACTTTCTTAAAGAGTGACTGCGGGATCTCCATTCCCGCCGGCACTTTTTTGTTGGTGCCGAACACAATACAGCAACCGATGAACTTGTTATTTTCGATTCCGAAGCACCGGCATCTCATCTATCGATGCTAAAACAGATAAAGCAAGATCTTGCCGATGTCCAGCGAATTGCGACAAGCGAACGGCTGGGATCATTGAACGGACTTGATGCGGCTCGTAAAAAAGCGAGTAACTGGGCAGAAACCAGGCCCGAATGGGGACTTGCCGGCAATGCAGGATTTATCGTGGCACCGCGCGACCTGACCAGGGGCATGAACCTTGAAGGCAAGTGCTTTCTGCATTCCTACGATTGGGAAGCCGATGAACAGGGATTGTTCCTGGAGATGATCATGCAGGGCCCGATGGTGGTCACTCAATGGATCAACAACCATTACTATTTTTCCACCGTTGATAACGAACGCTTTGGCGGGGGATCAAAAATTACCCATAATGTCACAGGGAATTTCGGTGTCGTACAGGGAAACGGCGGAGATCTGAAATCCGGTCTGCCCCTGCAGTCCGTCAATAGTTCCGATAATATTATTTATCACCATCCTCTGCGATTGTCGGTGCTTATTCAAGCGCCGGTCTCGCGGATAGCGGAGATACTGTTAAGAAATGATCATATAAAGAACCTGGTCGACAACAAGTGGATCTACCTGATGGTCATGGATCCTTTGTACGGTAACCAAATCAGTTTATATCAGTATGACTGCAGCTGGACCGTCATCAATACTGAGGAATGGTCGGATTTGCTTGCATAATCATCACATCATGAACAAACGATCAGCCGCGCTGTTCAAGGGGAGGAAACTGGTTATAGCGACTATGCATGGTAAAGAAAAAGTCATTGCCCCATTACTGGAAAAGGCGCTGGGTGTAGAAGCCTTACTGCCCGAAGGGTTCAATACTGACCGGTACGGTACATTTTCCGGCGAGATCGAACGGGAAAAAGACCCGCTGGAAACCGCCAGGACAAAGTGCTTGGACGCCTGTAGGATGACGGGCTGTACACTGGCGGTGGCGAGTGAAGGATCTTTCGGTGCGCATCCCACAATCTTTTTCATACCAGCCGATGACGAGATCATGGTATTTATGGACCTTGAAAATGACATCTATGTCAGGGCAAGAGTAGTAAGCCCTAAAACAAATTTCGGCGGAAGCAAATTCGCAGACTGGCCGGATGCTGTTAAGTTTGCCCATATCGCGGGTTTTCCTGCCCATGGTCTGATCCTGAGAGGTCCGCAGCGATCCGATACGCTGAAAGGAATCCAGAGCTGGGAGATTCTTGAAACAAATTTTGAAACCCATCTGAAAAATTACGGAGAAGTATTCCTGGAGACCGATATGCGTGCGATGTACAACCCAACGCGCATGCAGGTTATTGCTGAGGTCGCGGCAAAGTTGGTTGAAATCATATTACGGACCTGCCCCCGGTGCCAGTTTCCCGGATTTGACGTCATCGAGGTCAAACCAGGTCTGCAATGCAGTCAATGCGGCCTGCCGACAAAAAAACGCTGTCCCACCGTTACCAATGCAAAAAATGCCTGCATAGCGTTTTAAAGCTTTATCCCTTTGGAGAAGAAACTGAAGACCCGCAGTATTGCGACTATTGCAATCCCTGATCATCATGTAAAGACACACCTAAACAATTAATCAATTTCAACATGAAGCATATACCCCTCTCTCCGGCAATGGCCAGGGGCATTGAAATCTCAAATAGCGGCAGTGTCATCGCTATTCCCACTGAAACAGTGTATGGCCTGAATGAAAAAGCAGTAGCTGAAATATTTGAGCTGAAACGAAGGCTGGCTTCCCCTGATCGTTCCTATCGCGTCGTCTGCAAAGCCGGCCGATGTCGCGGTTGAAGTCCCTCAGCTTGCGACGTACCTGACGGAAGCATTCTGGCCCGGACCTTTGACCCTGGTTTTTGAAAAAACATCCTTTGATAGACGACGGAAAAGCCCCCTGCCGGTAACATGCGAGAACCTGTAGCGCAGAGTCGTGCATAGGAGCGACAAAGAGGGCACTTGCCGCTGCCGGAAAAAATGCTGACCGGTTACATTTGCTGCACACTTCCACTTTGGAGGAGGCGCTGCTTTTGGACAACAAGCATGTACGTGAAAAGCATATCACTGCGGAGGCCTGACTGCCCCATTTATATTTCTCAGATCAGGATTATGATCGACCGGGGAACATCAAAAAGTGGAACCCGGCGGTCAAAAAGTGTTAGCCGGTCACCTGGGCATGATCGCGACCGATCATGCGCCGCACCTGCCGGCGGAAAAACAAGGCAGCTACCTGGATGGAAAAGCGGAGGGCGCTTGTACGGCATGCGCTGCAGATGATGATGGAACTATATCACCAGGGGAAAATCAGACTGACGGAAATCGTAAAGAAGAAAAGCCATCATGTTGCTGAAGTTTACCGAATTCTGGACCGGGCGTATATCCGGGAGTGATATTACGCAGATCTCGTACTGGCAGGCCCGGATTTGCCGGCCACAGTTACAGCAGGATCCGTTCTATTACAAGTGCAGCTGGACGTCTTTGTAGGACGAGAACCTTTCAAAGCACGAGTAAGCCATACCTGGATAAACGGCAGGCTGGCTTTTCATAACAGAAAGTTTGACCATAGTGCAAAGATGCGCCTTGTTTTTAAAAAAGGTCCGATAGTATTCAGGCCTCCAGCTGCGCTACATACTGCTCGAACCAGGAAAATTTCTCATGGATGATCCTGGTCTTTTCTTTCTGCAGGTGCAGCAGAAAAGCTGCTGCTACAGGAGAAAAGGCTTTGCTTTTAAGCCATATCATTTTCCAGACCGAATTCAGCGGAAGCCCTTTGACCGGAATGATCTTAACTTCACCATTGATAAGTTCGTTCTTGATGCCGATCAGCGGCATGATCGCATAGCCAAGGCCCGCGATGACCGCCTGCTTTACCGCTTCATTAGATGTCAGCTCCATTTTTTTCTGACCTTAAGGTTATGAGCGGAAAGGTATCTTTCCATGGTGTGCCGGGTGCCTGAGCCCTCTTCACGGTAAATGATCGGAAGTTGTTCCAATATATGATGCGTACTGCCTTTTGATGATTCCGTATCTTTTCCGCCTACCAGATACAATTTATTCTGCATCAGCTCTGTGGCGTCTACCATCAGCTTATCGGGCAATACCGATACCAGCGAAAAATCGACTTCATTTTTTTCCAGGCTTTCGATCACACGTGCTTTATTGGTTACGTCCAGCACCAATTCGATGCCCTGGTGTTGCTTTAAAAAATCAGAAAGGAAATAAGGAATAACGTATTTTCCGGTCGAGACTACCGACAACTTTAGCCTGCCGGTAAGCTGGCCTTTGTAGGCTTGGGTCTTATAGTTGATCGCGTGAACCTCAGCGAGGATCTTTTCAGCCGCTACAGCGATCTCCGCACCAAAATCCGTCACGTATAACTGTCTTCCAATGACCTCAGTAAGCGGTATCTCAAACTGGTCCTGCAGATTCTTCAGCTGGATGGATACGGCGGGCTGTGTCAGATGAAGTTCTTCAGCAGCCTTGGTGATACTCATCGTCTGTGTGATCTTCAAAAATATTTGTAACTGGTGCAGGGTATATTGCATAATTGATTATAGAAGTAAGAAAAAATGAATAAGAACCATTAACACAAAACTGCTGCTTGGTTAAAATTGATATTTTTTAAGTGATGAACGAAACTGGACATATCTTCTTCAAGTTAACTTATAAAAAATATTAATACATAAAATTACAAATATAAATGAAAATTTATGATTTGCAATCCCGAATTTTGTTGAAATAAATTAAAAGCGTATGACAACAATTACTGTAGCTAAAGGTGACGGAATAGGCCCCGAGATCATGGACGCCACTTTATCCATCACTCTGGCAGCAGGTGCAAAAATCGAAATCCAAGAGGTATCGGTGGGTGAGCAAGTATATTTATCAGGAAATACTTCGGGGAATGTATCTATACAGGCGACTGTAGTTACACAATGACTCGTTGATATCCGGCATATTATCGGGAGAATATCCTGTAAATTTCCAATAAATTCAATCATACATGAAGAAAATATAAATAACTATTAAACATATCAATTAAAAAATTAAATCATGTACGGCAAAAAAAGTTATCCGCTTATTTCAGGCAAATTCAACTCCAATGAGGCCTTGTCTATCATTATGAGTTTTTATAATCATAAAATAAATTACCATAATATTCAGCTTCTAGGTGCCATGGAACATAATGACAGTTCCGTTAGCGCCATTGAACAAAAATTAAAAAGCTTGCAAAACACCCGGGAAGAAATAAGAAAACTTTTAACAGATGGCATTGAAGGCGACCATCAGGTAGAAGTGATGGGATATATCGAAATTGATTTAAATTCTTAGTCCTATGTCTGACAATTCCCAGGCATCTATAAGAAGTGCAGGAAAAAGCTTTTTCAACTTATCAACCTGGAAAGAAAGGAAGTTGGGCAGATATACTTTTTTGCGACCCTAACCGGAATGATTCAGCTTTCGCTACCCTTAGGTATACAAGCAATAATCGGTATGCTTTTTGGCGGTGTATTATCTGCATCATTAGTAGTGCTCATTTCGTTTGTCGTAGGAGGTGTGCTGCTAAACGGCATGATACAAGTGTTGCAAATGCGGGTAACAGAAAGTATCCAGCAGCGTATTTTCACACGCCTAACCTTCGCTTATGCATATCGCATACCCCGTATCGATCTTTTGAGCGTTGACAGCTATTATCTTCCCGAACTCGTAAACCGCTTTTTTGATACAGCAAGTTTGCAGAAAGGGCTTTCTAAACTGTTGCTTGATATCCCCGCAGCTTCTATTCAGATATTGTTCGGTCTGGTTCTGTTAAGTTTCTACCACCCGGTTTTCATCATATTAGGCCTGATGTTGCTGGCCATAGTTTGCATGATATTTTATTTTAGCAGCCATAAAGGCTTTACCACCAGTATGGAAGAAAGCGAGTACAAGTATGAGGTTGGCCACTGGCTGGAAGAGATCTCACGGGCCATCAAGACCTTCAAGTATTCACAGAAGCATCAGTTGCACATCAAAAGAACCGACGAACTTACGGTCGGGTATCTTGATGCACGTAGCGCGCACTTTAAGGTACTTGTATTTCAATACCGGGCGTTAATAGCGTTCAAAGTCATCATCACAGCCGCCATGTTAATAATTGGCACGCTGCTGTTCCTGAAACAGCAGATTAACCTTGGCCAGTTCATAGCTTCGGAGATCATTATTATTGCCGTACTCAACTCGGTAGAGAAATTGATTATCAGCCTGGAAACGCTGTATGATGTGCTTACTTCGATTGAAAAGTTGGACAAGGTTTTGCAAAAACCGCACGATATTGAATTAAGCACCGCAACTGCCGGAAATATCGATCTTAATCAGCCTTTAACGATCGCTGTTCAAAACCTAAGCTTTTCTTTTAACCATCGCAAACCTGTTATTGATCAGCTGACTTTTGAAGTTAAACCAGGAGAGAAAATTTGCATCAACGGGAAAGAAGGTTCCGGCAAAACCACCCTGCTGCGGATAATCGCCGGGTTATACAGCGGTTACAGCGGACAAATTTTGATCAACGGCCTGCCACTTCAAAACATACCTGCCGAAGTTTGGCGCTCCCGTGTGGCGATATTTTTTGCAAGGGAAGAATTATTCAGCGGCACGCTTTGGGATAATCTTACCCTGGGTAACGAGCAATCAGACTTTACGTTTGTCGCAGATATTTGTCAGCTAGTAGGCTTACAACTTTTTATCGACGCGAACGCAAATGGCTATCAAACAGTGCTTCACCCGCAGGGTCAAAAGCTTTCTTACAGCGTAATACAAAAAATATTATTGGCAAGATGCTTTCTATTAAAACCGGCAATTCTCGTTATGGAAAACGGCTTGCAGGGGATAGAAACCGAAAACCGAAGGCTGATAATTGATAAACTCATCAATGATAAAAGTTTTAGTCTGATCGCCATATCTGACTCGGAAGAGTTCTCCGGCGTATGTGATAAGCTAATTACACTGAATACATAAACTGATAAATAGATGTTTTTGGAAAAAATACAAATACCAGCCGCTTTCTGGGTTACCGTTCATTCAAAAAAGCGGTGGATGCCAGCCCTGACACACCCAAGGTGAAATGGATGGCTGCTATGCTCATCATCATGCTAGTAGCATTGCTACTGCCCTGGACGCAAAATGTCCGTTCAAAAGGAAATGTATCCACCCTTGAACCGCAACAGCGCCCCCAACAGGTAAATACCATGATAGCAGGGCGAATAGCCAAATGGTATGTACGTGATGGCGCCATGGTAAAGCAAGGGGATACTTTGCTGCAAATTACCGAAACTAAAGACGAGATACCTGGATCCGGAACTTATCCAGCGGACTTCCGAACAACTTCGTGCTAAAAACGATGCGACTGAGTTTTATAAAAGTAAAGTAGAAACAGCTGATAGCCAGATTTCTGCCCTGCAGCAGAGCCTGCAGCTAAAAATACGTCAATTACAAAATAAGCTTAAGCAATATGGGCTACAGGTACAATCAGACAGTATAGCTATGGTCTCCGCTGCCAACCAGCTAAATATAGCAGATCTTCAATTAAAAAGGCAAAAGGAACTTTATCAGGCAGGTTTAAAATCGCTGACCGAGTATGAGCAGCGGCAGCAATATTATCAGGATGCTTTAGCTAAAAGAACAGGTACCGAAAATAAATTTTACAACAGCAAAAATGAACTGCTAAATATTAAGCTGGAACTTTCGGCCACGTCTCAGGATTACACAGAGAAGATATCTAAAGTGTCAGGAGATCGTTTTACCGCACTCTCTCAGGCAGCAACCGGCGAAGGTGAGATCTCAAAGCTCAAGAACCAATTATTCAATTATAATGCCCGGAGTAATTTCCATTACATTATCGCCCCGCAAAATGGCCAGGTCTTACAAAGCATCAAGGCGGGTATAGGCGAAACTGTTAAGGATGGCGAACAACTGCTCACCATAGTGCCCCTGCATTTTCAAAAAGCTATCGAGATAGCGGTTGAACCTAACGATATGCCACTAATAAGTAACGGACAGCTGGTCCGTGTTCAATTTGACGGTTTCCCGGCCATTGTTTTTTCGGGCTGGCCGCAGGCATCCTACGGTTTATTTACCGGCCGTGTTGCCGCCATCGATAACAGTATCGACGCATCTGGCAAATTTAAAGTATGGATACAGCCGGATGAAGGAGGCAAGAAATGGCCTGCTGGAGTACGTTATGGCACCGGCTGCCAGGTTATCGCCTTGCTCAATAATGTGCCGGTATGGTATGAACTGTGGCGCCAGCTCAACGGTTTTCCGCCCAATTTTTATACATCAACTATTACAGATAAAGGTAAAACTACTAACAAGAAATGAAACGAATACCGTTAGCCTTTGCCCTGTGTATGGTTTGTTTACATGCGCTAGGGCAAGATGAGTTATTAACGCTAAATGAATACCTGGCAGCAATTAAGCGTTATCATCCTATTGCTTTGCAGGCGGGATTAAATACAGATAAAGCCCGGTACACGCGCAGGGAAGCGATTGGTGGTTTTGACCCAAAGCTGGAAGTTAACCGGGAGCAAAAAGTGTTTGGAGGAATCAGTTACTACGATTACGTGACACCGGAGATTAAATTGCCGCTTTGGTATGGCATCGATTTGAAAGGAAGTTATACAAACTATGACGGTTATTACGTAAATTCCGAAAATAAGGTACCCAAAGAAGGACTAAGTTACTTAGGAGTAAGCTTATCATTGGGCCGCGGATTATTGATTGATGAACGCAGAGCTGCGCTGAAGCGGGCTGCGATCTACCAAAACATCGCAGCCAACGAACAGCGGCAAATGCTGAACGATCTGTTTGTGAATGCTACACATACCTATGCAGAATGGCTAAATGCCTGGTTAAATACAAAGGTTTACGAAAGAGCAGTTGATCTGGCCTTAGTAAGGCTTGAGGGTGTAAATCTGCTTTATAAAAATGGGGACAGACCGGCAATTGACACCTTAGAGGCGCTGACGCTTCTTCAAAGCAGGCAGCAAAAGCTAACCGAATATCAGAATTTGGTTTTAAACAAAAAGAATGAACTGGCTGCCTATTTATGGTTGGATAATTTAAAACCTGCAGACCCGAAAAAATTAAAAATTAAACCAGATACCAGCCTTCTTAAAATGGCTGTATCCGATAGCCTGCTTTTAAAAGAACCGGCTGCGGTGTATGCCCAAAATCCGGATGTAAAAGCATATATGTTTAAAATAGATCAGTTAAATATTGAAAGGAAACTGAAATTAGAAGAGGTCAAACCAATATTCAACGTAAATATCGGTGTCCTGAACTCGGGCGGCGCGTTGTTTAATAACCTGAATTCAAATTGGTTGCAAAACAACCAGAAATTTGGTTTCACTATTGCGATGCCGTTGACGTTCACCAAACAACGGGCCGCCTACAGTTTAAGTAAAATAAAGATAAAGGAAGCGGAATATTACCTTTTAGACAAGCAAAACCTAATAACTGTAAAGTGGAATAATTACCGTAACGAATTTATGAACCTCGAAAAGCAGATTCTGATCAATAATGCGATACAAAACAACAACAGGACTTTATTGACAGGCGAGGAGACGAAATTTAAGATGGGCGAAAGTTCTTTGTTCCTGGTGAATTCGCGGGAACAAAAAGTGCTGGATACACAGGAAAAGCTGAATGAAATTTATACCAAGCGATTTAAAACAATACAATACCTTAATTGGCTGACCAACAATTGGTGACCGGCTCAAAAGTTAAATTTTAATATAACACGAACGTAGAGGCCGAGCATTCTATCAATGAAATTTTATATTTAGGAGATCCGCAAAGTACTGTATCAGGGCGGTCAATGCTGAAAAAGGCAGTATATCTAATTTTTTAACTGGGTTTTGAAGAGTTTACCTTCAAGAAATTAGCTTGTGAAAAATATTCTACCGAAGCTAGCGTCTATAGATATTTTCAAAACAAACGCAGACTTTGATTATAAATTACTGATTTGTATAATAAAATAATAATAAATGAAAGCAGTAAAGTTTATCTCTCAAATGATGTAATAGGAATAAATAATGTGAGATAGTCACGATTTAATCTGACAAGTGCATGTTTTTCTCTGAGATAGTCACGATTTAATCTGACAGTTACGTTCTTTAATTTATCGTAACTGTCAGATTAAATCGTGACTATCTCATTTATATTGAGCTGATCAGTTCTGAGATCCGGTTAGATATGCCAACTTCGTTATCATACCAGGCTACCACTTTAACCAATTTTCCGATAGCCTTGGTCATAGTGCCATCTACAATTGAAGAGTGTGTATTACCCAAAATATCGGACGATACAAAAGCCTCCTCAGTATATTGCATAATTCCTTTTAATGTGGTGTCTGAATAGCGCTTTAATACCTCATTGAGTTCAGCAACTGATACCTCGTTTTTCAGGTTGATCGACAGGTCGACAATTGAACCGTCAATTACCGGAACACGGTATGAGTAACCGTCCAACTTACCTTTAAGATTCGGTAAAACATCGCCTATAGCCTTTGCCGCGCCGGTAGTTGTTGGAATAATATTATAAGCGGCGGCACGAGCCCGGCGAAGATCTTTATGCGGCGCATCCTGTAAGTTTTGGTCAGCTGTAAATGCGTGAACCGTAACCATAAAGCCTGATTCTATTCCGTATTCTTTTTCTAATATGTGCAGCATCGGTGCGATACTGCCTGTGGTACATGAGGCTGTAGAGTAAATCTCGTCATCACTAATTAATTCATTATTTACACCATGTACAACGGTCTTGATGCCGCCTGTAGCAGGTGCCGTGATCAACACTTTTTTGGCTTCTGCACGGATATGAGCTTCGACAGATATTTTATCTGTAAATCTTCCGGTCGACTCAATCACCCGTTCAATTCCTAACTTACCCCAAGGCAGTTTTTCAGGATCTCTTTCGCTCAATAGTTTAATTCGGTTTCTGTTAACAACCATGTAGTCGCCATCAGCGCTAACCTCACCAGGAAAACGGCTGTGGGCTGTATCGTATTTAAGCAAATGCACCAATGTATCTATATCAGTCAAATCGTTTATTGTGACCGAACCACAGTACTTCAATATTTTTAAATACCAGTGGCTACAAGGTAATTCTGCTACAGCTTTAAAAGAGCCGTTTAAGGTAGTATTGTCCAGAAGCGAAGCATTGAGGTATTTTGGCACCGTGCCATTAGCAGCTATTATAGGTAAACAGGTTATTTACAATGATTCATTACGTCTTACAGTTTCCGGGATAGTGGAAGACTGGACTAAGAACTCTGATCTCGCTTTTAAAGATTTTATTTCGTTTGCAACGGTTGAACACAGCTTTTTAAAGCACGATATCGACCTGCATAACTGGGGGATGTGGGAATTTAATTCGCAGGGATATGTGAAACTTGCGAAAGGAGTTACGCCTGCACAGATCGAAAAACAATTTCCGGGTTTTGTAAAAGCTCATATAACGGGGTATGGTAAGCCACCGCGGTTATTGCTGCAGCCCCTGGCTGATATTCACTTTAACAATCGCTACCACGATGTCTATTCCAGGCAAACACATTTGCCAACGTTATATGCCCTGATAGCCATAGCGGTTTTTATTTTACTCATAGCGGTTATCAACTTTATAAACCTTTCTACTGCCCAATCCCTGGCAAGAGCCAGGGAGGTGGGTGTACATAAAGTATTGGGCGGGAGTAAAACAAGCCTAACGGTGCAATTCATGGTGGAAACCTTTATACTAACCCTCATCGCTGTAGTTATTGCGTTGTTCGCCATACACCTGGTAATCTTCTTATTTCATCCCTTTATTCCACCGGGGGCAAACTTGAGTTTATTCAGCCCGGCATTGTCTTTGTTTTTGGTTTTAATCCTTATCGTAACTTCCATACTTGCCGGTTTCTACCCTGCAAGACTGTTATCATCTTATCTGCCCGTATTAAGCCTGAAAGGACAGGGGGCCACACAATTTAATAATAAGAGTTATCTCAGGAAAACATTGATCGTATTCCAGTTTACTGTATCACTGGTGTTTATTATCGGTACGCTTATCGTTGGTAAGCAAATCAATTTTATATTAAATAAGGATCTGGGTTTTAACAAAGATGCAATTATAACGATGCATACAGAATGGAATAATAGCATCGATCAACTAAATGTTTTTTGCAATAAAGTTAAAGAAATACCGGGAGTTCAAGTAGTAAGCCGCCACCGTACGACACCCGCGGCAGAGCGGCACGGCGGAACAATCATTTTTAACAAGGGGGCGGAAAACTCAAAGACCGAAGCTTCATTTGATTTTTGCGACGAAAATTATGTGTCGTTATTCGGCTTAAAGATTGTAGCGGGTCGCAATCTTATCCATTCGGATACTATTAAGGAGTATTTGATAAATGAGACATGTGCTAAAGCCCTTGGGTTTAAAAAACCGGAGGATGCTGTAGGGAAATTTGTCGGGATAGGCATGCCCAATTCTACAAGGCAAATAGTTGGGGTCGTAAAAGACTTCAATTCAAAATCGTTGCATGAAACGGTTACCCCTTTCTTTATGGCCTCGGTTACAAAAAGTGAAAGGACTGTTAGTATCAAATTATCAACCGGGAAAGGAATCAATGATTTTAAAACAACTATAGACCAAATTAACAAAGCGTGGAAGGAAGTGTATCCAAATGAAAAATTCGAATATACTTTTTTCGACCAGACCATCGCTAATTTCTATAACAAGGAACAGAAAACTTCGCAATTGATGAATACGGCCATGCTGATTGCGATATTTATTTCATGTATGGGGCTGTTTGGCCTTGCAACTTTTACCGCACAGCAGCGCGTAAAAGAAATAGGCATCCGGAAGGTGCTTGGAGCAACTGCTGTAAGCATTGTATCGATGTTGAGTAAAGAGGTTTTAGGATTGATTATTATTTCATTGTTAGTGGCCTCGCCGATTGCCTTTTATTTAATGCATAATTGGTTACAGGATTTCGCCTACCGCATTAACATAAATTTATGGGTTTTCTTATTATCAGGATTGGCTGCAATCGTCATTGCCTTGCTAACTGTTAGCTTCCCTGAGATGCATCGGTAAAGCCGGACAGTCGAGATGCTTAACTTAGCAAATCAATGGACAAGAAAAAGTCAAGCCGCCGTGTTTACGATGCGGATTTTAGGTCGGATGTATTGAAGATGGTTTTTAGTGGTCGTTCGGTTGTGGACGTGGCCGCTTCGTTGGGGATCAGGGAGAATTTGATCCACAAATGGAAAAGCCGTTATAAAGAAACAACGGGATCATCGGCGCTGAAATCGCCAGGGTCAGAAACGCCGATTGTATCGGTAGAAGAATATGAACGAATGAAGGTACGTCTGCGAGAAGTGGAGCAGGAAAGGGATATCTTAAAAAAAGCATTGGGCATTTTCAGCCGGACAACTTAAAGCAGGTGTACGCTTTTATTTTATCACAGGAGCTGTTTTTTCCGGTGATAAGGATGTGTGATGTATTATCGGTGAGCAGGAGCTGTTACTATGCCTATCGTAAGCAGGATGAGCAGGCTGAATGCTCAGTTCAAAAGAAGATCGAAGCGCAGGTAGTTGAAGCCTTCCGGTTACATAAACACCGTTATGGTATCCGTAGGTTAGTCCCGGAGTTGTCAGACCAGGGATTAAAGATAGGTCATTACCGGGTACGGCGTATCTTACATCAAAATGGATTGAAAGCGATTCAACCCAGATCATTTGTGCCCCGGACAACAGATAGCCGACATCCATATCCAATCAGCCCCAACCGGTTGAAAGACAGGTTACCGCCATCAGGGATAGACCAGATATGGGTTGGCGATATCACCTATATCCCGCTAAGAGAAGGATCCTGGTGCTATCTGGCGGTATGGATGGATCTGTTTTCCCGCAGAGTGATCGGGTGGCAGTTGTTGCACCACATGAAAGAGGCCCTTGTACTGGAGGCGTTTCAGAAGGCCTATAGCAATCGTAAAGCTGATAAGGGGTTGATCGTTCATTCAGATCGTGGCGGACAATATGCAGGGAATATATTCCGCCGATGGCTTGCCAGGTGTCATGTACTACAAAGCATGAGCGATGCGGACAATCCGTATGACAATGCTTTTATGGAATCGTACTTCTCCCGGTTTAAAGCCGAGCTATTGCAGGACGGCTCTTTTGAAAATATAGAAAATGCCCGCAGCGAGATATTTGAATATATTGAAATGTACTATAACCCTATCCGAAGACATTCAGCCTTAGGCTATATCAGCCCGATGGCGTTTGAGCGAAAGGCAAGTTATCCACAAAAAGCGGAGGCCCGATAAAAAGAAAAAAGAAGCAAAAAAGAAAAACGTGTTGAAATATGGAAAACTCTCCGAGTTTCCCACATTTCAACACCACAAACAAACAACAAGTTATTTATTTTTACTTTTATAAATCATGACAGATCAACTGTCCGGATAAACCATCACACCCCACCAGACACTGAAAGCTGCGTTGACCAACCCGGTTAAGAGTTTAAGAAATGAATAATCACTTGGTTCAAATACCAAAAAGCATAAATAATTATCAAGGCTTTTCTTTTAAGTGCCACTTCAGGCTTCGAACCGACAGAAATTAAAAACAGAAATTTTTTTAAGTGCAATCCTTTCTCTGGTTCAATCAAAAACGGGTTAGATATTCCGAAATCGGCCTTAATCATCAAATAAAGGCGCGAACCTTTTAAGGTCATCTATGAATTGGTTCGTGTGGCCGACGGGTTTGAGTGTACAAGGTTTGACATTTAGTGCAAAGCCATAACCGGCGGGGAAAGATTTTTCTCCGCAAGTTTTTTATTTCCACTCATTCAGTCAGTAATAACCACGCAGTTAGGAAGCAACGCTTTGATGAGATTTATATCTCGTTTATTGATAGAGGTTCTTTCAATATGCAATTCCTGTAATTGCTTTAAATTAGCAATGGATGATGGTAATGATTTTAGATTCTTATTCATACTAACATCCAGGTAAAGTAAATTACTTAGTTCACCTATTTGTACCGGTAACTTTGAGAACGAATTGAAGTCAAGTATTAAAATCTTTAAGTTTTTAAGTTTGCCAATTTCGGGGCCAACATAACGCATATCGTTGGAAGCAAAGGATATTTCCTCAAGTTGACTTAATTTTGTTATTACGATAGGAAAAGTCGTAAATCGATTACCCAAAATGTTTGTAGAAATAACATTATGCAAGTTAAAAAGTTGTCGAGGTAGTTTGGTAAGTTGTTGATTTGCAGCATCAATGCTTACAACATCATCTTTATGCTTGATCGCAGAATCGATATTGTGATATTCTTTGAGCGATCTGTATTTTTTAATATAATCCCAATAAGATTTCATGCCCATAACTAAAGTAAGTCACAATGGAAATTCATGCTTTTTATCGCCTGATTTCCAGATACCCGTGATTGTATGTCTGTCCTTTGACACTTGTCCATCAAATCGTCCAGTGTTATGGCCTTTGATGTCCCATTCAAAAAAAGTTATAGAATAGTCAGTATTAAAAATGCCAGCAAGCTTCAGTCGGCCATTTTGGGGATTATAATTATAGGATCCAACAATCGAGGAATCCAACAGCACCAGAAAGTTAAGCTTAATAGGCAATTTTTTATCATTTGAAATTTGTAGATAGCCATCGTAGTTATAAGTGGGGCGGACACTTTTATCTTGGGCTTGAATTTTGGCAAGCAATAAAATAAGTAGTAAGGTAAGGTTGACAAATTTCATTTTCTAAAAAATATTGCACCAATTTGTAAAAATGGTGCAGATATTACCCATTAGGGTTCATCAAAATCCTTTTACAAATTAGCAAGAAGCCGCATATCATCTAAAAAGTGGTGCGTAAGTTGCCCATTTTGGCGCACGGAAGGTGCACCAAAATGGGCTCGAACCTGTATAAAAACATTAAACAACCAATAGTACTCTTTCGGTGCTTCTCAAAGCAGTCATTAAATTGAATAATGTTTTCAATTTAATGGGAAATTGTTAAGTCATGTTTTATTTCCCCTGTAAAGGGATTTTGGACAATATTTGCAAGTCTTCTTTGAATTGGTTCGAACCAACTAAGTCAAGGAGTACCGAGTCGGGATGAAGCTTTTCGAAGTTTTTATCCCGGCTTTTTTTCTTCCTAACTTATTGTTAGTGTGGTGAATTAAAAATGCAGTCAAGTTAATTTGATTGGTTCTTACAGCTTTTTCTAAAATCTTCTATTTTTCTGGAAATATCGAACCAATAATCGGCCTTTTTTCGTCAATTTTAGCCTTTCTATACGCTTTAAACAGCATATTTAGCCGCAACGATGCTATGTCTATAATTTTGGCATTATCTAAATGTTCGGTGTTATTTTCCTTCAAAGTTTTTAACCCCGCTTCAAATCAAGTTTCATTGGTTTTAAAATTCAGGTTGGAAACTGAATTTGATGCTGAATACGCGTGCGCCGGGTTGGTCAAGATAATTGCAACGGCGAATAAGGTCGATCCGCAAAAATTTGAAAATATTGGCTATACCGGCCCCGACTTCAACATACGGTGCGCTGCCAAGGGTGTAAGTGCCGTTGGAGCTTTTGGTTGCAGCAGGTAAGCGATAAAGGCCTGTGCTTTGCGTCGGATCGTTTTCGGCACGCAAGCCACCGTACAATATTTTAGCAGAGATGAATTCCCGCCATTTTAGATGCTTGATTAGCGGGACTTTGTTTAGCAGGAAGCCGTTAAAGGTGTGCGTAAGGTTAAGGCCAAGGTAGTGATCGCTCACAAATTCAAGATAGTTCAAGGCATTATAAGCATCTCGCTTATAGGCGAGCGATTGATTGGCGGGGCTGATATTGAGCAAGGGAAAAGGCACTTTGCCCAGCACATAGCCGCCGAGCAGGGTAACATCGGTAAAGCCCGCCTGAGAGAGATAAAAGCGCTTATAAATGTTAATGCCAAAGTCGGTATAGGCATACTTGCCACCAAGGCTACGGTTAATAAGAAGGTCATAAATAGGATAAGGGTTATGGATACTATGCCGCGTGCGGCTGCCCTGAATAAGCTCTTCGTGCGGTGCATAGCGTAAGTGAAGATTTAGCTCGCTGGTAGTTAAATTGTTCACCAAACTGCCATCATCATTCTTTTGATAAACCAGTGCTGCAGCCGGTGTTTGCTGCCAGTTTTTATAACCCAGAATATACGAGAAATGATTTTCGAAATCACGAAAATATTGTAGCTCAAATATTCTACTATATAGCCAATAGTTGGTTTTTCCGGTTTGAAAAGATGAGAATGCTGTAGCACGGTTGGTTACCGAAAAAGTATGACCAGGTACATCTACATCATATAAATAGCTTACCTTAAAATAATTATTAGGAAAACGGTAGGGCGCTGTTTTATTTAATGAAAGATAAGCGATTGCACTCCCTTTTACCCGATGATCTTTAGTGCCATAAGCAACGTATCCCTCAAAATAAAAGGTGCTATCCAGCAATGGAGTAGTCTCGTCCGCCCAATTCCAAATGCAAGCCTTCCTGGCTATTAAAAGATAAAAAATGTGCAATAGGTCCGATTTGCACCGGGCCGGTATCGGCATAGCCCGCTGTAAGTGTGGACAGCCACCACATTGTTCTTTTGTAAGACGGCATCTGTTCCAGTTTGTACAACTTTTCGTAAACCTGTGCCTGGCCTTTGCTAAGCGTATCAAAACCAGCTTTGCCCGTAGCCACCTGTAAAGTCTCACCCTGGTAAAATGCCGCAGTCTGCGACGCGCCGATTTTGTAGTTACGATATATCACCTTACGCTCACCAAATACACCCCAGCCTTTTTTAGTCAGCCCAAAATCAGCCTTAACCCTACTGCTGGCCAGTTCATACCGACCGCCAGTTTGCCGGGCAAAATCTAACAGTACATCAAAGCTTCTTACAAAATTTACATTGATCTTCCCATTTAGCCTTAATTCACAAGCTGTTACTGAAAAACGCCCGTCCAACGTTACAACCAACTTGCCCTCAAATAACAGATCCCCTTTTGCGCGCGGCGTAAAAGCGAGCTCTACTTGTTTACCCATAGCTGTGCTAATGGTATCTGTAATAAAAAACTTATAATAATTTGGCGCATGATCCGCTATAGGGCTCAAAAACTGGTTAGCTATAATGAACAGGTTATTCTCATAAATATCCACCTGATGACCGTACAATTGGTTTACATAAAGTTTAACCCCCGCGGTGTCAATAAACTGCAATATATTAACGCCTTTATAGGCTCTCTGTATCTGTATTTTCTTCTCCGGCTCCTTTCGAAAATAAATGTCCGACAGCTTTTCTTCCAGCAATACCGGCAAAAAAGTTTGCCCCTGCACCGTATCCAACATAAACTTATATTGGCTAAAAAATTTACTCTCAACCACTTTCTGCGGTAAATTAAAAAAGATAGTCCCATTCGTTCATACTGCTCGTATTGCAAATAAGCTGCAGCCTCTGCCCGGTTCTCCTGCTTATGATCGATCACTTGCTGAATGAGCGCGACTGCCGGATTTCCTTTGTTGCGATAACGCTGCCCTCTCACAGAGGTTATCGTTACATTTGCCAGCTCATTGGCATCCCGTTCAAGCAATACTTGTAATTTATTCGCTTGCCCGGGTACAATTACTTTGACGGCGGGTAAATAACCAACATGCGAAAATGCTACCTGTGTAAACGTTACTGCTCCGGCCAGCCGAAACCGCCCCAGCGAATCTGACTGTGTGCCAATATTACTACCTGCAAAAGTCACTGAAACTGATGCAAGGGGCTCACCGCTAGACGCATCTACCACTTGCCCTGTTACTAACGTCTGCGCTGCGGCCCATAAGCCTGATATTGAAAAGCATATCAAAAAATAAAGACGCAAACGCATGATTAATTAACCATTTCTGTGAAAATATGTTTTTGCCTTAAATAGCATTTAGATAGTCTTCACTTTCTTTTTCGACCTAACAACTCGTAAAAAATCAATACAATCATGAACCTGTTTGGCATTTGAGCTATCGCTCGGTTGAATGGCTGTATTTTCAGACTGAAGAAGAAAATTACTTTTGAGAGTTTCCTCGTTTGTTGACTGATTTGCCGTATCGCATCATTCAAATATTATGGGTCAAGACTAGGTAAATTGCCTATTTATCTATACTCAGTAAAATTTCAGTCAATTCATCGGGGCGATGCTCCATAACATTATGTTCACAATCAATCACCTCCACTCGCCATTCCGGAGAATTTTTATGTAATTCATATAGTTGCCGGAAAGGAGTACTTTCCCAGCCGCTGAGATAGATAAAAGTAAGGTTTCGAATTTGCTTGTAGTTACCAATTAATTGTAGACTTTGCATAAAGGTAGCCAAAGGGTGTGGGCGCCTTCTACTATCAGAACCTGGTCTGCTAACTACATTAAATCCATCCGCCGCGGCGCCAGCTGCAAAAAGCTCGCGATATTGATCACTAGTTAGCTTCCAACATGAATCCCCGTCTTTGGGAATATAGGCATCTATGTATACAAGCCCGAAAATATTTTCAGGAATAATATCAGCTACACCTGTAATAACCATTCCAGCATAGCTATGCCCGCATAAGATCACATCGGTCAATTTCTTTTCAACAATAAAATCAATGACAAATTGAATATGAGTTGTCAAATTAATGATCTTGTCTTGGCTAACGGCTTTTTGCTCGAGTCCGGGTAATGTTAAAGAAAAACAATCTTTTTCATACGATTTCATTCGCGTTGTTATTGGATCAAATACCCACGCACCATGCCACCCGCCTGGTATAAATAAATAAGTTTTTTTAGTTCTTTCAATCATTGGTTGAAAAGAGTTAGTGAATATTGTGCTTTACTTCAAGTTTTTAGAAGACGAAAGCTAACGGTAATAAAAGGACTGCGCTGTAAAAAAACAACGATCAACGGAACAAGCTTTTGATTAAAA
Source organism: Mucilaginibacter sp. P25 (assembly GCF_050859465.1). Taxonomy (NCBI): domain Bacteria; kingdom Pseudomonadati; phylum Bacteroidota; class Sphingobacteriia; order Sphingobacteriales; family Sphingobacteriaceae; genus Mucilaginibacter; species Mucilaginibacter sp. P25. The sequence goes on along the minus strand of NZ_CP193937.1, from coordinate 5,215,353 downwards.
GAAGTTTATTTTTCATTGTGATACGTTAAATATTTATGTATAAGCTAAGATTTTGCCGGGCCGAAAGGTTATCAATTAAGGTGCACTATAAATAGTCCTTTTCTACAAAAACTTCTTCCCGGTTTTGTTCAATAGGAAAGGTTATCGTTAAGGTAACGCCATGGCCATTTTCAATTACAAATTTCCCCTTTAACTGCTTGCCAAGCGCCTTCATCATTTCCATCCCAAGGGAATTAGCTTCACTAAAGTCAAAGTCGGGAGGGAGGCCGCGCCCTGTGTCAGAGACCTTTAAAATAGCGTTTTCATCGTCTGATGTTGACAGGCTCACCTTGATCTCGCCGCCCTTATGATCAAAAGCATATTTTATAGCATTGGTGATAGCTTCGTTTAATATTAAGCCGATGGGTACCGCCAGGGCCGGATCAAGGTTAAGAGGATTTAATACCTGGTTTATTTTGATCTGCCTGTAACCTGTATCGAACGAATCGCTCAGGTAATCGATCAATTCACCAATATAAGCGGGCATAGATACGAGGGCAGTTGTTGTACTGCTGTAGAGTTTCTGGTGTAAAAGCGCGATAGCGTTTACCCGGTGCTGGCTGCCGCGAATTGCTTCAAGCGCGATATCATTTTGTAAATAAGCCGACTGGGTGTTCAGAATGCTCATTACAATTTGCAGGTTGTTTTTTACCCGGTGATGTACTTCTTTCAATAACCATTCCTTTTGCAGCAGCAAATCTTCCAGAAGAACGTTTTTGGAAGTGATCACTTCGTTGCTTTTTTGCTTATGTACGTTTTGCCTGAATAATAAAGCCGCTATGACCAGTAATAAAAATATGGCGCCGATAGTAAGGTTTTTAACCAGGTTGGCCTGCTGTAAATTAGCCTGCTCAAGCTTGCTCTTTTGGTTTAAAAGTGTAATTTGTGCTTCTTTTTGCCGGGTTTCATACTCAATTTGCAACTGCTCAATCTGTTTGCTTTTGGTGGTATTAAATATCGAGTCTTTGATGGTATTGGCTGATATAAGATGATGAATAGCCGACTGATACTGCCTCCGGCTGGTATCAAGGCCAAACCAAAGAGTTTCATTGGTGCCAAGGTCATTGTTATTGCCAATCTTCCTCAATAGATCCTGATTCATTTTGAGGTATTTTAACGCTTCGGCAAACCTGGAGGTTGCGGTGTAAAACTTAATGATTAGTTCATAATAGCTGGTCCGGGCATATAAGTTGAGGTTGGAATTGTTAGTTTGCTGTATCAGTTTGTCGCAGTAAAGTTTGGCCGTATCATACTGTTTTAATGCCAGGTAAACTTTAAGATAGGTTTGACTTACCTCATCGCCTCCTTCATATAATTCTCCGGAGGGCTGTATGAATTTTCGAGTTACCTGTGTTAAAAAAGCTTGGGCTTTTTGGGGCTTATGCATCCGGAGGTAAACATCAACTATATTGCCTGCCAGCAGGTATATGGTTGCATTATCTTTCTCTGATTTGGCAATTTCCAAAGCACGTGAAAAATAATTGATGGCCTTTTGATTGTCGCCAAGCTTTACAAAATTATAGCCCAGGTTATTGTTGATCTGGCATATTAACCTCACATTATCCGCGTGGCTTGTGGTGGCAATTTTCAGGGCCCTCAGTTCATAGCTGATTGCTGTTTTATAGTCGCCCTGGGTATAATACAGCCTTCCTAATAACGCGTACAGCCCCTGGGTTTCCGTGTAATGGGCCTGGTCATAATAGGCTAATGCTTTTTTAGTTTCGGCAAAAGCAAGGGTATAATCATTCATCATCTGGTGAAGGTCGGCTAGTAACCGGTAACACCGGGCAAGTTCAACCAGGTGGTTTGTACGTTCAAAAGCACCGATGGCCTGGTTCAGGTAATCAATCCGGGAAATCATGCTTTGCTGTAAAAAATCCTGGCTGTAATATTCAGATAACTCAAAATAAGCTTTACCAAGCAGCACCCAGTTATGTGCCTGCTTAATTTCCTGTATGGTTTGTTCAAGCAATGCGCGGCCGTTTTTGGATTGGCCTTTCGACTTGTAAAAAGCCGAACGGATCAATGCAATGCGAAAGCTGGTTTCAGCCTGCGGAGAGCGGTAATTAAGCTGTTCGGCCTGGTTAATAAAATGAGAAGCACTATCCAACTGTGCAGTGGAAGGGTGGCGCAGATGGGTGAAAAACTCCGCCAGTTGCAGCGCAACATGGATGCGGTCGGCGGAAGAACCAGGGAAGCTTTTTTGCGAAAGCAAAGAATCAACATGGTGCCTGGTAATTTCCTGCGCGTTTGCTGAAATGGCCAAAAGAAAGCACAGGATAATCAGTTTGCATTTTGGTATCGTTTCAGCTCGTTTCATCTTTGGTTGGGAGCCTGTATGCATCAATCTTTTTTTAAATTTAGGTATATTCAACTACATCTGCTAATTTAAAAGCTATCCTGGTGTGATGTAATTTATTAGTATTCAGTTATTTTAAAGCTTTGTTGAAAGAAATGATTAGCAACATCGAAAAAGAAATAGAATTAAAAACATTAGCAAGGCTATATCAGCATTCACAGGATCTTTTAATATATTTTCTCCGGTATAAATATATCCGTATTTGATAGATCGTCATTGATCAGGATGCTGCAGCTCAGTACATTTATTTTTATTGCTGAGTTATGGCCGGTAATTTGTATCAAACAGGTGCCACAACTCCCCATTCCGCAGCACATCCCCAAGCCCGTTCACTATTGCCCAGGTGATGTAATGTAAATAAAATGCCTTTTTTTCGGGCATCGTATGCTACTTTAAACTTTAACGGGTGCGATAGGTAAATTAATAAAAAATCTCCGGTTACCCGTAATACCCGTAAGGATGCTCGGTTTAAGCCAACGGTAAACTGAAGTGAAAAACAGATCCTGTACCGCTTTCGCTTTCTGCCCAGATCTGTCCTTCGTGCCGGCGGACGATCTCGGCACTTAAATAAAGTCCTATACCGAAACCTGAAATATGACGGGTTTGGTTGCTTTCAACCCGGTAATAACGGTCAAAGATCCTCGGCAGGTCCTGTGCATTAACCCCCATTCCCTCATCTTTTATGCTAACCTGTGCAAAGCCATTGACCGGAGCGCATTTCACTTCAATCTTCCTGCGTTTGGGCGAGTATTTAACGGCGTTGCTAATCAGGTTGGAAATTACCGAGCCGATCTTTTCCCTGTCGGCGTTAACCTGCACATGATTACTGATATCAATGTCAATAATATGAGTGGAAACAGTGAGCCCGTATTCCTCAACAACTTCCCTGATCAGCAGGTCCAGATCAAATAATTCTTTATTGATCGCGATTTTGCCCGATTCCAGGCGCGATATATTCAGGAACCCGTTAATCATGCTGCTCATCCTCTTCGCTTGGATATCCGCTTTTTCCATAGCACCCGCGAGAAAATTATCAGGATTATTTTTCAACTTGAGGTTAGCTACCTGGATCAGCGCCATCAACGAGGTTAACGGGGTTTTAAGTTCATGGCTCACCATGCCTATAAAATCATTTTTTCGCAGCTCGTCCTGTTTCTGTTCTGAAATATCCCTGGCGATCTTGGAAACCCCGGTGATCTTTCCGTGTTTGTCACGTATAGGCGAAATGGTTAGGGATACGTCCAGGACACGACCACCATTCGCCAGTCTTTTTGTCTCAAAATGTTCCATGCGCTCCCCGTTTTTCAAGCGGGCTATTATCTGCGGTTCCTCATCCTGCCGGTCTTCCGGAACCAGTTTAAGAATAGATTGTCCTATCATTTCTGAGGCTGGATAACCAAAGATCCTTTCTGCAGATTTGTTCCAGCTGGTGATCGTCCCATCCAGCGATTTGCCTATTATCGCATCATCTGATGATTCTACGATGGCGGCCAGTTTGGCACTGCGTTCCTCTGCTTTTTCTGATCGGATATGTCAAGCGCGATCACCAGTCCGGCATAAACCATTCCCCGTTCATCTGTTAATGGTACAAAATCTACCTGCAGATCATGACCGCCGGTGCTTTTAAGTTCGGTCCTTATCTGCTCACCGTTCAACATCAGCTCATGGTACTCCCTGGTTATGGCATATCGCTCCGGAGAGTTAAGTTCGGCCATGTGTAAACCTGCATAACTATCTTCGTTGTAACCTAATTTTTGCATCAGGTCACCTTCCATCGTTATCAGGTTATACTCCCTGTCAATAACGAGGATCAGCGAGCGGGGAATATTGACGGCTATAGAACGGAATAACTGCTCCTTCTTTTGTATTTCTTCCCTGCTTCTTTGCAGTTCCTCATTACTTGCCAGCATTTCTTCGTTTGATGCCGCAAGTTCTTCGTTAATAGCTGTAAGTTCTTCATTAAGGGCTTGTGTTTCCTCTTCGCTTTCTGCAAGGGATTTAGTGCGTGCGGCTACCAGTTCCTCCAGCGATCCGTTCATCCGTGAAAGTGCTTGTTGTGCCTCCAAAAGCTCACCATTGATAGAGATGAGTTCTTCGTTTGCTGTGCTGATCTCTTCGTTAGCCGCGGTAAGTTCCTCATTAAAAGCCGCGGTCTCCTGTTCTTTGACCTCCAGTTCCCGCTGCAGACGGTCTTTGACCTTCACATCGCGAATTGCACTGATATATGATAGTGAGGCGATCACAACGGCGAGTATGAGCACTACGATTATGGCTGCAGGAGCAACAAAGGTATAACGCTCCAAAACTGCCCGGCGTTCATCCAATAGTTTGCGTTCGGTATCTTCTGCATGGTCAATGGCATGTCGTAATTCATCCATGGCAGATCTTCCTTCTTCCAGATCGGCAGTGGAAACAAGCTGTTGATGTTGTTTTTTTGAAACAAGTTGCTCCAGGATAGCCATTCGATGGGTTAGTATTACACGGATGCCTGCCATGTTGGCCTCCTGCAGGGCGTTACCGGCGGTTAAGGCACTTACCTCGCTAATCAGGCTCTGTGTTTTGAGATATGCACCCTTATAAGGACCTAAGAAGATGGCCTTGCCTGTGAGTAGAAAGCCACGCTGTCCTGTTTCTGCATCTTTCATTGATGAAATAGCTTGTTCAAGCTTCTGGATCACCAGCGTGCTGTGCCCAACAGCTTTATTGCTGTTTAGCAAATTATTAATCGTAGCGTAAGAAAACAATCCTACGATCAACAGGATCAATATTGAAAACCCGTAGCCGAGCTGCAAATTGCGGGTAAAGTTCAGTCGCATAGAGATACCGGGTAACAATGTTTTTAAGGGGTATGCAATAATTTATGATTTTACGAAAAAAACACGGAGATGGTTTGGCGTTGCCGGTAATAAATGCTGAAGGTAACATAGATGTTACAATTTTATGCCTGCTATTTATACAAAGGTTTAACTTTAACTAAGGGGCTTAATTTTTTTAATTGGTAACTTACTAATTAACAATAACGTTTAACAACTTTATTGATTTACTAACTATATATGAGAAAAGGGGCGTTTGGAATTGCCTTTGCTTATTTGTTGATTAGCCTGTTGTGGATCATGTTCAGTGACCGGCTATTGTTTTATTTCGAAGGAATACTTAGCCCCAACCAATACCTGTGGCTGAGTTTAGGAAAAGGGTGCTTGTTTGTGGTGGTTACAGCAATTGCTCTTTACGCTTTGATCAGGTCAGAAGACCAAAGGTTGAAGCAGAGCGAAAAGCAATACCGGAGCATGTATGAATCCAATCCAAACCCGATGTGGATTTACGAGCCGGGGACACTCCGGTTCATTTCGGTAAATGATGCCGCCATTGCTGTTTATGGCTACAGTGCGGAAGAGTTCAGGCAGCGGACAATTCTGGATATCAGGCCTTTGGAAGACCGGGAAAATGTGATTTCTTCATCAGAGCGGGTGAACAGTAAGCTCAATGATAGCGGTACCTGGCGTCACATTAAAAAGGACGGGCAACTGGTTTATGTAAATATTACCTCCCATAAAATCTGGTTCAATAAAAAGCCTCATATCATGGTTATGATACGTGATATGACCGAACGGGTGGCATTTGAGCGGGCTCTTGAAAAAGTAAACCAGGAGCTTTTAGAAGAAAAACACAAGCTCAGTGAAACCCAGTTGTTGTCGCGGGTGGCCGGATGGGAATTCTACCCTCGCGAAAACAAGTTGATATGGTCAGACGAAGTTTATCGCATTGCGGGCTTGAAACGAGATGGGCGCGAAGCTTTCGATATTTATGTACAGCATATTTTTCCGGAAGACCGGCCGCTGATGATCAACGCTTTGCATGACCTGATCAGTACCGGTAAACAACTCGATATAACGCACCGCATTACTGCGCTGGACGGCACAACCCGTTACATCCGGCAGCTTGCCCGCGTAGAAAGCAGCGGGGAGCAGGAACTTAAAATAGCAGGTTCGCTACAGGATATTACTGAGCTCAAGCTATTGGAAATGGAGCGTAACCGGTACCAGTATAGCTTTGAGCATACGCTGAACAGTATCACCGATTGTTTTTTCGAGCTCGACCACCAAATGAAAATAACCCGGATAAACGATATTTTTCGGGAGATGGTTAAAACAGACAGAAGTCGGATTATTGGTGCAAGTGTTTTTGAGTTTTTTCCTAAAGCCGAAAATAAGTTTTATCATGTTTACCAGAAAGCGCTTGAAGAAAGGATTATTGTAAGGCACGAAGATTACTCGGTTGTCCTGCAGCGCTGGCTGAGAATGGCTGCATATCCTACTGATGAAGGCGTTGCTGTATACTTCGCCGACATTACCGAAGACAGGCTTAAAGATGAACGGTTAAAAGAAGCAGTTGAACGTTACGAACTGGTGGCCCAGGCGACGAGGGATGTTGTTTATGACCTTAATATTGTTGAAAACAAACTGGTATACAATACAAGCCTTACGCATTTGGTGCAAATACCGCTCGATGAAATTAGTTATGAGCTGGAATGGTGGCGGTCACTGATTCATCCGGATGATATGGAAGAAGTAGTGAGCAGCCAGGAAAAGATTAGCCGCGCGGGTTTAACCAACTGGGAATGCGAATACCGGCTCAATTGCGGTAAAGGCGAATATAAATACGTGATGGACCAGGGGTATTTTATATATAACGAACAAAAGCAGCCGATACGACTGATAGGGGCGGTAAGAGATATTGATGCCCTTAAACGCAGCACCCAGGAAAATAAGCGGCTGGCGCGCATCATCAAACAGGTAAATAACATGGTGCTTATTACAGATGACCTGCGAAGGGTACAATGGGTAAATAATGCCTTTGTAGAGCTGACCGGTTACGCTATGGAAGAGGTAGTAAATAAAATGCCGGGTGATTTTTTGACAGACCCCGATGACCCGGTGATCCAAACGTTAATAAGAAAGCAACAGGCCAGGGAAGCTTTTGGTATAGATACAATCATTTATACCAAAAACAGAACCCCGGTTTGGGTATCAGCCCAGTTAACCCCGGCATATGATGAAGATAACGCTTTTCAGGGTTACATCATCGTTTGTCAGGATATAACCTACCGTAAAGAAAAAGAAGAAGAGATTAACAGGCAGAACCGTTTACTCCGTGAGGTTGCGTGGATAAGCTCACATGAGATAAGGCGGCCCGTGGCAACTATGCTCGGATTGGTAAACCTGCTGGATATGACTGAAGATGAGAGCGAGCGAAAAGAAATCTTTTCAAAACTCCGCGAATGCGCCGCGGAAATGGACAGCATGGTGCATGAGATCCACCGTCGCATTGAAGCGGAAAAAGTCATGCAAATTGCGCGCGACCTTTAAACAGGTCATTTAATGGTTAACATTAAAACTTAGTAAAAACTTCACATCACTTTGCCTTAGCGAAAGCCTGCCTGAATAAAGTTACGACAGGTTTTTTAGTATTATACTCCATATGCCGTAGCCGGAATTGTTCCGGCTATTCGCTTTTCAGGCTTTTTATGGGGCAAGTTAACGCTGCTTTTATCGTGTGTAAGCTAACCGTAAGCAGTGTGATGACAAGGGCAGTAAAACCGGTAACGATAAATATCCATGCCGATATACCCGTCCGGTAATCAAAATGTTGAAGCCAGTTGTACATCAGGTAAAATGCTATAGGTGTAGCCAATAGTAATGAAAGCATGACCAGGCTAATGAAATCTGCAGATAATAACCGCCAAAGGTTGAAAACTGTTGCCCCCAACATCTTACCAACGCCGATTTCTTTTACACGTTGTTCGGTCATAAAGGAAGCCATGCCAAACAATCCCAGGCAACTGATAAAGATTGCCAGCCCGGCAAAAAAGGCGGCCAGCCTGCCCATGCGCTGCTCGTTACCAAATTTTTGAGCGTAGGCTCCGTCGATAAAAGTATATTGAAAGGGTTGCTCGGGATTAAAACGTTTAAATACACTCTGGATATTTGCTATAGCAGTACAGGCACTCACCTTTGGGTTAATACGCAGCTATACTGTACCCCCGGCATCTTTATTAAAAAAATAAACACATGGCTTCACCTCCGGGACAACGGGAAAGGTATCCCTGAACAAGCGCAATCAAAAATATTCAACAAATATACCTCATATACTACTTTTGGTACAGCCAGTGAAAAGGAAAGCGGTCTTGAGCTGTTATTATGTAAAGAGTTTGTAGAAAGAAACAATGGCATCATACGGTTTGAAAGTAAGGCAAGGATCGGAAGTACGTTCTATTTTACTGTGCCAATAGAAAACGAAGAGTTGGTTGCTCTTTAAGGGGCTTTAAACAGGTCAGAAGATGGGGTGTCTACCTATTTTTCAATAATCCTCCGATATCAGGGCATGATGTTTGTGTGAAAAGAGTTATGTTAAAACGTAGCTTTTAGAACTATAATGATTGCCTCTTATCAGAAGAGAGTCCTGGTTGTTGATGATGATAAGGACATTCGTGAATTAATGCACCTGATCCTGGAAATGGAGGGATATGCGGTAACCGAACTGGATAATGGTCATGGCGTCCTTGAAGCTATACAAGTCTTACGACCGGATGTTGTGCTGCTGGATGTTATGCTGGGCGATATGGATGGCCGTGACATTTGTAAACATTTGAAGAATGACCCGGGTATGCAGGATATACCTATAATCATTGTTTCGGCAAGTCACGGGTTGCATACGATGAACGAGAAACAATGTGGCGCCAATGATTATCTGGCCAAGCCTTTTGATGTCAATGAGCTCATTAACCATGTCCGGCGTTTTGCCGCCTGACGGGTGCCATTTCGTAAATCTCCGGTTGTGCAATGGCCTGGCAGTTGCCATAGTGGCTCAAATAATTTTTTTATATAGGCTGCCAGCAGGTTAATTAAGGTTGAAATTTCAGGAAGGTTTTCGAGGGTACGAACGATGCCTATCAGTTGGTCCTGCATCTCTGCGGAAAAATATTGTTGCTGAGCCGCCGAAATTTTTCAATCGTATCATTCCACGTAAACGGACGTGTAAAAAAACATGATAATCTCCCTGTTCCCTAATTAGGGTTTGGCTGTTTTTGAGGCCGATCTCCACCTTGGTTTTCATTTTATAGAGATAAGCAACAGTATAAGGATCAAGCAGGCAGGCAACTATCAGCGGTTGATGAAGCGGGAAACCTGTACTTACTTTCAATTGGCTGCATTTTGCATTTGCCGCCTTCGCCCATAGCCTGCAATTGCCTCAATAATTTGGGGATGGCAGGTTTGTTACCAGCGTGGATCAGCGACCCCAAAGCATCAAGCAAATGGCGTTTCAGTTATTCGATGGCGGTTTCACCGATGTCATCATAACGGGCATTAAGCGCGAAGCGGGCGATCTTAAAATTCTGCAGCTCTTTTTCCATGATCTACCTGTTAATTGCTGCGGCCGCGAAACAATGAGATAACCCAGATGATGACCGCGATAACGACGATTACCGCGAAAATGCCCACGGCAGCACCTGCTTTAAAAATACCGACAATGGCATCACAGCTGCTCAATAACACGCAAAGGCTTAAGAATAGTGGTGTAGTTAACTTTTTCATAGACTGATAGTTTTATACTTAAAACTTAAAACAGTGAGCGATGTTTTAATTATCATTTAAAAGATATTTTTTCAACGATTTTTTTAATTGTTAATCGATTTAAACCTATGAACGCATCACCCTGGTTTTGGAATACCAAAGCCGCCCTGCACTTGCCTGACCTTATTCCGGTATATAAAACCACAGCAGGCAATTATGATTTTAAAATATATGACCTTGGCGACAGTTGCTGGCTGGTGGCTCGATGGCCGGATGGCAACCAGATTGCTTTCCGGCTGGCTTATTCACCAAACGACCGGTTGCAGATCACAATAAAAGAAAGGAAAAATGACCTGCGATTGAAGATTGGCTCGTTACTGGGCGACTACGAAGTTGTTTTGACGCTACCCACAGAAAACCGGCCCGTACTTCATTACACCACCAGGTTAACGCCGGCCTCCACCTTATTGTCCCCTTACTGGCCGCGCGACATTGTGCCGCTTGGTTCCGGGGAAAGTGAAAGCATGGCCGAAGGACAAATACATACCCGGCAGGTGGGTACACGTTCGGGACAGCTCTATTTTAGCATGAACCAGCCAAAAGCGGGTTCGGTATTATATCTGCAAAACCTGACCGCTTTGGCCGGTTACAACCAGCAAACCGAAACCTCCGCAGGGGACAGTGTAGGCGGCGAATGGCCCGAAATCGGCTTCGGCCTGCCGCCCACCATTAAAAATAAACCGCTGGCAGCAGGTAAAAGCTATACTTTGAGTGATGCCTTTATTGTTTTTTCGGAAGAAGTGCCTGATGATGAGGCGGCTATGGCTCAGCAATATCTCAACCTGCTGGCTGAAGTTTACCTGGCTTTACCCAAACCGGCAACCAATTATACCCATTGGCCCGACATACTTGGCAAAGGACTAAAGGACCTGATAGACAGCCCGGGCTGCTGGGTACAACTTGATGGTCATCATTATTTTAACGCCTATGTATCAGACTATGTCACTCCTCCCGAAATCATGGTGCAACTGGCGGTACTGCTTCCTTTACTTGATTATGTGGAATGGAGCGGCGCGGAACTGGAAGTAATGAAAAAGTTAAAGCCAGCTTGCCATCATTCTATAGTGAAAAATACAGCACCATAATGCGCTGGCACCCAAAAGCAGCCGATACGCTGGAAGGTGAGGAGGAGCAAAAACAACCGCTGGTTATGGATTCCTGGTACCTGCACCACCCTTTGTTAAACCTGTCGCGCCTTGCGCTGAAGGGCGATAAGGTTGCCAGGAAACTCTTTTTGGATTCTTTGGAATTTTCGATAAGGGTGGCGCATCATTTTGATTATAAATGGCCGGTTTTTTATAAAGTGGATACTCTTGAGGTAGTGAAAGCCGAAACGCAGCCAGGCAAAGGAGGTGAAAAGGATGTGCCGGGTTTATTTGCCCATGTCATGCTGCAGGCCTGGGAGCTTACGGGCGAAAAACGATATTTAACCGAAGCGGAAAAAGCTGCTATGCATTTGCGCGGACAGGGGTTCGACCTGTTTTATCAGGCCAACAATACAGCCTTTTCAGCTGGTGCAATGCTGCGCTTATATAAAATCACCAAAAAAGAAATTTACCGCCAGCTTAGTTATCTGTGCCTGGCCGGTGTATTTAACAACGTGAAGCTTTGGGACTGTGATTATGGCTATGGGAAGAACTTCCCGACATTTTTTGCGCTGTTTCCGCTTAATGATGCTCCTTATACGGCAGTATACGAAGAGCAGGAAGTGTTTTGCGCGCTGCATGACTATCTCCGCAACGCCCAAGATATTGAGATTTTACCATCGGTACGCCTCCTGATAACCGAATATGTCCGTTACCTTGTAGACCGTGCTGCTTATTACTACCCAACAATGCTTCCAAAAGAAATGCTCCAGGAAAAGCCCAAAATAGGAGAGGTTGATCCGAACCTGTGGATCGCGCTTGAGGATTTACATGACGGCTGGGAAAAATCAGGGCAGGTAGGCCAGGAAGTATATGGGGCAGGCAACGCTTTCGGGATCCTGCCACGCCACTATATCCGTATACCCGATCAGCCTTTCATGGTCTTCACTGATTATCCTCTCTATCGATTTTCAACCAGGAAGCAAGATTATCTTCATGTCCGCATGGCGGGCGATAATCGCATCGACTGCCGCCTGATGGTGGTTAAGACCGGTCCTGGTAAATTACCAGGGGTAGAAGTGCACATTAATCATAAGCCTATCCACGGCAAAAAAAGCAAAGGCGGCCACTTTGAATATTTAATACCCGGCAATGCCGAAATCACTATTAGCTGGAAATAACATGAAAAAGAAAATCAATTACTTTGAGCGGTTCTCTAACTGGGCTACTGCGGCAACCGGCAGTTCGGCCGCTTTTATTATCGCTGTGTCCACCATCGTTGTATGGGCTGTTACCGGGCCGGTATTTCACTACTCAGAGACCTGGCAACTTATTATCAATACCGGTACAACCATCGTTACTTTTTTAATGGTCTTCCTTATCCAGAAAGCTCAGAATAAGGATTCGAAAGCTGTCCATTTAAAACTGAATGAATTGCTGGCCTCTCACGAAGGTACCAGTAACAGGATGGTAAATATTGAGGACCTGACTGAAGAGGAGCTGGATCACCTGTACAAATTTTATATCCGTTTATCAGAACTGGCGCAAAAGGAGAGTGACCTTACCAAAACACATTCTATTGATGCAGCGAAGGTAAATCAACAAAATAAATCAAAACGTTATACCAGGAGTAATAAGAGGTCAGAGTAACCGGATTCCTGGAAGCGCCGGTGGCGCGTCAGTTATTGAGTTTATGATAAGCAAAATAAGATTTTTGATCATCATCGGGTTTGTTGCAGCGGGCATTTGGCTGGCGGTAAGGTATCGTTCGGCCCAAAACGTCAAGCCCGTAGTTGTTTGCAGCGGACCTTTAAAAAATTGAGTTATGGAAAAGTTATTGATCACTGTTTTTGGAGAGGGGAAGGACCTGAATGCGCTGCAAATGAGCAGCCGCGGCGTTGTTATCTTTTTTATAGCGCTTATACTGATCCGCATTTCAGGACGTCGCTCTTTTGGGTTACGTACCCCGCTTGATAATATCGTCAGCATTTCGCTTGGGGCTGTTATGAGCAGGGCGGTGGTTGGCGCATCGGCTTTTGTGCCGGTTATTGTTTGCTGCTTTGTGATGGTTCTGCTGCACCGGCTGCTGGGCTGGCTTATTGCACGTAACAGTCCTTTGGTTAGTTGGGTAGAAGGAGAGAAGATCCCGCTTTTTCGTGGCGGCCGGTTTGATGAAGAGCGGATGAAACGGGCGCTGGTTTGCCGTGAAGATGTGATGCAGAGCGTTCGCAAATCTGCACTTACCGAAGACTTAGAAAAGATACACAAGGTGTATATGGAAAGGAATGGCGATATCAGCGCCATTAAAAAATGATACCTATGGAATGGGATATAAGATGTTCAGGGTTTTACTATCTTCACTGGAAAAATACTTTTACCCGGAGGTCTTAACCCTGGCTGCCGGACTGCTGAGAGACTGCCAGGGACTATTCCTGGTAACATCTCGTTTGAGGTTCATAAATGTCATTGAATAGATTTTAAATACATTGTAAATGCGTAATAGTTCTTTTGAAGAATATTTTTAATTATTTAATTAAATTGAGGAGAGGGTCGGCTGAATAATCAACTTTTTCGCGGGGAAGTGCTGTTAGGGGTTAATCCAAAGGGAACGATTTGAACAGTTTTGTTTGGCTTATCACATTTATGTCAACCATTTATGCAAATGTTTGTTAAGCCAATCATGCAACAAGAAACTACTAAAACACGGTACACTGATACCGAATTACATGAATTCAAAACGTTGATCAAAGAAAAGATCGGCATGGCACGCGAAGAGCTGCAGGAACTGGTGGGAACGCTAAGTGCTTCAAACACCAACGGGGACGATGCCGCAATTGCGGGCAAGACGCTTGAAGATGGTTCGGCAACTTTTGAAAAGGAACAGATCAACCAGCTGGCCGCCCGTCAGAAAAAATTCATCGAGCAGCTTGAAGCCGCGCTGATGCGTATTGAAAACAGGACTTATGGCATTTGCCGTTCTACCGGTAAACTGATACCAAGGGAACGCCTGCTTGCGGTGCCGCACACTACCCAAAGCATGGAAGCCAAACTTAAACAGGCATGAGTTCGGCATTTGTAAAAGAGGGGGAGGCCAGGCACCTTAAAGATGTTGCACCGAATATAGGCGCGCTACTTTTTTCTGCGGGTGGAAAACAATGGTACTATTATCCGTGATGAGAAAATCTACTTTAGTCAAAAACATGGCCGTGACGTTTTTGAATTGAGTGACGGCCTGGCTTATGCCCTTGACGATGACAATCATTGGTATATCATACTTGACCTATGAAAGGACTATTTTTTGGAGGTACCAGTGGCTTACAAATCGACAGGCCCAGGCGGGATTTTCCCCCTGAATACAGCCATTTGTCGCGGCTGGGTTATTATGCTTTGCAGGAGAACAGTATAGAGATCAACAGCTCTTTTTATAAAATCCCGCAGGCAAAAACCATAGCCCGGTGGGCAACGGAAGTAACCGAGGGGTTTCGTTTCACTTTCAAGCTGTGGCAGGGGATCACGCACCAGAAAAGTTTGTTTTTTAATGAGGAAGAGGTTACCCGTTTTATGCAGGCTATCCATTTGCCGGAAACTGAGCGGGGTTGTCTGCTTGTTCAGTTTCCGCCAAGCCTGCAGGCGGGAGCTCTTCCTCAGTTAACGGAATTGCTGGAGGCCCTTAAACCTTATACCTGGTCCATGGCCGTCGAATTTCGTCACCCGTCCTGGTACAGGGATGAAGTTTTTGAACTTTTAAACTGGTACCAGGCAGCAATGGTACTGCAGGATATGCCCAAATCGGCCACGCCCATGGAAATCACCGCCGATGAACTGGTTTACCTGCGCTTTCATGGCCCATCGGGCAATTATAAAGGAAGTTACAGCGAAAGTTTCCTTTCTGAATATGCTTCGTACATCAATGAATGGCAGCAGGAGGGTAAAATAGTTTACGTTTACTTCAACAATACCGCCGGGGCAGCGCTGGAAAATCTCCAGTTATTGAAACAGCTTCTCGCTTAATCGAAGCCCTTGGTAGCTTAAACTTGCCCTGTACGAACGCTTTATTGGATCGCCAAGCTGCATGTATTTATTAGTGTTGTAAATACAATTAATTTTTTTATTTCTGTTTTTCAATATAAATTATTTCTTATCTTGTCGTCGTTATAGCCTAAAATAGTTACACCATGCCAAAATTGCTGCTTGGGATGTGATAAGCGTAAACAACAATCTGAATTAATAATTTTATCTCGTCAATTGAATGTATTTAGTACGCTTATAATTATGTACGTACGAAATGCCGGTAAGGATGATTTTATCTTAAATGAAAAATTTTTATGATCATACGGATGTTCAATTGACCGGGCTCTTTGAACCTGGAGATATTGATGCGTTTAAAGAAATCTACAAATGGTATTGGCTAAAGCTCGTAGGTTACTAATAAAAATAAATAAAGCGCGGGATGGTGGGTTGACCTGCATTGTTTTTTTGAACTAACATATCATCAGGATGAAAAAAGATTACTTATTGCATTATCATTTTATTGCGGCATTGCTTATGCGCAAACCAAGGATTATCCCATTAAGCCGGTATCATTTACCAATGTAAAGCTTAACGATAAGTTTTGGACCTCGCGTATTGAAACCAATCGTACGGTCACCATCCCGGCATCATTTGCCCGGTGCGAGAATACCGGCAGGGTTAAAAATTTTGAAATGGCCGCCGCCCGCAGCGGTAAGTTTTGTACTAAGTTTCCTTTTGATGATACGGATATTTATAAAACCATTGAAGGGGCATCTTACTCGATGGCCGTTCATCCTGATACAAAGTTGGATGCTTATGTCGATTCATTGATCACGATAGTAGGAAAAGCGCAGGAGCCGGACGGATATCTTTATACCGCCCGTACTATTGACCCATTGCATCCGCACGCATGGTCGGGCCCGGAGCGTTGGGTAAAAGAGAACGAGCTGAGCCACGAGCTGTATAACTCCGGACACATGTTTGAGGCCGCGGCCGCACATTACCTGGCTACCAACAAGCGCAACTTTTTAGATATTGCGCTTAAAAATGCCGATCTGCTGATTAAAACCTTCGGGCCGGGTAAAAGGCATGTAGCGCCCGGCCACGAAATTGTGGAAATGGGCCTGGTACGCCTGTACCGCATCACCGGCAAAAAAGAATATCTCGATCTTGCTAAATTTTTTATTGACGAAAGAGGGCATCGCACCTATGATAAAACCAGTACCGACGAATGGAAGAACGGGATGTACTGGCAGGATAATGAACCTGTTATAGCCCAGGAAGATGCTGAGGGCCACGCCGTAAGGGCAATGTACCTGTACTCGGGCATGGCCGATGTTGCCGCTTTAACCGGCGATAAGGAATACATTGCCGCCATTGATAAGATCTGGAACAACATGGTTGGAAAAAAATCTATGTGCAGGGCGGCATCGGAGCTGTACCGGGCGGTGAACGTTTCGGAGCCGATTATGAGCTGCCAAATACTACCGCTTATAATGAAACCTGTGCGGCAATAGGTGATGTGTTCTGGAACCAGAGGATGTTTCTGCTGCACGGCGAGTCGAAATATATTGATGTGATGGAAAAAGTTTTGTACAACGGGTTAATTTCGGGTGTTGGGCTGGATGGTAAGACATTCTTCTACACCAACGCCATGCAGGTAACCAATGGGGTTACACATCATGAACTTGAGCCCGAGCGTTCCGGCTGGTTTGAGTGCTCATGCTGCCCAACCAATATGGCGCGTTTCCTGCCCTCATTGTCAGGCTATATGTATGCCCAAAAGGATAATAATGTATTTGTAAACCTGTTTATTGCCGGCACAGCCAATATGGAGATAGGTAATAAAAAAGTGAGCATTGTTCAAAGCAATAATTACCCGTGGAATGGTGCACTGTCGTTTGCTGTGACACCGGAAACTCCAACTAATTTTGCCATGCACATCCGGATCCCGGGCTGGGCAAGGGTAGAGGCGATCCCGTCTGATCTGTATGCTTTCCAAAATAAATCAGCCGCAAAAATCAGCCTGAAACTAAACGGCAAAGCTGTTGCTTATAAAGTTGAAAATGGCTACGCTGTAATTAACAGGCAATGGAAAAAAGGTGATAACATCCAATTAAACCTGCCGATGGAAGTTAAAAAGGTTATTGCCAATAAAGCATTGGTTGATGATAAAGGTAAAACAGCCCTTCAACGCGGCCCGATTATATACTGCGCCGAGTGGAAAGATAACGGCGGAACGGTGAGCAATTTAGCAATCCCTGCAAACGCAGCTTTTAAACCTGTAACCGAACCCAACCTGTTAAATGGCATAACTGTTTTAAAAGGAGAGATCCTGAGTAAAACAAAAGGCGAAGCTGCTAAAAAGGTAGAGCTTACGGCCATCCCTTATTATTCATGGGCAAACCGTGGTAAAGGCGAAATGACCGTTTGGTTTCCCGAAGTAAATGCCGCTACCAAATAAATATTTAAAGCCTCAGTAACTCTCCAGCAAAAAAATAGGATGGTTTAGGGTAATTGCATTCAGCATTCCCGTACTTGTTTTATTATTTGCCAAAGCATTGCTAAGGCTTTTCCATTACAGGCATGATACCAGCCTGTTTAGCAAATACCCTTGATGACCCTGACTATTGGGTGATCAATAAATACGCGAAAAGTATTTATATACACTACCAGTTCAACTGAGTTAACCGGCGCAGGAATTGGCAACTCATCACAGCAAACTTCCGAAACCTATACGCCATCATTTAAGCTCCCCGGCGTAATCTGAAAACATTTATATATTTTTTTAATTGTCAGATATTAGGCTTAAAATTAAATAATTAAAATTTACAAGTCTTAACTACCTATCCCTTAAGATTTACTGGCATATCTTTTTCTAAAAATGTAATGTTTAATAAGCAATCATGAAAAATATTAAAGTGATCATCCTTGCAATCATAACTACCTGTTTTATGGCCGGGGTTTCGGTAAATGCGCAAAGCAGCAAATTAATTACGGCTGATATTTGTGTATATGGCGGAACCTCCGCAGGCGTAATTGCTGCGTATACGGCAAAAAAGATTGGGAAAACGGTGATTTTGATAGAGCCGGGAAAGCATTTGGGTGGTATGAGTTCGGGAGGTCTTGGCTATACGGATATTGGGAACAAATATGTGGTGACAGGTTTAGCACGGGATTTTTACCGCCGTATAGGTACGCATTATGGGAAATTTGAACAATGGATATTTGAGCCAAAGGTAGCGGAGGGCATTTTTAACGATTATGTAAAAAGAGCTGGCTTTCCTGTTTTATTCCGGAACAGGCTTATAAAAGTGAAAAAGGAAGAAAATCAGCTAAAGGAAATTATAGTAGAGGACAGCTATAAGCCCTCGACTGCTACCAATAAGACTATTCGAGCTAAGGTATTTATTGATTGTACTTATGAAGGGGACCTGATGGCCCGCTCGGGTGTTTCTTATACTGTAGGAAGAGAAGCTAACAGCCAGTATGATGAAACTATAAACGGAGTGGAGTTGCTGGATAAACACCAGTTTCCGGATAATATTGATCCCTATAAAGTGCCGGGCGACGCGAAAAGCGGTTTGTTGTGGGGTATAAGTAAGGAAGTATTACAAGCAAATGGTGCAGGAGATAAAAAAGTGCAGGCATACAATTTTCGTATCACGTTAACCAATGTGCCCGAAAACCGGATCCCAATTTCAAAACCCGAAAATTATGATCCCAAAAAGTATGAGTTACTGCTGCGTTTAAAGGAGAAACAACCCTGGAAATCATGCTCCGATGTTTTTTTTATAAGTAAAATGCCTAATGGCAAAACGGATATCAATAATAACGGAGGTTTCTCGACGGATATGATCGGGATGAACTGGGAATATCCGGAGGCTGATTATAATACGAGGACAAAAATTTGGAAGGAGCATGAAGATTATACCAAAGGCTTCTTTTATTTTATCGGCAATGACACCCGCATACCCGGAAATATCAGGGACGAAATGAAACAATGGGGCTACCCTAAAGATGAATATACGGATAACGGGAACTGGACACCGCAGCTTTATATCAGGGAAGCCCGCCGAATGATTGGTGAACTGGTTATGACCCAGCATCATTGCCAGGGAAAAGAACAGGTAGAAGATGGAGTAGGAATGGCCGCATATGGTATGGATTCGCATAATTGCGAAAGGCTGGTAGTGAATGGCGTGGTGAAAAATGAGGGGGATGTTCAGGTACATGGTTTTGCGCCATACGCTGTTTCGTACAGGGCAATAGTCCCAAAGCAAAAGGAAGCCGCTAATTTATTTGTCCCGGTATGCTTATCTGCAAGTCATATAGCTTACGGATCAATCAGGATGGAGCCGGTATTCATGGTATTAGGCCAATCTTCGGCTGTGGCGGCATGCCAGGCTATTGATAAAAAAATAGCAATACAGCAGGTTAATGTAAAAGAAGTACAAAGCTTGCTCAGGACAGACCCTCTTGCAGACGGAAGTATGCCCGAAGTACTGGTTGACAATGAGGACAGTCACATAACAGGCAATTGGAAAACTGAAAAATCAGGCGGTTATGGGCCAACCTATCTCACTGATAACTCAAAAGCAGAAACTGCGAAATCGGTAAGATTTATTCCGGAAAAATTAAAAAAAGGTGCTTACCATGTTTATACCTATTTCCCCAAGGTTATGAATCCGGCAGCAAAAACTTACATTACTATTTACGATGGTGAGAAGGCCACAGAAAAGATAATCAACCAGTCTGATTTGCAGGTAGAAGGCCAAACTTCAGGTGAGTGGCTTCCACTGGGGCTATATAACTTTTCAGAAGAAAATAAGGTATATGTAGAAACTTCGAATAAAAACGCAGATGGCGTAATTGTGGCTGATGCAGTGCTTTTTGTGCCTGTTAGGTAGTTTTATCGTTTTTGTGCGACGCTTAAATTATTAAATGGTCATATTAAACATAGATTTATTTTATTAGAGGTGGAGCCTTAAAGTAGCTGATAAAAAATACCGATGCTGCCTATAACCCCAATATTTTAATTTAATAACATATTTTATATTTTCATTGCTTATAACGGCTTTGATAAATTTAAACTATGTTTAACGGCCGTTGTAAACCAATTAAACAAGCATAATGCAAACAAAGCAAAGAGCTAATTACGGGGTGAAATCCCTCGTACAGCAAATTGTCGGATCAATCAGTAAGAATATTGACAAAGGTGTTTACCGGAAAAATGAAAAGCTGCTATCAATAAATACATACAGCAAGCAACACGGTGTAGCAAGGGACACCATTGAAAAGGCTTACACGATACTTAAGAGCAATGGCTATATCCGTTCGGTTTCCGGAAAGGGTTATTTTGTAGTCGGTAAGCCCGATGTGCGGATCAAGGTACTTTTGTTGTTTAATAAGTTAAGCTCTTATAAGAAAACGGTTTATGATACCATCGTACGCACCCTGGGTGATAAAGCCAGGGTCGATCTTCATATTCATCATTATAATCCCGCTTTGCTCGAGGAAAGTATAGATTCAAATTTGGGCAATTATCATTATTATGTGGTAATGCCGCATTTTTTTGATTATAGTAACGAGCAGGAATATTTAACCATTTTAAAGAAGATCCCGGTTGATCAGTTGATATTGCTGGATAAAGATTTGCCCAAATTAACCAGGCAGTCGGCTGTATTCCAGGATTTTCGCAACGATATCTACGGGGCATTAAATGTAGTCACCGATCTGATTGCCAAATACAAAAAATTAATTATCATATATCCTGTAGACCGCCACCATCCGCCCGAAATTAAAGATGGAATAATGCAGTTTTGTGAAGAGAAAAACAAAAAGTTTGAAGTAATAGACGCTTTTAAAACAGACGATCTCAAAAAAAGCACCCTTTATATTGCATTGACCGAAAATGACCTGGCCGATCTGATTAAAGGCGCCAGAGCAAGTGGATATGAATTAGGGAAAGATATAGGGATCATATCTTTTAATGAAACCGTGTTTAAAGAATTATTGGATATTACCGTTATTACCAGTGATTTTGAAGAAATGGGCAGAAAAGCAGCTGAGCTAATGTTGCAAAACAAAGCCGCGGTTATTAAAAACGCTTTTAAAATAATTATCCGAAAATCGCTATAACGATGCTCTGAGTGTAAGGTAAAAAGGCACCTCGTAACGGCCGGTAGAACCATTTTTAATAATCTCCGCGGTCATTTTTCCCATTTGTTCAAAATCTGTGGATATAGTGGTTAAGCCATTGAGGATGATTTTTTTTAACGGGGTTTCATTGTATGATATCACGCCAACATCTTTACCTATTTTTAACTCCGTAGCCAGGATCCTTTCAATCAAAACCACAAGGTCGTTTTCCATCAGGTTAATGAATACATCTCCTTCATGTATGGGTTCGCCTTGTATGTCATGAACTACTTTGTAGGTAAATGCATATTGGATACAGAAACTGAAAAAGCCTTTCAAAATCTCGCCTGGAAAATAAGTGTATTCAGGAAATATAATCTTTAGGGTGTGATACTTTCTTAATTGCGGCAGGGCTTCCTCCAGGGCCTGGAAAATGTCTTTTTCAAAATTCTCGTACACGGCAGCAAAATCGCCTTTTATCCCTGGCACTAATTTATCAAGTATGATCAGTTTCTCTTTGGGCAGGGTATTGATAATATCGTGAACGTTTTCGCCGCCGTGCATAAAGTGCGGCAGGATCACATAATGAGTATAATCGTTGCTATTATTTTGAAGTAGTTTTTTAAAAAATTCGAAGTCGTTATTGTATATATAAAAGTCGATAGCGGCTTCATGCCCAAGACCATCAACTATGGCATCATAAACCAGCTTTTTATGGGTGCTTAGTTTATTAAATATTAAAAAAACTTTAAATTGCTGCCCCGCCTCGGTGTTTTTGATGTAATACCCCTTGCCAGGTACCGAGCCAAGCAGGCCGATTGATTTCAGGTGTTTATAAGCCTTTTCGGCGGTGTCACGTGATATTTCAAAGTTGCAGTTTAACTCATTAATGGATGGCAGCGTTTCGTTAATGATTAATTTCCCTTCACGAACACTTTTGATGATCGAGTTAGCTAACTGGATGTATTTAGGGGTAGATGAATAATAATCAATATAAATGTATTCTAAAAATCGTGAAGACTTCATAACTATTGAACTGGCTACTGGCAAAAACTTAAAGTTAATCAAATTAGGTTTGATAAGACTCCCACCTTTTGCGTGTGTAAGCCGGGGAAGCTTAATAAGCAGCCAAAATAAATAAAGTGATGAATTTGTTACAATAAGAGGGCCTTCAATCAGGATGGTGCAGGACGCTGTTGGTATGAACATGCCATAACTTTATCTATTATAAACCAGGGCTCGTGTTAGCCTGCAAATAACCAGATAAATACTATCCATAATGATCAAGCTGCCTTACAAGATCTTGTTTTGCGCTATTGGCGTCTCGCTTCGGCTTATTTTGCCTGCGCCACTTTTTGCACAGGCGGTTAAAACCAGCTTTAAGTTTGACTTTGGTAATGGAAAAGCTGCAGCGGGTTATCAAAAAGTAAGTCCTGATGATATCTTTAGCGAGCTTAAAGGCTATGGATTTGATTTTGGCCAGGAAGTAAAGGCAATAACGCGCGGCGAGGGGAATAAACTTACAGATGATTATATAACCGCTGATAAGCCTTTTTATCTCTCAGTAAATGTGCCTGAGGGTAATTATAAGGTTACCTTAACGGTTGGCGACGTCAAAGGTAGTGGTGATATTACGGTACGAGCTGAATCGCGGAGGTTGATGCTGGAAAAAGTAACGACCAATAATTCGGTTAAAAAGTTAAGCTTCATCGTAAACATCCGTAAGCCGGAAATAAGTACGGGCGGTAAAGTAGCGCTTAAGCCCCGCGAGTTGGGTAAATACGATTGGGACAATAAGCTTAGTCTTGAATTTAACGGTACAAGGCCCTGTGTTGATGCGCTGGAGATAGAAAAGGTAGATGACCAGGTAACCCTTTATCTGGCCGGAAATTCAACCGTAGTTGATCAGGATGATGAGCCATGGTGTTCCTGGGGCCAAATGATCCCCCGGTTTTTCAAACCGGGTGTGGCCATTGCCGATCATGCCGAATCAGGACTTAGTTTGGGTAGTTTTTTAAATAGTCATCGTTTAGATAAAGTGCTGAGTGTAATTAAGCCGGGCGATTATCTGTTTATAGAGTTCGGCCATAACGATCAAAAAGAAAAAGGGCCGGAGGATGGCGCCTATAAATCATATACAGAACGTTTTAAGCTGTTTATCAATAAAGCTCGCCAGAAAAAGCCATTCCGGTAATCATAACCTCTACCAGTCGCCGGGCTTTTAATGACAGCAATAAAGTGGTAAATACCCTTGGCGATTATCCCGATGCAGCCAGAAAAGTTGCTACAGAACTGCATGTGCCTTTGATTGATCTTAATGCGATGTCTGCTAAATTTTATGAGGCATTAGGTAACGAAGGGTCAAAAAAGCCTTTGTTTGGTATCCTGCAAACTCGTTCCCAAACCAGCCGAAAGATTTGGCTGATAACACGCATTTTAACAGTTATGGTGCTTATGAACTTGCAAAATGCATTATAGAAGGCATCAGGAGCAATCATTTGGGTATTGAGCAGTATATTATTGATGCGTCGCCTTTTGATTCCGCTCATCCTGATCCGGCAGAAACATTCAGCTTGCCAGCGAGTCCTAAAAACAGCACTGTAAAACCTGATGGAAATTAATTGGCGGTATGAACGTCGGAGCATATAAATTTTAATAAAAATGATAATGAGTAAAAAACTGGCTGTATTAACGCTTGTTGTTTTACAAGCAGGCATGACCGCTGTAAAAGCCCAGAAGGTAATGGAAACAGGTGGCGCCAAACCTATGCCCGCACAGTGGATTGATAGTGAAACAAGTCATAAGGTAATCCGCCTGGTGAACCGCGAAAATGACAATGGTAGTTTTTACTTCAACAATACACCTTTTGTTCCTCAAATAAAGAATGAAGGCGACCTAATGGTATTTTATGGTAAAACGGACAAGGGGGAGCAGCTATTTACGGTTAATTTAAAAACTCAGAAAATAGAGCAGTTAACAAACAGGTCGAAAGTATCCGGCGAGATGGTTTGCGCCAAAACCCGTGAAGCGTTTTACCAAAGTGCCGACAGTATATTCGCCGTAAATGTTAACACCCATAAAACAAGGTTCATTTACGCCTTTTTTCCCGACTTTAAAGGAAGGGTAGGTACTGTAAATGCCGATGGAACCTATATGGCCTCTGTTAAAGCTACCGGTGAGCAGGAGCGTGAAATACTTGCAAAATATCCCGAAAAGCATGATTTCTTTAACAGGATCTATGATGCCCATATCCAACATACCTTATACGTGCTCGATGTTAAACATAAAACATTGAAACAAATACACCAGGAAAACGAATGGACAAATCACCTGCTTTTTTCGCCTACAGATCCTGATAACCTTTCCTATTGCCATGAAGGCCCCTGGGAGAAGGTGGACCGGATCTGGAACATCAATATAAAAACCGGCGAAAACAAGCTGTTGCATAAACGTACCATGGTAAATGAAATAGCAGGCCACGAGTTTTTTCACCGCTGGGTAATACCGAGTGGTTTGATTTGCAGAAACCCAAGGGGCAAACATTTTTTCTGGCAGGCATTAATATGAAAACAGGAAAAGAAGACCGCGTTTATCAAATGGACAGGAACGAATGGTCGATCCACTTTAATGTAACTAAAGACGAGCAAACATTTGCCGGCGACGGAGGCAATTCCGGACAGGTAGCCAAAGCACCCGATGGTATGTGGATCTATTTGTTTAAGCCTAACGGCGATCATTTTAAATCAGAAAAACTGGTAAATATGAAACATCATAATTATCACCTGGAGCCTAATGTGCATTTTTCGCCCGATGAAAAATGGGTTATCTTCAGGGCCAACTTTGAAGGTCACGAAGGTGTTTACGCCGTGGAAATTGCCAAACATCAATAATTTTAAACAGATGTCATTCATTAAAAATAATATAAAAATAGCCCTTGTATTTGCACTGTTAGCAGGTACTCAAACCGCATCTGCACAAATTGGCTGGCCTGCAACCACCGAACAAACCAAACCCTGGGCCCGCTGGTGGTGGGAAGGCAGCGCTGTAAATAAAAAGACCTTACCTGGAACATGGAAAGCTACCATAATGCCGGTTTGGGTGGATTGGAGGTAACGCCGATTTATGGAGTGAAAGGGCATGAAGATGAGTTTATTCAATACCTGTCGCCGCAATGGGTGGATATGTTAAAGTACACGCTAACCGAGGCAAAAAGGCTAAATATGGGTATTGATTTGGCCAATGCTACAGGTTGGCCTTTTGGCGGTCCCTGGGTTAGCAACGAAGATGCCAGTAAAGAACTATTTTGGAAAAATTACGATGTTAAAGGTGGCGAAAAACTGAGTGAACCTGTGGTATTCGTACAGCAGCCCCTGGTGAGGGCCGACGGCCAGGCTCCGAAGATTACAGATTTGGTTGAACCCATTAGCAGCAATAAAAACCTCCAGTTAATGGCCCTTGACCAGGTAAGGTTTGAGAAACGGATTCCTTTAACGGTTTTAATGGGTTATGATGACAAGGGGCAGGTATTGAACCTTACCGATAAAGTTGATGCAGCCGGCAAACTTAACTGGACAGCACCCGCCGGCGAATGGAAGCTGTACGCACTTTTCCAGGGTTGGCATGGTAAGATGGTTGAGCGTGCGGCTCCCGGAGGTGAGGGTTATGTTATCGATCATTTTTCCAAGCCGGCACTTAATCATTACCTTGCCCGGTTTGATCAGGCATTTAAAGGGCAGGATTTAAGCGGGATCAGGGCATATTTTAATGACTCGTACGAAGTGGATGATGCCCGCGGGCAATCGAACTTTACCCCGCTGTTTTTTGACGAATTTATTAAACGCCGCGGGTACGATCTGCGCGATCACTTGCCGGCTTTATTAGGTAATGATAATAAGGAAAATAATAGCCGCATACTATGCGACTATCGCCAAACCATATCCGACCTGTTGCTTGATGATTTTACCAAACCATGGCATGACTGGGCCAAAACCAGGGGCGCTTTAATCCGCAATCAATCACACGGTTCCCCATCAAATATACTGGATCTGTATGCTGCTATTGATATTCCCGAAACAGAGGGCGATGATGTGTTGCGGTTTAAATTTGCCACATCGGCAGCACATGTAATGGGAAAACCTCTTGCATCGTCCGAGTCGGCAACATGGCTTAATGATCATTTTCTATCGTCGCTGGGAGATGTGAAACAGGCTATCGATAAATATTTTGTAGGAGGCGTAAACCATATTTTCTATCACGGCATCAGTTACTCGCCTCAAAATGCCCAATGGCCGGGATGGTTATTTTATGCTGCAGTTCACTTTAATCAAACTAACCCGTTCTGGAATGATTTCTCAACTTTAAATCAATACATAACTAATTGTCAGTCGTTTTTGCAGCAAGGAAAGCCCAATAATGATATATTGGTTTATTACCCGTTATTTGATAGCTTTTCCGAGCCGGGGGATAGGGGCTTGCTTAAGCATTATGATGCCATGAAACCCGATTTTAAGGGGACAGGCTTTGAATCCTCTGCCGAAGAAATGCTTAAAAAGGGCTACACGTTTGATTTTATATCAGATAAGCAAATAATGGATTTACAAACCTCCGGTAGTCATTTGCTTACCGGCGGTCTTAATTATAAGACTATCCTTTTGCCTGATAATAAATATATCCCGCTCGAAACCTTTAATAAAATGGTGGATCTGGCAAAGACCGGGGCAACAATTGTGGTGTATAAAAATCTTCCATCGGGTGTTCCGGGATATTCCGGGTTGCAGGAACGCGAAAAAGCATTTAAAACACTGCTTGCCGGGCTTAATTTTACTGCTGAAAATAATGGTGTTAAAATTGCCAAAGTTGGCAAAGGCCGTTTTTTAATAGCAGATGATATTGCTCCGTTGCTGGACGCGGCGGGAATAAACAGGGAACAAATGACCGATAAAGGGCTGCAATTTGTACGCCGTACTTATGAAAATGGCAACAGCTACTTTATAACAAATAGCGGCGGTAACCAGGTTAATGGTTGGGTTGATCTATCTGTTAGTGCTGCATCAGTAGTAGTATTTGATCCGATGACAAAAAACTACGGACTCGCAAAAAGCCGGAAGCAGGCCGATGGTAAAACCGGCGTTTATCTGCAATTATCGCCGGGGCAAAGCTGTATTTTACAAACCCTGCCTGTAAAAACTCAAATAGCAGCGTATCTCTATTATCAGGTTGCAGGTAACAAGGTGCCTGTTAACGGTACGTGGACACTGAGCTTTACCGAAGGTGGTCCGACATTACCTCAGCCAATAAAAACCGCAGCGCTCAAATCATGGACAGATTTAGGTGGTGATGACCTTAAAGCTTTTTCCGGAACAGGTAGTTATAATATCATCTTTAAAAAGCCGGTACAAAATGCCGCTGTTTGGAAGCTTGACCTGGGAAAAGTTAATGAAAGTGCCGAGGTTTATTTAAATGGTAGAAAACTGGCAACACTTATTGGTCCGCAGTATGTGGTTACTATACCTTCAGCACAGTTAAGGACAGTTAATCAGTTGCAAGTGAGGGTAGCTAACCTCATGGTTAACCGGATCATTGATATGGATAAGAAGCATATGCCTTACCGGATATTTTATAATACCAATTTTCAATCACATAGTCCTGGTTCTAAAGGGCCTGATGGGCTTTTTACCACGATAAACTGGGAACCAAAGCCTTCCGGTTTGATTGGGCCGGTAACACTTGAACCGGTTAAGCCGTTGTTTGTTAGGTAATTATTTAAGGGTTAATTTCAAAAAGGTGGTCATGTTGGCTACCTTTTTTTGTGTTTTTGATGTATCGGAGCAGGATACTACAGGATGGTATTATTGAAATTAACTTTTATGTTCGTTTATACAATTATAACCCAAACTGTACCAAACAGTAAACCCCTTAATTTGATTTTATGAAAAGAATTTTTATTTATTCTTGTAAAATGCTATTGCTGTTGCTGCTCTTTAATGTGGCAGGGGCAAACAGTGCGTTGGCACAAAAGCTTAGCATTACGGGTACTATTACAGATAGTAAGCACCAGCCGGTTTCGGCTGCTTCCGTGCAAATAAAAGGCACGAAATCAGGTACCACGTCTGATATTGACGGAAAATACTCCATTAAGGCTTCCGCAGGGCAGGTTTTAATATTTAAATCAATCGGTTTTGATGCTAAAGAAGTTACCGTAGGCACAAACAATACCATCAATGTTAGTTTAACGGAAACTGAATCGCAATTGAACGAAGTGGTAGTAATCGGCTACGGCGCTCAAAAACGGGCTAATGTTACCGGATCTCAGGCTACCTTCAAGGCCGATAACCTGAACGAGCGGGCTATAACCCGTGTTGACCAGGCCTTGGTAGGCCAAATGGCAGGTGTAACTGTTAAGCAAACAACGGGTGTGCCGGGTAAAGCATTTAGTGTTAACGTGCGCGGCAGCGGCTCCATAAGTGCCGGTAATGAGCCTTTGTATGTAATAGATGGCTTTCCTTTGTCTGTATCGGCAATAGGCAGCGGTGGTAGCTTTGGCTCAGGAAATCCGCTTGATAATATCAACCCAAATGATATTGAAGATATCCAGGTTTTAAAGGATGCAGCAGCGGCGGCTATCTACGGCTCAAGGGCGTCAAACGGCGTTGTATTGATCACCACTAAAAAAGGAAAATCGGGCAAGGCTAAAATTAGCTATAGTGCTTACTACGGTTACAATGCTGCCGCCAAATATTTGCCCATGCTTAACGGCGACCAATGGATTGACAGGGCTACCGAAATGATCAATGCTGCCTATGTGCTCAAATATGGCGCAAAAGGAGCAACTGCCAGTGACGATAATGCAACACGCCAGGCGATGAATGGCGGTGCCTTTAGCTCAGCCTATATGCTCGATCCTAGATGGGCCATGCCGGGCCATCCCGGGCTGCAGTATATAGACTGGCAGAAAGCGATTGAGCAGAAAGGAGCTATGCAAAACCAGGCATTGAGCGCAAGCGGTGGCAATGAATTTGTAAATTATTTTATTTCGGGCAACTACGCCAACCAGGATGGTTTTGTGAAAGGCCTGGGTTATAAAGCCTACTCGGCCAGGGCCAATGTGGAAGCTCGTATTGCCAAAAACCTGAAATTAGGTTTAAACATTGCACCCACTTATTCAATTTCGCAGGACCCTGGTGTAGAAGGGAAAGACAATATTTTTCACCAGGCCATAAGCTATAGTCCTATTCAGGAAGATACGGTAGGTTTATATCCCAACGCGTTTAAGAACGGACAATACACCTGGGGTAATTCACCAAACAGCCCCATAGCTAAATTGGAGAACAAGGTAGGGCAAACCAAAAAATACCGCACACTGGGCAGCATATTTGCCGAATACGAAATTATAAAAGGGTTGACGTTAAGAAGCTCATTGAATCTTGATAATGTTGACAATGCCACTAATAGCTACACACCGTATACCATAGCCGGTAATCTTGCTTCCAGAACGTTTGATGCTGCTAAAAATCCTAATTTAACAGCTAATACTTCAGGATCATACAGCACCTTTAAAAGGCAAACCTTTGTTAATGAAAACACGCTGACTTATAATACCACTATTCACGCAAATCACAGTCTGAGTATATTGTTAGGCCAGTCTTACAATACCGATCGTTTAGATCAGTCTTCATTATCATCAGTTGGCGGTTATACCAGCAGCGTTATCCAAACTTTAAATGCTGCCGCAGCGGTAACAGGCAG
Source organism: Mucilaginibacter sp. P25 (assembly GCF_050859465.1). Taxonomy (NCBI): domain Bacteria; kingdom Pseudomonadati; phylum Bacteroidota; class Sphingobacteriia; order Sphingobacteriales; family Sphingobacteriaceae; genus Mucilaginibacter; species Mucilaginibacter sp. P25. The sequence goes on along the minus strand of NZ_CP193937.1, from coordinate 5,185,342 downwards.
TACCTCCAGCACCAAAAGTGTGTTGGTATCCTACTTTAGCCGCGCGCAATATGCATATAAGAACAAGTATCTGTTATCCGCAAGCTTGCGTGAAGACGGTTCCTCAAGATTTGGCGGCAATACCAAATACGGTATTTTCCCCTCAGCATCTGTAGGCTGGCGTATCATACAGGAAGATTTTATGAAAAGACTGTCTGCGGTAAGCGACTTGAAACTACGCTTTAGTTATGGCGTAAATGGTAATAACAGCATTGCCGATTATGGAAGTATTTCGCAAATAGGTTCATATGGATATGTTTTGGGTTCACCTCAGGCTTTAGCCATCGGGCAGGCACCAAGTAACTTACCAAACCCAGATATCAAATGGGAAAAATCACAAACTTATGATGTGGGCCTCGACTTCGGGTTTTTCAGCAATCGTTTAACCGGTTCATTTGATTACTATAACAAACTAAATACCGACTTGTTGCTGAATGTACCTATCCTGCAATCTACCGGTTTCAGCAGCCAGCTGCGCAATGCAGGTTCAGTGCGTAACATTGGTCAGGAGCTGGAATTGACAAGTCGTAATTTGGTTGGCAAAGTTCAATGGAGCACATCAATTAATATCAGTCATTACAAAAATAAAATCGTAAGCCTTTACGGTAATCAGAAACAAATTATTATTCCAAACTCCTTTGATGTTTCAGACGCTATTTTGCGCGTAGGCCAGCCAATAAACAGTATCTATGTAGTAAGGCAGATAGGTTTCCTTACACAGGCCGATATTGATAACCACGTGGCAACCTACGGCACGGGTGAAACCGTTGGTGACCCGAAATATCAGGACCTGAACGGCGATGGTGTGATAACCGAAGCCGATAAACAAATTGTTGGCCACCCCAGCCCTAATTACACCTGGGGTATTACCAATACCGTGCGCTGGAAAGGTTTCGACTTTACTGTTTTAGTTCAGGGCCAAAATGGCGGATCTGTTTATTCACTGCTGGGCAGGGCTATAACTCGTACCGGCCAGGGCTTTACCGATAATGCTCCTGCGTTTTATGATAACCGCTGGAGATCGCCCGAAAATCAGGGAGCGGGTAGGGTTAGTAAAGCTTACTCTACATTCGGTTTCGTAGCCAATACCGATTGGTTATACTCTTCAGATTATGTGAGGGTTAGAAATATCACATTAGGGTACGATCTTAAAAATATCTTTAAAACCAAAGTTTTAGGAGCAGCTCGCTTGTATGTTACGGCCGAAAACTTCTTCGGGCATGACAAATATTATGGAGGTTTCAACCCGGAGGCGCAAAACACAGCCATCAGTTCGGACAGTAACTATCCCGAAGCAGGGGATTACGGAGGCTTGCCGCTGGCTAAATCATTGATTTTCGGCTTAAATGTTACTTTTTAATTATTTCAACCAATTAAAATGAAAAAGATATTTTTTCTATCAACCATATCAGCTGTTATTTTAATGGCTTCCTGTAATAAGGATTTAAACCAGGTACCAATATCCAGCTCAACAACAGCAACTTTTTATAAATCGCCAAGCGATTTTTTGCAAGCAACAAACGCTATTTATGCCGATCTGCACAATTACCCGGTACGGTTAGCCAACATGTCTGAAATCCGTTCGGATAATATTTACGGTGTTTCAGTTACCGTACGTGACTGGGACCCGGTAAATGATTTTTCTCCCTCATTAGCAGCAAACGCTTACGTTACCGAAGCCTGGGGCACCGACTTTAACGGTATTTTCAGGGCTAATACCCTGCTTGACCAGATTGCCAAAAATGGCAGCTACGTAGGTTCGGCTTCATTAGCAACCAGGTTACAGGCCGAAGCTAAGTTTCTGCGGGCATTTTATTACTTCGATCTGCTTAGGTATTTCGGCAAGCTTCCAATCATTGACCACCCGGTTACTGCGCCTGAAGCTAATTCTATCGGCCGCAGTTCTGTAGCTGATGTTTACAAACTGATTATAGCCGATCTGCAATCGGCCATAGCTAACTTACCTACCACGTATACCGGGGTAGACGTAGGTCGCGCTACCAAATATGCAGCGGAAGCCTTGCTGGCACAGGTGTATATGGCTAAATCCGCGCCAAATTATGGTATTGAAGGGCCGGGAACCGGATCAAACGAATGGAATTTAGCTTTGCCTTTGTTGCAGGATATTATCAGTAGTGGTAAGTTCGCTTTTGAGTCTACTTACAGCAATATATTTTCATATGCTAATCAAAGCCCTGCAGTTAATAAAGAGGCCATTTTTGATGTGATGTATACCAGCGGTATCAGCGGTACAAGTGATCTTTACGGCGCCTCATACCCATGGACGCTTGCACCAAGCGCTTATTTTTTATCTATCAAGGATACCAAATCAAACGGAAGCCTGGAGATTATCCCGGTATCAAATGATCTGGCAAACAGCTATGACGCTGCCGATACACGCAAGGCTTTTAGTATCTACACCGCAGGCTATACAAATGCTGGAAGTACAGAAAACCGCCCGTTCTTTAAAAAATGGCTTGATATAACAAAGATTCCAACTGCCAGTAGGTTTGACTGGGGCATCAACTTTATCGCTATCAGGTACACTGATGTTTTGATGCTTAAGGCCGAGTGTATATTGAACGGTGCAACCGGAGGCTCGCAGGCTGATGTGGATGCTATTGTTAACCAGGTGCGCACACGTGCCGGGTTGCCATCCGTGGCAGGTGTAACGCTTGCTCAACTGTTTGATGAACGCCGCAGAGAATTTGCAGATGAAGGCTCACGCTGGTTCGATCTGCAAAGAAGCGGCAACCTCTTAACCATTATGAATAGCTGGATCGCCAAAGAAGATGCCCAGAAAGCTATCAAGCCGGTTATTGCTAATTATGTTATCTACCCTGTACCGCAAACACAACTGGATGCGGCACCTGGGTTATACTCACAAAATCCCGGATATTGATCCGGGGGAATGATGAACAAACGATTTTGATCATCATAAAAATGGTTTATCCCCTGCTTGGGTATAGCCGTCAATTTATGTGGGGATTGAATAGAAGATTTGGAAATTCCCTCTTGAGAGAGTAATAGCCCATGAAAAGGCAGGAATAATTTGTATATTTATGATAATGAATATCATAGAGACGATTAAGCGTTTTCCAGATCAGTCCAGTTGCATAGACTATCTTGAAGGATTAAGATGGCAAGGATTGCCAGAATGCCCGTATTGCAACAGCAAACGGAGCAGCAAGCGCCAGGAAAGCCAACGGCATATTTGCAATAGCTGTAACCGCAGCTATAGCGTTTTGGTCGGCACTGTTTTCGAGGGCACCAAACTTCCTTTGCCGCAATGGTTTTTGGCTATTTCATTAATGCTGAATGCGAAAAAGGGGTTATCTGCACGTCAGTTAAGCAGGGATCTGGGATGCAATCGTAAGACAGGCTGGTATTTGCAGATGCGGATACGGGAAGCCATGCGGGACGGCGGGGATGGCGGTTTGTTTAAGGGTATTGTTGAGGTAGATGAGACTTATTTAGGTGGTAAAAAAGCCAATCACTCAAAGAAAAAGCGGCAGGAAAGGCGCGATAATAATTTGCAGGTCACCGGCATGCAGGATAAACAGCCCGTGATTGGGTTATTGGAGCGGGATGGCCGTCTAAAGCTTCAGGTCATAGATAAGGCACATGGGAAAACGCTCAAACCCATTGTTGAACAATCAGTGAGCACAGATGCTACTATTGTAACGGACGGCTTTGGTGGATATGCCGGTTTAAATAAAATATTCCGTGAACATCAGGTATTAAACAAGGAAAAAGAAGAGTATGCCCGGGGAGAGTATCACACCAATACGATTGAGGGCTTTTGGACATTGTTAAAACGGGGGATATATGGTCAATACCATAAAGTATCGCTCAGACATTTGCAATCATACCTGAATGAGTTCACATTTAAATATAACAATAGAGGCAATAACCAGGTGTTTAACTTTTTAATTAACAAAATGGCTACTGCCTCTTGATGGGCTATTACTCTTGAGAGGGGGCGCGGAGGGAGAGTGGTAGCAGGGGTGTGTTTCTGCAGTAGGTTTATCAAAGCAGAGACACACCCCTCAGCTCCTCTCAAGAGGGGAATCGCACGTTCCCCCGCTTTTTATACCTTAGGTTGACGGCTATGCCTGCTTGGGGGGATAAACCATTTAAAGAATAAGCTTACCTATGAAATTATTACGTTATTCTGTTTTCCTGATAGTTATTGCCGCGAATGCAGTAAACGGGCAAACTAACCTGGACTGGGCAAAAAAGGTTGGGGCCAGGCATGCGCCGCAAAAAACAGTAGTGTGGTATGTTAATGACAATGGTGCGGCTAACGATGGCAACACCGTAAATACAGTAGCGATACAAAAAACTATTGACCAATGCTCGGCAAAAGGAGGTGGTATAGTCTCATTTAAACCCGGTAAATATTTGACAGGTTCCATTTTTTTAAAGAATAATGTTTGCCTCAATATTGATGAGGGAGTAACGTTGTTGGGTAGCCAGGACCTGAAAGATTACCCCGAAATTGATACCCGCGTTGCCGGTATTGAAATGAAATGGCCTGCCGCTTTGATCAACATAGCCGGGCAAGCCAATGTGGCAATTACCGGGAAAGGACTGGTAAACGCACAGGGTAAACCATTTTGGGACCTCTACCGGAAAATGCGGGCCGAATATGACCCTAAAGGTTTACGCTGGATAGTTGACTACGACGCCAAGCGTCCGCGTACGTTGCTGGTTTCCAACTCGGCAGATGTTACCATTAAAAATGTTACGTTGCAACAGGCGGGGTTCTGGACGGTGCAGTTGCTTTACTCAGATCATGTAACTGTTGATGGCATCACCATCCGCAATAACGTTGATGGGCATGGGCCATCGACAGATGGCATAGATATAGATTCGTCCAGCTGGATCCTTGTGCAAAACTGCGATATTGATTGTAACGACGATGATTTTTGCCTTAAAGCCGGCAGGGATTGGGATGGGTTGCGGGTAAATAAACCGACCGAATATGTGGTGATCCGCAAATGTGTATCAAGGGCGGGGGCAGGATTGCTTACCTGCGGCAGCGAAACTTCGGGCGGGATCAGGCATGTGCTTGCCACCGACCTTACAGGTAACGGAACCAGTAATGGGTTAAACATTAAATCTGCAATTACGCGCGGCGGCACGGTTGAGGATATCCACTTTACAAACATAACCATGAATGGCGTAGGCACGGCTTTTCAAATCACTATGAACTGGAACCCAAGCTACAGCTATTCTAAATTACCCGATGGTTACAATGAAGCAACGCTGCCCGATCATTGGAAAAAGATCCTGCATAAAGTGGATCCCGCGGAAAAAGGGATCCCGCACTTTAAGGATGTTTATATTTCAAATATTAAAGTTACCGGCGCTAAAAAGGCCATTAATGCTATTGGGCTTAAAGAATCAACTATGCAAAATTTTCATTTTGATAGAGTTAATATTGAGGCGGGTACTGCAGGTGATGTGCAGTTTGCACAGGCATGGGAGTGGAAAAACTCACAGATCAATACTCAGGATAACACAAAACTTAATTTAAATGATGCCGGCGCAGGTCAATAATAAATACAAGTTTTTAAAGAGAATTCTTGTTTGCGTGGGAGCAGGTTTGGCATTGCTTTTTAGTGCCTGGTCAGTTCCTTCGGCACAAAAGAGAGGTAGTGTTATTTCGCTGGCAGGCCGGTGGCAGTTTCAGATGGATTCGGCCGATAAGGGGATTGAAGAGAAATGGTTCTTGAGACCGCTTACGGATACTATCCATTTGCCAGGCTCCATGATCCAAAACTTAAAAGGAGATGACATCAGCCTTAAAACAAAATGGACAGGAAGTATTTATGACAGTTCATGGTTTTATAACCCGCGTTTAGCTAAGTACCGGGTGCCTGGCAACCTCAAAATACCTTTCTGGCTTACACCGCCGAAACACTATACAGGAGCTGCATGGTATAAAAAGAAGTAATTATCCCTGCAGATTGGAAAAACAAACACCTTGTGCTTTTTCTCGAACGGGCTCATACCGAAACCAGGTTATGGGTTGATGATACCGAAATTGGGATGCAAAACAGCCTGGTAGCCCCGCATCAATTTGATCTGGGAAACAAACTATCGCCCGGAAAACATCAAATTACACTTTGTATTGATAACCGCGTTAAAGCGATCAACGTAGGACCCGATTCACATAGTATTACTGATCATACACAGGGCAACTGGAATGGCGTGATCGGCAAAATGGAGCTGAGAGCCGGAGACCAGACCTGGCTGGATGAGATCCAGGTATACCCTGATCTGAAACAAAAAACAGCCCATATCAAAATACTGATTAAAACCGAAAGGGGAACTGCTAACGGTAAAATCACAGTTTCGGCCAAAGCATTTAATAGCCCGGTTTTACAGCTAATACCAGTTGTAAGTAAGCCTGTTGATATCAAGGATAGTGTAGCAGAGTTAACGATTGACTTGCCGATGGGCGTAAAAATGCAGACATGGGATGAATTTAATCCGGTTTTATACCGGCTTACAGCAACGCTGCACACTGCGGATGGATCAACAGATACAAGGCAGGTGGATTTTGGCATGCATGAGTTTAAGGCCGATGGAAAAACATTTACCATAAATGGCAAACCCGTTTTTCTGCGTGGTACGGTGAATAACTGTGAGTTCCCGCTTACCGGTTATCCGCCTACTACCGAAGCAGAATGGGACCGGATCTTTAAGATTTGCAGGGAACACGGGCTTAACCACATGCGGTTTCACTCCTGGTGCCCGCCTGAGGCTGCTTTCGATGCAGCTGATAAAGCCGGCTTCTACTTGCATGTGGAAGGGCCGTCATGGGCAAATCATGGCAGTGGTTTGGGTGTGGGGCGGCCTATCGACCAATATATTTATGACGAGAACAAACCGCATGGTTAAGTGGTACGGTAATCATCCTTCGTTTTGTATGATGGCTTATGGTAATGAGCCAAGCGGTAAACAGGTAGAATACCTTACTAAATTTGTTGATTACTGGAAAGCTAAAGATCCGCGCAGGCTTTACACAGGAGCGGCGGTAGGCGGTAGTTGGCCGGTAATCCTCAATAACGAATATATGGCCCGTGCGGGTGCGCGTGGTTTGGCCTGGAACCAGCGGCCCGAAAGTTACTCTGATTACAGCAAACAGATAGCTCAGTTTAATGTGCCCTTTGTGGCCCATGAGATGGGGCAATATTGTGCTTTCCCCGATTTTAAGGAAATCAGGAAATATACGGGGATATATAAAGCCAAAAACTTTGAACTTTTTCAGGAAGACCTCCAAGATCATGGAATGGCCGATGAGGCCGAAAAATTCCTGATGGCTTCGGGAAAATTACAGGCTTTATGTTATAAGCACGAAATTGAAAAAGCCATGCGTACACCCGGCTATTCGGGCTTTCAGTTGCTTTCGTTAAATGACTATCCGGGACAGGGTACTGCCCTGGTTGGTGTACTCAATGCCTTTTGGGATAGTAAGGGCTATATTACAGCAAGGCAGTTTGCCCGGTTTTGCAATGCAACAGTGCCGCTTATCCGTACCGAAAAGTTTGTATATCAAAACAACGAAACGCTAAAAGCGCAGGTTGAGCTGTTTAACTATAGCAAGCCTATGACAACCGCGATGAACTGGAAATTAACCGATGCGCAACATAAAGTGATTAGCGAAGGTGTGCTTGATAAAAAAAGCTATGTAATGGGTAACTGCCAGCAGGCAGGAGTGATTAGTGTGGCTTTATCAAAAATAAAATCGCCGGTAAAACTGAACCTTGAAGTAGCCGTGCCTAACACTCAATATGTAAACGACTGGGATTTTTGGGTGTATCCCGCAAACTTGCCTGCTGTGAAAACCGATGTGTATTATACTACTTCGCTGGATGATAAGGCCAAAGAGGTACTCAATAATGGCGGCAAAGTATTTCTGAATGCCTCGGGTAAGGTAATAAAGGGCAAGGAAATTATACAATCATTTACTCCTGTTTTCTGGAATACCTCCTGGTTTAAAATGCGCCCTCCGCATACGCTTGGTTTTGTGTGCGATCCTAAGCATCCTGCGTTTAATGATTTCCCGACATCATCCTATAGTGAAATACAATGGTGGGATATCCTCTCGAATGTGCAGGTAATGCACCTGGAAGATTTTCCGGCAACATTCCGCCCGGTTATTCAGCCTATTGATACCTGGTTCATGAACCGCCGTTTGGCATTGCTCTTTGAAGTCAGGGTGGGTAAGGGGAGCCTGATGGTGAGCAGTGCCGATCTTTCGCCAACAACCGGCGAAGACAGGCCGGCGGCAAAGCAATTATATTACAGCATTTTAAAATATATGTCGTCACCGCAGTTTAAACCTGCTGACAGCATTTCGATGGAAACTGTTGATGATCTTTTCAAAACTGCTTCAAAAGAGGTGTTTGTGTCCTATACCAACGGCGCACCTGACGAACTGAAGCCTAAAAACATAAAAAAGTAATATGAAAGTATTGAAACCAGTTTTAGCTTTATTAATAATGGCCTTTGCCGGCCTGTCTTTTATCAATCAGCAAAAGCCAACCATTTATTTAATTGGCGATTCTACCACGCATAACAACGATAAAGAAACATGGGGCTGGGGAAGCATTATCCCATACTATTTCGATCTGGCAAAGATCAATATTGAAAACCATGCCATGGCTGGTCGCAGCACGCGCACTTTTATAAAGGAAGGCCGCTGGAACAAGGTTGATTCATTATTAAAACCGGGCGATTATGTGATGATGGTATTTGGTCATAATGAAGGCAGTAAGCCCGATACCACAAAAGCCGGTTATCGGGGTGTATTAAAGGGTACAGGTAATGAAACGGTAGAGCTTACCTGGCCTAATGGTACCAAAGAAACAGTACATACCTATGGCTGGTATTTTCACAAATTTATAAGGGATACCAAAGCTAAAGGTGCAACACCTATAGTACTGTCCATGATCCCTCGTAATGAATTTCGTGATGGCAAAGTTATTCGTGCCGATAATGATTATGGTAAATGGGCACAAGAAGTGGCACAGCAGGAAGGTGCCATCTTTATTGATATGAACCATATCACTGCCGATAAATATGATCAATGGGGAGCTGATTCGGTTAAGAAATTTTTCCCCGGAGATCATACCCATACTAACAAGATGGGCGCTACTATAAATGCAGAATCAGTAGTTGATGGCATCCGGGCCAATCCCGTAAACTCTCTGAATAAATACCTTAAAAACTAAAATTTCGGGCTGCTATGAAAAATATGATCCGTACAAATGCCGGCTTAGGCTTATTGCTTGTCCTGGTTATGCTGTTATCTTCTTTTATGTTGATGAAACCTGCCGATAAGCCAACCTTTTACCTGATAGGCGATTCGACTGTAAAAAATGGTAAAGGCAAAGGCGATGGTGGTTTATGGGGATGGGGGAATTACATAGCCCCTTATTTTGATACAACAAAAATAACGGTCGAAAATGACGCGCTTGGGGGCACCAGCAGCCGCACCTTCCAAACTATGGGTTTGTGGGACAAGGTATTGGTTAAAATCAAACCCGGCGACTTTGTGATCATGCAGTTTGGCCATAATGATAGCGGCGCGCTTGATGACACAGCCCGGGCCCGCGGAACTATCAAAGGTATTGGCGGCGAACAGCAGGAAATATACAACCCGATACGGAAAGTAAAAGAGGTGGTACATACCTACGGCTGGTATATGCGCAAATTTATTGCGGATATTAAAGCGAAGGGCGCAACGCCTATTATTTGTTCGCCTATACCCCGTAATGTGTGGAAAGATGGCAAATCTGCAGGCCGCAATAATGAAAACAGCTATGGGCAATGGGCACGTGAGTTGGGCGAACAAACCGGGGCGTTTTTCATCGACCTAAACAAACTGATTGCCGATGATTATGACCAGGAGGGCGAAGCAAAAGTTAAATCAACTTACTTCGGTACTGATGCCACGCATACACTTGAGCCGGGTGCGCAGCTAAATGCCAGCATGGTTATTCAGGGCATCCGATCGTTCAATCAGTTGGCGCTCAATAAATATCTGAAGTAACAGGTTCTGTAATTGATTGTGTCCGGATGATGAAAAGAAGAGATTTTATTGAACAGTTAAGTATGGCTTCGGCAATGGCGTTATTGCCGGGTTTGGCTTTTGGTAATCCAAATGATCATGTTTCGGCATTCGCTAAAAAACTGAAGCCTGTTGGCCGTAAGCTGGAAATGGAGGGTTATTACGTTTGGTGCAATAGCCCGATAGAGGGACCTGATGGCAGGATCCACGTATTTTTTCAAGATGGATTGCTTCAAAAAAATGGGCGGATGGATCAACGGATCTGAAATATGCCATGCTGTGGCAGATACGCCGGAAAGCGAGTATAAGTTTTTAGAAACAATCCTCGCCCCGCGTGGTCCGGGTTATTGGGATGCTACTACCTGTCATAACCCGTCGATAAAAGTAGTTGATGGTAAATATTGCCTGTTTTTTATGGGCAACTCCAACGGTAAAACCAATACAAAACGAATAGGCCTGGCTACAGCCGATTCGCTTGACGGCCCCTGGACCCGTCCGGATGAACCACTGTTGCTGCCCGGTCCCGAAGGTGCATGGGACGATCATTGTACTACAAACCCCGCGTTTGTTAAACATCCCAACGGGCAATATTGGCTGTTTTATAAATCATGGAACACCAAAGAATATGAAACATCAACCGACCCATTGGTAAAGGGGAACCGTAAATATGGTTTAGCTATTGCCGATAAGCTGGAAGGCCCTTATATCAAGTATGATGGCAACCCGGTTATAGATTTTTCGGGACGAGGCAATAATGCCCAGTTGGAGGATGCTTTTGTTTGGCTTGACAGGGGACGCTTTAGAATGCTTGCCCGGGACATGGGGGTATTTAATCACCAGTATGGTTTATACATGGAATCAAAAACCGGTAAAAAATGGGGCGAACCGGAGATTGGCTATTTTAACGCCGATTATTACCATATCAATCAACCACCGCCACCGAAATATTTGAATAAATACGGCAGGTTTGAAAGGCCTCAGCTTTTATTTCAAAATGGTAAACCCACTTACATGTTTACTACATCGCAGGGCGGTAAATACATGACAGCATCGCCATTCATATTTAAAATAGAATCATAGCATCCTCAACATGAAGAAAATACTGCCCGTATATTTTGCATTATTTGTTGTTGTTTGGCCGGTTTTATTGAGGGCGCAAAATAAAATTGACCGTAAGGCTTTGGTGCAAAGGCACAATGTCATAAATAGTGGCACGGATACGCTTTCTCCTCTCTCGGTTGGTAATGGTCGATTTGCTTTTACGGTTGATGCTACCGGCTTGCAAACTTTTCCTGAACATTACGATAAGGGCATTCCCTTAGGAACACAATCAGAGTGGGGCTGGCACAGCTTTAAAGATACAGCAGGCTACAAGTTTGATGAAACTTTAAAAACCTATACGCTCAATGGCCGTAACGTAAGTTATTCGATACAATGGAACCAGCCCGGCCGTAACAGGAATGCTGCCAATTGGTTCAGGGAAAATGTACATCGCCTGCAATTGGGTAACCTTGGTTTCCTGTTATTGCATAAGGATGTGAGCGAGGCACAGATAACCGATATTCAAAATATCCGGCAGGAACTTAATTTGTGGACAGGGTGCATCAGCAGCTCATTTACTTTTGACGGCGAACAGGTAAAAGTTGAAACCTATGCGCACCAGGGGCAGGATCTGATAGCTGTGAAAGTACAATCGCCATTGTTAGCGCAGGGGAGACTTAAGGTAAGGCTATGTTTCCCTTTCCCCACCAATCAGTTTGCCGACTATGGCGATAACTGGAAAAATCCGCAAAAACACTATTCGGCAATTGTTGGTTCCGGTGCCAGCGAGGCTACCATCATTCATCGTTTGGATACCAGCCAATATTTTGTTCGCCTCGCCTGGAACGGTGTAGCTTCGGTTAAGCATACTGCTGCCCATCAGTTTGTGTTAACGCCTCTGGATAAAGCCGCTGAACTGACGTTTACCTGTTCGTTTAATCCAAAGAAATCCACTGCGGCTTTACCTGGTTTTGCCCAAACGCAAGCCAACAGCATACAGCAATGGAAAGCCTTTTGGCAAAGCGGAGGTGCGGTCGATTTCAGTGGCAGTACCGATCCCCGCGCAAAGGAACTGGAACGCAGGGTGGTGCTGTCTCAATATCTTACCAAAATACAATGTTCTGGTCATCAGCCCCCGCAGGAAACCGGCTTAACGTATAACAGCTGGTATGGTAAACCGCACCTCGAGATGCACTGGTGGCACGGGATCCATTTTGCACTATGGGGCAGAGAGAAATTGCTCGAAAACAGTTTGGACTGGTACCATCACGTAAAAGCCAATGCCAGGGCTATCGCCAAAAGACAAGGATATGATGGCATCCGCTGGCAAAAAATGACCGATCCCGATGGCAATGAAAGCCCATCATCGGTAGGGGCATTCCTGATCTGGCAGCAACCGCATTTTATTTATTTTGCTGAGCTGGACTACCGCGCGCACCCAAATAAGGAAACCCTCGACAAATATAAAGACCTTGTACTGGCCGATGCAGATTTTATGGCCTCGTTTCCCACTTATGATAAGGAGCATGACCGGTATAATTTAGGCAAAGGAATTATCCTGGCGCAGGAACGTTACAAGCCCGAAGAAACATATAATCCAACCTATGAGTTGCAATACTGGCGCTGGGCTTTAAATACCGCCCAGCAATGGCTCAAACGCCTGGGCTTGCAGCCGGATAAAAAGTATGCCCAAATCCTGGATAAATTGGCCCGGTTACCCCAAAAGGATGGCGTTTACCTCGCTGCTGAAAGCTCGCCCGATGCCTATACTAATCCTAAATTAAAAACAGACCACCCGGCAGTATTGGCTGCTTATGGTATGCTGCCCTATAATGATAAACTGGATACCGTGGTAATGAAGGAAACCTTTAACCTGGTTTGGGATGTATGGGATTGGAAGGATACCTGGGGCTGGGATTTCCCAATGACTGCCATGACAGCAGCCCGTTTAAATATGCCTGATAAAGCTGTCGATGCTTTGTTTATGCCCATAAAAACCAATACTTACTTAGCCAACGGCCACAATTACCAGGACGGGCGATTACGCATGTACCTGCCTGGCAACGGTGGTTTACTGGCCGCTGTAGCCATGATGTGTGCCGGCTGGGATGGCTCAACCACTGTAAATCCCGGTTTCCCAAAAGATGGGAAGTGGAAAGTAAGGTGGGAAGGGCTCAGGAAAATGCCTTAATGTTTAACGTGTCTTTTTAGAATGGATATATAAAATCTACGATATGAATAAATTATTGCTTACAATAAAAACGGTATTAAGCGCATGCGCTGTTATGGGTATGATAGGTAGTGCATTTGCCCAACTGCCTGCAAAAACAGAGGTGTTGGCCGGTATGGCCCTGGCCAATAATTATTTTATGCAGAAATGGCCGGATCCGGGAACGTCTGTTACCGTAAAAAATGTCACCCGTACCAGCAATTTGTGGACGAGGGCTGTTTATTACGAAGGGCTGATGGCGATGTATAAAATCGATCCTCAAAAAAGGTACTATGATTATGCAGTTGATTGGGGCGAAAAACATCAGTGGAGCCCTCGTGGCGCTGTTGATACCCGTAATGCCGACAATCAATGCTGCGGGCAAACCTATATCGATCTTTACCTGGTAGATAAAAAGCCAGAACGCATTGAAAAAATAAAGCAAAGCATCGACCTGATGGTGAACAGCGAAAAAAAGGATGACTGGAACTGGATAGATGCGCTGCAAATGGCTATGCCGGTATATGCCAGGCTCGGTGCGGTGTATAACGACAATAAGTATTATGAAAAGATGTTCGACATCTACAATTACTCAAAAACCGTTCACGGTGGCAAAGGATTGTATAACACGGTCGATCATCTTTGGTGGCGTGATAAAGACTTTGTACCCCCATATAAAGAGCCTAACGGAGCGGATTGCTACTGGTCGCGCGGGAACGGTTGGGTAGTGGCTGCCATGCTGCGCGTGTTAGAAGTTATGTCTAAAAATGCACCTCATCGCAATGAATACTTATCGGTTTATAAAGAAATGATTGAGGCTTTGGTGCCTCTGCAACGTGCTGATGGCTATTGGAATGTGAGCCTGAAGGACTCGACCAATTTTGGCGGTAAGGAACTATCGGGCACGGCTTTGTTTACTTACGGTATGGCCTGGGGGATCAATCATGGGATCCTTAAAAAGAAAACCTATCTGCCAATAGTTTTCAAAGCATGGAATGCCATTGCAAAAGAGTGCCTGCATCCGGATGGCATGCTGGGTTTTGTACAGGGAACAGGCAAAGAGCCAAAAGACGGACAGCCGGTAGGGTACAATAATGTGCCCGATTTTGAAGATTATGGTTTGGGGTGTTTCCTGTTGGCCGGCAGCGAAGTTTATAAACTGAGCAAATAATGAAAAAGGTATCCTTGTTTTTAGCTTTTGTTTTAATCGGGGTGACTGCCTTTGCGCAAACGGGTATTGGCAGCAATAAATCCGGATACAAAAAAGATGGCAACACCTTGTTATTCAGTAACGCCAACGGAGATGTTAAAATTGAGTTGTGCTCAGCATCCATGTTTCGGGTAAGGGCCAGTTGGAGCCGCAAATTTGCACCGGATGAGCACTTAATGCAGGAAAATTATACGTGGCCCGCTGTTGATTATAAAATAACTGATGCTAAATCGGCATACATAATCCAAACGTCGGCCTTGATTATCACGGTAATTAAATCACCGTTTATAATTAATGTCGCAGACAGCAAGGGCGTGATGTTATCATCAGAGTACGTGCCTGATAGTAAACAAAATGGAGGTTTGCATCACATAGGTGATATGGTTATGTGTACTAAAGACTTGCTTCCCGATGAGCATTTCTTTGGCTTTGGTGAGCGCATGGATTTTACCGAACAGCGTAACAAACTGGTAAAGCTGAACGTGGGCCGGGGAAAAAGCAAAAATAATTTGCTTGGCGCTTATAATATCAACGAAGCTAACTACTGCCCGGTGCCATTTTTTATGAGCACTAAGGGCTATGGCATCTATCTGCATAATTCATCAGCTACCGAATGGGATATGGGTAGCAAAACTGATGATGAATACAGCTTTAAAGCGAATGATGGCGAATTGGATTACTACTTTATTTACGGTCCAACGTTCCCGGTTATTTTAAGCAGTTATTTAAGCATCACAGGTAAATCGCCATTGTTGCCGAGGTTTGCCTTCGGTTTGCATATGGGCACTTATAGCGGCGGCACCTGGGGACATGAGGAACTTACTTCGGACAGATATGTAATAGAACTGGCCCGCAAAATGCGCGAGATGGGGATCCCGGTTGATATCCTTTTCCTCGATTCAACCTGGCGCTTGTTTGGTAAAAATGGGGGCAAAGGAGCTACCTCCTTTGAATGGCGCGAAACATTTAAGGATCCCAAAGCCATGTTTGATAGCCTGTATGCCATGAACTTTAAAATGGTGGGCCTGCATATCCGCCCAAGGTTTGATAACGCCAAAAATCTGAACCTGCTTGATGAGGCACAGGCCAAAGGTTTTACCTATCCCGAAAATGGCAAACCAGGCGAGTTTGTGAACTTTTTGATCAGCGGGCTGCAAACTGGTGGTGGTATAACGGCGTGATGAAAGTAGCCTCAATTGGTGCTAAATTCCTGAAAACAGATGAAGGCAGTGCCTTTGGTTCATTAGCCAATGAAAGTGAAAAAGTTGGGCCTACTGGTAGAGAAGTGGCACAACTTCATAATGTATTTCCCATCGCTTATGCTAAAGCTCCGTATTTAAAATTTCAGGAATATAATGGCATTCGCGGATTAAATCAAACCCGGGAAGGTTATTCAGGGATCCAACGTTATCCCTTCATTTTTGCCGGTGATTGGCCAAGCGAATGGCAATACTTTGCTCCGGTTATAAAAGCCGGGTTAAATATTGGCCTGTCGGGCGTTGGATATTGGGCACATTGCATGGGCGGTTTTGAACACGCGGCCGATCCGGAATTATACATGCGTTGGGTACAGTTTGGTATGTTTAGTCCGGTAGCTATGGTTTTTGGTATGGACCATCCGGGCTATAAAGAACCCTGGAATTATGGGGCTGAGGCTTTGGCTAACTTTAAAAAGTACGACGATCTGCGTTACAGGATGATTCCCTATATCTATAGCAATGCGTACACGCAATATCAAACCGGTATGCCGCTTATGCGCGCTTTGGTGCTGGAATACCAGGACGATCCCAATACCTACAATATAGCCGATCAATACCTGTTTGGTGACAACATGATGGTTTGCCCGGTAACTGTAAAGGGCGCACAAACGCGTACTGTTTATTTACCAAAAGGAATTTGGTTTGACTATTGGACGGGCATAAAATATACCGGAAAGCAATATATCCATATCCTGACCCCTCCAGATCATCTACCCATTTTTGTAAAAGCAGGAGGCATTATCCCAATGCAACTGGCCATGAAATACATGGATGAAAAACCGGTAGATGTGATAACGCTGGACGTGTTTTTGGGCCAGGCATCTGAGTTTAAGTTGTATGAAGATGATGGCATCAGTTTAAAATATAAACAGGGCGACAAGGCGATCACCCAAATTGCTGTGACCAATACTGCCGATGGCTGGCAACTGCAAATTAAAAAGCCCACAGGTAACTTTACCCCGGCGCAGCATACTTATTTGACAAAAATACATTGGGCTTATGATAATGCTCCATCTTCAATAATAGAAAATAATGAAACATTGAAAGCGGCTGATCATGTTGAAGCATTAGACAAAACAGCTGGCTGGTATTATGATAAAATCAATCATTTGCTTTGGATAAAAACATCCAATAGTAACAGGGATGATATTACCCTTAATTTTAAATAGATTGCGATAATCGTCTCCTATGAAAAAGTTCCTTCAAACCATCTTTCTTTTTGCAGTAGCAAGCAATCCAATATTTGCCCAGGATAAGCAACCAGCTAAGCGGCCAAACATCATTATTATTTTGGCCGATGATATGGGCTACTCGGATATAGGCTGTTTCGGCTCCGACACGCAAACGCCCAATCTTGATGCGATGGCGAAAGGTGGTTTGCGCATGACCCAGTTTTACAACGCATCGCGCTGCTGCCCAACCCGCGCGTCGTTACTTACTGGGCTTTATCAGCATCAGGCCGGGGTAGGCGATATGGTAAACCACCGCGATGTACCGGCTTACCAGGGCTACCTGAACCAAAACTGCGTAACCATAGCCGAAGCGCTTAAAGAAGGTGGCTATAATACGCTGATGGCAGGCAAATGGCATGTGGGTACAGACCCCTCGCGCTGGCCGGTTAAACGCGGTTTTGATCATTACTTTGGTTTGATAGACGGTGCAAGCAGCTATTTTACTCCAACCATGCCGTACCGCCCTAATCAAAAGCTTACCATTGCTTTAGATGATAAGGAATATACACCGGGACCAAACTGGTATTCAACCAATGCTTATGCCGATTATGCCCTTAAATTTATTGAGGGTAATAAAGGTACAGGCAAGCCATTCTTTTTGTACATGGCTTTTACCAGTCCGCACTGGCCAATTCAGGCGCTGCCTGAGGATATTGCCAAATACAAAGGCAAGTACCTGAAAGGTTGGGATAAACTCAGGCAGGAACGGCTTGAACGTCAAAAGCAATTAGGTATCATTCGCAAAGATGAAAAGCTTTCGCCAAGGGATAAGAGCGTACCGGAATGGGATAGCCTTACTCCTGAAGAAAAAGAGCAGTTTGATACTAAAATGGCCGTATACGCTGCGATGGTTGACCGGATGGATCAGAATATAGGCCGCATCAGGAAAAAACTTAAAGAGCTGGGCGAGGATAAAAATACGGTGATCATGTTCCTGTCAGACAATGGGGCCAGTAATGAAACTATTGCCGGACCGGGTTTTACCTCCGAGGTACTGGCTGCAAACAGTAAGCCTGCAAGTGATCCAACATCTTTTACATCGTACGGGTCATTAGGTGCCAATGTGAGCGATACGCCTTTTCGCTTGTTTAAGCACTGGGAATATGAGGGCGGCACAGCTACCCCTTTTATAGCTTATTTCCCCGATGTGATTAAGCCGGGGGCAATAGTCAATAAACCTGCCCACATTATCGATCTGATGGCTACCTGCCTTGATCTGGCCGGAGCAACTTATCCCAAAGTTTATCATGGCAATAGCATTACACCCACGGAGGGTATAAGTCTTGTCCCGGTATTTAAAGGCCAGAAGTGGCAAGGACATAACGGGCTGTTTTTTGAACACGAGGGCAATCGTGCTGTAAGGAAGGGCGACTGGAAACTGGTATCGCAACGCCCCGAAAATAAATGGGAACTCTATAATATCAGCACGGACCGCTCCGAGCTAAATGACCTGAGTGTCCAATACCCTCAAAAAGTAGCTGAACTTGAAGCAATGTATAGCGACTGGGCCGCCCGTGCTGGTGTTGTGGAGTTTGATAAGTTAGCAAAAGCGAAAGGTGAATAATTAAAAAGTATAGACTGGCTTTAAGTTTGTGTATTCCCGCTTTTACCAATGCCAATGTTTTAGCTCAGTTCCACATAGTACCGTTAATGCCCATCCACAAACCAATGAAATAACGATGGCCCGCCGCCCCTGTTTACACTGCTGCTATCGGTGAGCCGTCTATTTTTTTATTTCGATAAGCAGGATTACAGCCGGTGGTGAGGTAGAGGAACTGCAATTATCAATTTGTTGTTTTCATGGTGATGTTATTATCACAAAAAAAGGTGATTTTCTTTTACTGCGAAGCCGGGCTCTGCCCGGAGGAAGATAACTGACGTTGTGCTTGGGTTTACTTTTAACAGGTGTCGTCTTATCCGTTTACTACTTCGCCGCCGTTTACATGGATTACCTGACCTGTAATAAAGGAAGAGTCGTCTGAAGCCAGGAAAACATAGGCGGGACCAAGCTCAGAAGGCTGTCCGGCACGTTTCATAGCCGTTTCACAGCCAAACTTTTTGATCTTTTCTTCGTCGAAGGTGGATACAATAAGTGGGGTCCAGACCGGTCCGGGCGCTACGGCGTTAACCCGGATCCCTTTTTCTGTCAGGTTGGTAGCCAGTGATCGCGTAAAGGTAGTGATAGCGCCTTTGGTTGATGAGTAATCAATAAGCGAAGGCGAAGAACGATAGGCGGTTACCGAAGTGGTATTGATAATGCAATCGCCTGCATGCATGTGATCTAATGCAGCTTCTGCAAAATAAAAATAGGCAAATATATTGGTGCGGAAGGTAACATCCAGTTGTCCGGGATCAATTGCCCTGACGTCTTTTTGCGGGAATTGCATACCTGCATTGTTCACCAGGATATTGAGTTTACCAAATTCTTGTATGGTTTGTTGTACCGCGTGTTTGCAAAAGGCCGGGTCTTTTACGTCCCCTTTAATAAGCAAGCATTGCTGGCCTGTTAATTCAACCAGGTCCTTTGTGATTTCGGCATCTTCGTCCTCCTCCAGGTAAACGATGGCCACATTAGCACCTTCCTGCGCAAAATGTACGCTTACCGCGCGGCCAATTCCACTATCGCCCCCGGTAATGAGGGCTATTTTTCCTTGCAACTTTCCGGCAGCTTTATAGTTGTCTTTAATGTATTCCGGAGCCGGATGCATCTTTGCTTCAATACCTGGCTGCCTATCCTGCTTTTGCGGTGTTTCTTCTTTGGTTATCATAGATTCTTTTAAAAAAGTGTTGTTGTTGAGTTGACTAACGAAAGCCGGAACACAGACGCTTATTGAAAGTTGTTTAAACTTTCTTAAAAAATCGTTAGCTCTAAAGCTTTCGAAAAGGGGGAGTTAGCGGCATTAAAAATGCCTGGGCAACTGTTTAATAAAAGCCGTCATCAGCAGGATGACGGCCGGTAGTTTTTTTAAGTATTTCAGGCCGTTTTATTATTATCAGGATAAATACTCCATTGCGCCACGCCTTCGGGCTCAGAGTCCTTTACTTCGGTGCTTTTTTCCTGGCTCATTTGCTTATTCAGCTTTTCGGCCTGTTTAAGTTCCCTCGCCTTATCGTCTTCCAGTTGGGTGAGGCCCTGTGTTTCCCTGACGTGCTTTACCGGGTCAGCTATGTAAATAAATTCTTTTTCCAAATCGGGCATTTCGCCTTCGTTCCACGGGCCGTGAACGTCGGCACCATTAGACATATTGAAATACTGCTGGGTAAAGCGTGGATCGGCTGCCAGTACCCCTGGTGGAAAGTTCGGCTGGATATCGTTTAAAGCCGCTTCAAACATCTTGTAATGCGCCACTTCACGGGTCATCAGGAAAGACAGTGTTTCGTGAATGTAAGGATCATTGGTGAATTTCATCAGGTGTTCATAAACCAGCTTGGCGCGTGACTCTGAGGCAAGGTTACTGCGAAGATCGACGGTCAGGTCGCCATTTGAATGGATATAACTTGCACACCATGGTATGCCCTGGCTGTTGCGGGGCGTAACACCGCCGCCTGTAATAACGCCAAACTGTGGATTGGCGAATACTGCCTGGTGAATAATATCTTCTTTGGCAGCTTTACCATTCAAAACCTGCATGATCTCGGAACTGTCGGCAGCATTCTTAAGTTCGCCATTAACGCCTTTGAGGAGCATTTGAATAGTGGCGCCCACGATTTCAAGGTGACTGAATTCCTCTGTGGCGATATCCATCAGCATATCATATTTGTCGGGGTACGGCACCTTGGCACCAAAGGCCTGCGTGAAGTATTGCATGGCTGCGGCCAGTTCGCCGTTCTCTCCGCCAAACTGTTCCAGCAATAAATTGGCAAACCGGGGATCGGGGCGCGATACGCGCGCGTTAAATTGTAGTTCTTTTACATGGTGAAACATAACATTTGATTTTGGTAGATAGTGTTATGATACAACCAAGGGTAGTGTTTTATGTTTTATAATTTAATAAATTTTTTTAATATGAAATAAAAGTGATCTATTTTACCAATCATTAATATGATTACTGTTTCAATAAACTGCAAAATTTGAGCATCGACTGCGGAGTAATGCTCCAGTTAGGTGCTTTAATATCACCCCAGGCTTTGGGGTTGTCATATAAATTAAAGTAGCAAACGCCAAAAACATGAGGGTTCGCATTTATTGTTTCAGCGGCATCGGCAAGCCATTTGTCCTGGAAGCTTTCTGATCCCTTTACACCGAATTCGGTTATGAACAAAGGCTTATCAAGAAATCTCATCCGAAAATATTTTCGGTTAAATATGGTGCTGAAGGCTTCCTGCTTATCCTGATCGGTAATGTTTTTATCCGGCAAACCGTAAATGGCTATACTGATATAATCTACTACATCGCTTCCGGGCCAAAAATCCGCCGAGCCCCGGTCGCCGGCAGGTCCCCAAACCTTTCTGACATTTTTGCCCGGTCCTCCGTCAAACTGCATAAAATATCTGAAGGCATTGATATAAGTAACAGGGTCCTGGCTTTGCCACTTGTACCGGTGGATAGGGATCTCCATTTCATGCATCCATCTGAGATAAACGATGTTTTGTGTGGCAGAAATTATATTAAATAATTTTTTAATCTGTTTGTTATAACGGCCGTTTAATATACTTTCCATAACAGCAGTATCCGGTATTCCGCTGGTGTCACGCCATGGCTCCATAGTTACAATAACTTCATGGTGACGGTTAATGACCTCCGAAAATTTTTTTCAAAATCGCCTCTTTCAACTTCGCCCCAATCTGTAAAAAGATGTTCTACACTAATTCTTGGTTGATTGAGCAGTTTTTTATTTGGGTCAAATACCCCAATCTTGAGCGAGGCCCTTACCGGCTTTTTAGCGGCACTATCCGCGTAGTTGTCGGCACTGTATACGGTATTCCGGTATTTTATAAAATAGTCTTTTTGTTCGTTTAGCCAACTGTATTTAAAAGGTGTTTTTCCGGTATTATTGTCTATGATCAATACCGGTTTGTCTATAAACCTTAAGCGATGAAGCTTATGTTTTAACATATCAGAAACCGTACTGTCTTTTGGATAAAAGTGGGTGGTATTTTCTGATTGGCTTCCAAGTGTTATACTTACATAATCAACGGTCTTATTTCCGGGCCAGTATTCGGTATCGCCGGGATAACCAGACGGACCCCATATGATTTGTGCCTTTGGGGCAATCATTTTAAATTTTTTGAAAAATAATTAAATGAAGTAATATAGTCTTTAGGCGATTTATATTGCCATGGAAATACGCTGGCCGGTACTTCCATGTCAGGATTCCAGCGGATAAAAACCTGATGGTGACTTTTTGCCGCCAAAACAGCCAGTTCATGAATCTGCTTATCAAAACTACCATTGAGCACTTCAGTTAAAACGTTGTTTTTATAATCTACACCTTTAAGCCAGGTTTCCACGGTGATTAGTACATCATTGTTAGCCAAAGCTGTATCCACATTGCCCCGGCTTGACCTTATAGCCGTATTTTTAAACACTGCCGTGTAACAAATAATAGGTTTGGCCGGTAAGGTATCACTTAAATTCCTGCGGTTAAATATGCCAACCACTTGTTCGTTGCTGCGGTAGTAGTTGTTTGTAAAATAATCACTGCGGAAAATTTTAATGCCCCAAAAGGATATAACGAGGATTATACCTAAACTGATCGCTAAATAAATCTTTACGGACTTTTTTTCATTGACGATTAATTTTGAAAAGGGGTATTTAATGTTGCGTAGTCAACAGTTACATTATCGCCATCGGTTGCAACAAGGTACAGCCTGTATCTGTCGTCATTTTTGGGGATTGTAACGTATACATCCGGACTGCTTCCTACCTTTTTCATGCCGGTTGCATTGCCCCAATTATCTGTTTTGACAAGATACCATTCAAATTTCAATCCGGTTTTTAAATAGGCAGCGATGTTCCAGTGGCCGTAGGAAAATACCAGGGCGTTATAGCGCAGGGATGCCCCCGGAGTAGTTGTTAATGCAGGTTTCAGTATTTTAATATCGGGCAAATTATAGATAGGTGTATTGCCATTCCAGTTCTTGCTTATTTTATAAAGGTAACGTTTATTTCTGCCCCATACGTCTTTTAAACCGTCAAACGTGACAGCAGTGCCGCTTTGTTGATCCTGCCAGTTAGCGTAAAAAATTCCGCCGGAATGCTGTACACCTTCGAGTGCGCCGGGATCAGTGCAACTGAAAAAATAAGGTATTTTAAAATCAAGGCTAACATATTTCAATGACTGTTTATTATCAACAATTACTCCGAAAGCATCAATTGCCGGTATTTGCTCCTTTAATATTTGCATAGCAGGGTTGAGTGTGGGTGAGGATAAAAGGTCGATGGTTAATGGCCTTGTTGGGTCTTCATGTTTAATTTCATTTACCAAACGTTTTAACAAATTGATATAATGCTGTTGGGCCTGGTACAACTGTGGCCCATGATAAAATTGGGATAGTTGCTGGTAGGTACTATTGCCTAAGTTCCAGGCACTGATGTTAGGGTTTGATTTATTTTTATTTATGGTGTTAAGGATGATATTGAATTGCTCGTGCAGGTAGGTGGTGTCATTAATGAAGCTTGATGGGGCAGGCACCCAGAAGCTATAATTAATTTTTAAGCCCTTTTGTGCGGCTGCTTCAAAAATTGAGTGGTCGTAAATATTAGGTCCATATATTTTTATTGTATTTATCCCCGCTTTTCGAATGTCTTCAAAATCATTAACTATCATTTTTTTGGTTAGCGGAGCTATGTTCTTGTACCAGTAGTTTCCTTTAGAGTAGATTACGCCTTTTACTGAAGAAAAGAATGGAGGGTTTACTGATAAACGTTTTTGACCGGTGACTGGATCTTGTTCAATAATATTTATCGAAGTATCTGAAGACGCTCGCGAAGTGCTATTGTAAAGTCGCGATTGCCTGATCAATTGCGATAACCCGGTGGTGTCTGATGAAGAGATGAACTCTGCAAAAGACTTTTTGCTATTATCATTGTTAGCATCGAAACCACGCGCAACATTAAAGTTTGCATCTTCATCCGATTCCTGAGAAGCATATATGCAGATGCCAACCACTAATATGCTAAGTATCAGGCTAACTTTCCTTACACCGAAATATATCTTTCTTCTTAACAGCCAAAAAAATATTTTAACATGCTGTATTTTTGAAACGACCGTAAATAATGTGGCATGTTTATCCAGGTAGGCCTGAAACTTGAGTTCTGAACTTGCGATAAGCATAAATATCATGAACATACAATTCAGGCCAACGATGCCGGACATAAAAAGTGTATAGGGATTCCAGTCGTTGTAAAGGCCGTAAATAATAGCTGCGATGGATACAGCCAACACTACAATATTGGGTAAGTTGTTTTTTAAATTTTTTTCATCTTTGATATCCTTGGGGGTTGCTATGTAAGGAACGTTCTTCCTGATAATAGTATAGACAAAACCTAATATAAAAACCCACCATGTACCTATGAGCAGTAATCCTCCCACCACATGAAACCCCCGCTCATTATCCTCCATTACCCATTGCTGAACAAAATGCCTGATCAGAACTACTGAAGTTATAAAAGGAACACTGATAACTAAAAACTCAGAAAAGTCCATCCTTAACGGAAAAGCATCTGTGAACAGGGATATAACCGGAATTGAGAAATTAATAAGAAATACAAAACCAGATAAGTAAAATAGAGGTAAAAGACCGTAATGAAGTTTCTGCCGCCAGTTGAATTTTCTGAAAAGTTTAACGTAGGAAGTCACAAGAAGCTCAAAAACACCCCGCGACCATTTCAATTGTTGCTTATAATAAGCTGACAAAGTAGCCGGAACCAGGCCCCGGGTCAGTACAGCGGGTACATAAACGGATTTCCAATTGCGTGCATGGAGCTGCATTGCCGTATGCATATCTTCAGCCAGCCCGGCCGCATGTCCGCCAATGGATTCCAAAGCTGTTCGCCTGAAAGTACAATTGGCGCCTATAGCCTGCACAGTGCCATAACTGTTCATGCACATCATCATCGGGCCGTAAAACTGATAGGTTTGTTGTGCCGCGCCTTTAGCTATCCATCCAATGTCATGATTGTAATAGGCCTGCACAATTTGCACATAACCAATTTCCGGGTTATCAAAATGAGCTATTATCGGATCCAGAAATTCGGGTACGGGTATATGGTCGGGATCAAGAATTACACATAGTTCGCCTGATGACTGGGCTAATGCGTTATTAATATTGCCAGCTTTGGCGTTGATTTTTTTAGTTCTTGTTATGTGATGAACGCCCAGTTCTTTACAAACTGATTTCAGGTAAGGGTCATCGGCCTCGTCACACAAAAAGGTTTCATGAGGATAATGTATAGCCTGAATTGCAGTAAGTGTTTCAACAATCATTTCATATGGTTCACCGGCGCAAAACGTGGTAAATATGTCTACCGTATATTGTTTCGTTATGGGTAAAGCAGGCGGAACGCTTATTGACCAATAATGATACCACTCATATATTACCTTAAAAAAGGTATAAACAAAGGTTGATATTAATAGCCAATATAGTGGCCGATAACCAATAACTGATTGTCTGAGCAGGCTATGTATAAAAAAACATACAAAGCAAACCGATGATAATCATCAGCCTTAAATAAAATAATTGCCGTTTGGAAGGTGGTTTTATAGTATTGTTCATGGATTCTTTAATACATAAAAGGGAGTGTTTGAGGTAGCAAAAGAGCCCTTTTGATCATATACATAAACCAATAAGCGGTAAGGGCCTTCTGTGGCGGGTACTTTAAACTTCAAGTCCGGCCCGCTTTGCCCGATTATTAAATTTTTAATCTCTTTTGGTTTCTTTTGGTTAAAAGCGCCATTGGGTTTGAACCAATCCTCCGCAAATATTTCCCATTTAAATGTTAAGCCGGTGGTGTCCGGATCTTCGATATACACTTTGCTGTTTATTGTTATGCCAGGCTTAAATAAGATATTGTCCCTGGCTCCTTTTCCATCTACCAACATGTATTTCAAGACAGGGGCCTTCTTAGGCGCTTTTTGCCCCGTCCAGATATAATGCATCACCTGAACGGCCTCGGTTTCAGCGCCATTTTCATCAAACATACTGAACCAGGTTGGGGTTAGTTCCTGTTTTTGCCCCCAATAAAATACCATCGACCCCAGAAACCTGGAATTATTAACCGGCATATACTTTTCATAGGTTGAAAGATATTGCTCTGCCTTTTTTGTACTGGTATTTTCAATATAAGCCCCCCATGCATTTTGACTGTCGGCGGTCCAGGGACCTTCAATTCCCCATTCTGTTATTAAGAACGGGCCATCCCAAAACCAATTGAATTTCTGAAGATCTTCATTTAAAGTTTGGATCGAACCAAAAATATTGAACGAGATGAAGTCAATCTTGGTCCGTAGCTTAATATTGACAATGTTTTTCTTTTGAAAGGACATAATGGTTGTAGTAACCGGGTGCTGCGGATCGTCCTGGTGGATCATGTTGACTACAGCATTAAATATGGTATAAAACTGATTGTATTTCGGCTTGTAAGGGAATGCAAGCTCATTGCCCACACACCAGCTCAGAAGCGCGGGGTGATGCTTAAATCTATTAACAATCCCGGCAATCTTGCTCACATGGGCACTGGCCTTCGAGGTTTTATAAAAGTCATCTATACTTTCGCTTGGAGGCATTGGCAACCCTGCTATTACAGCTAAATGATGTGCCTGCGCCGAATCCAAAATACTTCCTAAATTTAAGGTATCCCAAACCCTTATCGTATTGCCTCCTGCCTCGTTTAATCGTTTTAAATTGGTAAAACCGGAAGCTCCTTTTATGAAAAAAGGCTCACCATTACGGTACAGTGAATATTTGCCATTCTCATTTTTGATGTAAACTCCATCTTTATTGACATTACGAGGCTGTGATCGATTACAAGATAAAGAGAAGAGACAAAGTATCAGACAGCTAATAATTAATCGTAAAAGAGGACATCTCATAAATAGTAATTCGGTTCATTTAAAAAAGCAAACGATATTTTTGTAGTTATATATAAAACTCTTAGTTTTTGAATAAAAAGAAATTCCGACTGCAGGTTTTGGTTCATGTTGCGAATATTCAAAAAATCATGTAAATATTGACTGTATACGGAAAGTATAATTAATTGTTTATATGTAGACCAGGAATTAACAGGAGGAGGCCATGGGTTAGCAGATACACCTTACCGCCGGCATGATTGGGGGCCATTTGCAGGATAAATTACCCGAATTTATCGAACGTAAAGGTAAGACGGCAAGAAATGATGTGTATATTGTGCCTGATAGCTTAAATCGTCAGTGCGCGTTTTACCAACGGCAAATTAGGCGCGGGCAAATACAAAAATACAGATACCTGTGAAACCGGAAAAACATGATTATGATGCAATAATAGTAGGCTCGGGGCCAAATGGCCTTGCTGCGGCGATATTGTTGCAACAAAACGGACTTTCGGTATTACTGCTTGAAGGAAAAAGTACTATTGGCGGCGGTTTACGTACTGAAGAACTAACCCTGCCTGGTTATAAGCATGATGTTTGCTCAGCTATTCATCCGCTGGCAGTTGGTTCGCCATTTTTTGAAACACTGCCACTGCATGAGCATGGCCTTGAATATATTTATCCCACAATATCTGCAGCGCATCCCTTTGATAATGGAACGGCTGCGGTACTTAAAAAATCCGTTGTTGAAACTGCCAATCTGTTAAGTGCCGACAAGGATACCTACATTAAACTGATGGCGCCCCTGGTAACTTCGTGGCCCGGTTTGGCGCCTGATGTTTTAGGTCCGCTTACTTTTCCCAAACATCCTGTCGACCTGGCTGCTTTTGGGCTGGCTGCTTTAACTTCAGTAAACTATTTGGCCAAGCGCTTCAAAACTGAGGAAGCCAAAGGGCTTTTAGCCGGGATGGCTGCTCATGGCATTCTACCATTAACAAATCTTACCACATCGGCAATTGCTTTAGTGTTGATGGTTAACGGGCATCTAAAAGGCTGGCCGGTGCCTAAAGGTGGCTCGGTAAAAATAGCGGAGGCATTGGCGTCATACTTTACATCTATAGGGGGCAGGATAGAAACCAATACCTACATCAATAATTTTGATCAGCTGCCATCGGCAAAGACAATTTTGTTTGATGTTACGCCAAAACAACTGTTGCAAATTGCCGGACATAAATTTTCATCATTGTATAAATGGCAACTGGAACGTTATCGTTACGGAATGGGTGTTTTTAAAGTTGACTGGGCTCTTGATGATGTTATTCCGTTTAAAGCAGGAGAGGCCCGACAAGCAGGAACGGTACATATTGGGGGTACGCTGAAGGAAATTGCTGCGTGTGAACAGCAAATCTGGGACGGTTTGCACCCCGAAAAACCATTTGTACTGCTGGCCCAGCAAAGCCTTTTTGACAATACCCGTGCACCCCAGGGCAAGCATACCGCCTGGGCATATTGCCACGTTCCCAACGGATCAAACAAAAACATGACCGATTTTATCGAAAAACAAGTGGAGCGTTTTGCCCCTGGTTTCCGCGAACGCATCATAGGCAGGCATACTTTTAACACAGAGCAACTGGAAAACTATAATCCCAATTATATCGGAGGTGATATTAACGGCGGGGTAATTGACATTGGCCAGTTGTTTACCCGGCCGGTATTGCGCCGCTCACCATACCGCACATCGGCAAAGGGGATTTATATCTGTTCTTCATCCACACCGCCGGGAGGAGGGGTACATGGTATGTGCGGCTACCATTCCGCCAAACGCGCTTTAAAAGATGTATTTAACATCAGCATTCAATCATAATTATTAATCAAAGCTGAGGAGTCGCAGCAGCTCTTCATACCTAAAATGATGTTAGGCTTCGCAAAGCCGTGCGCCACCTCCCCGGTATTATTTAAACAACAAATAATACAGGCAAAGCATCGTTGAAACTTGCTTGAAACAGCCCCTTAGGTGTTTCAACGCCACGGTTATCTGGTTTTCAACCGTTCGTTTGGATATTCCTAAGCGGGCGGCAATTTCCTGGTTACTTAGGTTTTCCATGCGGCTCATATAAAATATTTCCTGGCAGCGTCTGGGCAACTTCTCCAGGTAATAACTCAGTTCCTGTAACAACTCCTGATTTTTGATCCGGAAATCACCCTGGTTGTAGTCGGGGAAAAGGCCTGCTTCCAGATTATCTAACTCCACAATTACCGGGCGTTTTACCGCGCGCATGCGATTATAAACCTGGTAGCGGATGGCCGAGAGCAGAAAATTGGGAACAGATTCTATGTCCAGTTGACGCCGGCGATCCCAGATATTCAGGAAAACATCATGTACTGCTTCTTCACTATTTTGACGGTCTTTCAGGTACCGGAAGGCAGTCTTATATAATCTTACCCAATAACGGTCAAAAAGTACGGCGAACGCGTGCTCATCGTTATTACGTACGGCAAGCCACAGGTCCTGATCACTAATATGAGAATTGTACATACAATTGGTTGGATAAAATTAGGAAAAGCCGATCAAAATTATTTAACCTTTAAGCCTGGGCGTGAAAAAAATAAAAATGTATGTGTGTGCCGGTATAAAATTTACACTAACACCATATAAACCTGCAATTGCAACCTGATGATAACTAAGAACGAGTTCCTTGCGCTGTATGAAAAATACATGAGCGGCCAATGCACCGATGCTGAAAAACAGCTATTGGATGCATATTGCGATGAAATGCAGTTAGCCGACGAGGTTTGGGATGATGAAGAGGTAAGTGAAGCAGATGTACATGCGCGGATTTGGAAAAAATTAACTGAAAGCAGACAAAAGGCTATTGTCATAAAACCTCTTAAACAAACGAGCTACAAATGGCTATGGGCGGCTGCTTCATTAGTTGCTATAGCTGTATTGGCTGGCTTGCTGTTTATGCCTGTTAAAAAGGATAATATCACAGGTACAATAGTTAAGAATACTATAACAACCATACTCCCTGGGAGCAACAAAGCATATCTCACTTTGGCCAATGGCAATAAAATATTACTTGATGACGCCAAAAATGGGCAGCTGGCGGCAGGGGCTGGTGTAAAAGTAAGCAAAGCAGCCAACGGTTTAGTGGTTTATAAATTTGACAGAAAGCCAAACGAACAAGGGCAGGCAGGCATCCCACAAATCAATACCATCACCACGCCGCGTGGCGGCCAATACCAGGTAGTATTGGAAGACGGCACCAAGGTGCAGCTTAATGCAGCATCGTCAATCAAATTCCCGGAGTATTTTACCGGGGCCAACCGGGAAATTGAATTAAACGGTGAAGCCTATTTTGAGGTAGCAAGGGATAAAGCTCATCCATTTATAGTTAAGGCCAACGGTACGCAGGTGCAGGTATTTGGTACCCATTTTAATATTAATGCTTATAGCGATAATCAGGATATAACAACTACTCTGCTTGAAGGCTCGGTTAAGATGAGCAAAGGCTCGGCAGCAGTAATGCTTTTGCCTGGCCAACAGGGAACTGTAAACCAAAATGGTTCATCAATAAAAGTACAAAAGGCCGATGTTGAAGCTAATATGGCCTGGATTAACGGCTTTTTTATATTTCATGATCAAAGCATTATAAATATCATGAAGCAGATAAGCCGCTGGTATGATGTAGATGTTGAATATCAGGATGCCCAGGTTCAGGAAAATGAATTTGGCGGTACCATCTCAAAATATAAAGACATTAAAGAATTGCTTGATAATATCAAGCTTACCGGTAGTATTCACTATAAAATTGAAGGAAGGAGGGTTATCATTATGAAGTAACCTAATACTTCCATAATGCTATCCCAAAAGAAAGTAACCAGGAGCGTTCGCACCGCCCCTGGCTCAATGCTACGGATAGCAATCAGGTCAGTTAACGATCATTTTTTCTCACAACCAGTTATTTAACCTAACATTCAAATGTACAAAAATTCTACTGCATTAAAGCGCGGGCAGATACCCCGTGCCGTATCCAAATTATTTCTGATCATGAAATTGTCGTTCTTCTTGTGTCTGGTTTCGATACTTCAGGTAAGTGCCTCAACCACGTTTGCGCAAAGGATAAGTCTTAGTAAAAATAACGCTTCGCTTGTTGAAACGCTTAAAGACATCCACAGGCAAAGCGGATATAGTGTGCTCTACAATTCCAAAATGCTAAAAAAGCACTTCCTGTAAACGTCGACCTTAAAGATGCGGGATTGGAAGAAGCTTTGCAGCAATGTTTCCGTGATCAGCCTTTTAGTTATGTAATTAACAATACCACCATTGTAGTTACCCCCAAACCCGCCGAAAAGAAACCGGTACAGGTTATAACGATTACCGGTACGGTAAAAGATCAGAAAGGCGTGTCTTTACCGGGTGTTACATTAAAGGTTAAAGGTACCAACACGGGTGTACAAACCAATATTGATGGCAATTATACTGTTACTGTGAATGACAATAGCGCAGTGTTGGTATTCAGCTTTGTGGGTTTTGTTACCCAGGAGGTATCTGTAGGCAATCAAACCAAAATTGATGTAACGCTTAAAGAGCAAACATCGGCACTAAACGAAATTGTAGTGGTTGGTTACGGTACACAAAAGAAAGCAAACCTTACAGGTGCTGTATCATCGGTATCCGGCGAGACATTGAATAAACGTCCTGTTGTTAACACTGCGTCTATGCTTGAAGGTCTTGCACCAGGCGTGCAGATTAACACAGGCTCAGGCGAGCCTGGAAATGAGGCTGTATCTATCCGGATCCGCGGTAACAGCACATTCAGTGGCGCCGGTTCTGATCCGTTGGTATTGATTGATGGTGTTCCCGGTAACTTTAGCGATCTTAACCCAACCGATGTCGACAATGTATCTGTTTTGAAAGACGCTGCATCTGCGTCAATATACGGTTCAAGGGCCGCCAACGGCGTGGTGCTTGTAACCACCAAGCAAGGTAAGGCCGGACAAATGTCTGTTAATTACGATGGTAACTTAGGATACAACAGTCCTACCAAAATGTTTAAACTGGTGACCAATTCTGCCCAATATATGGAGATGTTTAACCAGGCACGCATCAACAGCGGCACAACAGATCCTAACTCACTTTATCCGCAGGACCAGATCGATCTGTATCGTAACGCTACAGATAGGGCACGCTATCCTAATACCGATTGGCTGAGCCTGATATTCAGGACTGCTGTAACACAAAACCATAACCTGACATTTAACGGTGGCAGTGAAAAAACTACTTATAACGTGTCATTGGGATATGTTAACCAGGACGGTATTGAAAGGGGCTTTGATTATAAGCGATATAGCGCACGGATCAATCTGACTTCAAAGATCAATGATCATATAAAATTCGGCACTAATGTATTGTTAAAATCAGGCACCAGGGGTGCTGTAGCCGGTAACCCTTCATCACCAAGTCAGTGGGATGGTTCATCTATGGACCTTTTCCTTTCGGCCATGTCGCAGGCACCTACTTATGGTCCATATTTAGCTGATGGTAGCGGGCGGTACACCTACAAAGCTTATGACTTTGAGTATAACAATAAAAACCCGATAGCTGTACTTGATCAAAACTTCAGAAGGATCACCAATGATTACGCTGTAAACGCTCAGGGCTGGTTTGAGGTGCAGTTTACTAAAGATATTTCCTGGTATACTAAAGGTGCTGTGAACTTTAACATGGATAAGTACAAGGACTTTAAAGCCACGTTGGATGAGTATAATTTCCGCACTAATCAACTGGCAACATCTCTTGACCTGGGTAAAGGTTTAACAGATCAGGACGAGCAAACCGTATATACCAACCTGTTCAGTTACCTGAACTATGCACACAATTTTCATGGGCATAATATTAAAGCACAATTTGGTTATAGTATTGAGCAAAGTAAATATCAGTACTTATCAGGTTACCGTAAAAACTTTGCCGATCTGGACCTGCAGGAGTTAAACGCAGGTGGTTCTGATATTCAAAACGCAAATGGAACCAGTAACCAATGGGCCTTAATGTCTTATTTCGGTCGTGTAAATTACGACTATAAAGGGCGTTACCTTTTAGAGGGCAATATTCGTGATGACGGAAGTTCAAAATTCGCCGGTAAAAACAAATGGGGGGTATTCCCATCGTTTTCAGCCGGCTGGAGGGTTACTGAAGAGCCTTTTGTAAAAGCCATGAATTTAACCTGGCTGGATAATTTCAAATTAAGAGGTTCATGGGGACAACTGGGTAATCAAAATATAGTAATGAACGGCTATGGTGCCAACTATCCATATCAGGCTTTATTAAACTTTACCGGCAATTATTCTTTTGATAATTCGACACTGTTAACTGGCGTAGCTCAGCAAAACCTCAACAATCCGGCCATTAAATGGGAAACCACTACTATGACCGATATTGGTTTGGATGTTACCATTTTCAAAAACTTTAATTTAACCGCCGATTGGTATAATAAAACAACATCTGATATTTTGAGGCAGGCACAGGTTACCGCAGCTGTGGGCTTAAGTGCACCTACCATTAATGACGGATCGGTAAATAACAGGGGTATTGAGCTTGGTATATCGTACAATAATGTAATAACTGATGGCGCTTTAAAGGGCTTAGCCTTTAATGTAGGCGCAAACGTTGATCATAACCGTAACAAACTGGTGAAATTTGGTCAAACGGAAATTGGAGATTATACCATCAACCAAAACGGGCAGCCGTGGAACTCATTCTACATGCTGCAGGTTATCGGGATCTTCCAGTCGGCAACAGAGGTAGCTAATTCCCCCAAACAGTTTTCTGATTCTACCTTACCGGGCGACTTAAAATATAAAGACGTAAACGGCGATGGTAAAATTGATCAAAATGACCGTACAATAATCGGTGGTGTTTATCCAAAATTAAACTACTCATTTAACTTATCGGCCAGCTTTAAAGGCTTTGACTTATCAGCCATGATGCAAGGCGTTTACGGTGTTAAATCTTATGTATCAGGTTGGGGCACAATACCATTTGTACAGGGATCTTCACCAACTACCGATTGGTTGAACGCCTGGACTCCTGAACATCCTTCAGCCACTATGCCGCGTCTTTATTTCGGGCAAAGTGCACCGGATAAAATAGGCCGCAGGTCATCATATTTCCTGCAGGATGCATCGTATTTGAGGCTTAAAAACCTGGTGTTTGGTTATACCCTGCCGTCACAGCTTACTAAAAAAGTAGGTATCAATAGGTTAAGGGTTTATTTCGCGGGCGATAACCTGTTAACCATAACCAATTTTAAAGGCCTTGATCCTGAGCGTTATGGCAGCGGAGACCAGGTGCAGTACCCGCAAAATAAAATCTACTCTTTTGGTTTGAACGTTTCCTTTTAATTAGCCCACATGAAAAATCGAATTATAATAACCATCATATTAATTACATCGCTGTTTTTAGGCGCATGTAAAAAGGCTCTTGATCTAAACCCCAATGATCAGATAGCCACTTCAACTTTCTATAAAACGAAAGCAGACTTTGACGCGGCTTTGGCAGCGGTTTACGCTTCCCTTCAGCCAGAAGAATTTTCCTATGGCATGGGCTTCAGGGATGGCTTTACTGATAACGGCTACAATCAGTTTAATTCGGGTGCTGCCAAGGATTTTGTGCAAGGCAACTTTAACCCCACTACAGGTGGTTATGAAACTGCCATTTATAACGATAGTTATATAGGTATTACAAGGGTAAACCTGTTTTTGCAAAATTTAGGTACTTATAAAGGTTCAGATATATCTGATAGCCAGCGTAAGGTGTATGAAGGCGAAGTAAGGTTTATCCGGGCTTTTCTATACTTCCAGTTATATAGCATATATGGTGATGTACCATTGGTTGTGGAACCGCTTAACCTCAGCAATCAAAAGCAACCTAAAGTACCTGCGGCGCAGGTGCTTGCCCAGATCATTGCCGACCTGGATTATGGTATTGCCAATTTGAACGCTGCAGCTTATTATGCTAACGGCGGCCACGCTGCAGCTTCATCTGCAAAGGCATTAAAGGCAAGGGTTTTGTTATTTGCAGCATTTGGCAGCACTGGTACGCCTGATGCCGCCATGCTTACACAG
Organism: Mucilaginibacter sp. P25; assembly: GCF_050859465.1. NCBI lineage: Bacteria > Pseudomonadati > Bacteroidota > Sphingobacteriia > Sphingobacteriales > Sphingobacteriaceae > Mucilaginibacter > Mucilaginibacter sp. P25. The sequence continues at coordinate 5,150,129 of NZ_CP193937.1, read as the reverse complement.
GTTAAAAACCTATGTCTTGATTTGATGGCACAATATAAACTGAGTACCAACTTTGAGGATGTTTTCAGGGATGCAACTCAGAAAAATAATACCGAGATCATGTTTTCGGTTAACTTCCTTGCGCCAAACAACACAGCTCCGTGGGACATGTATTACGGCGACTGGGATGCCTGTGCGCCTATGCAAAATATGGTAGATGCCTACGAGTGTACTGATGGACAACCATATGGCACTTCGCCATTGACCGATACCAAAAATCAATTCAAAAACCGCGATCCGAGGCTGGCCGAAACAGTATACGCCGATTCGGTTTATTTTGGCCCTGGCAAAGTTCACCATCCTTCAAACCTGAGGCCTACAGGCTACGGAATTATCAAATTCCTTGAACCCAATAATATCCCTTACGGCTTTTCAACCCTTAGCCAGCAGGATGCGGTTATACTGCGTTTAGGTGAGGTGATGCTGATGTATGCAGAAGCTCAAAATGAAATTGCCGGCCCTGATGCAACAGTTTATAAAGCTATGGCCGATTTGCGCGCAAGGGTAAATATGCCGGCTTACCCGGCCGGGTATACCAAAGATCAGATGCGTGAACGCATCAGGCACGAACGCCGTGTTGAGCTTGCTTTCGAAGGCTTGCGTCACTATGATCTGTTAAGATGGCATATTGCCAGCCCGGTACTTAACGCGGTAAAAACCAGCCTTATCAATTATCATTTTGAGGATAAGTTTTACCATTGGCCGCTGCCTCAAACAGAAATTGACAAGAGCGGAGGCGTACTTATACAAAATCCGGATTACAAATAACAACCGGATCTTAAAAACCAGAGGCGGCCTGTCAATGAAGCGCATGCCAAAATCTGGACAACAGTCTTAATTAATCATGTGATGAGCCCAGTATTTATCGGGCTCATTCCTTTAGTTTGAGTTTGACCCATTCCAAAAGCTTTTAACTGTATAATTCCGTACTTTATATAAAAGCTAAAAACAGAATGCACAAGGCCCAAAGTTTAATGTGTTGATTATTAATATTATTTATGCAGCTCAATGATGTTCAAACCTGCCGGTGACCTTGTCTATCCTGATCTTATAGACGATCAGGTCGATCTTGTCGCCAATATCATACTCATTTGCGGTTATACCATGGGAGGGATGGTCTGTAGCATGTTCCACCAGTGGCATAACCCGGTGGATCAGTAACTGCATTGTCTGCTCTTGTTCCGCTATGTCTGTAATTTCTTCAAATGTACCCCAGGCTATGACACTTTTCCAGCTAAAGATGTTTTTTATATCATCAACTTCAAAACAAACTTTAGGGTTTTTTCGCATCATTTCAATTTTCTTTCCCGGACCGGAATGCGCATAGATTACGCCGTTCTTGTATACATAGTTAACGGGTACGATATACGTGGTGCCCTGGGCATGACACCCTAAACGGCCGATTACCTGCCGGCTAAGCAACGCTTCAATTTCCGGTTGTTCCAATTTTCCTAACATAACGGCGAATATTAATTGACCAAAGCTAAGCTCATCACTGTTTAAACAAAATGCTGCCGGTCAGTTAAGGGCATGATCGCCGTCACATTTGTGTCAGTATCCCTCGAGCTGTTGATGTTGTGATACATGCTATGCATCCCGATCTGCCGGCTGTTGTACATCATCGCAATCACAGGTAAATATCCCTGTGATTGTTTTTTATGTTGCTTTATTAATCAATTGAACCGGTTTCGGGTGTACAATCAATTGTATAAGTGACGGCCGTCACTATTTTAACCTGCCGAACATCGCAACTTTACCTCATAAAAATAATGTTATGAAAGTAGTTGAGGTAAGCTATGCCCCCAGTAAACGAACGGTCATTTCCCTGTTATACAATTTAAAGTTTTAAAAGCGTGAATAATAAGAGCAGCATAACTGGGATCGAAAATTTTTACGCGGTCGGAATTAATTATAAAAAATCGGACGCCCGGCTTAGAGGCCGTTTTGCAATTTCAAACGAGCAATATGAAGCCATATTGAAAGAGGCCGGTAATTATGGCGTTAGCTCATTATTTATCTTGTCGACATGTAACCGTACCGAAATCTACGGAGTAACCAATACGCCAAATGAACTGGTTAACCTGTTATGCAGTGTTACCAATGGCGAAATAAAAGAATTTAAGGGTCACTGCTATAAAAAGGAAGGCCTTGGCGCGGTTGAACATATGTTTAACGTTGCAGCTGGTTTAGATTCGCAGATACTTGGAGACTATGAAATTATCGGGCAGTTTAAACAGGCTGTAAGGTTTGCGAAGGACCGTGGTTTTATCAATACCTTTTTGGAAAAGCTATATAACACTGTTTTGCAAGCTTCAAAGCAGATCAAAAATCAAACGGGCCTCAGCAAAGGAACTACTTCCGTATCATTTGCAGCTCTGCAATCCATTAAGCAATATCATGCTGATGCCACAAATATTTTGATTGTAGGGGCAGGTAAAATGGGGCAGCGTGCATGTAAAAACATTAAAGATTACCTGGGACAAAAGGTTCGTATTACTTTGGTTAACAGGACTGTTGATAAGGCAGAGCGGCTTGCCGAAGAAATGGATATTAGTTATGGCCATATAGCAGATTTGCCAATACTCATTTCCCATGCAGATGTTATCATCGTTGCCACCGCTTCCGCTACACCTGTAATTCTTAAATCCGATCTTGAACATTGCAGTGAAAAACTGATTATAGATTTGGCAATACCCAACAATGTTGAACCCGCAGCATCAGAATTACCGCACATTAAACTGGTTAATATTGACGAACTCTCGCTTGTTAACAGTGAAACTATTCAGAAAAGGCAAAGTCAGGTTATTGCCGCGCGAGAGATCAACAACCATTTCATCAACAGGTTTGTTGAATGGTGCGAACTGCGAAAAAGCTGCATAGTGGTGAATGCCATTAAAAAACAGTTAACCTCCATTTGTTTAAGCCAATCCAAATCCGCCGGCTGTGTTGCGGGCTTTGTGTCTTCTACGGATGAGCAAAGAATACAGCAAATATTAAACGGAACAGCAGGAAAAATGAAAGGCGTTAACAAAGCCGGCTGCCATTACCTGGAGGCTTTAAATGAATTTATGTCGCCCCCAGGTTTACCAACCAACATATTAAATCCTGAGCGAACGTTAATATAAATAACAATAGACAGCCAAGGCAGATGTTTGAGGTATCGGATAAACAGAAGTAATATCAATTTTGCCTGAATATAACCGGGGCATGAAAGGGATTATTAAATAGCGAATAAGAAAAAGAGGATTTCCAGCGTTCAAAATATCATAGTACCTTTATTACTAAACATATTTTGCAGTATTGCCTGATACAGTACGATTTTTGTTAGTCATTGATCATCATCTTATCTGACTTCGCTATGGAAACCGCAAATCAACACCGCAGGGATTTTATTAAGACAGCCGCCATTGGGTCACTAACCGGGCTGACATTGTTATCAGCTTGTAATGACAACGATGATGAGGAGGATCAAAAAGTATCGCCACCCGAGGATCTTATGCAGGAGCACGGTTTACTGAACCGGGTGCTGCTCATTTATGACCATTGCAAAGGCCTCCTAATAGATAAGCAGGGTTTCCCGATGGAAGCATTGTTAAACTCAGCTGGCATTATTCGCACCTTTGTTGAGGATTACCATGAAAAGCAGGAAGAAAACTACCTGTTCCCACGTTTTCAAAAGGCCAACCAGTTAACTGATCTTGTACAAACGTTGCTGGCGCAGCATAAGGCTGGGCGTACTATCACGGATGAGCTCATGCAATTAACTAAGTCTCAAAACCTGACCGATACGGAAAAACAGCAGCTTATTACCTTGTTGAATAATTTCAACAGGATGTACCGCCCGCATGAAGCGCGCGAGGATACCATTTTATTCCCCGCCTTCCGCAAGATCGTATCCCATCATGAATATGACGCGCTGGGTGAGGAATTTGAAAATAACGAACATAAACTGTTTGGCAAAAACGGGTTTGAAGGGATGGTTGAGAAAGTGGCCGGTATTGAAAAGTCTTTAGGCATTTATGAGCTGGCCCGGTTCACGCCAGGCACCTAACTGCAAATTGCCAACTATTTTTTGTTACCTATCGATAACAGGCTGGCATTAATGGCCACCACTACCGTGCTCACTGTCATGAGTACCGCGCCAATTGCCGGGCTTACCATAATACCCTGGTTGTACAGAACGCCTGCTGCCAGTGGCAGGGTTATCACATTGTAACCAGTTGCCCAGGCCAGGTTCTGTGTCATTTTACGGTAGGTGGCTTTACCAAACAGGATCAGGTTAACGATGTCTTTAGGATTGCTGTTTACCAGCACAATGCCGGCGGTTTCGGCAGCAACGTCGCTGCCCGAGCCAACAGCAATGCCAACGTCGGCCTGGGCAAGTGCGGGGGCGTCGTTTACACCATCACCTGTCATTGCTACAAACTCGCCCTGTTGCTGTAATTCTTTGATCTTTTCCAGTTTTTCATGCGGCAGTACTTCGGCAAAAAAGCCATCCATTTTCAGCTGTGTGCTAACACTTTCGGCAACCTGCTTATTATCGCCCGTCAGGAGTATCGACTTAATGCCGTTTTCGTGGAGGGTTGCTATCGCTCCCTTTGATTCCTCTCTGATGGCATCGGCAAGGGCAACAAACCCGGCAAGTTTTTCACCGATCAATACAAATACCACAGTTTCGTTACTGGCCACCTTGAAATTTACCGGAAGGCTGATGCTATTTTCTTTCAGATAACCGGGACTGACCACTTTGATGTGCTTTTGCTCTGCAACCGCTTCAACGCCTTTACCTGTGATGGCTTTAAATTGTGCGGCTTCTGGAAGGGTTAGTTTTCTTTTTTAACTTCACTTAAAATGCCTGTGGCTATCGGATGTTCTGAATTGCTTTCCAATGCCCCCGCCAGCTTAAGTAATTCATTTTCGCTTTTCAGCACTCCTTCGGTAAACACCATCCTGGATACCTCAAATTTTCCTTTAGTTAAGGTGCCGGTTTTATCAAAAACTATAGACGTGATCTTTCGTGCATTTTCAAAAGCAGTCCTGTTTTTGATCAGCAGGCCATGTTGCGCCGATAAGGATGTTGATTTAGCTACCACGAGGGGAACAGCCAGGCCAAGCGCATGCGGGCAACAGATCACAATAACGGTCACCATCCGCTCCATGGCAAAGGCCAGGTCGTGCCCCAGGCTAATCCATACCACGAACGTAGTTATACCGGCTAAGAGCGCAATGATAGTTAGCCAACGGGCCGCTTTATCTGCTAACAACTGCGTGTTTGATTTAGCGTTTTGCGCATCGCGGACAAGATCGATGACTTTGAACAAATAGGAATCTTTACCGCTATGTGTAACACGAACTTTTAATGAACCGTTACCGTTCACCGATCCGGCAATCACTTGCTGGCCTTTTGTTTTTTGCACCGGGGCAGATTCCCCTGTCAGCATGGACTCATTCAGGTAACTCTCGCCATCTTCCACCATACCGTCGGCGGGTACCTTTTCGCCTGGTTTAATTAAGATCAGGTCATTTTCTTTCAGGCTTTCCGTTTTTACGTCCTCTGTAACGTCTCCTTTAAGCACGTGCGCGGCTGAAGGCATGAGCTGGACCAGCAATTCGAGCTCGCGCGAGGCACCTGCTATCGATTTCATTTCGATCCAGTGTCCCAACAGCATAATGAGAATAAGCGTGTCCAGTTCCCAGAAGAAATCCATGCCCTTAAGCCCGAATACGGTAGCCGCACTGTACAGGTAAGCAACGGATATGGCAAAACCAATCAGGGTCATCATACCAGGGTTTTTCGCCTTTAGTTCCGAAAGCCACCCGGTCAGAAACGGCCGGCCGCCATAAAGAAAAACTGCCGTCGACAGCGCAAAAAGTATATACCGGTCGCCCGGGAAACCAATTTGCAGGTGCAGCCAGTGCTGGATCATTGGCGACAGGGCCAATATGGGTAGGGTGAATGCCAGCACCACGTAAAAACGCTTACGGAAATCAGCGATCATGGCTCCGTGATCATACCCGGCGTGGCCCATGTCTCCATGCCCCATACCATTCCTTTCCTGATGTTGTGGATGATCGTGACCTTTCATTTCAGGCATTTCGTGCTGGTGTTCATGATGCTGATGTTCCATAGTCGTTTGTATTAATTAGCTTTACTTACTGATAACTACTAATAGGTTAATGTTAATCCGGCGCCTAAGCCCATATCGCTGTCATAGTGGCTGGAGAAAGAAAAATTCTTATTAACGATATAGCGCAATCCGGTACTATATTCTTTATCGGTATTGCCTGTAATAGAAAACCGGAGCCTGCTGGTCAATGCAATATCCTCCCGGCCAAGTTGAAACCTGAGTTTGCCATTGCCATCAATACGGGCATCGGCCACAAACAGTAATGGCAAAGTGTAGGCCAAACCTGCAACTACCGTATGCCGGTTGTTTTTATTGCTGAGCTGACCGAACAGGTTTTTTCCTGTTCGTTTGTTTTTTTATAATGATAATCAAATCCTGCATAAGCATACAGCCATTGCATACGGCCAAAGTACCTTCCAAACATGGTTTCACTCTCATATCCCTTGGTATTGTTTATTCCAAGGTGCCACATGGTAGAAAATTTCCAGCGGGTATTTGCTAAAGCCGCGTTGCCATCGCTGCCGTTTGTTTCCAGCCCCAGTTTGGCCGATGCATAATATTTACGATCGTCGGCAGCTACTTTCTTAAAGCCAGCTGCGGGGTCGGGCACTTCGGGGTTAGGCGGCGAGTTTTCGTAACTGAAGATCCGCCCCATACCGCTCATCATATGGTATAGGATATGACAATGGAAAAACCAGTCGCCACTTTCGCTGGCACGGAATTCGATGGTGTCCCTTTCCATCGGCATAATATCCAGGGTGTTCTTCAGCGGCGAGTATTCTCCCTGTCCGTTTAATACCCTGAAATAATGCCCGTGAAGGTGCATAGGATGACGCATCATGGTATTGTTATAGAGAATGATACGAACATTTTCTCCCCGCTTAATCAGGATCTTGTCAGATTCCGAAACGGTTTTGTTGTTGATCGTCCAGATATAGCGGTTCATGTTACCGGTTAATTCAAAATTGAACACTTTGGTAGGGCCGGTTGGAAGCGTTGTCGGTTGAAGGGCTTTCAGCATACCATAGTTCAGGGTAACCGGCGGCTTGCCTTTGTCAAGTTCGGGATACATCACGGTGTTCATGTCCATTACCTGGGTAGTCATCTTCATTCCTTCCATTTCCTTCATGTTACCGTGCATATCCATCATATCATTCATCATTTTCATGCCGTCAAAATATTTCAGCTTAGGCAGCTTTTTAGCGGCGTGTTTAGCACCGCTGCCCAGCCAAAGCGACGTATATTTGGTACGATCTTCGGGTGTCGCCAGGAACTCATAACTGCCATCAGCGGGAATAGTAACCATCAGGTCATAAGTCTCGGCAACGCCTACGATCATCCGGTCCACCTCAACCGGCTGAACATCTTCGCCGTCATTGGCAAAAACTTTCAGTTTGCCGCCCGCCCAGCCAAGCCAGAAATAGGTAGAAGAACTTCCGTTAATTACCCGCAGTTTCACCTTGTCGCCGGCTTTAAATTCGGGAGCTTGGTTTTCGGCCTTGCCATTGCTGAAAAAACGGTCGTAGTAAACATCGCTTACATCCATGGCAGTCATGCGTTTCCATTCATTGGCCAGCTTTGTTTTGAAATGTCCGGTTTGTATCGCCTGCAAATAATTCTGGGTACTGCCTTTACGGATGGCGTACCAGTCTGTGGCATTATGGAGGCGGCGCTGTACCTGTTCCGGGTTTTCATCGGTCCAGTCGCTTAGCAGCAGGGTATATTCCTTTAAAGGGGATGCCTGTTTTTTATGAATGATAAATGCCCCGTACAGCCCGCTTTGTTCCTGCGTCATCGTATGGGAGTGGTACCAGTAGGTTCCGTGCTGCACCAGCGGAAATTTGAACAGGTGCGTTTCACCAGCCTTGATGGGCGTGGTAGTTAGATAGGAAACACCATCATACCGGTTGGGCAGGATCAGCCCGTGCCAGTGGATAGAGGTTTCCATCATCATTTCATTGTGCACATAGATCTCGGCAGTATCGCCTTCGATAAATTCCAGTTCGGGTGCAGGGATACTGCCATTTATAGCCATAGCCGGCCGCTGTTTGCCGGTATAGTTAACGGTGGTATCATTGATATATAAGTGGTAAATCTCCCGGTTACCTGTTTTGGTGAAAAACGGAAGATGCTTGCTCTGACCGGCAGACTCCATTTTCATCCCCGAATGTTGGGCAATGGAACTGACAACAGGCAGCAAAAAAGGAACAATAAAATAAACTTCTTCATAGTATTAAAATATAAGGCCGGAGTATATACCCCGGCCCTTTAATTACTTAGCTGCAGGTAAAGTTTCTTTTACAGCGCCACAGGTTAACATTTGATTGCCGTAGTAGGGATTTTGAATAGCGGCAGTTTCACTTAACCAATATGATTTTTTCATCGGACAATAGTCGCGGTAAACAGGGGCATTGTTCAGTTTGATTGCCTGTACGGTGGCGAACATGTTTTCTGAAAGGCTGGCAAAATGTTCACGCTGATGCGTGATATCATCGCTTTCCGAAATATGGCGGGCATCGAACTGCAACTTATCCGCATATTTTGTCCAGGTAGTTTTATCGGCTGCTGAAAGCTTGTCGACCGGAAATGAACTGATTGCAGCCAGCAACATTTTGGCTTTGGCATTGGTTGCAGACGCGTCGCCGCTGATCAGGGCGTTTTTTACGCCATAATAGGCCGAAAGTACATCCGCTTTGGATGAAGTGTTTTGTGCTTTAACCTGGTTAAAAGCAAATAGCATGATGATGGCGAAAACGAAAATTTGAATCTTTTTCATGATATAGAAATGATTAAGTAATGAATATCATTTCCCGCCGTAGCAGGAAACTATGAATTAAAGAAGTTTTAGGGTTGCAGGATAGCCATAAGAAAGCTACCAGGCTTCGGATTGAAGCAAAAGGAAAATCAAATGCGGAAGGTGCAGTTGCGTAAAAAAACAGGTAGGGTAGTGACAAGCGGCGGTGACTGGCCAACCGGATGACTAATTTTCAGCGGCAGGTAATTGTAAGGCACTAACCCGAAAAGCGGTATAACCAACAATGCGGGGCTTGTGCCCAGGCCAATCTGGCTGTACGTAAGTGAGCTGCTCTTTTCCGATTTCAGTTGCTGGTGTTTATCTGTACAGCATTTTTTTGCAGCCTTGCCATGGTAGTTCATACCGCAAGTATTGCATTTTTTGCCCTGCTCATCATGCCACAACGCAACCTTGACCAGTCTGCCCATGCAGTACTGATAATGCAATGTTGCACCCGAAGAAACCCCGAGGTACAGCACAGCTAAAAAAGTTACGAACATTTTCTTGATCACGGTACAAATATCAGCAAATTAGTAAAGTGTTGTTTATAGAATTTCCTTTTCTTTTTATGTTTTTTTTGGATAGATTATCTTTCAAACATAGGATAATTCATCCTTGCAATAAATGACTATTGTTGTTTTTTTGTGCTGATTGTCAGTTGTTTGCTATTTAAAATGCCGTTGCTTTGGCTAACAAACAACCGTGAAAAAACTAATCACTGCTATTTTGTCTATTAAAGCTACATTATTTGGAATAGTGCACCTGCATTTGCGCAAACAAAAGCGTGCATCGCGGGGGTAAATCTCATCACGCGAAAGACAATTAAGCATCTGCCCGATGCAGTTTTTCTGATGCAGGGTGTTTGCTGGTGTGGTAAGGTCTGTTTATCCATATAGTTGTTGTTTTTAGCCAGGGATGTATCCCCACTATCCTGCTCAGGCCGTAGTTAAATATGACGGAGATCATTTTTGTTTTTGATCGTTTACCGTTATAAGATTTTATCCGGCAACGATATTTGTACTATAAAATATTCAAACGATGGAAGCACTTATTGAAGACACCGAACTGGAATTTGAACTTCAGGAAATTTACCTCACCGGTAAACAATGGCTGGCAGACCTTGCCTTCCTGGATAATGAGCACGCCTTTTTAACAAAACTGCTGGCTGGCGAAAAAAACGCGGCCAGGCATATTGAAGAAGGGCTGCACTCGGCTATGCTTGAGCAACATGACCTGCATAAAGATATTCTTCATTTTATAAACAAAATAGAACAGTTGATCGTTGTTCCGGGAGCTGTGATCGGGTTATCGCTGATAGATGACTTTATCAGTTTACAGATCAGGGTAGGGGGTGCTTTATTGACAATGAAGGACCTTAAATTAGCATTGACGGGCATAAGGCGGGCTGCTTAGTTCCACAAGAAAAATTAATTTATAAAGGTTTTGACAAAAAGTATTTATATCACTTCGGCCGAACCCTATAGCGGCAAATCAGTTATTGTATTGGGTTTGGTGGCTATGCTGCTTGGCCGGGCACAAAAGATAGGTTATTTGAAACCCATTATACCTTTCGGCCCGGAAGAGCAGCCAGATACCCATATTGAAACGGTTTTGGCACATTTTCAACTACCGCAAACTTATCGGGATACCTATGTATTTACCCGGCAGGGGGCTATGCAGCAGATCAAAGATCAGCACCAGGGCGACATGATCGACGCGATTATCGCACGGTTTAAGGCCTTAGAAGCGACGTGTGATTTTACTGTAGTTGAAGGGAGTGATTTTGAAGGGCAGGGAACGGCATTTGAGTTTGAAACTAACCGGCTCATCGCCAAAAATCTGAACTCCCCCGTCTTACTCCTTGTATCGGGCGTGGGGAAAACCACTGCCGAAATCGTTCAGGATGCGCTGAATTTCAGGCAGGCTTACCAGGTGCAGGATATTCAGGTATTAGCGGTTGTTGTCAACAGGGTACAGGCCGATCAGGCTGCAGATGTACAACAATTGCTGCGTGCGCAATTGTCCGAAAATATACTTATCGCCGTTGTACCCGCTGATCCGGGCCTGGAAAACCCAACTGTTCGCGATATTTTTGAAAAGTTGGACGGCAGGTTGCTGTTTGGTAGTGAACACCTCGGAAACCAGGTTGATAACTTTGTGACCGGCGCCATGCAGGTGCCCAATTTTTTGAATTATCTGAAGGAGAATGTTTTGATCGTTACACCTGGCGACAGGGGGATATTGTCATCAGCTCGTTGCAAGCCAATCAATCTGCCAGTTATCCCCGCGTGGCCGGCATTATACTTACGGCAGGTGCAATTCCGGAAGAACCGGTGATGAGGTTGATTGAAGGATTGCAGAACGTTGTCCCTATCCTCGCTGTCGGCTCAGGCACTTTTGAAACAACCAATCAGGTGGCAGCTGTTAAAGCCCGTATTACAGCGGATAATACTAAAAAAATACGGCTTGCTATAGAAACATTTAACCGTTATATAGATATCGCCGCCCTTGATAAAATGCTGGTAACATATCATTCCAATGTGATGACGCCGCACATGTTTCAATACCAGCTCACTCAATGGGCTAAGCGGGAACGCAAAACAATTGTACTGCCCGAAGGGAATGACGACCGCATCCTGCAGGCGAGCGCAAGGCTGATTGCCCAGCAGTTGGTTAACATTATCCTGCTTGGCGATCCTGCAGAAATAGCCGCTTCGGTGAAACGGTTGGGCATTGACCTTGATCTCAATAAGGTAACCGTTATACCCCCGGCCAGTTCGCCTCATTACGAAGATTATGTTCAAACACTGTATGAGCTGCGTAAAAGTAAAAACGTAACCCTCGAAATGGCGAGGGACCTCATGACGGATGTATCTTATTTTGGAACGATGATGGTTTATAAAGGGCACGCCGACGGAATGGTTTCCGGGGCTGTTCATACTACTCAGCATACTATACGCCCAGCCCTGCAGTTTATTAAAACAAAGCCCGGCATCTCTACGGTGTCATCTGTTTTTTTATGTGCCTGGCCGACCGTGTTTCTGTATTTGGCGATTGTGCGGTAAATCCCGACCCTACTGCCGAAGAACTGGCCGAGATAGCTATCTCGTCGGCAGATAACAGCCTGCGTTTTGGCATTGAACCGCGTGTTGCAATGCTTTCATATTCATCGGGCACATCAGGTTCAGGGGCCGATGTGGAAAAGGTTAGGCGAGCTACCCAATTGGTGCGTGACAGACGGCCCGATATTAAAGTAGAAGGTCCTATACAATATGATGCCGCTGTAGATCCGGTAGTTGGCAGCCAGAAAATGCCCGGTTCAGAAGTTGCCGGCAAAGCAAGCGTATTGATCTTCCCTGATCTGAATACCGGGAATAACACTTATAAAGCGGTACAGCGGGAAACGGGAGCACTGGCCATTGGGCCGATGCTGCAGGGGTTGAATAAACCGGTTAATGACCTTAGCCGCGGTTGCACTGTTGATGATGTTTTTAATACCGTTATTATCACTGCTATACAAAGTCAGGATAGCCCGGCCTCATTATAATTTTACATATGGAAATATTTGTTATCAATTCGGGCAGCAGCTCTATCAAATACCAGTTATTTTCTCAGGATTCAAGCAGCCCGCTTTGCAGTGGCCTGGTTGAACGCATCGGTCAGCCAGATGCGCTGATCACTCATAAATACAGGCAGCATGACGAGGAAAAAGTGTTGTACATTCAACAACAGGTACCCGATCACGAAGCCGGCATGCAGGCTGTGGGCGAACTGCTCACCAGGGATGGTATCGCGGTGATCCGCGATTCGGGACAAGTGGGCGCGGTTGGTCATCGTGTAGTTCATGGCGGCGAAAAACTTACCGGTACCACAGTCATTACGCCCGGGGTAAAAGACAAGATCAAAGCACTGTACCCACTGGCGCCTTTGCATAATCCGGGGCATATAAAGGGTATCGAAGTGTCAGAAAAGATTTTCCCCCAGGCTGTACAGATTGCGGTATTTGATACCGCGTTTCATACATCGCTACCCGAAAAAGCTTTTAGGTATGCTATACCCGACTCTTTTTATAAAAACCACGGCATTCGTGTTTATGGCTTTCATGGCATAAGTCATCAGTACGTTAGTGGTGAAGCAATGAAATATCTTAATCATACAGATGCAAAACTCATTACCATTCACCTTGGTAATGGCTGCAGCATGGCCGCTGTTAACGGCGGAAAGAGCGTGGATACAAGTATGGGGCTTACCCCGCTTGATGGGTTGATCATGGGAACAAGAAGCGGAAGCATTGATGCCTCGGTATTATTATACCTTTCAGAACAAGAAAATTACAGTACAGAACAACTTACTACGTTGTTAAACAAACAAAGCGGCATGCAAGGGCTTACCGGTCATAACGATATGCGGGATATCAGCGCGCTTTATAATAATGGGAATGACCGGGCGGAGCTTGCTTATGAGATGTATGCCTACCGGATTAAAAAATTTATTGGCGCTTATGCCGCTGCAATGAACGGGCTTGATGCAATTGTGTTTACGGCTGGGGTTGGTGAAAATGATGCCCTGGCCCGCGACCTCGTTTGCCGAAATATGGATTTTTTAGGCATTAAGCTGGATAACGCAAAAAATTCAGAAAAAGGCAATGGGATTCGTGATCTTAGTTCACCGGCTTCCCGTGCCAGAATATTGGTGGTGCCCACCAACGAAGAATTGGAAATTGCCCGGCAGTGCAGGCAATTGCTCGGTGAAACCACCGGGCGGTAAACTGATCCCCAGGCAAATATTTTATAATTCTGGGGATCATTACTTAATTTCATGAACTCATAGGAACAGCAAGTAACGGTATGTTCAGCCCGGTAGCCATTTGGCGGGTTTTACTTCGGTGAAGGAGTGAAGACCAGAAGCCGTGCTTTTTGGGGATCATGATCAACAACTCGGCGCCACAAGTAATAAGCTCTTTTTTTAATTCGGCAACGATTTTATTTGAATTAGTTTCTCTATAAACACAATCAATACCAGCTGCCTGGAAATTATGCGGTACTGTGCCCTGAACAGGTTTTATTTCAGCTGCTTCTTTATTAACATAAAAAATCTCCACCGGCGATTCGAAAGCAATAACTTCATTCCGAATCATGGAAAGTAACTGTACGGGCTGGTCATTAGCCACATCACATGCCAGCATGATTTTCCTTAGCCCTTTGAACCGGGCGCCAATGGGGACGACCAGCACAGGGAAAGCCAAATTTTTGATGGCAGTTGTAGTTGTATTGCCTAAAACCCATTGATCCTGACTTTCCGGGGCCATGCCAAGCACTACCAGCGAAGCATTGTGCTTTTTTACCAGGTTTTGTAATTCATCTGTAACCGGCGTATAACTGGTTTCATAACTGACAGTGATGTCGTGAATCAGTGCAGTTATTGCTGCTTGTTGTGCAAGCCGGTCTTGATTTTTGCCTCCAGGTCGCTTACAATTGAAGCTGGCAGGAGCGTATTCGATTCGTGCAGGGACAAGCTGAAGGCATTAAAAAGCAGGAGCCTGTAGTTGAAATGTTTGGCCAAAGCGGCGGCATAGGTTACCGCGTTTTCAGCAGCCGGCGAATAGTCTGTTGCAGCAATTATAGTTTTCATATGGGTGACTGGTTGTTTTGTTAATATTCATAAAACCATTAAATACGGGCTCGTAAAAGTAGAAGACCCTTTGTACCATAAATAGCTCAGTTAAACAGCGCGACCTGTTCTGCTTTTTTATCGGTGGTTTCTTAAAAAACAAAGATCAAGAATGGCTTTAAACTTCAACATGACGTTGATCAGCTTAAAAAATGATCACAATTACTAACAAGTGCAGGGAAACCAGAAGGAAATCAGGGAGAAGATCAACTGCCATAGCATCGGACCATTTTGAAAAGTTTATTTTAGGAGATAGGGGCTTTTTAAAAATAGCGTAGGTAATGTGGGCAGAGAGAGAACAGGAAACCAATTGTTGGCAGCCATTTGATCGATGGGTGAACGACGTAAAAAAATATCGTAGCCGGGTAAACGTAATCTTTGCGTCACCTTTCTGAATAATAAAAGATAATTTTATCTTTTATTATTTACATTTGTCCATCAACTCATAAAAAAATGGAACCGTCAGAAATACACATTGTATTGAATGCTAATAGCCTAATCAGTGATCTGCTGAAGTATAACGAAGAGCTGATAATCCAAAAACTTACCGAACTCAATAAAAATTTTAACCGGCTGAAAAATCCTGTGCTCAGAAAGGTTTTAGCCAAACGGGTATCCGTTGCTCAGGCTTGCAGGATAGCTGGCTGCTCGTTGAATGAATTTTTTGACGTCCTTAGACCGCTTGGATTTAAAGCGGCGCACGAAGCTGTTGAAGTTGACAGGTTACCGCTTCCCCTTGCCGCTTCTTTTACTAAAATTATTGATCTTGATGTCAGACCGATTTTGGCGGCAGGAAATGACCCTTTAAAAATCATCCTTACAGCGGCGGCCGGGCTTAAAAATGGCGAGGTGCTTAAAGTGATCAATACTTTTGAACCTGTGCCGTTAATCAGTCTTCTGGAAAATAAGGGATACCGTTCGTTTATGGACATCGCGGGACCGGAACTTGTGAATACTTATTTCCTAAAGAATGAGGCCGAACCTGATGAGCTTATAATGAATATATCGGAATTATCGGTTGAAGCAGATGGGCTCACGGAACTTATGAAAGCCTACCAATTGCACATTATGGACGTCAGGCCTTTCCAAATGCCCAAGCCTATGACTATGATCCTGGACAAGCTGGAAACGCTGAAAACCACTGAAGCCTTGTATGTCTGGCATCGAAAAGTCCCCGTTCATCTGCTCCCGGTATTAAAAGAAAGAGGTTTTGACTTTCGCATCATGGAAACAGCGGAAGCAGTTATCCTGTTTATCTATAGGCCATGAATATGATCACTAAACAGCATCCCGAATTATACCCTATTGTAAGGGCTCACTACCTGGCTTCAGCGGTTTGTTTTGTGCTTATCGGTGTCTTGTTTTTCTTTGCGTCGGCAGATTTTGCCGGGCACTATTTTCAGCCGAAATTATTAGCCATTACCCATCTTGCCGCGTTGGGCTGGGTTACTATGGTTATTTTCGGTGCAGCGTATCAACTTGTACCGGTCATACTTGAAACAGGGTTGTCAGGCTATCGTTTGCCCTGGCTATCATTCGTCGCTTTTTTGAGCGGGCTTGTCCTGTTGGTTTGTTCTTTCTGGCGTTTTGAACCAGGTTTATGTATGCAGGGAGGGGCACTGCTGCTGCTAACCGGCATGCTTGGCTTTACCATTGTCATTTTTCTAACAGGAAAAAGATTAAAGAACAAAAAGGAGAACATTCATCAGGAAATGATCAATACTTCCTGTATCTGGTTGCTGGCCACCGGTATTCTTGGGGTTCTGCTGGTATTCAACCTCCGTTACGCCTTTCTGCCGCAGGATCACCTTCAGTTTTTAAGGCTCCATGCGCATATGGGAATGGGAGGCTGGTTTTTATTGTTAGTGATAGGGGTAAGCAGTAAATTGGTGCCGATGTTCCTGGTGTCCCGCAAACAGAATTTGCAGCTGCTTGATTGGGTTTATTATCTGCTGAATGGCGGCCTGCTTGCATTTGTGATTGATACATACCTGGAAGGTATCAATAACCGGACCTATCTCATCGCACTGCTTCCAGCTGCAGCGTTTATCATATATTTCATTTATTTAATCCAATGTTACCGGTCACGAATGAAAAGAAAGTTGGATTTGCCTATGATGTACACCGTGTTGTCTTTTATATTGCTGCTGGCTGCATTGCTGATACAGCCGCTTATTATTAACGCGCATGTTCAAAATACCACACAAGGCATTGCACTTACTAAACTATACGGATTATTGGTGCTAATGGGCTGGCTTTCTTTACTGATCCTGGGGCAGGCGTTTAAAACTTTGCCTTTTCTGGTTTGGCTAAAAATTTATGGACCAGGCACTGGCAAAGAACCTACACCTTTACCTTCGGATCTATACAGTCAAAAATTACTGATCATCCAGGGTATTGCCTTTACCGGTTTTATATTATCCATGATTACTATGGCGTTATCCGGCCTGGCTACGCCTGCGCGTATTGCCTCAGGTTGCCTGCTGTTAACGGCGCTTTGCTATCTTTTAAATTTAACCAGGGTCCTTACCCACAAAAAAACAACCGGCCATGCATAGCTTTGACATTACCGATCCTGATACTTACATAGAAATGGAAGCATGGGAGCGCTTACGATCCATTATTGACCCTGAACTTCATGTCAATATCATTGATTTGGGACTTGTTTATACTATCAGGGCAAATAGCGCATTGAGGATGCTGGTGGTGGTAATGACCTTATCGTCACCCAGTTGCCCGGTGGGTGAAGCCATTTTGCAGGGGGTGGCCAATTGCCTCGAAGCCAGATTTGCGGACTACAAGACAGATGTGCAACTCACCTGGGAGCCAGTATGGGGTTTTGATAATATTACCGAAGAAGGCAAAAAACAATTGTGGGGATAATGGACTGGATAAGTAAAGGCAGGTATCATTATTGGGCAGGAGGCAGCTTTGTGGTGCTTGCTGTTTTTGGCGTGTTGCTCAGGCTGATGCATGTTACCTTTGTGCCTCATTTAAACTATATTTTTTTACTGCATGCTCACTCGCATTTCGCTTTTGCCGGGTGGGCTTTTCTTGGATTGGCCATGCTATTGGCCGGACGGGTTTCGCCTGTTCAAAGACGCCGGAAGTTCCTGTATGCCCTTAATGCAACACTAGTAAGTGCATATGGCATGCTGGTTAGTTTCTCCTTTCAGGGCTACAAAACAGTCTCTATTATTTTTTCGACGTTTTTTATTTTAAGTACTTATTATTTTACCCTGCAGTTCCTGAAAAGTTTAAAGGAAACCCGGCAACTTTCAAAGGGCGCGCGCCAATTGGCCCTTGGCGCTTTGTTTTTTCTCTGCTTTTCCTCACTTGGCCCCTTAGCCCTGGGGCCGCTTATGGTTATGGGATTAAAAGGCACGGCAGTGTACCAGGATGCAATTTATGTTTACCTGCATTTTCAGTTGAATGGCTGGATGCAGTTGGCGGCCATTGCGTTGGTTGAAATCACCTATTTTAATATGTGCCCAACCAATCCGCAGCGTTGGGTATATCAACTATTAATTTGGTCGAACCTGCCGCTGTATTTAATTTTTACCTTGTGGAGCAACCCTGCCGGTTGGGTTTTTCTGATAGCCGGAATTGCGGCTGCGGGTAATCTTACTGCGTGGTTTATGATATGCCGGGGTCGGAAAACGAGGCTGCTGAAACTGCCTTTGCTGTTAAAAGTTGCATTTTTGGCCATCACCTTAAAAACCGTTTTTCAAACCCTGGTATGTATTCCCGTCATTGGCAGATGGGCTTTCAGTGACCGTAATATCATCATTGGCTATATTCATTTGCTAACATTGGGCATCGTGACACCAATCATACTCGATCAGTTTAAGCAAGCCGGCTTTTTCGGCGCCGGAAAAAAATTGCAGATCATAAACGGAAGTTATATAGTGTTGACTTTCGCATATCTCGTGATATTATTTGTTGAACCCGCCTTAAAACTTGTCGGAATAATAGTTCAGGATGTTGAGCCCCAATTATTGTTGCTATCCATACTGTTGCTGCTATGCGGGGTCGGCTATTTTGGGCTGCTAATTTTAGGTAGTTCAAAAAAAGCGAGGCAGGTAGCGTGTAAAATCAGATTCAAATATTTATTTTTGGATTAACACGCCGGATATGAAAAACAAAGTTCTCCTAATCGAAGACAACCAGGACATTCGGGAAAACGCAGCAGAGCTGCTGGAGCTTTACGGTTTCGAAGTGCTGGTTGCCGACTGCGGCGAGGCAGGATTGTACCTGACTGATTTACACCCGGACTTGATTATTTCGGATGTAGTTATGCCGGGTATTAGCGGATACGATGTGTTCAATCAGCTTCAAGAGGATTCCCTTAAAAAAACATCCCCTTTATCTTTACTACCGCACTTTCCGAAAAGAGGGACCAGGACATAGCAAAAGTGATGGGAATACAAAACTATCTCATTAAACCATATGACGAAGCTGAGCTTATCAACTGTATCCGGAAGTGCCTGGACATAATCTGATTTCCCTTCGGTTGAACGCCCGGTAATTTGCCTCAAATATCGGGTTAACGTGCCATGACTATTTTTTACTGAAATTACGGCAATGCTTTTCAAAGTTTCAGCCGGAGCTAATGAGCGCGGTCACTTTTACGCTTTAAAAATTGATTGTTATCACATTTACAAAAAAAGAACAGCCTAAAATATACAAGAACAATAATAAAGGATAAATTTGTCTTCTATTAAATTAATAACAAATGGAAACACAAATTTTGGATGTAACGGTCATTGAACCAAAACTAAAACATCCCACTATTTTTAAGAGATTCGATGAGCTGACCGGCGGTGAGGAATTGATCATTCACAATGATCATGACCCCAAACCGCTTTATTATCAGTTGCTGGCAGAGCGCGGACAGATCTTTAACTGGGAATATCTGACGAGCGGCCCGGAGGTTTGGAGGGTTCTGATTGGTAAAAAGAACCCGCATAACCAGGAAGAGACAATTGGTGAGATTGTTGCTAAAGACTATAGGAAGGCGATGGTTTTCAAAAAACTCGGCATTGATTTCTGCTGCGGCGGCAAAAAAACATTAACAGAAGCCTGCGTGAAAAAAGGGCTTGCCGTTGAAGAAGTGAAGCTCGCACTGCAGTCGGCGGATAGCGGAGAATATGTAAATGCTCATAATTTTCAGGACTGGGCTCTTGATTTTTTAAGTGACTACGTAGTAAATGTCCATCATAAATATGTGCGTGACGATATCCCCTTTATTGGTGAACTTGCAACAAAAGTGGCGCGTGTACACGGGGACAAACACCCCGAATTGATTGGGGTGGCTAACGTATTCGCTACGGTGGCACAGGAACTGAGCATGCACATGATTAAAGAGGAGCGCATCCTTTTTCCTTATATCAGGGATATGGTGACAGCCCGGGAATTAGGTACCGCTGTGTTGCCGGCACCGTTTGGCGGGGTTATGAATCCCATTCAAATGATGGAGATGGAGCATGAAGGAGCGGGAGAAGAACTCGAAGAGATCAGGCAAATGACAAATAACTATGCGCTTCCAGAAGATGCCTGTACCTCGTATCGCATCCTTTTCCAAAAGTTGCAGGAGTTTGAAAATGACCTGCACACACATATACACCTCGAGAACAATATTTTGTTTCCAAAGTCGGTTCAACTCGAACAGCAGTTAAAAGATAATTCTCAATTATAAGTTTTAAGTTGAAAGGATAGTAGTGTTATTATCTAAATCATGTGAATATGCCATCAGGGCGGCAGTATATGTTGGTTATAAGACCTTGAACAAAGAAAAGACCGGCATCTCAGAGGTCGCTGAAGCGATAGGTGCACCTGTACATTTCACTGCCAGGATCCTGCAGGGGTTATCCCGAAAGCGCGTCATTTCCTCCAGCAAAGGTCCGCACGGAGGTTTTTATATTGAAAACTCCGCCAAGGTTTACCTGATTGATATTATCCGGGCTATTGAAGGGGACGGGCTATTCAATGCCTGCATACTTGGACTTAAAAACTGTTCCGACACGAAGCCTTGTTCGGTGCACGACGAAATTAAGACGGTACGGACACAACTGCTCCTCGAATTTAACAAAAAATCCCTTCGAGACCTGGTAAGCGATTACCAGCAAAATAAGTACGTTTTAAAATAAGCAAATTTTTATTCAACAAACAGGAGGGGACAAGTTTAAAACAATAAAAGATAAAAATATCTTTATTTATAAAGAGTGGCTTTGAGGCGGAATCTATAAGTATATTATATATCATATAAAATGCTATTTAAATGAGATATATCACTAAAAAAACATGATTTAAATCATGAAATAGTCAAAATTAATAAAGCAATTTCGAAGTATTATAAATATGAAAATAATGAAAATTTCAACCAGCTTTATCCGGGCCGCCTTTATAGGAGGTATGGCTCTTTTGGCCGCTTGCGGCCCTTCCAATGGGGGTGATAAACAGGCGACGGAATCTGCTCCGGCTGCCAATGCCGAAAATAGTTCGGCCGCATCTTCAGCAGACGTTGACCCAGCCGCCAAAAGTGAAAGCAAGGGCGTAGGTAAATTCACAAGCGTGGAGATCGGCGCAATCGACAATGCAATGGCCGACAAAGGCAAAGGAGTTTTTACTGCCAAGTGCTCCGCCTGTCACCAGATCACAGATCAGAAGGTAGTTGGGCCCGGCCTGAAAGGGGTAACCAAACGCCGTACGCCGGAATGGATCATGAACCAAATCACCAATCCGGTAGAAATGGAACAAAAAGACCCCGTGGGTAAAGCGCTTTTAGCAAAATATCTGACTCAGATGAGTTTTCAGAATGTAAGTGACGATGAAACCCGACAGATACTTGAGTATTTGAGAAAAAACGATCAATAACCTCTTTATATGTTTAAACCATGAAACGAATTTCACAAACTACCCTGTTGTTAGCGGGACTGGGGGCGATTGCCATCGCCAGCGGTTGTAAAGCAGGTAAAACGGGGCAGGCGGCCACCGATGAAGATGCTGCCAAAAAAGTATACGTAGCGCCCGGCAAGCATGATGAATTGTACATGTTCGCTTCCGGTGGCTTCAGCGGCCAGATTGCAGCGTATGGTATTCCTTCCGGCAGGTTGCTTAAAGTGATACCTGTGTTTTCCCAGAACCCGGAAAATGGTTATGGCTACTCAGAAGAGACCAAACCAATGCTCAACACCTCGCACGGATTTGTGCCCTGGGACGACACGCACCATCCTGAACTTTCCAAAACCAATGGCGAAGATGATGGCCGCTGGCTTTTCATCAACGGCAATAATACGCCACGCATTGCCCGTCTCAACCTGGCAACTTTCAAAACGGAAGAAATTCTGGAGTTACCAAACGTTGCCGGTAACCACGCATCTCCATTTTGTACAGAAAATACCGAGTATATAGTAGGTAACACTCGTTTTAGCGTACCGCTTGATGGAGATAAGGATGTATCGATAGGTGATTTCAAAAGAAGTTCAAAGGTGCCGCGACTTTTATCAAAGTAGATAAGAACACAGGCCGCATGAACATTGCCTTTCAATTGATTGTTCCTGGCTTTAATTATGACCTGGCACATGTCGGCAAAGGCCCCTCACATGATTGGATCTTCTTTACCTGTTATAATACGGAGCAAGCCAATACCTTGCTTGAAGTTAATGCCAGTCAACGCGACAAGGACTTTATCATGGCGGTGAACTGGAAAAAAGCAGAAGAGTTGGTGGCCCAGGGCAAGGGGCGTAAAGTGCCTGCTAAATACGCGCATAACCTCTATAACGAGCGCACCCACTCAGCTACTTCAGCCATGGAAAACGACGTGACCATGCTGGATGTAAAAGATTATCCGGGACTAATCTATTATATTCCCTGCCCAAAATCACCCCACGGTGTTGACGTGGAACCCAACGGCGAATACTTTGTAGCCAGCGGTAAACTGGCCGCGGTGATTCCTGTATTTTCGTTTAAGAAGATGCTTGGTGCTATTGACCAAAAACAATTTGAAGGGGATTTTGACGGTATTCCGGTATTGAAATATAATACTGTATTGGAAGGTGAAGTGCAAAAACCGGGTTTAGGTCCGCTGCATACCGAATTTGACGGTAAAGGTTATGCTTATACGTCCATGTTCGTGTCTTCAGAGATTGTAAAATGGAAAGTGGACACACGTGAGATCATCGATCGTATTCCAACTTATTATTCTATCGGCCACCTTTCTGTACCGGGCGGCGATTCCAGGCATCCATACGGTAAATATGTGATTGCATTGAACAAGATCACCAAAGACCGTTATCTGCCCACCGGTCCTGAGTTAACGCAATCTGCCCAGTTGATTGACATTACCGGCAACAAGATGAAACTATTGCTTGACTTCCCGACCATTGGTGAGCCGCACTATGCGCAGACCATACCGGCGGAGAAAATAGAGAAAAATTCTGTGAAGTTTTTTAAACTGGAAGAGAATGATAATCCATACGCTGCTAAATCAGAGAAAGAAGCCCGCGTAGTAAGAAAAGGCAACCGGGTGGATGTATACATGACTGCTATCCGGTCTCACCTGGCCCCGGACAATATAGAAGGCATAAATCAGGGTGATGATGTGTATGTGCATGTGACCAACCTGGAGCAGGACTGGGACGTTCCGCACGGCTTTGCCATCAAAGGTTCCAATAACTCAGAATTGTTGATCATGCCGGGCGAGACCGCCACACTGAAATGGGCACCTGACCGGACTGGTATTTTCCCATTCTATTGTACCGACTTCTGCTCTGCATTGCACCAGGAGATGTCTGGTTACTTTAGGGTATCGCCTAAAGGCTCAAACGTACCACTTACTTTCCACCTGGGAGAAAACCTGGCGGCAAGGTAATAGATCTTTTATTCAACGGGAGGGCCCTGTGTCCTCCCATTAATACCAATAATATGAAAACCGGTTCAAGAATAGCAATAGCTGCAGCCATGGTGCTGCTGCTAACAGCGTATTTTCTTCCTTTATGGGAGATTACCTTGTCCGCACCACAATACCCCGAGGGCCTGAGTATGGATATATGGCTGAATGGTATCACAGGAAACGTGCTGCAGATCAATGGGCTTAACCATTATATCGGCATGCAGCATATCGACCCGCAGAACTTTGCCGAATTTAAGATTGCCCCCTATGTGTTCGGGTTACTCATCCTGATCGGGTCGGTTGCTTCAGTAAAAGGCAGCAGAAAACTGCTGATTGGCTTGCTGGCGCTGATGATCGTTTTTGCCGCCACCGGATTTATTGATTTTTACCTATGGGAATACAACTATGGGCACAATCTTGATCCTCATGCAGCCATTAAAGTTGAAGGCATGTATTATCAACCTCCGCTGGTTGGGTATAAACAACTTCTGAACTTCCTGGCAGGGTCTTTTCCGGCTACGGGGGGATGCTGATCGGCCTGGCCGGAATAATTACCGCTGCTACATTATACATCGAAATAAGAAATGGTAAAAGAAATGAAAAAGAGAGGAATGATCGTGCTGCTGGCGCTTTGGATCACCGCCTGCAGTCAAAAGCCTGAGGCCCTGCAATATGGAAAAGATGCCTGCGTACACTGTATGATGACAATTATGGACCGTAAATTCGGTGCAGAGATCGTAACTTCCAAAGGCAAGGTTTATAAGTTCGATTCTGCAGAGTGTATGCTGGGTTACATCAGCGAAAAACGTGGGCAGTTTGGCGATGCGGATACTTACCTTGTCGTAAACTACAAGTCAGGCGGTACACTTATGGATGCCCGCAAATGCACCTATATACATGACCAAAAGATCAGTTCTCCGATGGGCGGTAACCTCGCGGCCCTTGCTTCCGAACAAGAGGCGAAAATCTTTCTTGGCAACGGAAACGGGAAACTGCTGACCTGGAATGAACTTGTTAAATAAAAGATCGCATGAAAAGGATCTCGCTCATTTGTCTTTTTGCCGTGGCGGTAACTGTTGCTTCGCATGCACGTACACTTGTAGTGGCCGTGGATACTGCCCTGCCTGATTTAAAGGCAGCTGTTGCTGAGGCTGCCGATGGTGATACGATCAAGGTGAAGAAGGGGTATTATTATTCGTACAATACACTTATCACCAAAAGACTGACCATCATTGGCGATGGGTATCCTGTGCTGGACGCAAATTATAAAGAAGAGGTAGTGACTATCCTGACGAATGGTGTTACGTTCAGCGGCTTTGTGCTCAAAAACTCTAAAACCGGTTCGATGCGCGACTATGCCGGTATCCGCCTGCATAAGGTACACAATGTTACGATCAGTAATAACAGGTTAATCAATAACTTTTTTGGGATTTACCTGTCCGATTGCGATCATGTGTCTGTTATTGGTAATACAACCAGTGGCACTGGTACCGAGCTTACGGCCGGTAACGGCATTCATGCCTGGCAATGTCATGATGTTATCATTATGAATAATTATTCTACCCGCCACCGCGACGGTATCTACTTTGAATTTGTGAAAAAGAGCAGGATCATCAGTAATACCAGTGAA
This sequence comes from Mucilaginibacter sp. P25, assembly GCF_050859465.1. Taxonomy (NCBI): domain Bacteria; kingdom Pseudomonadati; phylum Bacteroidota; class Sphingobacteriia; order Sphingobacteriales; family Sphingobacteriaceae; genus Mucilaginibacter; species Mucilaginibacter sp. P25. The sequence goes on along the minus strand of NZ_CP193937.1, from coordinate 5,124,975 downwards.
CGGAACTTTAGGTATGGGCTGCACTTCATGTTTTCGGACGATGATCTGTATCAAAAAAACACTTTTCGCAATAACGGATCAGGTGTCGCGGTGATGTATTCCAAACGGATACGAATGTTTGATAATTTGTTTATTGAAAACTGGGGAAGCTCCATTTATGGTTTGCTGCTGAAAGATATTACCCGGTCTCAAATTGTTGGCAACCGTTTCGTTAGGAATACGACGGGTATTTACATGGAGGGTTGCAACCTCATGACGGCTAACAATAATACCTTTATCAATAACGGTTGGGCTATGCGTATACTGGCTAATTGTGAAAACGGCACGTTTGAGCGGAATAATTTCGAGTCGAACTCTTTTGATGTGACAACCAACGGGTTACTCAACCTTAATAAATTTGATCAGAACTACTGGGACAAGTATGAAGGTTATGATTTGAATAAAGATGGCACCGGTGATGTACCCTACCGGCCGGTTAGCCTCTATGCGCAGATAATGGAGCAAATTCCGCAAAGCGTGATGTTGATGCGGAGTTTTATGGTCAATCTTTTAGACAAGGTTGAACGGGCTATCCCATCTCTTACCCCTGAATCTGTTAAAGATATAAACCCTAAAATGAAACCATGGACACGTTAATTGAACTAAGCCACATTAAAAAGACATTCGGCAAATTGCAGGTGCTAAAAGATATTAGTTGTCATTTTGAAAGCGGCAACATTGTGTCTGTTTTGGGGCCGAACGCCTCCGGAAAAACAACCATGATCAAAAGTATACTCGGTATGGTTATACCCGACGAAGGCGACATCCGGTTTTGCGGAGCCAGAGTCAACAAGACTTTTGATTATAAAAAATATATCGGCTATATGCCGCAGATCGGGCGTTACCCGGATAATATGAAGATTGGCCAGTTGTTTGACATGATGCTTGATATTCGTAACTGCAATAAAATACCTGATACAGACCTGATTGAGGCTTACCGGCTCAAAAGTATGTACCATAAGCCTATGAGGACACTTTCCGGAGGTACCAGGCAGAAAGTGAGCGCCGCCCTTGCTTTTATGTTTAATCCTGACGTACTGATACTCGACGAACCCACAGCTGGTCTTGATCCCTTTGCCACCGAGATTTTAAAACAAAAGATCCTCGCCGAAAAAGCAAATAACAGGCTTGTGATCATCACCTCGCATATCCTTTCAGAGTCGGAGGAGTTAGCTGATACCGTGATGTACCTTTATGAAGGCAAGATCAAATTTTATGAGCCGCTGGCTGCGCTGCAAATGGAGACAGGTGAGCAGAAACTGGGTAAAATATTGACCCGATTATTAACTGAAGAACATGTTTAAGATAGCCAAATATATTATTCTCGACATCATACGCAGTAAGGTACTCATTGCCTACACGTTGTTGCTCGCTACCATTTGTACGGTCATCTTCCTGTCAGACAGCGATGTGATTAAAGGACTGGTAAGTATTACAACAATTGTGATGATCATTGTGCCGCTGGTCAGTATTATCTATGCAACCACCTATTATTTCAACGCCGCGGAGTTTACCGAATTGCTTGTTTCCCAGCCTATCAAACGCAGGGATATTTTATTGGGAGAATACCTCGGCATCAGTAGCTCTATCCTCGGCGCTTTTGTGCTCGGAGTTTGCCTGCCGGTTGCTTTGTTTGCACTCTCAGCTACGGGCATCACCCTAATGGTTGCCGGAGGTTTGGTAACCTTAAGTTTTACTTCGCTCGCTTTCTGGGCTTCCACTAAAACCAGGGATAAATCAAAGGGGATTGGGCTTGCGCTAATGATTTGGTTCTATGCGGCCATTATTTATGATGCCCTGGTGCTGTTGTTCCTGTTCACCTTTAGCGATTATCCGTTGGAAAAAGCCATGATTGTGCTCACGGCTTTAAATCCCGTAGACCTGGCAAGGATCATGATCTTGTTAAAACTGGATATTTCTGCTCTGATGGGTTACACCGGCGCGCTTTACCGACAGTTTTTCGGAAGCGGTACAGGCATTGCCTTCAGTGTTTCGATGCTATTTATCTGGTCTGTTTTACCCGTACTACTGGCGCTTAAAATTTTCTCCAAAAAAGATCTGTAAGATGTTTCGCCGTTTCACCGCCATATTACTCCTATTCTCGGTACTGGTTATGAACCTGAACTCGCTATGGCTTTATGCGGGGTTCCGGCTCAACCAGGATTATATTGCGGCAAAACTTTGCGCCAATAAGTCAAGGCCCATGCTACACTGCAACGGCAGGTGTTTCCTGAGCAAACAGCTTAAAAAGGCTAATAGTGAAGAGAAAAGCAACGAAAACCGAACCGTTAAAGAAATTATTTTTGAGGCTTATTATCACGGCGTTAATCAATTTACTGTACACATCAAACTGCTGGCCATTTTTACCTCCCTGGTAAGCTTCGCCCTGCTGCTTCGCCCGCTCGGAGCTATCTTTCGGCCGCCCGCTGCATCTTCAGTTCACCGCTACATGCTCTCCTGAGCAAATTCAATTTTGGTTTAACAAGAAGATGTTTAAAAATGAAATACTTTATCGTGTTCTGCTTTGCTATTGCCTTTACTTTACAGGCATCAGCGCAAAAAATACGGGGTGTTGTTGTCGATGCCCAAACCCAGGCACCCGTTGTCGGTGCCAGTATCCGTGTCAAAGGAAGCAAGCTGGGTACCTCAACTGATTTATCAGGCAAATTTATATTGGCGCATAAAAATAAAACTGATTCCCTAATGGTTAGCTGTACCGGTTATGGTACTTGCTGTATCAGGTGCGATAGCTCGCTCACAGTTCAACTAAAACCGGTGATTGCCGGCCTGGAGGAAGTGGTGGTAACTGCGGGCCGCCAGGAGCAGCCCCGCAAGGATATACCGGCTGCAATCAGCAAGATAAGTTCAAATACCATCCGCGAAGCGCATGCAACCGCTCCTTATCAATTGTTGAATAAAGTTGCGGGGGTATATATGGTGAACCTCGGTAATGAGCAGCATACCATGGCTATCCGCCAACCGATTACTTACAACGCGCTTTATCTTTACATGGAAGATGGTATCCCGATCCGACCGACGGGCATATTCAATCATAACGCTTTGTACGAGATCAATACCGATGGTATCCGGGATATTGAGGTGATTAAGGGGCCAGCTTCGTCTTTATATGGCAGTAACTCAATAGGTGCGGCTGTTAACTTCAATACGGCAAAAGAGTCCGTAACCCCGGCAGGGCAAATCAATGTACAGGGAGATAAATACCATTACCTGCGGGCTGGTATTCAGGGAGGGCTCACGGCAGGAAAGGTTGGGTTTTATATGGCAGGATATGCCACACACCAGGAAAAAGGCTGGCAGGATTATACTGATTTTGATAAGTATTCGCTTTCTGCTAAAGTTAGCTATCCGCTGGGGGCCGACAGTAAGCTAACAGTATACGGTACCTATAATTATCTTAACACACAAACACCCGGAAACCTTGACAGTGCACGTTTCTATAACCGATCTTACAGTAGTAATCAGCGTTTTGCCTACCGCAGGGTGAACGCATTCCGGGCCAGCAGTCGTCTTGATCATAATTGGAATGATGATAATCACACCTTTCTAACGCTTTTTTACAGAAACAATTCCACCGGGCAATTACCCAGCTATTACATTTCTGATGTCCGCAACAATAAGGGCCAATACTTAAAGTCAACAGGTCAAATAAATGAGCTGAGTTTTTACAGCTTTGGCTTGCTTGCCCAGCATACGGTAAAGTTAAATTTTATGCACTCACAATTGATCGCAGGCATTTACCTGGATAATAGCCCAAGTTCGTTTTATGCTAACTTCCTGAATATTAAAAAAGATATTGCTGCTCAATATTATACCGGTTATATCAACACTGATTCGCTGATTGATAATTATAAGATTCACCTGTTTAATGCCGCATCCTATGTACAGTATATGGCAGAGCCGGTTAAGCGGATAAAAATTACTGCCGGACTGCGTTATGACCTGCTCGTTTACAATTTTGACAACCAGCTTCCTCCTTTAAAAACCAAGTACAAACAACAGGAGCATAATCGATATGATGTGTTGGCGCCCAAGCTTGGCGTAACTTATGACCTGCAGAAGGGGCGCGGCGTTTATGCCAATTTCAGTATGGGCTTTCAGCCGCCTGAAACTAATACCCTTTACAATTCCAGGCAATTAACACCGCTTAAACAGGCCACTTATAACAATTATGAACTGGGCGGCTGGACATCATTATTCTCTCAAAAGATCAGGTTTGAGCTAACTGCTTATTACTTGCAAGGGAAAGATGAGATCATCAGCTTGCTCCAGGCAGACAATACTACACAATATGCCAACGCTGCTGCTACTACCCACAAAGGCTTAGAGTATAACCTCCTGGTTGGCTCCGTAAAAAGCCTTGCCTTTCGCATCGGTGGAACGTTTGCGTCCCATACCTTTAATAAATATAGTGAAATTAGTGCCGGAAAATCCATCGGCTATGACGGTCATCAAATGACCAATGCGCCAAAATGGATTGCTAATTCGGAGATTACCTGGAAGCCCGCTTTTATCGCTGGCTTCAGAACCGGTGTTGAATGGCAACATTTGGGTAAATATTTTACAAATGCAGCTAATACCAAAACCTACAGTGGTTATGATCTTTTTAATTTACGCACTGCCTATCGCATCAGCAGCGGCAGCGCGAAGGGGCTGGAAGTTTGGTTTAATGTAATGAACCTGACCAATAAGCTATATGCAACTACTGTTACTGGAAATAGCTATGGGGATACTTATACGGCGGCCCCTCCGCGCACCTTTTCATTAGGTATCAGTCATTCTGTTTCAAAACTATGATCATGAAAAAAACATCCGTTGCGAATCCGGTTAGATTGCGATATATCATTCATTATCGTGAAATCACGGTATATCAAAAAGCTTAAAAAAATATGTTAATTACAAATATTTGACTGTTAATTGCTTAACAAATGGCACGTGTTTGGTGTTATGGATAGTAAATTACCACATCACTAACGCTAAACAACCCAAACATGTCAAAAAAAGTAGCCGAGCAACTTGTAGAAATGCTGATACAGGCCGGCATCAAACGTATTTACGCCATTACCGGCGATAGTTTAAACGAACTTAATGATGCCGTACGCAGAACGCCCGAATTAAAATGGATCCACGTACGCAATGAAGAAGCAGGCGCTTTTGCAGCTTCGGCCGATGCGCAACTGAGCGGGCTTGCCTGTTGTGCAGGAAGCAGTGGTCCCGGGCATGTGCACCTGGTGAATGGCCTTTATGATGCTCACCGGTCAGGAGCACCTGTTTTAGCCATAGCATCTACCTGTGCTACTAAAGAGTTTGGTAACTACTTCCAGGAAACCAATGTTATCAAGCTTTTTGATGACTGCAGTTACTATAACCAGGTGGCTGCCAACAACAAGCAAGTACCCCGTATGGCACAGGCGGCTATCCAAACCGCTATTCAGCGCAAAGGGGTTGGCGTATTGGGTTTACCGGGCGATGTGGCAGGGGAGGATGCTGTTGAAATCGATTCGTCGGTAAATAACTTTTTTGCAAAGCCAACATTACCCCGGTATGGGAAGAATTGGTGCAGCTGGCCGACCTGATTAACCGATACCCCAAAGTTTGCATTTTTGGCGGGATAGGCTGTGCCGGTGCTCATGATGAAGTGGTTGAACTGGCGGCACTGATCAAAGCGCCGGTTGGTTATTCGTTCCGTGGTAAAATGTTTTTGGAGCATGATAACCCCTACGAGGTAGGCATGACCGGCCTGCTTGGCTTGCCTGCTGCCTATCATAGTATGCACGAAAGTGATCTGGTTATCCTGCTTGGCACCGATTTTCCTTACACACCCTTTTATCCCCAGGACAAAAAGATAGTGCAGATTGACATCAAGCCTGAAAATCTTGGTCGCCGGGCAAAATTAACGATGGGGCTTTATGGTGATATAAAATCTACAATTAAAGCATTGATCCCTTTAATTAAAGAAAAAACCGACAACAGCTTTTTAGATGCGCAATTGCATGTACATGCTAAAGTAAAAGAGCAACAGCAAGCCTATATTAAGGATTTTGGTGAACATGATGCTATTCATCCCGAAGCTTTAGCCGCTATTGTAGACGAATATGCTTCTGTTGATGCCATTTTTACCTGCGATACCGGGATGTGTAATGTTTGGAGTGCCAGGCATATCAGCGCTAATGGGAGGCGTTCGATGATCGGGTCGTTTGTTCATGGATCTATGGCTAATGCTATGCCGCATGCTATCGGCGCGGCGCTGGCCTGTCCCGACAGGCAGGTTGTGGCCATGTGTGGTGATGGCGGCATTTCCATGTTGTTAGGCGATTTAGCCACTATTAAACAATATGATCTGCCTATAAAGATCATTGTATTTAATAACAGGAGCCTTGGCATGGTAAAGCTGGAAATGGAAGTAATGGGCCTGCCCGATTTTGAAGTGGACATGCACAATCCTGATTTTACCATGGTCGCGGAGTCAATGGGCATAAAGGGGATCACCATAAACGACCCGCAGGACCTTGAGCAGGGCATAGCCGAAGCTTTTGCACACACAGGACCAGTTTTAGTAAATGTTTATACCGACGGAACTGCCCTTGCCATGCCGCCGCATATCGAACTTAAAATGGTTAAAGGAATGGCCGTCTCCATGACCAAAATGATGCTTGGCGGTAAATTTGATGAGGTTTTGGCTACCGTAAAAGGTAACTACAAGCATCTGCCCGAAATATTTGATTAATGGTGGCAATACGTATAACCGGGAGATGTATGCTGTTTATATCTTCCGGTTTTTATATCGATGACTTGATAGGAAAGCCTTTTTGACAATACCCGTCATAAGGTTAGCTACAAAAAGCAATTGCGCAGTCAGCAATACGGTTGTTGCAATAGTAATTATAGTGTTAATGTTGACTGCTTCCCGGATCTGGCCATCGGTATAGTATTTATGCGGACCGCGGATGGATAGCTGTGCGGAAAAATAAGAAATTATAATTAACGCAATCAATGTAACCAGCACGTGTCCCCATTTTAACCAAACTACAGGCAATATCGGTTCGGTTATTATATAAATAACCCATAAGATAAAAAATATTAGGCCTATTAAGCGGCATAAATGAACCGCTGATACTACGAAATAAGTATCATGAAGATTGATATCTATTGTTGCGGCAGTCGTAAAAAATGAAAGTATAATTGATAACAATGCCACAATCGCGAATATGTGCTGGGGACGGGTTTTGATGTTGAAGAAAGGATAAGGTTTCAAGGCGGTATATATGAATAAAAAGTGTTGACTTACAATTTCAAATGCGCAACAATGTTATTGTCCCTGATCTGTATAAAATTAATATGCTCATCAGCCGGATCGTAATCGATACTTAAAACAAGGTTATCTATTTTGTAATGGTCTACCAGGAAGGGTTTATCCAGTATCGGCGAATCTCCGTGTTTGGTTTGTGTTGGCTCACCTGCTTTTTGAAGACCTCTTCACGGGTATCGTCAAATGAAATCTCAAATGGGGGCGCATATTGCAGATCCGGGTTAGGGTAAATATTCAGATGGGAGAATATTGGCCGGCCGGGTTCTAAAACGATCAGTTCATCTTCGTCAATAACAGCATCCTCATTGGTGAACCCCAAATCGATACCCAATATTTCAGATCGCATGTAATCACTTTTTAAAATATTGTATGAGCTAAGATCAGTAAATGTATCCGCTAAAAATGCCTGGAAATTATCATCATAAAGATAGGAGCCGAATTGGTTTGTAAAATGGAGATAGGTGAACATTTGGCCGTTTCTTATTTGATTCATCAAAATTACAACAAATCAAAATAAAGCTACATTATGTTTTTTACTTTCGTTACATGATGATAATGCAGTTTGCTCCAGGTTTGTTTTTGAGGGAAGAAAATGATGATATCTTGATTGTTTCTTATGAAAACCCAATGTTATCCTTCGAAAAAACGATCCATTTAAATTCAAAAGCAATCATCCATAATGATCATCTAAAGACCAATATAGTTGATATTCGTTCAGATAGTCTGGTTTTTATAACAATTGATCAAGGTTCGCCCAGGGGAATTAACACCTGTTCTGAAATCTATGTTAAAAATGCAGAAGAAATCTGTTTGCTTTGCAGTTTTCGGGCGTTTGAACAAGTAAATGACCTTCGTAAAACAGGATGTTATAAGCTTACTGAATATATTGCAAACCGGTTAAAGGATAAATATGGCATCGAATGGGAATACAAAATATCGGTAGATACCCCTGAAAAAAAGAAACAGTTTAACATGAGCGTTTTCGTTATAATCCTCACGCTTATAGTAATTTTTGTTTTAATATACTACAGGCTAAAGTATGATATGAACCATCCTAAAATAAATTCCAGTCGTTGATGATATAAAGCAATTTATTTTTCTTCAGTAAATCGGGCTTCCTCTAAATTTCCCTACTTTTAAGCCCGTAATGGAAGCAAAAAATAACAAGAAAACCATTTGGGCCTGGTGCATGTTTGACTGGGCCAATCAGTCATATAATATCGTTATCACCTCTACTATTTTCCCGGCGTATTTTGTAGAGGTTACCAAGTTTAACTCGAAGAATACCCAGATGGTAACTTTTTTGGGGCACAGGTATGTTAATACGGTTTTATCAAACTATATTCTCGGTTTATCTTACCTTATAGTTGCGGCTATTTTGCCAATCCTTACTTCCATAGCCGATTACCGGGGCAATAAAAAATCATACCTGCAATTGTTTACCTGGTTGGGTAGCCTGGCCTGTGCGGGTTTGTTTTTCTTTAAGCCCGGCACAGGGTTGGAAATCCCGATGCTTTGCTTTGGTCTTGCTTCTATAGGTTATTGCGGTGGTTTTGTGTTTTATAATTCTTATCTCCCTCAAATAGCCACGCCCGATAAGCAGGATGCTGTGAGCGCCAAAGGGTTTATTTATGGTTATGTAGGCAGTATTGTAGTGCAGGTATTATGCTTTATCGTAGTGCTTGAACCTAATTGGTTTGGCATTACCGACGACTGGCTGCCTGCCCGGATCTCGTTCCTGATGGTTTTTGTATGGTGGATAGGTTTTTCCATTATCCCGTTCCGCATGTTGCCGAAAGGGCAGCCCAATGCGGGCAAGCATAGTTATAACGTGCTTACCGGCGGCTTTAAAGAACTGGCAAAGGTTTTTGGCAAAGTGCGCAAAATGCCGCTGCTCAAACGCTTCCTGGTGTCGTTTTTCCTTTACTCGGTTGGTGTACAAACCATTATGCTGGCTGCGGCTAACTTTGCTGCCAAAGAATTGCACATGCCCGATGCTGCCCTGATCTCTATTGTGCTCATCATCCAGGTGGTTGCCGTGCCCGGTGCATTGATCGCCTCCAAATCGTCGGAGAAATTCGGTAATGTACGCACGCTGGTAGGTTTGGTGGCTATCTGGTCGGCCATTTGTTTGTATGCTTACTTTATCACCAATTCTACCCAGTTTTATGTTGCCGCGGTGATCATTGGCATTGTAATGGGAGGGGTACAATCCTTGTCGCGCTCAACCTATTCCAAATATTTGCCCGAAAACATCCCGGATACGGCTTCATATTTCAGTTTTTATGACGTTACCGAAAAGCTGTCGATTGTGGTAGGCCTGTTTTGTTTTGGCTTTGTGGAAGCTGTGACTAATGAGATGCGCGACTCGACACTTGCCCTTGACGGCTTTTTTGTGTTGGGGCTTATTATGCTCATCGTGCTGATGTTTAAAGAAAATAAACTTAGCAAACAGCGGGTTGAAGTGGAGGCTTAAACAATTTGGCGGCAGGCTTGTACTATCAATAAATAAAATCATAAGCCATGATCCACACAGTTAACCACAACGTTACCGGCGATAACGGCACACAAAGAAATATCATTATTGAGCCGGTACTGCATCAATCAACAAATCATGAATTAAATGCCACCGGCTTGTACAAACTTTATAAAGGTGGGGCCGATGGGGAAGCTACGCTTTTTGAAATTCAGGAGATAGCTCCCGAAATTGGTGAAAGCAAGCCGCTGCTGGATGATAACAAAAATCCGGAATATTTAGGACAGATCCGCTTTGAGGGTGATGTTACTTCTAAATGGCATTATTCGGAAGGCACTTTATCGAATAATGAGCAGCAACAGGTGGTAGAGTTTATCCAAAACACAAATTAGTTAGTTTTTCTTTTTCCTGCTGACATAGGGCTGTCACCATGGTTTGGTTACTTTGTATTGTAATCAAAAACAAAACATCAAAGCAATGGAAACTAACACAAATCAGCAATCAACAGAAACCGCAGCAGCATCTGTTTATACACCCGATCAACTTTTACAAAGCTGGCTTGGCCAGCGCCGGGTAACCCGCAGGGTTATAGACGCTTTTCCGGAGGATGCCTTATTTAATTATTCGATAGGTGGTATGCGCCCCTTTGCCGATATGGTTAAAGAGTTTATTAGTATGGGCGGGCCTTGTGTAAGAGGCGTTGTAACAGATAACTGGACACCAATTGCAGGTTTGGATCACCATACAGGTAAAATAGCAGCAACTACAAAGGCAGAACTGCTGCAACTTTGGGATGAGGCCACTGAAGAGATTGAAACCTATTGGCCGCAGATTACGCCCGAGCGTTTCCAGGAAACAGTACTGGCATTTGGCCAATATGAAGGATTGGTCAATTATATTTTACAGTACGTTATTGATAACGAGATCCATCACCGCGGCCAGGGCTATGTTTACCTTCGCACTTTGGGTATTGAACCACCCGCGTTTTATGACAGGAGCTAAGCCCGTTTTATAAAAAATAATCAAGGCTTCCCGAAAGGGAGGCCTTTTTTATGATTGTCCCGGGCCAATGTTTGCGTTTTTATATCTTTAGCGAAGTGGTTCCTTTCAAATTTTAATAATGGCAATTATTCGTTCATTTGCCCTTTTTTTGCTGGCCGGTTTATTTGAGATAGGCGGCGGCTATTTGGTTTGGCTTTGGTTAAAAGAAGGTAAACCGCTTTGGTTTGGTATAGCGGGCGGGGTGATCCTGGCGCTTTATGGTATCGTAGCAACGTGGCAAACCGCCAATTTCGGCAGGGTGTATGCGGCTTATGGCGGTATTTTTATTGTACTGGCATTGATCTGGGCCTGGAAGGTGGATGGATTTAAGCCCGACCGTTATGATATTATCGGCGCTTTGATTGCATTGACAGGTGCTTGTATCATTGTTTATGCACCGCGCGGGCATTAAATCGGCCGTTAGCTGCCCATGGGTAAGATAACGACCTTTTTTATTTTTTGAGGTAAAGTCTTTTAACTTATTTACTGATATTAGCAGCAACAAATCTAAGCCCATCATGAATAGCAGAAATTTCATTATTGCTGTATTTTTTGTTTTAAGTACAATAAAGGCATTTTGTCAGGCCCCCGTCCGGAGAATTTTTAAACGGCCTGAAACAAATCAATACAGATATGCCGGCCGCCAAACTGAATTTCCTGGCTGCGGTAGCAAAATACCCTGCGTTTCACGGCTCGTATCATTTTTTGGGAGTTATCTATTTAAATGATCATAAGCCCGATTCAGCCATCTGGTATTTAAAAAAAGCAGTTGAATTAAATACCAGAAATGTTAACCATACCGCAGAGTACAGCTATTCGCGCTTAATCGCAGCTTATATCAGTAAACAGGACTATGAAAATGCTTTTGCCTCCGCTTGGGACGCTTATAAACTATTCCCTAATTCGCAGGAACTGCAGTCAGGTTTAAAGGATGCCTGTCTTTGGGCATATTACACTAAAAATAATGAATTTGATCCTCAATATTCGTCTATTGACCCACGCGATGAATACGTTGTAAATAACGTGGATGAAGAGTATTTGATTGTAAGAAACTTGCGGGTAAATGATCGTAACTTACAGGTAGCAGGGCAAAGCCTTGCCAACAAAAAAGGATCGGCCTATGACGTTTTAACCTGTTCGGTAGAAGGTACTAATAATACGAGGAAAATTGATTTTAAAATAAACTGGGATATGGGTAAGTATTTCGGTGGTATAAATGGGCCAACTGCCGAAGTATCCGGCAACAAGCAAAAATCGATACCTGAAAGGGCAGGGGCTATGCTGGTTGCCGATAACAAAACAGATTTACCCGCGGCTATTAAAAAGATGCTTGGCGAAAGATAGGTGTTGTATTTAATTGGTGTTTTTTGCAGTTTCTAAAATTTGCATACATTTAGTGAGCAAATGGAAAATAAAAACAACAAAAAAACCATACGCGCCTGGGCTTTCTTTGATTGGGCCAACTCGGCGTATAACCTTGTCATCACTTCAACAATTTTTCCTGCATACTATGTAGCTATAACTACCAATCATGCCAATGGCGATAGGGTTAACTTTTTCGGGAAAAGCTTTGTAAATACTGCACTTTCCGATTATGCCTTATCTGCCGCCTACCTGGTAATGGTGTTGCTGCTACCCATATTATCGTCCATTGCCGATTATAAAGGCAATAAAAAGATCTTCATGCTGTTTTTTACGCTGCTGGGTTCGGCGGCTTGTTGCGCTTTGTTCAACTTTGATAAAGACCACCTGGAGATGGGTATCATTTGCTTTGCGCTGGCGGCTATCGGTTATAGCGGCGGTTTTGTGTTTTATAACTCATACCTGCCCGAAATTGCCACAGTTGATATGCAGGATAAGGTGAGCGCCAAAGGTTTTACTTATGGTTATATCGGCAGTGTGTTGTTGCAGCTTATCTGCTTTTTGTTTGTATTAAAGGGCGAATGGTTTGGCATAGTCGATAAAACCTTTGCTCCGCGCTTATCATTTTTGCTGGTAGGTTTATGGTGGATAGGCTTTGCCATGATCCCGTTTAGTGTATTACCTAAGGGCAGCCCCAACGCAGTAAGTCATAGCCATAATATCATAAAAGGTGGTTTTATTGAGCTGGGCCATGTTTGGAAAAAGGTTAAGGGGATGCCACTGCTAAAAAGGTTTTTGCCCTCGTTCTTTTTCTATTCCATGGGGGTACAAACCATTATGCTGGTGGCAACCGGTTTTGCTGCCAAAGAGCTTAAAATGGAAACTCCGCAGCTCATCACTATCATTTTAATTATTCAATTGGTTGCTATTTTGGGTGCTACGCTTATGTCGCGCCTGTCGGGTAAATACGGTAACGTAAGGGTTTTAATTAGTGTGGTGATCCTGTGGATCGCGGTTTGTATAGCTGCTTACTTTACCTATACACAAACACAGTTTTACATCATAGCAGTGGTGGTTGGTTTGGTGATGGGCGGTATCCAGTCCATGTCGCGCTCAACGTATTCAAAATATCTGCCCGAAAATATCCCCGATACGGCATCTTTCTTCAGTTTTTATGATGTTACCGAAAAACTGGCCATAGTAGGCGGGGTATTTAGCTTTGGTTTTTTTGAAGAAATAACCGGTAGTCCGCGAAATTCGGTTTTGGTATTGGGTGTATTTTTCATTGTTGGCTTAGTTTTGTTGTTTTCTTTGCTGAGGGCTGAACGAAACGTCAATAAAAATTTGGATTTTAGCGCCCGTTAACTAATTTGTGCCGATGAAGGTTGAATTGTTTATACCGTGTTTCATAGATCAGTTGTTTCCGGCAACTGCTTTTAATACTGTAAAATTGTTGGAGAAAGCAGGCTGCAAGGTTAGTTATAACCCGGCACAAACCTGCTGCGGTCAGCCGGCTTTTAATGCTGGTTTTTGGGATGATGCCAAAGAGGTGGGAAGCAAGTTTTTAAGCGATTTTTCGGAAGACAGTGTTATTGTTTCGCCTTCGGCCTCATGCACCGGAATGGTGAAGAATTACTATAACGATCTGTTTACCAATACGGCTGTTCACAATAAATGCAGGGCTGTTCAAGGGAATATCTACGAGCTATCAGACTTTTTGGTGAATATCCTGGAGTTTGATTATTTCGGCGCCGAACTTGATGGCAAGGCCGTTTATCATGATAGCTGTGCCGGTCTGCGCGAGTGCAAAATAAAGGATGAGCCGCGCCAACTGCTCTCTAAAGTACTCGGCCTCGAATTGTTAGACCTCAAGGATGGCGAGACCTGCTGCGGTTTCGGCGGTACATTTGCCGTTAAGTTTGATGGCATTTCAACCGCCATGGCGCAGCAAAAAGTAAATAACGCCCTTGATGCCGGTGCCGAGTACATTATCTCAACAGATACTTCATGCTTAATGCATATGCAGGGGTATATTGATAAAAATAATTTACCTATTCAAACCCTGCACATTGCCGATGTTTTGGCTTTGGGCTGGGGGAATGTGTAGTTAGGTTTTTTATCAATCGTATTTAGACATCGTTTAAAATTGACGAATATCGTTTACAGATAGATAATGCTTCATTGCCGTTGGTTTTAACCAACGGGATAATGAGTAGCGATAAGAGGGCTTCAGCCCAAATCCGCTAATACAATTGGGCTAAAGCCAAGACTTCTTAGCTTTTTTACCGTCGGTTAAAACCAACGGCAATAAATATTTTTTGATAGTGTCCCAAAAGATACTATTTTACTTCTGCTCAATATCTAGGATAGATCCTTCTCTCGCCATCTCTACAAGAAATGGTTTGGCAATACCTTGCTGGGCGTTATCATAGGCGGTATCACCCTTTGCCGCGATATCATCAAGGCCCTCTTCACGGTCCGATTCATATTTGTTTAAGGCCAGGTAAACAGAATCGCCGGAAACCTTATTTACCCTGTAAAGGGTATAGTGTTCGTTTTTAAGTTTGATATGAAATATATCGTTCTTTTGTGGCGATAAAACCCATTGGTTTACTTTTTTGCTTTCTGCTTTTCGCTGATATAAAAAAATATCGAACCGATAACGATAAGGAAACAGCCTGCAAATGTCCACACAGGTATTGTAGTTTGAGATTTTATATTATCATAGCTTAATTTAAGCGAGGCGGACATTTCCTTAAGCTTCAAAACCTGCCTGCAATTTAGGCATTGGGATACGCCTGTTTTACCTATCGGGAAAAACGGGATCCAGAAAATATGTGCCCAGCGTTGAAATACATTCATTTGTATACTGTTGCCGGTATTGCAGTTTGGGCAGGTGTCGCTTGTTATTTCAGCTTTTAATAGTTTCGCTTTGATGCCGTATATGATCATGGTATGGGTGGTTTAGGGTTTACGTTTATCCGCACTGAAAATAGGCAAATTACCAGGATTATGAAAATACCGAGCTTATAAAGAGGCTCTTGTTTATAGAAAAACTAAAGCAACGATGGTGGCACTGTTTTGTTAGTGGGTATTGGCAAGACGCTATGCAGGTTCAAAAAACTCAAAAAAACGCTAAAAAAGGCCGAAAATAGAAGTACGTTCTTAAGCGATGAGATTATATTCCTTAAAGTTTTAGTAGTTGATAATCAAATATTTATTGGTGTTTCAGGTAAAATATTAAAGCTTTGATTATCAATATGTTTTATAAAAATCATGTTTTGCGTTTCACTCTCAAAAAATGGAACATTTTAAAAACGCGGCGAAAGCCAAACCAATTTTATTTGGGGAATGGCGATTTTGGGACACCCATAATTTTACAATTACTTTTTACCTTGAAGTGAAATTGCTGAAATAGGCATTTCTTTAAAAAACATTATCTTTGCCGATTAAAATGAACAAGAAAGTCGCTTTTTACACTTTAGGCTGCAAGCTGAATTATTCAGAGACCTCATCCATTGGTCGGCTATTTAACCAGGCCGGTTATGATACGGTAAATTTTACCGAAACACCGGATGTTTTTGTGATCAATACCTGCTCGGTAACTGACAATGCCGATAAAAAGTGTAAGAAGATTGTTAAAGAGGCGCTTAAAATTTCACCTAATGCCTACGTAACCATAGTAGGATGCTACGCGCAGCTAAAACCGCAGGAAATTGCCGAAATCCCCGGCGTAGATATGGTACTTGGCGCTGCCGAAAAATTTCAGATTGTTGACCACATTACCGACCTAACTAAAAGACCCAAGGCATTGGTGCTTAATCAGCCCGTGTCTGAAGCTAATGAGTTTGTACCCGCATATTCTTTTGGCGACCGTACCCGCACTTTTCTGAAAGTGCAGGATGGCTGCGATTACTCCTGTACGTTTTGTACCATTCCACTGGCCCGCGGCGCAAGCAGGAGTGATACCATTGAAAATGTTGTAGCGCAGGCAAAGCAAATAGCTGAGTCGGGCGTAAAAGAAATTGTGCTTACCGGTGTAAACCTTGGCGATTTCGGGATCCGGAACGGTAAACGCGAAGACAAGTTTTTTGATTTGGTTAAGGCCCTTGATGAGGTAGAAGGTATCGACCGTTTCAGGATCTCATCTATAGAACCTAACCTGCTTACCGACGAGATCATCGCTTTTGTGGCTGCTTCAAAACGTTTCGTACCGCATTTTCATATCCCGCTGCAATCAGGTTCGGATAAGATTTTGGGGTTGATGCGCCGCCGGTACAAGCGCGACCTCTATGTTAACCGTGTTGCCAAAATAAAAGAGCTGATGCCCGATTGCTGCATTGGCGTGGATGTTATTGTTGGTTTCCCCGGCGAAACAAGGGAGGATTTTATCGATACCTATAACTTCCTCAACGAACTTAATATATCGTACCTGCACGTATTTACTTATTCGGAAAGGGAAAATACTTTGGCCGCTCAGATGACGGGCGCGGTACCCGGCTCGGCACGTGGCGAGAGGAGTAAAATGCTACATATCCTGTCGGATAAAAAGCGCCGTGCTTTTTATGAAAGCCAACTCGGTAAAAACCAGGAAGTTTTGTTTGAGGGTGATATCAAAGATAGCTTTATGCACGGTTTTACCCGTAACTATGTGAAAGTACGTACCAAGTATGATCCTGTACTGGTTAACGAATTGAAAACGGTAAATCTAACAAATATTTCACCTGATGGTGATGTTGAAATAACAGAAGGCGAAGAAATATTTGTGCATTAAATTCTATATTCGCCTTAAAATATAACCTATGTTTCCAACGCTTACATCGTTACTGAAATACCTTTTTGGTTTTAATCTTCCTTTGCCTATACAAACCTTCGGCTTTTTTGTGGCGATAGCTTTTGTTGGCGCTTACTGGGCATTTGGCCAGGAGTTTAAACGTAAAGAAGCGTTGGGCGTAATCCATACTTTTAAAAAACGGGTTACCATTGGGTTGCCGGCTTCAAATGCCGAGCTTGCGGGAAATGGTGTTTTTGGCTTCATATTAGGCTATAAAATTGTGGACAGTATTCTCAATTACCAGGCTCTCATTGATAGTCCGCAGGATTTTCTGATATCCTTAAGAGGCAACTGGATAGGCGGTATACTCGGTGCAGCAGCGTTTGCTTACTGGGCTTGGTATGAAGCACAAAAACAAAAGCTCGACAAGGCGATAACTAAAGATGTTGATGTGCACCCCAATGAATTGATGGGCAGTATATTATTGTGGGCAGCAGTGTTTGGCTTTGCGGGCGCTAAGCTGTTCAACGCATTAGAAAACTGGGGCGACTTTATGAAAGACCCGGTTGGCATGCTTATAGGTTTTAGCGGGTTAACATTTTATGGTGGTTTGATCTGTGGTGGTGCAGCTGTATTGTATGTTGCTAACAAAAATGGTATTAAACCTTTGAATATGCTTGATATTGGTGGCCCTGGTGTGATGTTGGCTTACGCGTTGGGCCGCATTGGCTGCCAAATGAGCGGCGACGGCGATTGGGGTATAGTTAACCTGGCACCTAAACCACACTGGTTAAGCTGGGCTCCCAATTGGATGTGGAGCTTTAAGTTTCCGCACAACGTAAATGACGAAGGTGTGCAGATGGTTGACTGCGTAGGGAAATTTTGCCATGAGTTACCGTACCCGGTTTATCCAACCTCGTTTTATGAGTCTGTAATTTGTTTATTACTGTTCTTTGTTTTATGGAAAATAAGGCACAATTTTAAAGCTCCCGGCGTTTTGTTTGGTGTATATATGATATTAGCCGGCGTTGAGCGTTTCATTATCGAACTCATCAGGGTTAATACCAAATATGTTGTTGCAGGTGTTTCATTCACCCAGGCCGAGATGATTTCGGTGATTATGATTTTAGGTGGTATTACACTTATTGTAACAGGATTAAACAAAGAAAAGAAAGCACCGGGCACAACAAATGGCTGATAACAAATCAAAAGGCAAATTAATTAATAACCAGGTATTCAGATTTGTACTTTCGGCCGGGGCTGGTTTTTTGGTAGATGTTTCAGCATTTTATCTTTTTTACCATAACCTGCTCACTCAACATACTTATCATATTTTCGGGCTTACAGTTCGTAACTATACGGTTTCGTTGGCATTATCATTTTTTATGGGGGTATTGGTTAATTTTTTAATCACCCGCTATATGGTATTCAACGAATCAAAATCGGCACCGCGCAAGCAGTTTTTCCGTTTTGTGACAGTAGCTATCATCGGTTTCTTTGCCAATCTATCGGTTGTAAAAATACTCATCCAGGCTTGCAGCTTTAACCCAACAGTAGCGCGGATTTCAGCAGCGCTGAGCTTGTTCTTCGCGAGCTTTTTTATCCATAAAGTTTTTTCATTTAGCCTATCATTAAAACGTAACCATGCAAACAGCGAACATCATACACCAGGTAATTGAAGTTTCAAAACAGGCAGGTGACTTCATCAGGCAGGAGCGTAAAGCATTTGACCCGGATAGGATAGAATATAAAGGCCTTAACGATATGGTTTCCTACGTTGATAAAACCGCCGAAGAAGCTATTGTAAAGGGCCTGAGCAAAATTTTGCCTGAAGCCGGTTTCATTACCGAAGAAAAAACAACCACTAAAATAGGCGAACGCTACAACTGGATCATCGATCCGCTGGATGGTACTACCAATTTTATTCATGGTTTACCCGCTTTTTCAGTAAGTATTGCTTTGAAAGAATACGATGAACTGATAGCCGGTGTGATATATGAAATAAACCTTGACGAGATGCTTTTACGCCTGGAAAGATGCTCCCGCATACCTGAACGGTAAAGAGATCAGCGTAAGCAATAACAGCACAGTCGGTACCAGCTTACTGGCAACAGGGTTCCCATATTACGATTTTACCAAGCAGGCAGCCTATATCGAATTATTTACCGAACTGATGCGCAGCAGTCATGGCTTGCGTCGTTTAGGTTCTGCAGCCGTTGACTTGGCTTACACCGCTTGTGGTCGTTTTGATGCTTTTTACGAGTATAACCTTAATGCCTGGGATGTTGCCGCCGGTATTGTAATTGTAAAACAAGCCGGGGGCGAAGTAGTGAACTTTAAAGGCGGCTCGGAAGTGCTGGATACCCGTGAATTATTGGCTACCAATGGGAAGATCACGGGGGAGATGCTGGAGGCGATACAGAAGTATTTCAGGTAATACTTTTACACCTTTATTCCTTAGCATATCCCAAAAGCAATCCTTTATAAAGTTGCAATTGCCTCTTAAGCGCATCTTGCTGATCTTTTGGTAATATTATTTGATCGTGGCCTTTGTTACCGTTAAAACGAACAATGACCTTATCTGCTGTTACAAGTTTTAATAATATTAAGATTTTGTCGTCGTAAATCGTCTCCTCGCTGTATTCGTTTATCCAATGCTGTAAAGAGTCTGTTGCAAAATCGGGTTTGTACCGGAGACGTTTACCATTTATAACAAATGTCAAACTTTGTAATCCTAAAGGTTTTTTATTTATATGTTGACAACCAAAATAAATGTTGCAGCCTGTTATGTCATAACAATTTATATAGGCGTATAAACCGGTGACTGGCTTACCGACTATTGAATTTTTATCTCTGAAATACGTTGCCTGAACCGCAGACTCTCTTGTGATATTGCTTGAATCTTTAATTAACTTTTTAAAGAGTTTCTTATCCACATTGATTGCGGCTAATTTTTTGAGACTCGCTTGCGCTGTTTCTGACAGTTCAACAGGCTGGGGTTGTGTGTTTAACATTGAGGTGTCAATAGCTATGCTACCACTATAAGTAGTCTTCTGCTCCGATCCAATGATTTTAGCTATGACTATTACCACCATGATGGCGACCGAAGCTATCAGAGCGATACTACATCCAAGATTTGTATTTTGCTTATCGGTAGGAAAATCATCTGACTGGAGTGTTTCATTGGCATCACCATTTTCCACGTTTTCCAGTTGGTGTTGTACTCCTTCCGTTGTAACTTCTGTAGACGATATTGTATGATCTGTCTGCGGTTTTGAGTGATAAATTGTTCCGCAATAGTCGCATTTAATTGTTTGATTTGCGCTTGCAGTTAATATTGCACCGCAATTCTTACAATTTAGTAATTCATTAACTTCCATAGTTTAGAAAGTTGGAGTAAATAAAGTATCATCAACTGAAATTAGAATGTGGAGGTTTGAAATATCAATCAAATTTGGCATTGTGATAAAGTTTAACGATTGGGTGGCTAAAATAGAAACTTATAGACAGATAACCTCATTTAATTATAAACAGGATTAGGGGTAAAAAATCAAAAGCCTCTCATTTTCATGAAAGGCTTTTGGGTAAATGATGGGGCTCGAACCCCAAAATCTTTATTATTATAATGCTTCAGAAACCACTTCAGTAACTTCCGGTACCATACGTTTAAGCAAGTTTTCGATACCGGCTTTAAGGGTTACGGTTGATGACGGGCAGCCGCTGCATGAACCGCGAAGTTCAACAGTTACTACGCCTTCGTTAAATGAGCGGTAAGAGATAGCGCCGCCGTCCTGCTCAACAGCCGGGCGAACGTAATCATGCAGGATCTGCTGAATTTTAACTTCGGTCTCTGTACCTTCAAAATTTCCGGCTTCTGCTTCTTCCTCCAACTGGATCTTCAATTCAGATTCGATAGCACCTTTAACAAACTCTTTCATTATCGGTTCAACATCTGCCCATTCGCTGCCTTCAGTTTTGGTAATAGTCACAAAATTACTGGCAAAGAAAACGCCATTTACAAACGAAAACTTATATAGTTCTTTTGCAAAAGGTGAATGTTCGGCACTTTCCTTGGTAGGGAAGTCAACACTGCCGTTAATAAGCAGTTTGTTAACTATGAATTTCATAGTTGCCGGGTTAGGCGTTAATTCGGTATATACGTTGATGTTCATCGTTTCGTGTTTTAAAATCTTAATTAACAAATTTAGTTACCTTTTTCATTAAAAGCTACCACTTACTTTGTTATGACATGCGGATGATTTTTTTGCACACAGGCAAATATCCAATCAAATGCCAGTATAATTCAACGGCGTTATCTTTTTAATCTCGTCCTTAATAGCATCACTTACATTTAACGTATCAACAAACTCTGCTATTGTGTTAGCATTGATCTGCTGATTGGTACGGGTAAGGTCTTTCAGGGCTTCGTAAGGATTAGGATAAGCTTCGCGCCTTAATATGGTTTGAATAGCTTCTGCAACAACCGGCCAGTTAGCTTCCAAATCGGCATTGATGGCGTCGGTGTTTAATAACAGTTTGTTTAATCCCCTAACGGTTGATTTAATGGCTATCAATGTATGTGCAAAAGGCACACCGATATTCCTAAATACGGTAGAGTCAGTAAGGTCGCGCTGTAATCTTGATATTGGTAATTTAGCCGCAAGGTGTTCAAATAAA
The DNA here is from genome assembly GCF_050859465.1 of Mucilaginibacter sp. P25. Lineage (NCBI taxonomy): Bacteria > Pseudomonadati > Bacteroidota > Sphingobacteriia > Sphingobacteriales > Sphingobacteriaceae > Mucilaginibacter > Mucilaginibacter sp. P25. Next base: position 5,103,279 of record NZ_CP193937.1, on the reverse strand, counting down.
GCATTCGCGATACCCAGGTTGCCTTCCGAGTTTTCAAAGTCGATAGGGTTAACCTTATGCGGCATGGCCGATGAGCCCACTTCGCCGGCTTTGATTTTTTGCTTGAAATAGTTCATGGATATGTAAGTCCACATATCGCGGTCAAGATCGATCAGGATATTGTTTACGCGTTTCAAAGCATCGCATTGAGCCGCAAAATTATCGTAATGCTCAATCTGGGTAGTAAACTGCGAGCGCTTTAACCCTAAGGTGTTATTTACGAAATTATTGCCGAATGCTTTCCAGTCGATAGCAGGGTAGGCGATATTATGCGCGTTAAAGTTACCGGTAGCGCCGCCAAACTTAGCTGAGTTTGGAATAGGTTTAAGCAGTTCAAGCTGCGCTTCCAAACGCTCAACAAAAACCAGGATCTCTTTACCCAAACGGGTTGGCGAAGCCGGCTGACCATGGGTATGCGCTAACAGAGGAATATTTTCCCAATCGGCAGCGAAGGTTTTCAGGATACTAACCAGATCATTAATAGCAGGGTAGTAGCTGTTATTTAATGCCAGTTTAAAAGTGTACGGGATGGCAGTGTTATTGATATCCTGTGAGGTAAGGCCAAAGTGAATAAACTCTTTGTATGGTTCCAGACCTAATTTATCAAACTCCTTTTTAATGAAATATTCAACCGCTTTTACATCGTGATTTGTCGTTTTTTCAATCACTTTGATACTCTCAGCGTCATCTTCCGAAAAAATCCTGTAAATGTCGCGTAACTTTTCTGATAGATTTTTATCAAATGACTGTAACTGAGGTAGTGGATATTCGGCAAGTGCTATGAAATATTCTATTTCAACAAATACCCGGTACTTGATAAGGGCATATTCTGAAAAGTATGCGGCAAGTTCGGCGGTGGTGTTTCTATAACGGCCATCAATAGGCGAGATCGCTGAAAGTGAAGTAAGCGTCATATATTAAAAAGAGAGTGGGTGATAATTTTTTGCAAAGGTAATCATTTTTGAGGTGCCAATAGCAGATTAAAAGCTTCGCAATTAAACCACAGAATAATAAGCATTAATTAAATGGATTTTAAAAATGAACAGGTATTTGTAATAAGAAAGTAAAAATGAATGGAAACTTTTTATTCAAAAAATGTTTCCTTAGTTTTGACCCGGAAAGTCAATGAGTCAAACAGAAAGAATTATAAAAGGCGCCGAAGACCTGTTTTTAACTGCAGGGATTAAAAGTATCACCATGGATGATATTGCCAGGCACCTTGGTATGTCAAAAAAACGATCTACCAGTTTTTTAAGGATAAAAACGAACTGGTAGTAGCCCTTACAAAACAGAAGTTGAAAGAAGATGAGGATCAAATGAACGATATCATCAGCAAATCAAATAATGTAATTGAAGAGATGATTAACATGACCAAGTGTTCGGAAGAGATCTTTTCGAGGATCAACCCGATTGTTATTCATGATCTGCAAAAGTATCATCCCGAAGCCTGGAACGATTTTCAAAAGTTTAAGGCCGAAATATTGATCCAGAAAATGGAAGAGCTGTTGATCAAAGGGATGGAACAGGGTTATATCCGTAAAGATATTGATGTAAGGATAATAGCACGGATGCGGGTAAACCAGGTTGAACTGGGCTTCAACACCTCCATATTCCCGGTATCTGAGTTTAGTCCGTGGAAGGTGCAGGTTCAGTTTTTAGATCATTTTAATTACGGCATCTGTACACTTGAAGGGTATAAACTGCTTAACGAGTATAAGAATATTAATAATGAATAACATGCTGACACACAGTTGTCATTAACTGCATGAAATTTGTATCAGTTTAAATGAAATCAAATCACTCAACCACAACATATATAATGAAGTATTTATTTTTTACGGCAACTGTGTTTTGCGCTATAGCCTTTAAAGGATACGGGCAGGAGGCAACGCCAAATGGACAAACCTTTAACTTTACGGTTCAGGATTGTGTTAATTATGCATATGAGCATCAGGATTCGGTAGTAAATGCCAAACTTGATATTAAGAGCGCCGAATATAAAGTTAGGGAAACAACCGGTATCGGCTTGCCACAGGTAAGCGGAACGGCATCTTTTCAAGACTACTTGAAAATCCCGACTACTTTACTGCCAGGAGAAATTTTCGGACAGCCCGCCGGTACCTTTATTCCCGTTCAGTTTGGCGTTAAATACCAATCAAGTTTTGGGGTCAATGCCGACCAGATCTTGTTTGACGGTAGCTACCTTGTTGGCTTAAAGGCGTCAAAAACTTATAAGGAGCTTTCTATACGTAGTCATATCCGTTCAAAAATTGAGGCAAATGTTAATGTCACAAAGGCTTATTACCAGGTTTTGGTAAGCAACGAGCAGTTAAGGTTGTTAAATGCCAATATTGCTCAGCTTAAACAACAGATGGATGAAACGGTACAGCAAAATAAACAGGGCTTTGTAGAAAAAATTGACGTAGATCGGATTGCTGTTCAGTACAATAATTTGGTTACAAGCCGTGAAAATACTATCCGTTTACTGGCATTGAATTATCAGGTGCTTAAATTTCAGATGGGTATGCCGATAGAATATGCACTTAGCCTGAAAGATAAACTTGAAGATATTAAGCTTGAAGACAATACCGCTGATCTTGCGGCCGATACCTCGTTTTATCATAACCGAATTGAATATAATTTGGCCGAGACAGCTGTAGATCTTAAACAACTGGACCTGAAACGTCAAAAATCGCTTTCTCTGCCTACGCTTAAAGCTAATGCGGCTTATACTTCATCATACCAGAACAATAATTTTAGTAACCTTTATAAAATGAGTTTTCCATCAAGTTATGTGGGGTTATCTTTAAACATACCAATATTTAGTGGCCTTCAGCGGGTTAATCAGATAAAACAGTACAAAATTGCTGTATTGAAATCACAAAATGATTTGGAGAACGCCAAAAACGGATTAAAACTGCAGGCTAACCAGGCTCATATTACTTATGTAAATGGTTTGCAGTCGCTTAATAACCAAAAGCGTAATCAAACGCTTGCGCAGGAAGTGTTACATGTATCAAAGGTGAAATATCAGCAGGGAGTTGGCTCAAGCATTGAAGTTACCCAAGCACAAACATCACTTGAAGATGCAGATAATAAATATATACAAGGCCTTTATGACGCATTGGTTAGTAAAGTTGACCTTGATAAAGCTTACGGACGAGATTAAATAACAACAACACTAAACTCACTATATAACAATGAAAATGAAAAAATTTATATACATACCGTTCCTGGTTTTACTGGCTGCCTGCTCAAGTAAACCCAAAGATAAGAAAGCCGAGCTGGCGGATCTGAAAAAGCAGCAATCAGATCTCAATTCAAAAATTGAGAAGTTGCAGTCTGAAATGGGCACTACTGATTCGGCCAAGAGCACTGATGTAAGCGTTACTGAAATAAAGAATGGTAATTTTACTAATTATGTTCAGGTGCAGGGTAAGATTGATGCACAGGATAACGTTACCGCTTATCCGCAGGCATCAGCTGTTATTACGGCTATTTACGTAAAACCAGGTCAGCATGTAAGTAAGGGCCAGGTATTAGCACAATTGGATAATAGTGTTATGCAGCAAAATATAGCGCAAAGTGAAGCTCAGGTGAGCTTGAACCAACAGTTGTTTGATCGTCAGAAAAACCTTTGGGATCAAAAAATTGGCACCGAAGTACAATATCTACAGGCTCAAACCACCTTACAAAGCAGTCAGAAAGCTTTGGCTTCATTAAAAAAGCAATCAGCTTTGTATCGTATCATATCGCCCATTAATGGCACTGTAGATCAAATGGACCTGAAACTTGGTCAGGGTGCAGCACCGGGTCAAACCGGCATCCGTATTGTCAATGCCGATGTTTTAAAAGTTAAGGCCGATGTTCCTGAATCATACGCAAGCAGCGTAAACACCGGTAACGATGTTAAAATATTGATCCCGGATGCTAAGGATTCATTAGTTACCAAGGTGACTTTTGCAGCTAAAGCTATCGACCCTACATCTCGCAGTTTTGGCGTGGAGATCAAATTGCCTCAACGCAGCACACTTCGCCCTAATATGACCGCTATTTTAAAAATTGCTGATTATTCAAAAACAAATACGATAGCTGTACCAGTTAAAGCTATACAGAAATCAGAGAACGGCGACCATGTCTTTGTAAATCAGAATGGTATTGCCAAACAGGTAAATGTAAAATCGGGTGTTACTTATGGTGGCCAAACAGAGATATTATCAGGCTTAAAAGCCGGCGACCAGCTGGTTGTTGAAGGGGCAACTGAAATAGAGGATGGCGATAAGATTAAAATTGTTCAGTCGGCCAATTAGTTATTAACCAATTGATCTGTTCATTATGAAAGATGTAAAAAAGAATTTGGCCCTTCAAGCTGGGCCATAGATAACAAAACGGCCATTTATGTGCTCATGTTCCTGATCACCGCACTTGGCCTGATAAGTTATAACCGCTTGCCTAAGGAAAACTTTCCGGATATAGCACAATCAAAGGTGTTTATAACAACAACCTTTGCTGGTCAGTCTCCACAAAATATTGAGAACCTGGTGACCCGCCAGATTGAAAAGCAATTGAAGTCGTTAAAGGGCTTAAAAAAGGTGACGTCAAACTCGGTACAGAATGTTTCCATTATCACGGCCGAATTTCAGGCGAACGTTGATATTAAGGATGCAAAAATCGATGTGAAGGATGCTATAGATAAGGCAAAAAAGGATCTTCCCCAAAATGATAATAATTATACCGATCCTGCTGTATCTGATATCAATGTTGCCGACCTGCCCATTTTATATATCAATATTTCAGGTAATTATGATCTGAAAAAGCTAAAGGAATATGCCGATATATTAAAAGATGAAATTGAAAGCTACAAAGAGATCTCAAAAGTTGATGAAGTAGGTGCTTTAACACCAGAAATTCAGATAAATGTTGATATGAATAAGATGGCTGCGGCGCAGCTGAGCCTACCGGATATCAGCAATGCTGTTGGTTACGAGAATATATTATCATCGACCGGTACGGTTAAAACTGATGGTGTTCGCAGGACTATTGATATTAAGCAAGACTTTAAAAATGCCGATGAGGTTGCGGCAATGGTGATCCGTAACCCCAAGGGACAGGCTGTTTACCTGAGAGATATTGCCGAAGTAAAAGATTCGTTCTTGGAGCAGGAAAGTTATGCAAGGTTAAAAACTAACGATAACCCTAACTTTAAAAATGTAATTACCCTTAACGTAAGTAAAAGGGCTGGTGAAAACCTGATTGAGGCATCGGATAAGATCAACGAATTGATCAAATTAAAGCAGAAAACAGTTTTCCCTAAAGGATTGGATATTGTTGTAACCGGTGATCAGTCAGACAAAACGCGTACAACGCTTAATGACCTGATCAATACAATCGTTATTGGCTTCCTGTTGGTTACCGTTATCCTGATGTTTTTCATGGGCACAACCAACGCTATTTTTGTTGCGCTATCTGTGCCTTTATCGTGTTTTATCGCCTTTTTGGTGATGCCGGCAATTGGGTTCACGCTCAATATGATCGTGTTATTCTCGTTCCTGCTGGCGTTGGGTATTGTGGTGGATGACGCCATTGTGGTTATTGAAAACACCCATCGTATTTTTGCTAACGGAAAAGTACCTATTAAGGAAGCTGCAAAAATGGCCGCAGGCGAAGTGTTCCTACCTGTATTTTCAGGCACTATGACTACTTTGGCCCCGTTTATACCATTGGCTTTCTGGAATAGTTTGATAGGGCATTTCATGTTCTTTCTGCCTATTACCCTGATCATTACCCTGCTGGCCTCGCTGGTAGTAGCATATATCTTTAATCCGGTATTTGCGGTTGACTTTATGAGGCCTCATCATGACGGAGAGCATGACAACCCTAAATTTGACAGGCCGACAAAAAGGGCGATGATATTTTTAGCTATAGCAGCAGTTATCGGTTACCTGATAAACGTAGGTGTTGGTAACCTGATGGTGCTGATCATGGTGTTATACCTGCTCAACCACTTTTTCCTGTTGCGGGTTATTGACAGGTTTCAGAAAAATGCCTGGCCTAAATTTCAAAACTGGTATGCAAAATGGCTTGAGCGTGCGGTACACAGGCCGGTTACCGTTTTGCTTGGCACCATAGGCTTATTCATTTTTGCTATTTTCCTGATGGCTGTACGCGGCAAAACACCTGAGTTTTTCCCATCCGGCGACCCTAACTTTGCTTATGTATATATTACCCTGCCTATAGGTACCGACCAGGCTTATACAAACCAGGTTACCCAACAGATAGAAAAACGTGTTGCCCAGGTTGTTGAACCTGATAAGGATATCGTATCGTCTGTAATATCAAACGTAACTAAAGGTGTAACAGATCCTACTGATGAAGATCAGGGCGATTATGAAAATAAAGGCAAGGTTACCGTTGCTTTTGTTGAGTTCGGCAAGCGTAATGGTAAGGATACCAAAAAAGTATTGGCAAATATCCGCGCAGCGGTACAGGGTATTCCAGGTGCAAAGATAGCCGTAGCCCAGGAAAACAGCGGCCCGCCGGTACAAAAGGATATCAGTATTGAAATTGCCGGCGATAACCTTGATTCCCTTGTTGCTACGGGTAACAGGCTTAAAAGCTATCTTGCCAAACAAAATATAGCTGGTATTGAAAACCTTATTGCGGATGTACAAAGCGATAAACCAGAAATTGTGTTTGATGTAGATCGCGAGCGTGCTAACCGCGAGGGCGTATCTTCTCAACAAATAAATCAAAATCTATTTACCGCCATTTATGGCTGGAAGGCGGCTGATTTCCGCAATACCCGTGAAGATGATTACAAAATTATGGTGAGGACACTGCCAAGCCAGCGAAGTAATATTGATGAGATTAAAAACCTCAAGATAACATACCGTGATTTGGCAATGGGGGGAGCAATTCGCCAGGTACCTATTTCTGCTTTTACTGATGTGCGTTACACAACTACTTACAGTAACATAAAACGCAAGCAACAACGCAGGGTATTAACGCTTGGTTCAAATGTTATTAAGCCATATAATCCTAACGAGGTTAACGCTAATATTTTAAAAGCGATAAATAACTTTAAAAAACCTGATAATGTGATCATACGCCAGGGCGGCGGTCAGGAAGACCAAATGGAAGCCATGACATTCCTGCTTTCTGCCCTTGGTGTGTCATTCGGGCTTATCCTGGTTATTTTAATGATCCAGTTTAACTCTATTGGCAAAACGCTTATTATTATCAGCGAGATCCTCTTTAGTATTATTGGTGTATTGCTGGGCGTTAGTGTGTTCGGCATGACCATGTCTATCGTAATGACGGGGATTGGTATCATTGCACTCGCCGGTGTGGTTGTTCGTAACGGGATCTTATTGGTTGAGTTCACCGATATGTTGCTTGAACAGGGCGTGAGTATTCATGATGCTGTAGTTGAAGCCGGTCATACCCGTATGACACCGGTATTATTGACAGCAACTGCAGCTATTTTGGGTCTGATACCTTTGGCAGTTGGTTTCAATATCGATTTCGTTGGCTTGTTTACCCATTTTGAACCGCATATCCACTTTGGTGGCGATAACGTTGCTTTCTGGGGGCCGCTGGCCTGGACAATGATCTTCGGTTTAGGTTTCGCCACCATTATTACATTGATCCTTGTACCATGTTTATACCTGATCCGTTATAATCTGAAAGCAAGGTTGTTCGGCAAAAAATCGGTTGAAGCTAAACATGTTGAAGTATTAGAAACAGAAGCTGTTTAAAATAAAGAGCCATTAATAACACAAACAGCGGCAGTCTAAAGATTGCGGCTGTTTTGTTTTTTGACAGTTTTTAAATAAAACATAATGATGTATTTATGGTTCTCTATGCAAACGTTTATCACAGCCATGAAACTTAAAATAACAAAACCGCTTTGGCCGGTAATAGGCCTTGGTACGTTAGCCGGTATGCGTACCTTATCTGCCCCTGTTGTAACTACGCATGTATTAAGTCATCATCCATCAAAGCAACTGGAAACATCACCGTTAAGGTTCATGCAATCAACAACGGTGGCTGCTGTTTTAAAGATCGTATCCGTTACTGAACTCATTGCGGATAAATTGCCCTCCACTCCAAACCGTATAGAGCCCGCAGGGGTAGCGGCAAGGTGTTTATCCGGCGCCCTGGCCGGCGCCAGTATTTATAAAGCGGTGGGGGGCAAAGCATTAACCGGAGCCTTGATAGGAGGGGTGGCGGCAATATCTGCAACCTATGCCAGTTACTTTTTACGCAAAAATACGGTTAAGGCAAATCATATCGCCGACCCGATAATTGGCGCAATTGAAGATGCTTTGGTAATAGGATCGGGCTTTGGCTTAAGCAAGCTAACCTATGCCCCGGTTGCAGGCTGAACATATTTTTCAAGCTCACCCAGGTTGCTGATCTCATTGCGCGAACGGGGCAGGCTGTCGGGATAATTCTTTTGAATAAAGCTTATCAGGTTTTCGCGGATATAGCAGCGGAGGTCAAATGCATCTGATGAGGTTCGGGAACTCATTAACACCCTGATCTCTATGGTATGTTCTTTAACGTCAGTTACCTGCACTACTTTAACCCGCTTGTCCCAGAGGTTCGATTTAACTATCAGGCGTTCAAATTCTTCACGTATAGCATCAATAGGGGCGGTATGGTCCATGTATAAAAATACGGTGCCCAAAATGTCGGCAGATGTCCTTGTCCAGTTCTGAAAGGGTTTTTGAATAAAGTAATTGATGGGGAGGATCAGCCTACGTTCTGTCCCAGATTTTTAAAACCACATAAGTAAGCGTGATCTCCTCCACGCGTCCCCATTCTCCCTCTACAACCAAAACATCATCAATACGAATAGGCTGAGTAAACGCTATCTGGAAGCCGGCCAGCAAATTACCTAATGAGCTCTGTGCTGCAAAACCAACTATAATACCACCTATACCAACACCGGTAAGTAAACCGGTACCTATTTTACGCATGCTTTCAAAACTGAGCAATATAATGGCAATCGTCAAAAAGATAATAGTCACCACAATGATCTTACGTATAAACTGGATCTGGGTACGTATTTTACGTTCCTTCAGGTTATCCACTTTATTAAGGTCGTAAGTGTGATAGATATAATCTTCCAGGATCCTTACCGAACGTACAAGCAGGCCCGCGAAAGATATGGTAAGTAAAATCTCAAAAGTTTTGTCAAGAGGTTTGTAATAAACCGGATTCATTCGCATTAATGGCGAAAGAATATTGAATAGAAACAGTGGGATGAAATAAGCCACAGCCGGCCCAAGGTTAACCAATATCGATCTTAAGATTGAGTAGGATGTATCTGCTTTTTTTGCATAAAATTTAAACGGCCGGGTTATTATGAATTTTATACTCAGGCCAACAAGTATGGCTACCAGCGCGATGATCAGGTTCCAGACAAATGATGGTATGCGCTGTGAAAATGTGAGCAGGTCGGGGGATAAGCTGTTTTCAATATTCATAGCAAGGCAAATGTTTTCTACAGTAAAATAGTTGGAATGTAAAATTGTTTTAGCAAACGGCGCCGTACCGGGTGTTGTTACACATGTTTAATGAATTTTTGATAGTTTTGTTAAAAAAGTCAGGAAATCGATTGTCTTAACTTTTTGTTTACCTGTTTAAATAAAACTTAACGAGCACATGGCAGCAGTGAATGACCAGCAGGATATTAAAAGAGAAAAAATTTTAGAGGCCTCGCACCAGCGCTTTTTACATTACGGTTATTCAAAAACTACCATGAACGAAATAGCCGGCGACCTCTCCATGTCAAAGGCCCTGCTTTATTATTATTTTCCGGATAAAAGCCAGTTATACATTGCTGTAATGCGTAAACTTGCCACTGATTATCTTAAAACACTTGAAAACAGGCTAAATACATTTACCAATTTAAAAGAAGCTTTTACCTTCCAGGTAAATACCCATCACGAGTTTATAGTAAACAATTATAACTTTTTTGATTTTTTCAGGCTTAACGAACAAAACCTCCCCGAAACCATTTGGCAAATAGTTAGCGAAGTTCACAGTGCCGAGCTAAACCTGTTAAGCAATGCTATTAAATCGGAAGTTGAAAAAGGAGCCATTAAGCCTGTAGAAAATCCTGACGAAGTTGTTGATGTATTGATGGACGCTTTGCACGGCATCAGGGTGGGGGCGATATCTCAAAAGAAAACCAACTTTCCGCGCAAGGAACACCTGGAAGAAATTCATCATAAAAAACTACTCCTGCTTGATATTTTTATCAAAGGATTGATGTACTAAAGTCATCTTAAAGTATAAATACTCCACACTGTCAGTTAGCCGTCAAATGAATTGGCTGTTAAATAGTATGGCTATTATTTATAGGTACATTTGTACTTACAAATAATTTAATAGCCAGGTAATTACCTCCCTGTTTAGTTATTTATAAAATACTTCTTTTTTAAGAGGTGATTGTTTTAGAGTGATTTAGCCTGCATAGCTTTTTGCCGTGCGGGCTTTTTTTATGGGTTGATATTTGTACGGATAGCAATATTGCCGGTCAATATTTTATGTACCGGACATGCATTTGCTATTTTCAATAACCGATCTCTTTGTTCGTCATTTACTTCACCTTTAAAGCTAATTTTAGTTTCAATGCGTGTACCACTTAAAGTCTTAAACATTTCAACATTGGCTTTAATTTCTTCTATAGGCCACATTTTACGGTTAATGTACATGCGTAGGGTGATCACAGTGCAGCTTGCGAGGCTCGCCAGTAACAAACTAAACGGGTTCATGCCTGTATTGCTGCCTTCAGCCTCAAGGGGTTCATCGGTTATAAGGCCATGCCCACCACTGTTAACTACTGTTTGATATTGAGTGAGTCCTATAAGTGCAATAGCTGTTTCTATCAACTCAATTCCGGTTTCTTCCATAAGGCGTTTAAATAGAGTATTGTTATTAATAAATTAAGCTTAGTCCTAAGGCATGAGTTCTAAGTATAGAAAAGCAAAAAAACAGATTGGCGACTTCCGACTCAATACTATCGACTTAATTTTCTTTATTCGGGTGTTTCATTAATATCAACCAGGTTCCAGTTCTTTTTCAGAAATTTGGGGCCGCCATTATATTTCAGTATCACTTCAAAATTGGTACGGTTTGTTTCACCCTGGCTATCTGTTGAAAGAACATACGATTTGATAATAAAAACAGAGTCGGCCTTTTTGCCAAATTGATATCTGTCGTCAGGAAAAGAGGTATTTCCCGAACGTATGGTTGGGATTACAAATTCCTTCGCAATTTTATAAGCATCATCGGCATTAGGCATTTTGCTAAATGAAAGCACCTCCGTAACATCACCGGATATGGCAAACTTTACCATAATAAAAATAAATACTACACCAGCGATGATAATGGCGTAGACGCCTTTCATAGCGCGCTTTTTTTAGCTGCTTTTCTTTAAGATAAGTTTGAGTCATTAGTTTATAAAGGGTGCGATAAAATTAGCAATTAATTTGATGAATAAACACCCCTTTGTTAAGCGGTAATTATGGCTGATGGCCGAAGAACAAATAAGCAATAAAAATAGCCGCAATAACGCCGGCCAAATCGGCAATAAGTCCTGCCGGAATAGCATAACGCGATTTTTTAATACCCACCGAACCAAAGTATAAAGCAACGATGTAAAAAGTAGTATCGGCCGAACCGTTAAAGATCCCGGCAAGCCGCCCCGCAAATTTATCGACACCAAAATTTTGCATTACCGTTATCATCATACCTTTTGAGCCCGAACCGCTAAGTGGTTTTAAGTAAGCCACGGGCATAGCATCTACAAAGCGTGTATCCAAATTAAACTGAACACAAACCCAGCGTAAGCCTTCATTCATATAATCCAACGCGCCGCAATTCCTGAACACGCTGATCCCAACCAGCATAGCTACCAGATAGGGAATTATCTTTACTGAGGTTTCAAAGCCGCCTTTAGCGCCCTCTACAAAAACTTCAAATACGTTTACCTTTTTTATAAGGCCGCCCACGATAAATATTACCGGTATGGTAAACAACATCACATTGCTTATAACTGATGATACCGTACTGATCTGCTCTTTGGTTAGCTGCGTGGTAAAGTACCATACCACCAATGTAATGAAAGCGGTAACGCCGCCAAGCCAGCCAATAATAACCCTGTCAAAAAGATTGATTTTTTGCTTAATAGCCACCGCTATTAAGCCAACTACCGTGGCTACATAGGTAGCAATGATACAAGGTAAAAATACTTCGGCCGGATCTTTTGAATTAAGGATGGCCCTTTGTGCGATGATGGTAACGGGTAATAACTGCAAGCCGGATGTATGCAGCACCAGGAACATGATCTGGGCATTTGAAGCTATTTCTTTATCTGGATTCAGTTCCTGCAGGCTACCCATCGCTTTTAAGCCAAGCGGTGTAGCTGCGTTATCAAGGCCCATTAAATTGGCCGAAAAGTTCATCATCATCTGGCCCGTAGCGGGGTGATCTTTAGGTACATCGGGAAACAATCGGCTAAAGAAAGGTCTTACTATCCGTGATAAAAAATTAATAGCTCCAGCTTTTTCGCCAATGTTCAGAATGCCGAGCCAGAATGCCATAGAGCCAATCAGCGGCAAAGCGATATCCATTACCGACGATTTTGACGAATTAAATAATCCTTCAACCAATAATTTGAAAGCTTCTGTATCGCCAAAAAAACTAATTTTATGAGTGAAACTACAAATGCAATTACAAAAAAAGCTATCCAGATATAGTTAAGCGCCATAGTAATGTTTAAGGCTTTGAAGTTAGTGCTTTTGCTGTTTAATATGAAATACTGATACTTTTATACTACCGATAAACCAATAAATGAACGAGGTAACCAACAAACTCACCGGAATAATAGAGAACCTAAGGCGGCTTAAGAGCTGTGATATTGACTGGACTTATAACGCATCCCCTGTTAAGTGGTCAAAAAAGAAGTGGTTGGCCATTTGATTGACAGTGCTCAAATTAACCTGCAGCGTTTTGTGCGTTGCACCTATGAAGAAAACTTCAGGCTTACCTACCAACAGGTAGAATGGGTTGCTGCCGCACGTTACCAGGATGCTGACATTAACGAATTGATTGAACTTTGGGCCTTGCTGAACCTGCAGATTGTACGGGTTTTAGAGAATTACCCTGCCGACAGATGGAGCGCCCGTTGTGATAACAGTAAAACGGAGCCAAAGCTGCAAACTGTTGAATGGCTTGCCGCAGACTATGTTGATCATATGCTCCATCACCTTAAAAATATTTTGTAATGGCACGTTATTCAGCTACGCCCCTGGCAAAAAAGCTCGGCATAAAAGCAAGGGGGATGCTGTTACTTGTTAACGCACCTGATCATTACCTTGATCTGTTTAGCGACATGCCTCCTGATGTTTATTTTACAGATGATATTTCATTTGAAATTGATGTGATCCATTTCTTTAGCAAAAGTGCGGATGAATACCGGGTTAAACTGCCTGTACTGATAAAGCAAATAAAGCAGGATGGCATGATCTGGATATCCTGGCCCAAAAAGGCTTCGAAAGTAGTTACTGATATTACGGAAGATTTGATCAGGAGCTTTGCTTTGCAAATAGGCTTGGTTGACATCAAGGTTTGCGCGGTTGATAAAGTGTGGTCGGGTTTAAAGCTGGTGATACATGTTAAAAACAGGAAATATGTGGCATAGGTCATTTTTGATTAAAACCAGGTAAACAAACGGCACTGCGTTTTAGCATAAGCGCTTAATTGTATAACTTAGCACAATAATACCTGAAAATATGGCTCAGATTGAATTAAAACGTGTACATGGCGATTTCGGCTTCGAGGCTGTTGATGCCAACGGGCACACCGTAAAAATGGACAGCAGTCCGGAAAGTGGCGGCCAGGATTTTGGCATCCGCCCAATGCAGATGCTTTTAATGGGCCTTGCTGGTTGTTCGGCAATTGACGTAATCAGTATCCTGAAAAAACAACGCCAGGAAATAACCGATTATAAAATGGTGGTTAACGGCGAACGTGAAGCAGGTAAAGAACCTTCATTATGGGAAGATGTGGATATTGAATTTCATATTTACGGCAATGTTGATGAAGATAAAGCTGTGCGTGCTGCCGAACTTTCTATTAACAAATACTGCTCGGTTGCTGCAACACTTGCAAAAGCCGGTGCCGAAATTAAATGGAAGGTGATTGTTCACCCTACTCAATAACATAGTTATTACTCATTGAAAATACCAGATGGCGGAATAGGAAGTCCCTATTAAAACAGTTCACCTGTTCCCCCTTTTGGATCAAAAGCTGACAGACCTGCTTAGGTCTTTATCAGCGGACGACTGGAACAGGCCTACATTAGCAAAACTTTGGGCAGTAAAGGATATAGCCGCTCATTTGCTTGATGGTAACATACGCGTCATTTCTTCGTCTCATCAATTTGCAGGCGATCCTCCTTCAAATCCCATCAATAACTATAGTGATTTAGTTGATTTTTTGAATGGATTAAACGCCACCTGGGTAAACGCTATGAAGCGTGTAAGCCCGCAGTTGCTTATCGACCTTTTAGAAACTACAGGCAAACAATACAGCAAAGTAATGGCTGCCGCTGATTTGTTTGCACCTGCACCATTTTCAGTAGCCTGGGCAGGTGAAGATGAATCCGTTAACTGGTTTCATATAGCCCGCGAATACACCGAAAAGTTTCATCACCAGCAACAGATCCGCGAAGCGGTTGGTAAACAAGGCATCCTAACTGCTGAATTGTTTTATCCTTGTATCGATACTTTTATGTGCGGGCTTCCGCATACATATCGTACGGTTAAAGCAAACACCAGTACGCTAATTCAAATCACTGTAACTGGCGAAGCTGGCGGTAACTGGTACCTGCTTAAAATGGCTGAGGGCTGGACACTCATCAAAAATGCCGGATCTGTGCCGGATACTACAGTAACTTTATTGCCTGATATTGCCTGGAAGGTTTTCACCAAAGGTATCGATCCACAAACAGCATTGGAGGTGTCTAACATCAGCGGCAATATTAACCTGGGCGAAAACTTGTTTAATATGGTTGCCGTGATGGCTTAACAACTATTTTGTTTAATTACTCTTTAACTGTACAAAACTGTATTCTTTTTAACTCATTAACCAATTTGTACAAAAAGTTAAGAATTTGGTTGTGATTGCCTGTTTAATGCAATCTTAGTGGTGATATAAAAACCAAAGCATTTGACTTAGTGAGTCAGCATTTTATATCAAATTTCATATGCTTTTTTTGTTTGATTAGCCTGCCTTTTGGCAATGGGCTCTCTGGTTAATCCAATATTGATGGCATCAATATTGGATTAACCAGTGTACGTTTTACTTGAATGTTAAACGTATAATTAAATATATAAATATGAAAACAAATTTAAAAAAAGCCTCATTACTTCTTACAGGAGTTATGATTGGCAGTAAATTATTCGCTCAGTCAACAGATACCTCAGCTACAGCAAAAGATTACGTGAGGCCCTTTTCGGGTGGTGGTGAATTACGTACCTGGTCGATAGGTGTACATGGTGGTTTGTTAACCCCTTTTACCATATTTGGACGCAACAACAGGCAGGATTTTACCAGCCCAACCGAACAGTTTGGCTACGGCGGGTACATTAAAAAACAAATATTGCCATCCTTGGGCTTACAGGCCGACTTCCTTCGTGGTAAATTAACTTCATCAAACAGTCAGCCTAACGCAGCAGGTACTTCTCCCTATGATTCATACTCTACTAAATTAAACTGGTCGGCAGCTTTAAGTGCTAATATTACGTTGGCTAACATCAATTGGCGCCATGAAAAGCCATTTATTCAGCCTTATTTAACCGCAGGCGTTGGTAATTTGAACTACACACCAAGGATTACCCCGGTTGGCGGGCAACAGGAAAACTTTAAGAAAACCGATAATGGCCATATCAACGAATTGTTTATCCCCATTGGCTTAGGTTTGAAATTTGACCTTGCCCCGGGCATAAACCTTGATTTAGGTTACCAGGTTAACTTTGTACAGGCCGATAACCTTGACGGATACAAGTATGGGGCGGGTGATGACAGGTTTTCATACGCACATATTGGTTTAGAATTTGCCCTTGGCAATAAGAAAAAACACCAGATGGCCACCCATAATCCCGTATCATCAATGCGTACAGAGTACCAATGGGAAAACCAGCGTACCCGTGCCGAATTACAACAACAGATTGATGCTGAAAAAGCGAAAAACGCACAGCTGGCCAGCGACCTTGCAACAACCAATGCCAATCTTGCCAAGTTAACTACCGACAGCGACGGTGACGGTGTTGTGGACGTAAACGATAAATGCCCTAACACACCGGCCGGCCAAAAAGTTGATGGCTCAGGTTGTCCTTTGGCTAAACCGGTAGTTTATGTTACTGAAGAAGATAAAAAAGTGGTTAAAGACGCTATCAAAAATCTTGAGTTTGATTTGGGTAAAGCTACCATTCGTGCACATTCATATCCAAGTTTGGATAGGGTAGCACAGTTATTGGTTGATAAAAACTTTAGCCTAAAACTTGCTGGCCATACTGACAACACAGGTTCGGCTGATTTAAACATGCGTTTATCAAAAGATCGTGCTGAATCGGTTAAATCATACCTCGCAAGCAAAGGTGCAAATCCATCGCGTATTGAAGCAACCGGCTATGGTCAAACACAGCCAATAGCTACAAACAAAACAGCTGCAGGCCGTCAGGCTAACCGCAGGGTTGAATTTACCTTGTATTAACAAAGGTTGTTAAACCTTATATAAATAAAAAGCTGCTCAATTGAGTGGCTTTTTTGCTTTTATATTTAGCAACCAAACCAGGTGATTGTTTAATAGGCAGGATTTTAATCAGTTCGCCAATACCATCATCCTGTCTAATTTCCTGTAGCAGGAGCGGGTAACGGTGGTGCCTACCAGGAAATCGTCAACAGTGATCAAGTGTTTAGCATGAGCGGTCATTTTTATTGCAAATTGATCTGTTTTTATTTATCCGTGACATCAATAAGCAACGTTATTTAATATCAGTGTAAATTAAAACAAAGCCATTTTAAAGATTACCTAACATAACCGTTTATTGCAACAGGTGGTGAATAATATCCACTTTTAAGCTAAAGGTTAAAGTTTATACACCGCCAGCAACTCATGAGCGTATCAAACTGACTTTTTTATGACTTTTTTAATTACAAATTAAGAAACAGCTCTTGTTATCACTTGTTCAAATCATACATCTCATTATTATATAAATTGGCTATGAAAGCAATCCTGGTAGTTCACAATCTCAAAAAGAAAGCAATTATGCACTTACTTACGCCGGTAATTTAGGTGATAAATTAAAAACCAAAGTAATTGTTATGAACACGGTACCCGAGCCGATGAGTGTTCAGCAATCAGATACTACCACCCAGGATATATTTGATGATGAGGATTTTAGTTTTAAAGATCAAAATAAAGGTATCGAAAAGATAGTTTTCCTTAACTATCTGGATACTTTGGGGATGTCGCTCCACGCAATTATAGCTAAATATGATATAGGTTTAATTATCAAAGGGGTTGGCGGAACTGCAAAAGAAATTAATGAACAGCTTATGCCTGTTTTAAATCATTCATGCTGCCCCTTACTGGCCGTTCCGGAAGGTGCCTCATTCAATATTACGAATATGGGATACCTTGCCGATCTTCGTTATGCCAAAAAGGATATTGTAAATTTTTTAAGTAAAATGAGTGAAGCTATGGGTGTAAAGGCCTCGCTTTTTAATATAACTGAATCGGGATTACCGCATATGTATAATGATTATGCTGATGCTGTGTTCAATCAAATGTTCGTGGGTTCAAGGCTGAACCTGGTGAATATCAAGGAGCGGGATATCATGAAAACCGTTGATGTACTGGCCAATATAATGGGGGTTGATTTTTTTGTATTGAGCAACCGCAGCTCGCAATTAAATGGGTTATGGGATTGGGAGAATATGGAGAATGAAGAACATGCCCACCTACCGGCGCTTATCTTTCCATGCTGAAAATAGCGTAAATATAAAGGGAAGATACTGTGATCGATCTTCCCTTATATATTCAATTTGGCCGTTTATAAAACGTAAACACCATTTGCTTTCAGAACTTTGCTGAAAAACAACAAATGCCCTGGCAAGGCGTTTTGCCAAAACTCCCAGGTATGGCCTCCTGGTTGTTCGGAATAATCATGTGGAGTATGGTTATAAACTAATCTGCGGTGTAATTCACGGTTGGGCTCAAGCAAAAAGTCATCAACTCCTATATTAATAACCAATGGCAGCCCGTTTTTACGGATCTGATCTGCCATGTTCACAACCGAATATTGCAGGTAAGTATCCGGCGTCATAGGCCCCCAAATTTTATCAAGCATTTTGGTAAGCATCTCAAACCTATCGGGGGGAGCTTCCAGGTGGTCATGTTTGGGTCAAGTGCTCCGCTCATACTCCCTGCTGCTGCAAAAAGTTCCGGATGCCTGGTTGAAAGATACAACGCGCCAAATCCTCCCATAGATAGGCCGGTGATAAGTCTGCCTTTTTTATCGTTAACCGTGCGGTATTTGCTATCGATAAAAGGAATCACTTCCTTAATAATATAAGTTTCAAACTTGCTGTTAGGATCAATAGGGCTATCAACATAATAACTAAAGATTTCACCTTCAGGCATTACGATAATGATGTTGTATTGATCAGCAAGGTCTTTTACCAATGATTTATCCGGCGTTTTTAGCAGCCAGTCGTCAAAATGGCCATACCCCCGTGCAGCAGGTACAATACCGGAAAATTGGCTTTGCTTTTTTCATATGCTTTAGGAAATGCAATAGCCGCTTTATAAGTTTTGTTCATTGCCACGCTTGGGATTTGTACTGTGTCGACTTTGGCTGCAAAAACCCATATGCTGCTAAACAGCAGGGCAAATATTAAAGCTACTCTTCTCATTTACTTATGGTTTTGGTACTGCGGCTACTATTTTTAATAATTCATCATCCGGGTGATTTTTAACTGTGCATTGGTTATCCAGTATCATAGTTGCACCATTTTCGGCAGTGTATGCAGGCCATTTGGGTAATGACGATGTATTGGGGTTGCCGGTTTTGGCAAAATTTATCCATGCGCTACTTATTTTATCGGCAAGGGCATATGCTTCCTTACCGCCGCCGGTCATTTCCTGGCAGCGTGCGATGTTGTTAAACTGGAAAGCTATATCCATACAGTGCATGGCTTTATACATACCTCCATTTACGGGCGATTGCCAGGTAAACAGGTACATATACACCGGGGCCGCGCCACTAACAGCCTTTTCATTTGCCTGTTTAATGGCTAATGAGCGGAAGTTAAATTCAATGTCGGTAAATTCTGATGGTTTTGAAATTGTTGGATACGCTTTTTGCGCCGCGGCGATGTAAGCATCGGTTTTATCGCCATATTTTTTTGAAGACTGGTTTTTAATTCATCCATAGTTTGGCTTTTAGGGCCGGGGATAAATGGAGCGAATTCGTTTTTGGTTGTACCTACCAGCAGCGGAACATTTTTCGACAGTTCTTTAGCTGCCGGATCTGATGGTTGGTAAGGAAGAAAATCGCCGTCTAAAGCGGGGCCCCAGCCGTTCATGGTTTTGCCCTCCTTTTTCAACTCGGCCGAGACCTTGCTCATGGCTTTTTTACCCGCTTCGTTCAGTACACCATAAGGCAGTTTTTGAAGAGAATCAACCTGCGAAGGCTGCAGGTGAAGTTCTTCCAATAATGCAGCGGCAACTTTTTGGGTAACCGGTTTTTCGTTAAAATTGGTGATGTAGCTGCCGCTTTCAACAATGGCATTTTTAAATAAACCTTTTACTGATGGCGCGTTCATCAAACAGGTAACCTTACCGCCACCACCCGACTGCCCAAAGATGGTCACATTATCAGGATCGCCGCCAAACTGGGTTATATTTTGTTTTACCCATTCCAGAGCCAATTTCAAATCAAGCAGGCCCGCGTTTGCAGAGCCCTTATATTTATCACCATAGGCTGAAAGATCAAGAAAGCCCAAAATGTTTAACCGGTGATTTACCGATACCAGTACCACATCTCCCTTTTTAGCCAGGTTTTCACCGTCATATGACGGAAGTTCAATTGATGAACCGGCTGTAAAGCCGCCACCATGCAGCCAAACCATTACTGGGCGTTTTTTGCCATCGTTCAGTTTCTGTGTCCATACATTGAGCGACTGGCAGTGTTCATTTGAATAACCCAGATCATGCTGAAAGGCAAATTCAAATTCGTCGTTAACAGTTGTAGTTGGATCGGTAGGACAAACCGGACCGTAAGTTTTTGAACTGCGTACATCTGTCCATGGCGCAGGTTTTTCGGGCGCCATAAAGCGGTCGGCTTTGGCGTAGGGGATACCTTTAAATGTAAAAATGCCATTGTGAAGATAGCCTTTTACTTTTCCGCTTTCGGTTGATGTTACAGCTACATCGTTCCCGGCAACAACTGGTTCGTTGCTGCTTTGGCAAAACGCCGTTACAGGTAAAAAGCAAATGAGTAAAAGCAGCATGAGGGTACTGTTTTTTTCATAATTGTATTTGGTTAAATTGGTTTACACTTCGCGACCCGAAACTGGCTTCCGGAATTGAAAGATAGTTAATTACCGATTAATTGGAGAGGATGTTTATCCAATGGCAATAGCTATTGTGTAAATATAACACAATGAATTAACCAAATACAATTATATCATACTTTTTACTTTAAAAAATTTCAGCTAAAAACGTAGTTAGTTTAATGTAACCATAATCCATAGCTATCTTTATACCGCTGCATAGAAGTTTCAAATATTTCCATTGCATTACCCTCAATATCCTGGTTTTCAAATGCTCCATATACAGTATCAAAATTAAGCATGGATGCTTTTTGATATGCTTTGACAAATTCTTCCTTGGCGAGTAATATAATATTAGGATAGCTGTACATAATAGCCATATGCCGTTTGCTTCTGGCTATATTAAAGGTATCACCACAAAGCATAGTTCCATTGGGTGTAAAGCCTGCAATGTGCAACACGCAGCTGCCCGCAAAATGACCGCCGATATGTACTACGCTTATGCCGTCCCAAAGTTGTGTGGTGTTACCACCCCATAAGTAGATATACGGAGAATTAAAAGGTACCCATTCGGTGTCATGTTGGTGGATATAGATTGGGCAGCCAAATTCGGCGGCCCATTCATTCATATTACTATAATAATGCGGATGTGAAAACGCGATAGCTTTTAATCCGCCTTTAGCCCGGATAAATTCAATTGTAGCATCATCCAGGTACGGAATACAATCCCACAAAATGTTACCTCCCGGAGAGATAAGGAGCAGGGCCCTTTGGGCAATTGCAAAATCTGGTTGTATTTTGAGTGCATACAGATGTTCACTTAACTGTGTTATTTTGATGGTGCGGTTCTTAAGTTCGGCTGGCGTATTCCATTGCTGTCCACTCTCCGGAACGTATTGTCGATCATCGGTACAAATTGGACAAAATTGGGGTGTTGCCGGCCCGGCTAAAAGCTGGGTGCCGCATGTGCTGCATATGATGGTTTTATTCATCGTTTTATAAAGTGTTATTTAGGGAGATGATTTTAGATCCGGTAAGCTATTTTAGCCAATGCTTTGATCTGTTCCAAATCGGAAGCAGGGTTGAGGTGGTTGCAGTTACCTGCTTGTTCAACTGTTTCTGTCACAGTTTTTTTAAACGTAAGCTTCCCATACTTTGAAAGATTTACAAGCAATACGCTGAGCAAGATCACAATTAACCCCAAAAACTGCATTAACGAAATACTTTCATGTGCAAAGCAAACCCCAAGTAATACGGCGATAACCGGATTTACATACGAATGGGTGCTCACCTGCGTTGCAGGCCTTACCTGTAGCAGCCATACATAAGCGCTGAATGCCCCAATTGATCCGAATATGATAAGGTAAACGATAGCCATCCATGACTGAGCCGGAACAGTAGCGAGATTAAATCCGTTAAACTTCTGGTGAATAATAGCAGCCGGTACAAAAGTCAAACCGGCAATGATCATTTGCCAGGATGTATTTACCCTTGCTGGTGCTGTACCGCCTCTCTTTTTGAATATAATGACCCTGACGACCAGGCAACAGGGCCTGCCAGTAACAATAGTAATCCTGTTAATTTTGCATGGTCCATAGTACCGGTAACCGATTTCAGGAAAGCTTCGCCAAAAAGGAGCAAGATTCCTGCAAAGCCGATGATGAGGCCGAATATGGTCGATTTATTTTTTAGGTTTACCCGCCAGTTAGCTTTATCTAATATGATGAACCATATCGGGTTCACAGAAACCATAATGGCAACCATGGCACTGGGGATATTGCGCTCGACCCAGATCACTATACCTGTAGCTATGAATAGGGTAAGCAGCCCGCAGATACCGGAGGTGATGATATCGCGCTTAACAAATATGTTGTCGCCCCTAATGTAGCACCAGCCAAGTAATAAAATACCCGCGCTGAAAAAACGCAATGCACCCATCAACATAGGAGGGAAGCCCTGAATAGCCATTTGTATAAAGAAATAGGTTGAACCCCATACTATATAAACGGTAGCAAAGGCTATGATCACTAAAAGGTGTGATGCTTTTGTATTTGCTGTAGTTGCCATGATTATTTTATTGGTTAAAGATGTTTGCTGATTTTAATTGGTTTGCAATGATTGGTAAGCCGTAAGCTTTTTGTTCACAATACGTGAGGCGAACCATTTATCTAAGCTCCATGAATATTGGGACATCCCGGCCAGCAGAAAGCTTGCGGCGCTCAAAGTAAACACTGAATAACCTAAAGGCGATTCGACGCCGAAGGAAATTGCCATCGCGATAGCAAAACATAAACTAAGGATACCGCTGCCGATAGCTGCCATGCGGGTAAATAAGCCAAGGATGAGTAATAAGCCAAAACCGCCTTCGCCAATGGTTGCAATAGTTGCCAGCGGATTTATGATGCCATCGGGTAGGAAACTCATTACCTGTTTGGCATAGGCAATAAAATGTTTCCAGTCGCCCCAGCCAACGTGTGCGTGACCGTTTGGGCCAAATAAGCCGAGGCGGTCGGCTACTTCCCACAGGTAGCTTAGTCCAACGGCTAACCTTAGGTATATGGATGATATTTTTTGATTGAGTTGCATAAGTTTTATTTTTTGATGATCAAAAATACCATGCTTTTGGACTATACTTGTAGTCCAGAAAGTAGTTTAAAGATAGTCCAGAATGATGCTCATCGAAAGTTTATTAAGTGTAGATAAAAGCAGCCAGGTGCCCGTGTATTTGCAAATTAGCAACGGCATTATCAATTATATCAGGCAGGGGACCTTAAAACCAGGCTCTGCACTTCCTGCCAGTCGTGTGTTGGCAGCATCGTTAAACGTACATCGTAAAACAGTAGTAGCTGCTTATGACGAACTTTATGCTCAAAGCTGGGTTGATGTTATAGCGCGTAAGGGGATTTACATAGCTAAAAACCTGCCCGATGTTGCACCCCGGCCTATCGAAAAAGCTGTTCTGAAACATAGCCTGGCAAATAAAACATCGTTCAACGTTGATGACAACAGGATCAACCCTCAGCGCATGTTTGTGGAAATGCCTGATGGCAATATTACATTTACCGAAGGGTTTCCCGATACCCGCATTGCGCCTGTCGACCTGATGGTGCGCGAATACAGACGGATGGCAGGTTATCATTTTACGCATAAATACCTGATGTACGGGCTGGAGCAGGGTTCCGAAAATTTAAGGAACGAACTTGCCCGTTTTTTGGGTGAAACCCGTGGCTTGCATGTAACACCTAACGATATTTTAATAACCAAAGGCGTTCAAATGGCACTTTACCTGTGCGCACAGGTATTGATTAATAAAAATGATATTGTAATTGTAGGTAACCCAGGCTACAGTGGTGCAAATGAGGTGTTTGAGCAAGCGGGCGCCAGGTTGGAATTTGTCCCTGTAGATGAACATGGTATTGATATTAATTCCGTTGAGACTATTTGTAAAGCACAAAAGGTACGTATGCTGTACGTGGTGCCGCATCATCATCAGCCTACTACAGTAACGCTGAGTTCGGAGAGGCGTATGCGTTTACTCGAACTGGCAGCAAAATACCAGTTTGCCATTATTGAAGATGATTACGACTTTGACTTTCATTATACTAGCGGCCCTATTTTACCGCTGGCCAGTGCCGATTATTATGGCAATGTAATATATGTGGGTTCATTTTGCAAAACCATCGCGCCGGGCATTCGCATTGGCTTTATGGTTGCCCCGGCTAATTTTTTATTACAGGCCACCCGCTTACGCAGGCTGATTGACCGCCAGGGGGAGCACCTGTTAGAAGAAGCTATGGCAAGTTTATTAAAGAACGGTGACATTAGCAGGCACCTGAAAAAAGCCAATAAGCTGTATCACGAACGGCGGGATATTCTTTGCAAATTACTGCAGGAGCAATTGGGCGATTATATTTCCTTTAAAATACCATGTGGCGGTTTTGCCATATGGGTTAAATACCTTCATGATCTGGACACTGCCGTTGTTTCAGAAAAAGCTAATGAACTGGGGCTGTCTATAGGTGCGGGACATGATTATTATTATGATAAAACATTTAAACACAGTTTTGTACGGATAGGGTTTGCCTCATTAAACCAAAAAGAAATGCATGAAGCAGTAAATATCTGGAAAAAGGCCATTCTTAAATGCCTTCCAAAAGTTTAAAAGTTTGGCATAGGGGATTAAACGCCATAATAGGATGAATTTGTTAATATCATGTCATGCTTTGGCAGTTACTGTCATGCTTTTAAGTTAGAGATTTTCTGCCAAAATTTGCGTTTGTCATGCCTGTGACAAATTGTCGGTTAATTTTTTTAAAAATGCTAAGACCTCTAATATGTAAAAATCACGGAATAGTTTTTTTACAAAAAAAAGTTTGGCGATGAGTTTTTATAGCCGCAAAGCAGGCTAGGAAATTAATGAGCGAAATAATTTTCTCTAAAAATAAATTTGTGCTTGTTTGCCCGCTTTTTTTAAATAATTCGGCAAAAAACAATTTTTCGGCTTTTTTTGCCTCGGTTTAAGCCCATTTTTTTTCGTTAAGCGCAAAACTCTGCGTTAAATTTAATAAACACCAGTTTTTGAAGGTAGTTTCAAAGAAAAAATCCATTTTGAAAATGACGTTTTTAGGCTTAAAGTATTGATTTATAGGGCGTGTTTTTTAATGGCATGTTTTTAGCCTAACTGGTGGCAGGAATGATACAATTGTTCTTGCATCCCTGCCACAGCATGCCTGTAGGAACGATTGTATTTCCTCAAAACATTGTTAGTTCAGTAATTAAAACATTAAAAAAATTAAAGTTATGTTAACCGTATTAGAAGTTGCCCTTTTCTTAGCTGTTATTATCGTTCCATTAATCCCTGCAAGAAAAACTGCAAAATAATTGGACATTAAAACCAGTTAATGAATGGGCGGCCTTTGGTTGCCCATTTTCGTTTTTATACCATTTGTGACCGGTCGTACTCAATGCTAACCAATCCGCTCCCTTTTTTCCGTCGCTTCCGAAACCTCCTTCTTTCCCACTTCGCTGAATTTTTTATTTATATACAATGTTACCTATGGTAGTAGTGATGTAGTGCTGTAATAAAAGCATCTGATCATGCTATCGGATAGATTTGTGCATTAATGATCCATTGGATTTATAGCAGTGCCTTATAAACGAGATTGGCATTTGGTATGTACGGCGATAATATTTTATTTATCGCGAGCCATAATTCACTATTTTCCGTAAAAATTAAAAGAAAAGCCCTAAATAAAGTATGCAGCAATTACCCAAACGCCTGTTATCAATAGATGTATTGCGTGCGATTACTATGCTCCTGATGATATTTGTTAACGATGCGGGCGGTGTACAGCATATTCCCGAATGGATAGACCACGCCAAAGGTCTTGAAGACAGGATGGGTTTTGCTGATACTATTTTCCCGGCGTTTTTGTTCATTGTGGGCTTGTCGTTACCATTTGCTATTAATAACAGGATCAAAAAGAGTGATAGTACCAGACAGGTATTATTTTATATCCTGATACGCAGTGCGGCGCTGCTCATTATGGGTTTTTACCATGTAAACCTTGAAGAATATAATCTCGTCGGCGGCATTAATTCCGAAGGCTGCATGGGCACTGGTTATTACTATAGCATTCTTCCTGATCTGGCTTGACTATCCGGAATCTATGGCAAAGACTAAAAGATATGCCTTGCAGATATTGGGAATTGCTATGCTGATTGGCATGGCGATGATTTATAAAGGTGGCGAAGATGGCGAGGTACGGGGTATGGAGCCTTCATGGTGGGGAATATTGGGTTTGATAGGATGGGCATATTTGGTTTGTGCTTTTATATTTTTCGCAGTTAAAGGCAAATTGAACAACCTTATCGTAGCATGGATAACGCTTGCCGCCATTAACATTTTGGCGCACACCATATTAAAGGTAAACGTGTTGCACGACGAAACGATGGTAACCATTGCAGGAAAAGATGTTACGGGCAGTTTCCTCGGTAATGCTATTATCTTTTTAAAACCGTTTTGGATAATCAACGATGCATCGACCATGACTTTAACCATGGGAGGCGTGGTGATATCAGGTATTTATGCCAAATTGGTTGAACAAGGGAAAACACAACGCATTTGGGCCACACTAACTGTCGTCGGTATCTTGTTCCTGGTAGCGGGTTTTGCTTTAAGGCCTTATACTGAAGGTATTTCCAAGATCCGTTCAACACCCGCCTGGGTATTCATTTGTTCCGGAATTACCACGTTAGCTTTTTTGATGCTGATATACGTGGTAGACGTTAAAGGAAAAATAAATGCTTTTAACTGGATCAAACCGGCAGGTACCAGCACACTAACCTGCTACCTGATCCCGTATTTTCAGGTGTTTACACTGGAACTGTTCCAAATTAACTATCCCGGCGTTATCAATAACGGATTTCCGGGACTATTGCGCTCTTTTCTGACGGCTGTGATCATCGTTTTATTTGTTGGATTACTTGAAAAGAAAAGATTGCGCTTAAAAATTTAATTATTATACATACCTAAAATGTCATGGCAACAATTTCATCATTATTGTAACCTTGGCGGTGAAATATGCTGGAAGATGTTGGTGGAAAAATGAGCGCTTACTCGATGCGGCTATCAGACACTTGGATTAAAAGAACCTTAAAAGCATCTTCAAAAGAGGCCCCCGGAAATCAAGCGGCCTCTTTTAGGTTTAGGTTGATTATAATAAAAGCTACTAATTATAATTGCGTTCTTTGGCATAATCGGCAGTCAATGCACCTGCATTGGCGTCAGGCGAAACCTCGCAAACACGTTGCAGCTATACTAATGATGTAGGGATGTCCGTACTTACACGGCCGGGAATAGCCTGTTTAACAATTTTAACTTTACGGCAGTCCGGTAGAATATATTTCATGTTGGATTTATATAAGAGATGAAATTTTATATTCTGCAATTATCAGCCAAACTTTACTCAATTGCTATTTTGAAGCCACTACAATACCACTACTATTATGTTATCGATAAAGTGCTACGTGGTCATTAGCCCAAAGTCGTAGTTTCTAAGCACAGAATTTTAAAAACGACTTTTCACACCCCACTTAGCACTTGCCGGGTAATCGGCTAAGGTAACTTTGTAACAAATTGAGGTGTTTAATCACGGTAGAGCTAATGTAGTGGCACAAAAATATCCGGCCGAAACTTAATCTTTTAGCTTTGACCAATATTGCAAAACCATCATGCTTAAACCGCAGGGCAATTTCTTAACTTTATATATGAGTCTGAAAAAACACATCAATGTCCTGTTTAAGGCCACTGCCTTGTTTTGGTTCGGTTTGCCGTTTTTTGTACAGGCACAAAATATCAAAGTGGTAACCAATCACGTTGGTTATGAAGATAACAAGGCAAAACATGCCGTTATAGTTGCCGACAGCCGTCTTACATTTACATCATTTAACCTCATTGATGCAGATAAGGGTAAAGCTGTATTTTCGGGAAAGATCTCTTACAGCGGCCCGGTTGGCAAATGGAAAAATTTTGAGTTTTGGACGCTTGATTTTAGCAGTCTTACCGTGCCGGGGACTTATAAAATTCAATTCGCTTCACCTAAAGGAATAATTTCATCATACCCTTTTACCATTGGCAAAAATGTGCTTGAAAAAGCCACTATATCCGATGTAGTATATTATTTTAAAGGGCAGCGCAGTTCGGGCCTGCTGGATAAGGCCGATCATCATCTGGTATTACCGGACACAACGGATACTATTGACGCGCACGGCGGTTGGTATGATGCCACCGGCGATTACGGCAAGCATTTGTCGCATTTATCATTTTCCAATTATTTTAACCCGCAGCAGATCTGTTTAACAGCCTTTAGCCTGTTTAAAACATATGAGCTGCTAAACGCCCGCTCAGGGACTGATTTTCGGCAGGTTAACCGCAGGATTTTGGATGAAGCCATGTATGGCGCTGATTATTTAGTGCGGATGCAGGTTAAAAACGGTTCATTTTATCGCTCTGTGTCATCGCCTGGCCCCGGCAAATTGCCAAAGGACAGAGTAATCCAGGCAGACGAGGGTAATTATCGGATTAAACAAACCAAAGACCAATCATTTACCAAAACCACCTCAGGCAAAAACTGGCGTACTTACCAGGCCAGTTACCGATCGGGCGGGGGATTGCTATTGCGGCGCTGGCTATAGCTTCGGCTTATCAAACATCGGGTGAGTTTAGTAATGCGGATTACCTGAAAGCTGCCGAAAATGCATTTGCTTTTCTGGAAAAGGAAAATCCACAAATGGACTATGATAAAAAAGAGAATATCCTTGATGACTATTGTGCGCTGAGTGCCGCTACCGAATTATACAAAGCAACTCACAAAGATATATATAAAGCTGCTGCCGAAATGCGTGCTAACAACTTGCTTAACCGCATAAGCTTGTGGAAAAAGTACCAAAATTTTTGGCGCGCCGATGATAAGGACAGGCCTTTTTTTCATCCATCAGATGGCGGCTTGCCTGTGATAAGTCTGCTGTATTACTATCCTTATGCGTCCACAGATTTGCAGGCAAAGATCAAAACAGCAGTAAAAAAGTCAATGGAATTTGAATTGGCTATTACCCACGAAGTAAACAATCCCTTTGGTTACAGCCGCGAACTGGTGCAGGATACATTGGGCAATCGGCACAGCGCTTTCTTTTTTCCACATGGCAGCGATGCTTCGCCCTGGTGGCAGGGCGAAAACGCGAGATTAGGTTCTGTGGCCACCGCTGCACGAATGGCTGCCAGTCTGTTTAAAGATGATAAGACTTTCCATGACCAGCTCTCCGGCTTTGCGATAGATCAGCTGAACTGGATCCTGGGCCTGAACCCCTTTGATGCCAGTATGCTACAGGGTACAGGGCATAATAATCCGGCTTATGGCTTTTTTGGCACGTTTGAATATACCAACGCACCTGGCGGTATTGTAAATGGTATTACTTCAGGGTTTGATAATGAGGATGATATTGATTTCAATATCCCTTATGCAGTATCAGGTAAAGATTCTGACTGGCGCTGGGCCGAGCAATGGCTTCCGCATACAGCCTGGTACCTGCTGGCAGTATCAACGAGTGATTAATTGTAAACCATATCTATTATGAAGGAGTTTAAGATCAGTTTGTGTTTCATCTTCGGGCTGCTATTGGTTTTGCCGATGTTTTCTTTTGCCTTCGATGAACATAAAACACTGGCGATAGGAGCGCAGGCGCCCGATTTTAGTCTGCCAGGTATTGATGGCAAAACATACACTTTACAATCGTTCAGAGATGCTAAAGTGTTGGTTGTGGTTTTTATGTGCAACCATTGCCCCACCTCGCAGGCCTATGAAAGCAGGGTGATCAAACTGACCACCGACTATGCGACAAAGGGAGTCGGTGTGGTAGCAATCAATCCCAATAATCCTTCCTCGTTGCGCTATGACGAATTGGGCTACAGTGATTTAGGTGATTCATTTGAAGAAATGAAGATACGGGCGAAAGATAAAGGTTTTAATTTCCCGTACCTGTATGATGGCGAAACCGAAGTAGCTTCCAATAAATATGGCCCGGTTGCTACCCCTCATATTTTTGTTTTTGATAAAGACAGGAAGCTGCGTTACAATGGCCGGATAGATGATATGGAAAACCCAGCCAAAACACCTAAATCTTTGGATGCTCTGAACGCTATTGATGCGATACTTGGAGGCAAAGAAATAGCAGTACCGGTTACCAAAACCTTTGGCTGCTCGGTTAAATGGGCCGAAAAAAGGATTGGATAGATAAGGCGCAAATTCAATGGGCAAAGGAGCCGGTAAAACTTGATACCATTAACGCCAGCGGAATTGCAACAGTGGTGAAAAATCATTCGGACAGGTTAAGGCTTATCAACCTGTGGGCTACCTGGTGCGGTCCCTGCGTTGCGGAGTTTGACGATCTGGTTACCCTAAACAGGCTTTACCGCGACAGGAGCCTGGAATTTGTAAGCATTAGTGCTGATGACCCGGCTAATAAAGATAAAGCTTTGAAGTTTTTACAACGCAAGCAGTCATCAGGTATCAACTACATTTACACAGGCGATGACAAATATAAGATGATAGAGGCAGTAGACCCTAAATGGGATGGAGCTTTACCTTATACCATGCTGATTGACCCGGATGGGAAGGTTGTATACAGCCACCAGGGCGCTATTGACCTGGAGGAAGTTAAGAAAGCGATTTGGAATAACCCGACGATGGGCAGGATCTATAAATAAATCATCAACGCAAAAATCATCGATATGAAAAAAATAGCCCTGATCTTCAATTTTTGCTTGTTAACCGTTATCAGCGCGTGGGCACAAAAGGCCCCGCGTTTTAAAGTGATAGCCCTGTATGAAAGCGGGGGCATCATATTGAGTATTCAAAAGTGGCAAAAGTATGGCTGGATAAGCTGGCTGCTGACAGTAATTTTTCTGTCGATTATATTCAAAGTACTGATAGAATTAATGATGCTTTTTTATCTAATTATCAGTTATTTATCCAGCTGGACTACCCGCCGTATGCCTGGAAGGAAAAAGCCGTAAAAGCCTTTGAAAAATACATTGATGAAGGCAAGGGAGGCTGGATAGGCTTTCATCACGCAACCCTACTGGGCGAGTTTGATGGTTACGCGATGTGGAACTGGTTCTGGAATTTTATGGGGGGATCCGCTATAAAAACTACATAGCTACATTTGCCAAAGGTACTGTCAATATTGAAGATCAAAGCCATCCGGTAATGAAGGGTGTATCACCACCTTTCCTGGTTCAGAAGGAAGAGTGGTACACTTATGACCAAGATCCAAGGCCTAATGTACATGTGCTGGCCTCGGTAGATGAATCAACTTATGAACCCAAAGATGGCATTACCATGGGTGACCATCCTGTGGTATGGATTAACCCCGAAAAAAAGCCCGTAACATTTACATCTTTATGGGACACTCGCCTGTGCTTTTTGATAGTAAGGATTATACCAGGCTTTTCAGCAATGCTATATTCTGGGCCGCCGGAAAATAAATACGAAGTAGCCGGGATTGAGTAAAAGCATTTTTAAAACAAGAAATGCCTATGGATGGCAGCACTTTGATGTTTAATAATGGCTGGAAAGCAGTAAAAACTGGAAGCAGTTTTACCCGGATTGTTTAGTAACCTCCATCAAAAAATCATACAGATTGGTTTCGGTAGCTAATTGCAGTTTTTTGCGTACGCGGTAACGGCTGATCTCCACGCCTTTCAGCGAGATGTTAAGCAGCTGCGCTATCTCCTTTGATGACAGGTTTAACCGCAGGTAAGCACACAGTTTCAAATCGGTTGAGCTTAAACCGGGGAACTTGGCTTTCATGGTGGCTAAAAAGTTATTATGCACCTGGTCAAAATACATGGAAAAGTTGTCCCAGTCATCGTCACTTTTCCCGGTATCGCTCAATAATTTAAACACGCTCCTGAATTGGTGCGATCCATCAGGAATGTTAAGTTTTTTTATTAATACCATCAGCTCGTCCTTTATATTGAGCAATAGTTTACTGCGGTTAACCATTTGCATTGTTAGCGTGGCCAGTTCTTTGTTCTTGTAATTTAGCTCGGCTTCAAGCTTTTCGTTTTTTAAGGCAATGATCTCTTTATCATTTCTGTCAAGTTCAAGGCTATGGAGGTAGCTTAACCTTTTTGCTCCTCTTCATGGCGTTGCTGATGCAAGGCGAAACGTTTTTGCTGCGCCTTTATACCGATATACACAGTGCAGGCAATGATCAGGAAATAAGCCGGGTAGGCCCAAATAGTTTGATACCATGCCGACTCAACAATAAAACTATAACTGACGGGAGCAGACGCTGTGCCTAAATTATTACGGGCCTTTACCGAAAATGTGTATTTGCCATAAGGAAGGTTGGTATAGTCCTTCTCGGTTTTAATCGACCATTGCGACCAATCTTTATCAAAACCTATTAATTTATAGCTAAACTCCTCGTTGCTTTTTTGTGCAAACAGGGTAGAGGTATATTCAAAATGAAAGGAATTCCAGTGGTTGGACAGCGAGGCAATAAGTTGCGTGTTTTGTGCTGATGCGATCCGGTTGTTTTTAACAAAATATCCACCGAAAATCAGGCTATCTTTTTCGGCTATGGCTTTTACCGTAGTAAGTAATACATTGAGTTTGTTCTCCGATGAAACGTATTGGCGATAATTTAAATGGAAAACACCATTGTTTGAGCCGATAAAGATGTTCTCCATATCGTGCGGATAAATATACTCTGCCCCCTTTACTGTTTGCCCGGCCAATTCAGGGAAATAGATCACCTTGTACGGTAACTTACCAGATCGTTTACCAAAATCAATTACGCCAACGCGTTGGTTACTGATAAACCAGATATTACCTTTGCCATCTTCGGTAAGAAACTCAATTTTTGAATTGCCAAATATCGGCTTGTAAAATGCAGATCGTGTGAAGTCTCCTTCAGTTGTATTGTATTCATAAACACCTTTTTCGGTAGCAGCTATTACTTTGTTTTTAATAAAATATACATGATTATTCAGCGCAGATGGCAAACCACTTTTTTCGGTATATTGCGTATAACTAACTATCTTTTTTCTATCAGCGGATAGCTGCACTTTAAAAATACCCCTGTAGGGGTGCGTTGCCCACACAAAATTGCTCTTATCTACCGCGAGGTTTCCTAATGATTCATAAATACCATTTATTTTTCCTTCAAAGCTAAATCCGGCACCATTGTATTTTAAGAGTTGAAAGCCGGTATAAGTCCCCGCTATCACATCCTGCGAAGCAGGGAAAGCTTTCATCATCCACGCCCCCGGGCCGGGAGTAATCAGTTTAGCCTGGTTATCGTCTACCTGTAAAACACCATCCTGATGACCGGCCAATAAATGCCCGTTAATTTGCGTTAGGCTTAAAACCTGTCCTTTAGTGTTTGGCACTTCTGTAAAAGCACCTGTGGCCGTGCTGATATCTTTTTGCTGCGAGCCTATCGATACGGTATATAAGCCGTTTGATGTTCCGATATACAACTTGTTGTTAAAAATGCTTACCGAGTTACTTTTTACCAGGTTTTCGCGATTAGGATAAATATTTTTAACAGACGTGTTATAATTAATAAAATCGAGCCCATTTTCCAGTCCAAGCCATAAATTATGATCTTTATCTAACAATATACCATGGACATTATTATTTTGTAACCCCTGGTTATTGGAGAACTGGTCTATTGGCTTGCCTTTACCATCAATAATAATCAGCCCTTTTGCTGATGTGCCGATGGCGTATCTGTCGATGCCAATTTTTTGAATGAAGTTTATAAGATCAGTAAGCAGGATTCCATCAATAGCCGTGTTTTTTTAACCAGCGACGAGCCAGCAATGATAAAGAGGCCATTTTTGCGGGTACTTACCAGTAAGGTATCTTTATTAAACTCAGTGATGCCAGTGACACTCAGCGCCGTTGTGGGTTGTTGAACGAAGGCTTGCCAGTGCGAATCTTTAAAAATAACCAGTCCGATAGCTTTATCATAAGCAAACAATTTACCGCCGGCCCGGTTTAGCAGCATCCAGCCACCGGGCGCATCAAATGTGTGCATGGTGTTGTTTTTCAGCTCAAAGATGCACTCAATGGTTCTGAAAAATACCTCATTATTATGGATAACAATATCCCAGATATCGGCAAACTGCCTTGCTTTTTGGGCAGGCGTTGTTTAAGCGAATGATATTTGAGGATTCCCGACTCATTTGGAAAAAATAACCAACTTCATCCTGCCCTCCAACATAAATACGGCCCATGCGATCAATAGCCACAGACTTTATAGGGCTTTTATTAGGCAGCGGATAGGTTTTCCAATAACTACCGTCGAACGTAAGCAGACCCTCATCGTTGGCAAAATAAAGAATTCCGTTCTTGTCCTGTTTAATGTCCCAGATCTCAGTTCCGGCGTTATAATCATTATGAGTGTAGTTTTTGATAGCAGGAGTACCAAGCGTAGTTTGAGCGGAAGATGTCCATATAAAAGCACGGAGAACGAGAATAAATAAGATGTTTTTTTCATTAACGGTTTTCCTGGCGAGGGCTTAAACCCCATTAATAATAGGCAACCCGGCAAAAGGCCGGCCTGATTAAGAGCTGTAATTTAATCAACATTTTACATATACCGGGAGTAAAATGTACCCCAAAATTGTAAAATGGCTTCAGTCAGAAATGTTTTAAATCAGCAATGGATTGCTGTAGTGGTATTGTAGTGGGGTGCTGGACAATAATAGCTGATACTGTTTAAGGAACTC
The DNA here is from genome assembly GCF_050859465.1 of Mucilaginibacter sp. P25. NCBI lineage: Bacteria > Pseudomonadati > Bacteroidota > Sphingobacteriia > Sphingobacteriales > Sphingobacteriaceae > Mucilaginibacter > Mucilaginibacter sp. P25. Next base: position 5,068,298 of record NZ_CP193937.1, on the reverse strand, counting down.
TTTATTGGTTTTTTTGGTATCGCTGATATAATCTATGGTAACATTACTGTCTATTGCAAGCTTGTTAAGCCATATTTTAGCAGTGGTATCAAATGAGGCATGGCCGCCACCAATTTCCGCGAGGGCAATTGCCTTAAAACGAGGTTTGGTATTTTGCTGGGCTGTTACGTTGCCGTAATGCATAAGCAGGAAACACAGGAAAATTAAGAAAATATTTTTTTCAATTTGATTGAGACAGAACGATCGGGCAGCATGAGCTGGAATAATTAGTAAGATTTAGATCGCCGCAATGATAAATTAAACTTTTTAATCGAAGCTTAAGATGATAAAAAGTAGTGGTGAAGTAGTGTGGATCCGCTTGTTTAACAAACAATGGGTTATAATATGGTGATTGGCTAATAAAAATGCCTGATAACGAATAACGCTTTCAGGCATTTTATTGAATAGTATTTATGGTATAACAATTATTTGGACTGTTTTACATAGTCATGGTCCGTACCCACAACTACATCGTACCATTCTTCAATTTCCTTTTCAAAGGCGGCTGTTTTTTCACGGAAACGTTGCAGCGTATCACTTCCCAACGGTAAGTGTACCGGAGGTTTTTCTGAAGCAGCAAGCTTGATAAAAGCTTGTGCTAATTTTTCCGGGTCACCAGGCTGTTTATAATTTGCTTCGGTAGCAAAAGTCCGCATGTTACCCACGGTATCCTGGTAATCAGCAATTTCATTTGATGTGCGGGTCAGCGAGCTTTCATCAAGGAAATTGGTGCGGAAAAAGCCCGGAGCAACAACAGTTGCATGAATGCCAAGCGGAGCAAGCTCAAGCGCCATGGCTTCGGTAAGCCCTTCAACGGCAAACTTGGTTGAGCCATAAACACCCCAGCCAAAATAGGCCGATAAACCACCTACAGATGATATATTGATCACATGGCCTGAGTGTTCTTTACGCATATAGGGTAAAATGGCACGGGTTACGTTCAGTAAGCCAAATACGTTGGTTTCGTAATTCCTTTTTACTTCTTCGGCAGTGGCTTCTTCAACTGCTGATAGCAATCCAAAACCTGCATTGTTTACCAGTACATCAATCCTGCCAAAGTGTTCAACAGCTTTTTCAGCCGCTTCTTTTGCCTGCTCTTCATTGGTAATATCCAAGGGCACAACAAATAGGTTGGGATTGTTGTCAAATTGTGCAGCCAGTGTTTCAGGGTTTTTACGAACAGTAGCTACTAATTTGTCGCCAGATGCTAAAACAGCTTTTGATATTTCTAAACCAAAACCTCTTGAGGCTCCGGTTATAAACCATACTTTTTGAGTTTTCATTTTATGTTGCTTTTAATTTGTTTTTGTTTACAGTACAAAGTTGGCAACAAAAGCAGGGAGGCTCTATACCAAAAACAAAGCGGTTATTATGAAAATCAAAGAAACGGCGAATTTATGCGGTGGCCTGGTATGATCTCCTGAATTCGGCAGGGGTAATACCAGTGTTTTTCTTAAAAAAGAAGCTAAAGTTAGGCTGCTCGGCAAAGCCAATGCTGTATGCAATATCCTGCAAGGTCCAATCGGTTTGTACCAGTAATGCTTTGGTCTCTTCGAGCAGGCGGTTGCGGATATGAGTGCTTACATTTTGCCCGGTGTATTTTTTTAATACCGCGTTTAAGTGGTTCGGATGTACCGAAAGATTGGCGGCAAACTCCTTGGCAGTTTTCATTTTTATGGGCGATGTATAGTTAATGCCCGATGTTTCCTTCTCCAGCAAATGAAAAAATTGGTGGATGTAATGGTATTCGTCGGATACACTATCAGGTTTGGGAAAATGAGCTACCCGCATGCTTTCAACCATTAATAATTGAATGTAAGCCTGCAGCGCATCATCTTTTAAATGATTGTTGGATAACTCTTCAATAGTCATTCGTTCAAACAAGCTGTTAAGTACAGGCATGTCTGCATTATTTAAGCGGATAACGCTTTTATCCTTTTCGGTAAACAAACCATATTTATCAATGGTGTTTTTTAATTGAGGATGATCATTAATGAAGCTCCTTTTGAAAAGTACATAATATCCGCCCGATTTATCCGAAAGGTTTTTCCACGATATAATATCATTGGGATGGATGAAAAGGATGGTAGGTTACTCAATGTAATAAGTGTTAAGCCCCATGGTAAAAACTCCGGCACCTTCGGTTATCATCAGTGTTTTATAAAAATCGCGCCTGTTGGGCGACATGTAGTTGCGGCATTCATGATGCTTACGGTCAAAAACCTTGATAGTCCAGTTTTCGAAAGATTCGCGCAATACGGGGATCATATCCGGTAAATCGCGGAGGGTATCAATAGCTTTGGCATCAAGTGTGTTTGGTTTCATGGTGAAGATGTTTTATACAAATGTAAGCAGTAAAAAAGCGTTTGAAGCGAGTTGGAGCAAACGGGAATATTTTATGAACTTTACGTTAAATATTGTTATGCCTTATGCGAGATGAACCACCGCATACAGTGCAGCACCTGATATAGCAATCCAAAGTACCACACCCTGTAAAAGCGGCTTCAGGCCAACAGATGCCAACACTTTGCGTGAAAGGCCCGCACCGATTAAAAATAAGGTAAGGGTTAAGCCTGCTTTTGCTGTAATGATGATGTAGGGGCTCATAAACCTTACAACTGGTAAGTAGGTGTTGGCTATCATAGCCAGTATAAATAAGCCGATAAAATAGGGGATACTCACTTTTTTTGATTTGTTTTTAAACAGGAAGGTAGATAAGAATGCTACCGGGATAATCCATAATGCCCGCGCTAATTTCACTGTTGTCGCTACTTCAAGCGCGTGGGCTCCGTATTTACTTGCTGCACCAACTACCGAACTGGTATCATGTATAGCAATAGCACACCATAACCCAAACTGGGTTTGTGATAAATTCAAATAATGACCAATCACAGGAAAAACAAATAGCGCAATTGAGTTCAGGATAAATACACAGCCCAATGCTACGGAGATCTGCTTTTCTTCAGCTTTGATAACCGGTGATATGGCTGCAATTGCGCTCCCGCCGCAAATAGCCGTTCCTGATGAGATCAAAAATGAAGTCTTTTTCTCGATGTTTAACCATCTCCCCATCAGCGTGCCAAATAGCAGTGTTCCGGTAATGGAGGCGATGGTAAACAAAATCCCTTCCTTGCCTGCCTGTAACGCGCTATGTACATTCATGCCAAAACCTAAACCAACTACTGATATCTGTAATAAAATATGGGTGGCTTTGTGGTTGAGGTGCAAATATGGGTGACCAGAACATTGTGCTACTACCAAGCCTAATAGTAAAGCTACTGCCGGGCTCATAAAAGGCATCAGGCATAATACTATGCAAACTGCAAATATAACTTTGCGGGCATTTTCATTGATGTTTAATAACAGGCCACCGGTATTGTTTAATTGATGTTGGGTATTCATTTTTCCTTTGTTTTAATGATACAAAGGTGTGAGGAATTACTGCCGGTTTTTCATCATAATACGCAATCTGTGATAACCAAAAGTTATTATGGGGTTTTAGTAATTTAATGTGCCGAATACGCCGTTTTGATAATCTGATAATGCCTGCTCAATTTCTTCGGGCGTGTTCATTACAAAATTATCCTTAGCTGATACGGGTCTCGTCAATAGGTTTAGCAGATAGAAATAACACCTGCGAATCTTCGGTAGCTGTCACTGTGATCTCTTCATTATCTTTTTCAAACACAATGAGATTGTGTTGACCGATAGTTTGTTCGTTTACTTTGACGCTGCCATTTATAATATAAAGTAATGCCCAGTAGCCGGATATGGCTTCAAAGTTTGCCTCTTTTCCCGTGGCTATTTTTCCAACTATAGAAATAACCGGGGTGAAGTTTTTGATAGGTCCGGTTTTGCCTTCATAATCTCCGCTGGCCAAACTGAAGTCGAGGCCTTCACCAATAAGTACTTTCGGTTGTTCGTTTGCCTTGGCCGACTGATAAAAAGGCTCGTCCCACTTTTTACTTTTAGGCGCATTGATCCAAAGCTGGATAAGTTCATGAACGCCGCCTTTTTGTAACAATTCGGCGGTAGGGCCTTCGCTGTGCATAATGCCTTTGCCTGCAAACATCCATTGTACATCGCCGGCTTTTATAATCTCATCGTTACCTGCATTATCTTTATGATAACCTTCGCCCTGTAGCATAATGGTATACGGGCTGAAGCCGCGATGCGGGTGTGGGTGGATGCGCAAAGTTTGGCCGGGTTCTATTACCTCCGGTCCCATGTGATGTAACACAATAAAGGGGTTTGCAAACCGAAAATCTTTATGAGGTAATGGCTGGCGTACGGTTTCTTCGGCGGTAATTTTCTTTTCACGACCGGCAAGGACATGGATGATGGCTTTTTTCATTGGATAGATGTTGTCGGAATAAAAATAGCTTATTCCGTACGGAATACAACGAGCCAATAAGAAAATTACTGTGGTTTTACCTGCTCAGAGTTAACCGCACTAAGTACTGTTTAAATTCATCCTCCAGTAATACCTCCATATCAAAGCCAGCTTCTGCAACGATGGGCTTAAGTGTTTTTTCATCAATATATAGCCAACGGAACCAGTCGGTTTTTTGGCGATTGTATTCATATTGATAAAGTAGCTCACCGTAATAACCTTTTTCCGGCAGGCCATCTTCATATAAATAAGTGATATCTGATGAATCAAATACGATTTGCCCCCTGGATTGAGCAGCAGTTTAATGTGTTGTAAAAATACCTTCAGGTTTTCAAGTGTCCCGGTGAGGCCAATCCCGTTCATGAGCAAAAGCAGGGTATCGTATTTGCATTCGTTATAAACAAAAATGTCACCTTTGATTACTTTGTTTACCTTGCGCAGTTTCATTACATCACAGGCTAACGGGGAAATATCAAGCGCGGTGCAATCAAAGCCACGTTGCTGCAATACTAAAGCATGACTGCCCGCTCCTGCGCCAATATCCAGCACGCTTCCGCGGCATTCGTTCATGGCCAGCCATTCTATATCCGGCATGTCATCCTCATCCCTGAAGTAAACATCAATGGGCATCTCCTCTTTAGGTCCATATTGATTATTGATCCAAAGTTTATGGTTAGCTGATTTATGATAATGATCATGTATGGCCTGGCCCAGTATATCTTTCATGTGCCCAAAAGTATGAATTGAAAGTTTAATTTAGCGCCACATTAATCCCTTTGATCGACTATGTGGTTAAGTTATGGTTTGCTGGCACTTATTTTAGTAGCTGGTGTAGCATACAGTATATCGGCCCGTAAGCTAACTGTTATAGCAGCATTAACCGGTGCCGCAGTTGCCATCCTGGTATTTGCCGGTGCCGGCTTCACAGGTTTAGCCATGATGACTACCTTTTTTATTTTAGGTTCGGCAGCTACCTCGGTACAAAGCAAAACAAAGAAGGATTTAAACGCAGATCAAAAAGGAGGGAGAACAGCCGGGCAGGTTTTGGCGAATGCCGGTACGGCTGCCTTATGCGGAATTTTGATCCTCGTTTTTCCGGCCCAAACTCAGGTTTTACAATTGATGATTGCCGCCATCTTCGCTTCGGCAACAGCCGATACATTGTCATCAGAGTTAGGGACGGTTTACGGAAAACGTTTCTTCAATATTATAACCCTAAAGCCGGATTTACGCGGGCTTAATGGGGTGATCAGCTTAGAGGGTACTTTAATTGGCGTAATTGGCTCGGTTATCATTGCTGTTGTTTATGCCATAGGAATGGACTGGACAACAAATTTCATCTGGATTATTGTTGCAGGTACACTCGGTAATCTAACAGATTCCGTTTTAGGGGCTGTGTTGGAAAGAAAAAATCTGATCAACAACGATACCGTTAATTTTTTAAATACCCTGATAGCTGCTTTGTTTATGCTGTTGCTGTACTTTGTTTTATAATTTAATCTGTAAATAAAAATGGTTCCTATCCTGATATTGATCGTTGTTGCGTTGGTGGTGTTCGTTTTCCTCAATAAAAAGAAAGTGGTAAATGAAACGCCTGCTGCCACATTGAATTATAAAGCGCTTTTAGAATTGCACATTCCATATTATCAGCACCTTGATGCTGATCGAAAACTGTTGTTTGAAAGAAAGGTTGCCAGACTTTTAGCGGATATTAATATCGAGGGTGTTGGTACAACGGTAAGCGATGCTGATAAAGTAATGATAGCTGCTAGTGCCGTGATCCCGATATTTGGCTTTAACGATTGGAAATACCGTAACCTCACCAATGTGATTCTTTACCCGGATACATTTGATAGCGAGTTTCAGTTTGAAGGCGAAAATAGGAGTATTTTAGGAATGGTAGGCTCAGGATATATGAACGGGCAAATGATCCTGTCGAGAGCGGCGTTGACAAAAGGTTTTAGTAAATCGGCAGGGAAAGAGAACACGGCTATTCATGAGTTTGTACACCTGCTTGATAAGGCCGATGGGGCTACCGACGGTGTGCCGGAAATCCTGCTGGCTCATGAATATATTATGCCATGGCTCAAAATGATCCACCAGGAGATTCACAAAATTGAAGCCGGGCGTTCTGATATCAATCCGTACGCCATCACTAACGAAGCTGAGTTTTTAGCTGTTGTAGCCGAGTACTTTTTTCAAAAGCCGAACGAGTTGAAACATAAACATCCCGAACTTTATGATATGTTAAGCACCATCTTCTTGCAGGACCTGGATGATAATGATGTTACCTGATCAAAAGCTAAGGCCAAGCTGCCCTAACGGCTCATGTTGAACAACCGTACTGCTGATATAGTAAACCGGAGTTTCTTCATGTCTTGACGCCACAATAATATTGATCCCATCGGCACAATTGGTAAACAAATCCTCTACCAGCTTGGGGTCGTTGTTGTTTTTGGAAAGATGCGAAAGCAGCAAGTGGGTCATGTGCGGCGGGCGGTGCGTAGTGAATAAACCCAAAGCCTGCTTGTTTGATAAATGCCCTTTTCCCCCACGGATGCGTTGTTTTAAATAATAAGGGTAACCGCCTTTATCCAGCATATCATCATCATAATTGGCTTCCAAAAAAGCAGCATGGCACTGGCTAAAGTAGCGGATGAGTTGGTCGCACACTATTCCCAGATCGGTAAACACGCCTACCTTAACATTGCGACAGCTTACAATAAAGCTATGCGGCTCAGACGCATCATGCATTTTGGGGAAGGATGTTACTTCGAGGTCACCAATAACAACTGTTTGAAATGCGCTAAGATGATGGACTTTAAAATGATCAACACCGCTAAGGTGCATCAACGTGCCGGGGGTGATGTAAACCGGCAGCTGATATTTTTTGGCTAATACCGGTATACCACGAATATGATCAGAATGTTCATGCGATACAAAAATGGCTTTCACCTTTTGCATGGACAAGCCCAGCCGGGTCATGCGTTTTTCAGTCTCGCGGCATGAAATGCCCACATCAACCAATATAGCCTCCTGATCGTTCCCTACGTAATAGCAATTGCCATTACTTCCCGAATTTAATGATGTAATGAATAAAGACATTGCAATGCAAAGTAAACTATTTTGGTGTTATTATTTTAATCCTAATGATTTTAGCATTCAGAAAATCAGCATTTTTTTGACGCTATAAAAACCTGCTTATATTTAGCCATGGATTCACCGCAAACTTTACCCGTACTTGATGCAGAAGAACTACGTGTGCTTGGTACTTTAATGGAAAAGGCCAAAACCACGCCCGATTATTATCCTATGACCCTTAACGGATTGGTGGCCGCCTGTAACCAGAAAACATCGCGCAAACCTGTTGTTAATTATGATGATGATACGGTTATCAATGCCCTAAATTCCTTGAAAAGGCGCGGTTTGATCTCTACCGCTACCGGTGGTTCTATTCGTAATATTAAATACAAACATAATTTCGCCATAGTTTTCCCGGTAATACCTTCGGAAGTAGCTTTGATTTGCCTTTTGATCCTTCGTGGGCCTCAAACGCCAGGTGAATTGAATACCAACAGCGGCCGCATGTACGAATTTGATTCGATAGAAGATGTACAGGAGATCCTGGATAAACTGGCTGGCGGCGAGACGCCTTACATTGTACAGCTACCCAAACGCCCCGGCCAAAAGGAAGTTAGATACGCGCATCTATTAGGCGGAACGCCCGAAATTAATGATGATGATTTTGCAGATGAGCCAAGTGGTCGCCCATCTTCATCAGCAATGGAGGCCCGTTTAACCAAAGCCGAACAGGAAATTGCCGAATTGAAAGAAACCGTGGGCAGGTTGATGAGGGAATTGGGAGTGGAGTAAAAATTATGGTCAAGTTGAATTTGTTTCAACACCGCATTTGCTAAGCCGCCTGCTAATCTGGGCGTCTACCTGTCCTGTGGGGTGCTGAAATAAATTCAGCATATGGTGCAGTTTTTTCATGGCTATATTTCTTTCAAAAATACTTTCATTACATCCCGCAAAGCCTTCGCCGTTTGCTCATCTGTAATATCCCCATGCACATCTATTTTGCTCCTGATAAAAGGAACAAGCAAAGTTGCCCCCTCTGTTACTTTTGCCGAAAGCGCCCCAAGTGTCAGGAGCAATGCAGCATGCGCATGACTGCCAACTGATGACGCAGTAACTAAAGCTACAGGTTTATCAACCAGCGAACCTTTCGAAACTGTCCAATCTAACATATTCTTAAGCTGCCCAGGAACCCCAAACGCATACTCTGGTGTGCAGATGATAATGCCTGAAGCATCTTTCATCAAGCTTCGCAACTCTGAAACTGATTCTGGTGGATGTTCGTGGTCAAGTCCGGGATCAAATGGAGGTATCTCGGCTAATCTTTCGTATATAGTGTAATTGATATCGGCTGGAACTAATTCACCTAAAAACTTGAGAATATTATGATTGGATGAGCCAGTTCTTAAGCTACCGGAAATAGCGAGAATATTGCCTTTATAATTCATGGAAGCGGACGTTGTGGAACCAAACTTACGAAGTTTCTAAAACTTTGTAAGTTTGGATAAAGTCATAAATATGCAAAGCAAAAGCTCCCCCTTTAGGGGGCCGGGGGTTAAACGAACGACAAGATAAACGCTGATCCTTTACCCTCGGTTGATTGTACCTGGATATTGCCTTTATGAAGCAGCATGATCTGTTTACACAGGCTCAACCCGATACCGCTGCCCGTTTTGCGGGTACTGAAGAAAGGAATAAAAATTTTATCAAGCAGTTCGGGCAGCATGCCTAAGCCGTTATCGATAACTTTTACAAAAGTTTTACCGCCCTGAATTTCGGCTGTGAGTGTGATGCGTGGTTCCTCCCGATCTTTCACCGCTTCAATGGCGTTAACCAGCAGATTGATCATTACCTGCTCAATCAAGTTAATGTCGGCTTCAATGGCAAGTGTCGGATCACGTAGAATGATCTCCAGTTCTATCTTCTTTTTCTCCAGGGTAGGCGTCATCAAGCTGTTGAGGTTTTCAAAGATATTGCGCACCATGATCTTGTTCAGATCAAGTTTGGTAATCTTATTGAGGCTGCGGTAGCTTTCGGTAAACTTAAGCAGGCCTTCGCTGCGGCGCTTGATGGTATCGATACCGAGCTCAATGTCTTCCAAATCACTATGAGGCAGGCTTTCGGCAATATCAGGGCTTTGCAGGCGGTTCTTGAGCGTATCCGCGAGAGAAGAAATAGGAGCTACGGAGTTCATGATCTCATGCGTCATTACATTAAGCAATTTCGACCACGCTTTCGACTCCGTTTCATCCAAAGCTTCGTTTACGTTTTGAAAAGCGATGAGTTTGTATAGTTTATCATCGCTGCGCATCAGGCTGGCGTTCACCAGTATTTTAACCTGTTGTTGGTTACGGGTTACAGTGATGATCTTACTATCGCCCGGCTTAAGTTTAATCAGTTCGGCATACAATGATGGCTCTCGTTTTTCGAGCGAGTGTACAGTCTTAAGATAAGGTACACCTATAATGGTTTTAAAAGCTTCATTGATCCAGCCGGTTTCGCCGGTTTCCTCTTCGTAGGATAAAATACCGGTATCAACCAGTTCAAGAATCTTTTGCAGGTAGTGATATTGTGTTTCGCGTTCGCGGCTTATTAGTTTGAATGTGGTATTGATGTCGTTAAAGCCTTTACGCAAGGGCTTAAGTTCATTGGGGGCCTTCCGTACATCAAAATGGCGGGAAAAATCACGATAATGGATCGACTCTACAAATTGATTTACTTCGTCCTGTGCTTTTTTCTGAAAACGGATCATATCCACCACCGAGTAAGCAACCAATGGCAACAAGATCACGAGATACAACAGCTGATTAAGGCTTACTATGACAAAAGCCGTGACGGTAAGTACAATCAGCAATAAAAATACACGCAGCAAAAGCCGCCACTCGTAACGGTTAAATATCATATTTGCTTAGTCTTCGGTATAGGGCGGTGCGGGTGAGGCCAAGTTCTTTGGCAGCGCGGGTAATGTTACCATTATGCTTTTCAATAACCCGTAATATAGCGTTCTTTTCAAGGGCGCTTAACGGAATATTGTCAGCATCAACCACGCTTTCTGTCGATGTTTCCAGTATTGAAAAAATCAAATCGTCGGGTCTTAAGGTATTATCATCGGCCATGATCACTGCGCGTTCAATAGTATATTGTAATTCACGCACATTGCCCGGAAAATTGTATGATTTAAGCTTGTTAATAGCTGCCGTATCAAAGTCCATTGATGGTTTAAGATATTTACTTGAGTACAATTTCGCAAAATGGCGGGCCAATATTACAATATCCTCATTACGGCGGCGCAGTGGCGGCATATTGATCTCGACAGTATTGATACGATAAATCAAATCCTTACGGAACTTGTTTTCGTTCGCCAGCTCGCTCAAAGCTACATTGGTAGCACAAATGAGCCTGATATCCACATCAACTGGTTTGTTGGTGCCCAAACGGGTTACCTGGCGGTTTTGTAAAATGGTAAGCAGCTTGGCTTGTTGCTGCAGACTGATGTTACCAATTTCATCTAAAAATAAAGTACCGCCCTGTGCCTCTTCAAAACGCCCCATACGGTCCTCTCGGGCATCGGTAAAGGCCCCTTTTTTGTGGCCGAAGAGCTCACTTTCAAACAGGGTATCTGTTAACGCGCCGACATCTACTTTAATAAAAGGTTTATCAGCACGGAGCGAGCGTTCGTGGATAGCCTTTGCCATAAGATCTTTACCGGTACCGTTCTCTCCAAGGATCAGGATATTGGCATCGGTAGGGGCTATCTTGTTAACCTTATAAAAAATATCCTGCATCACGTCCGATTCACCAAGGATAGAAGTGTCTCCCGCAGTGCTTTTTACAGGGGTTTTGGTGGTTTTTGTCCCACCTTCTTTTTTATCCAAAAGATCTTTTATAGTGTTTATCAGCTTTTCGTTGTGCCATGGCTTTACCACAAAGTCGTTTGCCCCTTCTTTAAGCGAGCGGACAGCAAGGTCAATATCACCATAAGCCGTTATCATAATAACGCAAACATCAGGCTTCCATTCTTTTACCTTGCGCAGCCAGTAAAGCCCCTCATTGCCCGTGTTAATAGCGCTGTTGAAGTTCATGTCAAGCAAAATCAGATCAACCTCGTTACGTTGCAGCAGCCAGTTCAGGTTTTCGGGGTTCTTTTCGGTGATGATTTCACGGGCTTCGGGTTTTAGCAAAAGTTTAACCGCGGTTAGTACGTCCGGATCGTCATCAACAATTAAAACGGTGGCTTTCTTAAGTATCATTTATTTTTAGTTAATAGTTCATAGATAATAGTTCGTGGTCTTCAAAACGATGACACATGATAATTTAAGTTCAAAATGAAAATAGCATCTTATTTATTGACGATGTCAATTTAATAAAAGTTATAAATTTAAATTAAATTGTATCTCTTTACCGAAGCTACCTAAATAAACTTTTAGCATCGTTGCCATCAACTATGAACTATACGCTAAAACAATTTAACTATGAACAATAAATTAAAGACTCGCTAATTATACCACATGTTACAATTTTTGTGCTAAATACCCGCATTTTATGCAGTATATCGTATAAATGCTTCACAATGAAGTGCTAACCTGTATTTGCATATAACAGGCTATTAATACGTGAAAAAACACTGTATCAATACCGTACACCTGATGTAACAGAAGCGTACGCTCAAATATGTTGTTTTGTGTTTAAGTTATTGAAAAACAGTATTTTAATTTATGGCATGTCTTTTTGTTATAACATTCAAAATATTATAGAAATACAGTGGACAGAAAAATTGAGAAAAAGACCTGGAACAGCAAAAAGATACTTACCATTGCAGGTATTACAGGCATTATTTTACTAATAGGCGGCAGTATTTATCTTACATCGGGTAAAAGCAAGCTTGATGTTGATACTGAACGCTTAACTATAAGTACTATTACTAAAGGTCCTTTCCAGGAGTTTATACCGGTTAACGGCGTGGTTATGCCGCTAACTACCATATTTCTTGATGCATCTGAAGGCGGTGTTGTTGAAGAAAAATACGTTGAAGACGGAGCTAACCTTAAAAAAGGCGACCGGATTCTGAGAATGTCGAATACCGATCTTGAGCTTACTTTAGCTAACCAGGAAACCGCGGTTTATGCCGAGCAAACCCAAATGCAGATCTCCCATAACAATGCACAGCAAAACACCATCAGCAAGCTAAATACTATGGCCGATGTGGAGAATGCATATAAAGAGGCTGAAAGGATTTATAAGTTAGACAAACATTTATATGATCAGAAAGCCATCGGCCTGCAGGAATATCAATCAGCCAAAAATACTTATGATTACCAGGTGAACCGTTACAAATTGGCTAAACAGATTCTTAGGCAGGATACAGCGTTGGTTAAGCAACAGGCTTCACAATCACAGGAACAATACGCCCACATGAAAACTACGCTTGAACTGATGCGAAAAAAGTGGCCGGTTTAGTATTGGTGGCGCCTACCGATGGCCAGTTAACCTCAATGGATGCCGAAGTAGGTCAGAGCAAAAATAAGGGCGAGCATTTGGGGCAGATAGACGTACAATCGGGCTTTAAAGTTAGGGTTGATATTGATGAGCACTATCTGTCGCGTATTTACACAGGCCTGAAAGGTGATTTTCAGTTTGCCGATCAAACATATAATCTGGTTATAAAAAAGGTATATACCCAGGTTAAAACAACAGGTAGTTTCCAGGTGGATATGCAATTTGTTGGTAAAGTACCTACAGGGATCCGTAAAGGCCAAACACTGCAGGTGAGGTTGGCACTGAGCGATCAGATGCAGGCGGTATTGGTGCCTAAAGGCGGTTTCTTCCAGCAAACAGGCGGCAATTGGATCTTTAAGGTAAGTGAAGATGGTTCAAAAGCATACAGGGTAAACATCCAGCTTGGACGCCAGAGCCCTGATTATTTCGTGGTAACAGAAGGCTTAAATCCTGGCGATAAGGTTATTACCTCAAGTTATGAAACCTATGGTGATATTCAGGAGCTTGTGCTAAAAAAATAACGTAACCAAGCTGCAACGCCTGGCACTGTTTAAGCGTCATTATAATATATAACAGAGATAATTAATAAATTTAAATAAACAAAAAATCAAATCATATCGCCATAAAGGCGGGATGAACAACGGAGGCACCAATGATAAAAATTTCTAATCTTGAGAAATTCTACCGTACCGAAGAGGTAGAGACCATCGCATTAAACAAGCTGTCGATGGAAGTGGCTACAGGCGAGTTTGTAGCCATTATGGGCCCATCGGGCTGCGGTAAATCAACCCTGCTTAATATTTTAGGAATGCTTGATGACCCGGATGCCGGCAGCTATGTTTTTAATGAAATTGAAGTAGCGCATTTTAATGAGCGTAAACGCGCCGATCTGCGTAAACACAACATTGGCTTCGTTTTCCAGAGCTTTAACCTTATTGATGAGCTTACCGTATTTGAAAACGTTGAATTGCCATTGATCTACACCGGCGTAGCTGCTTCAGAGCGTGTTAAAAGGGTGGAAGAGGTGTTAGACAAAATGCAGATCATGCACCGTCGTAACCACTATCCGCAGCAGTTATCAGGTGGTCAGCAACAGCGTGTAGCTATTGCACGCGCAGTTGTTAATAAACCAAAACTGATCCTTGCGGATGAGCCTACCGGTAACCTGGATAGCAGCAATGGTAATGATGTGATGGAACTACTTACCGACTTAAATGAACAGGGAACTACCATTATCATGGTTACCCACTCTGAACATGACGCCCGGTACAGTCACCGTATTATACGTCTGCTTGACGGACAAACGGTTATGGAAAATATCATGGTATAGTTTGTTGAGTTCATAGTTGATAGTTTTATAGCTCGTGGTAAGAAAAGAACTTCCGGCTTAAACCTAACGACTTTTGACTTAGACCAACGCTCCCGAAATCAGTTTATAGATAAGTTAATAATTGCCTCTGCTGCTCTTCTCCCGCATTTGCGGAGAAGGGCATGTTAGAGAATTTTTGTTGTTTAGAGCTATTCCTATGTTTAAAAAACTACCTGAAAATCGCACGGCGAAACTGAGTTAACACCAAGGTTTAACGCCTTAGATATCATCGGCCTTACCGTTATTATAGCTTTTTTTATCATCAGTTGCCAGGCAGTAAAGGCTACGTTGACTAATCCGGTGAAGAGTTTACGATCTGAATAATTATCATTAAGCCATAGGTTGCGCTTCATTAGGTCATTTTGAATGGCTAATTGTGCAAGCGACAGGCAATGACTTAATGACCCAATGACTTTAACGAACTAAAGATATGTTTAAGAACTATTTAAAAATCGCATGGCGGAGTTTGATTAAAAACAAACTTTATTCGGCCATTAACATTGGAGGTTTGGGTGTAGGTATGGCAGTGAGCTTTATGTTGCTGTTATATGTTTATAATGAATTTACTTATGACGGATTTCATGAAAATAAGGATAGGCTGTATAAGGTAATGCGTAACCAGCCTTCAAATGGCGAAATAAACACAGGGGATGCCACGCCCGTACAGATTGCTGCCGCGCTGCAAAAAGACTATCCAGAGGTTGAGTATGCAGCCCGTGCAAACTGGTCATATGATCAACTGTTTAATTACAACAACAAACCGTTAAAAGTTAATACCATTGCTGCCGACGAGTCATTTCTGAATATGTTTACACTTGATTTTGTGAAGGGTAACAAAAAAGATGCTTTCAGGGATATGTCGTCAGTTATCATGTCCGAATCGGCAGTACAGGCCGTTTTTGGCGATATCGATCCTATAGGTAAAACTGTTAAGTTAAATGGTTCGCGGCTGGTAAAAGTGAGTGGTGTTTACAAAGATCTGCCCCGGAATTCTACGTTCAGGTTTAATGCACTAATTCCATGGAAACTTTATGAAGCTGATAATGGTTGGGTGAAAACATCCGGCTGGGGTAATTATTCGTTCAAAACTTATGTTATGCTTAAGCCCGGCGTTAATGTAGATAAGCTTAATCTGGAAATCAAAAACTTAATTGGTCGCTATGACGATCATAATAAAGAAAATCAGCTGTTTTTGTTTCCATTTGCTAAATGGCACCTGCACAGCGAGTTCAAAAATGGAGTGAATACAGGTGGCGCAATCGAATACGTGCGTTTATTCCTGTTTCTGGCAATAGGTATTTTGCTTATTGCCTGTATCAACTTTATGAACCTTTCTACTGCGCGGTCTGAGCGCCGCTCCCGTGAAGTTGGGATCCGTAAAGTTGTGGGTGCGCGGAGAATAGCCATTGTCCAGCAGTTTTTAGGCGAATCAATCCTCACCGCTATAATTTCGCTTGTTGTTGCACTGGTAATAATAGCATCAACGCTAGGTTATTTTAACGAAATCATACATAAGCAACTGACAATTCCTTATAACAATGCGTGGGCATGGGGTGCCGCTATATTAGTAACGCTGATAACTGGTTTATTGTCAGGTAGTTACCCGGCTTTGTTTTTATCGTCGTTTAAACCGGTAAAAGTTTTAAAGGGCGCTAACAAAACGGGTAGAAAAACGCTGCACTCAAGACAGGTATTGGTTATTGTACAATTTGTATTTGCTACGTGTCTTATACTTTCAAGTATCCTGATTTATAAACAGATCAACTACATTAAAGAACGCCCGGTAGGTTATTCACAAAACGGACTTATCGAGATCTCATTAGATGGCAATTTATATAAAGAATATGAAAACTTCAGAACGGATGTAATTAACGCGGGAGCCGCTGTTGATGCTGCAGAAACATCGGGCAGTATAGCCAGTAACGGCAGCAGCAGTTGGGGCATCAACTGGCCCGGACAGCTACCTGGCGAGGATAAAATACCTATCGACCAGATTGTTACTTCATTTCATTTTATTTCAACTTATAAGCTTGAATTGATAAAAGGGCGCGATTATATACCAGGTCGCATGGCCGACTCATTGTCGCTCATTATGAACGAATCGGCTGTTAAACTAATGCGCTTAAAAGACCCACTTGGGCAGATAGTGAAATGGCAGGGCCGTAATTGCACCGTGGTTGGTATTGTTAAAGATTTTGTTTGGGGATCGCCATATGAACCTGTGAAGCCTGCCATTATTGGTTTTGATAAAGGTTGGGCAGGTCAGCTTGGTATTCGTTTAAATCCGAATGCTCCTGTATCAAAAAGCCTTGCTACAATTGGCGACATTTACAAAAAATATAACCCCGAATATCCATTTGAATACAAGTTTGTTGACGAAAACTTCAGCGGCAAATTTGAGAATGAAAAGCTGTTGGGTACGTTGTCGAGTTCGTTTACGGTGTTGGCTATTATCATATCTTGCCTCGGCTTGTTTGGCTTAGCTTCGTTTTCGGCAGAGCAGCGTAAAAAAGAGATCAGTATCCGTAAAGTATTAGGCGCAAGCATCAGTAGTTTGTGGTTCAACCTGTCGAAAGAGTTTTTAATACTCGTGGTTATTTCATTTATTATTGGTTCGGCCCTTAGCTGGTACAACATGAGTAAATGGTTGCAGCATTATACCTACCGTACAGATATGAGCGCCTGGGTATTTATTGTCACTATAGGGATTAGTATGGTAGTTTGCCTGCTCACGGTAAGCTGGCAGGCTATCAAAGCGGCGTTGAGCAATCCGGTTAAGAGCCTAAAAAATGAATAAATCTGCATTGGGTCACTGAGTCATTAAGCATTGAATGCTGACTAATGACTTAATAATATAAAGTCTAAAGTAAAGAATAACTTTTGATTCTCTACTTTAGACTTCTGACTTAAGCAAACGTTCACATTCGCACTGTAAGTGTTCCATTACCGAACGGTTTTATATTGATTGTATTTTGTTAATTGATTGATATTTAATTAATTGTGTAATTGGTATAGGTTTTAATATTATAGTGGTATAAACCATTTGCCATGTTACGTAATTACATCAAAATAGCCTGGAGAAACCTCATCAAACACAAGGTTTTTTCGTTTATCAATATCTTCGGTTTAGCTGCGGGTATTGCTGCTTTTTGGCTCATTAGCCTTTATGTGGTTGATGAATGGAGTTACGATCGTTATAACCTTAAAGCTGACCGGATTTTTCGTGTTGTTCAACATGGTACATGGAATGGCGGTAAATTCAATCTCGCAGTTACTTCGCCGCCGTATGCCCCCGCTTTAAAAAACGACTATGCCGAAGTAGAGGACGCTATTCGCATTGATGCCGAAGGCGGTGGCAGGATCACTTATGGCGAAAAGCAGATTAACGAGGGCGCGATGTTGTTTACAGATAAAGGCTTCTTTAATCTTTTTACCCATCACTTTTTATCCGGTGATCCCAACACTGCTTTAACCAAGCCGCAAAGCATTGTACTTACTAAAATCCTTGCCGAAAAACTATTCGGTAACGCTGCGGATGCCCTGGATAAAACAATACTCATCGAAAATAACCCAAGTACAGTTACCGGTGTAATTGATGATGTACCCGCAAATTCACATTTCGGTTTCAGTGCCCTTCGCTCATTACCTGAGGGATATACCGATGGCTGGGCTAATTCGCATATCTACACTTATGTATTGCTGAAAAGTCATGATGATTTTAAAAAGGTACAGGCTGGCTCTGATGCATTTTTTAATAAATATTTGAAGGGAGCGCTTGGTGCTATGCAATACAGTATGGAACTGCAGCCACTTACATCTATCCATCTTAACTCCAATCTTGATTATGAGTTGGGCAGCAACGGTAATATCACTTACGTATACGTATTTAGTATTGTTGCATTGCTGGTATTGGCTATAGCCGTTATTAATTATGTAAACCTTACCACAGCACGTTCCTCAATCAGGATCAGGGAGATAGGGGTACGTAAAGTAATCGGCTCCAGTAAAAAACAACTGATCATCATGTTTTTTGCCGAATCTGTTTTGTTTACTTTGATTGCAGCTGTAATAGCATCTGTAATGGTGCAGTTCTTATTACCTTATTTCAATCAGCTTTCGGGAAAAAACCTTGTAGTAATGCAGTTTGGTTTAAGCAAAACCGTTGCTATATTCAGTTTATTTGCGCTTGCTACCGGTATTTTAAGCGGTTTATATCCTGCATTGTTTCTGTCTGGCTTCCGTACCATTGCTGCTATGAAGGGGCAAATGGGCAGCCAGGCTGCTACTATCATGTTCAGGAAATCATTGGTAGTATTTCAGTTTGTTATCACCATTGTTATGATAGCCGGTTCATGCATCATTTACAGGCAACTGCATTATGTAATGAACAAAGACCTTGGCTTTAATAAAGCCCAAACGCTTACTTTCCATATCAACGATAAATCTGCCCGTGCAAAAATAGCCGCTATTAAAAGTCAGCTGTTGCAAAATCCGGCTGTTGAGGCCGTAGGTATTGCAGGCAATCCTATTGGTAATAATGATATTGGTTCAAGCAATTTCAATATCGGCGCCGACGGAAAGGCCAATTCTGAATCAAAAATGGTGGAGAACCTTATAATTGATGATGACTTTATACCAACCTTGCAGGTGAAGCTGGCTAAAGGGCGCAATTTTTCATCGGAGATGAGTACCGACAGACTTGAATCCATTATTGTAAACCAAACGCTTGTTAATGAAATGGGCTGGAAGGATGCCATCGGCCGCTCTGTAAGGGTTGGAGTAGATGATAAGGGTAATGTGATCAGCCGAAAAATAATTGGAGTAGTTAAAGATTTTAACACCTATTCGTTACAGCATAAAGTTGTACCTATGATGTTGTACCTGCCCTTTACTGCCAACGACGAGGATAATATGTATATCCGAATTGGCAAAAATAATATCCCTGCTACACTCGACTATATAAGTAAAGTTTACAACCGGTTTGATATCGAAAACAAGGTTGAGTTCCATTTCCTTGATCAGAATTTCGCTAAACAATACCAATCCGAACAAAAGCAGGGCAACATCCTGCTCATATTCACCATATTGGCTATCAGTATAGCTTGCCTTGGCTTGTTTGGCCTTGTCACTTTTACTGCCGAGCAACGCGTAAAAGAAATTGGCATCAGGAAAGTTTTGGGAGCAAGTGTAACCTCTATAGTTACACTGTTGTCAAAAGATTTAATGAAGCTGGTGCTAATAGCCACGCTAATAGCATCGCCGCTGGCCTGGTATGGCATGAGCAAATGGCTACAAAGTTTCGCTTACCGGGTTGATATTAACTGGTGGATCTTCGCGGTAGCGGGTATTCTGGCTGTGATCATCGCTTTCATAACAGTAAGTGTACAATCGGTAAGGGCAGCAAATGCTAATCCAGCTAAAAGCCTTAAAAACGAATAAACCTCACCCAGCCCTCTCCAAAGGAGAGGGCTTAAAGTGTGGATTATGATATAAAATAATTAATTAAAATTCCTCCCCTTGGGGAGGTTAGGAGGGGTTTATGTTTAAAAATTACTTAAAAACAGCTTTCCGTACCCTGCGTAAAAACGTGGGGTTTACGGTTATTAATATATTGGGGCTGGCCCTTGGGCTGGCCACCTGTCTTATGATTGTGCTATACGTGGCTGATGAGTTGAGTTATGATCGGTTTAACGAGAAAGCCAGCCGTACGTATCGGGTTAATGAAGATCTTAAATTTGGCAACAATAATGTACTTTATGCCGTTGCAATGCCGCCGTTAGCTCAGGCATTAAAAACAGATCTCCCTGAAGTGGATGAAGCAACCAGGCTTAAAGCAGCGGGAGGGTTTCATGTTAAAAAAGGTAATGAAAGCATCCTTGAGTACGGTACCGTTTTTGCCGACCCATCGGTTTTTAACGTGTTTACGTTGCCCATGATCAATGGTAACCCGGCTACGGCTTTGAAGGAGCCAAATACAGTAGTAATCACCGAAACTACAGCTAAAAAATACTTTAACAGCACCAATGTTGTTGGTAAAACGCTCGCCATTGATAACAACCAATTATTGAAAATTACCGGGGTTATCAAAGATTTGCCAAAGCAATCGCATTTTCATTTTGATTTTTTTATGTCGATGGCGAGTTGGCCTGACAGCCGCTCTCCGGAATGGTTGAGGAGTGATTATAACACTTACGTGGTGTTGAAACCTGGTACAGATTACAAGTTTTTTGAGAAAAAATTGACTGCTCTTCTGAAAAAATACAGCGAAAGCCAAATGCAAACAGCGCTGCACGTAAATATTGCCGATTTTGAAAAAAGCGGCAGTTATTTCAGGCTTAACCTAACTCCGGTAACCGATATACATTTGCACTCAAACCGTACCGGTGAGTTGGGCAGCAACAGTTCGGCGCAATATGTTTATATATTTTCGGCCATCGCCATATTTATATTACTCATAGCGGGCATCAACTTTATGAACCTTTCAACAGCACGTTCAGCCAGCAGGGCAAGGGAGGTTGGTGTACGCAAGGTTTTAGGTTCCCCGCGTAAATATTTAATAGCCCAGTTTTTAACTGAATCTGTGTTGGTGACTTTGGCAGCGGCAGTTATAGCTTTTTTACTGTGTTACTTTTATTGCCGTTGTTTAATCAGGTATCGGGCAAAGAGTTGGTTGTTGGTGCGCAAACCTTAGCCTGGTTGCTTCCTGCTTTACTATTAATTGTACTGGTTGTAGGTTTCGCTGCCGGATCGTATCCCGCTTTTTTCCTTTCGGCATTTCAGCCCATTAATGTGCTAAGCGGTAAACTGGCCGGCGGTTTTAAAGGTAGCATGCTTAGGAGTGTATTGGTGGTATTCCAGTTTTCTATTTCGATATTCCTCATCATTGGTACCATCGTTATTTATAATCAACTCAATTATATTCAAACCAAAAACCTGGGATATAATCGTAATCAGGTGCTTGTTATCAATAATGCATTTGAGTTAGGCAGTCATGCCAAAACCTTCAAAAATGAGGTGAAGCAGTTACAAGATGTGGTTAACGCAACGTTGACAGGTTATTTGCCAACAGGTAAAAACAGGGGAACGTCTATCTTTTATAAAGAGGCTGCGGGCGATCAGAAAACAGCCTTGTTTCCGCAAAGCTGGCGGGTTGATGCCGATTACATTAGCACCCTGGGCATGAAGATCTCTGCCGGGCGAGATTTTTCTACAAGTATGCCAACTGATTCTACCGGATTGGTTATCAACGAAACCGCGGCCAAATTTTTAGGCTTTAGCAATCCTGTTAATAAAACCCTGTACCGCAATATGGATGGCACCCGTGATCATGTAAAAGCTTATCACATCATAGGCGTGGTTAAGGATTTTAATTTCAATTCGCTGAGAGAAAATATCAGTCCTATGATTTTTTTAATGGACGAAGACAGTGGAAATCTGAGTATCAGGGTAAACACAACCAATTTGCCTGCGCTTATCGACCAGATAAAAACCAAGTGGCAGGGCATGACCCAAAGCCAGTTCAGCTACTCGTTTATGGATCAGGATTTTGATGCCAATTATCGCGCCGAGCAACGTACGGGCACCATATCTATCATATTTACCGTGCTGGCTATTTCTATTGCCAGCCTTGGTTTGTTTGGCTTAGCTGCGTATGCCGCCGAGCAACGTACCAAAGAAATCGGGATCCGTAAAGTACTTGGTGCAAGTGTATCCGCCATAGTGAATACCTTATCCAGAGATTTTATAAAGCTGGTATTGATCTCCATAGCCATTACAACCCCTTTAGCCTGGTATTTAATGAACAAATGGCTGCAGGATTTCGCTTACCGCATCAGTATACAATGGTGGGTGCTGGTGCTGGCAGGTGCAGGCGCCATGTTAATAGCTATTGTAACAGTAAGTTTCCAATCTATAAAAGCAGCATTGGCAAACCCGGTTAACAGCCTTAAAAATGAGTAGGCAGTAGGCCGTTTGCAGTGGCAGTTAGCAGTTACGTAACAGGAGGATACCAATGAACTAATGAACAATTGAACCAATGAACCATGTTTAGAAATTACCTTAAAACTGCATTTCGCACATTGAAAAAAATGTGGGATTCACCGCGATTAATGTATTTGGTTTGGCCCTTGGGCTGGCCACATGTTTACTCATTATATTTTATGTGGTTGATGAGCTGAGCTATGACAAGTTCAATGTTAAGGCCGACAGGATCTATCGCGCCAATATGCAGATTAAATTTGGCGGTATCGATCAAAGCTATGCTTCGTCGCCGTCGCCGTTGGCTGCTGTATTTCAAAACGATTATCCCGAGGTTGAACGTGCCTGCCGTTTGTTGCAACGCGGCGGTTATAACGTAAAAAAAGGCAACCAAACCATTCACGAAAACAGTATGGTGTTGGCCGATTCAACGCTATTTGATGTATTTACCCTGCCTATGATAGCCGGCGATCCCAAAAAGGCGCTGGTTGAACCAAATACCGTGGTTATCACTGAAAGTACGGCCAAACGTTATTTTAACAATACGCAGGTAATGGGTAAAACCTTTACGTTTGATGAAAAGCTGCTTTATAAGGTTACCGGCGTAATAAAAGACCTGCCCAGGCAATCGCATTTTCGGTATGATTTTTTCCTGTCGATGGCATCAAATGCCGAAAGCAAAGATGCGGCATGGTTCAGCAATAATTTCAATACCTATGTGCTGCTAAAACCAGGTGTGGATGCCAAAAAGTTTGAAGCCAAGTTTCCTGCGTTAATGCACAAATATGCGGGTCCGCAATTGCAAAGTATCTTACATCTCACTTTTGATTCGTTTGAAGGTTCAGGCAACAAATACCAATTGAGCCTTATGCCATTGAAGGATATCCATCTTAAATCAAACTTGGTGTCGGAGCTTGACCATAACGGGAATATCCAGTATGTGTACATTTTTGGCGCGGTGGCGATTTTTATCTTACTGATAGCCTGTGTAAACTTCATGAACCTTTCAACCGCCCGTTCTGCAAACCGGGCCCGGGAGGTAGGGGTACGCAAGGTACTTGGTTCAAGGCGTCAGTCGCTCATTGCCCAGTTCCTTTCAGAGTCTATCATGGTAACGTTTATCGCTACGGTGATAGCCATGCTGACGGCCTATTTTCTGTTGCCGGTATTCAATAATATTGCGAGTAAAACCATGGAGCTTAATATGGGTTCATTGATTTGGCTGATTCCCGCTTTGCTGGTTATGGTTTTGGCGATCGGCTTCCTGGCTGGTTCGTATCCTGCATTTTTTCTTTCCGCATTTCAGCCAATTGATGTTTTAAAAGGAAAGCTTTCCTCTGGCTTTAAGGGTGGCATGTTAAGGAGTTCATTGGTGGTGTTCCAGTTTTTTATATCGATAGTGCTCATCATTGGTACGCTGGTGATCTATAATCAGCTTAAATATATTCAGAATAAAGACCTTGGTTATAACCGCAGCCAGGTATTGGTGATTCATGGCGTGTATGACCTTGGCGACAAGAGCAAGGTGTTAAGAGATGAGGTAAAGCAATTGCCCGGCGTAATGGGGGTAACCATGACAGGCTTTTTGCCAACTTCTGATTACCGGAACAGCAGCAGTGTTTTCCAGGAACGCGGGCTCGACCCCAAAAAGCAGTGCTTGCACAAACCTGGGTAGTTGACGACAACTACTTGCCAACTCTGGGTATCAAATTGACCAAAGGGCGTAATTTCTCAAGCCAGATGCCAACCGATTCGGCAGCTATGATTGTTAACGAAACTGCTGCCAAACTCATGGGCGTACGCGATCCGCTTAATAAGCCTATGTATTTGCCTATGGATAATATGGCCAAAACTTTTAAAGAATACCATATAGTAGGTGTTATTAAGGATTTTAATTTCGCTTCGCTACGTAATAATGTAAGCCCGGTGATATTGATGTATGGGCAGGATACCGGCGCCTTGAGTGTAAAAGTAAATACCGCTAATATCACCACACTTATGGCCATGATCAGCGACAAATGGAAATCTATAAAACCGGGTAAGGAGTTTGAATATTCGTTTATGGATGACGATTTTGATTCATCGTACCGTGCGGAACAGCGGATGGGCACCATATTCATCATATTTACAAGTTTAACAATTGTGATAGCCTGTTTAGGTTTGTTTGGCCTTGCGGCATATGCTGCCGAACAGCGCACTAAGGAGATAGGCATCCGTAAAGTACTTGGCGCTAATGTAGGCGCTATAGTAGGTATGCTGTCAAAAGATTTTATCAAACTGGTAATGATAGCAATAGTAATAGCCATTCCGGTTGCCTGGGTCACCATGCAGCAATGGTTGCAGGGCTTTGCCTACCGGCAAAACATACAATGGTGGGTGGTAGTATTGGCTGCTGTTTTGGCCGTGTTGATCGCTTTTGTAACCATCAGCTTTCAATCAATCAAGGCGGCACTGGCCAACCCGGTTAGGAGTTTGAAAAATGAATAAAATTAGTTGGCAGATAGCAGCAGGTTACAGTAGCAGATACAGTCCAGCAGGCAGATAAAAGTAAGCGATAAGTACCAATGAACTAATGAACAAGTGAACTAATGATACGAAACTATTTAAAAACAGCGTGGCGGAACCTTTATCGTAATAAAGCATTTTCGCTGATCCATATCCTGGGGTTAACCATGGGGATAACCGTTTGCCTGATGATATTCTTGTATATCATGAATGAGTTTAGTGTGGATAATTTTCATAAGCAGGGCAAAAACATTTACAGGGTGATGCGTGGTTTTGATAAAGCGAAAGCACCTACCTCATACTTGTCAGGACCTTATGCGCCTGCTATGCTGAATGATTTTCCGCAGGATGTAAAAATGGCTGTACGCGTTTCGCCGCAAAATAATTTGATCTCTTTTGGTGAAAAATCATTCAACGAGAAGAAAGTTTATGCAGTTGATTCCAATTTTTTCAGCCTGTTTACCTTCCCGTTGCTTAGGGGGATGCGGCTTCGGCACTGAATAATCCGGGTAGCGTAGTACTCACTGAAACCACAGCAAAAAAATATTTTGGCAGCGTTGAAAATGCGATGGGTAAAGTGGTGAAGATGGATAAACGTTTGCAGTTAAAAGTAACGGGTGTTGCAAAAGACGTACCTTCAAACTCTCACCTTGATTTTGATTTAGTAGTACCGATTGCCAACTATACCCGCGATCCCGGTTTTAATGTTTGGATTAACAATGGCTTGTTTGTTTACCTGCTGCTGAATGAACATAGTAGCCCAGCTGCATTGGAAAGCCATTTTCCGCAGTTTATGGAAAAGTACATGGGCGAAGATATGAAGCGCTTCGGTACTAAATTTAACCTAAGCCTGAGACCCTTCAAAGATATTTATTTTGAAAATGCGTCATCGTTTGATAACGTAAAGCATGGCGATAAAACCGTGGTATTTATCTTTATTTCGATAGCTGTGCTCATCATGATCATTGCCTGTATCAATTTTATGAATCTGGCCACCATCCGTGCGGTTGAACGCTCAAGAGAGGTTGGCATGCGCAAGGTTTTAGGCGCATTACGGAACCATTTGGTATGGCAGTTTATTGGCGAGTCGTTGTTGCTGGCGCTTATTTCTTGTATGCTTTCCATTGGGTTATTGTTACTATTAATGCCTGCATACAACAGTCTGCTGGGTTATCAGCTTACCGTTTCCTGGAACAGTGCACCGATTTACCTTTTCCTTCTGGGTGTTATCTTATTTGTGGGTTTCCTTGCTGGGAGTTATCCAGCGATATTTATGTCGGCCTTTTCGCCTATCGAAGCTTTGAAGGGCAAGCTGAAGCTTGGGAAGGGTGGTGCATTCTTTAGGCAATCACTAGTGGTGTTCCAGTTCAGTATTTCGGTATTGCTCATTATTGGCACTATCGTGATCGTTAACCAGATGCGGTATGTGAAAAACAAATCATTAGGTTATGACAAAGAGCAAACGGTTATTGTGAAGATTGATAATAATGACATCTATGATCACAGGCAAACATTTAAACACCAGCTGCAAAATTCGGACTATGTGAAGTCGGTATCCCTGATGTCGGGCGAGCCGGGCGGCTTTTTCGATATGCAGGGTTTTGAGGTTGAAGGTCAGCATCAAACATTTAAATCACGAACTGAATATGCCGATTTTGAATATGTAAAAACATTTGGGCTTAAGATTATTGCCGGCAGGGATTTCTCACCACAGTTTGCTACTGATACCACTAACTCGGTACTGATTAACCGTACAGCTGCAAAGGATCTCGGCTTTACCCCGCAGCAAGCTATCGGCAAATGGGTTAAGAATACTGTGCGGGACAACAACCGCCGTATTATCATCGGTGTGGTGGAGGATTTTAACTTCCTTTCGCTCAAAGAAAATATGGATGCCCTCATTATATCGCCAAGTGAAGACAGGCGTGTAGCTGTCATCAAACTGAAACCCGGAAATATCCAGGCTGGTTTAACAGCTATCAAAAATACTTATGCCGAGGTGGCGCCCGTTTATCCGTTTGAGTACAGTTTCCTTGATCAGCAGTTTGATACTACCTATCGCAACGATATCAGGCAGCAGACCATGTTAAGTATATTTTCAGGGTTGGCAATCTTTATAGCCTGTTTGGGCTTGTTCGGTTTAGCCTCATTTACCGCGGCGAAACGTACTAAGGAGATCGGGGTCCGTAAAGTATTGGGTTCATCGGTACAAAATATCCTTATCCTGATATCAAAAGATCTGCTGAAACCGGTGTTATTAGCTACAGTGATTGCTATCCCGCTGGGTTATTACAGCATGGATAAATGGCTGCAAAGTTTCGCTTACAAAACACCTTTGCATTGGTGGATCTTTGCTTTGGCGGCTTTGCTTACATTTGTTATAGCAGTGGCTACCATTAGCTTTCAATCGTTAAAGGCGGCACTTGCAAATCCTATCCGGAGTTTGAGAAGCGAATGAGATCAGTTTGCAGATAGCAGTGTCAATTTGCAGTAGCAGTTGAAGAAATAGAATATACCCTGAGCCCGTGTCCCCACGGGCTTTTTTATGATGTTCTGAATTATTAGGTAGCCTGAATTTATTTTCAGCACCATGCAACGTATTTGCTAAACTCCTGGTCTTATTATATATAAACCAAAGATCATTATTATGAAAAAGTATTTACTTGTGTTATTTGTTGCCTGTTCAGGTAGCGCTTTTGCACAAAATAATCAGAAAACACCATACCTCACCAAATCATTATCAGGACAGGCCGTGAAAAATGTATTTGTTAATACTTCGGGAGGCAGTATTACCGTTAGTGGCGCATCGGGCGAAGAACCGAGAGTTGAGGTTTTTATACAAGGTAATAATGGTAATAATGACCTTCCTAAAGAAGAGATCAAAAAGCGTCTTGACGAAAATTATGACCTGAGCATTGATGTTAACGGCGGGGAGCTGCATGCCAAAGCTAAAAGCAAGCACGATGGCAACTGGGATTGGAAGAAATCATTAAGTATTTCGTTCCGTGTGTATGTACCCGGTAGTGTGGAAACTAATCTAAATACCAGCGGAGGCAGTATTCACCTTGATAACCTAACAGGTACACAACAGTTTGAAACCAGTGGTGGCAGCTTGCACCTGGATAAAATTACCGGCACTATCAAAGGCCGTACATCAGGCGGCAGTATCCACGTGAGCGATTCAAAAGAAGACATTGACCTACAAACATCAGGTGGCAGTATTGAAGCCCGCAATTGTATGGGCCATATCAGGCTGGAAACATCTGGCGGTTCGTTGCATCTCGATGGTTTAAAGGGAGATATCAAAGCTACCACCAGCGGCGGCAGTATCAGCGGCAATAAAATTGATGGCGATTTCATTACAGGCACATCAGGCGGCAGTATTAACCTTACTGATCTTTCTTGCAGCCTTGATGCATCCACAAGTGCCGGCAGCTTTCATGCGCAATTTGTAAGCGTTGGTAAATCTGTTAAAATTGATGTAAGCTCGGGCCATATCGATCTGCAGTTACCATCAAAACAAGGCCTTAACCTCGATTTGCGCGCCAACAAAATAGAAAGTAACCTTGCAGATAACTTCTCTGGTAACAAGGATAAAGAAAGGGTAGAAGGCAAACTTAACGGCGGCGGATCCCTCGTTGAAGTACGTGGCAATGGGCGAGTTAATCTTACCGTCAATTAATATCAGTGTAAGGAATATTACAAAGGCCTGTTGCTCAAATAGTGACAGGCCTTTTGTGTTGCCTGGGGTGTATCATAACCGAACACATGGTGTTACGTCTTCGTACAGTTTTTATATGAAATAAATCGTAATTAATTGATATTTAGATATTTGATTTATTGGTATGGCTTTTAAACCTATATTAAGGTTAATCGTACGCCCATGTTCAAAAACTACATCAAAACCGCCTGGCGAAACTTAAGGCGGAACAAAATATTCTCCTTTATTAATGTGTTTGGCCTTTCTGTGGGCTTAGCTTGCTGTATGCTTATTTGTGCTTATGTATATAGTGAATTAAATTATGATCAATATCCGGCTCAAGCCAAACAAATGTACCGCGTTGGTTTACGCTCCATTGAAAATAACGGTGTGAGCGAATACCCGATGGTTGATATAGCGGTAGGACAGGGAATTAAAAATATGTTTCCCGAGGTGCTTGAAACCACAAGACTTACCGGTCGTGGTCCGGTTTTTATAAAATATAATGACAGGCAATTTAAAGAAGAGCATGTACAAATGATAGATGCCAATTTCCTGCAGCTCTTTTCGATACCTTTGATTGATGGTGATGATAAAGCCTGTTTTACAGAGCCTAACAGTATGGTGGTTACCAGGGCCATGGCTAACAAATATTTTGGTAATCAGGAAGCCGTTGGTAAATCAGTTGCCATTGATGGTAAACCTTACAAGGTAACAGGTGTAATTGACAAAGTACCTGATGATTCGCACTTTCATGGTGATGCGTTTTTGAACCTGGCACCCTTTGTTGAAAATGCAAAGCAAACATGGAGCAATATTGGCTTTTTTACCTACGTTGTTTTGGATAAAAACGCCAATCCTAAAAAGCTGGAAGCTTCTTTTCCCGAAATGGTAAGGAAATTTGTTGTACCCGAAATTGCACATGATATGGGTACCAGCGTAGTCGCAGCAAGCAAATCGGTTAACACCTTCCTGTTTTACCTGCAGCCATTAAGCGACATTCACCTGCACTCGGCAACCAAATATGAACTTGAGCCCAATGGCGATATTCACTATGTATATATATTCGGCGCATTAGCTGTTTTTATATTGATATTGGCCTGCATCAATTTTACTAACCTATCAACGGCAAGTTCGGCCAAACGCTCAAAAGAAGTGGGGATCCGTAAGGTGCTTGGCTCTGAAAAAAGCGGACTGGTTTCCCAGTTCCTCACCGAATCGGTTATGCTAACCTTTGGGGCTTTATTATTGGCATTAGGTATTGTATATCTGCTGTTACCGCTGTTCAATAATTTGGCAGGAAAACATATCGAACTTAGGTTTTTCCTGAGCCCTATGGCTTTGCTTATCGAACTGTTTACAGCTTTTGGGGTTGGAATTCTTGCAGGTATTTATCCGGCATTCTTCTTGTCCTCGTTCCAGATCATCGCTGTGTTAAAAGGCAACAGCGCTACCACAGCAGAAGGAAAAGGGATTTTACGCAGCGGATTAATCATTTTCCAGTTTGCGGTATCTACAGCACTTATTATATCAACTTTTGTAGTGTACCAGCAATTACACTATATGCAGAACAAAAAGTTGGGTTATGATAAAGACCAGGTATTGGTAATTAATGATGCCTATACCTTAGGCCATAATGTAGATGCTTTCAAAAATCAACTTCTGCGCAACCCGCAGGTGTTGAATGCTACTATATCCAGCAGTGTGCCAGGTATGTTAGCCGGTGTTGATGGTACCCAAATTGCTGCTAAAGAATTTGATGACAAGGGTGGTCAGGCCGAGATCCATACCAATATTTACCATGTGGATGAAAGTTATGTGCCTACTTTAGGTTTACAGGTTATCAACGGGCGCAATTTTTATCAATCCTTCCCCGCCGATTCGATGTCGGTTGTGGTTAACGAAGCTTTAGTAAAAGGTTTGGGATGGGGTAATACTAATCCGATAGGTAAAACTATAGTACGTTCAGCCCGTACCCAATACAAAGTTGTAGGTGTGGTTAAAGATTTTCACTATGCTTCGGCCAGGCAAAAAATAGCGCCATTGATGCTGTTATCGGGGCATAGTACAGGGACATTAATTTTAAAGGTTAAAACTGCCGATGTAAAATCGGTTATTGCCGGCATCAAAACCGAATGGGATAGTTTCAGGCCGGAAGCGCCTTTCAGCTACTCGTTTCTTGACGAACAATACGCTTCGCTTTATGCTTCCGAGCAGCAAACAGGTAAAATATTCACCGTGTTTTCATGCATCGCCCTCATTATAGCAAGTCTGGGCTTGTTCGGTTTAGCCGCGTTTATGATCAGGTTAAGGGTTAAAGAAATTGGCATCCGCAAGGTATTAGGCGCATCAACCAGTAGTATTACAGTGATGTTATCAAAGGAGTTTTTGAGATTGATTGTCATAGCGTCCGTCATATCGTTCCCGGTAACATGGTTTGCCATGAACAAGTGGCTGCAGGATTTTGCGTATCGCATCAGCATCCAATGGTGGGTATTTTTATTGGCAGGAACTATAGCGCTGGTAGTCGCCGCCATAACTATAAGCTTTCAATCGGTTAAAGCGGCTTTGGCTAACCCGGTTAAAAGTTTACGCTCTGAATAAAGCGTGTCATTGGGTTATTTGCTTCGCGTCATTAGGTCATTGAAACGCGGGCAAAAAAATGACTTAATGACCAATGATTCGATGACCGAAAGAAAAATGATTTAGTGACCTAATGAAATAATGATATAAACCATGATAAAGAATTATTTACGAAGTGCCTTTCGCAATATAGCCAGGCACAAATTTATTTCGTTCATCAACATATTTGGTTTAACCATAGGGTTAACCTGTTGCCTGCTCATTTTAACTTATATAGTTAAAGAGCTTAGTTATGATAAGTTTAATCATAACGCCTCCAATATTTACAGAGTAAGCCGAAGTTTCAATACCGGCGATGGTATTGTTAACCTGCATTTGGGTGCAGTAGCGCCGCCATTTGGCCCATTGCTTAAAAATGAGTTTCCAGATATCAAAATGGTTACGCGCTTGTTTCCTAATGGTGATGTGGTTTTGCGCTATAAGGAAAAATTGTTCACCGAAATGGGATCATATTTTGCCGACGAAAACTTTTTTAAATTCTTTGATCTGAAAACTGTGGCCGGTGATCCTAAAACCGGCCTTAGCGAGCCTTATACAGTAATGATGACCGAAGAGATGGCACACAAGTACTTCGGAAACGAAGACCCGATAAACAAGGAGATCAGGCTTGATAATACGGCCAATTTTAAGGTTACAGGTATTTTTAAGCCATTTCCTACCAACTCGCAAATGCACCCGCAAATGTTGCTGTCCTTCAGTACCCTGAATGACGATAAAGTTTATGGCCGAAACGCCTTGCAAACCAATTGGGGAAATAACTCATTTTTTACCTACCTGCTGATGCCCGATCATTATAATATGGATCACATCGTTTCGCAGTTTCCGGCATTTATTGATAAATACATGCGTTTCCCGGGGCAGCCGGCTAACTTTCGCCAATCGAAATTTACGCAGTTACATATTCAAAAATTCCTGGATATCCACCTGCATTCGCACCTTGATGATGAGGTAGAACAGAACGGAGATATCACAAGGGTTTACATTTTTTCGGCCATTGCCCTGTTTATTTTGCTGATAGCCTGTATCAATTATATGAACCTTTCAACTGCCCGATCAACCCTGAGAGCCAAAGAGATCGGCATTCGCAAGGTGATAGGTGCGCAGCAGAAAGAGATCATTACCCAGTTTTTAAGCGAGTCGGTATTGGTGACTTATTTTTCGCTGGTACTGGCACTGATCATTACCTGGGCTTTGCTGCCGCTCATCAACAGCTTTTCTGAATTGGGATTATCGATCAATAGTTTGTATCAACCAATAATTTTAGCGTTGGTATTATTGCTGCCGCTTGTTATCGGGCTTATTAGTGGTATTTATCCGGCTATCTTTATGTCGTCATTTAAACCAATAAAAGTTTTAAAGGGCATTCTTAAAGTTGGGTCGGGCAATATCTCGTTCCGTAAAGTATTAGTGGTTGTTCAGTTTTCAATTTCTATTATTCTTATTGTTGCTACTACCATAGTTTTTCAGCAGTTAAGGTATATCCAAACTAAATCACTGGGCTTTAATAAAGATCATTTATTAACGATAGGCGGTATCCCCGCTAACCAGTTTGAAGTTTTTAAAGCTGATGTGCTACGAAACCCCGTTATAAAAGATATTGCCCGCTCGTCGCGTATTCCGTCAGGACGATTGTTAGACGACCAGGGAGCTTCTGTTTTTGATGGCGATAAATCGATACCGGTTAAGGCCGATATCAAAAGTATCAACACCGATTACGGTTTTATCCCAACCTATGGTATAAAAATGGCTGCAGGTAGGAATTTTAGTCGCGATTTTGCTACCGATAGTAATAATTACATAATCAACACATCGGCTGTGCGGGTGTTGGGTTGGAAAACCCCCGAAAACGCGATAGGGCGAGATATGAGCTATGGCGGTGTAAAAGGGAAGGTAATTGGGGTGGTTAATGATTTTCATTTCGAATCGTTGCATCAAAATATCGTTCCGCTATTGATGGAAATGCCGTCATTCGCGAATAATAATTACAGCAGGGTTTCGGTTAAAATTGATGGGAATAATACCAATTCGGCATTGGCGGTACTTCAGGAAACCTGGAAAAAGTATCAGCCAGAAACACCCTTTCGATATACTTTTTTAGACGAACGCTTTCAACGATTATATAACAGTGAGCAGCAGCAGAGCCATTTGTTTACTATATTCTCGTGCCTGGCTATATTCATTGCCTGTTTAGGCTTATTCGGGCTTTCGGCCTTCACCATATCACAAAGGGTAAAAGAAATAGGCGTACGCAAGGTACTCGGCGCCAGCATCCCGCAAATTGTTACCGAACTATCGAAAGACTTTTTGAAGCTGGTAATAGTGGCATCGGTTATTGCCTTACCAATTGCCTGGTACGCGATGAGCAAATGGCTGCTTGATTTTGCCTTTAGGGTAAGCATTCAATGGTGGGTATTTGTAATGGCCGGAGTTATAGCGTTGATCATTGCTTTTGCAACTATTAGCTATCAATCAATAAAAGCGGCAATGGCAAACCCGGTTAAAAGCCTTAGATCTGAATAATCATTGAGTCATTTGCTTCGCGTCATTAGTCATTGATTGATGCAAAGCAAAAATGACTTAACGACTTTGCAAAAAAATGACGTAATGATTCAGTGACCTAATGACCAATAACAATGATAAAAAACTATGTTAAAATAGCATGGCGTAGCCTTAACAGGAACCGTGCGTTCTCCATCACAAACCTGTTGGGGCTTACTATTGGTATTACCTGCACTATTTTTATTTTTTTATGGGTGCAAAATGAGCTTGCTTACGACAAGATCCATAGAAGTTATAAAAACATACACCAGGTTTACGCCAACCGCGATTTTAAGAACAACATCTTTACCGATCCTAACATGGTATTTCCGCTGGCTAAAGCGCTTGAAAGTGGCTACCCGCAAATCAAAAACGCGGTAATGACATCCCACCTTGAGCAACACCAGTTTAACGTTGGCGATGTTAAAATAAAAAAACAAGGCTATCAAGTTAGCGGGAAGTATTTCGATATGTTTTCCTGGCATTTTATCAAGGGTGATGCTGCTACCGCGATAATTGATCCAACATCGGTGGTGCTTACGGCTTCAACAGCGAAGGCTTTATTTGGAGATGCCGATCCGATTAACAAAGTGGTAAAAGTTGATAACGCCTTATCGTATAAAGTAACTGCTGTAGTGGCTGATCCGCCTAATAATACCACGCAACAATTTGACTTCATCGCACCTTATAATCTTAATGATCCGGGTGTAAAGGATGCGCTTAACCGTTGGCAGGGATCATCATGGGAGGTTTATGTTCAAACCACCGATAACGCGGATATAGCCCAGGTTGATAAATATATTACCGACGTAATGTTTCAGCACAATACGGATAAAATAAGCAAATACTTTACTTTTCCGATGAGTAAGTGGCATTTGTACAGCGATTTTAAAGATGGTAAAAACGTTGGCGGCATGATAGAATATGTGCGCTTCTTTATCATCATTGCCATTATTATCCTACTGATAGCTTGTGTCAATTTCATGAACCTATCTACCGCACGGTCAGAGAAAAAGGCCAGAGAGGTAGGCGTTCGAAAAACGCTGGGTTCAAGTAAGGGGCAGTTAGTACTGCAATTCTTTTTCGAATCGATGACCCTGGTTGTTACTGCTTTTCTTTGCGCTGTGTTTTGCGTTTATCTGTTATTACCTCAATTTAATTTGTTGATAGAAAAGCAGTTGCAGTTAAACCTTAACCAGCCTGTATTTTGGCTGGGGGCGTTAGTTATAATTTTATTTACAGGATTAGTTTCCGGTAGTTATCCTGCCTTGTATCTATCATCATTTAACCCTGTAAAAGTATTAAAGGGTACATTTGTGGCTGGTAAGGGCGCTATTACTCCTCGCCGTATTTTAGTGGTATTCCAGTTTATAGGTTCGATATTGCTGATCTCGGCTACCGTTATTGTTTACCGGCAAATTGAGCATGTGAAAAACCGTAACATGGGTTATAATTCCGATAACCTGATCATGGTTCCCTCTACAGCCAATACCGATAAAAGCTTCAACGCGATAAAAAACGATCTGCTTAAATCGGGTATTATTAACAGTGTTACTCGTACATCGGCCATGGTTACCCAAATTTCATGGCGTTCGGGCCCGCCAAACTGGGCGGGTAAACCAGCCAATGCCGATATCATATTCTCCAATATGACCGCGGATATTGATTACATCAAAACCATGGGCATTAAAGTATTGCAGGGGACTGATTTTACCGGTATGCCTTCGGATACATCAGCCGTGTTACTGAACAAGGCCGCGGTTGAGGCTATGCAGGTTAAAAGGCCGCTTGGCATGCAGTTGCAATATGGCTCGAAGAAGTTTACGGTGATTGGCATTACAGATAATGTAGTAATGTCATCGCCCTATGTTCCGGTTGATCCGATGATGGTTTTTGCTGATCATAACAGCTCGGGTTACATGGATATAAGGTTAAATGCGGGGGTGAAACCGCAGGATGGGATCCGGTTACTTCAAAATATTTATGCCAAATACAGTCCCGCCGACATTTTCGAATATCACTTTGTTGACCAGGAGTTTGGTAAAAAGTTTTTCACAGAAGAGCTGATCAGCCGTATCACCAACATATTTGCGGGTCTGGCTATTTTTCTTTGCTGCATGGGACTGGCAGGTCTGGCCTCATTTACCATCGAAAAACGCTTTAAAGAGATCGGCATCCGCAAGGTTTTGGGGGCCAGCGTGCAACAGTTACTGGTGCTTATCTCTACAGAGTTTTTAAAGTTGGTGGCCATAGCATTTGTCATAGCCGTGCCTTTAACCTGGTGGATTATGCACAACTGGCTCCAAAAATACACCTACCACATCAATATTAACATTTGGCTGTTTAGCGCGGTTGGCTTGTTGATATTATTGCTAACGCTGATTGTGGTAAGTTTAAATACAATAAAAGCAGCATTGGCCAACCCGGTTAAAAGTTTACGTTCTGAATAAATTGTCATCAGGTCATTTTGCTTCGCGTCATTAAGTCATTTTTTGATTAGCGCGAGTCAAAAATGACTTAATGGCCTAATGATATAATGACCTGACAATATGTTTAAAAGCTATTTTAAAATCGCACTACGTAACTTTTGGAGGCATAAGTTTTTTACATTCATAAATGTAATCGGTTTGTCTATAGGGATCAGTTCGGCGCTGGTGATTTACCTGATAGTCCATTTTGATTTTACGTTTAATCAAAACTTTGATAACGGCGACCGGATTTACAGGGTAGTTTCAAACTATACCTTTTCCGGCGAAGAAGCGCATAACCGCGGCGTATCAGGCCCGGTGCCCGAAGCTGTAAGAAATGGTGTGAGTGGGGTGGAACTTACCGTGCCATTTTTCCTGTTGGATCAGCCTAATGTATTTATCCCCGGAAAAGCGGGCGTTCCTGTTAAGTTTAAACTACAGGATAATGTGATCCTTGCGGATGGCAGGTATTTCAGCATGTTTAAATACAACTGGCTTGCAGGATCGGCCAGTACTGCCTTGAATGCGCCAAACCAAACCGTGCTCACTTCAGATCAGGCAAAAAAATATTTCCCTCAACTGTCATATAGCCAGATGATGGGCAGGGTAATTACTTATGATACGATTAGTGTGGCCGTGAGCGGTATTGTTGAACCATTAAAGGGCAACAACGATTTTACGTTTCACGATTTTATTTCCTACTCAACCGCAAAAACTAATAAAGCACTCTCTGACGAACTAAGCCTTACCAACTGGGGGGGACTACATCTTCATCTATTCTTTTTGTTAAGCTGGCACCTAATACAACTGCAGCTAATTTTGAAAAGCAACTAAACGTTATTCTTAAAAAGAACAACCCGCCAAAACCCGAAAATAAAGGCAACACACGTAATTTTACATTGCAGCCTTTGAGCGATCTGCATTTTAATAGTATATACGGAACATTTGATTCCGGTAATCCGGCTAACAAAACAACGCTTTACGGTTTACTGGTTATAGCTGCTTTCCTGTTATTATTAGGTTGTATTAATTTTGTTAATTTAACTACCGCACAGGCCACTCAAAGGGCCAAGGAAATTGGCGTGCGTAAAACAATGGGAAGCAGCCGCGCCCAGCTTATAACACAGTTTCTGAGTGAAACGTTTATTATAACTCTTTTGGCTGTAATCATTTCGGTGACGCTGGCGCCTGTAATATTAAAACTGTTTAAAGATTTTATAGCGGAAGGTGTTAAACTTGACCTGCTGCACCAGCCCCATCTTTTTGTGTTCCTTTTTTATTGATAATAGTGGTAAGCTTATTGTCGGGCTTTTACCCCGCAGCTTTGCTATCAGGCTATAAACCTGTTTTGGTTCTTAAAAACCAGGCATCATCAAACAGTAGTAAAGCCCGTAATGCGTGGTTACGTAAATCATTAACCGTAACTCAATTTGTTATCGCCCAGTTTTTTATAATGGCTACTGTGCTGGTAGGCAAACAGATTCATTATGCACTTACAAAAGATCTGGGTTTTAAAAAGGACGCCATCCTA
Organism: Mucilaginibacter sp. P25; assembly: GCF_050859465.1. NCBI lineage: Bacteria > Pseudomonadati > Bacteroidota > Sphingobacteriia > Sphingobacteriales > Sphingobacteriaceae > Mucilaginibacter > Mucilaginibacter sp. P25. The sequence goes on along the minus strand of NZ_CP193937.1, from coordinate 5,030,561 downwards.
ATCATTAATTCACCCTGGAAAAATCGAACGCTTAGTAAGAACCAGGTATTTATGAACAAATTAAAGGCGATACCTCAGGTTGAGCTGGTAAGCGCGGGTAAGGCCGCTCCGTCATCAACCAGCACCAATTCAACGGAAGCTACGTACATAGATGGCAAAAAGGAAATAAAGATTGAATTGTACGAAAAGTACGGCGACCCTAATTATATTAATGTATACAAGCTTAAACTTTTGGCCGGACGTAATATACAATATGGCGACAGTACCAGGGCATTTTTAATTAATAATACTTACGCAAAACTAATAGGGTTTAAAAATCCTGCTGATGCTGTAGGTAAATATATTGATAAGTTTAATGGCGATAAAAGAATGCAGATCATAGGTGTAGTGGCCGACTTTTATTCTGAATCATTGCATTCGGCAATTAAACCTACCTGCATTCATATCAGTAACAGTTATTACAACAACGGTACCTTTCATATAGCGCTTAAGCCGCAAACTGCCGGAGGCAACGAATGGAAAAAAGCTATCGTATCAATGGAAAAGGCGTGGAAAGAGATTTATCCTGAAGACGATTTTGAATATAGCTTTTTTGATGAAAGCATCGCCAAATTTTACGATGCTGAGCAACATACATCAACTTTGCTAACCTGGGCAACCGGTTTATCGATCTTTATCAGCTGCCTTGGTTTATTAGGTTTGGCCATTTATAATACCAATCAACGCACCAAAGAAATAGGTGTACGGAAAGTACTTGGCGCTACGGTAGCACAGATAGTCACCCTGCTTTCAACCGAGTTGGTGATGCTCATTGTGCTGGCATTTGTTTTGGTAACTCCACTGGCCTGGTACGCCATGAACAAATGGATGGAAAGCTTTGCAGACCGCACAACCATCAGTTGGTGGATCTTTGCAGCAAGCGGCGCGGGAATGTTGCTAACTGCATTGATCACTTCAAGTTTTCAAACAATCAAAGCGGCATTGGCTAATCCAACAAAGAGTTTACGTTCTGAATAATTGGTCATTGAGTCAGTTGCTTCGCGTCATTAAGTCATTTTGATTGATGATTTAGAAAAGCAAAATGACTTAATGACTATGCAATAATGACTAATTAATATGCTCAGAAATTATTTTAAAGTAGCATTCCGTAATTTAGCTAAGCACCGCACTATTAGTTTGATTAATATTGCGGGGCTAACCATCGGCATCACCGCGGCGGTGTTTATTATGCTATGGGTACAAAACGAGTTTAGTTTTGACAATTATCACCCGGACGTTGATAATATCTACCGGGTAAAAACGAAACTAAGCCTGACGAAAGACGAAGTGTGGGATTGGGAGTCGTCTCCTTATATGTTAGGCCCCGTTGCTAAGCAGGAAATACCCGGTTTAAAGAATTATACGTTTTTGTGGCCGGGTTATATGATGACGGTACATCATAATAACCAACTGATATCGGAAAAAAGTATGCATATATAGATGCTAATTGGTTCAAAGTATTCCATTACGATTTTATCGCTGGAAGCGCCGATAGCTTTTCGAAAAATCCATTTAGTTTAATCCTGACAGAATCAACAGCAAAGAAATATTTTGGTAATGGCGAAGCCGTTGGCAAAATGCTGAAAGTTGACTCCATGAACTACCAGGTACAGGCAGTAGTTAAGGATAATCCTGCAAATTCAAGCTTTCAGTACGATATATTGATGCCGGTAGAGGCTAAACTAAGCAATGCACATGAAAAAGAACAGGCGAGCAATTGGGGTAATTACAGCGGCCTCACATTTTTAAAGCTGCAGCCGGGCGTAAATATTAAAGAGGTAGGCAAAAAGCTAACCCAAATTATCAGGAAAAATAACAAGGGCAGCGAAAATACAACCATGAGTGTAATTGGCCTAAAAGATATCCATTTTGAAAGTGGTTTGCTAAGCACCTCATTTGAAAGCGGCAACCGCAAATTGGTTAACATTTTCCTGATCCTGGCTTTTTTACTTTTGGCAACAGCATGCATTAATTATGTAAACCTAACTACCGCAAGGGCAAGTGTGCGTTCAAAAGAGGTGAGCGTACGTAAAATTGTAGGAGCGGGCAGGAGGCAGCTTTTTGCCCAGTTTATGTCCGAATCATTGGTTGTTAGTTTCTTATCGTTATTATTTGCTATTTTATTTATCCAGATTTGCCTGCCCTGGTTTAACCAGGTTACCGAAAAGCATTTTGTACAACCACTAACATCCAGTATTACATGGTTGATATTGTTGGGTACACTGATAGTTTGCTTTGTTTTCAATGGCCTATATCCGGCTGTATTATTATCGTCATTTAAGCCATTAAGTGTGTTTAAGGGTAGGGCGTTATTGAAGTTTAAAGATGGTGGCATCCGTAAAACGCTGGTTGTTTTGCAGTTTGGTATCTCTGTGATGCTTATCATCAGCACAATGATCATTTATCGCCAGCTTAATTTTATGAAAAATGCTGATTTAGGTTATAAGCGCGAACATGTTTTTGTAATGACTATACCATGGCAGGTGCTTGGGTTGGACGATAAAACAAGGGAGTCGAAATTAAAAAGCATCGCCAGCGAATTAACACAGCAAAGCGCGATAGCTGAGGTCTCTCAATCGGCCAACGATGCCTTTTTTAATAATAGCAACAAGGTTTCAGGATCAATGGATTGGGAAGGCAGGCCACTTGATTATAAACCCTCGGTTTCCACCATATCGGCCGATGAAAAATTTCAACATATACTAAGCCTTAAAATGGCCGATGGGCATTGGTTTGATAAAAATGGCTCGGATCAGCATAATGTAATTTTGAATGAAACCGCAGTGAAACAGCTCGGGATTCATAAACCCGTTATCGGGCAGCGGTTTAAGTTTAACGGCGACTCTGGCATAGTAGCCGGCGTGGTGAAAGATTTTAACTTCAGGAGTCTTCATGAAAAGATAGGCCCTATGGTTATTAATAATCATACCGATTGGGCAAGGAGCTTTTATATTAAAACAACTCCAGGTAATACGGCGGTAGCTATAAAGATAGCCCAAAATGTATGGAATGAATTTGTTCCCGACCAGCCGTTTGATTATAGTTTTATTGATGACGGGTACAATAAACTTTACCATGCTGAACAGCGTTCGTCAACATTGATAGCCGCTTTCGCCATTATAGCCATTGCAATATCGGCCATGGGTTTACTCGGCCTGGCAGCCTTTGCCGCCGAACAGCGGGTAAAAGAAATAGGTATTCGTAAAGTGCTTGGCGCCAGTGTTCAAAATATAATAGGACTGCTATCTGCCGAGTTTTTAAAAACAGTTGTCATAGCCAACATCGTTGCTTTCCCGGTGGCCTGGTACATGATGAACAAATGGCTGCAGGATTTCGCATACCGCACAAATATCACATGGTGGATCTTTGCCGTTGCCGCGTGCATAGCACTTTTAATAGCGTTAATAACTGTAAGCATCCAATCTATCAAAGCTGCACTGGCCAACCCGGTAAATAGCTTAAGGAGCGAGTGATTTTTTGAGGTAAAAGGTTAAAGACGAAAGATAAAAGGTAGCAACCAATTTATGAAAACGTCAGATGTTTTTCGAACATCTGACGTTTTTACTTTCCACCCGTTGAGGTTGCCCAGGAAATAAATCTCCAAATCCTAAATCGAACATCCCAAATCTGAAATCAAACCACTGTATCAATACCGTACACAAAGTGTTACACTTACGAACAGTTGATGTTTTTTATCTGACTTAAATATCTGATATTCAATTGTTTTTGGTTTTGGTATAGCTTTTACATCAATTTCGAAAATTGCTGTACGATATGCTTAAAAATTACTTCAAAATAGCCTGGCGCAATATCGTGCGTCATAAAGGCTATTCTGCTATAAATGTTGCGGGTTTAACAGTTGGCCTGGCTGCCTGCCTGCTCATTTTTGTGATTATTCAGTTTGAGCTTAGTTTTGATACTTTCAATCCTAATTATAAAAGCATTTATCGTATAGTTACCCAGGAAAAGCACGAGTCGGAAACTACCACCAATCCCGGAGTTGCTGTTCCTGCTACAGATGCCCTTCGTTTGGATATACCACAGGCTAAAGTGGCAGCTTTGAACAGCAGTTATGGCAGCCAGATTACAGTGCCGCAAGCCGCTGGAAGTAACAGCAGCGATAAGAAATTTACTGAAAATATTGGCGTGCTATTTATTCAGCCTCAATTCTTCGACATTTTTAGCTACAAATGGCTCGCTGGTAGTCCCGCTGTACTGGCCAGTCCGGATATGGTTGTGTTGGATAAAAGTTCGGCCATTAAGTATTTTGGCGACTGGACAAATGCTGTAGGCAAAATTCTTAAAATGGATAATGTTTTAACGCTGAAAGTATCTGGCATTGTAGAAGACGCTCCGGTTAACAGCGATTTTCCGTTTAAAGTAATGGTATCATTCGATACCTGGAAACAGCATCCTAAAGATTACAACTACAGCGCCGAATGGGGATCAACCAGCAGCAGCCATGAGGTATTTATGTTGTTCCCGGCAAGCATGTCAAAAAGCAGTATCGACGCACAGTTAAAAGCATTTTCGACCAAGCATTTTAAAAAGGGATCGGCACAAACTACGCTGTTACCACAGCCGCTTGCCGATATGCATTTTGATACCCGGATAGGTAACCCGCTTGGTGATCATAGTACCAGCAAGGCTACCTTGCGTACCCTGTCATTCATAGCTTTGCTCATCATTATTATGGCTTCTATCAATTTTATCAACCTTTCAACAGCACAATCTGTTGGCCGGTCAAAAGAAGTTGGCATCCGTAAGGTGCTGGGCAGTACCCGTCCGCAATTGATTTTTCAGGTAATTGGCGAAACAACAATCATTGTTATTACTTCGGCCCTGATTGCTTTGGCAGTAGCGAGGCTGGCCATGCCGCAATTGAAAAATATAGCCAATGTGCCCGATAGTATCAGCTTATTTACTACGGGTAGCTTGCTATTTTTAGCGGGCAGTACAATTACTATTGTATTATTATCGGGCATTTACCCAGCATTGGTAGTATCAGGCTTTAAGCCGGTGCTTGCACTTAAAAATAAAATAACGGCAGCTTCTATCGGTGGGATCCCGCTTCGCCGGGGATTGGTGATTGCACAGTTTGCCATATCACAATTGCTCATTATTGGTACCATCGTAGCGGTAAACCAGATGGACTTTGTAAATAAAGCCGATCTCGGTTTTAACAAAAATGCTTTGCTCATCATTCCTGGTTATACCGATAGTTTAAGCCTCCGTAAAATGGAATCGTTTAAACAACAGGTGTTGCAGGATCCTAATGTTAAAGCAATCAGTTTCTCTTCGGATGTACCATCATCAGAAAATAACTGGGGTACAAATTTCGATTTCAATAACTCAACCAAGGACGTAGGCTTTAATACCTACCTTAAATTTGGCGACGTAGATTACTTCAAAACTTATGGTTTGACATTTGTTGCCGGCAAAGGCTACGATGTAAGTGATACGGTCAGGCAGTACGTGGTTAACGAAACCTTTATCCATAAATTGGGTATCCAAAATGCTAATGATGCCATTGGCAAAACATTACGCTTGGGCGGCGGCAAATGGCTGCCAATAGTAGGGGTAGTTAAGGACTTTAAAACCAACTCGCTTCGCGAGGCTATAAAACCAATAGTAATATCACCTGCTAAGAAATTCGAGGGGCAAATAGGTATCAAGATCCAAACTGCTGATTTGAGCAAAACTGTATCGCAGCTGCAAAAACTGTGGGAGAATACTTATCCCGAATATACTTATAACGGTTATTTCCTGGATGATAATATTGCCAAATTTTACGAGCAGGAGAACAAAATGGCCTTGGTGTACAAAATTTTTGCCGGGATAGCCATTTTTATATCATGCCTTGGTTTGTACGGGTTGGTTTCGTTCATGGCAGTTCAGCGCACAAAAGAGGTTGGCATCCGTAAGGTTTTAGGAGCATCTGTAAGTAGTATAGTATTGCTGTTTTCAAAAGAGTTTATGGTGCTTATAGGTATCTCGTTCCTGATAGCCATGCCCGCCGCATGGTATATTATGAACGGCTGGCTGCAAAACTTTGTATACCGCATTTCGATGAGTGCCTGGATCTTTTTACTGGCAATAATATCATCGCTGATAATAGCCTGGTTGACAGTAGGGTATAAGGCTGTTAAAGCCGCACTTGTTAACCCGGTTAAAAGCCTGAGAAGTGAGTAGCAGTTGGCAGTGGCAGTTTGCAGTTAACGGACTATACAATTACCAATGAACTAATGAACCAATGAACAACTACCATGATAGGAAATTACATTAAAACCACTGTACGAGGCCTGATGAAAAACCGGGCTTACAGCTTTTTGAATATTGCCGGTTTGGCTATAGGTGTTGCTTGCGCATCCGTGATATTCTTGTGGGTGCAGGATGAGCTTACCTTTAATCACAACTTTGTAAAGCGCGATAATCTGTACACTGTTCGTGAAAATCAAACCTATGATGGTAAAACCTCCACATTTCGTGCTACACCGGGGCCAATGGCCGCTGCACTAAAAGCAGATATCCCTGGTGTGAAAAATGCTGCCCGCATGGGTGGAGACCATGACATGGTATTTGCCCTGGGAGAGAAAGTGATTAACGAAAATGGCACTTACGCTGATGCAGAGATTTTTCCGATGCTAAAATTATCTTTCGTTAAGGGTGAAGAAGCTAATGCTTTTCAGGAGCTGCATTCGGTAGTGATCAGTACAACAATGGCTAAAAAGTTTTTTGGCAGTGCCAACCCGATTGGCAAAGCTTTAAAAATGGATAATGAACATGATTTTACCATTACCGGCGTATTTACCGACCTGCCTAAAAACTCAACTTTTCAGATACATTGGTTGGCCCCTTTAAAAAACATCGACCATGTGCAACCCTGGCAACAGGATTGGGGCGCCAACTGGACTCGTACTTATGTAGAGTTGGAACCAACAGCTGATGTTAATGCCGTTAATAAAAAGCTGGCCAACTACATCGGTACCAAAAAAGAGGGCAATAAAACTGTCTGCTTTCTTTTCGGAATGAACGACTGGAACCTTCGTGATAAATTTATTGATGGTAAAATGAGTGGCGGTCGTATTGAGTATGTTCGTCTGTTTTCGGTAATTGCCTGTATTATACTTATCATAGCTTGCATAAATTTCATGAACTTGTCAACTGCAAGATCTGAGAAAAGGGCTAAGGAGGTTGGGGTACGCAAAGTGATGGGAGCCGCGAAAGGTAAACTTGTAGCTCAGTTTATAGTTGAGGCGGTGGTCATGGCGTTTATAGCGGTAATAGTCGCTGTGTTTTTAGTTTACACAGTTCTGCCATCGTTCAATACTATGGTTCAAAAAGAGCTTTTTATCGATCTTTTAAAACCAATCCATTTGTTTTATTTACTGTCGATAGGTTTGGTTACCGGTTTGCTGGCTGGCAGCTATCCCGCGTTTTACTTGTCATCATTTAATCCTATTACCGTATTAAAAAATATCAAGTTACCATCTGCAGCAGGCGCAGGTTTTATTAGGCAAAGTTTGGTGGTGATCCAGTTTTCAGTATCCATCATATTAATTATCGGAACAGTAATTATATACCAACAAATTCAGCACGTTAAAAACAGACAACTGGGTTATCAAAAAGATAACCTTGTTTATATCGATACAAAAGGCAAACTTACTGATCATTTTGCTGCAGTAAATAATGAATTAAAGCAAACCGGGGTTGTAGCCGACGCTTCATTGAGTGAATATCCAATTTTACAAATTTGGAGTAACACTGATAATTTTTCATGGGACGGAAAAGATGTTTCAAAAAATCCACTGATCACTATCGAAAGCGTAAGCCCTCAGTTTGTATCAACCATGAATATGAAACTGCTTACCGGGAGGGATTTTTATGCCAATGCAAAGCTCGATAGCAGTAACGTGATCATTAATGAAGCCTTTGCCAAACAAATGGGTAAGGCCGGTCACGTAGGTGGCATTATCAGGGATGGCGGTAGTAAACCCTACCAAATCGCGGGAATCATTAAAGATTTCCTTTATAATGACATGTATGTTTCTGGTGCGCCGCTGATGCTGTTTAGCCGTCCGCAAAACAATAACATTTTAACTATCCGCTTTAAACAGGGCGTTAATTTAACCGAGGCGCTGGCAAAAGCAGGCGAAGTTTATAAACGCGCCAACCCCGGTTATCCATTCGAATACAAGTTTGTTGATGCTGATTTTGATGAGCTGTTTAAAACGGAGGCCCTTACCGGTAAGCTGTCGGGCATATTTGCATCGCTGGCTATCGTGATCTCGTGTCTTGGTTTGTTTGGGTTAGCAGCCTATACTGCCGAAAGAAGGATCAAAGAAATAGGCATCCGAAAGGTACTTGGTGCTTCGGTAGCCGGTTTAACCGGATTATTATCCCTTGATTTTTTAAAGCTGGTTGCAGTTTCGTGCCTGATTGCCTTTCCGGTTGCCTGGTATGCAATCAATAACTGGCTGCAAAGTTATCAGTACCGGGTAACTGTACAATGGTGGGTTTTCGCCGCCGCCGGCATTGCCGCTATTGTTATAGCGCTGGCAACAGTGAGTTTTCAGGCTGTTAAGGCTGCATTGAGCAACCCGGTGAAGAGTATGAGGTCGGAATAATTTCATTGTGTCATTTTGCTTCGCGTCATTATTCATTTGAACGCGGGTAAAAATGACATAATGACCCAATGACTTAATGAATTGAATCATGATAAAGAGCTATTTAAAAATCGCCTGGCGCAATATCCTTAACAACAAGGTTTATAGTGCAATTAATATATTGGGGCTTGCCGCAGGCATGGCGGTTGCGCTGATGATTGGTCTTTGGGTAGTCAATGAATATTCATACGACAGGTTTTTGCCCAATTATGAGCAGCTTTACCAGGTTGAACAACATTTCACTACCCAGCATGATGGTGAGCATACACAGACCGCGGTTTCGTTGCCGCTGGCTGAAGTATTGCGCAAAGAGATTCCCGGAATCAAACGCGTTGCCGAAGCCGATTGGGTAGGCATGCAATGGCACGACCTTTTGGTAGGGGATAAGAAGCTCTATGTATCGGGTGGCTCCGCTCATTCCGATTTTCTACAGATCTTTAAATATCCTTTTATAGAAGGGAATGCTAAGGACGTTTTTGCACAGCCAAATTCTATTATTATTAATCAATCGACAGCTAAAGCACTTTTTGGAGATGCAGACCCGATAAATAAAGTAATACGTTACGATAACAGCCACAATTTGAAGGTGACCGGTGTTATAAAGGATATCCCGAAAAATGCTACCATTCAGTTTAGCTTTTTAATACCCTTTGCTTTTAAAGAAGCCACTGAAGATTGGATGAAAGGTTCCCGCACCATGTGGACTAATAACTCATTCAATATGTTTTTGGAGTTGCAACCCGGTGTAACAATGGAGCAAATCGCACCGAAAATTAAAAATATAGTGTACGATCACAGCGAGCAGATGCGCCCGGCAAAGCCAGAGGTAATTATTCATCCGCTTAAAAAATGGCACTTGTATAATGACTTCAAAAACGGAAAAGCTGTTGGTGGTTTCATTGACTATGTGCGCATGTTTAGCGTGATAGGTTTTTTGGTGCTGCTTATTGCTTGTATTAATTTCATGAACCTTTCTACAGCCCGGTCTGAAAAACGCGCCCGTGAAGTAGGTGTTCGCAAAGCCATCGGCTCGCAACGCAGCGATCTGATAGCCCAGTTCCTCGCGGAGTCGGTAATGATCACTTTCATTTCATTTTTGCTGTCAATTGTGATAGTGGAGGTGGCTATTCCGTCTTTCAATGCTATCGTAGGCAGTGCCATTAATATTCCTTATACCAATGTTTGGTTTTGGGTGATGATGATAGGGTATGTGTTATTTACCGGTTTATTGGCAGGTAGTCGCCCCGCATTTTACTTGTCGTCATTTAATCCCGTACAGGTATTAAAAGGTACCATTAAGGTTGGCAGCTCGGCATCATTGCCGCGCAAGGTGTTGGTAGTAATGCAGTTTAGCTGTTCTGTTGCTTTGATTATCAGTACTGTTATTGTTTACCAGCAAATACAATACGCCAAAAACAGGCCTACCGGTTATAGTTCAACCCGTTTAATGATGACCGATATGAGCGGTGATCTTGAAAAAAACTACAGCGCATTAAAAAACGATCTGATAGCAAGCGGAATGGTAGAGAGTGTGGCGTCGGCATCAAGCCCGGTTACCAATATCTATAGCCATACCGGGATCGATAACTGGCCCGGAAAAGCAGGTGGCGAAACAGGAATAAACGTTGGCGCTATCTCCGTATCGCCTAATTACTTCAAAACAATGGGCATGACCATGAAGGAAGGGCGTGACTTTTCGGCCGAATGGGCAGCTGATACAACAAATGTGATCATCAATGAGGCTGCCGTAAAACGCATGGGCTTAAAAGATCCTATTAACAAAGTGATAAATTATAGCTTTTTGGGGCGGGTTCACATTATAGGGGTGGTTAAAGATGCTCTGATGGAATCGCCATTTACACCTGTGCAGCCTGCTGTATTTAATCATGGCAGAGGAGGTAACGACATCATGTATCGCCTGGCACCTAACGTAAATATGCAGGATGCCATTAAGAAGATAGGGAAGATCTTTGATACTTATAACCCGGCGTATCCTTATATCTATCAGTATGTTGATGAGGAATACAATCGCAAATTTAGCCTCGAGGCATTAGTTGGCAAGCTGGCAGGTGTTTTTGCAGGATTGGCTATTTTTATTTCATGCCTTGGTTTGTTTGGGTTAGCTGCTTATGTAGCCGAACAACGTACCAAAGAGATCGGCATTCGCAAAGTATTGGGTGCCTCAATAGCACAGGTATGGCTGCTGCTATCAAAAGAATTTATTTTGCTGGTGATGTTAAGTTGCATAATAGCAACACCTGTAGCTTTTTACTTTTTGAAGGATTGGCTGCAAAAATATGATTACAGGATAACAATAGGGCCCGGGGTATTTGTGCTTTCGGCTGTTGCCGCTATAATTATAACGTTGGTGACTATAAGTTTCCAGGCTATAAAAGCTGCATTGAGCAATCCGGTGAAGAGTTTGAGAAGTGAGTAACCTCACCCAAACCCTCTCCAAAGGAGAGGGCTTTAAGAAGATTAAAATACATAAATAATAACTAAATATATCACAAGTACAATTCCTCCCCTTTGGGGAGGTTAGGAGGGGTTTATGATCAAAAACTACATAAAAATTGCATGGCGAAATTTGGTGCGTAACAAGGCTTACGCAACCATCAGTGTTATTGGTTTGGCTTTGGGTATAGCCTGTGGGGTATTAATATTTACGCTGATCACTTACCACCTGAGTTTTGATACCTTTCATAAGGATAAAGACAGGATCTACCGTTTTTATACCGAGTTTCACGATCAGGGTGTAGACCGGGTAGGCGCTATTCCGCAACCGATGGCCAAGGGTTATCGAAATGACTTTGCCTTTAGCGAAAAAACGGCGAGATATATCAGCTTTAATAAAACGCTGATCACTATTACCAAGGGAAATGAAGTGAAAAAATTTGGTGAGGATGACGGTGTTGCCTTTGTTGAGCCCGAGTATTTCGATATCCTGAATTTTCCATTGCTTAAAGGCGATAAGAAAACGATGCTTGTTAACCCGAATGAAGCGTTGGTTACCGAAAAAATGGCCCAAAAATATTTTGGTAATGATAACCCAATAGGCAAAACCTTTAAGCTGGATAATAATATAACTGTTACTATAACCGGTGTGCTGCAGGATTTGCCAAATAACACCGACCAAAAGCAACAGATCTTTATTTCGTATGCAAGTATGGAGGTGTACGCAGGTAAGGGCCGTGAAAATAACTGGGGCGGTGTTTACAGCGGCTGTCAGGGTTTTACCAAGTTGAAACCGGGTGTAACCAAAGCACAGGTTGAAACAGCCATGCTGCAATTGGTTAAAAAGAATTACACCGGCAGGGATTTGCAGGTTTGGCGCTTTAAATTACAACCTATTGCTGAAATGCACTTTGACCGTGAACTTGGCGGTTATGCCGATAAAAGCTATTTATGGGCGCTGTTCTTTATCGGCGTGTTCCTGATCATTACGGCCTCGGTAAACTTTATAAACCTGGCTACGGCCCAGGCGCTAAACCGCTCAAAAGAGGTAGGCATCCGTAAAGTATTGGGTAGTCAGCCTTTTCAATTATTTTGGCAGTTTATTGCCGAAACAGCTATCATCAGCATTATTGCTGTGGGAGTTGCTATTGGTTTATCCGAGATTGCTTTGACGCCATTAAACAATCTCTTCCATGCAAGGATGACCTTTAACTGGGCCGAATTAAGCGCTTTTATAGTTGTTATTACTTTTGTTGTTGTATTTCTTTCGGGTTCATACCCTGGTTTGGTACTGGCGAGGTTCCAGCCAATTAAAGCGCTTAAAAGTAAACTGTCACAAAAGGATGTCGGTGGTTTTTCGTTACGCAGGGTACTGGTAGTTACCCAGTTCACTATATCGCAGGTACTTATCATCGGTACTATCATCGTAGTATCGCAATTACATTATTCACAAACTGCCGATCTGGGCTTTAATAAAAATGCCGTAGTGCTTGTGCCGCTTCCTCAAAACGATAAGATGAAAATGAGCACGATGCGTAATCGCCTCAGCGAAATTAAGGGTGTTGAAAATGTATCTTACTGTTATAACCCGCCGGCGTCGCGTTCAAATAGTAATACCGGTATTCAATATGATAATCGTGCCGAAGACGAGCATTGGAGCATCAACACCAAACAGGCCGACGAAAATTACATTTCAACCTTCGGCATTAAACTTATTGCCGGCAGAAACTTCTTCAAAGGCGATTCGGTTAAAGAGTTTTTGGTGAACGAAACCTTCGTTAATAAACTGCACCTTAAACCGCAGGATGTAATAGGGAAACAAATGGCAATTAATGGCCGCGACTATAAAGGTACCATTGTAGGCGTAATGAAAGATTTTTACAATTACTCTTTCCATGCGGAGATTTCACCATTATGTGTGATGCCTAACTATCAATCACTATCTACCGTTGCTGTGAAGATAGATATGCGTAATGCCAAAGCTACACTGGCGGATATTGATAAGATCTGGAACCAAACTTTCCCTGAAGAATTGTATTCTTACCAGTTTTTGGATGATACCATTGCCCGTTTCTATCAGATGGATAATATATTACTAATCCTGGTTGAAGCGTTTGCCGGTATCGCAATCATTATAGGTTGTCTCGGCCTGTATGGCCTGGTGTCATTTATGGCTGTACGTAAAACCAAGGAGATCGGGGTTCGTAAGGTATTGGGTGCAAATATCAGCAGCATCTTATGGTTGTTTGGCAAGGAGTTCAGCATATTGCTGCTTATAGCATTTGTAATAGCCTCTCCGCTGGCCTGGTGGGCAATGCATAATTACTTAAAGGATTTTCAATACAGGATTAGTATCGGTCCACAAATATTTGTGATGTCCATACTATCCACATTTATTATAGCGTGGATTACGGTAGGTTATCGTGCTGCAATGGCTGCGCTTGCCAATCCGGTTAAAAGTTTGCGTTCGGAGTAGGGTTCATTTGTTCACTTGTTCATTAGTTCATTAGCGAACGCGGGCAAGGTTGTGCAAATAATTTTTACTCGCGAATAAAACCAATGAACTAATGAACAATTGAACTAATGAACCAACAGTATGCTTAGAAATTATATCAAAATAGCCTGGCGAAACATCGCTAACAATAAGGCTTATACAGCTATAAACGTTTTGGGATTGGCAGCCGGGATGGCTGTTGCCTTAATGATAGCACTTTGGGTTGCTAATGAGTACTCATACGACAGGTTTTTGCCTGATGCCAATAGGGCATACCAGGTTCGCCGTAATTTTAACAGTAATGGCGAAAAATTAACGTTTAGTTCAACCTCGCTAAAACTGGCAGATGTGTTGAAAACTATGCCCGAAATAGAATATGTAGCACCCACAGATTGGGGTGGCACACATGGGTTAATGGTAGGCGATAAAAAGTTATCTATTGATGGCGTGCAGGCAGGTAGCGATTTCCTGAAAATTTTTCAATACAATTTTTTACAGGGGAGCCGTACAACCGCTTTGAATGATCCATATTCAATTGTATTGACCAAAGCTACTGCTCTCGCTTTATTTGGCACCGGGAATGTGATTAATAAGGTTGTTAAGGTTGATAATAACTACAATTTAAAGGTTACCGGCGTGATTCAGGATGTACCATTGAATTCGTCGCTTCAATTTAAATATGTTATTCCATTCAGTTTGATGGAGCAACAGCCTTACATGAAAGACGCCCACGATAGCTTTGGTAACAATAGCTTCGAGCTATTTGCAAAGCTAAAACCAGGTGTAACTTACGCACAACTGGCCCCAAAGATCCTTCACATCGAAAAAGGCGAAAAAAATATTAACGCCGAAAACTCGGATGTAATTATGCAGCCCATGACCGATTGGCACCTTTTTGCCGATTATAAAAATGGAGTTGCAGTAAGTGGGTTTATTGATTATGTACGCACCTTTAGTATTGTTGGTTTACTGGTGCTGCTGATAGCTTGCGTGAATTTCATCAATCTCACAACTGCCCGGTCTGAAAAACGCGCGCGCGAGGTCGGTATCCGTAAAGCTATCGGATCACAACGTCAGCATCTGATATTCCAGTTCTTGACAGAATCTACATTGATCACACTGATCTCCTTTATATGCTCAATACTTTTTGTTCAAATAGCGCTCGGGCCGTTTAACTCGCTTACCGGGACTACTATTTCCATTCCCTTTAACAGCGCAATCTTTTGGCTGATTGTCATAGGGTGTGTATTGCTTACAGCCCTGGTGGCCGGTAGCCGCCCTGCGTTTTATCTTTCGTCATTTAATCCGGTTAAGGTATTAAAAGGTACAATTCAGGTTGGCCGCTCAGCGTCGTATTCGCGTAAAGTTTTAGTAGTAATGCAGTTTAGCTGCTCAATAGCGTTGATCATAAGTACAGCTGTTATTTACAGGCAAATTCAGTATGCAAAAAACCGCCCGGCGGGATACGATATTACTAGGTTAATAGCCACTAATGCCAACGAAGATTTGGGTAAGCACTATTCCGCTTTTAAAAATGAATTATTGCAAAGCGGCGTGATTGAAAGTATCTCCACAGCGTCAAGCACCATTACAGATATTAACATGCACAACAACCTTGACCAATGGCCCGGTAAATTTACCGGCGAAACCGTTGAAATGGGCGTAATAGCTGTAGCTAATGATTATTTCAAGACTGTAGGCATGAAAATGCTTGCCGGGAGAGATTATAATAATGTGGTGTCCGATTCATTGAATATTATTTTCAATGAAGCAGCGGTTAAGCGCCTGCGCCTTAAAGGCGACCCGATAAGCCAGGTAATAACTTATGGGGGCAAGCAACGCAAGATAATTGGGGTAGTTAAAAACGCGCTGATGTTATCTCCATTTGCACAAGCCGACCCAACCATGTTTTTGTATAATAACGATCCGCATCAAAACATGATCTACCGCCTCTCGCCTGAAGTAAACCCGCACGATGCCATTGATAAAATAGGGCAGGTGTTTTCAAAATATAGTCCTGCTTATCCATTTACATATCGCTTTGTAGATGATGATTATAACCGCAAGTTTGGCCAGGAAGTATTGGTGGGGAAATTGTCGGGCATTTTTGCGGGCCTGGCCATATTTATTTCATGCCTCGGCCTGTTTGGATTAGCCGCATACATCGCCGAGCAGCGAACTAAAGAAATTGGCGTACGCAAGGTATTAGGTGCAACTGTAAGCCAGTTATGGTTTTTACTGTCGAAGGATTTTGTGTTGCTGGTGCTTATTAGTTGTGTAATAGCCTCGCCGGTAGCCTTTTACTTTTTGCAGGGGTGGTTGCAGAAATACGATTACCGGGTAACCGTTGGCCCTGGTGTGTTTATTATATCGGCGACAGCAGCAATTGTCATCACACTAACGACAATCAGTTTTCAGGCTATTAAGGCCGCGATTGCCAACCCGGTTAAAAGTTTACGTTCTGAATAATGGGTAATTGTATCAGTTTGCTTTGTGTTGTTATAACGGGTAAGATAAATGACCATATGACCATGACATTAAAAAATAAAAAATATGATCAGAAATTACATTAAAATAGCCCTCCGGAACCTTTGGCGCCACCGGGGCTTTTCGTTTATTAATATTACGGGCTTATCAATAGGGATAACAGCCTGTTTTTTCATTTTTATATACGTGGCCTTTGAGCTGAGTTACGATAACTTTCACACAAAGGCCGATAGGATCTATCGTTTGGTAACTGATATCAAAACCCCGAGCGAAACTATTAATACCAGTAGCACATCATGGGCGTTTGCACCCAATATTAGGGCAGACTTGCCCGAAGTAGAAGCATTTGTACGCACCAGCGGCGGCAGTTTTTGGTGCGCAGGGGAGATGTAAAATTCCAGGAGGAAAACTCCATGTTCGCGGATTCGACATTTTTTAAGGTCTTTGATTTTAAATTAGTTAAAGGCGATCCCAGGACTGTACTCACCGCGCCCGCTACAATAGTATTTACCGAATCTACCGCGAAAAAATATTTTGGCAGTGCCGACCCAATTGGCAAAACCGTATTAATTACCGGCGATGCCGTACCTGCCACGGTTACCGGTGTTATGAAGGATTTTCCTGGCAACTCACAAATCAAGGCCGATATGATCATCTCAATGACATCGTTAACCCAAAAGTTTAATAAAGGAATTGACGGGCAGTGGGGCAATTTCGGCGCTACGACTTATCTTTTGTTAAAACCGGGTACAAGTCCAAAGGCTGTTGAAGCTAAAATGCCTGCCTTTTTGCAAAATCGTGACGGGGACGGAATGAAGAAAAGCCAGATGTTCTATAGGCTCATGCTTGAGCCTTTAAAATATACCTACCTCTACTCAAAAAGAGGCGGACAGGAAGTTGGAAGCATTAGCAATGTGTATATATTCAGTATTGTCGCGATTTTTATTTTGCTGATAGCTTGCATCAACTTCGTTAACCTTACTACTGCCCGCTCGGTTGAACGCGCCAAAGAAGTAGGGATTCGTAAAGTTGTGGGCGCCGAAAAGAGCCAGCTTGCAGGCCAGTTCATCGGTGAATCGGTGGTACTTTGTATCATAGCTTTTTTACTTACGCTTGGTATCGCTGCTTTATTGTTGCCTGCATTTAATCAATTGGCTGGTAAAACTGTTAGTTCCGGCATCTTTTCAAACTGGTACTATGTAGTTATTCTGTTTGTAACGTCTATTTGCATCGGCCTGCTTGCCGGTTTATATCCTGCGTTGGTACTATCGTCCTTTAAACCGGTGATGGTTTTGAAAGGCCGTTTTTCCGGAAGCCGGAAGGGCGGAATTTTACGCAAAACGCTTGTTGTTGCTCAGTTTAGTATTTCCATAGCGCTTATTATTGGAACTATAGTAGTTTATAACCAAATGAGCTTTATGCAAAACCGCGATCTTGGTTTTAATAAAGAACAAATGCTTGTACTCAACACCAACAGCGATCCTGCTAAAGAATCCCTGAAAAATGCTATCAGTTCAATTCCCGGCGTAGTATCAACGGCATCTGCTTCAAGTATCCCTGGAGGTGGAAATAACGGGGCTTACTCCGAGATAGAAAATAAAATGGGCGATTTGCAGATAGCTAACCTTGATCTGTATTTTGTTGATTATGACTATGTAAACCAATTTAAGATAAAGATGGTTGCGGGTCGTTCGTTTTCACGTGAATTTGGTACTGATACGGCCCAGGCGATGCTTATCAATGAAGCCGCTGTTAAATTGTTTGGCTATAGCTCTCCTAAAGATGCTATCGGCCGACGGTTTAAACAATGGGGGCGCGAAGGTAAAATAGTAGGTGTAATGAAAGATTTTCATTTCCGTTCGTTACAGGAGGTAATCAAGCCGCTTACCATGCGAATCGAGCTTCATAGTCTTGATCTGATAACTGTAAAAGTCTCCCCGAAAAATCTGAATAGCACATTGGCGCAGATAGAAGGTAAGTGGAAACAATTTATCCCTAACAGGCCATACTCATTTTATTTTTTAGATGAGTTTTTTGACAGGCAGTACCGCTCTGAACAGCGTTTCGGTAAGCTATTTTTCAACTTCGCCGTTCTCGCCATATTCATTTCGTGTTTGGGCTTGCTTGGTTTGGCTTCGTACAGCACGCTGCAACGTACCCGCGAAATAGGGATCCGCAAAGTGCTTGGCGCGTCGGTACCCGGTATTGTTAACCTGCTATCCTTTGATTTTTTAAAGCTGATATTGATATCCTGCATAATAGCCATGCCGGTAGGTTGGTATTTTATGCATCAATGGCTCAAAGATTTTGCCTATCGTATAGATGTTCAATGGTGGGTATTTGTGCTGGCTGGTGTATTAGCCGTTTTGGTGGCAGTAGCTACCATTAGCTTTCAGGCAATAAAAGCAGCATTGAGCAACCCGGTTAAAAGTTTACGTTCCGAATAATTGTCATTAAGCCATGCTTTCATCTTATTAATGGAATGCGGGGCAAAATGACCTAAACGAGATAAACTAATGATAAAAAATTATTTCAAAACCGCCTGGCGCAATATCTGGAAAAACAAGGTTTTTTCGGCTATTAACATTTTTGGGTTGGCCGTTGGTATGGCGGCCTGCATTGTGATCACGCTTTTTGTTTATTATGAAAAAAGCTTTGATAATCTGCATACTAAAAACATCTACCGCTTAAACGAGGTGCAAAAGTTTGAGGGAATGGGCGCCTCACAAAAGGTTGCGTTATCCATGTTTCCGATGGGGCCAACTCTGAAAACCGATTTCCCGGAAATAAAAAATTTTACGCGTGTTCGTTGGCAGCAAAAGTTTCCGCTCAATAACGGACTTAAACGAGTGTACATGCCACAGGTATTCTTTGTGGATTCGGTTTTTTTGAAAATGTTTGATTTTAAACTGCTGAGGGGCGATCGGGCAACCGCTTTGTTAAAACCCCGCAGCGTTTTATTAACAGAAGATGCAGCCAAACGAATGTTTGGTAATGATGACCCGATAGGTAAAACTGTAACCAATTACGGGCAGGATACTATAACCTATTCGGTTACCGGTATATTAGCTAATGTGCCCAAAAACTCACAATTGCAGTTTGATTGCCTGTTTTCATTCAGTAGTATTTATAAGAAATGGATGTTTACCAACTGGGGCGGCAACTGGTTAAATACCTATCTTGAACTGGCCCCTGGTACCAATATAGCGGCGCTTGAAAAAAGTTTCCAGCCTATCTTCAAAAATATAAAGGTAAAGATGGCCCTAAAAATTACGAGCTATTCTTATTATCCCTGAAAGATGTTCACGCTAACTCGGCTGATATAGGGCTGGATTATATCAATTATCAAAAATTTGATAAACATATCACCAACCTGTTTACAGTTATAGGGATCATTGTTTTGGTGATAGCCTGTATTAATTTCATTAACCTTTCAACCGCGCGGTCATCAGAGCGGGCTAAGGAGGTTGGCGTACGTAAATCTATCGGGGCCGGACGTTTTCAACTGGCCATGCAGTTTTTGGGCGAAACCGTGTTATTATCCTTGATAGCCCTGGCTTTTGCCTGCATTTTTGTAAGCCTTGCCATTCCTTTTATAAACAGTTTAAGCCAGCGTGATATTAGTTTACCGCTGCATGACAATAACATGCTTATAGGAGTGGTTCTTATTAGCACCGTGCTTGTTGGTATTATTTCAGGTATATACCCTGCGCTTTTTTTGTCGTCGTTTCAACCGATTAAAGTATTAAAGGGGGCTTTAGCAACGGCGGGGGGCAATAAAGTGCCATTGCGTAATATTTTGGTTGTTGGCCAGTTTACGAGTGCTGTAATCTTAATGATAGCTACAGTTTTGGTTATCAGGCAACTTAAGTTTATGCAGAAAAAAGATCCCGGCTTTAACCGCGATCAGATTGTTAATGTTCCTTTAGGTTTGATCCCACAAAACAAATATGATTTGTTTAAACAGGAGTTGCTTTCCAACTCGATAATACAGGGAGTTACCGCGTCGCAGGATATTTTAGGCAGTCACCTTGACCAAACCGGCATTTCATTTAAACTTGGTGATTCACCATTGCGGCAGCTTACCTCAACCTTGCTGGTGGTTGATAATAATTACCTCGATCTGTATAAGATCAAGCTGCTGATGGGCAAAAACTTTTCTACCGATACTTCGGCCGTTTGGAAGCAATACATCATCAATGAAGCCCTGGCTAAGGAATTGCTGAAAGATCATAAAGGAAAAAATATGGAATCATTACTGGGACAAAGGTTTGGTTTTGATTCGTTGGGTGTGATTACCGGAATAGCCAAAGATTTCAATTTCAATTCCCTGCATTATAAAATTGAAACGCTGTTCCTGGTAAACGGTAAAGGGTTCAACCAAATGTCGGTTAAGATCAACGGCGGCAGGGCTAAAGATGCTGTTGCATTTATCCAATCAACCTGGCAAAAGGAGTTTCCCGGGATACCCTTTGAATACCAGTTTCTTGACGATCATTTTAAAGAAGTTTACAGTGTAGACAATCAGGTAAGCACTGTAGTAAGTATTTTAGCTGGACTGATCATCATTATATCCTGTTTGGGGTTATTCGGCCTCGCTTCATACTCAGCCGAAAAACGGATCAAGGAAATAGGGGTGCGCAAGGTGCTTGGGGCATCTGTGCAGAATATAGTGATGCTGCTTTCGGGGCATTTTGTAAAACTGGTGCTCATTGCCAACGTCATCGCCTGGCCGATAGCGTTTTATGCCATGAGTAAATGGCTGCAGGATTTTGCTTATCGCATTGATATTAGCTGGTGGGTATTCGGTATAGCTGGTTTTACATCACTGGTTATAGCCTTTGCTACTGTAAGCTTCCAGGCCATTAAGGCGGCTGTAGCTAATCCGGTTAAAAGTTTGAGGAGCGAATAACCTCACCCAAACCCTCTACAAAGGAGAGGGCTTTAAGAGTCGAAGAGCAAACAACAATTCCTCCCCTTTGGGGAGGTTAGGAGGAGTAAATGATTAAAAATTATATAAAAACAGCATGGCGTAACCTGGTTATAAACAAGGTTACTTCATTAATAAGTGTTGCGGGTTTAGCAGTTGGAATAGGTTGCTTTATATTATTAGCTACCTATTTATTAAATGAGCTGCGGTATGATAGGTTTCACGTTAATGCCAATCGTATTATGCGCGTGGCTTATAACTACAAATCCTCTGATGATGCGGAGGCAAAATCTGTGGCAGTAACGCCAACCGCACCAGTACCCGTATTTAAACAGCAATTGCAGGAAATTGAGGATGGTGTGCGCATTTCCTGGTATAATAACCCGGTGCAATACCAGGATAAACTATTCAATGAAAAACGGTTCTTTTTAGCCGATGAACCATTTTTCAGGATCTTCAGCTTTAAGTTTTTGAGGGGGAACGCAGCTACCGCACTTAAAGATCCCTCGGCTTTGGTGATCACCGCGTCTACCGCAAAAAAATATTTTGGTACTGAGGATGCTATAGGTAAGGTTTTGAAGGTTAATAACAAACTAAACATGATGGTTACAGGGGTGGTGGAAGATGTACCCGAGTATTCGCAGATCAAGTTTGACATTATTGGTTCGTCCGCAGGTTCGGAACATGCTAAAACGCGCAAATGGGATTCGGCTAACGATTATTCTTACCTGCTTTTAAGGCCGGGCGTTAATATAAACTCGGTTGAGCAGAAAATGAACAACTATGTAGCAGAGATGTTTAAGGATGATTTCAGGCAAGGGCATAAAATGTGGTTCAAACTCGAACCTTTGACCGATGTCCACCTGAAATCGCAGGCTACATATCCGCTAACGCCATCCGGCAATATCAGATACATTTACGTTTTAGGGGCAGTTGCCATTATCTTATTGTTGCTGGCTTGTGTCAACTTCCTGAACCTTGTAACAGCCAAAGCTATAGAACGAGGCCACGAAATAGGGGTAAGAAAGGTAATGGGTGCTGCACGTTCGCAGCTTTTTACACAATTTATCATCGAATCTGCCATGATCACCCTCGTATCGCTGTTGGCGGGCCTGTTTTTGGCGGATGTGAGCTTTAAATGGTTCAGCGATTTTTCGGGGCAGCAGTTGGGCTTTCAAACCTGGAATACATCATGGCTGATTATGGCCATGGTTGCCTTATTTGTAACGGTAACTTTTTTGGCCGGAACTTATCCGTCATTATATCTGTCAGCATTTAATCCTATTGTTACCTTAAAGGGGAAACTCACAAATACCTCCGGCGGTCGGGCTTTACGCAAATCGTTAGTTATATTTCAATTTGTGGTATCCGTATTCTTCATGATCTGTACGGTTATCGCGGGTAGCCAACTGCGGTATATCCAACACCTCAATATAGGTATCAACAGGTCGCAGGTGATGGTGATTGATGTTGGCGGCAAATCATTAAAAGATATTAAATCATTTAACAACGAGGTAACTCAATTACCGGGGGTGCTTTATGCAACTGCTTCGTACGATTCGCCGGTTGATGTTCACGGCGGATATAGCATTAACCACGCTGACGGCAAAAACAGCGACTATAATCTTTCGGTAACCGCTTTGCCGGTAGAAAAGAATTTTTTAAATACGCTTGGTCTTAAACTGGTGCAGGGCATTAATTTTACAGATGCGGATGAGAAACATTCTACGGATGCTGATGAAAATAAGCGCTATTACGGTTTTATAATCAACGAAAAAGCCGCCAAAGCACTGGGTTGGACAGCCGAAGAAGCAATAGGTAAACATATTGGCCTTAACGGACGTACCGGTGAAGTAAGAGGTGTTGTACAAAACTTTAATTTCGCATCCCTTCACCAGGAAATTACACCAATTGTAATGTTTACTGAAGATTATTTTGGTAAAGTGCTTATCAAAACCTCAGGAAATAATATTGCCAAAACCATATCTGCAGTAAAAGAAAAATGGAGCGCTTTTAATCCTGCCACACCTTTTGAATATCACTTTCTTGATCAGGAATTTGATGATATGTATAAGGCCGAGCAACGTACCGGTTCAATATTAACTGCGTTTACTTTGGTCACTATCTTCATCTCCTGTCTGGGTTTATTCGGATTGGCAGTGTTTTCAACCAGGCAAAGAGTGAAAGAAGTTGGAGTACGTAAAGTTTTGGGCGCAAGCGTTTTCAGTATAGTAAAGCTTGTTTCAGGCGATTTCCTGAAACTGGTTATCATATCGGTTATCATTGCTTCGCCGATAGCCTGGTATGCCATGCATCGTTGGCTGCTGGATTTTGCGTATAAGATCAGCATACAAATATGGGTATTCATAGCCGCGGGTGCAGTAGCTATACTTATCGCCTTTATTACCGTGAGCGTTCAATCCCTTAAAGCAGCGCTTACTAATCCGGTTAAAAGTTTGCGGTCTGGAGATTGATTATTTAGCTGAAAGGTAAAAGGCAAAAGCTGAAAGGTTTATAACACATTAAATACAGTGTTAAATAATTCTTTCAGCTTTCGCCGTTTAATTAAGCTATAGCATGTTACAGGAATCAAAAGTAATTATACTCTACCTGCCGGTACATATCTGGGCAATGGAAAAAAGCTTTAACCTTTCGCCTTTTACCTTTTACCTCAAAAAACACTGTATCATAACCGTACGCAATCTGTTACATAAGCGTACAGTGAAGTTTTGGTATGATGGTGTAATTTATTGATAGTTAATAAGATAGAACTTTGGTATGTTATTGATATGTTAATCGCAAAATGATAAGTATTATTGTTTAACTCATTTATTTACTAACAAACTAATTCAATAATTAAAAATGTTATCACTGCAACATATTTCAAAGTATTTCCAGGTAGGGGGCAACAAAAATATCATTCTGAATGATCTGAGCCTTGACATTGACGAAGGCGAATTTATTTCTATCATGGGACCTTCAGGTTCGGGCAAATCAACGTTGCTGAATATCATCGGTATGCTTGATGAACCATCAGACGGTTATCATTATTTTGAAGGCCATGCAGTACATCAGCTTAAAGAAAAACAACGTTCGGCTTTGTACAAGCAATACATCGGTTTCGTTTTTCAGGCTTATCACTTGATTGATGAGCTAACCGTTTATGAAAACATTGAAACCCCGCTTATTTACCAGGATTTTAAAAGTGCGGAGCGTAAAGCCATGGTTGCAGATATGCTTGACCGCTTTAACATTGTTGGCAAAAAAGATCTTTTCCCGGCACAGTTATCGGGCGGACAGCAGCAGTTAGTGGGTATCGCCCGCGCGCTTATTGCTAAACCCAAGTTGTTATTAGCCGACGAGACCTACCGGTAACCTCAACTCAAAACAAGGGGAGGAGATTATGGAGCTGTTCCGCAAGCTGAATAAGGAAGATGGTGTAACCATTATTCAGGTTACCCACTCCGAAAAAAATGCCGAATACGGTTCGCGCATTATCGATCTGCTGGACGGCAAGATCGATTCATCAAGAAAACTCTGAACTCAATAATAAAATGCGATACTATAAATTACTATTTCTCGGTCTTGTTGTATTTGGAAACTTAAAGGCTTACAGCCAGGCCCCGGTAGATTCTGTGCTTACTTTACAGCAATGTATCGATCTTGCAATCAAAAACAACCTCGATGTAAAAAAGAGTGAATTGCAAATGCAGACACAGGAAATTGCCTATAACCAGGCCCGCGAAAACCTGCTGCCATCAATTAACGGTAATGTGACCGTAGCCAGGATCCTACAAATTATAACTACGTAACACAGCAAATTACTTACGCCCAGTATAATTTAAACAGTAACCTGACATTGTTTAATGGCATGAGCCTCATTAATAATATCAAACGCTACTCGCTGGCATACCAGGCAGGTAAAATGGATTTTCAACAGGCTAAGGACCTTGTTACCCTGAACGTTATTACTGCTTATTTGCAGGTACTTGATAATGAGGATTTGCTAAAGGCAACCGATATACAGGTTGAGCAGGCACAGAAACAGGTTGACAGATTGACAATATTGAATAAAGACGGCGCTACACCGCCTGCAACGTTATACGATTTGAAGGGCACATTGGCTACCAGTAAGATAGGCGCGGTTAATACCAAAGCAGCGATGGGGATCTCAAAGATTAACCTTTTGCAGATCATGAATGTGCCATTGGATAAGAGCGTTAAACTTGTGCGTTTATCTGCCGATCAATTGCCTGGAAATTATGATAAAAATGCAGATGAGATCTACACCAAGGCACTTAACGACCTTGCCTTGGTTAAAGCCTATGATTTGCGTTTAAAAAGTGCCGAAAAAGGTGTAAAATCAGCCAAAGGAGCTTTATGGCCTACTATCACTGCGTTTGGATCGCTTGCATCCAATTACTCAAGTACAGGTAATACCGGTTATTATTCGCAAATAAAAAATAATTACAGTTCGGGTTTTGGAGTTGGTTTAAGCATACCTATCCTTAATTATTTCCAAAATCGTAATAAAGTGGCACTGGCCCGTATCGACCTGCAAACTGCAAAGTATAACAATGACTTTACCCGGATCCAGTTGAAGCAAAATATTGATCAGGCTTATATCAATATGACATCGGCCCTTGAGCGCTATCACTTGCTGCGCGACCAGGTTGATGCCTATGGCGAATCGTACAGGATTGCTGAAGTTAAATTTAATTCGGGTGCTATTACTTCGGTAGATTTTGTGATAGCAAAATCAAACTTCGATCAGGCTAATACCAACCTGATCAACGCCCGGTATGACTATTTTATCCGTACCAAAATCCTTGATTATTACCAGGGAAACTTGGCGCTTTAATTAATAAACTCTTTAAGATTTTTAAAACCTATACTTTTATTCCCAATTTTTAGTTAAATATCTGGTTAACTTTTACCGAACTTATCGGTTGGGTTTAACCAGATATTTCTATTTTAGCGGTAGTTGTTGCAAACAATATCGTTTTCATAAACTTAATACATCATCGAACACCTAATAAATATGAAAAAAGCAATTTTACTTTCCTTATCTATTTTTTTGCTGTCAATAGGCATATCAAAAGCCCAGGTAATCCCCAGCTTTTCTTTCGGCCTTAAGGGCGGTTTAAATTATTCAACTTTTCCGTCAAACGGCGTTTTTAACAACGATAATAAAGCTGGTTATCAGGCTGGCGCTTGGGCAAGGATCGGCGGCTTAGGCTTAATTTTTCAACCCGAGCTTTATTATACTGATAAAAGCGTTACTGTAAATAATGGAGGTGTTTCAAATAAACAAAGCTTTAAAAGTTTTGATGTTCCATTACTTGTAGGTGCTAAAGTTGGTGCTTTAGGTTTAGGTGGAAGGTTTTATGGTGGGCCGGTGCTTTCATTTACAACCGGAAGAGATAGGGATGCATTTAATGATGCAACAGCGTTAAGGTATAAAGATGCGAACTACGCAATACAGGTGGGTGCAGGTGTTGATATCAGTAGCCTGTCTATCGATCTTCGTTACGAAGGTGGTTTAAATAAAATAGCTTATGGCAACGATAATTCACACACGCGTGTTAGCCTGTTCAGCCTTGCTGTTGCTTATAAATTGTTCTCATTATAATCTCCCAGTCCCTCAAAAATACTGAAAGACCTGCCGGTAACGGCGGGTCTTTTTTGCGTTAGATCGGAGTGTGAACTTTCCTATTATTCAAGTTACGCAATCGATTGTATATTTAGTATTATATTTTAGCTTTTATTTGATAGAATAGTATTATGCTTATTTTACAATGTACACCTATATTTAGGTGCCATTTATGCGTCGGTTATCTGTTTAAACGCGGGTTTCAGACATATCCTAAAATTTAGGGCAGATGAAAAAATACCTTTCAATCTCATTTTACAAAATTTTGTTTGCACTATCGCTGATAGGGAGCAATGCTTCTGCTCAAACGGATACAACTTCGAGGCTTATCCGACTTAATCAAATAGGCTTTTACCCTGGTGCCATAAAAAAGGCCATTGTTTTAAGTGACAGAGGAAGCGACTTTTTTATCCAAACCCTTCAAAAGCAAACAGTATTTACCGGTAAGCTTAAACCATCACTTAAACCAAACTTTGCCGGTCATATTGTTCAATTGGCCGACTTTAGTACATTCGGCAAGCCCGGCAGATATATACTTTATGTCCCCTTTGCAGGTTATTCCTATCCCTTTGAGGTTAAGGCCTCGGTTCATAAAGCTGTGGCCGCCGCTGCTATCAAAGCCTATTATTTTATGCGCTCAGGTACACCTTTACCCGAAAAGTATGCCGGCAAATGGCACCGGGCCTCAGGTCATCCTGATACGGTTGTACTGATCCATCCATCTGCCGAAAGTGAAGGGCGGAAGGCTGGCTCAATAATCTCATCACCGCGCGGTTGGTATGATGCCGGCGACTATAACAAGTATATTGTGAACAGTGGTATTACAACAAGTACGCTGCTTTCTTTATTTGAGGATTTCCCCGCTTACATGAAAACAGTTAAGCTTAATATCCCCGAAAGCAGCAATAAAATTCCGGATGTTTTGGATGAGGTGCTTTGGAACCTGCGTTGGATGCTGACTATGCAAGATCCCGCCGATGGCGGCGTATATCATAAGCTTACTAATGCTGCTTTTGATAAGTTTGAAATGCCCGATAAAGACACATCGCCACGTTATGTGGTACAAAAAGTTACTGCGGCTACGCTTGATTTTGCGGCTGTTATGGCGCAAGCTTCCCGCATTTTTAAACAATATCCTAACGAGCTACCAGGCTTAGCCGATTCATGTATCAATGCTGCTCAAAAAGCCTGGGGTTGGGCTGGTAAAAATCCGATGGTGACCTACCGGCAGGATGAGATGAACAAAAAGTTTGAACCGAAGATCACTACAGGGGGTATGGCGATAATAACTTTACCGACGAGTTTATCTGGGCGGCATCCGAGCTGGCAGTCAGCACCGGTGAGGTTGACTATCTTAAAAATATTGATCTTTTGCCTGATGGCCGGATGCCGGTACCTACATGGTCGCAGGTTAGGCTGTTGGGGTATTATACGCTGATCAAAAATGATATAACAGCGAAAACTGTGCCCGCGTTACCGGAAATCAGGAAGCGACTTATCAACACTGCCGATGATATGGTAAATGGGGTTGACTCAAACGCTTATCAAACAGTGATGACTAAATCCGCCAGGCATTTTGGCTGGGGCAGTACATCCGAGGCCGCAAACGAAGGAGTTCTGCTTATCCAGGCTTACAAGTTATCGAACGATAAAAAATACCTGGATTATGCTTTAGCAAATCTTGACTACTTGCTTGGTCGTAACGGCACTGGTTATTCCTTTGTAACAGGGTATGGTACTAAAACACCAATGCATCCGCACCATAGGCCTTCTGCAACTGACGCTATAGTTGACCCAATACCAGGCCTGCTTGTTGGCGGCTCTAATCCTGGCATGCAGGATGGTGTCAAAGTGCCATCAAAAGTGCCCGATGAAGCCTACATTGATGATGAGCACGCTTACGCCGCCAATGAAATAGCCATAAACTGGAATGCCCCGCTGGCTTATCTGGCTAATGCGTTAGAGGCTTTGCAACACAAGTTAGCGAGTCAGACCACAAGATAATAAAGTATTAGGCATATATCTGCGACAGGTCAACCTTCAAGACCCTGCAGGTTGTAATACTTTATTATCGCAGTAAAAAGAAAGCGCTTCCCCAATTAATTAAAAGCGCTTTTTGTTTTTTAAGAACTTACGAGGTCTCTAAAACTTCGTAAGTTTGAATTTATCGTTACTTCACCACCTCAACCCATTGTCCTTTCAATAAGCTGCTGATTTGGTTATTATACATCGCCTCGCAATAAACAGCCGGTAAATAATATTTACCGGTGTATGCTGCATTAAGCATTACATAATAGGTTGATTCCTGCCCTTCGTATAAACTGAAATATGTGTTCACCCTATCATCACGGATGTCGCGGTAATCAGATGGTGATGATTTAAACGCTTCGTCGCCAAGTAGCCGGGTATTCAGGATCTCCCAGCCCGACGGAAAAATCTGGGTGAGGGCCAGGTTATCGTACCTACCGCGTTTACCCGGGTTTTTGATGTTTACCTGTGCTACAAAATCGGTCCCTTGTTTTAATGATGATGGGTCAATAGGCTTACCTTTAAGCGAGAAATAACCGACACGCATCTGTAATACATCCGGGTTAAGGATTGATTTGGTATCCTGCCCTGATGATGGCTGTCCTTTTTGTATCAGCCTAATGTACAATTTATTATTGCTGTTATTCTTAAGGTATACTTTACCTCCATTGCCAGCCAGCGCCCCTTGCCATAAATATGAACTTGTACTAATGGTGGCTTTGGCGCTTCCTGCTGCATAGTTAAATTCAAGTTTGCCTGCAGGTTTGTTTTGCCCGTAAAACTGGGCCAATGCTATCAGCGAATATGCTGTAGTCTGGGTGCTGTACCAATCATCCTGTGACAAACGCGCAGCAACGGTGTGCACCAATCCGGCCGCTTTTTGTTTTTGGCCTAACAGGGTAAGGGTTTCCAGTATCATTGCCTCATCCCTTAAATCGGATCCATAAGTGCCATAAAGACTATTGTATGGTTTAACGGTAGTTGATAATCTCGCAATCATTCTTAAACCAACTTCGGGCTGTCCCGCAAGCTTATAAGCCGCTGCAAGTCGCCAGGCCGCTGCGTCACTCAGCAACGCAAACTCACGCAGCCGGTTCATTGCACCCATTTCGGGCGAGCGGGCCAGTGCCAGCAGATATAAGCGGTAGGCTTGGGTAAGGTCATCATCGTAATAATATGGTTGCTTGCGTGGCGCCCAGCTAAGGGCCTTTTCTTTCTGGTATTTCTTCCAGCGGTCAATAAAGCCTATCGGCATGCTGAAGCCTTTTGCCTGTGCCGCTAACATGAAATGCCCCGCATAATTGGTTCCCCACTCATCGGCTTCGCCGCCGTAAGGCCAGTAGCTTAAACCACCGCCCTGTACCTGGAAGCCATTGAGCCTGTTAATGGTGGCTTTAATATTCCGGTCGGTTTCGGCCCTTTGTTTTGGTGAAAGGTCAAGCAACTGGTTCAGGTATAACTGGGGGAATGCCGATGATGTGGTTTGTTCCACACAGCCATGCGGATATTCAATCAGGTAATCCAAACGTTTTGAAAGGTTCAATGGCGGGATGTAAGCTACTTCAAGCATGGCTTTATTAGTACCGTTGATGCCAACCGGCTGATAATCGGTATTCCATACTTCGCCCGGCGCAAGCTCTTTCTGAATAATGCGGGTAACCGGCGGATTAGGGTTGCGAACGTTAAGATCAACATCATAAGCAGCTGTTTCCGAAGCGCTTTTGGCAATTATTTTTACTTTACCTACGCCAACAAAATCCTTAACATTTAAATCAAAAGTTACCATTTGGTCACCGGGCTTGTCAAAAGTGAGAGTCTTTTGATTATTACCGCCCAAATTGCTGAAGGCATTACTTTGCACCTGTATGTTAACGGTTTTGATATTGTTCTCCATAGCAAATACTGTTACCGGCAATTGAATGCTTTCTGAAGGGCCAAGCACACGCGGCAGGGTAGCCAGGATCATTAATGGTTTTTTAACCGCTACGGCTTTTTCGGCAATGCCGTAAGCACCATTGTGACCGGCTACTATCATAGCCTTAACAGAACCCACGTATTGCGGCAATATAAAGCGCTGTGTTTGCTTTTCGCCTGCACCGAGGTGGAAAGGGCCAAGGAATTTTACAACAGGTTTAAAACGGTTTACAGACACGTTTTTGTTATTGCCGAGGTTCCCGTCACCACCAATACTTAAAATTCGCTCTAAGCCGCCGCCAAATGCACCTATCACATAGTCGAACAGGTCCCAGGTTTTTACCCCTAAGGCTTCGTGCGCATAAAAGGTATCATGCGGATCGGGCAGTTTGTAATTGGTGATATCTAATAAACCTTCATCAACAATAGCGATAGTATAGGTCATTTCCTTGCCCGATGCTTCCGATACGGTAATGGCCGATTGTGTTTCGGGCCTGATCTTATCGGGCATGCTGATGATTGGTTTCAGGATGGTTTCCGGGTTTTCAACCTGCAGCGGGATAGCACCATACATGCGGATAGGCAAGTCATTAACCGTTTGCGAATGTTTTTGCAGTAGCGTAACATTTACAAAAATGTTTGGCGCCATTGTTTCATCAACCGTAAAGGTATAACGGGTTTGTCCTTTCTTAGTATCTATCCAGGCTGTTTTTAAAACTTTGCTGCCGTTTTCAAAACTAATCAGTGCTCGACCAGCTTCTCCTGTTGGAATAGTCAAAGTTGCCTCATCGCCAACTTTATAGGCAGGTTTATCTGAAGTGAAAGATAACATCGCTGCTTCGGTAGGATTGGTGGATTGTAACCTTTCCGACCAGTTTGGCCAATCCACATAAATGATCTTACCTGTTGAATGGCCTGTTTGTTCGTCTTTAATTTTAATGAGGTAGCGGCCCCAGTCGGCTTTGTTGATATGCAGCTTCCATTTGCCTGCGCCATTGGTCAGATTTACGATTTCGGTTTTAATGAGCTTATTATATTTATCCTGGGTAAAGTTGCTCATTTCATTACCGGTTTGGTCCCACCACCAGCGCCATTGCACTTTGTACAATTCAACCTGCACATCACGGCTGCCCGGCAGGGCGTTTCCATTTACATCAACATCGGCTATGTCAACTAAATGGTCCTTATCAGTAACCAACATGCCCGAAAGGTCACTGCCTTCAGGTGTCTTGATCCCTACGTAGCCTGGGTAAACGTTATAAGGCATGCTCACCTGGTTGATGCTGAAATTGCCGCCCGGCTCAAATACCTTAACCAGGAAATTTGCGCGAAGCTGACCAGGGGCCTGTTTCTCCACATTTACATTTGCGTCAACATCGGCCGTACCTGTTTCGCTTAGTTTGCCATCGAAAACAGTTTGAACCTGCGTATTAAAGGCCAGTGTAGGATCGTCAAAAACATAGTCTTTATACTTTTTAAAGCTGGTGTTTTGTGCCGACAGATAGGCATCAACTTTAGCTTTTAAGTTTTGCGCCGCGCCACCAAACAACCATTGGGCACTTAGCTTGCCATTGGCATTGTTTCCCTTGGTTAATTCGGATGCCCCGCCGAACGACAGACTAAGCTTAAGCCGGTTAGGCATGATGGTTTCAACCTTGATTTTTTCTCAAACCTGGCGCCGCCAACTTTAACTTTAGCCGTCCAGTTGCCGGTAGGGGACGAAGTTTCTGTTGCGGTATGGAAACTGTAAAAGCCATCTAAGCTTTTGGTTTGGGTGATGCGCCTGTAAAGCTTATCGCTTGGGTCATATAATTCAAATTCGACAGGATGATCAGCCGGAAGGGTTTTTAATTTATCCTCCAGAATAAAAGATGTATAAATGGAGTCTCCCGGACGCCAAACGCCGCGTTCGCCGTAAATAAAACCTTTTAGGCCATTTTGTACTTCCTCACCGCCCACGTTAAATCTTGATAAAGGTAAAGAGCTGCCATCATCAAGTTTAAGATAGCCGCGCTGCACGCCTTTTTTGGCTACTAATAAGTATGGCTTCCTCTTAAGATTTAATTTAGCCAGACCGTCGCCGTCGGTAGTGGTTTTGTAGATCACTTGTTTCTGATAGTCGAGCAGCTCAAGATCTACATTGCTCATAGGCTCGGCACTTAGGATATCGGTAACAGCTATCAGCATACTGTTATCATTGCCACGTTTGGCAATAAGGCCAATGTTTGAGGATATGATGTTTCGGGTAGCCCAGCGTTGCTTACTATAATACGAATCTGTGCACGCATCGTCGCGTTCCTGCCAATTGTAGCCTTCGGGATAGTAATTATCATAGCGCTTCCAAAAGTCGTCGTCCTCGTCGCTTACTTTTGAGGCATTATCGCTATAATCACCGCCGTAGTAACCGCCTTCTTCGTCGTCACCATTGTCTTTTTGAACCTTACCGCTATAAACCTTGCAGTTGAACAAGGAATATGATCGCCTGAAACCGATTACCACTCGATATATAGCGCCGGGTTCAGTTCGGATCATCTGGTCAAGATCAAGCATAAAACGGTTCTTCTTGTGCAGGTTAAGACCTTTATCAGTATCTAACCGAATAGTTTTTTGCACTATAGGCTTACCAACCTGCCTTAATTCTGCACTGCCGTCAAAACCATTGCTTTGAAAGTATTGCGGTACGTTGTTTTCGTAGATCTTGATGATGATGACATCAACCGCGTTCAGGTTAATTGCTTCAAAAGGCATCATAATGCGGCCCGAGTCGGGGAGGATCACACCCTTGCCGGGTATGGCAACTGCAGGCAAACGGTTTTCAAAGAATAAATTAGCAGTATAGCCCTTCGTGATCCTTTTCAGGAGCGTGTTTTTAATGCCTTCGTTCACAGATATGGTGTAATCCCCCTGGAGGCGATCAGGAGCGTAAACTTTTACCAGGCTACCGTCGATGCTGTACGCCGGATCAGTGATATTGTTGATGCTGATAAGGCCGTTAAGTTCCTGTCCAACTAAAATGTTATCCGAAAACTGTACCTCAACATACTGATCATTGTCCTGCACAGCGCGGATATTCAGTACCTTAAAATCGCCAATGGCGGGCACTTCAAAATTCTGGTTGCCTTTTTTATCCACGCCAATGCTGCTGCCATCCCAGTTAATTGTAAGTGGATTGGCTTTGCCGGCTATACGTGTTAACCCGGTTATGGTAAAATGATGGTTTTTATGGGCCGCGTCGTGTTCCCAGTTTATTTTAACCGGCGAATCATAATTGGGTACAATAAGCTTATCAACAGCCGATGGGTCTTCTGCGTCAGCTGTTTGAATATCACCTGTAAGCTTCATTTCGGTATTTGAAGTACTGCTGGCGGTTTGCATGCCGATAAATGACACGGTAAAGTAGGGCTGAATAACCTGGAAATTAAATTTAAAGTGCTCAAAATGATCCGACACTTCAATAAGCTTGCTCAATTTAAAATCAGCAGTATAGTTTTTACCGGGGTCGAGCTTTTCATCGGGCCTGAACTCGATGGTTCGTGCATCCGTCCAGATAGCCTTTCCTTTTATAGCTGGTGAAAAGTTGAAAAGATCTTCGTTTATTTCCTCATTTTGCTGGTGCGTTACCTGCACGTCACTGGCCAGCCTGATACGAATGGGGCTCTGTTTGGAAATAACACCAGTTGTATACGACTCGATATACTTGCTGAAAGCAGGATCAACTATTGTTTTTTTTGGCCATGAGCTACCAGGTATATGATGAGTAATGCAAGAGCAATGGTAGTGACAACAGTGATTAAGGTTCGGCGTTTGCGGAATTGATTGTATCCGTTTTCCATGAATAGGTTTATTTATTATCAGGTAAATTATGAAATTTATGACAATAAATAATTTAAAGCGAGAATTATTTTATCATAACTCCAGGCTTATTTAAAACCGGGATCTTGATAAAATTCATCTCCACAATACTTTCAGGAAGGAATATAAATTTCTTGTCGAAAATGTCTTTGCCTATATAATAGCTTAGCCAATATTCGTTATTAAGGCCGAAGGTTTGCTCATCAATAGGCTCGATAAGCTTATATGCTTTGCTATCTACAACAGGGATCATATGCCTTAGGGTAGAGGTTTTTACCTGTTCACCATCCTTTTCCCCATAGCCTTTTGAGGTTATGAGCACGTTTTCGATCGGCTCGTTTTTAAGGTTAATGAGGTACACATACCATACCTTACTTTCCACGCTCTCGCTCTCCAATGCTACCGCAATAGCAATATCCTTTACATTATTTTCGGGCAGGTCTTTTTTCATCTTTTGGTCGATTGGGTTGATTAGGTGAGTGGTCTAATTTCAATGCTAAACCATTCACCTAATCAACCATTCACTACTTCTTCTTAGTTGCCGCCTTTTTCTTAGCCGGTGCTTTTGTTGCAGCGGGTTTGGCTGAGGTAGCAGCTTTACCAAAGCGCCCTTTTTTAGCATCCTTCGGAGTTGCGTCGGCGAGTGCCTTGCATTCCTCGTAAGTCAGGGTCAAAGGATCTTTATCTTTAGGGATCTTAACATTTAGTTTACCAAATTCAATATATGGTCCCCAACGGCCGTTCAATACTTTTACATCCGGATCTTCGTCAAAAGCTTTGATCAGCTTTTCAGCATCCTTTTTGCGCTTCAGGTTAATGAGCTCAATAGCTTGTTCTTCAGTAACATCATGCGGGTCGATTTCTTTAGGTAACGATACAAAAGCGCTGTTGTGGCTAATGTAAGGTCCGAAACGGCCGATGGCCACTTTCATTACCTTGCCTTCATACTCGCCCACAACTTTGGGGAGTTTGAATAGCTCAAGTGCCTCTTCAAGGCTGATGGTCTCGATACTCTGCCCGCTGCGAAGACTTGCATAAAGGGGTTTCTCTTCGTTTTCGTCGGTAGCGCTCTCTCCAACCTGCACAAATGGCCCGAAACGACCTATCCTCACAGAAACTTTCTTCCCACTTTCAGGGTGAATGCCTAATTCACGCTCGCCGGTTGCTTTATCAGCCTTTTCAATAGTATTTTCAACTTCCTTATGAAACGGATTATAAAAATCGTGGAGCATTGCAGTCCACTCTTTCATTCCCTGCGCTATTTCGTCAAATTGCTTTTCAACGCTGGCGGTAAAGTTAAAGTCAACGATATCCTTGAAGTATTGTACCAGGAAGTCGTTAACAACTGCACCAATATCAGTAGGGAACAGTTTGCCACGTTCGGCTCCGGTGTTCTCTGTTTTTTCCTCTTTGGTGATGCTGCCCGCCTTCAATGTTAACACCCGGAAATTACGCTGTTTACCTTCGCGTTCTTCCTTTACCACATAACCACGGTTTTGAATGGTTGAGATAGTTGGAGCGTAGGTTGACGGACGCCCGATACCAAGCTCTTCCAACTTTTTCACTAAGCTTGCCTCAGTGTAGCGTGCCGCCGGACGTGAAAAACGTTCTGTAGCCGACATCTCCTGCATAGCTAAACGCTGACCTTTGGTTAATGGAGGCAACATTGCGTTTTCACCATCTTGCTGTGGTTCATCCTCATCATCCTGCGATTCAAGGTAAACTTTCAGGAAGCCATCAAATTTCATTACCTCGCCGTTTGCCACTAAATCTTCATTACGGGTTGAGATACTGATTTTTGCAGTAGTTTTCTCAAACTGGGCCTCGCTCATTTGCGAAGCAATGGCACGTTTCCAGATCAGCTCATATAAGCGCTTTTCTGCGGATTCACCATCGATAGAATGGTTATTGAAATATGTTGGCCTGATCGCTTCGTGCGCTTCCTGTGCACTGGCATTTTTGGTTTTATATCTTCTTTGCTGATGGTATTTTTCGCCGTAGGCAGATACAATCTCGCTTGCCGCCGAATTTAAGGCCAGTTCAGACAGGTTTACCGAGTCGGTACGCATATAGGTAATATAACCTGATTCATATAACCTTTGTGCAACCTGCATAGTGCGCGCTACAGAATAGCCCAATTTGCGGCTTGCTTCCTGTTGCAGGGTTGAGGTGGTGAACGGTGCAGCTGGTGAACGTTTTGTTGGTCTGGTATCTAATGATTTTACATCGAAGTCGGCAGGAATACAATCCTGTAAAAACTTTTCAGCATCTCCCTGTTTAGAAAAACGTTCAGGTAGTTCGGCCTTGAAAGCTTCTTTGCCTTTGCCAAATATGGCTACGATTTTAAATGCTGCTTCTGATTTAAATTTATTGATCTCACGTTCACGGTCTACAATAAGCCTTACTGCAACTGACTGTACACGACCTGCCGAAAGTGATGGTTTTACCTTCTTCCACAAAACAGGGGAGAGCTCAAAGCCTACCAACCTGTCTAAAACACGGCGCGCCTGTTGGGCGTTAACAAGGTTATAGTCGATTTTACGTGGTGTATCTATTGCTTTTAAAATGGCCGGTTTAGTGATCTCATGAAAAACAATACGCTTGGTGTGCGTGTCCTTCAGATCCAATGTTTCAAACAAATGCCAGGAAATGGCCTCACCCTCGCGGTCCTCGTCCGACGCGAGCCAAACCATTTCGGCTTCCTTAGCTAACTTCTTTAATTCGCTAACTACCTGCTTTTTATCTGCGGGTACCTCGTATTTTTGTTTAAAGTTATTAGCTATATCAATTGCATCTTCCGACTTAACCAGATCACGGATATGCCCGTAGCTGGACTTTACAGTAAAGTCCTTTCCAAGGTAACCCTCAATGGTCTTAGCTTTTGCCGGTGATTCAACTATCAGTAAGTTTTTGGCCATTTAATCAGTTTTAGTTTTTGCAAATAAAACATAAAGTAAGCGAAACACCAATTAGTTTTTGGTAAAAGGTGTAAAAATTGAAGGCGAATTATGTTTTAAGTTGAGATTTTTGCGCGAAAATGCCTTTGGAAATTATATTCTTGCAAAATAACCAATCTGATTTTAACAAAATGATAACAAGCAAATGCGGCAGCTCGCATTGTCAAGCTTAAAAAATGCAGGAAATAGGGTGTTTACATAAGAAAGCCGCCGCCAACAAGGTCATCTCCTTCATAAAATACAGCTGATTGGCCCGGTGCTATGCCTGATACATTATGATGAAAATCAACTTTCATATGTTCGCCCATTTGAAGAATGGTGCTTTGCGCTCCGGCATCTTTATAACGGATTTTGGTAATGGCTTCGAGCGGCTCATTTATATTTTCATATTTAATTAGGTTGAGGTTTTTTACCCAGGCTTGTTTGCGTTCAAGCTCGTCGGCGGTGCCTAAAACAACTGTATTAGTGGTAGGATCGATGCGCGTAACAAACATAGGGTGTCCTAATGCCACGCCCAAGCCCTTACGCTGGCCAATGGTATAAAAAGGATAGCCCTGATGCTTACCTACTACTGTGCCGTTGGTCAGTACGAAATTACCCGGGCCAATTCGCTCATCAAGGTCTTCAACTTTATGGCGCAGAAATGACCGGTAATCATTATCAGGTACAAAGCAGATCTCATAGCTTTCACTTTTACCTGCAAGCTCTATTTGCCCCATATCAAGTGCCATTTGCCTGATCTCTGGCTTTGAAAAACTTCCCAATGGAAATTTAGTACGCGCAAGATTTTTTTGAGATACACCCCACAATACGTACGATTGATCCTTATTGGTATCCTTGCCTTTTGATATCACGTAACGGCCATTGTCCTGCAAACGGATATTAGCATAGTGACCGGTAGCTATAAATTCGCAATCGAGTTTATCGGCACGTTTTAATAACGCTTCCCATTTAATATGAGTGTTGCACAAAACGCATGGGTTAGGGGTACGGCCAGCCAGGTATTCATCAACAAAGTTATCGATCACGAAATCGCCAAACTCGTTGCGGATATCTAATATATAATGAGGGAAACCGTAACCAACGGCAAGGGCACGCGCATCATTGATGCTATCTAAACTACAACAGCCGGTTTCTTTTGAGCTGCCGCCCGATGAGGCATAGTCCCAGGTTTTCATGGTTAAACCAATAACTTCATAGCCCTGTTCATGCAGCATCACTGCCGCCACCGAACTATCAACCCCGCCGCTCATCGCCACTAATATCCTGCCATGCTTACTCATAATGCTGCAAAGATACCTATTTGATTTTTATGTTAACACAAGCTTAGTCAGTATAGGGTAAAATGTGTTTAGATAACCATTATTTTGTGTTAATTAATAGTTAATTAATATTGTTATTCAGGATCTTATATGAGTTATATTAAGTAAAGATGATGGTGATATATGAGGCAAAATTAGTGTAAATGTTGTTTATAAATCCCGATTTCGTCGCTGTTAATTTCATTGTTTCTTTAATATAAGTTAAAATGCCCCGATAGCGATATTCTTAACACCATATTAATATTGTATAATAAAGCAAAAAAATTTAATCTACTTAGTGTAAAAAGGGCTGATTAAAAAAGGGAATTAAACGGGCGCTCAGAGAGTTCATTTCGTTGTAAAAAGTGTGTTTGTAACAGGTGTAGGTGATACACTAATTTCAACATTAAAAGACATTTGTTGCTAAAATTTTAAATAATAAATGTAGAGTTGACTATTATAAAAACAAGCAACATTATTTATTAAAAAAACGTAAAAGTGATGCCGCCTATTGTAACGGACCTATTACATTATAAATTTGCTATATCCTAATTAATAAAACAATGTTAACTCAATTAACTTTAGAACAAAAATTACAGGGCGTAATTTTAGTGATTATTTGCTTTATTGCAGCAGCCAACTACTTAATAAAGTAACGCTTAACAATACGAATAAACACGTTAAGGTGCTTACTATACAGAGTAAGCACCTTTTTTATGTGATATGTTTTTTGCAGGATATTTTACGGATTGCGTGTTTGTCCGTTGCCTTTAACTATCCATTTGTAACTGGTAAGTTCTTCCAGGCCCATAGGACCGCGGGCGTGGAGTTTTTGAGTACTGATGCCAATCTCGGCGCCAAGACCAAACTGGGCGCCATCAGTGAACGCTGTTGATACGTTTGCATAAACAGCTGCAGCATCCACATCATTTAAAAATTTAGCAATGTTTTCTGCATTTTCAGAGATAATGGCTTCACTATGTTTTGAACTGTTTACAGCGATATATTCTAACGCTTCAGTAAATGAACTTACT
The DNA here is from genome assembly GCF_050859465.1 of Mucilaginibacter sp. P25. Lineage (NCBI taxonomy): Bacteria > Pseudomonadati > Bacteroidota > Sphingobacteriia > Sphingobacteriales > Sphingobacteriaceae > Mucilaginibacter > Mucilaginibacter sp. P25. The sequence goes on along the minus strand of NZ_CP193937.1, from coordinate 4,990,752 downwards.
GTTTTAATAGCCATCTTCATCGAAAGAAATTCAGTACCAAAGTGTTCCGGACTGGCTTTATGCAAAAGGTTGGAGGGGTAATTGCTTTTTAACGCTTCAAAGGCCCGTTCATCGGCAAAGATTTCTACTTCTTTTTCGTTTAGGATGTGTGCCAGTTGCGGCAGGTCGCTTAAGCGGGCGGAGTGGATGATCAAACAATCCAAGGCGTTGCAAACACTTACCCGGCGGGTTTTTGCGTTGGCAATAATTTCAGCACCTTTCTCTACGTTGCCCGATTCATCAAAATAAGTATGCACAATACCGGCACCTGTTTCAATAACAGGTACCTTGCTGTTATCCCGCACAAAATCAATCAGCGACTGGCTTCCTCTTGGGATAAGCACATCAATATAACCAATAGCATTCAGCAAAGCTGTTGTAGCCTCACGTTCGGCGGGGAGCAGTGTAACCACATTGACATCAACTCCATGTTTTGCCAATACTTTATGGATAACCGAAATAATAGCCCGGTTAGAGAAATCGGCATCACTGCCGCCTTTTAATATGCTGATGTTGCCTGTTTTAAAGCAAAGCGCAAAAACATCAAAGGTAACATTGGGCCTGGCTTCGTAAATAACGCCAACAACGCCAAGCGGGACACGTATTTTTGATATCGATAAACCGTTGGACATTTCTGTAGCAGAAAGCTGTTTGCCAAGCGGGCTATCCAGTTGGGCTACGCTTTGCATATCGCCTGCAATACCTTTGATGCGGTCGGCTGTAAGTTTAAGGCGGTCGTATTTTGGATCGGCCGGATCCATACGGTCAAGGTCTCGTTCGTTCTCGGCCAGGATATATTCGGTTTGTGCTATAGCCTCGGCAGCAACATCCTCCAAAATCCCGTTGATTACGGTAGGGGCAAGAGGCGATTTTCGACTTGCTTCACGTGCTTTATCAAAATAGCTGTTATAGTTCATTGTATTTAGCCTTGTAAGTAAAGATAATCATAGTGTACCAGTGCTTTTTGGTTTTTTTGGCCGACGCGTTCACGGGCCTTATCGGCACCATATTCGGCAATGCCTAAACCAATCAGCTTATCGGTATCATCTATCAGTTTAATAATATCGCCTTTTTTAAAGTCGGTTATTACCCCCACTATGCCAACCGGCAATAAGCTGGTTGCCTTGTTTGAGATGAGCGCGGCTTTTGCACCGGCATTGATCAGTACACTCCCAGTCGCTGATTTTTCGGAATGGGCAATCCATTTCTTTTTACCCGATGCTGTTTTATTTGGAATGAAGCGGGTATGTGTAACCTGGTTTTCCAAAACATCTGTTAAGATCTGATCACGTTTACCATTGGCTATATGCACTGAAATACCAAGCTGGGCTGTTTTTTGCGCCATGGTTGATTTGGTGATCATGCCACCCCGGCCAAATTGCGAACGGCCAGATGATACAAAACTTGAAAAATCAAGTTCATTACCGCTAACCTCATCTATCACTGCCGAACCAGCTGCTTTAGGATCGCCATTGTAAATGCCATCAACGTTGGTGAGGATGATGAGCGCATTAGCGTTTAGCATAGATGCTATGAGGCCTGCCAATTCATCATTATCGGTAAACATAAGCTCGGTTACTGATACCACGTCGTTTTCATTGACAACAGGGATCACCTCATATTGCAGCAATGCCTCAAGGCAATTTTTCATATTGAGGTAATGCATCCTGTCCCTGAAATCCTCGCGGGTAACCAAAACCTGCGAGCACAGGATCTGAAACTGCTCAAACAAATGTGAATAGGTATTGATCAGTTTTACCTGCCCGATAGAGGCCAAAACCTGCCGGGCCGCAACAGCATCTGATTTTTCGGCAACGGTAATGAGACTGCGACCGGATGCGACAGCGCCCGATGAAACCAGTATCACTTCAATGCCTTGCTTTTTTATCGCAGCTATCTGGTCAACCAAATGGGTTATTCGCGGCAGGTCGGGGAGGCCGTTTTCCTGGGTAATAACATTTGAGCCGATTTTGATAACGATGCGTTGATAATTGAAAGCCATTAGTATAGTACAGGTTGAGGCTTCAATATTACAAATTTGGGAGAAATTAGGCTTTGTTTATTTTGAAATATCCAGTAAAGTGATGGATTTTATAGTGAAATGACGCGGAAGTCATCAAAAATTTAAAAAAACAGACCGGAAAGCTTGACAGTCAGTATTAAATTTTTATTTTTGTCGACTAATTCTATAGACAATGTATCATTTTAATGCAATTGCCGTTCTGTCCAAGTTAAAAATGCAGCTCCTAACTGCAATGTGTTGTTGTTGAGCCATAGCCTCCATCAACGATAATACACGACCCAAAATCACAATTTTAATTACCACCGCCACAAATTACTTCATGAAAATTTTTACAAACTTAGTTAGAATACTTGCGCTCTTCCTGGTACTATTGCCGGGTATAGGTTATGCACAGCTTAACGGCTCATATATATTGAGCGGAAAAGTTGACGACGACCAGGGTAAGCCGCTGATAGGGGCAACCGTATCTATTAAAGGCACAACCAATAAAACATCAACAGATACTACCGGTAAGTTTTCATTAACTACCAGTGCCAAATTGCCCTATACACTTGTTTTTACCGCGATCGGTTATCAGCCGCAGGAGTTTTACATTAAAAATGCCAATAGTACCGTAAATATTACGCTTACTACGCAATCATTGTTGGTTAATGAGGTGGTAGTAACAGCATCCCGTAAGGAGGAAAAATTGCTTCGCTCGCCCGTAGCTATCGAAAAATTGAGTATCACGGCGTTAAAACAATCGCCCGGCCCAAGTTTTTATGATGCTTTGGAGAACGTGAAAGGCGTGCAGATGACAACCACCAGTATCACCCTCAAAGTGCCTAACACCCGTGGCTTCAACAGTCCCAACAACTTCAGGTTTATGCAACTGGTTGATGGCGTTGATATGCAGTCGGCTACACTGGGTGTACCGCTTGGAAACGCTATTGGCCCAACCGAATTAGATATTGCCAGTGTGGAAATTACTCCGGGTGCTGCTGCTGCGCTTTACGGTACTAATGCTATTAACGGCTTGTCAAACCTGTTCACTAAAGATCCATTTAAATACCAGGGCTTAAGCTTTTACCATCGCCAGGGTTTAAACCATGTTGGTAAAGACCGCTTAGGGGCAAGTTCGCTTACCGAAGATGCTTTAAGATATGCCAAAGCATTTAACAATAAATTTGCCGTTAAAGTGAACTTTAGTTATATGCAGGGACAGGATTGGCAATCAGATACCCGTCTTGATCAAAATCCAACCAACCTTAAATCGGCCAACCCTGCTTATCCTGAATTAACAGGTACCAGCAACGCAGCTTATGATGGCTGGAATAAGTATGGTGACGACGCACTCGCAGGCAGTAACACTGTATCAATAAAAGGCATCACGGTTGATGGTAAAGCCCGCCCAAACCTTACCGTAGCCCGTACAGGCTATAACGAAGTTGATCTGGTTGATCCGCATGTGAAAAACTTAAAACTGGATGGTACGCTGGCTTATAAATTATCGCCAAATACCATCTTATCTTATACTTATCGCTATGGCAGACTTGATGGCGTGTTTCAGCGGGGTAATAAAATCTCGTTACAAGGGGCTACAGTTCAGAACCATAAAATTGAGTTAAAAGGGAAAGACTTCCTGGTGCGCGGTTACGAATCGATTGAAAATACCGGCAACTCGTTTAATGTAAAACCACTGGCCGATAACCTTGACCTTAACCACGCCAGCAATTCGGCATGGGCAACTTTATATGGTAACGCTTTAAAAGCTTATAATGGCGGTGTATTAACGTCTGCAAATCTTGCTGCAGCCGAACAAGCTGCCCGTGTAGCTGCTGATAAAGGCCGTGTTGAACCGGGAACTCCTGAGTTTGACGCTTTGAGGAAAACCATTATCGGCATCAATAACTGGGATATTAAATCAAGCCTGATCCCTAATGCCCCGGAAACAGGCGGTGCGGCGTTATGGCAAAAAAGTCATATGTACAACGGTGAGGCCCAGTGGGACCTGAGCAGGAAGGTTAAATTTGTTGACCTTTTGGTTGGCGCTGATGTACGTGTTTACAGCATTACGCCGGATGGTAATAACTTCGTGGATTTCAGCCGTCCTATTGCAGACAGGAACACGCCATTGGCTGATGGCTCTTTCGGTAAAGACGTTATCTATAAAAAATACGGTGCATTTACCCAGGTTACCAAAACCTTTTTTGATGAGAAGTTGAAATTATTCGGCTCAATCCGCTGGGATCGTAACCCATACTTCGATCCTAAATTTACACCGCGTTTAGCCGCTGTTTATACCGTTAACCAAAATCATAACTTCAGGTTTACATTCCAGAACGGTTTTCGTTTTCCATCGTTATTTGAAGCTTTATCATACGTAAATAACGGTCGTGTAAAACGTGTGGGTAGTTTGCCATTCATTAACGAAGGCTTAGGATACCTTGGCAATAGCTATACCCAAACATCGGTAGTGGCATTCAATGCTGCAGTAAACGCTGCAGGCGGCTCAGACCAGGCAGCTTTGGCTAACCGTAACCTGTTAAAAGTAGCGGACTTGCCACCTGCCCGCCCGGAGCAAATTACTTCTTTTGAGGTAGGTTATAAAGGTATCGTAGCCGACAATAAAGTGTTCATTGATATTGACGCTTACACCAACCGTTATGATGGTTTCCTCGGCCAGGTACAAGTTTTTGTGCCAAACGGTGTTACCGTAGGTTCAGACGCAGCTGTATTAGCCATGCTTGACATTAACCGCGATCCCACAACAGGCACATCAAGTAACGCAGCCAGTCAGGGGCAAAGCAGGTACCGCGTTTATACCAATGCTAAGAATATTTACCATAATTATGGTTCTTCGGCGGGTATCACTTACAATTTCTACCAGCACTACACGGTATCGGGTAACGTGAGCTTCAATAAGCTGAAAGCCCAAACAGCTTCAGATATTTTTGTTACAGGTTTCAATACCCCGGAGTGGTCGGGCAATGTATCGTTCGGTAACCGTGAGGTGGTTAAAAACTTCGGTTTCAACGTGGTTTACAAATGGCAGCAGTCGTACCTGTGGGAGAGCCCATTGGTTACCGGTACCGTGCCTTCAATTAAAACAGTTGATGCACAGGTTACTTACCGCGTGCCTTCTTACTATGCAACATTTAAGTTAGGGGCTACCGATATTTTTAACAAAAGATATTATCAATATGCAGGCGGCCCGACAATCGGTGGCTTGTATTACGTATCGGTAACGCTTGATGGCTTATTAGCAGGCAATAATAACAACAAGTAAGAGCTTTTATAAGGTTTTATATAGTTTGTAAGGGGATGGAGTGATAAGCTTTGTCCCCTTTTCTATTTTGTCTATCGTCATTATAAAAGCGTCATTGCGAGGCACGAAGCAATCCCCTAAATACAATGGGGCTAAGCAAATCCAGCCTTTGTAGTTCGCGATTGCTTCGTGGCAATGACAGTGAGTGGGGATTATGACGGAAACAAAAAAGGCCAACTGATTTTTCAACCAATTGACCTACGTATAAAAAAAGCGTCTTTGACTTATTTAGCGGTTACCTCATGCAAACCACATTCCTTTTTCGATTGATCTTCCCACCACCAGCGGCCTGCACGAAAATCTTCACCTTCGGCTACGGCACGGGTACATGGCATACAGCCGATGCTTGGGAAACCTTTATCATGCAGTGAGTTATATGGAATGTTGTATTGTTTGATATAGGCTTTTACTTCGTCCAGTGTCCAGCTGAAAATAGGGTGGAACTTAACCAGTTGGTTTTGCTCATCCCATTCCATGTCATGCATATCATGACGGTTAACCGATTGCTCGGCGCGGATGCCGGTGATCCAAATTTTGTTGCCTTTTAAAGCGCGTTTGAGCGGTTCTATTTTACGGATCCCGCAGCACTCTTTGCGGTTTTCAACCGACTCGTAAAAGCTGTTTGGGCCTTTTTTGCTTACCATTTCTTCCAATAGTTCATTATTCGGATAGTAGGCATGTATAGGTTTTTGATACCTGTTCATGGTAGCCGCCCAAACTGAATAAGTTTCGCGGAACAGCCTGCCGGTTTCAAGCGTAAACACTTTAATTGGCAGGTTATTGGCAAAGATCATATGACTGATCACCTGGTCTTCCCAACCAAAGCTGGTAGAAAATATAACTTCACCAGGGAAAAGCTCTGCCAATTTAGTGAGGGCTTCCACAGGGCCAAGTCCGGTGGTTACACTTTGTATTTGTTGTAATGCAGTGCTCATTTTATATAACCTTAGTAATAAACATGATAATAGAACGGATACTGATGAGGATAACAATTACTGATACCGCCACCATGATAGTTTTCGCAGAGATCTTATTAGAAATCTTAGCTGCGATTGGCGAAGCAAGCGCACTGCCTAAGATAAGCCCTCCGACAGCCTGCCAGTGATCGCTGCTTACCATGGCTATGAAGGTTATTGAGCCCATCATTGCCACAAAAAAACGTGAAAGCTTAACAGTGCCTAACGAAAAACGTGGGCTCCGGCCACCGGCTATCAGGGTTGATAACACGATTGATCCCCAGCCACCGCCGCCAACAGCATCGATAAAGCCACCGCCTAAACCCAGCAGCGAAATGCGTTTTACCTTATCGGCCGATTTTTTCTTTTGTGTATTGAATGCCTTCCTGAATATCACTATACCCAATATCAGGGTATAAACCGATACAACAGGTTTGGTATACATGCTGTAATGCTCAAGCGAAGATAGGAGATAAGCTCCTGTTACCGCTCCTATTATACCGGGAATAACTAATAACTTAAATAGTTTCCAGTTGATGTTGCCCATGCGATAATGCATCCAACCGGCTATACCGCAACTCATGATCTCGGAAAGGTGTACGCCCATACTGGCTGAGGCCGGAGGGATACCCATAGAAAGAGAGAATGTGGTTGAGGTAACACCGTACGACATGCCGATGGCGCCATCAATCATAGCAAATACAAACCCGGCTCCTAAAAAGTAATAAAAGATAGGATCGATGCCGGTTACGAAGTGCTTAAAGTTAGGCTCTTTGAAATAAAGTGCGGTTATACCAATGGCCAGTGATATGATAATGGTTGACCAAATTAGCCAAATGAAATTTTTCCGGTTAACAGGTTTTGGTTCAACCAATACCGAGGTTACGCTATTTAGTTTTTTTACTTTGTCGGCAAAATCGCCTTCAAGGGTATTTCTTAGTTCGCTCATTTGCTGCAAAGTGATGTCAAGCTCCGCAGGAAGGCTTTCATTCAATACTTCTTTTAATCGTTTAGCCACAGTAGGCGATTTTCCATTGGTAGATATGGCCAGTTTCAAGTCGCCCTTTTGCACTATCGATCCTAAGTAAAAATCACATAGCGCAGGCTTATCAGCTACATTGATCAATAATTTACGATCATGTGCTGCGCTGCGAACATAGCTGTTAAGTTCGCTATCATTAGTAGCAGCGATAACAATATCGGCGTCGTTCAGGTCGTCGTCGGTAAATGATTTTTGTATAATGCGGATGCCCGGATATTGCAATGCAAGTGTATGTACCTCGGGCAAAAACTCGCGCGAAATAACGGTAACCCTTGCACTGTTGCTGTTATTAAGTACAGCAGTAAGTTTTTCCAAACCAACATTACCGCCGCCAATAAGCACCGTATGCAGATCATTCAGTTTTAAAAATACCGGAAAAAGCTGGTTACCTTCCTGTTTTTTATCCTGAATGTTGGTTAAACTCTTATCCCCGGGCAACAACGTCATAAACTTCTTTTATCAGTTGGAATTTTGGATGAAGCGATACCACCTCGCCTAAAACAATAATGGCAGGCGATGAAATCTCACTTTCATCAACGGTATCAACAATAGTATCCACCGTCGCAACAGCGATCTTCTCGTCTGCAGTAGAACCGCTTTGAATAACGGCTACGGGTAGTTTGTTCTTGCCTTGTAACTTGAATATTTCAGCGATCTCGGCCAGCTTATGAATGCCCATCAATACAACCACGGTAGCATTTGATCGTGACGCGTCAACAAGATCGTTCGAGATCTTGCCATTTGCAGTAGTTCCGGTAACCACCCAAAAACTTTCACTTAAACCGCGGTGAGTAACCGGGATCTGCTGCAATTCGGGTACGGCTATCGAGCTGGAAATGCCCGGAATAACAGAAGCGGATATATTGTGTGCCGCGGCAATTATCAACTCTTCATATCCACGACCGAATACAAACGGATCACCACCCTTTAACCTGACTACGTGACCATAGTTTTTGGCATAATCAACCATGAGGTTGTTTATTGCTTCCTGCGAAAAGGTGTGATCGCCTGAACGTTTGCCTACGTAAACTTTTGTAGCGTTTTTCGGAGCGTAGTCAAGTAACTCTTCATTAACCAAAGCATCGTACAAAACAACATCGGCTGTTTTTAAAGCTTTGATAGCTTTTACGGTTATCAGGTCGGCATCGCCTGGGCCTGCACCCACCAGTGTGATGCGTGGTTCTTTTATATTTTTATTAGTTTCAGTCATTATTGTACAAGCGCCTCTCTCTTATCCTTGCTTCTGCTTAAAAATTCTGTAGCCTGTGCTAAATATGTTGTGGCAAATTCTTGTGACGGCTCATTTTGGTTGAGTTGTAATACCAGATCATTAAAGCTCCCGTTCAATTCAAACTCGCCTTTTTCAACGTATTGCGCATCAAACTCGCGGATCACGCCAATTTGCGTACTGCTGTTAACGGCTTTATCAAGCAACAGCGCTTTCGCCGAGCTTACAAACACATTATAGGCATGATAAATAGCGTCAGCCCAGCGGCCATCAGCATAAGCTTCGTTAGCCCAGCCTAATTTTTCTTCCGATTCAAACAGGAGGGTAGCTACCAGGTCGATGATCACACCGGCGCATTCACCTACGCCTATAGCGGTAACAAATGTTTCCTGGTGCCCCCAGTCAATATATTCGTCATCGGTAAGAGTAGTTAAATCGGCAAGTGGTTTCAGCAAACGGTAAAAATAATCTTTACCCTGCCTGTCATAATATTCATGGTAAGTTTCACCCTCCGGTGAAAACTCTTTATAGTCGTTCAATAACCACCTTAGCACATCGGTAGCACGTTTGGTAGGTACTTTAATCACCCTTTCGGCAGCGCGGCCAACGCCGTCGCCAACGGTACCGCCGCCTAACATCACCTGTACAGAAGGTAATACTTTAGCGCCTGCTTTAAGCGAACTGCCATGAAACCCAATGTGGGCCAAACCATGCTGGCCACATGAATTCATACAACCGCTTATTTTGATTTTGATTTCGCGGTTATAAATAAAGTCTTCGTATTCGTTATAGATCAGGTCCTCCAATACGCGGGCCATGGTCATGCTGTTGGAGATACCAAGGTTGCAGGTGTCTGTACCCGGGCAGGTGGTGACATCAGCAATGCTATCAAAACCCGGCGCAGCCAGTTCAAGCTTAGCCAGGCCTTCATATAAAGCAGGCAATGCTTCCTTTTGAACATATTTTAAAAGCAAACCCTGGTTTTGAGTAATGCGGATCTCGTGACCAACCAATGGCTCCAGTGTTTTAACCAGTGCACGGGCAGTATCTGATGAGATATCACCTACAGGCACTTTAATATACACGCCGTAAAAACCTTTTTGTTTTTGCTCAAAAACGTTGGTAGCCAGCCATTGCTCATAGCGCAACGGGTTGCTGATGGTTACCTCAGGATAGCTATCAGTTGGTGGTAAAGCCGGGGCATCAATAGCATCCCGGTTGATAGGGTATGATTTTACTTTGTTGGCCGTACGCTCAATTTTGGCTAAACGCAATACCTCGTCTAAACCTAATTTTTGGATAAGGTATTTCATACGGGCTTTGTTGCGGTTATTGCGTTCGCCGTAACGGTCAAAAACACGGATTACTGATTCTATATAAGGGATCAGCTGATCTTCTGGTAAAAACTCTTCAACAATACTGGCTAAAATTGGCTGTGCACCTAAACCGCCGCCAAGCATGATCTTAAACCCACGTTCGCCATTGGCATTTATTTTAGGTATAGCACCGATATCATGAATGTATGAAAACGCTGTGTCCTCATCGCTTGACGAGAAAGAGATTTTGAATTTGCGGCCCATTTCCTGGCATATCGGGTTACGCAGAAAATAATCAAACGTAGCATATGCATAAGGAGAAACGTCAAATGGTTCTTTTGGGTCGACACCTGCAGTAGGAGAGGCTGTAACATTGCGCACGGTATTACCGCATGCTTCGCGCAGAGTGATATCATCCTGTGCAAGCTTGGCCCAAAGCTGAGGTGTACGGTCAAGACTTACATAGTGGATCTGGATGTCCTGGCGGGTGGTAAGGTGGAGATTACTGCTCCCAAACTCGTCAGAAATCTCGGCAATCTTCAATAGTTGCTTAAAGCTAACTTTACCAAAAGGTAGTTTAATGCGTACCATTTGCACGCCTGGCTGACGCTGGCCATAAACACCGCGCGCCAAACGTAAACTTCTGAATTTTTCATCATGAATTTTACCTTCACGAAAAGCATGGATCTTTTTTCAAGATCTATAATATCCTTCTCAACAATAGGGTTCTCCAGTTCCGTTCTGAAGCTCTGCATATTCTATGTATTAATCTTTTATAAAAAAGCCCCTTTGGCTGTGGCTAAAGAGGCATATATGGTTAAATATTACGTTTACAGCCTCGTTTTCTCATTGCACATATAGCAATAAGGCAGCTGGTTAAGACAAGTAATATTAATGCTCTCACGATTCATTTCCCAAATATATATATAGTATACGGAAAAAGTAGCATTTAATTTAAAAAAACTGCGTTATGACAGTTTTATGAAGTTTTAAAATTAAACGCTGATGAGGGTGGTTTCGCGTTTGATGATATCGGCGATGCTGGTTTCGCTTAATATTTTAAGTGTGGCATCTCTTACATCAACAAATACATCCCTTATGCCGCAAGTGCTTTCCTGGTGGCATTCATCACATTTGTGGTAAAAATTTAAGCTGGCGCAGGGCACCATGGCTATAGGCCCATCGGTTATACGCATAATGCTTACCAGGAATATTTCTTTAGGATCGCGGTTAAGACTGTAGCCACCGCCTGCTCCTTTTTGCTGTAAAGAAACCCTGCATTGCGCAAATCAAGCAGTATCTGCTCAAGAAACTTTTTAGGGATTCGTTCAATCTCGGCAATCTTCGAAATTTGCATAGGCGGCTGGTCCATGTTCTTGCCAAGAACCACAAGTGCCTTTATAGCATACTTAGTTTTTTTGAAAGCATTTTCTAAAATAAAACTCACAAAGGTAAATAAAGATATTCTCTAAATTAACTATTTTTTCGAGTAATATTATAGATTATATAGAAAGGATATTTTATACAGACATTGTTATATAAAAGTTACAATGTATGCCTGTCTGAATGGCCGAGGCTTTTACCCGGGTTAACTTTATCACGAACGGCCTGTTTTAACTCTTTGATTTCTGGAAAATGGCCATCACGTTTGCGGTCAAATAGTGTTTCTTCACCTACGCTTATCGTATATCTTCCGCTCACTTCGCTTGGTTTTAAGGTAACGCCATTTACGTCATCGGTAAAGGTTGTAAGCAGTTCCTGCGCCATGTAAGCGGCACGCATCATCCAGTTGCATTTAGGGCAATATTCGATTGTTATGGTTGGTTTCATGCAGTTGTGATTGGTTTCTTTGCTACAATAAATCTTTCTTCGGTATGGGTACTTAAAACCTTAAGTTCATCACCCACCGAAATTATGCCGGTATTTTCATGTATCAGGTTTTGCCCAAACATGATCTTATTGTTTTTCATACGATAGGAGGCGAGGGTTTTTAAAGGCTCTTTGGCTTTTACAGCCGTTTGCTGATCAATAGTAGTGAGCACACAGCGTGCACAAAGCTTTGCCCCGTAAAAGGTTATGCCTGCTATCTCAATCTCATTCATCAGGTCTTCGCTATAAGCTTTGCCGCCTGTAAAAACTATATTGGGGCGAAAGCGGTTGATTGGCAATGGCAACGGCATACGTTTGTTGAGGTCATTAAGCGAAGCTTGCCCAATAAGCAGAAAAGGATAGGCATCTGCAAAGGAAGTGATCATGCCGGGTTTGGCGTAGCGCTGGTCAACTTCGCGTTCACTGTCATCGGGCATGTAAATGAGGCGGCATTTCATATTAAGTGCTGCGCTGAACCATTCGTCGAACTCTTCGCTTACATATTGTCCAAAACAGGTGTCTTCCCAAACTGCAAACTGTTGCAAAGGTTTTCTTTCGCAATTAAACGGAATTAATAATGACCCACTTGACTGATGATGTACTGTTATCCCATCCGATTGGATTGATGCCTTCAATAAGGCCATCTGCGGAAACTCGCGTTGCGTTATAAAATGCCCGTGGTCATTAACCAGCATCCAACGCCTGTCGTGTTGTAAACCACGACGGGTAACCTCCGCATTTTGCACAGCAACGCCGCCCAATGATTTGATAGGGTAGATGTATAATTCACTTACTTGTAGCATGTGGTAAAAATAAGAAATCTGAGGCATGATTTTCGGGATTAGGAGATTAAAGGATGTTTGAATCCAGACTTTCCATCAAGTCAATCCTTCAATCAAAAAAAACATGGTTCTTTTTCTTCACAATCGATTGCTATATCGATTTTTAATTAATATAATTGTTTTATCCAATTTCAAAACCAATTTATAAACTATGCCATTAAGTAATATAAACGGCAAGGCTAAGGCTAATAATACCTATGATGCCATTGTAATAGGGTCAGGCATCAGCGGTGGCTGGGCAGCAAAAGAGTTATCCGAACTTGGCTTGAAAACCATTATGCTTGAACGGGGCCGAAACTTTGAGCATATTAAAGATTATAAAACTGCTAATCAGGACCCCTGGGACCGACATCATGCCGGAAAGCCAACGCAAGCCCAACGTAAACAACGCCCCGTAATTTCACGTAATTGGGGAGCTTCCGAACCTATTATGGATTACTGGACCGATGAGCAGGCCGCACCATACACCGAGATCAAACCTTTTAATTGGTGGCGATCATACCAGCTTGGCGGCCGCTCTATTTTATGGGGAAGGCAAAGTTATCGCTGGAGCGATTTTGATTTTGAAGCCAACGTTAAAGATGGCTGGGCTATTGACTGGCCCATCCGATATAAGGACCTTGCACCCTGGTATGATCATGTGGAGAAATTTGCAGGCATCAGTGGTTCGCTTGAAGGGTTACCGCAATTACCTGATGGGCATTATTTGCCACCCATGGATATGAACGTGGTAGAAAAAGACGTAGCTGCCCGTATCAAGAAAAATTATAATGGTACAAGGCATATGATCATCGGTCGTACAGCCAACTTAACAGCTGCTATTCCGGGGCGTACCGCATGCCAGTTCAGGAACAGGTGCTGGGAGGGCTGTCCGTTTGGTGGCTACTTTAGTACGCAATCATCAACTTTGCCTGCAGCGCTGGCTACCGGAAATTTAACAGTAAGGCCATATTCCATCGTTACTAAAATATTATACGATAAGGATACCAAAAAGGCCAAAGGGGTAGAGGTGCTTGATGCCGAAACCAATCAAACCTATGAATACTATTCAAAAATAGTTTTTGTTAATGCCTCGGCCTTAAACAGTGCGTGGGTTTTGATGAATTCGGCAACAGATATTTGGCCGGATGGTTTAGGCAGCAGCAGCGGCGAACTTGGGCATAATATCATGGATCATCATTATAATCTGGGTGCAAGCGGACTGGTTGAAGGGTTTGAGGATAAATATTACTACGGCCGCCGTGCTAATGGCATTTACATACCCCGTTTTACCAACCTGTTTGGCGATAAGCGCGATTACCTGCGAGGTTTCGGTTATCAGGGTGCGGCAAGCCGCATGGGATGGAGCCGTGAAATTGCGGAATACAATATTGGAGCTCAATATAAAGATGCGCTTACCGAACCAGGTCCATGGACAATTGGCATAGGTGGCTTTGGCGAACTGTTGCCTTACCACGAAAATAAGATCACCCTTGATAAAACCCGCAAGGACAAATGGGGATTGCCAATTTTGGCGATGGATGCCGAGATTAAAGAAAATGAAAAGAAAATGCGTATTGATATTGTGAAGGAAGCTAAAGCCATGCTTGAAAGTGCCGGCGTAAAGAACGTTGAAACGCACGACCGCGGTCATAACGTTGGTGATGGTATTCACGAAATGGGTACTGCAAGGATGGGACGTGATCCTAAAACTTCGGTACTTAATGGTAATAATCAGGTATGGGATGCCAAAAACGTTTTTGTTACCGATGGTGCGGCTATGACTTCGGCAGCTTGTCAAAATCCATCATTAACGTATATGGCTATGACGGCCCGCGCTGCTCATTTTGCAGTAGATGAATTGAAGAAAGGAAATTTATAATTTGGTGATTAGTGAGCGGTTGATTAGGTGAATGGTTTGGCTCCAATTCTCAAGGTTTCATTAACCACTAACTTGATCAACCATTCACTAAACATAAAACTCAATACTCACTTAATCAATATATCAACCACTCACCAACTATGAAAAAGCTACTTACCATTTGCCTTTTAATAGGCGCACTAATAAGCCAGGTACTTGCTAAAGATAAAGTACTGATATTTTGCAAAACCGCGGGATTCCCTCATAAATCAATAGCGGTAGGCGTAACTGCAATAATTAAACTTGGTCAGGAAAATAATTTTGATACAGATAGTACCACTGATGCCACGAGGTTTACCATCGATAATTTAAAACAATATAAGGCGGTGATATTTTTAAACACCACCGGCGATGTTTTAAATGATGCCCAACAAACTGCATTTGAGCAATATATTAAGGCCGGCGGCGGTTTTGTTGGTGTACATTCCGCAACAGACACCGAGTATGATTGGCCATGGTATGGTAAACTGGTAGGGGCTTATTTTAAAAGTCATCCAAAACAACAGGAAGCAACGTTAAATGTGGTCGACCGTAATTTTATTGCCACTAAACATCTGCCTGAAACCTGGAAGCGATGGGACGAGATGGTATAACTATAAATGGATTGGTAATGATTTGCACGTACTGATCAAGATAGATGAGAAAAGCTACACTGGTGGCGAAAACGGCGATAATCACCCCATGGCCTGGTATCATAACTTCGATGGCGGCAGGGCTTTTTATACCGAATTAGGTCATACTGATGAATCATATGCTGATCCATTATATTTGAACCATCTGTTAGGTGGTATCAAATATGCAATGGGTTGGAAGAAGTAGTCTGAACCGGGATTTGGGGAGATTTTTTGGATTTCCCGGATAACATGCAATAGAGAGGGCTCACGATAATTCGTGAGCCCTCTCTATTTAAGTAAGAAAATCCTTTAATCCCCCAAATCCTGATTCAGGAATTACGCATGTTGTATCGCTTCAACAAGTGCCTTATTGTGCTTATATCTGAATACGAAAGGGAAAACAATGGCTATTGCCAGTGCGTAGCCTGCAAAGGTAAGCCAGATGCCATGCCAGTCTTTACCACCGCCCGGCAGCAAAAAGAAATTATCAATGATAAGTCCGCTTGCTATGCTTCCGAAAAAAGCCCCGAAGCCATTTACCATCATCATAAACAAGCCCTGTGCGCTCGCTCTGATATCTGGAGTGGCCTGTGTTTCAACGAAAAGTGAGCCAGATATATTGAAGAAATCGAAGGCCATACCATAAACAATGCATGATAAAATGATCATCCATAAACCGCCAGCCGGATCGCCAAAGGCAAAAAGGCCAAATCGTAACACCCAGGCCAGCATACTGAATAACATTACATACTTAATACCGAATTTGCGCAGAAAGAACGGGATCAGTAAAATAAAAAAGGTTTCAGAAAACTGGGAGATGGACATAATAATGGCCGGATATTTTACACCGAATGAACTTTTATAAGCAGGGATTTTTGAAAAATCATGAATGAATGGATCGCCATAAGCATTTGTGAGTTGGAGCGCGGCACCAAGCAAAAGCGAAAACGCAAAGAATATCGCAAATTTAGGGTCTTTGAATAACGCAAAAGCATTAAGACCCAACGAATCGACCAATGACTTTTTGGGTGCTTTTTCCGAAAGTGGTGGACATTTGGGAAGGCTAAAGGAATAAATTCCCAATGCTAAAGCTACCGCTGAAGCAATATAAAATTGGTTTGAAGAAGCTTCGTTATGAGTTATACTTACCGTCCATAATGCAACTATAAAGCCAACTGTTCCCCATATTCTAATAGGGGGATAGTCTTTTACGACATCTTTATTGTTGCTTTTTAACGCTGAGTAGGCCACGGTTATAGATAACGAAAGGGTCGGCATATAAAAGACCATGTTTAGTAACATCACCCAAAAAAATGCTGATGGGTTGGTAGTTTGCGGCAAGGTAAACAGTGTGCAGGCACCGAGAATATGCATAAGGCCATATAGTTTTTCCGCGTTGATAAATCTGTCAGCAATGATGCCAGTGAGAGCCGGCATAAAGATGGCTGAAATCCCCATTGTGCTAAATATAGCCCCAAATTGAGAGAATGACCAATTTTTTGTAAGCGAGCAGTATGTACCTATTGTAAGCAACCAGGCACCCCAGATAAAAAATTGCATAAAATTCATCAGTATTAAGCGGAACTTAATATTCATACGGTACCGGGTTTAAATAATTTTAGTCAGTGTTAAATTAAAAGCGGAAAGTAGTGAAATAAATGTAAATCAGAAAGCTACAAGTGTAGAAATTACGATTGTTAAACAGAAACCCAGGGGTGAGTTTCTGTTCTATGTCCATTCACGATTAAATTATATTCTTTGAAAAAGTACATTCGGCTAAATCCGAAATAGAAAATCCGAACTCCGAAATCAGGAAGCTTTACGCTTGTTCAGTTCATCGCGGATCTTCGCTGCTTTTTCGTATGATTCTTCGGCGAGGGCTTCCTGAAGTTTGGTTTTGAGCTCTTCAGTACTGATGGAAGCATAACCGCTCACCGATGCACTCACCGATTTTTCTTCGGGCGTTTCGTTGATATTTTCCAGATAAACAAAATCGTTGCCCTCTATAACAATGCCCGCAGTTGAAAGAATAAATTCATAAGTGAAGATAGGGCAGTCAAAGCGTACAGCTACTGCAATAGCGTCAGAAGTGCGGGCATCTATTTCTACAGAACGCTTTCCGTCGCTGCAAACCAGTTTGGCATAAAATATCCCATCAACCAAATTATAGATGATCACTTCCTGAACTTCAATCTGGTAAGCCTGGGCGAAGCTTTTGAACAGGTCGTGCGTAAGCGGGCGGCTTGGGGTCATTTTTTCTATTTCGATAGCGATAGCCTGAGCTTCAAAGCTTCCGATGATAATAGGCAAGCGACGACGGCCGCTAACCTCGCCTAAAACAAGTGCATAGGCGCCCGATTGAGTTTGACTGTATGATAAGCCGACAATATCAAGCTTTATTTTTTTCATGTTATTCCCCATCACACCTGTATTTATGCTGAAGCTTTATATTCTTTAACGGCTGTTATTAATTTAGGGAGTACTTCAAACGCGTCGCCCACAATTCCGTAATCTGCCACCTTAAAAAACGGTGCTTCCGGATCTTTGTTTATGACTACAATAACTTTTGATGAACTTACCCCGGCCAGGTGTTGAATTGCACCTGAAATACCGACTGCAATATACAAATTTGGACTGACAGCTATACCGGTTTGTCCAACGTGTTCGCTATGCGGCCTCCAGCCAGCATCTGATACAGGTTTTGAACATGCAGTAGCTGCGCCTAAAAGTTCGGCAAGTTCTTCTATCATGCCCCAGTTTTCGGGGCCTTTTAAACCGCGACCGCCCGAAACAACGATTTCAGCATCAGGCAATGAAACTTTATCCGTTGAACGAACGATTTCTTTAATCATCGCCTTAAAGTCTGAAGCTTTAGTTTCAACACGAAAGTCCTCAACCTGGGCAGTACCGCCAGTTTCAACAACTTTATAAGAGTTGGGTACAAGCGCAATAACTTTTATGGCGGAGGTAAGCTCGACAGTTGCGAAAGCTTTACCTGAAAATGCTGTCTTTTTTACTTTAAACGAGCCGCCTGTCTGTTCAGGTAAAGCAACCGCTCCGTCGGCAACACCGGCTTCCAGTTTAATACCTATACGGGGCGCTAAACCTCGGCCGGAAAAGGTGTTTGATAGTACCACAACCGCCGAACCTTCTTTTTTGGCCGCCTCGGCTATGACAGAGGCGTAGGCCTGGTTTACAAATTCCTTCAATTTATCTCCTGATACATTAAGCACTTTATTTACACCGTATTTACTTAATAAAGCTAATTCGGTGGCGTCAACGTTGCCTATTGAAACAGCGGTAAGGGAAGTATTATTTTGATCGGCAATGGCGCGGGCATAAGAAACGGCTTCAAAAACTGATTTCTTGAATTTGCCCCCGGTATTTTCCGCATATATTAAAACTGACATATTTATCTGTTAATGATTTAGATCATAATTTATATAACACGCGCTTCGGTATGCAGCAGCTCAACCAGTTTAGCAGTATCATCAGCAGGTATAAGCTTCACCTGGCCGCGTGGAGCAGGTGTTTCATAACTAATGATCTCCGAAAATGTTTTTATCTCAACCGGTTCAACAACTGTAAGTGGCTTGGTTCGGGCAGACATAATGCCGCGCATATTGGGTATTTTGGGTTCGGCCACACCTTCGGCCGTACCGGCTACAAAAGGATAGGGAATAGTTAAAACCTCTTTACCACCTTCAATCTCGCGCTCAACGGTTGCCTCTGTGTCAGCGGCATCTAATTTTTTAATGATGGATACCGATGGCAGATCAAGCAGTTCGCCAAGCATACCAGCAACTTTTGATCCATTATAATCAATAGATTCACGACCTGTCAGGATCAGATCAAAAGGATTTGATTTTACATATTGCGCAATCTGATATGCTACATACCAGGCATCGTGCGGTTTAGCACTTATTCGTACCGCGTCGGTAGCGCCAATGGCCAGGGCTTTACGTATAGTGGCTTCTGTATTGGCTTCCCCAATATTTATTACAGTTACTGTACCTTTACCGCCGTCGGTTAGTTCAATGGCGCGGGCAAGTGCAATTTCATCATAAGGGTTAAGTATAAACTGAACCCCGTTTGTATTAAATTGCGTGTTATTATCAGTAAAAGTTATTTTTGTGGTGGTATCAGGAACATTACTTACACATACCAGAATCTTCATATCAATAGGTTTTTGCAAATTTAGTTAAAAAAGATAGAGTTTAAAATGGAGTTAAGCAGATTGAATAAGCTGTTGGAATTTATAAAAAATGAACCGGATGATGAGTTTCTGAAATATGCCCTGGCAACTGAATATCTGCGTCTGAATGAGACAGATAAGGCACTTGCCTATTATGAAGACCTGGTAAATAACCACCCCGGCTATACAGGTACCTATTATCATTTGGGTAAGCTTTATGAAGCGTTAAACCGAAAGGATGACGCCATTAAAACTTATGAAACCGGCATGAAAATGACAAAAGAAAAGCGCGATAACCATGCTTTTTCTGAATTGCAGGCAGTATACCGGCAAGCAATAGGTTTTGAAGAAGACGATGACGATTATTAGCCTTTAGGGTTCATAGTTGATGGTTCATAGTTCATGGCAACTGAATAATGACCTTTAGGTTTTAGCTTTATAAACTAAATGAGTTTACTTATAATAATTGATATTAGGCTATAAAGCATGGTCTTAAGAGCCATCACCACAAACTATGAACCATCAACTATGATCTTTTTTAAAGAATGAAAAAACGGCAACTTATATTCCTTCGGGATGTGCTAATTTATACTTTTACCGCTTTTGGCGGGCCGCAGGCCCACATTGCTGTTTTACTGCGCGAGTTTGTTGAAAAACGAAAATATATTACCGAAGATGAGTTGATGGAGCTTAATGCCTTATCGCAGGTATTGCCCGGCCCTTCGTCAACCCAAACGCTGGTTGGGATAGCCTGGAAAGTGGGTGGACTTAGGCTGGCTATTATTACATTTTTAATTTGGATACTGCCCTCGGCCACTATTATGTGTATGGCGGCTATCAGTTACAGTATGGTTGCTAATAAGGCCAAATTTGCTCATGTAATCAGTTATGTACAGCCTATAGCGGTAGGCATAGTTGCTTATGCCACTTATACATTTGCCAACAAATTTTTAAAAACCAGGATCAGCACCATGCTGGCTATTGGTTCACTGATTGTGACACTCATCCTTCAAAATGCTTATGCCTTTCCGATACTGATATTGCTTGGCGGCATTATATCATCGGCCATGGAAACTCAGCAGCATGAAAACGAATTGAGGGTAAAGCTGTATTCAAATGTAAACCCTAATAAAGTAGCTTACTTTATAGGTATTCTGCTTTTTTTGCTGCTTTAGGTGCGGTTGTAAATCAAACGTCCCCATTAAGTTTACCAATCCGTTTATTTGAAAACTTTTACCGCAACGGCATTCTTATTTTTGGAGGAGGACAGGTGCTGGTACCACTCATGTATACCGAATTTGTTGAGGTTAAGCATTACTTAAGCCGGTCGGAGTTTTTGTCGGGATATGCCTTGCAGCAGGCTTTGCCCGGGCCTACATTTTCATTTACTTCGTTTTTGGGCGGCATAACGCTTGGCAACAAGGGATACACTATTTGGGGGCAGGTAATTGGGAGCCTGGTTGCTGTTATTGGCATCAATACACCAGGCCTTATCCTTATCCTGTTTATTGTGCCGTTTTGGGAGGATCTGAAGAAGATTACACGTATAAAAAACTCACTGAGCGGTATAAATGCAGTAGCTGTAGGTTTTATGGCAACTGCGCTGATTTTACTGGTAAGGCCTTTTGGCTTAAATTGGACAGCCTATGCCTTAATGATCGGCACCTTCCTGGTGCTGCATTTTACCAAAATAAAAACACCGATAGTGATCATTATCGGTGTGGTTTTAGGAATAATATTTTGATTTGCGATTTCGCATTTTTGATTTCGGATATTGTCTTTAAATAAATCCCAAATCGAAAATCCCACATTCGAAATGAGATTAAAACGGAGGCTCATCATCTATGTCGTCCATTCTTGAAGGACGTATAATGAAGTTACTCTGCTTTTCAAAATCCTGCGAAGGGGCAAGGCCTGCGAAAGCGTTACCTGCGGGAGGGGGAAGCCATCCATACCTTCTTCAAGATTTGTGAACTTAACATATTTGCCCACAAATTTAAGCCGAACAGTACCTGTTTCACCGTTACGGTGCTTGGCTATAATTACCTCGCCCACACCCTGGGTTGGATTACCGTCCTCATCTTCGGTCAGACCATAATATTCTGGACGATAGAGGAATAATACCATGTCGGCGTCCTGCTCAATAGCGCCCGATTCACGTAAGTCTGAAAGCATTGGTCTTTTTGAGTTGCCCGGCCGGCTTTCAACCGCACGGCTTAACTGCGAAAGTGCAATTACCGGCACACTGAGCTCCTTGGCAACTGATTTTAAAGCACGAGAAATGCTACTGATTTCCTGCTCACGGTTGCCCCCGCCACCTTTGCCTTCAGCTTTGCCATGCATCAGCTGTAAGTAGTCGATAATGATTAACTGGATATCATACTGTGATTTTAAGCGGCGGCATTTTGCCCTGAACTCAAAGATGTTTAGGGCAGGTGTATCATCAATGATGAACGTTGCTTTTTCAAGCCTGCCAATTTTAGAGTGTACCTGCTGCCATTCCCATTCTTCAAGCGTGCCTTTACGGATTTTTTCCTGCTCAATTTCTGCCTCGCCAGCTATCAAACGGTTAACTAACTGTACAGACGACATCTCCAGCGAAAACACCACAACTGGCTTGTCAAAATCAACCGCTGCGTTACGGGCACAGCTTAATACAAAAGCTGTTTTACCCATCGCCGGACGTGCCGCAATGATCACCAGATCTGATTTTTGCCAACCTGACGTCATCCGGTCAAGGTTGGTAAAGCCAGAGGCGACACCTGTTAAGCCATCCTTTTTATCCTTCAGGGCTTCAATATCGCGTAGGGCCTCATGAACAAGATCGTCCATATTACGGGCATCCCGGCGTAAATTGCTCTGGGCTATTTCAAACAGATTTTTTCGGCCATATCCAGCAGGTCGAATACATCTGCAGTATCCTCATATGCATTGTTGATCACCTCTGTAGAAATGCGGATCAGTTCGCGCTGAATAAATTTTTGAATGATGATGCGCGAATGGAATTCGATATTGGCGGCCGATGCAACGCGGCTTGTAAGTTCAGTGATATAGTAAGCACCGCCAACCATTTCCAGCTCGCCAAGCCTGCGCAATTCGGCAGTCACGGTAAGGATATCTACAGGCTGTGTTTTTTCAAACAAGATTTTTATTGCAGAAAAAATCTTTTGGTGATTGGTTTGATAAAAAACTTCGGGTTTTAAAACATCTATAACAGATGAAAGGGCATCTTTCTCCAGCATAAGGGCGCCTAAAACTGCTTCCTCCAAGTCCGTAGCCTGTGGCTGCAATTTGCCGCCTGCAATGAATGGGGTAGGATTGGGGATCCGGCTGCGGCGTTCAAAAGTATTTGGCTTGTTATACTGGTTGTTATTCTCAAAACTCATAAGGGTACAAAAATATACAAAAAACGCTTCGACAGGCAAAGTAAACACCTAACATAGTGTATCGGTATTTTAAAATAATCATACACAGGGTGATAATTTTAAGGTTTTTAATAAACACCTCAGTGTTGATAACTTTTTAAGGGAATTTGGGCTGATTGATTTTCAGCTAATTGAGTCAATGTTAATAAAGTTTTCAAGTGTTGATAGCATCTGCACTCAAACGCCGGTAAACCCAAAAGGGTTATCAGTTCAATAACGGCTTAATCAATTAATATAGCTACTTTTGCCAAAATTTAAATCATAAAATGGCATTTAATTCAAGGCCTCAGCGCGAAAGCAATCAGATGGTTTTTGGTATCAGGGCGGTAGTAGAAGCGATTCGCTCGGGTAAAGAGATTGAGGCGTTATTTATACAGCGAGGCATAGGCGGTGGCCTGATACAGGAGCTTAAAGAACTGATGAACGAATATCAGATAACCGCACAGCAGGTTCCGGTTGAAAAACTAAACCGCATTACCCAGAAAAATCACCAGGGAGTTATAGCTGTGATTTCGCCTATTGTTTATCAAAAGATAGAGAACATCATTCCAGAAGTATTTGAAAAGGGGGAAACGCCGTTAATTTTAGTTTTAGACAGCATTACTGATGTAAGGAACATGGGTGCGATTGCCCGTACTGCCGAATGTGCCGGTGTGCATGCCATCGTGATCCCAGCCAAAGGCTCGGCGCAGATAAATCCTGATGCCATTAAAACATCGGCCGGCGCATTATACAAAATTCCTGTTTGCCGGCATGATAATTTTATGCAAACTGTACGCTTCCTCCAGGAATCGGGCTTGCAACTGGTTTGTTGTACCGAGAAAACACAGGATAATATTTACACTCCGGATTATACCGTACCTACTGCCATCGTTATGGGATCGGAAGAAGACGGCATTCGTAACGAGATCATCCGGATCTCCGACCACCTGGCCAAGATCCCTATGTTCGGCGAAATTGAATCGTTGAATGTATCGGTATCTACCGGGGTGATTTTGTATGAGGCAGTGAGGCAGAGAACCCCCGCCCCC
This sequence comes from Mucilaginibacter sp. P25, assembly GCF_050859465.1. Lineage (NCBI taxonomy): Bacteria > Pseudomonadati > Bacteroidota > Sphingobacteriia > Sphingobacteriales > Sphingobacteriaceae > Mucilaginibacter > Mucilaginibacter sp. P25. The sequence continues at coordinate 4,966,965 of NZ_CP193937.1, read as the reverse complement.
TAAAGGGGGTGCTTACTTACGGCTGGTTTTTATCTGTCGTATTAAACTTAAAAGTATTTAAACAAGAAAAGCTTTGCCGTGGCAAAGCTTTTCTTGTTTAGCATTACAGCTAAAGAGTGATTGTAAGTAGGTACCCCCTTTAGGGGGCGGAGGGGGCTAAATATACTTCGCTCCAAATTTACTTTTTACATCAGCCACAACCTGTTTGATGTTCTGTTCCTGGTCGCGGGGGCAAATGAGCAGGGAGTTGTTCGATTCTACTACGATATAATCATGCAGCCCCTGCAATATTACCAGTTTTTCGCCCGGCACGTTTACCATGCAGTTTGAAGAGTCATACATGATCACTTTTTCTGCAGGGATAACGGCATTACCTACATAATCCTTTTCGGCAAGGTCATATATTGATGCCCAGGTACCCAGATCGCTCCATCCAAAATCCGAAGGTAATACATACACATTATCTGCTTTTTCCATAATGCCGTAATCTATCGAGATATTAACGCATTGCTGGTAAGCCTTGTGTATATAAGACTTTTCATCGTCTGAGTTATAAACTGGTTTTGCATCAGCAAAGATCTCATGCATTTCGGGCAGGTACTGATTAAAGGCCTTAACAATAGTTTTGGCCGACCAAACAAAGATGCCGGCATTCCATAAAAAGTCGCCGCTTTGAATAAAGGTTTTAGCTATTTCAAGAGTGGGTTTTTCGGTAAAGGTTTTTACTTTATGAAACTCATCATTGATAACGTTATCAGTGTATTGAATATATCCGTAACCGGTATCGGGCCTTGATGGTTTAATGCCCAGGGTTATCAGATAATCATTTGAAGCGGCGGTTTGCAATGATTTTTCGATAGCGGCAACAAAAGCATCCTCATCCAGGATCTGCTGATCGGAAGGGGCTACAACAATAGCTGCATCGGGGTTAAGACTTTCAATTTTAAAACAGCCATAGGCAACACAAGGTGCCGTATTACGCATTACCGGTTCGGTAAGAATCTGCTGATCCTCCATATCGGGCAATTGTTGTTTTACCAGTTTGGTGTAGTTTTCGTTAGTAACAACGTAAATATTTTCTTTGGGGCAAACTTTCAGGAAACGTTCGTAGGTGTTTTGTATTAAGGTTTTACCGGTACCAAGTATATCTATAAACTGTTTAGGGTGCGATGTACGGCTTATCGGCCAAAAGCGGCTTCCAATCCCTCCAGCCATAATTATCGCATAATAGTTTTTATTCATGAGCAAGTAAAGAATTTTAATTTGGTATATCGACCGTAAAAATGTGTAATAATTTGTTAATTATCCATTAAGTGTAGCTAAATAATTTAACGGTGGGCATAACCACAAATTTGTCTGGTTCTTTAAATGAACGAGCAATGAAATTGTTTTTCATCTAATCATCATTTTTGCATAAAATTTAAAAGTAAATCCATCGTTTATTTAGAAAATTTTGTTACTTTAAACTTTTAAATACAATTTAAGAATTTGTTAAAATAATGATAGAAACAAAGAAATCGCTATTTGACAATCTCCAGAATTTTTTCGGGTTTGATAATTTTAAGGGAGAACAGGAAGCGATAATAACCAACATCCTGGCCGGTAATGATACATTCGTTATTATGCCTACCGGTGGCGGCAAATCGATGTGTTATCAGTTACCAGCTTTGATGAGCGATGGCACGGCAATCGTAATTTCACCATTGATAGCCCTGATGAAAAATCAGGTAGATCAGCTTAGGGCGTTTGGAGGATCAGATAGTATAGCCCATTTTTTAAATTCATCACTTACAAAATCAGAGATAGGCAAGGTTAAGGAAGATGTACTGGCAGGGAAAACCAAGTTATTGTACGTGGCCCCCGAATCGTTAACCAAGCAGGAAAATATTGATTTCTTACGCCTTAACCACGTTTCATTCGTGGCGGTAGATGAAGCGCATTGTATTTCGGAGTGGGGGCATGATTTCAGGCCCGAATATCGTAAAATACGCCAGGTGATCAGTAACATAGGCGAAAATATTCCCATAATTGCTCTAACAGCTACGGCTACCCCAAAAGTTCAGCAGGATATTCAAAAAAACCTGCAAATGAATAATGCTACCGTATTTAAATCGTCATTTAACCGGGGCAACCTGTTTTATGAAGTTAGGGCCAAGCGTAATGTTATCAAAGAGATTGTAAAATTTGTAAAACAAAATCAGGGCAAATCGGGAATTGTGTATTGCCTTAGCCGCAAAAAGGTTGAGGAAGTAGCCGAGGCGCTGAACCTTAACGGGGTAAGGGCGTTGCCCTATCACGCAGGGCTTGATCCTAAAGTGCGTGCAGAAACGCAGGACAAATTCCTGATGGAAGATGTTGATGTTATTGTCGCTACGATTGCATTCGGTATGGGTATTGATAAACCCGATGTTCGCTACGTTATACACCATGATGTGCCTAAAAGTATGGAGGGTTACTACCAGGAAACAGGAAGGGCCGGACGTGACGGAGGAGAAGGTGTTTGTGTGGCTTTTTATTCGGAAAAGGATATTGATAAGCTTCAGAAATTTATGAAAGACAAGCCTGTTTCGGAACGCGAAATAGGTACTCAGATACTAAAGGAGGTTATCGATTATTGCGAGTCGTCGGTTTGTCGCCGTAAACAATTATTGCATTATTTTGGCGAAAACTTTAATGAAGCAGGCTGTAATAACATGTGCGATAATTGCTGTACCCATAAAGAACATTTTGATGGGGAGGAGCACCTGCACAGGGCATTAAGTTTGATTAAGCATATTGGCGAAAAGTTTGACGACCACCATATCCTCAGCATATTAATGGGTGAGGAAAATGCTCAGATCAAAAATTATGAGCATGATCAGCTTGACTATTATGGTTCGGGCAAAGAACTAGGTAAAAATCTTTGGAACTCGCTTTTAAGGCAGGCATTACTAAATAATTACATTTCAAAAGATATTGATCAATACGGGCTTTTAAGGCTTACTAAAAGTGGCATAGGCTTTATTGAGAACCCGCACAGTATCCGTTTTGTTTTGAATAAGGTAATGGAGGCTGCTGACGATGACAACGATGACGACGGACCAAAACAAAGCGGCGGTGCACTTGATACCCAGTTGCTGCAAATGCTTAAAGAGCTGCGTAAAAAGCTGGCCAAACAAAAAGGATTGCCACCGTTTGTAATATTCCAGGACCCTTCGTTAGAAGAGATGTGCACTCATTATCCTATCAACACCGAAGAACTTAAACAAATTTCGGGTGTTGGTGCAGGCAAGGCGCTGAAATTTGGTAAACCTTTTACCGATTTGATCCAAAAATATGTAGAGGATAACGATATTGACCGGCCAATTGATATGGTGATTAAGAGTGCTGCCAATAAATCGGCGCTTAAAGTGTTCATTATCCAAAATATCGACAGGCATTTAAACCTTGATGATATTGCTGCTTCAAAAGGTCTTACTTATGAGGAGATCCTGAAAGAAGTTGAAACTATAGTTAACTCAGGAACCAAGCTCAATCTGAACTACTATATTGATGAGGTGATTGACGAAGATAAGCAGGAAGAAGTATTTGATTATTTCCGCACTGCAGAAGCTGACTCTATTGATGAAGCCTTAGCCGAACTGGGCAGTGATGATTACACCCGTGAAGAGGTGCAGTTAATGCGTATCAAATTCATGTCGGAGTTGGGGAATTAGTTGCTGAAAAGTTCTGATAAAGAAAGCCTTTAGATTAAATTCTGAAGGCTTTTTGCTTTTCCCCTGATTACTGCTGTTGGCTTTAATTTTATTTAGTTATGATCATAAATTCCGTACGCCTGTTCTTTGCCCTGTCTTCCTCTGTTGTATTGGATGCTATCGGTTGCGTTTCACCGTATCCTTTGTAAACAAGGCGGGTAGGGGCAATTCCTTTCGACACGAGATATTGATAAACAGACTTTGCCCTGTTTTCAGATAAGGTTTGGTTACCCTGGTGATTACCTGTATTATCTGTATGGCCTGAGATCTCAATACGGGTAGTTGAGTTTACCCCTAAAAATTCAATGAGCTTGGCAAGTTCGGCTTTTGATTCCTTTTCAAGGTCAAACTTATTAGTATCGAAGAAAATATTTTTAAGGATTACCTTATTGCCAATTTCAATGGGTGATAATAGTGCTACAATGTTAAACGGGCTTTTAATCTTATAATTTTTAAGCGAAAAGTTTTCGGAATAAAACAGATATCCGCTTTTTGAAATATTAAGCGCATAGTTTTTGCCCGACGTTAGTGTGGCTAAAAAGTCCCCCTGTTCATCGTCACTGTAATCCTGGTAAACCGGCAAATTACTTTCCAGGTCAATAATCTCAATTGCAGCTTCAAGGGGGCTTTCGTCTTTACGTCTTTTACAAAGCCTTTAACATACGTTACCAAATGGGGGCGCAACTTTACAGGCAGCTCGAACTTATAAATATCATAACCGCCCAACCCCTTTAAATTATCCGATGAAAAGAAAGCATAATCTCCGGCGGCAGTTAATGATAAGCCGCCCTCATCACCACTGGTATTGATAGGATATCCAAGGTTTTCGGGTTTTTGCCATTTACCGTCTTTATCCATGCGGCTAACAAACAGGTCCTTGCTACCTAAACCCGGCCAGCCATCGCTGCTAAAATAAAGTGTACTGTCATCAGGGTGAATAAACGGTGATAATTCATTGTAGGGGGTATTAATATTGGGACCCAGGTTTTCAGGTTCGCCCCAGCCTTTTTCACCCAGCCTACTTTTCCAAATGTCATAGCCGCCATAACCGCCTTTACGGTTGCTTACAAAATAAAGCGTGCGGCCATCGGCATTTATCGAGGGTTGAGATTCCCAACCCGACGTATTTACCGGTGGGTTCAGGTCAACAGGTTTCCCCCAGTCATTTCCCCGTTTTTGAGCGATATAAATATCACAACGGCCTAAACCGTCGGGGCGATTGCATCCCGTGAAAAACAGGTATTTACCATCCTGCGATATGGATTGCGCACCTTCGTTATATTTTTCAGTATTAATTTGGTTGCTTAAATAAGTGGCAGTATTCCACTTGCCGTTTATCATTTCGCTTTTATAAAAATCTTCGTTGTTATTGATCTTTCGGGTAAATATCAACGTGCCTTCGTCGGCTGTAGCAACCGGGAGGTACTCGTCATTAACAGTGTTTATTTCAGGGCCAATATTTATAGGTTTAAATGGCACCGGATGTGTCATCGACTGGATGCTGAATTTGGCATCAGCAAGCAGTTTTTTTGCGTAGGTATTGGTTTGAGGGTTGATATCAGGGTAGGTAAGGTATTTTTCGAGGTGTTGCTGGGCCTGTGTATAGCTTGCATCATGGATTTCCATTTCAGCAGCTTTGAGATACACTCCCCTGTTAAATTCCGGACTAAGTGAAATGACTTTAGCGTATTGCTCAACAGCTGGCCTGTACATGCGTTTCATTCGGTACAGATCGGCGAGTAATAACCGCGCTTCTATAAACTTTGAATCTTCGCTAATAGCTTTAAGCGAGTTTTGAATCGCCTCATCATAAAGATGTTCATCAAGGTTTTGATAAGCGGTAGCAAAATATTTTACAGCTTCTTTATTGGATGACGAATACCGGGTTTGCTGCTGGGCGCCAAGCAAAGCAGGTAAACACAATGCAAGCACCAATAATACTGCAATTTTCATTTGTAACTTAGGATAATTAATACCGTAAGTTACAAAGATTATGGAATATTCAGATACTTATGTGTTTGTAGTGAAATTTCCCACTGCGGGTTTTCTTTTACATAATCCACAATCAGCGGGGTCATTTCTTTGGATTTTGACCATTCGGGCTGCAGGTAAAGCTTACAGTCGGGCGATACCATTTTGGCGTGATATTCGGCCCATTCAAAATCGGATTTATTGAAAACGATCACTTTTAACTCGTGGGCACATTCGGCCACGTTTGGCGTAGGCGCTTTGAATTTTTTGGGTGAAAGGCAAATCCAGTCCCAATCGCCCGAAAGCGGATACGCACCTGAAGTTTCAATAAATGTTTTTATTCCCTTTTCGTGCAGGTTGTGGGTCAAATAATCAAGGTTGTAAATAAGCGGCTCGCCACCGGTAACCACAACAGCTTTTGCAGGATGAAGGTCGGCGTTGCTCACAATTGTATCAGCCGCGGTAAGGGGATGCAACTCGGCATCCCAACTTTCTTTAACATCACACCAATGGCAACCTACATCACAGCCGCCAAGGCGAATAAAATATGCGGCTTTGCCCGTATTGTACCCTTCCCCCTGTATCGTATAAAACTCTTCCATTAAAGGAAGCAGCGTGCCGTCGTCTGGTATTTGGTGTGCCATAGTTATTTGAGGGTGCAAAGGTACTGAAATATAGGCGAAAGCTAAAAGGTGAAAGCCAAAAGGTTACACTAATATGGAAGTACCTTAATAAGGCGAAAGGTAAAAGGCCAAAGGTGAAAGGTATTGGCTTTATCATCAAATTACATTATAAAAAAATAAAAGTACACGCTAAAATACCTTTTGCCTTTCACCTTTATCCTTTTGCCTTTTTTTATTTTCATTTATAATTGTTATAATTACCTTAATTTTAAGATAACCAATTAAATCCCTTTTCGTAAAATGCAATAACTGTATCGTTAACGCTTAATTTATATCCGGAGATGAAAAAGCTTTACCTTCCTTTATTTTTAATGGCAGTGCTTTGTTTTAGTTCATGTGTAGATATTGAAGAGCATTACGATTTTAAAAGTGACGGGACCTGCAAAGTAGCATACGCTTTTGATATGAGCAGGGCAGTATCTGTATTAGTTAACCTCATGTCTGATTCAGTTAAGGAAACGCCTCAATTTAGTTTGGTTAAGGACACTACGCTTAACTTTTATAGTGCTATACCCGACAGTGCGCAGCAGAAGTTGAAAGCTGAAGAAATTGAAATGGCCAAAAGCAGTGAGCTAACGGTGAATATGAATCTTAAAAAGAGTGTTATGAAAGTAACGCTTAATCATACCGCCAAAAATGCAGCAGACCTGCAATATTACTTACAAAATGTATCAAAAATTGCACTTAATACCCAGATAAGCGCTATTACCACCACCGATAAAACGAATAAGCCATTCGATGCACGGCAAATGGTAGGAGGGCAGGACTACTACTCGTATGATATAACTCCCCATAAATTTTACCGCATCATTGATAAAGCTAAGTTTAACGCTTTTTTAAAGAAAACTCAGGCCACTTTCATGATGGCCAAGGCGATGCTGATCGATATGCCTTATAAAGTGATCCTGAGGTTTGCTCACCCTGTAAAGAAGATCAACAATTCAAAAGCCATGCTCTCGGCCGACAGGAGGGAAGTGACGCTTATTACCAGCATGGACGAGGTAATTAAAAATCCAAATGTGATGAATCTGAAAATTGATTTTTAAAATTGGTTGGCTCAATAAGATTCAGAAATGTTGGCGTAATGTTAGATTTTGAAACTTGCAGTGCATAACTTGTACTCATGAAATCTGATCTTGACCAAATTATCGAATATTTTGAAGGTGAAAAGAAATCGCTTGAAGTGTCAATTAAGAAAAGCCTTGCTGAGTATGACTATTTATATGCCCATTATCAACAGGAAGGCCTTTGGCGTTTAGATAGTCATCTTGGCGCATTAAAGCGTTTTAAAGATCCTTTTTACGTTAAAAAGAGTTTACTTGAAAGATGGATTAGGTGGATGGACTCTTCTTTTGAAGATGGCGAACGTTCTGCTTTTGATAAAGAGCAAAGAGTTGAAACGAGAAATGAACTTAAAAAATTAAACCGGCAGCAAGCAGATCTTTATTTTAATGATAGCCAGGTAATTGACAACGCATTGTTCGATTTGTATGAAAGGCGAATTAGAAAATTCAGGTTGTGTCTGAGCGCGGAAGAAAATTTTAATCTTGATTTTGAAGTTTTCGGAGAGTTTTTAAAAATCAGCCATCAGTTGGATTCACAGTACAATAATTTTATTGATTCGACAGACTTTGATGACGATGATATACCATCTCGATATCCTTTAATAAATCTTGGCTTTAAATGGCATGTAACGGAAAATAAGTTTGTATATTATTATGATATGAACGGGTTTAAAGAAGCCCTGCCAGTAAAGATCTTGTTATCCCGCATAGTTTATGAAAAATTCAGCTTTGATTTGGACAATCCCGATTTAAATCCCTTTGTTAATATATTCGATAAATGAAATGGTATAAAGTTTTGGGATTAGTCTGTATGGAAGGCATATTTATAAAAAAGGTTAAGGTTGGCAGTAAAAGTATTTGCCTCGTAAATTTTGAAAGTAAGCTTTATGCAGTATCAGCAAAATGTCCCCATGCCGGAGCCGATTTAAGCGAAGGCCTATGCGTAAGGCAGCTGATCGTTTGTCCATATCATCGCTATACTTATAATCTTGAAACAGGAAAAGGTGGCGAAGGGCAAAACGATTTTATTGAAACTTACCCGGTTGAAGTAAAGGAGGATGGAGTGTACGTTGGCGTAGCCTCTATTTGGGATAAGTTGAGAGGATTTAAGTGAGGGGTTGATTAAGTGAATGGAAAAAAGGAATCACTCACCTAATCAACCCAATAAACTACTCACTATTTATAAACCTCTTTATTAGCTGAAGCCAATGTGTTTTTAAGCAAACCGACAATGGTCATCAAGCCTACGCCACCCGGTACAGGGGTAATCCATGATGATTTTGGTGCTACGTTTTCAAAATCAACATCGCCGTAAAGTTTAAAGCCCGATTTTGTTGTGGTTGAGATTTCGCGGTTCATACCCACATCAACAACTACTACACCATCTTTAACCATATCGGCAGTAATGAAATTCTTTTTACCGATAGCTACGATCAGGATATCTGCATCAAGTGTGAATTTTTTAATATCAGGTGTGCGACTGTGGCATATGGTTACCGTGCAGTTGCCCGGAGTTGTATTGCGAGCCATCAGGATACTCATTGGTGAGCCAACGATATTGCTGCGACCAACAACCACGCAATGTTTGCCGGCTGTGTCAATGCCGTATTCTTTAAGCATTAAAGTAATACCATAAGGAGTTGCGGGTATAAACGAAGGCAGATTGCGCTGCATACGGCCCAGATTAACCGGGTGAAAACCATCAACATCTTTACGGTGATCAATACGCTCGGTTACTTTTTCGGGGTCGATATGTTTTGGTAGCGGAAGTTGTACGATAATACCGTCGATATCAGAATCAGCATTGAGCTCTTCAACTTTTTTCAGCAGCTCTTCTTCAGTAACATCGTCTTCATAACGCACCAGCGATGATTTGAAGCCAACTTTTTCGCAGTTCTTCATTTTGCTGGCAACGTAAGTTTCGCTGCCGCCGTCATGACCAACCAACACTGCCACCAGGTGAGGCTTCCTGCCGGTTTTTTCTAATATTTTAGCTGCTTCTTCAGCTATTTCAACCTTAAGTTTTTCTGAAACGTATTTTCCGTCTAAAAGCTGCATTGTTAAATGTTTTTTACGAAGTAATCGGGTAACGGGGGCAAATTTAAACTCACCTGTTTTGATTTCAATCGTATTCTTATAAAAGGCCTGTTATCCAGGGACAGTTTTAATGTGTGATTTTGATTTATTTTGCTAATGATACTTTCAATGGTTTCTGTTTTATTGTTCAGGAGCATTTCAAATATAATTTTATTTGAAATAGCGGCTTTATTGAAAGCATCAATGTAATATTTCGGTTCTGTCGCGCTCGTACACAATCCATTTACCATAAACAAAGTTCCCTAAATGAATATGTTTAACAAGCCCTGTTACCGTAAAATATGTAACTAATCTGTACAGAATATATTAATTTATTTATCCTCAATATTCTTCAGGAAATTGAGGGGTTAATCCAACTTCAAAACTGCCATAAATGCCGACTGCGGTATCTCTACGTTACCTACCTGACGCATGCGTTTTTTTCCTTGTTTCTGTTTTTCCAGCAGTTTACGCTTACGGGAAATATCACCACCATAACATTTGGCTGTCACGTCTTTACGTAGAGCTTTTACTGTTTCGCGGGCTATGATCTTGGCGCCGATTGAAGCCTGGATAATAATCTCAAACTGCTGACGCGGTAAAAGTTCCTTTAATTTTTCACAGATCTTTTTACCAAAATCGTATGAGTTACCGCGGAAGATCAGGGATGAAAGTGCGTCAACAGGTTCGCTGTTTAAGCGGATATCGAGTTTAACCAGATCTGACTGGCGATAACCTATCTGATGATAATCAAACGAAGCATAACCTTTTGAAATGGTTTTTAACTTGTCGTAAAAATCAAATACGATCTCGCCCATTGGCATCTCGAAGATCAGCTCAACACGCTCGGATGTGAGATATGACTGATTTACGATGGTACCGCGTTTTTGAATACAAAGCGACATTACCGGGCCAACAAATTCAGATTTGGTGATGATAGTAGCTTTAATATAAGGCTCTTCTACAAAGTCAATTTTACTTGGATCAGGTAGATCGGACGGGTTATTTACCGTAAACGAATCGCCCTTGGTGGTGTGAGCCAAATATGATACGTTGGGAACGGTAGTGATCACCGTCATGTTAAATTCGCGCTCCAAACGCTCCTGGATGATCTCCATATGCAGCATGCCCAGGAAACCGCAACGGAAACCAAAGCCTAAAGCCGCTGATGATTCCGGTTCAAAAACCAACGATGCATCATTGAGCTGTAATTTAGCCATTGACTCACGAAGTTCTTCATAATCTTCGGTATCAACCGGGTAAATACCGGCAAATACCATTGGCTTTACTTCTTCAAAGCCCTGAATCCCTACTTCGCAGGGACGGTCAACGTGGGTAATGGTGTCACCAACTTTAACCTCTTTTGCTTCTTTTATGCCTGATATGATATAACCTACGTCGCCGGTTTTGATTACGTCTTTAGCTAACGGGCGCAATTTAAGCGTGCCAACTTCATCAGCAAGGTATTGCTTTTCGGTAGCGACGAATTTTACTTTATCGCCTTTTCGGATCTCGCCGTTTACAACTTTAAAATAAGCTATAATACCACGGAACGAGTTGAAAACCGAATCAAAGATCAGGGCTTGCAGCGGAGCTTTAGGATCACCTACCGGAGCGGGCACACGCTCAACAATGGCGCGTAAAATATCATGAACACCCATGCCGGTTTTGCCCGATGCGGCAAGGATCTCCTCACGTTTGCAGCCTATAAGATCGACTATTTGATCCTTAACTTCCTCGGGCATAGCGCCGGGAAGGTCCATTTTATTCAGGATCGGGATAATTTCCAGGTCGTTCTCTAAAGCCAGATAGAGGTTTGAAATGGTTTGCGCCTGGATACCCTGCGCAGCATCAACTATCAGTAAAGCGCCTTCACACGCTGCTATGGAACGTGATACTTCATATGAAAAATCCACGTGACCGGGGGTATCGATCAGGTTGAGCACGTATTTTTGCCCGTCAAGCACATAATCCATTTGTATGGCATGGCTTTTTATGGTGATGCCGCGCTCGCGTTCTAAATCCATATCGTCAAGCAATTGTGCCTGGGATTCGCGCTGCGTTATGGTGTTAGTATACTCTAATAACCTATCAGCAAGTGTGCTTTTGCCGTGGTCGATATGTGCTATGATACAAAAATTACGAATGTGCTCCATTGAACCGCAAAAATAACTTTTTAAACCGATAATTTGTATCGGCTAATAAATTAACTATTTTGAAATGTTTAATTTAAATAATATCCGAACAAAATGGCTGTATCGGCAAGCATAATAAGTGATATTGAGTGCAAGCTAAACGCTCAGATTAAGAATGTAAGCCGGGTAAGCGGAGGAGATATTAATCAAGCCTACTGCTTGCAAACCACGTTAGGTGATTTTTTTATTAAGATAAATAACCTCCATAAATTTCCGGGCATGTTTAAAAGCGAGGTGAGTGGTTTAGCTGCTATCCGCAAAACAAATACAATAGCTGTACCTGAGGTTGTTTTACAGGGCGATACCGGTGACGAAAGTTATCTTATGCTGCAATGGATTGAAGCAGGATACGGCGATGCTATATCATCGCAAAAATTGGGCAGGCAACTTGCTCTCATGCATCGTGACACAGCTGCACAATTTGGGTTTGAAGCAGATAATTATATGGGTTCGCTCCATCAAAGCAACAATCGACACAATAGCTGGGCCCGGTTTTTTATTGAAGAAAGGTTGCAGCCGATGGTTAAAATGGCTGTAGATAAAAGAAAGCTTACCCAAACCGATATTCACCAGTTTGATCAGCTCTATAAAAAGCTTCCAGGTTTATTTACAGAAGAACCACCCGCATTACTGCACGGAGACCTTTGGGGAGGCAATTACTTGATTGATACCAGTGGCAAACCTTACCTGATCGATCCGGCGGTTAGTCATTGTAACCGCGAGTTTGATATTGCGATGACCACGCTTTTCGGTGGTTTTGACCGCGCTTTTTATGAGGCTTATAACCAGGAATTTCCGTTACGGCCCGGCTGGCAACAGCGTCTTAAACTTTGGAACCTTTATCCGCTGCTGGTTCACGTAAACCTGTTTGGCGGTATGTACGCCAGGGAGGTGAGGAGGAGCCTTTCGGCATTTATTTAGTTTGTGCCCTGTACAAAGATTGGTGTTTCGGTTACTTTAACAATAAGTTTCCCGTTAACTGTTTTTAGGGTTGTTTTAACAACATTATCGGCACCTGTTTTTAGTGTGTAAACATTTGCTTTGGCTGTGCCGAGGTTGAGTGTGTATGTGCCTGTACGTGCCCGATAATCAGGGATGGTTAATACGTACATGCTTTGTAAACCTAATGAATACTTATCAACCAACGGGTCGGTATTAATGGTGGCTGAATAGGTATAGTTACCCATTAATTTTGATGTTTGCAATATAAAATCGGCGGCAGGTCTGCGTTTGCCATTTTCGGCTAAACCAGATGTAGCATATTGACCAGCAGCATTAGGGGCATCGTCAAAAAGCTGGTAATAAAATACACGTTGTATACCATGCCTGATGTAAAGAAGCGAAGTTCTTAAAATCCAATCTGCCTGGGTGTTTTTCGATGTCTTTTGCCCTACATCTAAAGCTCTCTGATAGCTTCCCTTGTTTATATCGTAGCCAGACTCGGTTACCCAAACAGGGATTGGTTTAACAAAAGAATTTGCATACTGAACAAACGAATCAGCAATTTGCCCCGCCATCGACAATTCCGGCGGCAGGCCAAACGTGGCAGACTGATGTGTTAAAATATTACCGTTATTGTTGTAATAGTGGTAGTTAATAATATCAAAACACAGATTGATACTGCCGTTGGCTCTGTAACCACGGTTGATGCGGCACCACTCTACCATTTTCTTTACAAAATTTATGTCGGCTGTAGCTAATCCACCCATTATCACTTTCATATTAGGATCAGCATTTTTTACACCGGCATTTTTTCCTAACTTCCCCTTGTTGCCATCATAAAAGGCCGACATATTAGCTGCATACTCTTCAGCGGTTTGTTGTGTTGCCGATCCTTTCCACCATTTATCGCGCTCATTATCACACTCTACGTAAGTTATAAGGCCCATGCCCACTTTTACCTGGTTAGGCGAGTCATCTGCCCATCGCATGCTGGTGTCAACTTTTATCAATGCCTTGTTAATATTAGTATTATAGCCATACCTGGCGGCAAATTGAAAGGCCATGTGCGCCTGCTCAATATAGCTTGCCGGATCAGCCTTACTTAAGCCATAAATAAGCGGCGCATTTTCAAGATCCCGCATATTGTTAGGATAAGTATTAACCAACCATGGCGGACAATTTTTTATATCTGCTAAAACCAATATACCTTCCTGCTTGCAACGGCTATAAATGAGATCATAGTTCCAGTTGTCTTTATGAGTGGGGTTGAAGGTATAGCTGCCTTTAGTGCTTTCCATCCGGGCCCAGCCTAAATAATGCCTTACTGCACTGAATGACTTGATAAGGTTCATGTTGGTTTCGTAAATGGCTCCTTTTTGCTCCGGATTGGCGGGATCCTGCAAAAAATTCCATTCATACGCGTTTATGCCAAACATGTTTTTAAGCGGAATATTTGAACTCGTAGCTGAAATTGTGTGAATAGATTTAATAGTTGTAATGCCTTCTGAGCTTTTTTGCGGCCGGCAGCGATTAAATGAAAAAGTAAATAACGATAACATTAACAGTATCTTATGGTTAATTAACAGCTTCATCCTTTGAGTGGTTTTTAGCGGGTAAACTATAATTAAATCCGGGCCGATAACAAGACTTCTTCAATGAATTTCATCGTTTTACAAACAACAATCGGCTAACTTTTTGTGAAGGCTTTTCAATAAAATTTGAGTTATTATAAGCATGGATAATTTAGGTTTTAACGAATAGCTTACCGCACAGGTTTCGATTTATTGCTATTGTAAAGATGAAAGTTGTTCAGTCGGTTCAGATAAACAGTGCAAATAAAAAGCCCGGACACACCGGGCCTTAAAATATAAGTTTTTAGGTTTATTTCAATCTTACATAAGTTTCAATGATCTCATGATCAACTTTAAGGCTGTCTATCTTCTCAATTCCTTTTTGAGTTAGGGTATCATTTTTCATTGTGAGCTTAAATTTGAAATCCCTGTTTTCCCAATCGCGGGCATCGCAATAAGCCAGATGCTCGGTATAATCGTCGCCGGATAGTGTATAAGTGCCCGCGCCCGACGAATAAACCGGTTTGGCTGTTTTGCCGTGTACCAGGTCATGCGTGAAGAAGGCGAAGTTAGTGGCGTTAAACATTTTAAACATTTCCTGGTCTTTGGGAGGGGTGGTTACTGTAGTATCGCCCTTCATAATGCTTTTGCTTGATATCAGATGCCAGGTCCCGTCAAGCTTACCGGCTGGTTCGATTGTTTCTGTAGTTGCCTTCGGCGGGTTACTGCATGAGCATAACGCGAGCAATAAAAAAGATGCTAAGTAATAGGTTTTCATGGTGTTAATGAAGGTTATTGATATACAATAATAACATAAAAAAAGCATCGGCTATCATATTTGCCGATGCTTTTTAAAATAATTTCAAAAGTTTATGTTATTCGCCGCGTTTAAGGCCAAATTTTTCAATTTTACTGTAAAGATGACTGCGTTGAATATCGATATCATCAGCAGTTTTTGAAACGTTCCAATTATTTTTTTCCAGCTTGAATTTGATGTATTCACGCTCCGCAAAGTCTTTATATTCCTGAAAGTTATTGAATTGATCAAAATCCGTTTGCGGTGCAGGAGCGGCGGCGCTGCCAGTGCCAACTGCTGTTGGTGCAGATGGGTTGGCAAACGCTCTAACATCGTTATCTGTAATAACTTTATCACTCAGGATGATCAAACGCTCAACCATGTTGCGGAGTTCACGAATATTACCGGTCCATGGCAGGGCTTTAAGGGCCTCAAGTGCAGCATCAGAGATTTTTTTAACGGGCATGCCATATTCATTGCAGATCTCATCCAAAAAGCTTTGAGTTAACAACGGGATATCGTCTTTGCGTTCAATAAGCGGTGGTACGTGGATCAATATTACACTTAGGCGGTGGTACAAGTCCATACGGAAATTACCGGCTTCAATTTCTTTCAGCAGGTCCTTGTTGGTTGCCGCTACTACACGTACATCAACGTCAATTTCCTTTTCGCCGCCTACGCGTGTAATCTTATTTTCCTGTAATGCACGCAATACCTTAGCCTGGGCCGACTGGCTCATGTCACCTATCTCATCCAAAAACAAAGTGCCGCCATTTGCCGATTCAAATTTACCGATGCGTTGTTTAATGGCTGATGTAAACGAACCTTTTTCATGACCGAATAGTTCACTTTCAATTAACTCTGATGGAATGGCAGCACAGTTTACCTCAATAATAGGTGCACTTGAGCGGTTTGATTTTTCGTGCAACCAACGCGCAACCAGCTCTTTACCACTGCCATTGGCACCCGTAACCAATACGCGGGCATCGGTGGGGGCCACCCGGTCAATAGTTTCTTTTATTTTAAGGATAGCCTGCGATTCGCCTAAAATCGAGCGCACCTTTGATACTTTACGTTTAAGGACCTTAGCCTCAACAACAAGACTTCCCCTGTCAAGCGCGTTACGAACGGTAATGAGCAGGCGATTCAGATCAGGTGGTTTCGAAATAAAGTCAAATGCGCCTTTTTTGCTGGCTTCCACAGCGGTTTCAACCGTGCCGTGGCCTGATATCATGATGAAAGGAAGATCGGGTTTAATGGCAAGGCCTTCTGTAAGTACTTCCATGCCATCCATGCGGTTCATTTTAATGTCGCACAGTACCAGGTCATAGTCTTTTTTTCAATTAACTGAAGGCCGTCAACCCCGTTATCTACATCTTCAACCTCGTAATCTTCATACTCTAAAATCTCGCGAAGCGTATTACGAATAGACCGTTCATCATCAATTATTAAAATTTTAGCCATGTTTTGTAATTATGTACCGATATGTAATTGTTTGCTAATATATGGGTTTGTATAGAAAAACAAACACTTTTAATGTGCTATAAAGGTTTAAGGCGGATAAATGTTTGCAGGGTTATAAAATTTATTAAAAATAAATAGATACAAATAAAAAAACCCCTCGCTTTACAGCAAGGGGTTTATACAGCAGCAAACCTATAAGCCGGGTTCTGTTTTGCCTTTTTAAAGGGCAACTTCTATCATTTATCTGGCCCTGTTATCACTAACAGGTTTAAACAACCTACCCATCCTAACGACCTACCTTGCGGCAGATACGGGAGCGAGCAACTCCGCTTTCAGGACCTATTTGGTTTTTCAACTCCTGAGGTTTACCGTCATAGCCGGTCGCCCGGTTATGCCGTGAGCTCTTACCTCACGTTTTCACCCCTTACCCACCTAAGCGGGCGGTATTTTCTCTGTGGCACTTTGCTGTCGCCGGCTGCCGGCGCCTTCCCGTTAGGAAGCAGGATGCTCTGTGTTGCCCGGACTTTCCTCCGCCAAACAAGCTGGCAGCGATAGAACGTTTTGCGGGGATAAAGATAGGGAAATTTTGTGGTTCATGGCTGATAGTTCATGGATCATGGTAAAATGGAGCCGACCAATAAGTCTTTGCTATGAACCATGAACTAAAAACTATTTGCAGTTTCTAAGATCATCCTGAACCTGCTGCAAAGTAACTGTCCCCATCTTATTACCAAAGGAATTGGAGACATAAGTAAGCACTTTAGCAATTTCTAAGGGCGCAATATCATCCGCCTGCATGTCATCGTCAAATGTTCTGCCGGCTACAGTTATTTTTCTTTTAAGGCCGTTTTTGATAAAACAGGCAAGTACAGCTTTGTTCTGTTTTAGATACGTTGAATCTGTTAATGGCGGGATAAGCGATGACAGGCCTTGTCCTTTATCGCCATGGCAATTTTGACAATGCTGCTGGTAAACAAGGCTTCCGCCAGAGTAATAGCGTTTAAACTCAATTTGATCATCGCTTTGGCATGATGCACCAATTATGATCAGCAAAATAGCTATAGCGCCTATTGCCTTTATCTTCATTTGGCAGTAATTTGGTCGGGGTCGGCTTTCAGGGTTTTGATATCGGCAATCAGCTTGGTTACTTCTGCCGGATCTGTTCCTTCGTAGGTACCGCGAATACGTTTTTGTTTATCTATCAAAATAAAAAAGCCGTCATGGATATATTCGCCTTTGGGATTTTTTTCGGATACACTTTGCAGGTAGCTTTTGGCAATTTTATAAGTATCGCCTTTTTCACCATGCAACAACCACCAGGTATTGCCCGCAATCCCTAATTTATCCGCATAGCGTTTTAATACGGGCACGGTATCATATTTGGGATCGATGGTATGCGAAATGATCCTGAAGTTATCATCATCCTTAAACTCCTTGTATACATTAAGCATATTTCGGTGCATCACCGGGCAAATAGAAGGGCAGGTGGTGAAAAAAAGTCGGCTACATATATTTTTCCATCCAGGTTTTTCTGAGTTATAGTATCAGCATACTGGTTTACAAACTTGAAGGGTGGGATAGTGGCGTACTCAGTATCTGTTACTGTTTTGCCATTAACCGTTTTAGTTACCGGAGTTTTATAACCCAATATTGGAAGGGCGGTTTTAGTATTTGATTTGCAGGCATTGAAAAGCATTAATATAACAATGCCTATCCACAATTTCCTCATTTTTTTGCCGGTATTTGGGTTATATATTTAGTTGAGCCGGTAACAGCTACATTTATTTGGGTATCTATTTTGCTGATGAGCTTCTTTTGAGCTTCAAGATAGTCCATAATTTCCTGATGGGATTTGCCTTTGTTTTCCGCATCAAATTTATGCATCCAGTCGCTCATCGCATTATCAGCATCATCAACCAGTTTTAAATAAACCTGCGCGCTGTCTTTATTGATATTGGGAGCGTTCTTTTTTATCAGGCTATCCAGCAGTATCTTATTTTTCATCAATTGCTCGTCATTGGCCATTACTTTATCATGTACGGCAATTACCTGTTTTAAAAGATCTTTTTCCTGTTTTTTAGTGTCGGTGCAACCTAATAACAAGGCAATGCCTGCAGCTGCGAATAGATGTTTTTTCATGGTTTTTGATGCGTGATAAAACTTGGCAAATATGCTAAATGTTTAGCTGTTTAACACCCTTAAATAATAACTATAGTCTGTAACAGGTAAAGTTTTTGTACCCGCAAACTTTAGCTGTTGCCCAATTTGGGCCCTGGTATGTGTACCATGGTTAAGAACCTGCGTAATAATATCGCCAAGTTGGTTTTCAAAATAGTCGCCGGTAAAGCTATGATACGGAATTATGCTATTCAGATCTTCCTCATCGATTTCGTTTAAAAATGTGACCCATGCTTCATAACGCTCCGGTACCTGTTTTTTGCATTGCTCAATTGTAACATTTTCGGGCCATGTGTTAGGCAGAGAAGAAGGGATAAGTTTGCATCTTTCGAGCCATACCTGTTCGGCGGCCAGCAGATGGCCCATCAGTTTAAGCGTTACCTCCGGCGAACCGTTTGCTTCCATTGTCTGTATCAACTGCTGATTGGCAAACAGGTTATAACCAAACATTTTTATAAAGTGTGTTTTCATAGCGTTTGTAAATTAATGGCTAAAGTATTAAAGCAATTTTGTATATTTATGAAAATGCTGGTTAACAATTAAATAACATAGTTGTCACATTCAGCAAACATCTGCTTGTTACCTTTATTTTATAGCTAAAACACAAAGGTTATGAAATTCATTATCAATATCTCTAAACTGCTGATTAATTTCCGTCAGTGGATGATGCTTAAAAGTATGCGTTCGTCGTTCATACATTAAGTTATCACTTATAATTCTTCATTTATAAATATAATTGCACTTTTGGGCTTGTAGCTCAAATTAATGGAACTTACTGACCGGGAAATACATTTAAGCAAAGATCTTTTTGGTGCCGACTTTGAATGGGGCGTTTCAACTGCTGCTTTTCAGGTAGAAGGATCTCATGATGCCGATGGAAAAGGACTATCTGTGTGGGATGTTTTTACCACAAAAAAAGGAAAGATCCTGAATGGCGACCATGCACAAACCGCTTGCGATTTTTACAATTTGTATGAGCGTGATATCGACCTCATAAAAGAACTTAATATCCCCAATTTTCGTTTTTCTATATCCTGGACCCGTATTTTGCCCGAAGGCACCGGGAAAATTAACCAGGCCGGCATTGATTATTATAACCGGGTAATCAACTACTGTATTAAGCAAGGCGTTGAACCCTGGTTAACTGTTTATCACTGGGACCTTCCGCATGTGCTTGAAGTTAAAGGCGGCTGGACAAATCGTGAAGCAATAAACTGGTTTAGTGAGTTTATCACTATTTGTGCTCAAAACTTTGGCGATAGGGTAAAACATTGGATGGTAATGAACGAGCCTGTAGTTTTTACGGGAGCCGGCTATTTTTTCGGCATCCATGCGCCGGGACGCAGTGGTATGAAAAACTTTGTGCCCGCCATACATCACGTTACCATGAGTATTGCTGAAGGTGGCAGGATCCTGCGAAAATTGCTGCCTTCAACGGCGCAAATAGGTACCACATTTTCGTGTTCGCAAATAGAGCCTTACACAGATAAGCCAAGGGATATAGCTGCCGCAGTCCGTGCCGACGCGCTGATCAATCGTCTATATATTGAACCTTTGTTGGGCATGGGTTACCCAATAAAAGACCTGCCTGCACTTAAAGATCTGAAAAAGTATTTTTATTCCGGTGACGAGGATAAGCTGAGATTTGATTTTGATTTTATCGGCATACAGAATTACACCCGCGAAATTGTAAAATATTCGTTTTTTACGCCGTATATCAACGCAAGTATGGTCAAAGCCGAAAAGAGGGGTGTTGACCTTACAGCTATGCGCTGGGAGGTTTACCCGCCTTCTATTTACCATATGATCAAAAAATATGATGCATATCCTAATGTTAAAAAGATTATCGTTACGGAAAACGGATCAGCTTTTCCCGATGAGGTTACTGATGGTGAAGTAAATGACCCCAAAAGATTAAAATACTTAAAGGATTACATAGCACAGGTGTTAAAGGCAAAAAACGAAGGCTGTAAAGTTAATGGCTATTTTGTGTGGACCCTCACCGACAATTTTGAATGGGCCGAAGGTTATCATCCGCGTTTTGGGCTGATTCATGTTGATCATGCAACCCAGCAGCGCACGGTTAAAACATCTGGCAGATGGTACGCTGAATTTCTGAAATAAGCTGTTAGTTTTTTGGCAGCGTGAAATTAAATGACGTGCCATTTTCGGTATCACTTTCAAACCAGATCCGGCCGTTATGATCTTCAATAATTTGCTTACAGATGGAAAGACCAAGGCCAAATGATTTTTCACCAGCGGTTCCGGGGCGTTTAGCATCTGTAAACATGTTAAATACCTGGTTTTTGAGCTTTTCGGGAATCCCTATACCGCGATCTTTTACAGAAAACTGGATTTCGTTTTCCAAATCAATAGCCATAACTAAAATAGCAGATCCTTCCGGACTGAATTTAATGGCATTACTGATCAGATTGCTAATCACCCGCCATATTTTTTCACGACTAATGTAAATTTCGAGTGGTGAATTTAACAGGAAAGTATTGATAATCTGCTGCTTTTCAGCGGCCTTAAAACGCATCAACTCAACACTATTGCTCAATAAGGAATTAACTTCAACCGCTTCTTTATGTAATATAGCCGAAGCGGATTCAGTGGCTTCCAGAATTTCATTGATTAGTTCAATGGAGTTAAATGAAGTCTCCCGGATAATATTTAACAGCTCTTTTTGTTCGTCGCTATAATTTTCCTCTGTCATTACACTGGTAAGCGAAGCTATTCCGCCTATAGGGTTGCGCAGATCATGTGCAACAGTACGTAAAATCCGGTCCTTTTCCTGGTTATTGAGTTTTAAATCACGGAGGGCGTTTTCAAGATGGTGGTTTTGATGGTTTATCTGGCTGTTAAGGCTTCCAAGTGTTTTAATGTTCTTTTTTGATTTTTGCCAGTTTAAAAATACCAGGGAAATGATAATAATGAGCATCAGGGCAAAAACAACAGTTACCCTCAGATAAATATGCTGCAATTCATTGTTTTTTTTAAGGTTATTAAACTCGTTATCTTTTTCAAGGCTTTTAACCTGTTCTGCAACGTCGGCTTCTTTTAGTTTTTTGTTTTCATTTGCTATGATGTCCTTAAGTTCATCATATTGCTTATAGTGCGTCATAGCCTGCTGATGATCATTCTGCTTCTCGAAATAATTTGACATCAATAAGTGCCATTTTTGTTTTGTTTCCCTACTTTGGACACTATCAAACTGGAGGCTAATAATATTGAGGAGGTTTAATAAAGAGTCATTTAAGTTTTGCTGATCATATATAGATGCAAGCTTTAATTCGGAGTGTTGAGCGTCATTATTATCGTTTCCTTTGCGCAGATTGATAGCTATACTTTTTCTGAGAAGACTTTTAGCCTTGTTATAATCTTTTTCCCTGATACTTATATCAGCCATATTGCCATATACAACCCCTTTGGATACTTCCCCCATTTGGGGCCTGTCTTTAAACCTTGCAATGTTATCATTAATGTAATCGAGGGCTTTGTTGTAAAAATGCATGGCACTATCATTCATCAACATTTTACTGTAGCTTAAACCTATATTATTCAATAGTTCCTGCCTGCGATAAAAATAATTGAAGTTTCCTTCGCATGACCTGGTTTCATCAAAGCTTTTTTAAAATATACGGCAGCCCGGCTGTAATGTTCCTGCTTATACAAGATCATGCCCATCCGGTAGCTGTAATCTCCCATGGTACAATCGTCAAGGTTATTATTGGCAATTACTTTTCCTTCGTAAAAATAACTGTAAGCTTCGTTGTAACGATGCTCGTCAAATAACACATCTCCCTTGGCAAGATGAGCCTGGCCATATTCACTGGTAAATTTTAGTTTCTTCTCCGGCGTATCGAAAATATTAAGCATACTGTCGGCGTAAAGCAAAGCCATTTTTCGATCGGCCTTTATATGCGAAGCATAATTATAGATAAAATAATAGTAGTTATAAACCTGTTTGAAGCTAAGGTTGCTTGAATGACGGAAGGCCGAATCAAGATAATTTACTGCTGCTTTGTGATGCCCATTATCATACATTATCGTTGCAGTGTCAACAGCCTTATTATATGCTGAAGACAGAAAGAAAGCCCTTTGACTGTTGCCCGCATGAAGTGGTTATCAACAAAAAGTAAACAAAAAGCAAACAACCCTGTATATTACCGGATAGCCATATTTGCCTGAAGCTTTTGTATATAAACATCAATATTAAATTATGCGAGGTTTAGAGTTGATTGTAAAACAAAGGTAATCTATAAAAAAATAAAAATGACCGGGTTGTTTTACCAATATTTTTTTATTTATCTATCACCTGTCCAAAATAAATTGGTTTGGAATAACCGATATGTTAAGATGCCTGGGCCGGAAGATAGACGTAAAAACTTGAACCATTATTTGATTCGCTTTTTAGCCAAATCCTGCCGCTATGTTTTTCAACTATTTGACGGCAGATGGAAAGCCCGAGGCCAAATGATTTTTCGCCGTCGGTACCGGGCCGTTTAGCTTCGGTGAACATATTAAACACTTGTTGCTGTAATTTATCAGGAATGCCTATACCGTAATCTTTAACACATATTTCAACACCTTGATGTTTTTGGTTTACAATTACATAAATAACGGCACCTTTG
Source organism: Mucilaginibacter sp. P25 (assembly GCF_050859465.1). Lineage (NCBI taxonomy): Bacteria > Pseudomonadati > Bacteroidota > Sphingobacteriia > Sphingobacteriales > Sphingobacteriaceae > Mucilaginibacter > Mucilaginibacter sp. P25. The sequence continues at coordinate 4,943,657 of NZ_CP193937.1, read as the reverse complement.
GGACTAAACTTTATGGCGTTACTAACCAGGTTGCTGATAACCCGCCATATTTTTTCCCTGTTTATTAGTATTTCAGTGGGAGCATCCAATAAGCTCAGCATGATATCCTGGTCTTTTTCAGCTGCTTTAAACCGCAACAAATCAACACTTTTATTAATGAGGCTGTTAATTTCAACCCATTCTTTATTAAAAGTCATGTTGGCTGTATTTGCCGCCTCTAAAATTTCATTGATGAGTTCGAGGGAATTATAGGAAGTTTCTTTTATGAGGTTGATCAGCTCTGTTTGTTCTTCATCAGTTGCATCATCAACCATTGAGGCCGATAACGATGCTATTCCTCCAAGCGGATTGCGGAGGTCATGTGCTACAGCCCGTAGAATTCGGTCTTTTTCCCTGCTTCCCCGGTTTACTTCTTCAAGTGTGTTTTCTAATTCGGTTTTTTGCAACTTAATTTGGTCGTTTAGCATTTTTATAGCTACCATATCTCGTTTTGACCTTTTAAGGTTACGAAAAACAAGGAAGATAATAATCACTGCCATCACTGAAAAAAGCACAGCAAGATAGATGTATATCAACTGCAGTTTATTATGACTTTTAAGATCTTCTATCTGATTTTCTTTATCAAAATTGGCTTGTTGCTGATTAATATCTGTCCGTTTTAATGATGAAGTTCTTTTTGTTGCCGAATCTTTTAACGATGAATAGTTTTTTAAATACAACAAGCTATTCTGGTAATCTTTTTTGCAGATAATAATTACTCATCAAACCATTCCAGTTGGTTTCAGCGTCATCATTTTTGATAGTATCGAGCTGGGCGCGGAGTCTTTTCAGTAGTTCAAAAAGGTCGTTTGGTTTATTGGTTATTAAATATAGTCGGGCAAGTTTTATTTCGGTTAGTTCGGCATCGCGGTTATCATAACCTTGTTTTAAATTAATGGCGATACTTTTTTCAGTAATTCGTGTGCCTGGTTATAATTATGGGTTAATAAGGCCAGATCTCCCTGGTTGCCATATACTACGCCTCTTGCAACTTCAAGCAGGTTTGCCCTTTCGGCAAACCTTGAACTATTTTCATTGATATAAACAAGCGCCTTATTTAAATAAAGGCTTGAGCTGTCAATATCGTCACTGTTTTTATAGCTCTCGCCAATATTATCCAAAAGCTCCTGCCGCTGATAAAAGGCACGAAAATCATCAGCATAGGCATAGCTTTGCCTATGACTGATCTTGAAATAATTGGCCGCTTCCCTAAAATGCCCCTGCTTAAACATAATCATACCCATTCGGTAAGTGTATTCGGCCAGGATGGCATCGTCAATGGCGTTTTTGCCGATAGAGTAGCCCTTGTAAAAATACCTGTAAGCCTCATCGTATCTTACCAGGGCCGAATAGGTATCCCCGGTTGCGAAATCAGCTTCGGCAGCTAATTTAATATGCTGATCCGGGGTAACACTTTCGGTAGCCACAGCTCGCATAGTATCAGCATAAAGCATGGCTTTTTTAGGGTCATGCAGCCCTTTTAAATTGTAAAGAAAATGGAAGGCATAAAAACGGAACCTGTCGCTTACAAACGGGTGTTTTATAGTGCGGTAGGCTGAGTCAAGGTATTGAATGCCCTTCTGTGGTTGGGATCTTTCCCCATTATACAGGTTTACCGTATCAAATAGTGTTTTAAAGTGCCTGGAGTAATCGCCTGTATCATTAACGCTGTTTGCGCAGGAATTAAATATCAATAAAAAAGCCAGGGCCAGCCAAATTAAATGGTTGACCAGCAGTTTGTTTAAACTAACTGGGCTATCAGGGGTTGACAACATTAAGTGGTTACACCACAAATATAACGCTCATAATTATAATGAACAATATTTATGCGCATGAATAACACCGGCGCTGCTGAAAGTTAAAGTATATCGATTATCTATTACTTAAAAGCGTCGAGCCCGGTAACATCCATCCCGGTAATAAGCAGGTGAATGTCATGTGTCCCTTCATAAGTTATTACCGATTCAAGGTTCATCATGTGGCGCATAATAGGGTACTCGCCGGTAATACCCATACCGCCGAGCATTTGCCGGGCTTCACGGGCTATAGTAATGGCCGTTTCAACGCTGTTTCGCTTAGCCATTGATATTTGGGCAGGCGTAGCTCTGTTCTCATTTTTAAGTACTCCAAGACGCCAAACTAACAGCTGCCCTTTGGTGATTTCAGTAATCATTTCGGCCAGTTTTTTTGCTGAAGCTGAAATCCAGCTATCGGCCGGCCAAACTGCTCGCGTTCTTTGGTGTAACGGAGGGCTGTGTCGTAACAATCCATCGCAGCACCTAATGCACCCCAGGCAATACCGTAACGGGCCTGGTTTAAACAACCCAGCGGGCCTTTTATACCCGCTACGTTGGGCAGCAGATTCTCTTTTGGGACTTTAACATGATCAAAAACAAGCTCACCGGTTGCCGATGCCCTTAACGACCATTTATTATGGGTTGTAGGTGTGGTGAAACCTTCCATGCCGCGCTCAACTATCAGCCCGCGAATTTTACCAGCTTCATCCTTAGCCCAAACAACGGCAATATCAGCAAAAGGCGAATTGGAGATCCACATTTTAGCGCCATTAAGTATATAATGATCGCCGGCATCTTTAATGTTGGTCGTCATGCCACCAGGGTTTGAGCCATGATCGGGCTCGGTAAGGCCAAAGCATCCCATTAATTCACCACTCGCCAGCTTAGGAAGATATTTTTTACGCTGTTCTTCACTGCCGTAGGCATAAATGGGATACATCACCAGCGAACCCTGAACAGATGCTGTTGAACGGATGCCAGAATCGCCGCGCTCTAATTCCTGCATGATGATGCCGTAAGCAGTATAATCTAAGCCCGCTCCGCCATATTCTACTGGTATGGTAGGCCCAAAAGCACCTATTTCGGCAAGGCCTTTTAACAGTTGCGAAGGGAACTCAGCTTTTTGAGCGTACTCTTCAATAATGGGGCTCAATTCCTTCTTCACCCAATCACGAACTGATGAGCGGATCAACTTATGCTCATCGGTTAGTAACTCATCTAATAAATAGTAATCGGGGGCTTCGTACAGATCTGTTTTGGCCATAAAATTATAGTTGGTGGGCAAATATAAAGCATTTATCGCCGGTAAAAGCAAGCCAAAAACGCTGTTTTTTGATATGCGAAGCCACTTTATGATAAAAAGCAGGTTTAAACGGTTTAAAACATGTTTTTGATTGTAAAATATTTTTTGAGCTGCTGGAAATCAGCCGAAATAAAAATATTTTTAAAAGTCTTTCTATAGAGAGTGAGATTTAGAGAGGGCTTTTTTTATTTTTGGCCATGATCAATATAGCCTTACAGGGCGCGGAGTTTTTCGCGTACCACGGATTTTATCCCGAAGAACAAAAAATAGGTTGCCGTTTTTTAGTTGATGTGAATGTTGGTTTTGTGCCTCCCGGCGATTTGCTGGAAGATAATCTAAGTAAAACTGTTGATTATGAACGTGTGTATATTATAACATGCGAAGAGATGAAACAACCACGTAAATTGATTGAAACCGTTGGTCAGGCAATTATTGATCGTATAAAAAAGAAATACCCGTTTGTTGAAAGTATTGAGGTTACCATTAAAAAACTTACTCCGCCCTTAAGCGGTAAGGTAGCGCATTCGGCTGTTATTATAAATTACAAGAAATCCTGATCATGGAATTCAATAAAATATCGGCTCAAATATTAGAGGCCATAACCGCAATTGTTGGCACCGGTAATGTTTTAACCGGCCAAGAAAGCCTCGAAAAGTACAGCCATGACGAGAACCGAAGATCTTGTTTATTATCCGGAAGTTGTAGCGCGCCCGCAAACACCCGAAGAGGTTGCTGCATTGTTGAAAATCTGTAACGAAAACCTGATCCCCGTAACGCCGCGCGGAGCGGGTACTGGCTTAAGCGGTGGCGCCCTTCCGGTTAATGGCGGTTTGCTGATAGCCATGGAGCGTTTTAATAAAATCCTTGAAATTGATGAACAAAACCTGCAAGCTACCGTTGAACCCGGCGTTATAACTGAAGAGTTCATGAACGCGGTGGCTGCAAGAGGCTTGTTGTACCCCGTTGATCCGGCCAGTAAAGGTAGTTGCTTTATTGGAGGCAACGTATCGCATGGTTCAGGCGGGCCACGGGTTGTTAAATATGGAACCATCAGGGAGTATGTGCTGAACTTACAGGTGGTTTTAACATCGGGCGAGATCATATGGACGGGTGCAAATACCCTTAAATATGCATCCGGTTATAATTTAACCCAATTGATGATTGGTTCGGAGGGCACTCTTGGCATTGTCACTAAAATTGTGGTGAAGCTTATTCCTGCTCCAACTTTAGATGCTTTGATGCTGGCCTCATTCCCAACCAATGAAGCTGCCTGTGCGGCGGTTTCAGCAATATTCAGAGCTGGTATTATTCCGTCGGCGCTGGAATTTATGGAGCGAAGAGGAGTGGAGTGGGTTAAGGAGCATGATGATATTGCTTTTGATTTGCAGGATGGTATTGAAGCGTTCTTATTGATTGAAGTAGATGGTACCAACCAGGACGTGATTTTTACCGATTGCGAAAAAATAAATGCAGTGCTTGAAGAGTTTGACTGCCGCGATGTGTTGTTTGCCGATTCGACTGCTCAAAAGGAAGAGCTTTGGCGTTTAAGGCGTACCATGGCGGTATCGGTAAAGTCAAACTCGGTTTATAAAGAGGAAGATACTGTTGTACCCCGCGCCGCACTGCCACCGCTGATTAAGGGAATAAAAGAAACCGGAGCTAAATATGGCTTCGAATCAGTTTGTTATGGCCATGCCGGCGATGGGAACCTGCATGTAAATATCATTAAAGCCAACATGAGCGATGACGACTGGAATAACAAGCTCAAATCCGGCATCCAGGAGATATTTGAATTAACTGTATCACTTGGCGGCACCTTGTCTGGTGAGCACGGCATTGGCCTGGTACAAAAAGAGTTTATGCCGATAAAATATTCGGAAATGCATTTTGCGTTGTGGAAAGGGATAAAGCACGTGTTTGATCCTAAAGGAATTTTGAACCCCGGGAAGATATTTTAGATTTCAAATGTGCGGATTATGGATGTGCAAATGTGCAGATTTCAGGTGCGTAAATGTTTGAATTAGATATGTAAGCTCCATTTGCATATTTGAAATCTGCGCAATACAAGCTTTACCAGCACATTTGAAATTTGCACATCAATACATTAATTCGTATTCAGAATTAACCTCGGTTCGTCATAATTGATCATCCTGTGCCTTTCGGGAGATGGGATAGAAACAGATTTATTGGCCGAGTAATCGTAGCTGATACAAACCGTTTTGCCGGTTGTTACAATTTCTTCGCCATTGGGGGTTATTTTTACCAATACATGCATCATATCAAAACTGCTGTTGCCTATACGAATGGTACGTACATAGCAGGCAATATTATCCTGAACAGTAATAGGCTTAAGGTAGTTGATTTCCGACCGGCCCAGAATAATGCCGGTATTGCTCCAGTCCCAGTTGATAATTTCCTTCCAATAACCAATCCGGGCTATTTCAAAATAGGTAAGATAAACGGCGTTGTTTACATGTCCAAATGAATCGATATCCGAAAAGCGGATAGGGATAAGGGTTTTATATTTATAATCTGTAAGTTTTTCAGCCATTTTCGGTCATTTTGTCTGCCTAAAATATTTAATAGTGACTTTTTGTCGTTTGATATAGGCGGTTTTGCTGTTGGTACAGCAGTTGATCAATAGGTTACGAAGTTAACAAAAAACAAAACTTTAGGAGGATATAAAAATGACATTAGTAAAATTTAACAACGGCCTTAAAAACACTTCAGCTAACCCATTTTTTAGCGATGTATTTGATTCACTGATCAATGATTCATTTTTAAGTGATAAACTGATTGCCCGTGTGCCTGCAGTTAACATCGCAGAAACCGAAAATGAGTTTCATGTTGAACTGGCTGTACCTGGCTTAAAGAAAGAGGATTTTAAAATCAATCTTGACAAAAATGTATTAAGCGTAGCTGCAGAAAAGAAAGCCGAAAATGTTGAAGAAGGTAAAAAATTCAGCAAACGTGAATATAGCTACAATTCATTTGTAAGGTCATTCACATTGCCTGAAAGTGCCGATCAATCAAAAATTGAAGCCGATTATACCGATGGTATCCTGAAGCTTACTGTAGCAAAAGAGAAGAAGCTAAATTTCAAACAAGAGAAATAGCTGTTAAATAATTAAAGACTGTTTTCATAAAGTAGTTAGTTTGGTTTGAAGGCCGCCCTGTTATGGGGCGGTTTTTTTTGCAAAATAACCGAGTTGTAGTTGTAAGATATTTTAACTAATGACTTAGTAGTTAAATTAAATAAAGACCATCCAAAGAGATGACCGTAGATTGTATCTCCCGTTTGATCGGAATGGCGTCAGGGCAATGTCTTAGGATAAGTAGCCCTTTTAATAAAAGAATAATTTGGTTAGGAATATCCTTGATTTGGTTTAAACGGTGCAGATCGTAATACAGACCTTTGTTCTATTAATATAATTAAGCAAATGGAAAGTCAAGATCATAATCAACTGATCGCGCTGATAACGGGCGCTAATCAGGGTGTAGGGAATGAAATTGCTAAAGCACTTGCCGCTAACGGCTATATTGTTTATTTGGGTTCCCGTAGCCTGGAGAACGGCGAAAAGGCAGCCGCCGAGATTGGCGATAATGCAAAAGCGGTTCAACTGGATGTCACACAGCAGGAAAGTATCAATGCGGCGGTAGCTAAAATAACCAGTGAATATGGACGCCTGGACCTGCTGGTGAATAACGCAGGTATCTCTCACGCAGGAACATCTCCCAAAAACCCGGAAGAGTTAATGGCCACCGGCCGTGCCGTTAACGTATCGCTGGATGAGGTACGCGCTGTTTGGGAAACCAACGTTTTCGGTGTGATCGCTGTAACCCAGAAGGCGTTGCCCTTACTGCGAAAATCGGCAGCAGCACGCATCGTTAACGTATCCAGCGGCCTTGGCTCCCTTACCTGGATCTCCGATCCGGAATGCTGGGCACGTGAACATTTCGGCATCGTCTACGCTGCATCTAAGACTGCTTTAAATGCGGTAACCCTGGCTTTTGCCTTAGAGTTGGAGAAAGAGGGGATCAAGGTAAACGCGACCAGCCCAGGTTATACAGCTACTGCGCTCAATAATTTCCAGGGAACAGATAGCCTGGAAGTAGGTTCGCGTGAGCCAGTACGCGTCGCACTAGAAACAGATGGCCCGACAGGCGGATTTACCGGCCCGGAAGGAAAACTGCCCTGGTAATTCGATTAATCGCTATTACCTGACGCTTAAATGACCGGCGGCTGAGGCTGTTGCCGGTCATATTAAGTAATTTTAGCTATGAAAATAGAAAAGCCTAAAATCGCTAAAGTAGAATCGATTAAAGAGGTTCACCGTATGCTGAATCTCCCAGGGCCTAAGCATCCGTTGATCACCTTGTTTGATACACGCGACGAACGGATCAATTTAAGCTGCTTACCGGTCAGTTACGTGACCTCTCTGTACAAGATATCCTTTATTGAAAAGCTGGGCGGCAAGTTTAGATACGGGCAGGGCTATTATGATTTTGACGAAGGCAGTATGGTATTCACCGCACCTAACCAGGTGGTTGGCAGCACAGCCGTATATAAAGGAAATGAAGGTTATTCGTTGATCTTTCATCAGGATTTTTTGCAAGGTTTTCCCTTAGCTGCCAAGATCAGGCAGTATGGTTTTTTCTCATATTCATCAAACGAAGCGCTTCACCTTTCTGAACAGGAAAGAAAGACCGTTTCATCCATTTTTAAGATCATTGAAGAAGAGTTGAACAGCCGCATCGACGATTTCAGCCAGGAGGTGGTGATTGCGCAGATCGAATTGCTTTTGACGTACGCCAAACGCTTTTACAAACGTCAGTTCCTGACGAGACAGGCCGCCACCAGCGACCTGCTTCAGCGGTTCGAAGCGGCACTCAACAGTTATTTCCAAAAAGAAATGCCAACAAAAAGAGGGTTGCCTACCGTTCAGCACATGGCGGATCGATTAAACTACACACCAAATTACCTGAGTGATATGTTGCGCTCGCTTACCGGGCTTAGCGCACAACAGCACATCCAGGAGCAACTGATCGAGAGATCTAAAGAATTACTTGCAACATCTACATTGAGCATTAGCCAGGTCGCCTATCGATTGGGATTCGGGCATCCGCAATCGTTTAGCCGCCTTTTTAAGACCAAAACGCAGCTGTCGCCTGCTCAATTCAAATCTTCATTGAATTGATTAAACTTACTATCTATTAGCTAAATCACCGAAAATTTCCATACATAAGCGCGGGCAGGAATTTACTTTTGCCTGTGCAAATTTGAACGGTCACGGTGTATCCGGGTTAAGGAAAATTACATGAACGGTTTTTGCGTAAGCGAAATACTGGCTGATCAGAGCTGGCCTTGGGTTTTTTCGCCGTGGATGCTAAGCAAGTCCGACAGTATTTCAGAATAAGAGTTGCTCAAAAGGTTGACCAAATTGCACCAGAACTTAATTGTTTTAATGGTTTCGTCGGATGGGGCTAGCGCCCCAGACCTTTGTATGGGGTTAAATGAAGACAAGGGTTTAATGATATCTATTTTATGACAGGTGGATTTAAGACAGCCAGGTAGAGATTGGATATTCTACCATGGAGGTGCAAAGCGTACGGGTGTATAGGTAAGCGGTAGCGGGAAAGCTTGACCGTTCCGCTGACTTTTCAGATCAACGCCTCCGCAAGTCAGACGGACGTGATGAGGTGAAAGCATAAAATGTATCGCTAAATGATGCAACACTGGCATACCCCACTTCAAAAGCAATATCAGCGATAGGTTTTTGTGTTTTAACAATCATCTCTATCGCCGTTATCATACGCAGGCTCTTAACATATTGTAAAAAAGAAATACGTAATTGCGACTGAAACAGGCGCGATAACGACCGCTCGCTCATGGCAAAATGTCCGCTTACATCAGCTATAACTAATTTTTCGCTTATATGGCTTTCTAAATAATTCATGATCTTTTGCATTAGCTCATGTTCAGTTTTGGGCAACATAATAGGCAACGACCTTTTGTTTAAGTCGGGCAGCATATTCTTCAGCGCTACCAGGAAATCGAAATTACGATCGCCAATGCCTATATGGAGTTCGTCCCAACGCTCGGTATAATTGATCATTTGGATCAGCAACTCGCTAGCCGGATAAATACCCAGTTTGCCATAAAATTCGTTCGCGTCGTCGTTGGTGGAATAAAAATAAAGTGACCTTAAAGCTGTTGCGAAAACACCCACCCGAAGTTCATGTATCAGGCCCTGCGGAATCCAGAAGTAGTGCCTTGCAGGCACTACATAGGTTTTGTTTTGTGTAGTGATGTAAGCCAGACCGCCCTCAACGTAGCTTAACTGGCCCTTGGTATGGGTATGAAAAGGGATTAACTTCTCTGATCTTTCATGCATCACAAAAACCGAATCCGGCTTATTATCAATTTCGGGGAGGGAAGCTATTAATCCAATCTTCGTCATTAGAATATCATCGCAATTCAAAGTTAATAAAAATTGGCCGGAATGATGAAAATATTGGCAACTTAGGCGAAAGCGAACAGTTGTGAGAGGCATATTTTTGCAACAAATATGTACTACAGTAAAATATTGATCGCATTTGCTGGTTTGTTAACCGCCAATAGCGCATATAGCCAGTCTAAAAACACTGCCTTCCTTACATTGCCGGAGGCCTGGCGCAAAGCCGAACAAAACAGCAGGCAGATTGAGATTACCAGAAAAGCCAATTTGATTGCTGACGAGGAGATTAAAGACGCAATAATGGAACGGTTGCCCGAAGTAAGTTTGCTTGGCAGCATTGAAAAGGCAACCAATATGCCCATTTATGAAAATGGCCTTTTTTCTTCGCACACGCAGGAACACGAAATTATACACACTTTATACAAAGCGGGGGCCGATTTTTATCTGAACCTTTATAATGGCAATAAGCTTAACCTTAAAATTGAAGAGAATAAGCTATTGTACCAGATTGCGGTTATCCATAATAACGAAGCGATCTCTGTCATCAGGTATAAAACGGCCGCGCTGTATCTTGATCTTCAAAAGGCCTTGGTCTTCAGGAAACTGATCATTAAGGATATTGCCGATCAGGAAAAGCAATTGTTGGAGATAAAAGCCCTTCAAAAAAATGGGGTGGTCTTAAAAAGCGATGTGCTGCGTGTTGAACTGGATCTTTCCAGGCGTAAGATGGCTTTGGTAACCATAGAGAATGATATTCTTATCGCTACACAGAAACTAAACATCATTATGGGCGAACCGGATGAAAGTGTGATCATCCCCACAGAGTTCGATTCAGTTGACGTGCAAGAATTGCCTTATGAAAAATACCTCGTCGACGCAATGGAACATTCCTTTGCGTACCATATTTCTGAAAAGCAAACGCAGGTTAGTAAACTGCATCTTAGCCAGGTAAAAGCCAACTACCAGCCAAAGGTTGGGCTTTACAGCGATTTTTCATACGCTAACCCGCAAATATTCCTATTTCCTTACAATCCTGCCTGGTACTCGCTTGGTGTTGCCGGTATCAGGGCTACTATGCCGCTATCGCAACTTTATCAAAACAGGCATAAAGTGAACTCGGCTAAACTGGAGCTTGATAAAGAAGAAACCACTCATAAAGACATTGAGGACAAAGTACGGCAACAGGTTAAAGAGGCTTACTTACGATATAAGGAATCGCTGGTGCAAATTGGTGTGGCCGAGGTTGATGTGGCCCATGCACAGGAAAATGCCCGCATTATTAAAAATACATATTTCAATCAAACTTCATTAATTACAGACTTGCTTGATGCCGATGTGCAGGTGCTGCAAACGCGCTTTGAGCTGGCAACCGCACGTATTGTGGCTCAAAACAAATATTATCTACTTCAAAACATCACCGGCGTACTTTAATATGAAAAAAAGCATATAGTAACAGATCGAATTATTACCAAGATAACCGGTTGGATAGCCGGCCTTACCATTATAGCCCTGGCAATTTGGGCCGTATTTACTCTTTGGGAGTATCGTGAGTATGAGCAAACTAATGACGCACAGGTACAGGAGTACGTAAACCCTGTTATATCGCGTGCGGGAGGTTTTATAGTGGCCGTAAAGTTTGAAGAGAACCAGCCGGTAAAAAAGGGAGATACCTTATTAATTATAGATAACCGGGAGTACACTTTACAAGTTGCGCAGACCCGGGCAGCTATACAAAAAGCCGAGGCACAGTTAGAGGTATTAAAAAGTAACATACACACCACGCAAAAAACTGCCGGTTCTGCTAAAGCTCAAATTAAAGCAAGCGCTGCAAAAGTTTGGAAACAGCGGCTTGACTTTGAACGTTATTTGCGCCTTTATAAAGAGGAGTCAGCTACTAAACAACAGCTTGAAAATGTTCAGGCTACCCTGGATGTAAACAATAGCGATTTCCAGTCGGCAGAGGAAAACTACGGAGCCGCAGAATCAAAAATAGACGATATTATAGCAGAAAAGACGGTATTAAGGGCAGAAATTGCACGTTTAAAAGCTTTGCTTGACCGCAACATGCTTGATGTTGAATATACCGTTATCAGGGCTTCATATGATGGAAGAATGGGACGTCGTACGGTAGAGGTTGGTCAAATGATTAATGCTGGCGAAGTGCTGGCCTATATAGTTGATAACGAAACTGACAAATGGGTGATAGCCAATTACAAAGAAACCCAGATTGCCGGCATGCATATAGGTGATACCGTAAAATTTGTTGCCGACGCATTTCCGGACCAGGAGTTTAAGGGCACTATCATTTCATTGTCGCCCGCGACCGGTTCCAGCTTCTCGTTGCTGCCTCCGGATAACTCTACCGGTAACTATGTGAAAATTGTTCAGCGTGTGCCGGTACGTATCAGGGTCGATGCTGAAAAAAGCAGCTGGCCATGCTTAGAGTGGGTATGAATGTTAATGTTTACGTTCCAAAAAAACAGCAGCGCCATGGATAGGGGGATTCCAATTTTTAGACGCTGGGTTCCGGGCTGGGCTATTAAGATCATACTGTTTTCACTTATCCTGCCCACGCTGGTGCTTTTTTCTGCCATTTGGAAACATCAATGCGGCAGCAGGCTATTATGGCAGCGAACCGGCAGATATACAATTTGCGGTAGCTTTGTTTTATGCCGGGTATATAGCCTTTTACAGCCTTGAACGGCGATTCTTTAACTTCCTGGCAGCAAAAGAATATTTTATCATTTTTACCATGTTGGAGTTGCTGACAACACTGGTATGTTATTTAACCAATGATCTTTATATATTATTCCCGATCCGTTTTTTCCAGGGGATGTTGTTCTCCAGTACAGTAAATCTGTCTTTATCCCTCATGTTTACCCGCCTGCACAGCGAAAGGGCCCGCGAAATAAGCTTCTCGGTTTTTTCGGAATGCTGATATGTATTCTGCCCTTTACCAATTTGGTTACCGCCGATTTGATAGACTCTTATAATTTTAACCTGGTTTACAAGGGCGCATTGTTCTCTTACCTGCCATGCTTGTGCCTTATCATGCTGTGTATGAATAACGTAAGGTTGAACGCCCGCTTTCACTTATACAAACTCGACTGGCAGAGTTTTGTGTTTTGGAGCATCATGCTCACTTTGCTGGGGTATATTAGTATTTATGGGCAGGAATATTATTGGTTGGATGATGCCCGCATTTACTATAGCGTTGCCGCTATGATAGTTAGCACGCTGATTTACATTGTACGCCAAAGAGGTTTAAAAAGACCATATCTGCATCTGGGTATATTTCGCTTTCGCAATTTTAAGTTCGCGGCCTTTCTCATCTTAATACTTTATATATGTCGGTTTGCGGTTAATATCACCAATTCATTTTTTACAGGTGTGCTTAAGCTTGATCCTATTCACGTAAGCTATATAAACAGTTGCAACCTGGGCGGCCTCATAATTGGTATTATAATTTCCGGTGCTATGATCCTGCAGAAAAAAATATCAGGTTTATCTGGTTTCCGGGCTTTATATTATTGCTGGCTTTTCACGTCATTATGTTCTTTTTGTTTGCTACAGAGGCAAATGAAAAGAACTTTTACGCTCCGCTTTTTATGCAGGGGATAGGCGTGGGGATGATCATGGTACCCACTATTGTGTATGCCATCTCTGCAGTGCCTGTTGCAATTGGCCCGTCAGCAACTTCGATATGTTCAACTATGGGGTATGTTGGCTTCTGTGTTAGTGCTGCGATCATCAATTTTTGCGAGCTCTACGAAAAAAGCCGGCATTACAATGCATTTCAGGACCATCTAACAAAAGTTGACCGGTTTGCATTGCACGCGCTGGCCACGCGTGGGACCGAACTGTTGTCAAAGGGTCTCTCGTTAAAGCAAGCCAGTAAAGGCGCAAACAAGCAATTGGTAGGCGCCGTTAATCAGCAAATCCAAATCAGGTTCGCTATGGATTATTACGAGATGATGTCAATGATGTTGGTCGCAACCTTGCTGCTTATTGCTTTATTCCCTTATCTAAATCGTACAGCAGTTTACCTGCGTTCGCGCCGGCTTGTACCTGCATAATCTAATTATTTAATATTAAACAACAAATGAAATATATAACCCTGTTGGCTATTATCATCGTCAGTATAACTGCATGCCAAAAAGATAACCAAAACTTTAAATTAAAAACGGTTACCATAAACGCCTACACAAACAAAAACTCCGGCTTGCAGCATGTTTACGTCAGGATTGTTGACGCCGCAGATCAGCAGCGAGTTATCGGTAAATCTGCTTCATATCCGTCAAACCTGCCATTGCCTGTTACGCTGGGTATAACTTCGAGCCTCAAACAAGCGCTATATAAACAAACATGTATAGTGCAGTTGTGGGCCGACTCTACAGGTTTGATTAGTTCGCAAAAAATGAATATGGATAGTTATAAAATCATCTTTCCGTTAGAGATGGATGTCAAAAATAAAGACATGGATGTTACGTTATCAGGCAACTGGGACTAAGCATTAACAATACCTATATTTATAAAAAACAATGAATACCATGATGTCTGATCCATCTGATGAAGCGATCGTATATTTTATATTTTCAACCAATCATGGTGTTAAAGCCACTCTGATTAACGGGTACGACACGTTCAGCAAATCGCTTACAGAAGGATTGGTCAATGAGTTAAAAGAAAAACGCAACAAGAACATATAGCCATGGTTGCTTGTTATTTAAAAACTACCTCCCAATTGCTTACTAAGCGCCCTTCATCATCTCCATCCCTAATGATGAGGTCTCGGTTAAATTAAAATCAGGAGGCAGTCCGTTGCCGTTATCACTAATAAGTAAGGCGATGGTTTCTGGTGCCGACAGCTTCACATTAACAAGTATTTCTCATCCGGTTTTATTAAATGTATATCTGATACTATTGGTGATAGCTTCGTTTAATATCAGGCCTATAGGTACCGCCTGCGATATATCCAGATTCATCTGGTCTAAATTCTTTTAAAATTGATTTTTTGGTGCCCGCAATCATAGCAGGTGTAGAGATATCTAACTAAGTCGGTGATGTAGTCGGCCATAACAATAGTTGCTACAGTTCGTGCGTAATTACAACCATGCCCATATTTCCATCGCATACGGCGTAGTGATATTCGGTTTAAAAATGATCTATGTTCTGGGCGACCTGATGTTCTGGCGCGCGCGCCGTGTAGATGAATAAGGTTTGATACGGAGGCGAATCGGCCGTCCAACTTGTAGATCCTGTTTAAAAAAGTGCCTTGAAGCAGTTCAGGCAATTGGCTTTAATTCAACAGCGTCTTTTTAAAATCTTTCGGAGTTTGGCCCACCTCTTTCCTGAACAGCCGGGAAAAGTAAGACATGTTCTCAAACCCGAGAGAATAGGCAATTTCTGAAACATGGTCGTCAGATTCCCGCAACCGGTTTTTAGCGACCGAGATGAGCGCAATATGGATCAGTTCCTGCGCGGTTTTCCCGGTCTCCAACTTCAGCGCATTACTGAGGTAACGTGGCGACATGTTCAGCTCGGCGGCGAGTGCGGATACTGAGGGCAGCCCCTCTTTCATCAATTTGTCCTGGCGGATGAAATCGTCCAGCAGCCTTTGGAAAGCCGAAACCGTTTTGCCGCTTAATTCCCGGCGGTTGATAAACTGCCGTTTATAAAAACGCTCAGCGTACTTCAATAAGGAATCGATATTGACCAGTATAATGTTCCGGCTAAACTCGTCCTGGTTATTATCGTATTCTGTATCGATCGATTCGAAGAGACGCATGATGATTTTTTCTTCTTTGGGCGCCAGGTGTAAGGCTTCATCCGCTTCATAGTCAAAAAAGGCATACCGACCGATCTCGCGCTGCAGGGCGCTGCCCAATAAAAAGTCTTCATGGAACAACAGGATATAGCCGCCTTCTTCCAGCTCCAGGTTATTTATTTCGATAACCTGGCGGGGTTTCCAGAACACCATCGAGCCTTTTTCGTGATCGAAGCGTGTGCGCCCGTAAAGCC
Organism: Mucilaginibacter sp. P25; assembly: GCF_050859465.1. Taxonomy (NCBI): domain Bacteria; kingdom Pseudomonadati; phylum Bacteroidota; class Sphingobacteriia; order Sphingobacteriales; family Sphingobacteriaceae; genus Mucilaginibacter; species Mucilaginibacter sp. P25. The sequence goes on along the minus strand of NZ_CP193937.1, from coordinate 4,928,040 downwards.
AGTGCCCGGCTTTGATATTTTTCAGGCCGATCATGTAAAAATCACAGGTGAATTCCCGGAAGTTCAGGACCAGGCCGGGCGTAATCTCCAGCAGGCTAAGCATGGGGTGCTCCGGTTCTGGCAGGCCATTCTCGCTGTGCATCTCGCTTAGTGAGCGGAAGTGTTTCATGAAGACTAATTTAAAAAAGATCAGGCACTATATTGTGTTAAATGATAATCAATATGGATCAGCACCAATTTACCCCATTGTCTGCGAGTCAGCCTGCCGAACAGGGGATGCGGCCCCCAGGCTTCGGTTGGCGTGATCCAGGCTTTGTCCAGGATATCCAACAACAGCTTTTGCTCCTGCTCAAAATAAAATTGCTCGTAATGGGGTATCACAAAATTCAGGGGCATACGCAGTCCCCGCGACTGCTCAGGAAAGAAGTCCACCAGTAACCATTTGAATATCGTACGACTGAGCCCGTAACTCTCATCCCAAAGGCTGAAATAACCCAATGCCCCGCCCAGCGAAAGGTTGAGGTGGTGCAACATCTGCGTTGCAGCCATCGTCCCCCACACCCGTTCAGATCGGGCTCAGGCCTTGCACCCGCCGCCGGATCTCCGTCTGCTTTTGCGGGCTGTAAAACAATAGCCCGTCTACCTGTAGCGTAATAATAGTTTTGGGCAGATAACGAAGGGTGGCGATAACGTAAAGCCATAGTTCCTTGTTGATGAGGTTACGTTTTATGGCAGGCAATTCAGGCGGTGAGTTCAGTAGGTGTGCATTTACCGGCCCAGGCTTCGATTTCCTGGCTAACTTTATCACGGTTGCTGCGGTAAGTTTGCAGGGAGTCCTTTCCGACCGGTAAATGAAGCGGCGGATTTTCAGTGTTCGCCAGTTCCAGTACCACCTGCGCCAGTTTGGCGGGGTCGCCGGGTTGGTGCAGTGCAGTGCTTCCGGTACAGCCTTCATCTGGCCTGCCGTGGTAGTCTGGTAGTCGGAGATCGACTCTTTGGTCAGAGAATAACTCTGGGCATTCAGGAACTGTGTGCGGAACAGGCCGGGTGCCCGGGCGGTAACCTTGATGTTAAAGGGAGCGAGTTCCAGCGCCAGGCCTTCGGATAAGCCTTCAACAGCGTATTTGGTTTGTCTCCATACCAGCAGGTGAGCCTTGGTGTCAGGTATTCCTTATCCCAAAGTTTTTGTGTTGTTTGTTTCCAGGGTGTTTCCCTGATCAGTTTTTCTAACAGCCAGTCACCCGTTGTCGGATCAATTAAACCGGGCTGGTATTCCAGCAAATCCTTAGGCAATCCTTTACTTTGCCCGGTTTCGGCAAATAATGTCAATTGTTCCATCACTAAATCCTTTCCACATAAGTCGTTATAAAATGGGCCAATTGTTCCTGTTCTCCTGGTTGCAGTACATCGCCGTCGTAGATCCAGTAACCCTTCGCGTCAAATAAAATACGGCCCATGTAAACGGGCGGCTGATCATAAGCCGTATAGATCTCATAGCATTGTACAGCGTGCTTTTGCCCTGTATTTGGTACAATTTTCACCACTTCCCGTGAACCATCGCGGTATTTAAGCCAGGCTTTAACCTCGCTTTTTAAATACGTTTTGACCAACAATTCCTGCATTTGAAATTTTTTCTCAAAGATATATAAAATACTAATATTTTTAGCATTAAATTTGTACTCCCTATTTGGTACAAACACGATGGAAACGGCAAATGACCGAAAAACACTGATTAACAGCCTGCAAAAGAATATTTTGCAATGGGAGGGCTATAGGCCACCGCCTACAGGTACACAGGGGCTGGTAGGCCTGGGGGCAGTGGAAACAGCTTTCCCCAACGGCGTTTTTCCTTTAGGTACAGTGCATGAACTGGTTTGCAGTACCACCGAACAGGCTACTGCTTCCAGCGGATTGATTAGCGGCCTGCTCTCGGTGTTTATGCAAAATGGCGGGGCCTGTTTATGGATCAGCCTCACCGGAAACATCTTCCCACCGGCGTTAAGCGGCTTTGGTATAGAACCCAGCCGCTTGATCTTTATCCGGGTGACCAAAGACCAGGAAGCCTTATGGGTGATGGAAGAAGCGCTGAAATGCGCAGGGCTTGCCGCAGTTGTGGCAGAAGCGCGGGAACTGGATTTTAAACAATCGCGCAGGCTTCAGCTGGCTGTTGAGCAAAGTCACGTTACCGGGTTTGTGCTGCGTAATGCCGTTAAAAAGATCGGTTCAACGGCTTGCGCTGCCCGGTGGCAGGTGAAATCTTTGCCGAGCGAGCCGGTTGACGATTTGCCTGGTCTTGGTTTTCCGCGCTGGGAGGTAGAACTACTACGTGTCCGTAACGGGCATCCGGGTACCTGGATCATAGAATGGGCAGAAGGTAAATTCAAACAGGTGGAAAAAGAGCAAACAGCTAAACCATTTAAACGGAAAGCGGGGTGAGTTATGCAGCACAGGTATATGGCTATTTGGTTCTCGTCACCTGGTGACAGACTGGCTGACACTCCGGCAGCCGGAATTAAAAGATCAGCCCTTTGTGCTGGTTGTGCCCGAACATAACCGTATGATTGTCAGGGCGGCTAATCCCGAAGCCGAAGCACAAGGTGTTCGTGCAGGGATGCCGGCAGCAGATGCCAAAGCGATTACCACTAATTTACAGGTTATTGATTTTCCGTTGGGCCAGGAAAGTAAGCTGCTCCGGCATTTGGGTTTATGGTGCATCCGCTATACGCCGGTTGTGGCTATTGACCTGCCCGATGGTTTGACCCTTGATATTTCCGGCTGTGCACATCTATGGGGTGGTGAAAAAGGATATTTAAAAACCGTTGTACTTAAATTAAGGGGTATGGGCTACGATGCACGGGCTGCTATTGCCGATACTGTTGGCGCAGCCTGGGCTATTGCCCGGTATGGTAAAATCAGGCCCATCATTGAAAGCGGTGGGCAGGCGGAAGCCATTGCCGGCCTTTCTCCGGCCGCCCTCAGGTTGGAACCGGCAATACTGGACAAACTGTATAAACTCGGCTTCCGGTATGTTAAAAGTTTTATGACCATGCCACGTACCGTGCTGCGTAGGCGTTTTGGTGAAGGCTTTTTGTTAAGGCTTGCCCAGGCTTTGGGTACTACTGATGAATACCTGGCCCCGATTATCCCGCCCGTGCCTTATGTTGAGCGGCTGCCCTGCCTGGAGCCGGTACGAACGGATAAAGCCATAGAAATTGGCATTGAAAAACTATTGCAAGGCCTATGTAGCCGCTTGCAAGCTGAAGGAAAAGGTGTGCGTAAGGTCGTGCTGAAATGTTTCCGGATTGATGGTAAAATGGTACAAGCGGGGATAACAACCACGCGTGGCTCACATAGTGTTTCCCATTTATTCAAGCTCTTTGGTTTACAGATCAGCAAGATTGAACCTGCTTTGGGTATTGAGCTGTTTCTGCTGGAAGCACAAAAAGTAGAAGATATCGACCCCTTGCAGGAAAAGCTATGGCTGGGGGATCCGGGCTTGCAGGATACCGCACTGGCCGAACTGCTTGACCGGATTGCCGGAAAGATCGGCCCCGAAAGGATTATGCGTTACCTGCCTGCCGAGCATTACTGGCCCGAACGTTCCATCCGGCCCGCTCTTTCACTCAAAGATATCTCGCTGGCCGGCTGGCGGGCTGACAAGCCAAGACCAATACGCTTGCTCAGCAAACCGGAAGCCATTGAAGTTATGGCTTTATTGCCGGATTATCCGCCAAAAATATTTATCTATAAGGGTAAGCGCCATGTTGTGGACAAAGCAGACGGCCCGGAACGTATTGAACGGGAATGGTGGCTGGACAAAGGTGAGCACCGCGACTATTATATGGTGGAGGATGAGCATGGGGGCCGTTATTGGCTGTTCCGTTCGGGGCATTATGATAGCGGAGGTGCCCAATGGTATTTACACGGATTTTTTGCCTGATGATGAAATACGCGGAATTATATTGTACCTCCAATTTCAGCTTCCTGCGCGGTGGATCTCACCCGGAGGAACTGGTTGAGCAGGCTGTGGTTCATGGTTATACGGCCATAGCGGTTACCGACCGGAATAGCCTGGCCGGTATTGTCCGGGCGCATATTGCCGCAAAAAAACTACCTGTACAATTTATTCCCGCTTGTCGCCTGGACTTGCTGGATGGGCCGGGCCTGCTGGCTTATCCTACTGACATTGCTGCTTACGGCCGGCTTTCGGCCTTGCTCACCAGGGGTAATCTGCGTGCTGAAAAAGGTGAATGCCATTTATATAAAGCAGATGTGTATGAACACCGGGAAGGCATCCTGTTTATCATCATTCCGCCCGATGAGCTCAACGCGCGGTTTGATTTTACCGGTGAGTTTAAAACAGCAGTAGCAGAATATAAACAAGCTTTCGGGAATGCCTTATACATGGCTGCCCTACGTTCTTACAGCGGCGATGATGCCAAACGGCTGCACAGGTTAGCCGGCATGGGTATACCTTTGACTGCTGCTGGTGATGTGCATTATCATGAACCGAACAGGAGGGAACTACAGGATGTATTGACCTGTATCCGGGAGAAATGCACTATCAACAACGCAGGGTACCGGCTGCATCAGAATGCGGAACGCTACCTGAAACCTATTGAAGAAATACACCGGATCTTCAGGCAATATCCGGAAGCAATTGAAAATGCGCTTGCTATTGCCGAAGCCTGTACTTTTTCGCTGGACGAATTAAAATACATCGAGCCTGAAGAAAAGATCTTTGACGGATTAACGCCACAGGAAAGGTTAAAAAAATACACATGGGAAGGTGCACATGAACGTTATGGTGAGTATATACCGCCTAAGATAGGTAAGCAGATAGATTTTGAACTGGCCTTTATCGAAAAGCGCAGGCTGGCGCCTTATTTTCTCCGCGTATATAAATACACCCGGAAAGCAGAAGAGCTCGAAATCTTGCACCAGGGCAGGGGTTCTGCAGCCAATTCAACGGTATGTTATTGTTTGCGCATTACGGCAGTCGACCCGATGAAGTCACGTTTGCTTTTTTCCCGTTTCATGTCAGATGCACGCGAGGAATGGCCTGACATCGATGTGGATTTCGAGCATGAACGCCGCGAGGAAATCATCCAGTATATTTATGAGGATTATGGCCGGGAACACGCGGCTATTGTAGCTACCGTTACGCAGGAGCGGCATAAAGGAGCAATTCGTGATGTGGGCAAGGCGATGGGCTTATCTGAAGATACGATTAAACGTATCGGTGGTACGATATGGGATTTCAGTGAAGAAGGTTTTGATGAAAAGCGTTTACAGGAACAGGGGCTTAACCCGGGCGATCCATTGATATACAAAGTACTGGAGTTGACGACACTGCTGATGGGTTTCCCGCGGCAATTGGGTCAGCATACCGGTGGCTTTGTTATTACCGATAACAAACTATCCGACCTGTGCCCTGTGCTCAATGCCCGCATGGAGAACCGAACCCAACTGGAATGGAACAAAGATGACCTGGAAGCGTTGGGCATTTTGAAAGTGGATGTTTTAGGATTGGGTATGCTCACCATGATCCGCAAAGCATTTGACCTGATAAAACAACATTATGGCCGAAAACTTACCTTAGCCAATATCCCGCAGGACGACCCCAAAGTTTATGAAATGATAGGTCATGCGGATACACTTGGGGTATTCCAGATTGAGAGCCGGGCGCAAATGTCTATGCTGCCAAGACTGATGCCCCAATGTTTTTATGACCTCGTGATCGAGGTGGCTATTGTGCGGCCCGGCCCCATACAGGGTGATATGGTGCATCCTTACCTGCGCAGGCGTAATGGCGAAGAACAGGTAGTGTATCCATCCACGGAACTGGAAGATATTTTAGGCCGGACTTTAGGTGTTCCGCTTTTTCAGGAACAAGCGATGGAGATCGCTATTGTTGCCGCAGGCTTTACACCGGCCGAGGCTGATGAGCTGCGCCGGAGCATGGCGACTTTTAAAGCGAATGGCAAGTTATACCTGTACGAAAAGAAACTGGTGGAGGGTATGGTGGCGCGTGGTTATGAGGAAGATTTTTCGAGGCGGGTGTTTAAGCAGTTACAAGGTTTTGAGGGGTATGGTTTCCCCGAGAGCCATGCCGCTTCTTTTGCGTTGCTGGTTTATATATCTTCCTGGCTGAAGTATTATTATCCGGATGCTTTTGCCGCTGCTTTGCTCAATAGCCAGCCGATGGGCTTTTATCAGCCCGCTGAGATCGTGGACGATGCGCGCGGGCATGGCGTTTTTGTTCGTGGCGTGGATATTAACTACTCGGCCTGGGATCATTCGCTGGAAGAACAGGCCGGAAAATATAAGATATTACGCTTAGGTTTCCGGTTGGTGAAAGGGCTAAAAGAAGAAGAAATGAATATCCTGGTTGAGAATGCACCTTATCAACATATTATCGATTTGTCAAATGTCGGGATTTCGCAGGCAGCTTTGGAGAAACTGGCTGATGCGGATGCATTCCGCTCTATCGGCCTCGACCGCAGGCAGGCGCTTTGGGAAGTAGCTGCTTTAGGTGATCGCCCCGTGGCATTGCTGGAAAGCTTGCCTTCGGCCAGCGCAGGTGAGCAAATTGAATTACCACTAATGACCGCGGGTGAGCACGTGGTACAGGATTTCGCTTCCACCGGTTTATCCATTAAAGCGCACCCGGTAAGTTTTGTGCGGGAAGATTTGAACCGGCTGCAGGTTATGCCACTCAACCGGATCCAATCGTTGAAGAATGGCGAAAAAATTCGTGTTGCCGGGATGATCACCGTGCGGCAGCGGCCGGGGACGGCCAAAGGTGTGGTATTCGTAACCATCAAAGATGAAACCGGCTTTGCCAATCTTGTGGTTTGGGGTAAGTTTTTTGACAAATACCGCAAAGAGATCGTTCAGTCGCAACTGCTCCTGGTAGATGGGCATTTACAGGTTGAGGGCGAAGTGATCCATGTGGTGGTACGCCGCTGTTATAATCTCAATTCTTTATTGGGTAAACTAACGGCTGTACCTGATGAACAGCCTTCTTTGCTGAGCTTGTCCAGGGGGATGAAACCTCGATGCCTTCACCTGATCCGCGAAATATCCCCAATAAGAGTGCTTTTCATAAGGGCAGGAATTTTCATTGATGAAGAGCGTATCATTAATAAGGCTTTTAATAAACTCGAAAGGCAGTTTATAATTGTCTTACTATGCCTGTAAAAGGGATATGGTAAGGTTTATCCGATCAAAGGAATTGCAATACCAATTGCTCCCATTCCTCTTCCAAAGAAAGGTTGGGGCGTACTTGCCGCGCTTTGCTATACCAGTAATCAGCATTTCCAATATCACCTTCTTTACGGTGCAAATAGGCATGTACCCAAGCCGATGCCTGATCTGTCAGATGATCAACCTGTGCATGAGCCTGATGCCAGTCACCTTTACCATCAAACCAAAGGCTTTTTAGCTGTGCAGAGAGTCCGTTAACAGGCTGTTTTAAATTTAATGATGCTTTAAATTCTGTTAAAGTTGTCATTGGTATTAGTTTTTTACAATAAACGTAATTGGTACATCGGACTTTTATCAATACATAGTTCGATCCGTTACCGGCATTAATTATTGCGTAGTGGTAAAGATCCTAAATTAATCGGAAAATTAATGGGGATGTATTATTTATCAAAGATAGGCCGGTTTACAATTTCTGATGTAAAAGTATAAACAATGTATTACGGTGTTGTGCAATACCGCAATACATTGTTTTAGCAGAAAAAAGAAAAACAGTGCAACTAAAACCTTAATGCCGGCGTCTTATGATTATTAAAGCCTGATCATATGTTAAAAAACTACTTAAAGATTACCTGGCGCAACCTCTTACGTCAAAAAACATTCTCCCTGATCAATATCCTCGGATTGACAATAGGCATGGCCAGCGCAGCGCTGATTTTGTTGTGGATCCAGAATGAGGTTAGCTATGATCAGTTCCATGAAAAACGGGAACGTCTTTACTCTGTATATAACCGCTCTAAATTTGACGGTAAATTATGGAGCTGGGAAACCACTCCTAAAATCATGGGTAAGGTGATGAAAGCGGAACTGCCCCAACTGGAAAAAGTAGCCAGGGTAACTGATGCCAGTTTTTTGTTTAGCATTGGCGATAAACGTTTGACTGCAACAGGCGATTTTACTGATCCGGATTTTCTTTCCATGTTTAGTTTTCCATTAATTAATGGAGACCCCAAGACCGCTTTGAACGATCTTCATAGCATAGTTATCACTGAAAAGTTTTCAAAGAAACTTTTCGGAGAGGAAAATGCGCTCGGCAAAACAGTTAAAATAGATAGTAACGCTTATTTTAAAGTGACGGGGGTGATGAAAGACCTGCCGAATAATACCCGGTTTGATTTTGAATACCTTATTCCCTGGTCATATCTAAAAAAGATAGGGCAGGATGATGAATACTGGGGCAATAACTCCATCCAAACGTTTGTTCTTTTAAAACCCGGCGTAACGGAAGCTCATGCTGATGCCGCTGTATTGAACTTTACCAGGAACCATTCCGATACCAAGGATATTCAGCAGTTTTTGCACCCCGCAACCAAATGGCACCTGTATTCGCAGTTTAAGGATGGGGTGATAGTTGGTGGGAGAATTGAACGTGTCAGGGTATTTTCACTGATCGCTGTACTGATCCTCGTTATTGCTTGTATAAATTTCATGAATTTAAGTACGGCCAGGAGCGAGACGCGTGCAAGGGAGGTAGGTATCCGTAAAACTGTAGGCGCATTAAGGGGCTCGTTAATCTGGCAGTTTTTAGGTGAATCTGTTTTGATTGCACTTATTGCCGGTATTTTTGCTATCGTCATTGTACAAATCAGTATGTCGGGTTTCAACCAGCTTACCCAAAAGCAATTATATGTACCATATAGTAATCCCTACTTTTGGCTCACCGCAATTGGATTTATACTGGTAACCGGTATAATTTCAGGAAGTTACCCTGCATTGTACCTGTCGTCATTCAAGCCTGTAGCTGTACTGAAAGGTACTTTTAAGGCGGCAAATGCTTTGGTTACACCGCGTAAATTGCTGGTGGTCATTCAGTTTACTTTTGCGGTGGTATTGATCATTTGTACCATCATTATCCGCCAGCAATTACAATACGCCCAGGACAGGGATACGGGGTATAAGAAAGATAACCTTGTTTACACATTTATGTCCGGCGAGATCTCGAAGCACTATCAATCCATCAGAAATGAATTGCTTTCCAGTGGTGCTGCAACTTCTGTGTCCAGAACAAATTCGCCTATAACCCAGCGATACAGCGATAGCTGGGGTTTTAACTGGCCAGGTTCACAGCCCAAGAACAAGGTTGATTTTATTATTTACACTTCGGACGGAAACCTTATTAAAACCATGGGCCTTAAGCTTGTTGCAGGCAGGGATATCGACCCGGTAAACTACCCGACAGATTCAACCGCCATGCTGGTGAATGAGGCTTCGGTGAAGATCATGAACCTGAAAGATCCGGTTGGTAAATTAGTTACCCAGGGCGAGGGTAAAGACATCAAAACATGGCATATTGTTGGAGTTATCAAAGACTTTATTATAAGCTCGCCTTATGAACCTGTACAACATATGCTGATTGAAGGCCCCAGTTCCTGGTTCAATATCATTCACTACAAGCTTAATAACGCTAATTCGACAAAAGAAAACCTGCGTCGCGCTGAAGCTATATTTAAGAAATACAACCCGGATTACCCGTTTGAATATAGTTTTGTTGACCAGGAGTACGCCAAGAAGTTTGGCGATGAGCAGCGTATCGGGACTTTGGCCAGCCTGTTTGCCGGATTGACAATCGTTATATCCTGTCTCGGACTTTTTGGCCTGGCGGCTTACATGGCGCAAAACCGTATCAAAGAAATCGGCATCAGAAAAGTGCTTGGCGCATCTGTTGCCAGCGTGACCACATTGCTTTCCAGGGATTTTCTGAAGCTGGTCATAATCTCATTTTGCATCGCTGCGCCAATAGCGTGGTATTTAATGTTCCAATGGTTGAAAGGATATAGTTACCGGATTTCCATTAATATCTGGGTATTTGTAATCGCCGCCGCGCTGACATTGCTGATTTCTGTTTTGACAGTAAGCTACCAGGCAATCAAGGCTGCATTAACAAATCCGGTGAAAAGTTTGAAAGGGGAATAACACCTTCATTACGGGTTGTTGCATTCTCATTACCATAAAGACAATAGTAACTGCCCGGTGAAGGGCCTGTTTTGAATTTACTACCCCAAAAAGTTAGGTACTATTTGGGGGCGTTTTTATGCATAAAACAGAAGTGATCGCTTCTGCTAAGCCCAAAATGTTAGTTGGATTCTGAACTTCATCAGCAATCCCAATCAAGAACGAGATCTACACAGCCAAGCCAGTACGATGGGTAGTTACAAGGTCGGTTTACGGGTTTGGTTAACCAAGCCTGGCGAATGCCAGCCTTAATTACCGCTTCGGCAAGCTGAAAGAAGCGGTTAAGAAAAACAAACGGAGTATCAGTGATGACGATGTTCAGGGAGCGCCTTCGGGGAACTAAGAGCATTTAACGAATACAAACAGGCGGAGGGGGCCGCCTGTTTGTTGATAACCTTTCCGTATTCCAGGTTCGGTTTTAGTTATCTAATAACCTGCGCAGATCGCCCGCACTGATCTCCTGTACCGGCTGGAATGTATTTCCGGCCGCATAATGTAACAAGCTGTATCGGAGCTGCCTTGCCGCTGCCCGTTCCGTTAATTGACTATGAAGATCCATTGTACAAAGAATTAAGCTCCCCGAACCAACCTTGAATTCAACCAGCGTTGCCAGGTTACGGTTCCTGAAAAAGTTATCGATCACCCGGACTATCGGCGTTGCAGGAGCTCCTAATTTATCAAGTATCAGCGACCGGGAACGGGTCACCAGGTCCCACCATTGCCAATCCGTATAAAAGTCTGTAGGGAAATCAGCCAGGGCGTTACTTTTCTTGTCGATGAGCAGGCCCATACTGCCTGGTTGATCGGGGAAGTGGACCGGGCTCCAGAAAACAGGAGCGAAACGGCCGTCGATACCTTTAACGTTGGCGGTATCCGGATTAAGCAATACTTTTCGCCCCGCTTGCAGATAACTAAGGGCACTGTCGATGGATGTAGTAAAGATAACGTTACTAAAAGATTCCGGCTTTTTATCTGGGTAAACCCAAATTTTCCAGTAATTAGTATAACCGGTATTGGCTATGCTCACAGTGATCTGTAATTCACAAGCCCGGTCGATTTTGCTGAGATCTATCGAGAAACTTCCCGCAGAAGCGTTGCCAATAGCGATAGACTGCCGGCCAAGCGAACCACGGAGATTAAAGTGCTTATCTGATGAAATTGCTGACCAGAGAACTTCGCCATTTATTTGCCGGTCGCTATAGTTGGCAATTTCGGCAGCAGCATAAAAATGCTCATTATTGCTGTAGGCAGCTTTTTCAAAACGGATCAATGGCACCACCGGCCCACAGAATTTGCTAAAGTCAGTCGACGAGAACCAATCCTTTACTATCCCAGAAAGCATTTAAAATCCCAACGAGTGCTGTTCCCTGTCCCGGAAAATCATGAAGGTCAAGCAATTGAAACCCGCCAACACCTTTGGTTTTCAACGCGCGTTCAATTTCTTCTTTGTAAAGCTGAACAGCCAGTGTTCCGCTGGCTTTAAGATAATCGGGGGCTAATCCAAGCATTCCTTTTTTGCGGAGGTTGTTCCGTACCGCCTCAAAGTTAGATGGCCGCAGAACCCCTGTATACTTTTTTATTTCTTCAAGATCCGGATAAACAGAATACTGGCCCACTTCGTGAATAATAAGGGGCACCGTTGTCCCTTTCAGCGCTTTACTGTAATCTGTCTTAAAATCGGGCGGGTTGGTGTTAAAAATACCCTGTCCCCGTACCCATCCTTTTTCCGTGTACTGGGTAATAAAATAATCATCGGCAGGATCCGGATTTTTGCCATGCCCTTTTTGAAAACTGAAGGTGGTTGTGGTGTATAAATGCCGGTTGTCTTCCTGCTTTAACTTACGCACCAGTTTCTCCAGCCATCCAAAATCCCCCTCCAGTTCATTACCCATGCTCCAAAAACAAAATGAAGGGTGGTTGCCATAATTCCGGATAATATTTTCGGCTTCCTGTTCCAGGTAAGTCAATGTTTTTGGGTCTTTGCCCACAGTTAGTACCCATAGCGGCAGCTCAACATGCAGGTAAAAACCCAGCGAGTCGGCCACCTGAAATGCTGCTTCGGGCGGGCACCATGAATGAAAGCGAAGATGGTTCAGTCCGTAAGCTTTAGCGGTTTTAAACACCTTCAGCCAGCCGGCTGTATTCATTGGCGGGTGGCCTTCCAGCGGAAAAATATTGCATTCAAGCGTACCGCGCAGAAAAAGCGGACGATCATTGATACGAAGCTCGTTCCCGGTCGCGTTAATATCCCTGAAGCCAAAACTTTGAGTCCTGGCATCCAAAACTTGTCCCTTGCTGTCAATTACTTCCGTGCGAAGACTGTATAGGCGCGGATGAAATTCGTCCCATGATTGCGCCTCCGGAACCTGGAGGCTAATTTCCTCCTGATTATGTTGAATAACAGTTGGGCTGGTTTGTTTAACGATCTTTTTTCCGGAAAGGAGGAAAGCCCGCAGATAAGTATCGCCACTATGGGAACCGCCCAGGCTGATAGCCGCCTTTACGCTGTGATTGGCCAGCGAGGAGTATACCTGTACCTGGTTAATAACTTGTTTGCCTATGTCGATCAGCTGCATCTTTCCGATAACGCCGTTCCAAATGATCTGTGTACCGTCGGTGTAGGCATGGGCAAAGTCATTTACGCTGATGTCATGCTGCTTGCGATTGTCTACGCGAATGGTGATCACATGTTTGCCTGCTGCCAGAGGGCCTAATTTGAAAACTTGTGGTGCAATCAGGCTTTCCTGTGTCCCGGCTGGTTTGCCATCTATCCAACAATCGGTTTTCCAGATCACCCTTTCAAGCGACAGCAGGGCGTTGGCCATCCGGCTGGTTAGATTTATGCTGCGCTGATACCAAACGGCACCGGTGTACCTGTGTTTTCTGGACAGATGCAGCATGATGTCCTTGCTCAGCACAGTTGTATCCACCTTTACAGGCGCTCCGATACCGGCGTCATCTAAGGTGCCAGGCAGCCATATGCTATTAGTAAATTGCTGTTGCTGCCATTTCTGATCCAAACCTTTGTCGAGCGAATCGAGTCTGTACAGCCATTTGCCGGCAACCGGGATTGGTTTAACCTGCGCCGAAATGGTGGAACTTGCTACCAGTGCCGCGAGCAAGAAAAATGTTTTTTTTAAAGAATACTGCATCATTGATAGTGAGCGGTTAAAGTAGTAACAGAACGGGGCTCAAGTGTTATTGTCCCGACGGGAGTTGTTGATTTTTTAAGATTTTTGAGAGCTGTTGTGGTGTACATATCAAATGTATTTCCGGCCAATTGTGAACCACCCGGATCAACCGTGTATTGTTTGCTTTCGGTACTCATATTTATCAGCACAATAACCAATTGTTTTGAAGCGGGATCTTTGTATGCGGAAACCATTTGTGTTCCTGTTGCCAGTACAGCATCGGTAACATCGCTTAATGCTGCATTTACGCGGATCATCCCCGGTCTGATAAACCGTGAATAATTTCCCAAACACCACAATTGTTTTGAATCACTAACCAGGCCATTTGTTTTCATGCTGTTCAGGTCATATCCACCAGATGGGTCGTTAATGTATACAAGCCCGTCACTATAATTATAAGTATCAACGGCAAGCCACCACTGCCATGAAGTTACATTGGCCACCGTAAGGTCATGATGAATAACTTTGGCCACATACAAGCCGTAATCAATACCGGTATTTTTCGGGTAACCATTTAACTGACCACAAATATCGCCTAATATACCAAACTCTGACTGCCAAAGATGAAGACTTGGGTCAACAGCCTTTTGCTTATCTGCTGCGTGTTGCCGGTAACTGATCAAATCGGCGCCCGGACAGGTAGTAAAATAACTGTGTGCTGATAGTAAGTGCTCCATCGAGGGGACATCGCCTATATAATTAGCGGAGCTTTTGTTAAAGAACTGGTTGAGCTGATCGCCGCGACCATCGCTGTTGTTAGCATCCAGCGAATTCCATTGATTGGCTTCACCAAGACATATCGTAGTTGCTAAGCCGGCAGCTTTCATCTTCGGGCCCAACAGGCGTATAAAGTCTGCAATTTCAGCATTGGTAGCACCAGTGCCTTCCTGCGATGGATTTTCTCCCCAATTCCACTGAGGTTCATTAAAGGGGCTGAGATAATTAAAAGGGGTACTGCTTGATTCAAAATGCTTTAAAACGCTAACCAGAAAATCTGCAAAAGCATTTTTCTTGCTTTCTGTCAGGTTCAGATGACTGTTAGCCAAACCATAAGCTTTATTATTTTGCGTGAACTGTACCGGTGGCGAAACAGAAAATGCCAGGAAGTTTTTTACACCACGTGCTTTCGCCGCCGACAGGAACCATTGCTGGCCTGCTTGTTTGTTCCAGTTATAATTATTATTTGCATCCAGAAAGCATTCTTCCCGGCGAAACTCATCCGGTATTCCGCTATCCGCACCTTGTTCATAGCTCCCGGCGCCGATGTTGAAGCGCCAAAGTGTAAGGCCAATACCTTTGGGATTGCCCTGTTGATCGGCTTCCATGCTGAACAGGTAATCAGCAATCTGATTCTTTTTGGTAACATCATTCCACTTTCCGATGAATTTGGTTGTCCAGCAATCAGAGGCACCAAAGCTTTGCATCGTTTGCTGCTCATTTCCCAAATTGATAGTGATGCGGGCCGGGCCGGTATTGCATATATTAACGCCATTAACGATGCAACCGTCGTCTCCTTTTTTAATTCCTGTTTTTTTAGCGCAGCTGAATGAGTTTGATACCCCCAGCATTACCATGAACAGCAGTGCTGATCGCAAATTTATTTTCATAATAGTTATTTAAAGACGCCGGCATGCCGGCGGCTATCTGCTAATATCCCGGGTTTTGTGTGATCTTTCCGTTCGAGGCAATAATTTCCTTTGATGGGATAGGCCATAGATTATGTGTTCCTGCAATAAAATTAGCACCCTTATTTTGAGGCTCGTTCAGGTTCTTAGTTTCATATGGGTCTTTGCTTTGTTGTGTATTGTATTTAACAAAACTTCCGTTCGGTCCTAAAATGCTGTTGATCACTGGTTGTCCGCTTTGATCTTTCCATCGCCTGATGTCATACAAACGATCTCCTTCCAGGGCCATTTCGAGCCTGCGCTCCAATCGCACAGCGTTGATGAGGTTCCAGCCGGTAAGTGTCATATCGGTAGTGAGGCCAACGCGGTTCCTAACCGCACGCATTGACTGTAAAGCCTGGGCCGACTGCTGCTGCATAGCGGCAGCTTCAGCATTCATCAGGTAAACGTCTGCCAGCCTCAGGTAAATATGATCTTTTGAAAAGCGGCCGTTCGGTGTTCTTTCACCGCGAGGTACATAAACTTTTCGGTTGTACCTGGCAGATTTACATTGTGCCGGATTGGCATTGAATGAGGTATTGGCCGGATCGCCGGCAACCGGGAAGCCCTGGCGCATGATCGTCCAGTTTAACCTTACACTGTCTGCCTGAGATTTAAAGGCATTTTCAAGATCGCTGGTTGGCGTAAAATATCCCCATCCGCCTTCGGTCCCAGGCATGGAGGTTGTAGGAAAAATGTTGCCCAGGTTTGGATATTGGGTAGAATACTGATATTGTATTTCAAAAATAGACTCAGGTCCGTTATGATTAGTTGTTTGCCATATATTACCAAAAAACGTTTCCAGGTTGTATTCACCAGAGCTGATGATCTGGCCGGTCAGATTTTGAGCTCCTGCCCAATCTTCGGTATACAGGTCAATCTTGGCCAGCAGTGCTTGCGCTGCTCCCTTTGATACGCGGAACTTATCTGTGGCGCTATACTGTGATTTATTCGGTAAAATGCTAATAGCACTATTAAGATCTTGTTTAATGAAATTGTACACATCGGCGGCGCTGGTCCTGCTGTAGGTATTTTCCTGAGGGCCCAGTGTCTTAGTGATCAGCGGAATCCCGCCCCAGTTTCTTACCAGCTCAAAATATTGGAAAGCCCGCAGAAACTTAATCTCGGCGATAAGCTTCTGTTTGGTAGCGTCGTCAATCTGCGATTTCTGAATGCCTTCAATCGTAGCATTGAAAATATAAATGCTTTTGTAGATCTCGATCCAGTGTGCCTCAATACGATCATTTTCGGCATTTAATGTGTAATGCGCGGCCTGTACTGCCGTGCCCTGCCCACCGTTGATACCGATCCACTCATTATCGGAGGCGGCCTCGCCGCCTACTTGCTTCCACCATTGCGTCTGCCACCAGTCGTCAAAGTCAATGTATTTGTAGCATGCAATCGTTGCGCCACTGGCTTCATCAACTGTATTATAAAAAGTATTGGCCTGTATAGCGTTACCATAAGGTTCCTGATCCAGGAAAGTCTTTTTGCAAGCGCTCATGCCGGCAATAACCAGTACGAGCAATATATATTTCAAGTGTTTCATTGTTGTTTACTGCTAAGTCTTAAAAATTCGCGTTAAATCCGATATTGAAGAATTTGGGGATCGGGTTCTGTCCGTTGTCAATGCCATACCTCAGTACACCCGCAAATGGTACTTCAGGGTTTAGTCCGTCATATTTGGTAATGGTGAAGAGGTTTTGAGCAGATACGTAAATCCGCACTTTTGCCCGGCCGCCCAACGCTTTTTCAGGCACGGTGTAACCCAGTTGCAATAACTTATTGCGTACATAGGTGCCATCTTTGATAAAGAAACTGGAGTTTTTAGAGAAATTGCCGTTTGGATCACTCAAACTCAGCACAGGATAACTGTTCGTGCTGCCCGGACCTGTCCAAAATTTATTTTCTTTACCGCTGATGAAGTTATACCCGTAGATGGGGTTCATCCTTACCAGGTAATCATCAGCTACCTTATTGCCAAAGGACCCATAAAATTCCATACGGAAATCAAAGCCATGGTAAGAAGCCTGAAGGTTTAAGCCCGATGATAATTTAGGATATGGATTTCCGATCGATGTCCGGTCATTTAAGTCAATGGTATTATCGCCGTTAACGTTCGCGTACATAAAATCGCCGGGCCTCGCATTAGGCTGCAATACAGTGCCGTTAGGGCTTTTATAGTTCTGTACGTCCTGGGCTGTTTGGAAAACACCGAGTACCTTATAACCGTAATAGCCGCCTAAAATATCACCGGCAGCCGTTTTGGTCCTTCGGGTAGACTGAAATACGTCGTTGGATATTTCGTCATACAGGATCTGTCCCTTTAAGTCAACCGCTTTGGAAATGAAATGCTGTACTGTAAGACCAACACCGAAAGAAACACCACCTATTTTGTCTTTATAATTAATGGCTGCTTCCCAACCGCTGGTACGCATGGTACCTACGTTAGTATAAACTGTTGGGATATATCCCTGCGGATAGCCCAGCGAGGGTTGTACCGGGAGATAAAGCAACATATCTTTAGGCGAGCGCCAGTATTTATCAGCGGTTATGGATAATTTATTATTGAAGAAGTCCGCATCAAAGCCGATGGTCACGTCCTGTGTTGTTTCCCATTTGATATTTGGGTCTGGTACATTAGAGGGAACATAGCCATAAACCCGGCTGTTTGCGCCATTGATATAATCTGATAAGCCCAGAGTACTTTCGTATGCGCCTGGCGAGCCTGGTAAATTGCCTCCCACACGGCCAAATGATCCGCGCAATTTGAGGTAGTTCAGCCCTTTGATGTTCTTCATAAATGACTCGTTTGAAATCACATAAGCACCCGAAACGGTTGGAAAATAACCCCAGCGATTGGCGGGTGATAACATTGATGAACCATCTGCCCGGAAAGAGCCGGCAATGAAATAGGTTTCATTAAAATCATAAGATACGCGGGCAAAGTAAGAGCTCATTTTACCGAAGGGCCCCGCGCCGGGTTGATGAGAGCCGGATCCGTCGGCAAGCGTTGCGCCGGCAGAAATGTAGTGATAAGGCTCCGCATCATAAGGAATATCCTGGCGGTACACGTAAGTGTTATTATATGTATAGTTATCGGCAGACTGACCTATCAAAACATTGTAATGATGCTTGTTGATACTACCAATGTAATTGATCGTATTATCCAATTGCCAGCGGTAGTTGATCACCGAGTTTTGGGATGCGCCTGATATATCACTGCGATCTTGCGGATCGATATAGTATTTAGGTTGGTAATTAGTCTGGTTTATTGAGTTATAAAAGCCAGAAATACTGCTTCTCAACGTCAGGCCTTTAATTGGTTTGATTTCAAGATAGGAGGAACCCTGTGTGCCGAATAATCGTGATTGGTTAAAATCACGGGCCATGGCAGCCAGGGGATTATTGATATTATTAAAATTGGAACGCGTAAACTGGCTGTAAACCGGGTTATAGGCAGTGAAGCTCCAGCTGGGATTGGTTGCTGCATAGGCGTTAACAGCCGTTTGCGTCTCGGCAGCAGACCTGGTTGCTGCTACGTTGGGTGCAATAGACATGATGTTGAACAGGCTGGTACCACCACCGTCACCATATCGCTCCATCCGCGGTGCAAGGCTGACACCAAATTTGAATACTTTTGAAATTTCGTAATCGATGTTAAACCTGGTGGTGATTTTTTGATAGTCAGCAGTACCACGCTGTGCGGCAAAGTTGCTGGTTTGATCAAAATACCCGGCGCTTCCATAAAAGGTGAGCCCGTTTTTTGATCCGGATGCGCTGACATTATAGTTATGTGTGTAAGCTTTTTTGGTTGCCTCATTCCACCAATCAGTATTAACACCTGTCACCGCTCCATTGGCCGGAAGGGTCTGGTTGTTATTGGCATAGATCTGGCGGTAATGGCTTACAAACTCGTCTGTCTGTGCAAGTTTCGGGTTTACCCAATAATTCATGCCCGAAGTTCCATTAAAATTGATCTGCGTTTTCTCTTTCCCTCTTTTTGTGGTAACCAACAAAACACCGGCTCCGCCACGGGAACCATAAATAGCAGTAGCTGCCGCATCTTTCAGCACGTCGATCTTATCAATATCTGACGGGTTGATGTCATTAAGGCCGCCGAATGAGGTGATCACGCCGTCAACAACAATGAGCGGATCGCTGGACCCTGTGATTGTGGAGAAGCCCCTGATCAGCAGCTTCGGTTGCGCGCCAGGATTGCCGCCCCCTGAAATACCTGCAGGCCGGGGACTTTACCTTGAATAGCATCTGCAACATTACTGGTGGTGGTTGGGGCAATGTCTTTAGTCCCGACAGAAGACACCGCTGTAGTTACGCTTTTGCGGGTAATGGTTTGGTATCCAATTACCACAGCCTCATTAAGCTGATTGTCGGCAGGGTTAAGTGTTACCTCATAAGTTTCTCGGTCATCCACCGGAACCTCTTTGGCTTGGAAACCAAGGTAAGAGAATACCAGTATGTCACCTTTGCTTGCTCTGATCTGGAACTGACCCGCTGCGTCGGTTACAGAACCGGTTTTTGTGCCCTTAAGCAAAATGCTTACGCCAATAAGCGTTTGATGCGTGTTATCTGTTACACGTCCTTTTACGGCTTTGGTTTGGGCGAAAACCAGGCTGCAAAGTGGTAACAATAACACTAATGTTAGTGTAAATTTTGTTCTCATAATTGGGTTATTTTGGGTTATTAAGGATGACAAATCTAATGGCAATCGGATCGTTGAGTATAGACGATATGATGTAATACATGGATAATATTCTGATTGTTATTGTATTTAGCCGTTTTGCTGCTTATTGGATAATAAAAACCTATGTCTTTTTTCTGCCATTTGGAGCCATATGGTGTTATTTTATTCTTTTAGTTAAAAAAACGGAAGGCGGGCATTCATGAGGTTGGTTGTTCTATATGGATAATTTTACTATTTAATTATAGGGTATGTCAGAGCCTTTCGAATGTGACATTGCTGATTAAAATGAATGCGTAGTGGCGCATTAAATTATAGGAAGGAGAAAATTGAAGGGAATGAAACAAATGTTAAATGATTTCGGTTGGTCCTGTTTGATAAAAAGCACAAAAGTTTGCCATAAATAGCCGAACCAGAGGTACTCATCAAGCTTGTTTCTTATAAAAGCCTGACCTTATTTTCGCAATGAACGTAAAGTGTTTTAGCGGTCCGGCGATAGTTATATAGTCCATGTTTTTAATTTTTTCATCTATATAGAATGCCCTGTTATTAAATATTTTTGTGAATATCAATGTTGACCGACTAACAATTACAGATTGAAATCAATGAATATCAAATCCTGTCCATATCCTAAAAAATGGGGTAGGGCAGTATTTTAAAAGATAATAATTTAATGGATTTATGAAATTCAGCCGTTCAGAAATTTTACTTTTAATGTCAGTATCCGGCATTGATAACGGCTGTGGCAAAACAGTATCTATTCGCCTTTTAACACAGCATGTCTGCATTCGCAAACATGCGTAACCCGCGATAGGATTTAAATAAATCAAATGAATACATATTCAGCAAGTTACAAAAAAGATGGTTTTGAAGGTCAGCGAGCGATCGTGATACCCAAAACTATATTACAGCGGTTTTGTGAGGGAAATGCGGCTATACAAGGAGCATTTATAACGGATATTGGATACTATCCCAAGGCAAAATTCCATCGCAGGGAGCGATATACAGGTGCGGGGCAAAATATCCTGATTTATTGCGTTGACGGAAAAGGGATGGTTAAGATAGGCACTCATACTTATGAGATCAAGCCCGGCGACTTTTTTGTTATTCCTCATGGTGTTAAGCATTTTTATGAAACAAATGAAACCAGCCCCTGGACAATTTACTGGTGCCACTTCAAAGGCCCGCAAGCGGATGCTATAACAGAGCAAATTTATGTAAGGGACCAGAGTTTCCGGTACAGCATCGAATTTGACGGTGATCGGATCGCCCTTTTTGACAAGCTTTACGTATTTTTAGAACAGGGTTACAGTACAGAAAATCTTACTTACGTCAATTTACTGCTGCTGCAGTATTTAAGTTCCTTTTTGTTTAGGGACAAATATTATAAAACGAATTTAAACACACACTCCCAGCCGCAGGACAGATCTATTTTATTCATGCAGAAGAATCTGGATAAGACCCTAAGTTTAGCTGAGCTCGCGGCCTCGGTAAACCTATCGGTGAGTCATTATTCTGCATTATTTAAGAAAA
Organism: Mucilaginibacter sp. P25; assembly: GCF_050859465.1. Taxonomy (NCBI): domain Bacteria; kingdom Pseudomonadati; phylum Bacteroidota; class Sphingobacteriia; order Sphingobacteriales; family Sphingobacteriaceae; genus Mucilaginibacter; species Mucilaginibacter sp. P25. The sequence continues at coordinate 4,906,732 of NZ_CP193937.1, read as the reverse complement.
CCACAGGATTTTCTCCTATTGATTATTTTAATCATCTTAAAATACAAAAAGCCTGTCAGTACTTGCAGTTCACGGAATTGAGGATACGTGAAATAGCTTTTCGCATTGGCATTGATGACCCTCTTTATTTTTCAAGATTGTTTAACAGAACTATGGGATACGGTCCCAAAGAATACCGTAAAAGCCGATCTCCTTCCATTAAATAAGTACGTTTACCCGCTTTGAGCTAAATGTTTAAAAAATTATGCTTTCTTAACAAACTCTGATTTTAATGCCATAGCGCCAAACCCATCAATTTTACAATCGATGTTATGATCGCTGTCAACCAAACGGATGTTTTTAACCTTGGTCCCGGCTTTTATACTTTGAGAGGAACCACGTACCGGCAGGTTCTTTATGGTAACAACAGTATCTCCGTTCTGGAGAATATTTCCATTGCTATCCTTCACCACAAACAGATCTGAACTTACAGGATTATCTTGCGGGTTCCATTCGTGGCCGCATTCCGGACATATGAGCAGGTTATCCATTTCATAAGCATAGGGAGATTTACATATTGGGCAGGGGGCAAGTTCACTCATCTTTTGTAGTATTTGATTTTCATCGGCAAAGATAAAATTTTAAAAGATTTGCATTCGGCCATGTAGTATACATTTTTTCAGGCAAAACAATTGAAATAAGGAATGTACCATTACACTTTATTACTACCTGTTTTTTGGAGATTAAACCTAATTCATTTTTAATGCTCCATAAAAGCTTTCTGAATTGAAAAGGTATATCCTGAAACAGAAACAACCACATAAACGGAGCAATGCTTTTTATGTGGTTCTTAAATCGGTTGAGCTAATGGGATGTAAATAGCCCGTGCTGATGAAAATTAGAAATACCGTGGAGGCAAAGTGCAGTTTTTAATTACGGACCATTGCCGATTCTTTAACAATCTGATATATACGCCTTCAGAAATCGAGCTTCGCCAACTTACGCGGCTTAAAAAAATGATTCAGAGGCCCGGATCCCTCGCCGGTTTTTACATTCTGCCCTTCTTTGATGGCTATGTTAACGTAAACCCCGGCCGAAGCAATGGCTTCGGTTATGGATTGCCCTCGTGCTATATAAGCTGCGATAGCTGAAGCCAGTGTGCAACCTGTTCCGTGTGTGTTTAAGGAGTTTATAAAAGGGTAAGCGAAAGTTTTTCTTACACCTTGCCGATCAGCATATAGGTTGTAGAGTTCAAGCCCATCTAAGTGGCCGCCTTTTACAAGAACGGCCTGGCTACCTAAATCTAACAATGCTTCTGCCGCGTTTATCATATCATCAACATTGCCGGCATGTTTGCCCGTTAGTTGAGTTGTTTCATTCAGGTTTGGCGTGAGCAGGGTTACCATTGGAAAAAGTAGCTCCTTCATTGCAAGCAATGCTTCGTTATCTGCCAGTTGTTTTCCGCTGCTTGAGCTGATAACTGGGTCGAGGATGATGGGTAGCGGTTCGTGTTTTTTAAAACATCGGCTACCGCCTGCACAGTTTCCGCATTTGGCAGCATCCCGATCTTCACTGCCAAAGGCCGGATATCGCTCATTACTGCGCTGATCTGATTTTGTACCATTGCCGGCGGCACAACGTGAATGTCTGATATGCCAAGGGTATTTTGCGCGGTAATGGCAGTAATAGCTGAGGTGCCGTAACAACCCAGGGCGGCAAAGGTCTTCAGGTCTGCCTGAATGCCCGCACCGCCGCCGCTATCGGAGCCGGCGATGGTTAATACCGAACAATACTGATAATACTGCATAATCACGTTTTAAAAATTAAAAGCGTTAATGCCCCCTTTTAAACTGAAGGCCGCTATCCCCGACAAAGACCTGGTTTGCTGAGCAGCTATTTTACTGCGTTGGCCGGTTTGGCAAATAAATACCAGCTTTTTACCGCTTGGAAAAATATTAGCGTGTTCTTGCAAATCATAAAGCGGGATATTTATTCCTCCTATATTTTCATCGTCAAATTCATAGGTTTCACGCACATCAACCAGGTAAATTTCGTCGGGTGTTTCCGTGTGCCATTTTTTGAAGGTGTCGGAGTCGATTTCATTGGCAACCCTATCACTCTCAACCGGCTGAGATGTGCTAACCGGGAGTGAAGGTGTTGCGGCAGAAATTTTGAAAACACTGACGCTGTTGTCAAGCGCATTCAGGGTTAATAGTTTGCCAGATAATAGCTCCCCAATACCGCAAATCAACTTAATGGCTTCGTTGGCCATATAAGTACCTATTATACCGGGTAACACACCAATAACACCAATTTCGGCACAGTTGGGTACTTCATTTTCTGGTGGCGCTTCTGGAAATAGGTCACGATAGCCGGGGCCGCCCTGATGATTAAACACCGATACCTGTCCCTCAAATTTAAATATCGATCCAAATACCAACGGTTTGTTGAGCGCCGTACAAGTATCATTCACCAGGTAGCGGGTGGTGAAGTTATCAGAGCCATCTATCACCACATCAAAATTGCTTATCAGTTGTTGCGCATTGGCAGCAATAATCCTTTCGGTATAAGCTATCACCTCCACAAAGGGGTTAAGCTGGTTTAGTTTTTGTTTGGCTATCAAAGCCTTTGGCTGGTCAATATCAGCGGGAGCATATAATATTTGCCGGTGCAGGTTGCTGATATCAACCATGTCATCATCCACAATACCAATGGTGCCCACACCGGCTGCAACCAGGTATTGCAAAACCGGGCAACCTAAGCCGCCGGCACCTATCATCAACACCCGGGCTGCTTTTAGTTTTTCTTGTCCGTGCAGGCCCAGCTCGGGCAATATCATTTGCCGGTTGTATCTTTTCAGTTCTTCACGTTCCAGCATATCCTTAGGTTAAACAGTTATCCCAATCTTTCCAAACCGCCTCGTAACCCTGTTGAGCAATGATCTCTGCAATTTCCGCAGGACTGCGCTCGTCGGAAATTTCGAACTGCTCCAGCGACTCAGGCTCTACCGCGTACCCGCCCGGATTGGTTTTTGAACCGGCGCTTATAGAGGTAATACCCAACTTGATGATATTATTACGAAAGTTAGCCGATTCGCGTGTAGATATCGAAAGTTCAACCTCTTCGTTAAACAAACGATAAGCGCAGATCAGTTGTACCAGTTCGCGGTCATTCATTTCCACCTTTGGCTCGAGGCCGCCGCTAAAAGGTCTCAACCTCGGGAACGAAAGGCTGTATTTAGTTTGCCAGTATTTTTTTCGAGGTAATTAAGGTGCATCGCGGTGAAAAAACAATCAGTGCGCCAGTCTTCCAAACCAATTAAAACGCCCAGTCCCATTTTATGGATCCCGGCCTGGCCCAACCTGTCGGGCGTTTCCACCCGGTATTTAAAGTTTGATTTTTTGCCTTTGGGGTGGTGCTTTTTGTAATCCTCTTTATGATAAGTTTCCTGGTATACCAGCACGGTGTTAAGGCCATAAGGCGTTAGCTGCTGATAGTCTTCCAGGTCCATCGGTTGCACCTCCATCGAGATATGGGCAAAATGAGGCCTGATCAATTCGAGCGCTTTTTTAAAATAATCAACATGCACATTCACGTTGTCCTCGCCGGTTACCAGTAAAACATGCTCGTAGCCCATCTCTTTAATAACGGCCACTTCCTGCATAATTTCCATTGGCGAAAGCGTTTTGCGTTTTACCTTGTTATCGTAACTAAAGCCGCAATAAGTACAGATATTACTGCATTCGTTGGATAGATAAAGCGGTACATACATCTGTAGCACCTTACCAAAACGTTTCAGGGTCAGGCGCTGACTGATCTGCGCCATTTGCTCCAGGTAGGGGCTGCAGCCGGCGATACCAGGGCCTTAAAATCCTCCAAAGTTCGTTTATCGGCGGCCAGGGCGCGTTCAACATCCGCGCTGGTTTTAGCGTAGATACTGGCCTTGGTATCATCCCAGTTATAGGTTTCAAAAATGTCGTTAAAACTACTCATCTAAAAAAGAAGTTAGTGGACTACTTGCCATAGCATGTGATACCGGTTGTGCCAGTTTTGCTTCAAAAGCCATCCGGCCGGCTTCAACGGCCAGTTTAAATGCTTCGGCCATTTGTACAGGATTGCTTGCTACCGCTATGGCTGTATTTACCAGTACGGCTTCGGCACCTATTTCAAGCGCTTTGGCTGCATCAGACGGAGCACCTATACCCGCATCAACAATAACGGGTACGCTACTTTGGCTGATGATGATCTCTAAAAAATCGATGGTTTTAAGCCCCTTATTACTACCTATCGGCGATCCTAAAGGCATCACGGCCGCAGTACCGGCTTCTTCAAGCCTTTTACATAATACGGGGTCGGCATGGATATAGGGCAATACTATAAAACCCAGTTTCGCCAGTTCTTCGGTAGCTTTTAGGGTTTCTATAGGGTCGGGCATCAGGTATTTAGGATCGGGATGGATCTCCAATTTTATCCAGTTGGTTTCCAGCGCCTCGCGGGCAAGCTGGGCGGCAAACACAGCCTCCTTAGCATTCCGCACACCCGAGGTATTAGGCAGCAGGTTAATATGCGGATATTTTAAACGCAGCAACAGATCGTCATTGTCGTTGTTTTTTACATCAACACGCTTCAGGGCTACGGTTACCAGTTCAGAGCCTGAGGCCAGCAAAGCCTCCTCCATCATGGCAGGCGAGTTAAATTTGCCGGTGCCTGTAAATAAGCGCGACTGAAATGTTTTATCAGCGATGGTTAACATAGTGTTGATTTTAAGCTTCGTTAAACGAAGGTTGATTTAAATGATGGTATAATTCCGAAACCACTTGCCTGGCGTTAGTGGCGTGGGTGATGGCGCCGGACAGCGCAACACCATATATGCCGCTTTGTATGATCAGCGGTATATCGGCCGGCAAAATGCCGCCGATAGCAATTACCGGGATACTCATATTTACAAGACGCATCTGATCCATAATATCCCGATAACCGTCCATCCCCAAAATAGGGCTCAGCTTTTGTTTGGTAGTTGTAAAACGGTAGGGGCCAAGGCCGATATAGTCGGCACCCTCGGCAACGCGCTGTTTTACATGCGCAAATGTATTGGCCGTACCACCTATGATCATATCAGGGCCAACAATCTGACGGGCCTGTTGTATGGGCATATCCTGTAAACCCAGGTGCAGCCCATGGGCACCCGCCTTTTTTGCAATTTCAGGATGGTCGTTCACTATTAATCTGGCGCCGTACCCGTCACAAAGTTTAACGGCCTCGATGGCATATTGCAGAATGATATCTTCCGGTTGATCTTTAACCCTTAGCTGTACCCATTTACAACCGGCATCCAAAGCGGCTTTGATAGCGCCGGCATGTGTGCCGTTTTGCGGCTGTTGAGAGATATAATGCAGTTTATCAATCATGGATTTAATTGTTCGGTTTGTTTTTTAATGCTTATAAAATTGGAAACAGCCTGCTTGGGATCTTGCCAGATAGCACCCAAAACTGCTGCCCCGTCAAAATTCATTTTTTTAGCAGGTTTAGATTGGATGCATCCACGCCGCCAAGCGCTATTACTTTTGGTCCGGGCTTATTACTGTCTAAACAAAAACCGGCAGGCAGCATGCTTTGATAACCTGGCTTGGATATGCTATTAAACACCGGGCTTAAAAACGCGTATTCAAAATGATTTAGTGAAGATGTGGCGCTGACATCATGTATCGAAGTACTCAACCGGTAGCCCTCTTTAAGCTGAATGTTTAACTTCAGCTGGTCGCTTTTGATACGATTCTTTTCGGGATAATGTAAATAGTGCATCTCAAAAACTTTGGCCAGCCTATGATGCTGATGACAAACTATAGCATGATGATAGGCCTGGTCAATCTGAGTAATCAGATTGGTACATTGATCGAGATCCCAATCTGGTTTGCGCAGGTGGAAACGCTGTAAACCGGCCCCGAACAAGCGGTTGATTATTTGTGCTTCATCCGTCACAGTATCCGGGGCCGATATCACGATCAATTCCATTACAAGTATATTTCGCTGCCTTTTTCGGCAAACTCCTTCGATTTTTGTTCCATGCCCCTGGTTAGCGCGTCGGCTTCTTCAACACCATTCTCTTTGGCAAAGTCGCGCACATCCTGGGTTATTTTCATCGAGCAGAAGTTTGGCCCGCACATCGAGCAAAAGTGCGCGATCTTGGCTCCTTCGGCAGGCAGGGTTTCATCATGAAATTCTTTAGCCGTATCCGGATCTAACGACAGGTTAAACTGATCTTCCCACCTGAATTCGAACCGCGCTTTGCTCAGCGCATTGTCGCGATACTGCGCACCGGGATGACCTTTGGCTAAATCGGCAGCGTGGGCAGCAATTTTGTACGTGATCACGCCATCTTTAACATCTTTTTTATTGGGTAAACCCAGGTGTTCTTTAGGGGTTACATAGCACAGCATAGCCGTGCCGAACCAACCGATCATGGCAGCGCCAATGGCCGAAGTAATGTGATCATAACCCGGAGCGATATCGGTAGTTAATGGCCCTAAAGTGTAAAAAGGCGCTTCAGAACAATGCTTTAATTGCTTCTCCATGTTCTCTTTGATGAGGTGCATGGGTACGTGGCCGGGGCCTTCAATAATGGTTTGCACATCGTGCTTCCAGGCTATTTTAGTCAGTTCGCCCAGGGTTTCCAGCTCGCCAAACTGCGCGGCGTCGTTGGCATCGGCAATACAGCCGGGGCGCAAGCCATCGCCCAGCGAAAAGGCGACATCATACGCTTTCATGATCTCGCAGATCTCTTCAAAGTGCGTGTAAAGGAAATTCTCTTTATGATGGGCCAGGCACCATTTGGCCATGATTGAACCACCGCGCGATACAATGCCGGTAATACGTTTGGCCGTTAAAGGCACATAGCGCAATAACACGCCCGCATGGATAGTGAAATAATCAACACCCTGCTCTGCCTGTTCTATCAGCGTATCCCGAAACAGTTCCCAGGTAAGGTCTTCGGCTTTGCCGTTCACTTTTTCCAGCGTCTGGTAAATAGGCACAGTACCTATAGGTACAGGTGTGTTGCGGATGATCCATTCGCGGGTTTCGTGAATGTTTTTACCGGTCGACAGGTCCATAATGGTATCGGCGCCCCAGCGGCATGCCCAAACGGCTTTTTCTACTTCTTCTTCAATACTCGAGGTAACTGCCGAGTTGCCGATGTTGGCATTGATCTTAACCAAAAAATTACGGCCAATGATCATCGGTTCACTTTCGGGGTGATTGATATTTGATGGGATAACAGCCCGACCGGCGGCTACCTCTTGTCGTACAAATTCGGGCGTAATGTAACCTTTAGGTGTGTTGGCACCAAAGCTATGGCCCTGATGCTGTTGGCTCATTACATCGTATTGCCCGTTCAACTGTTGTTTCAGCAGATCGATGCGTTGGTTTTCGCGTATGGCAATATATTCCATTTCAGGCGTGATAATGCCCTTTTTGGCGTAATGCAGTTGCGATACATTCATGCCTGCTTTGGCGCGGAAAGGTTTACTTTGGTAGCCAAAACGTAAATGATCAAGCTCTTTACTGTTTAAACGTTCGCGGCCATATGCTGATGATATACTATCCAGCAGCTCGACATCACCACGCGAAGTGATCCATTTTTCGCGCAGGCGGGGTAAACCTTTTTTAACATCGATGGCTATGTTTGGATCGGTATAAGGGCCGCTGGTATCGTAAACAGTTACCGGGGCGTTGGGCTCGGTTTCGCCAAAACGGCCATGTAGTTTGGTGTCGTTCAGGCTTATTTCGCGCATGGCCACGTCAATGTCGTGCAATTGTCCTTTAACGTAAATCTTACGCGACGCCGGAAACGGTGTTTGCGTGATGGCTTGTGCTGTAGGTGTTTTTTCTGTTTTCATAAAAGGCTATTGGGTGTTTATCCTCCCTGGGTGGCTTTAATAATGATGATTTTATCGCCCCGATTGAGCTTGTGGTTTTCCCATTGGGTTTTGGGAACAATAGCTTCGTTGATGGCAATGGCCAGCCCCCGGTCGGGGTGCTGCAAGACATCAGCGAGCAAAGCCCGCACATTGCAGTTATCAGGCACAATAAAATTTTGTTGATTAACGGTTACTTCCATTACGTTGCATTAAAATTTCAACTGTAGGAATGTCCCCGTATTAGGAAAGAAAAAACAACACCAATAGTGTCGTCGTCACTTTTCCCTTCGCCAGCATTACCCGGATCAGGTTCAAAGGGTATTATCTCAGTCCGTCAGGACACCCCTAAAGTTGCAGTAAAGCTAACGGAATAAAATTGATTAATCCAAATCAATTTTATGTTAAGACTGTCTGCTTACTACTTACGGTAGTTTGTTTTAACGTGTAAGTGTATTGAAGATCAAGTGATTGAATTGTGTTAATACTGGCGAAAATAATTTGAAAGCACCAGGCAAATTATCGTCAGCTTAACCCAAAATCCATAAAATAATAAACTACTCTCAACCTGATGTCAAATAATTGTTAATCGGCAAAATCGGGCCGGTCAATAAAAATAAGTGTCTTATCTTAGCTGCAACTGAAGTATGAACACATTAGTTGATTTAGTACAAACCTATGGGCTCTGGCTGGTATTTTTGATCACTCTTTTACAGAGTGTTGGATTACCGTTGCCTGCATTTGCAGTATTGATTGTAACTACCGCTGTAACACCTGCAACCGAAGCTAATATCATCATACTCATTTTAACCGGATCACTGGGTACCTTAGCAGGCGACCTCATATTATATTTTGCCGGGAAGAGATATGGAACGGGAATCCTCGGGAAATTATGTAAAATTTCTATGTCACCGGATACCTGTGTTCGCAGCACCGGCGATATTTTTGAACGCTACGGCGCCCCTGCTTTGACTATTGTTAAATTTATTCCGGGGTTGTCAACACTGGCACCTGTTGTTGCCGGGGTTTATGCAATGCGGGTGACATTATTTGTGTTTTTTTCATCCATCGCAGCACTTATCTATCTCGGCGCGGCAGTGACGTTGGGTGCAGTTTTTCGGCACCAGGTTGATGGTTTGATCTCCGCATTAAGTCATTATGGCACGATGGGCGGTTTATTTGTCGTCGTTCTGTTCGGTTTATACCTTTTGTTCAAATGGCTTCGGCGGTATCGCCTTATCAGGCAGTTTGAAACGGATAGGTTAACCGTGAACGATTTGATAGAGCTGATTGACGGAGAATCGAACCCTGTAATACTTGATGCGCGTCCGATGGATCAGCGCACAAGAAATGGATTTATACCGGGCTCAGTCCCCATAGACGAAAACAGTTTTAATGATATTGCCGACCGATATGCCGGGCATAAGGAGATTGTTATTTACTGTTCGTGCCCAAATGAAATAACCGCTGCAAGATATGCAGAGAAATTGCGTAAAGTTGGCCTGAAGCGCATCCGGCCTTTAGTAGGAGGGATTGATGCATGGGCCGAATCAGGCCAGCAGGTTACATTTCTTTAAAGCCTTTTCAAAATCAACTGTTTAATGTAGAGACGCATTACATGCGTCTTCCGCATACAGATTCCTGATGTTCATGAACTGCAAAGCAGCCTGGCCTATAGGAGACGCATGTGATGCGTCTCTACATAAAAGCAATATCAGCGCTTGTTGCAAACGAGCGCAAGATTAAAGCAATAAGCCCTCCCTAAATCTCCCCCGGAAGGGGAGACTTTTTTGATCTAAATTTTTTTAAGCCCTCCCTTCCGGGGAGGGTTTGGGTGGGGTTTTTACCCGTTCCATACACGCTGCATTTCATCGGTGGCACCATTGTCGCGCTTGGCCGTTTTGAAGGTTTTGCCGAAACGATAGGTGAACGCAAGCACCACCACGCGGCTATCACGCTTAATCTTAAAATACTCGGTGGCGTTAGGGAACTGCGTTAAGCCTTCCATGGCGTTGGTATAGAATATATCGCGCATGCTCAACTTCAGGGTGGCCTTCTTTTTAAGTACCGACATGCCCAGCCCTGCCGATAGTTGCCCGGTAGGGTATAGCCGTTCCTGCACATCGTTGCGGGCGCGGGTGGTGTAAAAGCCCGATAGCTCGCCTGTAAAACGTTTGCCCATGGTAAACTGGTTGCTGGCGTTGAGGTTAAGCTGGTTAATATCTGAGGTGTAATGATTGCCGTTAAAGCCGCTCAGCTTTTTGTAATTGTACAGTGCCTGTGCGGTTAGCGTCCACCAGTTGGTGGGGGAGGCCGTGACAGCTTCGGATACGCCGATGATATACGTGCGCCCCACGTTGCCCTGTGTATACAGCAAGATGCCCGCAAGGGTAGGGTCGCTCAAAAAGATCTGCGAAAAGTAGTTGTTGATATTATTGTAAGATAGGGTGGTGGTGAGCAGGTTTTTGTATTGATGGCTCAGCTCCAGGTTCCAGCTGTATTGCGGCAAAATGTAGGGGTTGCCGGTTTGATAGGTGTACTTGTTAATGATAAAATAGAAGGGATTAAGCGTTTGGTAAACCGGGCGATCAATGCGGCGGCTTACTGTTAAAGTAAAGCTATTGGCAGTATCAGCCTGGTAACTGAAATAGCCGCTGGGAAAAAAGCTGCCGTAGTTGCGCGAAAAGGCCGAATCTTTTTGCAGCACATTACCCAGTTGATGGGCGTGATAATCGGTATGCTCATAACGCAAACCTAACTGGTAGGAAATGTCCTTATGCTTGCGTTCCCATTGCGTGTATATGGCGTGGATATTCTCACTATAAAGGAAATGGTTACTGCGGGTCAGGTCGTCAGTCCATTGGCCCGCATTGAGGTTTTGATAACCGGCAGAATTATCGGTACTGCTGTGTGCCGATTTCCAGCCCGCCTGAAATTGGCCATCGCTGTCGGTTTTAAGCGTATAGTCGGCTTTGCCCGAGAGTATGTTGATGCCGGTGGGGATGTTGGCGCGTGTAGACTCGTTATAACCGCCGGTGGTTTGTAGGCGGTTGTTAAAATTCTGATCGCTGGTAATGTTGTAGTGCAGCCAGTCGGCATCAGCGCTGATGTCCTGGGTTTTGCTGATGGCATGGCGGAGGCTCAGGCTCACCTGGCCGTTTTTAAACCGGCTGTTGTTGGCGTTATCGGTAGCGATGACCGAATCTGCCGCGCCACTGGAGTTGAGCCAGCGCGCCGAAGCCGTATTGTTACCCTCGCGGTGGATCATGGTTCCGCCAAGCACAATGCCAACCGTTGTTTTAGGCGAAACTTCATAGTCCAACCCCGCTTTGGCCGTATTGTTCAGCAGTGTGCCGGTGAAGTGTGATGGCTGGTCCAGCGTTGCGGTGGTCGCTCCGTCGGCGCCGGTGTATTTACGCAGCGCGTACAGGTTGGTAAGATACTTCTGCCGGCTGATATTGTAATTAAAGAAAGTGCTGACCCGCCCGGCGCGGTAATTGAGCGTGAGCGTGTTATTGGTTTTGAAGTAAACACCCTGCGCCGCCGTGACCGTAACGGACCCGTTGAAACCCTTTTGCCGGTTCTTTTTGGTTTTAATGTTGATGATCCCCGCATTGCCGCTGGCATCATACCTGGCCGTAGGATTGGCAATCAGTTCAATCTGCGCTACCTGGGTGGAGCTCATGCTGCTGAGCAGGTTGTTGAGGTCGGCGCCGGAGAGGTAGGTTGGTTTGCCGTCTATCATCACCAGCACCCCGGGCTTGCCTTGTAAAGAAATGCCGCCATTACGGTCGACCATTACCCCCGGCGATTTCTCCAATACCTCCAGTACCGTGGCGCCCACATTGGTTACCGAGGCATCAACGTTTACGATCACCTTTCCCTGCTTCACTTCTACCGGCGGCGTTTTGGCGGTGATGTTCACCTCTTTTAGTACAGTACTCAGGGCTTGTATGCGGATGGTATCCTGCTTGATATTCTCCGCAATGGTATAGCTGCGGGTGGTTCGGGGCTGATAACCCATATAAGTTACCGAGAAGCTGAATGCTCCCTGCGTAATGTTCTGAAACCTGGCCTGGCCGCGGGCGTTAGTTACGATCATACTGACCTGCTTATTAGCCTGGATCAGTTTAATGGTGGCGCCATCGGCGGGCTGGGCATTTTCTTTAACAACTATCAGCGTAAACTGCTGCGCAAAGCCGCCCAGGGGTAACAGGGCCAGTAGAAAGAGTAAAAGTGTACGGGTCATTCAGTCAATTCAAATAATCCCGTAAGATAATCAGGCTGAGGTAGATGTTTGCAATTTAAGGTGCGAAAATATGGGTGAAAATCACTTTTTTACTTTGAAACTCACGAGTATGCCGCGTCTCAACCCAGCCCTGCATACCCGCGCCAGTTTGGGAAACTATCAGTGTTAACGCCTTACGCGGTTTAAATTAAAGGCAACCAGGTATTCGTACACCGGCTCGGGGGCGAAACGATCTGACGGTATCACTGTTTGTGCCTTCATCACCTGGTTCAATTGCGTTTTTACCAGGGCAAAAGTCGCTTTTAACAGTTCGGGCAGTACGCTTGTCGCTACTGTAGGATAGTACTGTTTCTCAAAAGCTTTTTCTCAGCGGCGGTAGCCATTTGTACCTCCCAATGTTCATTGGGTTTAAAACCATTTTCCAGAGCGGTATTTCCCAGGTCATAAATATATTCGCTGGCTTTGTAGTGTGCTGTTTGTTTGTCGGTCATTGCTATTTATTGTATGAGTATATACCTCATTTGTTGTTGCAGTGGTTAATTACGGCTTAGTTCGCTTTAGCGACTTTGACAGCGGTAGGCCCTTTTTGCCCCTGTTCTATTTCAAAGGTAACTTTGTCATTTTCTTTGATGGCAAAAGAAGCCGCGTTGACATGAACAAAAATGCTTTCCTGGGTTTGCAGATCTTTGATGAAACCGAACCCTTTAGATTCATTAAAGAATGTTACTGTGCCTTTTCTTACAATTTCTACTTCAACTTCCTCCTGTTTTGGCGTACCAATGAGGATGTCCTGCGCCAATACCTTTTTCCGATTACCGGGGTCCTGGGGCACGGAGGTAATGTTGCCGTTTGCGTCAACATAAGCCAGCATATCTTCAAAGCCCTGTCCTTTAACAGCGTTGGCTTTACGATCTTCGGCCTTTTCTTTTTTGTCCTGTTGTTTTTTGAGCTTTTTCTTTTCGCGCTCTTTCTTGTTAAATGTTTCGGTGGATCTACCCATGTTTTTGATTAAGTGTAACAAAAAAGCATCCCCCGGGTGGGAGGATGCTTTTAAAATGATGATATAGTGATTAAGCTATTTTTACATTTACTGCATTCGGACCTTTACGGCCTTCTTCAACGTCATAACTAACGGCGCTGTTCTCACGAACATTGTCAATCAGACCTGTTGAATGAACGAAGATTTCGCTGCCACCATTATTAGGTGTGATAAATCCGAAACCTTTGGCTTCATTAAAAAATTTTACTGTTCCTTGTTGCATTATATTGTTATTAATAAGTGTGCAATATAACTATAATTATTGATGTATTTTACTTTTCGTAAAATTATTTAACATTTATTTAATTGGTCGATGCGAAAAAGTGCCCGGAGCTCCGGTTAAAGGGTGTTTTTGAAGTATCTTTAGTTTTTAAAAAAACCTTGGTGTGCATTTTTATAAATGGTGTGCGTAGCCAGCATGCTGATCGTTTTGCTCTGCATCTTGTGTTGTGATCTCCTCAACCCAGAAAATTGGTTTAAATAAAACTTTATTTACCTGAACACGGGCCACAAGCGTACGCTTGCCGCAGCGGGGGCTTCGCTTTATGGCAGGGCAGTTCCGTTGTCCCTTTATGAAGTTAAGTAGGCTTTCTGCTCTTGAGGCTACGAATCATTCAGAATCTAATGAATTGAATAAATTTAATTGATCTAATTTAGGGATGGCACCATATTTACCGCTGGTATAGTCTTTATCAAATGACGCATCGTTTCTAACAGATGGGTCTTTAAAATACAAACTACTAATACTGGTTGCGCCTGTTTCATCACGTTCGGCAAATACCATTTGATCACGGCGTATAAACTTCTTTAATAGAGAGGTGTTGTGACAGGTACATATTAACTGGGCTCCATTTGGATTGTTATTATTAGAATTAAATAAGCCAATAATCATTTTAAGCAAATGTTCGTGAAAACGCGAATCTAATTCGTCAATCCAGAGTATTTTCCTTTCAATAAGTGCTTCAAGAATAACCCCTAACAAAGCAATATATTTTTGAGTCCCCAGGGATTCATCTTTAACCAGGTCAAATAATGTAGTATCGGTGTGTTTATTTTGATCGTCAAAAACTTTGTGAGAAGTCTTGAGATGAAAGCTCTCGTCAGCCGTAAACATGAAGTTAACAAAACTTTCAGACACTCCCATTTTTGATGCCTTTTCCTTTATTGCGGCCTCTATCCCTAAAAAATTCAAATCAGATTTTAAAATAATATCATGTATGCGTTCACGATAAACGGGGTTCTTTAAGAGATTGCCCGTGTGGTTAATCAATCGTTCATTATCCCCGTCAAACAACACTAAAGAATTCGAAAACCATTGCGATATACTCAAGCCAATGGATACGTTGAATTGCGCCAAAACCGAAATAAACAGAGCGTTTGACCTAACCAGTTCCCTTAATACATCGATTTTATTTTTTGGTTCATTTAGTAATCGTTTATCCACGTTAAGGGTGTTGGCGTGTCTTTTAAAAAGCTCTTCCTCTTTTCGTTTGTCTGTCATGTAAAGCCATTCATGATGAATCTCTTTACGGCTTATTATGAAACCGTATCTATATCTTATTTCTTTAAGTACAAAAATAACTTCAAATGAACTTGGGTATGAAAGCCGACTCTTGGTTAAACGAAACGGTTGTGTATCTATTTCTTGATTTGCCAAACTTTCTTTGGAAGAAGTTAAGACAGAACTGTTGCATGAACTGAAAGGCTTTCAATAAATTGCTTTTTCCGGTTGCGTTGGCACCATAGACAATTCCACATTTAACAAGCTTTAAATCACGCATAAAAATTGGGTAAAAAATGTTACCCGGATTTTCTTTTATGGTACCGGCATCCATTCGGAACCGGGTGTTGTTTTTGAAAGAAAGGTAATTTTCGACTGAAAATTCAATAAGCATGGTATTAGTTATTAACACATTATCGGTGATTTCTCACTCGAATCAAATATATATGTTTAATTGTGGATAATTAAATGTATATTTTGTGAAAATTTCACAAAATCACAAAAATGTTATAATTAGCTTTGGGTATTAATTGATTATTAGAACGTTTTTTTAAAGTTGAAAATTATGGCAGATTGTAACAACTTATTTTTGGATTACAACAAAGTTATCACTCCGACAAGTATTCAGCGTCAGAAAATGAAAACCTCTCGTAAATCTTTGGAGACTAAAATATCTAACAAGCTTTACGATAAACTTGGCGTGTACCCTACCTTTTTTACACAAGGCTCTGATGCACCTAAATTCAAAACTATTATAATTAAGGAAGATAGTACGTTTGATTCTGACAGGGGTGTTTATTTACCCGGCAAACCTAATGTAAGTGGTGAGACTGTTCAAGGCTATATATATGATGCAGTTAAAGACCATACGAAAGATGGTGCACAACATCGTAAAAAATGTGTCCGTGTGCTGTTTCAATGTGAATACAATATTGATTTTCCTGCATACTATGAGGTTGAAGGCGAGGATTATGCTTACATGGCGGTAAAAGGAGAAGATTGGCTCAAAGACGATCCATGGCACATGATTACTTGGTTGACTCAATTTAAAGATGCTGACGGCCAATTTATAAGAATGATAAAGTATTTAAAAGGTTGGACATCTAAACGTAAATCACAAGGAAAAATGCCAAGTGGGATTGCATTAGCAGTTTGGGCAGCGAGACACTTTTCAATAGAAGACGGGCGTGATGATAAATGCTTTTTAAATTTATTAAAGGGCATTAAGTCTGCAATACAATTTTCAGTTAGTTGTTATGCTCCAGTCGAACCGTTCGATGATTTAACTGCTAAACTTAGTAAAAGATAATTTTTTAGAAGAGTTGACATTGTTTTGCGATGATGCACAGAAAGCCGTCGACGAAGAAGATCAGTTTGAGGCGTCAAAAGTATGGCGTAAGTATTTAGGCGATAGATTTCCAGAAGGCCTGAGTAAGGAAGATGAGAAACGTCAATCTGCACTTTTAGCTTCGGCTGGGATCGTTACCTCTGGGGCTTATTTAGGAAGGAGCGGGAACATTAATTCTACAACAGGAGTTGCACACTTAGCACACAGAAATTATGGGGGCTAAGAAATTGTATTTACCCTTTAAAGGTATCAACCCAATCAAGGTATTATTTAACGAAAAATATTTACTTGAAAAAGCATATGATTTTTTGAATGTGGCTATTCGTGGCAATACATTGTTTGCAGTAGGCTTTTGTCAACCAAGCGAGTATTCAGCAATTTATCGGTATAAATTAAGATTTACGCCTGGTTTGAGACCAAAAGTATTCACCTGCGAGCCCCGAATTATCTATAATAATGATATTCATATGTACAGTAGTGATCACAGCTTGTGTTTATATTATCCTAAAGATTACAGCTTTACCAGCTTGTCTAATTTGTATAATACAATCATACCTTGGACACATGAATGGTATCTTTATTACGAGCTTTATCTGCTAAAAGGTAAATGGCTACATCCTTACGTTGATCACAAAAAAATATAATTTATGGACTTCAAACCACATGTTTTTATTGGTTCTTCAAAGGAAGGGCTATACATAGCTGAGGCGTTAAAAGAACGTTTAAATGATTTGGTAGAAATCACGATATGGACAAATGCTTTTGATAATGTAAAAAGCAATTTCTCAAATTTAACCTCTAAAATTGCATTATATGATTATGCCGTGATTATTGCAACTGCGGACGATACCATCGTTTCACGAAAGAAAAGTAGCAAAGGCGCAAGAGATAACGTTTTATTTGAATTTGGATTATTTACTGGCGGCTTGGGCGCATCACGAGCTATATATATCCTTGAAAAAGGGTCGAAGATCCCGACAGATTTGTTAGGGGTAACATTTCCTTTTTTATCGAGTCAAGGAGATGTTGATTTTATTGCTTCCGTCGATAACTGCGCTGAAAGTATTCGAGAGCATATCAAATCGAAAGAGGATACATTTGATCTCGGCTTTTTACCTTCTACAGCTTTAGCCTATGGTTACTTCAAAAATTTTGTCGAGAAAACAGTCAAACGTTTATTAGAAGATAAGAGAGATAAAAAAGAGTTTGCTTTAAAAAATGGAGATGTCTTTTTCATCAAGGCTTTGACATTTACAATTCTTATACCCGATGATCTTAGTGACGATATGTTTAATAAGGTTGCGGGCAAAAGATTGAAAAGTGGATGGGTGAAATTACAAGTTGCTCCACAAGATGATATTCGAGATTATGACTTCTCCGTTGATATCTCCAAAGCCGAACATGGCGAAATGCACTTAGTTGATATACCTTATACATTAAATGCTTTGAATATGGCTATCGATTTGTATTCCGCTAAAGAACACTTAGGAAAGAATACACGCGAACAGGTGTTGGAATACCGCGAGATAAGGAATTTTAAAAGGACATTAGAATATCTTATAAAAAAGAGTGCTATATGCAAAGATATAGTCAAAATTGAAATTGTAGATGTTTAATGACTTTAAATTCTCGCTAACCGGCGGAGTACGCAACATTTGATGTTTTGGTGGGTACTCGTGACTGTCTCAACTATATAAGTGACAAAACACCAGCCGGATCAAGCAATCAATACATCACCCCCGGCATAAACCTAAAACTCACTTCCCCCAATCCCACTAACAATCAGCTCAATTTGATTCAGCTGCTCCTTGCTCAGCTGTTTCAGATTTTCCTGGCTTAATATGGTCTTGTTTATTTGCAGGTAGTTGTTTTGTTCGTTGATAACGGTGTTGGGCCGGCGTTTATTTATAGCGCCCACCGTTTCAAAATAAAGCCGGGCAGCCTTTACATCGCCGTTGCAGGCAAGCTTACAAACATTGGCCAGTATTTTAGGGACCATATATTTAAACTGCTCCATTTCGGCAAGGTATTGCGGGTGTGTTTTATAGCCTGTAAGGTGTTTGGCAACAGTTTGCCGGCTCAGGCCGCACTCCCGGGCTATTACAAATTTAGGGGGCATGGAGCCATTTTGGGCAATCAGCCTTTCGATTGCCCGGCTAATAACTAAGTGGTTATGTTCCCAGATCTGCTCATTTGTTGATGGCAGCATGATCTCCGCTATTTTATCTATAAACTTGTCCCGTTCTTCATCCGTTAATCGTTGAAGCATTTCGGTACTAAATTCGGCAATGTAATTGCGCTCAGCATCGTTCAAATCTTCAATATCTGTTAAGGTGATCTTTTGCAGACCCAATACACGGTCGAGCTTCTCTCTTGAAGGCGTTAAATTTGATAAGGTATTTTCAGGTTCCATCACGTTCGGCAATCTTTTAAATAAAGATCGGGAATTTATTATGAATTTGCTAATATTTTTAGCAAATATATCGTGTTAACTCTGTAGTTTTGTGTATGTGACTGATTAACAACGTGTTATTTGTAAATTGCTTGTTGATGAAGAAAATAGTGTAACCCCGGTTAATTTTATTTTATTGATTATCAGGCGTTTGTAAGTATATTTCTGAAATGTGTTAACCCTGTTAACCCCCCTCTGGTGCTATGGATATATAAGATAAACCCTCCCTTATGGCATCGCGGGGGCAAATTAACTATTGGTTCAGGCCAGGTGAAGAGGGCAAGCCCATTCGCCCGAAAACTTAAATTAAATGCGAAAAGCCGGGAGGCCGGCTTTTCATATTTGATAATATATTTGAATTGAACTTCAGCTCAATGACCTATTTGCGCTTCGACAGCCTGATGACGTTGACAGAGTAAGGCTGAAAGGTGTGTTTGAATGACCGGCCAAGCCCGGTTATGGTCGACGTAACCGGGACGATTTTCGTCGGCTCGTCAATTGTATTGGTATCTTCCGGTTTATCGCCCTTTAGTACTACCAGGGTGCCATTTGCAGCCACATCTCCGCCTTTTAGGCTGATGTCGATTTCCCGGGCCATATCGTCGGTATTTACCACCTTCAGATACACGTTTTTAGCATCCTGGGTACAAACAAAAAATAACGCCGGACGCTCGGCCTTAGGGCGCCGCGCGTTTGCCGGCCAATGGCTTATGCCGGCGGTGTCTTTAACTGCCGGTTTGCGTAAGGGGGCATTTTCGGCTGTTATTGGCACCACCTTGGTACCAAGGTAGCTGCCGAACATCTTTTGTACATAATAAGATGGTGAGCCATAACTTTTAAGGGCTGTATAACCAATCAGATCAGAGTCCCATTGCCATGCTTTAGGCTGGCCATTGCCCGCCTGGTTTACGTTCACAAATAATGGTGCATAGCATGACCGCTCTACCAGGTCGCTGTTGCGTTCCATTCCGGTCATCCAGGCAGCATCTCCGAGGGCTGCATTCAGGTTAGTGGTAGGCGCGCCTTCGCGGGTGGCCCATTCGCCTACAAATATTTTAGGGCTGGTTGCACGGTCATAGCTATCGTACTTCGCCGCGTCTTCTTCCATCTGCCAGGCCGATTGGTAATAATGCTCGTCAACCATTTCGGGTTTAACACTGGTTACCTTGTCGGGCTTATAACTTTCAATGGTTGAGATACAGCGTAACTGGGGATATTTAGCTTTTATAGCAGCCTGAAATTGTTTAAAGCGCCCATCGTAGCTATGCGACCTGTCGAACCAGTCCTCATTGCCTATCTCTATATCTGTGAGTTTAAAAGGGGCGGGATGACCGTCGGCAGCCCGTTTTGCACCCCAGTAAGTTTTGGTATCGCCGATACAATATTCAATTTCATCCAGCGCGTCTTTAATATATGGCTCCAATAAAGGCCCCGCATCTATGTGGTCACCACGTAACGAGTAACCGGCAAAAACTGCTAAAAGCGGTTCCATTTTTAAATCTTCACACCATTCTAAAAATTCCAGCAAACCCATGCCGTCGCTTGCACGGTAACCCCAGCTGCCTGTATGGCCGGGGCGCTGTTCCAGCAGGCCTAAGGTTGTTTTCCATGGAAAGGCATCACCCAGGTACGGCCCCTCTAAAAAGTTGCCGCCCGGAAAGCGTAGAAAGGTAGGTTTCATATCGGCCATCATCTGCATTAAATCAATGCGATTGCCATTTGGCCTGTTTTTATACGTTGGGGGAAATAAGGAAACGAGGTTAAAATAGTAAGTGCCTGTCCGGGTAGATGAAATCACAAAACGCGCGTCGGCAGTAGGTTTGATATTTGCAGCAGTTGTGATGGTTAACTCATGCTTTTTCCAGTACGTGCTTTTTTCGAGGTTGATTGTGCCCCTTGCGTAAATTGTTTTGCCATCGGTGCTTTCCAAACTAATGTTGATAATACCGGGGCCATCTTCTGTAACTGCTGTTGCAGGCGGAGCAGCATCAGGCCTGTTACCCCGCGGAAAATTGACAGTTCCGGTTTTGATATAAAATGAGCAGCGATAAGTAGTTGAGGGTGTAACCGGAATACCCCAAAAGCCGTTGTTGGCAATGCCCGTGCGGTTACCATTTGCCTGGCTAACCGTAAGCTTAAGGCAGGTGGTAAGCGCTGCGTTAATAGCATTGCGCCCCTGATCAAAAGGCACATTAGCCGGATCGGCACCAATGAGCTGTATCGATGCCTTGCTATCGCCATCCTGAACAACACTCCAGCCTTCGGGCTGGTTTGGGTTATCCTTGAAAACCCGGTTACGGATCAGTTCGGCATATAAACCTCCGTCATAGGAATGATTGATCTCCTCGGTCATAAGCCCGTAAAGCTTCGGACTTACGTTCACCCCTTTGGTAAGATCCAGGTTGAGGCGGGTTTGCGCCTGTAAACCGCTGAATGCACTTAAACATAAAGCAGATAAGAATAGTAGCTTTTTTGTCATTGTTGGTATTCCTTAATTATTCTGAAATAATGATCGGGCTGATGCATAATTGTTTTATTGTGCATTGCTGATGTGGAAAAAATCAAAATCAACATAACCGCCCGATTGCCTGGTTGCATAGTTAAACAGGCCAAAGCGATATCCCATAAAATGGGGGAGGGTATAAACCATTTGCAGCGGTGTGCCAATAGGTTCCCATTTGCGCCCGTCGAGACTATAAAAAAAGTAGGCTTTATCTGCCCGGTTAGTAAAATCGCAGCTTGCTTTAAGGTAAATGGTTGTTTGCTTTAGAGGTATACTGGCCGCTTCAATAGCCGATCCGGATTGTGCGCTGATCATAACTACTTGTTTGGATCCATGATCTGATTTTACACCAACGAAGCCGTACTTTTTTTGCAGTAAAACCAAACCTGCAAAGTCTCCATCTTTCATATTGGCGACATCAATTAAAGTTGTTCCTGAACATTGAGGGCCAATAGTGCGCTGCGTTAATGTGTTACGTGCCGATAGTACTGTGCTGTCCAGTCGCCCGGTGGTCAATCTCAGGTAGCCGGGCCGCTTTTTTAACGACCATAACTGATCGTCCGGATTGTGGTTCCATTGCCATACCAACGGCAGCACTGGCTCGCCGTTTTTACGGCTAAATTCATCCGGGGATACAATACCCGGCATCAGGCTTTTATTTGCAGGTAAATCCAGCGTATCAGGTGCTTTGTGATCAATACCCAATACAGGCCATCCATCTGTCCAGGTAACCGGTACCAGGTACGGCACCCGGCCAACGGCGCCAAAATCACGAAATAAATAGGCATACCAATCGCCTTTTGGGGTATTGATAAGCCCGCCCTGGGCCACGCCTTTATCCTGAAGCCCTACCTGCCCTTCATAAGGACCGGTCAACTTGTCGGCCCGGTGGATTAAAACGGTACGCATTCCCCCTTTAGGCCAGCTGATATTGAAAAGGTAATATTTCCCCTTAATTTTGAACAGTTGTGAGCCTTCGGCAGGCAAACCAATATTGGGACCGGCAGCAGCGCTTGCATTCTCGATCAGGATTTGCAGTTTTTTATCAGGATTGACGCCAGACAGGTCATCATTCAGTTCGGCCAGCATGATCTTGCCGCTCCCATAGATCATATAAGCTTTGCCGTCATCATCAAAAAAAGCGAGTGGTCATGTAATGCCGGTTTAAAGGACATTTCTTTCCATGGGCCTTCTTCAATGTTTTTTGTGGCGTAGATATAGGTTTTATTGGTAGTGCCCGAAAATGTGGAAACATAAAAAGTACCGTTATGATAACGCAAGCTGCTTGCCCATGAGCCCCTGCCATATGCGTTTGCTCCGTTTGCCAGGTTAAGGGCATCCCCACCATCAAGCGTATTATACGCGTAACTCACGATATGCCAGTTCACCAAATCTTTTGATTTCATGATTGGCAGCCCCGGATTAAGATGCATTGTGGTGCTGCTTGCATAATAAGTATCGCCAACCCTGATCATCGATACATCCGGAACGTCTGCATATATGATAGGATTTTGTGCTGTTTGCGCGTTTAAAGGCATAATTGCCAGTCGCCATAAAAGGCAGGTAACTGTCAGTTTAAGAAATGCGATATTTTTTGTTTTCATTCATTTTACGTTAAAAGTTAACCACTTCCCAATATGCCTTTTTTCGCTGAAGTTTTTCATCAAACAACAGCGGGTAGGCTTTGATAACTTTGCGGCTTGTGCCCTCGGTCGCAGCTGCGCCTCCGGCAATACCGCCACCACGGAAATCAAGCCAGCTGTACCGGTCTGACACATTCCAAAATGTAACCCCGGTTATTACCTTTTTGTATTTCCTGAATATTTCAAAAATGGCCTTATACCTTTCGGTTTGCTGAGCGGCCATAGTTTCCGTATAAGCGGAATCCGTTAGCGTTTGATCGCCTGCTTTACGCGGTGGGCCAGTACGTACCGTAACATCCAGCTCCGTGATCTGCAGCTTTAATCCAAGTGCTGCATACTTATCCATAGCTTCAGTTATTTGTTGCAAACTGGGGTCATTTAATTTCCAGTGGCCCTGCAAACCTACTCCTGTTACAGGCACCCCGGCGTCTTTAAGGTTCCTGAGCAATTTACAAATCTTATCCCGTTTGGATGGAACCTCACTGTTGTAATCGTTGTAAAAAAGCTGGGCCTCCGGGTCGGCTTCATGGGCATATTCAAACGCTTTGGCAATAAAATCCTCGCCGCAGATCTGGTACCATAATGAGTTACGCAGATAGTTGTCGGGTTTATCATCAATGGCTTCGTTAACTACGTCCCACGCGTATATTTTACCCTTAAAATGATTGACTACCGTGGTAATATGATCCTTAAGCCGCTTCAGTAACACATCTTTACTTACCTGCTTGCCCGTGCTGTCTTTAAACATCCATGCAGGTGCCTGCGCATGCCAAAGCAAATTATGGCCCCTGATTTTCATGTGGTGCTCTTGCGCAAATGCTACAATGGCGTCGGCGTTTTTCCAGTTATATTCATTTTCGCGCGGATGAATGGGTCCCATTTTCATATCGTTTTCCGGCGTAACACTGTTAAACTCCTTTGCAATCAGTTCTGCTTCAGGTCCGTTTATCGCGGCCATGTTAACAGCTACGCCAATAGGAAAATACTTTCGGTAATAATCTTTCAAACCTTTATCAGCCTTATGTGATGAGACTGCAGTCCGGCCATAATCTGTATTATGATGTAGTGCTTGTCGGTTCGTAAAGGATACCAGAGCGGCAAATCCCGTTAGTAACATCGGAAATTTTAATGTTGTAATCGTTATAAATTTCATGTTGGATCAGTTGCAGGTGTGATTTTAATTTATTTGAAACTTATCCAGTCGATATTAACGCCGGTGCCGCTTTTTAATACTATTACCAGGTTGGCGGTTTTAGATGGGAGAGAAGCGAGGCGGGTTTGTATAACTTGCCAATCGTTCCCTTCGGCAATGTTTGCCGAAGCCAATATACGTCCATTGGGATCGCCAAGCCGCACTTCTATAGTTGCTTTACTTGCTGCATTTGCCAGGATCTGCAATTCTTTAAACTTTTTGCTTTCGAAGTCAACACGATTGTAACGGATCCAACTACCTGCATTGTTGAACGTAGTTTTCCAGCCGTCAAATCTTTTTGCGGTATCAAGAAAGGAGATTTTAACGGTACTGTCCTTATCGCTATACCTGTCTATCTGTATTTTTTCTGAGGCTTTGGTGATCCCCACGCCACGTAGGGTTGGGATAACTTTTTTGATCGTTCCGTCGGCGTTAAAAAACAGGCTGTCGCACCTTATCGATCTGTTTTTGTCGAAATTCGGCGATAGGTCGTCGTTGTGATAAAACAAGTACCACTGATTTTTAAACTGGATGATTGACTGATGATTGGTCCAGCAGCCGGAAGCCGACTCATCCATGATCACGCCTGCAAATTTAAAAGGCCCCATCGGGTTGTTGCCGGTAGCATATTCCAGTCGCTCAATCTTATTGGCCACATGCGGATAGGTGAGGTAATAAATGCCATTGCGTTCAAACAGGTAAGGGCCTTCTTTCAGCCCTTTATCAGGCAGTTGGGCTAAAATTATTGGTTCTGAAGCAAGTTCCAGCATATTTTCATTAAGTTTTGCAGCATACAGGTTACCCTGTGCCCAATACAAGTAGGCTTGTCCGTCTTTATCAATAAATACATTAGGATCGATGCCATGCACCCCTTTTATAGGTTCCGGCTGTGGGATAAACGGTCCATAAGGTTTATCGGCCACGGCAACACCAATGGTAAAGCCGCGACCGTTTTCGCTGCCTTTCATGGTAGTAGGGAAGTACATATAATATTTGCCGTTGCGGAAAATGCAGTCGGGAGCCCACATGCTGTACGAAGCAGGGTCGGCCCAGGGCACTGTTGTTTGACTGATGATCATGCCATGATCAGTCCAGTCGGTGAGGTTTGCTGATGAAAAAACGTGGTAATCTTCCATGCAAAACCAACCAGGGCGGCCATGGCCGGGTGTTGCCTTAATATCATGCGAGGGATAAACATATACCCTGTCGCCAAAAACGCGGGCTGAGGGATCGGCCGTAAACTGGTCCCTGATCAATGGATTTTGCGCCATGGATCGCCCGGTGAAGCCCAGTACTGATCCGAATAGCAATAGCCAGAACTTAATATTTTTCATGAACGGAATGTCTTTGATCTGATTTTTTTGATCATTAATTATTTAAACAGGATGGGGGCAAATTTGTAAAGATCATTTCGCCAAACAGGCCAGGTATGGCCGCCAGGGTACTCGTAATAACTATGTTTTATCTTCATCTCGTCCAGCTTGCCCAGCATAACCTGGCAGTTTTTATACGCGATATCCTCCTTGCCGCCCATGGCAATCCAGAATGCTTTTAGGTTGCTGTTGATTTTGGCGGCATTTTTCTTCATAAAGTCATACTGCGTGTCAGCGATGCTGTTTTGTGCAGGTAAAATCCACCCCGAGCTGAATACACCGAGGTAACTGAATGTATCAGTATTGTAGATACCTGTATATAGCGTGTTGAGCCCGCCCATAGAAAGCCCGGCCAGGGCACGGCCCTGCGCGGTACGGTTAACCCGGTAATTCTTTTCTATAAAGGGAATAATGCATTGTTTTATTTCATTTGCAAAGGTTTTGAGGCCGGCTTCACCAAAACCTCCGCCGAAATTGGCATCGGGCATTACCACTAACATGGGTTTCGCTTGCCCGGCCGCAATCAGGTTATCCATGATCATATCGGTTTTGCCTTGGGTTGCCCAGCCGGTTTCGTCCTCGCCGCCGCCATGTAATATATATAATGCAGGATACTTAACCTGGCTTGCATCATAACCGGGCGGAGTGTAAATGAACAATCTTCGCCATGATTTGGTGACGGTTGAAAAATAAGTTTTGATGCGGATATCGCCATGGGGAACATTTTTAATAGCATAATAATCGCCGCCGTCAAAAGGTACTTCAATGCCGCTCGCCATGCGCCCCATGCCATAAAAAGTTTGACTGGAGGGATCGGTTGTAGCAACGCCATCTATAATCAACGAATAATAATGGAAGCCTTCACCAATTGAATCTGTTGTAGCTGTCCAATAACCGGCCGTGTCTTTTACCATGTCATATTTCTTGCCAAGGTCAACCTGAACTTTTTGAGCATCCGGCGCCTTGACACGGAAAAGCACCCGGTGGTCGGGCTGGATAAAAGGATATTTTGAGCCTCTGATATTGGTAGATGCAGGGCCGCCCGAGATCATCATGTTATATTTATCGATATCCACAGGTTTGAACAGGAACTGCGAGAACAGGTAAATATCATTTTTCCAAACTTTAAAGTCGTGGATTCCCGGCTCGACATTGAAGATATGCGGCACATTTTTTTGTTCGAGGTAATCGTGGGTACGTTTACTGAACGACATTAACCCGTCGTGATCGCCGCAGGAGATCCAAAGCAGCTTAAGTTTGCTTTTAGCTGCATCGGGATCAGGTAACAGCTCTTCTGGTTTTTTAGTGTTGGGTGCCGACAGAAAAGCCTCCAACCCAGGCAAATTTATCCAGGTTGCCCAGCCCAAAATTAAGTGACTGACCACCGCCCATTGATAATCCGGCCAGTGCCCGATGCTCGCGGTCGGTATAAACTGGATATTTTTTTGAATAAATGGGATCAGGTCATCCAGCAAGTCATGCTCAAAAGTTGCAAACGCGGCAACTTTATCCGGGGCCATTATATTGCCGGTGGCACGGTCGTCTTTCATGGCGCGGCCGTTGGGCAACACAACGATCATTGGTTCCAGTTTTTTATCGGCATACAAGTTATCCAATATCACCTGGGGCGTGCCCTGGTTAAGCCATTCAAATTCATCGCCGCCAATACCATGTAGCAGGTACAAAACAGGATATGTTTTTTTAGCGGTATAGCCAGGCGGCAGGTAAACTACCGCGCGCCGTTTGGAATCAACTGTTTTTGAGTTGTAGGTAACGGTGTCTAATTTTCCGTGTGCTATACCAGCGCGATAAGTGTCGAAACCGGCCGGTGAATGTTTAAGAGCTGGCTGTGAAAGGGCCAGCAAGGCAGGCAAAATGCCGATGACGGTGAGGTAGGCTATCTTCTTCATAATTTTGTTGTCAGTTAATCCGCTAAACTGATTGCCTTTCGGATTAAGGACGCTAAAGCGGGTTAAATTGTGTTAGTTTTTGCTCGTTTGAGGAATACCCGAAAGTAGGGCAAGCACTTTGCCGCGGTTAACACAAATCATGATAATGATAGCACGAATGTTTAAGACCTGAAAAATGAACCGTCAACCCGGTTTGTGTAAGTGGATAGGAAGCCGGAAAATACGCCCGCTATTCTTCTTTTTGAATAGTTAATTGTATTGATGGCCAGTTTGTTTTGGATATCTGGAATGCTTGCGGCGGCGGTTGGTTGCGGCTGATTGTAACAATCATATAGCATTTTTTGGAACGAAGCCATGCAGATACATTCGTGGTATCAAAATATTGGATTGTGGTAGCAAACCATTTTTTGTACGGATACTTTCGTACGGTCCGTAATCGGTATTCCGATTAATAAACTTCTTTAATAAATCTTATAAACCATGCAATTGAAAATTTACTTACCGAAGCCGGTCATGATGGTGATGGCATTAATTTTTTGCCTGTCATCCCTCCGGGGCACGGCTCAAAAACTAAAACTAAACAAGTTGGGTTATTTCGAAACGCCCGGCGTAAATGTCCTCGTATTCAGTAACCAGTATAACGGGATCTTTCAGGACAGAAAAAACAGCAGGTGTTGAGCTGATACACCACGGCGTGCGTACAATTACAGGCGGCGCGGTACGGCTGCAAAACACACCCGAGCAATGGGACCTGGTGCCCACGCTGGTTAACCGTAAGGTTGATAGCATCAACCATCAAATTGATGTTACCATGCGTTACGCCGATTATGATTTTGATTCCAGGATCACCGTTATGCCGAAAGGCAATGGCGTTGAATTGAACTTGTTCCTTGATAAACCGGTACCGGAAAAGTTAGCAGGCAGGGCAGGTTTCAACCTGGAAATTATACCATCTGCTTACTTTGAGAAAACATTTTTGATTGATGGAAAACCGGGCGAGTTTCCGCTGTACCCGGCAGGTTTAACAAAAATGCTTCCTTCAAGCCAAAAAATCCCGCAGTTTGCCGGCCACGGCACATTTGACGATCGTGGCCGCAACGAATTTATCGAGCCCGCGCCATTGGCTACCGGTAAAACACTGGTGATGGCGCCCGAAGATCCTGAGCGTACCATTAAAATTCAATCGTTTGATGCCGACCTTAAGTTGTTTGACGGCCGAAGCCTTGCGCAAAATGGATGGTTTATTGTGCGCAGTTTATTGCCGGCAGGAAAAACGGGCAAAGTATTAACCTGGTATATTGAGCCAAATGCAGTACCTGGTTGGAAGCGTGCGCCCGTAATTGAGTTTTCGCAGGTAGGTTACCGCCCCGAGCAGCAAAAGACAGCAGTAATAGAACTGGATAAAAATGACACGCCATTACAAACCGCCACACTTTTTGAGGTAACTCCCGATGGGAAATACATTGAGCGGCTTAAAACAGCCGTGCAGCGCTGGGGGCAATTTACCCGTTATAATTATTTGAAATTTGATTTCAGCAGTGTGAAAAAGGCCGGGTTATATGTGATAGCCTACGGCGACCAAAAAACTAATGCCTTCCCCATCAATGCAAATGTTTATGAAAATATAGGGCATCCTACAATGGATGTTTGGTTCCCGGTTCAGATGGATCACATGATGGTTAACGAGGCCTACCGCGTATGGCATGGCGCGCCTTTCCTTGATGATGCCTTGCAGGCGCCTCCAAACCACCAGCATTTTGATACGTACCAGATGGGGCCAACTACTGATACCAAATATAAACCGCTTGAACGGATCCCCGGGCTTAATGTTGGCGGTTGGTTTGACGCCGGCGATTTTGATGTTGAAACGCCATCGCACTGCAGCGTTGTGCTGAATTTTGTTGAAGCCTGGGAGAATTTTAAAATCGATCGCGACGAAACATATGTAGATTACCCAACCCGATATGTAGATATACACCGCCCCGACGGAAAGCCTGATCTTTTACAGCAAATCGAACACGGTACGCTTAACCTGGTGGCACAGGTCGTGAACATTGGCCACCCGGCGCGCGGAATCATAGTGCCTAATTTGCACCAGTATCATCACCTCGGCGACGCCGTTAACGAAACAGATAACCTGCCTTATAACGCCTCGCTCAAGCCCTACCAAACCGACGGTAAATCAAGTGGTACCATGGATGACAGATGGGCGTTCACTACGAGGAATATAGCACTGGACTACCAGACTACCGCCGCCCTTGCCGCTGCCAGCAGGGCGTTAAAAGGGTACAATGATACACTGTCTGCTAAAAGTTTGCAAAGTGCCTTGAAACTCTGGCACGAAGATGACAGCCTCAAAATGCACATGGACTCGGCTGCCCGGGCACGTAACAGGTTCCTTGCCGGTAACGAAATGCTTGCCGCGCTCCAATTGTATATCACAACCAAAGATCAACAGTATGCAGATCATTTCAAAAAGCTGATTATGCCGATGCTTGATCGCTTTCCCGGCTTTGTTATGATAAGCGCGCTGCACGCTTACCCTTATATGGATAAAGATTACCAGGATAAAATCGCAGCCTATATGCAAAAGTACAAGGCTTCATGTGATGAGTACGATAAACAAAATCCCTATGGTGTGCCGGTTACTCCAGGTGGCTGGGGTGGTAGCGGGCAGGTGATCAATTACGCCATTACCAACTATTACGCCAATAAGTATTTCCCTAATATAATCGGTCCGGAATATGTTTACAAAGGCTTGAATTATATCTTCGGGTGCCATCCTTATTCCAATCTTTCGTTTGTATCGGCTGTCGGTGTACGTTCAAAAAAAGTAACCTACGGTAATAACCGGGCTGACTTCAGGTTTATTGCCGGTGGCGTAGTACCCGGTATCCTGCTGCTTAAACCCGATTTTCCGGAGAATAAGGAAGACTGGCCGTTTTTCTGGGGGGAGAATGAAGTTACAATAGCCGGCTGTGCGCAGTACATTGTTTTGTCAGGAGCTGCTAATCAGTTAGGTCAGCATAATTAACAAGTTAAAGGAGCATTATTTCAAATTAAACAATCACTTCCCCGATTTCGAATAAAGGGATCGGGGAGGTGGATTTAACCTAAGTACAATCACCAAATGAAGTTTAAATTTTTCATAGACAAGATCATTAAGAAAAGTAAATTTAAAAAAGAGATCAGGATTGTTTTTAACAAATACCTTATACCATTTTTCAATGAATTCACTTTCTTTAGTATCTCCTTGATCCTTATGGAAACGACTTTCCCATTTCCCTAATGCATACTGTAAAAAATAAAATCCAGCATCGTTAAGATCAGAGTTTTTTAGCTCACTATTAATAGTTATATCTGACAGACCATTGTATTTAATGACGTTGGTTAATTGTTTTTTTTGCAAGAAATCAATTAGCTGAAAGAAACGCCTGTATAAGATTTCGTTCGGTATATCTGCAAAACCTGCTAAAGTGTGTCGATCTGTAACGTCTTTTAAACCTACTATCGATTCGATTAAAAAGTCTTTGTCAGTCCTTGGATATCGTTCAGCCATCGGTTTAGTAATAATAACGTTAATTATGCAAAAAAGGTTGGTTATTTCGATATATCAAAATAACCAACCTTAAATACTTTATTTTTAGAGGACTGTTTATACCAAGAAGCCCTGCTGGCATTTTGCCGGCAGGGCTTCTTGGTGTATGGCCATGTGAATGTAATTGGTATTTACTCTTTAAAAAGCAAAGGCGCAAGTTCGTAAAGACTACGGCGCCAGGTCAGGAACTCATGTGCGGTGTTTTCAGAAATGTAAGATACCGCGTCATATCCCGCACCTTTTAAGGCAACCACGGCATTTTTAACGCCATCGGGCCGTTCCTTGCTGCCGCAGCTTATGAATATCAGTTTAGGTTTGGTTTTGTCTTTAAGCTCATCCGGCGAATAAGTTCCGCCGCTAAGCAGGGCATAATAGGCAAAAAGCTCGGGCTTGTTTAGTGTTATCATATGCGTTTCCATACCGCCCATTGATAATCCCCCATCGCACGGTGAGCCCTGTCTGCACGTGTGCGGAAGCTTGCATCAACGTAGGGGATAAGCTCGTCAGTTAAAACTGTTTGAAAGTGATCAATCTTAAAACTTTTAAATGCGCCAGGGCCGGGCTTCACGTCGTTGGTCATGCCGTAAGTCATTACAATAATGAATGGCTGTATTTTACCGGTTGCAACTAAGTTATCCATAATCAGGTTGGCATGGCCCTGGTTGCTCCACGCGGTTTCATCTTCGCCCCAGCCATGCTGCAGATATAGTACCGGATATTTTTTTGATTTATCCTTTTCGTACCCTGGTGGCGTGTAAACAAAAGCCCTGCGCTGGGTATTAGTGCTTTTTGAAGGAAAAAGGATCTGCTGTAAATTGCCATGCGGAACATCTTTAAGCGCATAAAAATCCTGGTCGTGTGCGGGGATCTCAATGCCGCTTTCCCAACGTGTGGATCCATAAAAATTTAATGTGCCCGGATCGTTAAATACCCCGCCATCGATGGTTAAGTGGTAGTAATGAAATCCTTCATCCATCGGGCCTTCTGTAGTGCCGGTCCAGAACCCATCAGCTCCTTTTGTGAGTTTGGTGCCCCCGCGCCCGCCAAGGCCAAGGCTGACTTTTATGCTGTCGGACTGTGGAGCCTTAATACGAAAGCGCGCGTAGCCTTGCGAGTTTACCTGTGGGTACTCTTGTCCCGGCTGGTTAAAAGTTGATGGTTTGAAATCTTCGGCAATTGAAGCTGTTTGTGCCATGCAGAGACTGGAGGCACATGTAACGGCCAACAAGGCAAGTAAACATTTTGGTTTCATAATAGAATATTGAGGTTTATAAATTGTGGATATAATGAAGCACCGGGGTTGTCTTGAGCCGGTAAAACATCGGAATGCGATAAATGGATTAAATCATGGTTAATTGTTTTTATTACACATATTTTGGTGGTTGCTTTGGTTTTACTTTTACCGGAGCCCGTTTTCGTTGTTTATGAAAAGTTGATCATGGGTGAAATATTTAAAAATAATTTATAATAGCTATACTGTTGTTTTAGGCGGCTTTTTTTATAATAAAAGTATTTTTATGTCAAAAACAAGGCGCGCAGTTTTTAGCATAATTTTACAACATTTGTCGATAGCAGGTCGGGCAATATCGTTGCCGCAAATTGGTCGATATGTACTTTTGTACAATAATTACAGGTTCAATTGAACAAGTGTGTTATTTCTTTGAACAAATGTTTGCCTGTTTCATCATCATAAAATGTAGATTTGGATAATGATGTTTGTTCGAAGACATCAATCACACCAATTTTAAAACCATAGTTCATCAACAATTTTTTCTGCGGATTACCCGCTCCGGAAAAAAAGTAACAATGTTTGTTATGATGCATTCTGTACCCGATTTGTGTATTCGCAAAAAGATCAATACGGTGCTGGCAGGCACTGTGCGCGTTATACTCACCTTAGTCGTTTTGGCCAACCTCAGTTTCCTGGCAAATGCTCAAGCGCCTAACCTGAAATTTACCGCATTAACCACCAGGCAAGGGTTGATGGGTAACGCCGTAAACGCCATCGTAAAAGATAATAACGGGATGATGTGGGTAGGCACCTCCGAAAGCTTGAACAGATATGACGGAAGGAAGTTTAAAGTTTATACATTGGGTGCCAAAAGACAGGTAGAGCCAGGTTCCTACGAAATAAGCAGTATCAGTATAGACCGTGCCGGTACGCTATGGGTAGGCACTATCGGTTTTGGTTTATATTATTACGATAAGGTGGCGGATGATTTCAAAAGCTTTAGTTCGCCCTTAAAAGGACAGCGTTTAAGCCAGGGTGTTATTACCGCCGTTTGTGCAAACGATAAAAATGAGATTTGGGTGGGAACGGTAAACGGCCTTGATGTGATCAGTCCCGATCGTAAGCATATCAGCCATTTTGAAACCGGGACAGGCAAACCAGGGCTGATACCGGTTAAAAGCATGGGTTATATTTTTGAGGATAGTTACAGCAGGATGTGGGTTTGCACCAATTTAGGTTTGTATTTATATGATGATACGCATAAAGGTTTTAAAGCCTTCCGTCATCAAAAAAACGATACCCGTAGTTTACCCTCGGATGTTGTAATGACAGTTTCGGAGGATAAAGTGGGCAATTTGTGGGTAGGTACAGCTAATGGCTTAAGCCGCCTGGATAAGGATGGTGAACACTTTGTTAATTACTGCTATAATGATAAAGATGAGCAATCGTTATGTGGTGACATAGTTTACAGCATTGCCGCTGATGATAAAGACCACATCTGGGTTGGTACCGAAGGCGGTTTGAATGTTATGGATATCCACACCGGTAAATCCATCCGTTACCGTCATGATCCGCGAGATCCGTACAGTCTTAACAGTAAATCTATCCGAAGCATTTATATCGACCCTAAAGGCATTTATTGGGTGGGTACCTATATGGGCGGCATCAATAAATACGACAAAAACCTCACATTGTTTAATTATGTGCAACCAACCGAGTTAGACCCTTATGGTTTACGCGCGCCAATCGTATCATCTTTCGCGCAAAAAAATGACAATGAACTATACGTGGGAACGGACGGCGGCGGCCTTAGTATTTTCAACAACAAAACCAACCGTTTTACTCATATCGCAATCCAGCCTAAGGAAAAAATAAATTCGGCAGGCCTGCCTGTTTTGGCTATGTTGTTGGATCAAAAAAACAACTTTGGATAGGAACATTCGGCCACGGGCTTTTTAAACTCAATACCGCAAACAATGGCTATACACAATTCACCAGCGGTACCGGAAAGCTAAATATCAGTCAAAATAACATTTTCTGCTTTAAGGAAGACCGCTTTGGTAATGTATGGATAGGTACTAACGGTGCAGGTATCGATATTTTTGACGCCAAGGTTGATAGCTTCCGGCGGTTTAAACCCGCTTTAGTGTCCGTAAAAGGCTATAAAATGCCATCAAATGGCTACATCAGGGCTTTTGAAGAGGATAACGACGGTAAGATGTGGATCGGGTCATATGGTACGGGTATCGCTATTTATAACCCGGCTACCAAAGTGTTCGACACACTTAATCCAATCAATACAGGTCTGCCTATAGCAGAGGTGTTGTCTTTAAAACGCGATACTAACGGCAATATGTGGATAGGTACCAATGGCGATGGCCTTTTCTTTTATGATCATCGGTTAAAAAAATAACCCCGTTTAAATACAATAACCAGTTACCAAACGGTGTAATTTGTAAAATTTTGCAGGATAAAACCAATAATATATGGTTCAGTACAAACCAGGGTATTGGAAGAATTGACCCGGCTGATCAGAAACTTTATGTTTATTGTAACGATAACGGGCTTCAAAACAATGTTTTTTTAAACGGGTCGGGTATTATTGCCGCAGATGGCACGCTTTACTTTGGCGGGGTAGACGGGTTCAATTATTTTAAGGGATCAGATGTAAGGCTTAATAAAAACCTGCCGCCGGTTGTGTTTACTACGCTGAGTATAGATAATAAACGTATTTCGCCCAACCGTGATAACCCCTTGCCTGTTAATATCAGTGAGGCAAAAGAGATCACCATAAAGTATAAACAAGACATCTCCATAAACTTTGTGGCACTTAATTATACCCTTCCACAGCAAAATCGGTATTCGTACATTTTAGAGGGATTTAGCAATACCTGGAAAAATGCAGGAACATCCACAACGGCCAGTTATACCAACCTTGATCCGGGAGAATACACATTCAGGGTACGGGCATCCAATAATGATGGAAAATGGAATGATACCGGTACATCCTTGAAAATTATAGTGAAGCCGCCTTTTTGGAGGACTGTATATGCTTATGTGCTTTATGTTTTGCTGGCCTTTGGCGTGTTGTTGCTCATCCGCAGGCAGGGGGTTAAAAAGCTTAAAAAGAAATTGCACGATGAGCAGGAACGTAAAGCAGCTGAAGCCCGTCATGAGCTGGATGAGATGAAAATTAAGTTTTTAACCAACCTGAGCCATGAATTCCGGACACCGATATCTTTGATAATGGCGCCTGTTGATAAGCTTTTGGAGCAGCCTAACAGCGGGCCTGTTACCGAACAATTAGGCGTTATTAAAAGAAACTCGCGCAGGTTGCTTAACCTGGTTAACCAACTGCTCGATTTTAGGAAACTTGAAG
The DNA here is from genome assembly GCF_050859465.1 of Mucilaginibacter sp. P25. Taxonomy (NCBI): domain Bacteria; kingdom Pseudomonadati; phylum Bacteroidota; class Sphingobacteriia; order Sphingobacteriales; family Sphingobacteriaceae; genus Mucilaginibacter; species Mucilaginibacter sp. P25. The sequence goes on along the minus strand of NZ_CP193937.1, from coordinate 4,871,422 downwards.
AGAATGAGCTTAAGTTGAATTTGGTTGAAGGGGAATTTATTTCTTTTGTTCGCGAAGTAGTGGATTCGTTTTATGACCTGGCCAATAGAAAAAAATTGTTACAGTATTTAAAACTGCCGGTGAAAGGTTATTTGTAAAATTTGATCATGATAAGGTGGAGCGAATATTATTTAACCTGCTATCCAACGCATTTAAATTTACGATGCCTGGCGGGCAAATTACTGTTGAAGTTACCGCCCCTGTTATATCGGAAGACGGCAATTCATACCGCTTGGGTATTTCGGTTGCGGATACAGGTACCGGTATAGCAGCCGAGCAGGTTAGGCATGTTTTTGACAGGTTTTATCAGGCAGATGCCCAGCCTGCCATACTTAACCAGGGAAGCGGGATAGGCTTATCGATAACACGCGAGCTTGTGCAGTTGCATGGCGGCGAGATTGGTGTGAAAAGTGAATTAGGCAAAGGCTCAATTTTCTCCTTATCAATTTCGTTGCCTGTAATTAATCTTTCAGAGACAGCAATGCATGGGCAAAATACGCCCGAGGCTGCCCCAATCGTTATCGACGATGACAAGAACAGTAAACCGAAGACGGCGATTGCCACTGGTGTTAACCAGCTGCATGTCCTGGTTATTGAAGATAATGATGAAATGAGGCAATACTTGTCCGAAAGCCTGGCTGCAACTTACAAAGTTTCGGAGGCAGCTAATGGCCGTGAAGGGTGGCATAAAGCACTTGCCGTACATCCCGACCTCATAGTTAGTGATATCAGCATGCCTTATATGGATGGGATCCAGCTAAGTTGTAAACTTAGGGCTGATAAAAGGACCAGCCATATCCCAATTATATTATTAACGGCGATGACCAGCCAGAAGGAGCAACTCGCAGGGCTGGAGTTGGGCGTGAACGATTACCTGACCAAACCTTTCAACTTCGATATCCTGAATATCAAAATTAAAAACCTGCTTCATCTAAATAAGTCGCTTAAAGAAACCTATCAGAAGAAGATAAAAGTTATCCCGGCAGACATGGATATCGAATCCTCGTCAGAACGGTTCATTAAAGATGTGGTGATGTATATTGAGAAAAACATCAACAACCCTAAGTTTTCCGTCGAGGAGATCAGCCATCATTTTAGTATGAGCAGGGGATCATTTTATAGTAAGATCACCGAACTAACCGGTGAGCCGCCTGTAGAATTTATCCGCTCCATAAAACTGGACAAAGCAGCTATATTGCTCGAAAAAACCGATTTGACCATTGCAGAGATAGCATACTCCATCGGTTTTTCGACGCCTCATTATTTTACCAAATCATTCAAGGCAAAATATAATGTTCTGCCTTCCGGGTACCGGGTGAAAAAAATAGATGTCAAAAGTGTGGCTTAAGTAAGCTTTCATTTTATCGGATAGAAAAATATCGATATTACCTGCCGGTATTCCCTGTTGTTTGAATAGGTAAAGGATTGGTAGTGGCCGGTGCCTTGTAACCCAACAGATTGAGCATTTGTAATCCGTATCGTGTGCCTAAAATTCGATAGCCATCAGCAGTGAAGTGCAGCTTATCTGATGCAGCCGGGCAGCCAATTGAATTGATCACATATGCGTTGGGGATAACTTCAGGAAGCTTATCAATTATGTGATTCATAGCAGCGCACTTGCCGCCCTGGTCTTCATCAACAAGCTGGCCAGCCAGCAAAGGAACTTTTTGGCCTTTAGGTGAAGATCTTTCAATAGCATATCATAGATGCCTTTTACTTTCAGTGTCCAAAGTGTATCATTTGCGTTAGATTCGCCCTGGTGCAGCAAGATGCCTTTAATCACGCCGGATTTTTGTGCCAGTTTAGCCATCTCGACCAAATGGACATAGGGATTGCCTCCATATTCGTTAATCATGTTCACCATCCAGGAAGGTGCGGTGGCTGCATAATCCTTATAACTGTCTTTCTGGAACAATTCAATTTTACAACCAGCTACCGATACGTTCACAATACCAACTGTTACATCAGGAGGCAGAGCGGCTATCAGGGTACGGCCAAAGTAGTCGGCAGGGGTGAGGCCGGTATTGCAGCGTGCCAATGGTGGTACGGCGGTGTACCAGTTGCCCTTTGCCCGTTTAAGGTTAGGGCAGTCCACAGTTTCCAGTATTTGTAAACGCGGATCAACTACGGTATCCTGTGGCTGTATGCGGGCGTTACCTTCCATATTTGATTGGCCGAAGCACAAAAAAATATAAAACTTTTTGTTTTGGGCAGATGCATCACCAACAAATAATACTACGGTTGCCAACAGGGCAAGAGAAAAGATCCTTAGATTCATTTGATGTTCTTTTAGGTTTCGCGGCAGTCAAAATTGGCGGCCGGCTTGCCGATAAAAATAGGTCAACCTATAGTCATACTATTACAACAATTGTTGAAGTTGTTATAACAGTTGTTTAGGGCATTTTGCAATAGTCTACAATGAACAGCAATAAGTTGGAAATGGGGGAGCGATTGTGCGTTTAGTAAACCAATGTGTTAACCTTTTCAACATGCGTGTCATTTAAAGTTTACAACCTTTAATACATTTGATTGTTCGAGATGTACTAATCGTGAACTCCATAACCTTAACAAAGTTTACTGGTATGATCAACAATTATTTGTAGCATTTGCCTTAATGCGCAAATACTTTATCGGTGTACTTACAAGATATAATACCTCACCCTTATTACTTTTCTTTTTTTAAAATTGGTTGTAAGGACAGCGCGAGGCTGTCCTTATTTGTTTCCTGTAAGCTGGTGTATGCTGTAAATATTTATTATTTCTATCGCTATAAATCAATAAAATTTATTGTTTTAACAATATCTAAATATCGTATTTCGGGCACGCTCCGCAATCGATTGTTGTTGACGGTGTTTTTGTTTGCAAATTAACAAACCGGTGCCGGTTTCTGTTAACAAAAAGCACTTGTCTTTAACTTATTTTGGTTTTTATTTGTATTTAAGTATTTGATAATCAATAATTTGTTTTTTTATTAATCCCGAAAACAGACGTTGGGAAGTGCTATATATCATGCCGGAAAAATGTTTTAACATTGAAAGGAAACCCTGTTATAGGGAACTTGCTTAAACAAATGTTGTAAGATTAAGATAAATACTGCGCTACCTGCCCAACCACGAAAGATAATTTTACCCCTGTTATTACAACCTGCTTTTTGCCGGCTGTAACAATTAGTACTGTTGGCATTACAACGTACAGATTACCAATTATAAACATGTTGACCAATAATGGAGCATTCGTGGCATTTGTTGTTTGCTGCCCGGTTCGGCGTGGGATACCGTTTGAAATTGAAAACTAATAACACCGACATACCAATTATCAATCAATTAACTAACAAGAAAAATTATGGAAAGACAAAAAAGAGATTTTCGGGTCCTGGATAAGTACGGAACAGCTAACAGATAGGTTTCGTCGTTCATTTAAATCTGGTAGTTACCATAAGGTGACACCAGGATAATTTTAGGCATATGAGCTTAAACGATGCAGGTAAATGTTGTGCTGAGCGCAAATCAGGCCAACGTTTTCCCAATCGAATCGAAAATTTAAAACCTTAATAACATGAAGTATTCTTTACAAAAAATTTATAATAACAAGTGGCGTTATGCAACGCTCATCTTAACCGGATGTGCGCTCGCAATGCCATCGGTGTCAATTGCGCATAACCGTGGTTCGGCAGGTTCATTGAACGGTATTACCATTAATGAAAATGGCGCTTTGAAAATGAAGCCTGCATTCAACGTTTCGGGCAAAGTTACTGATGATGATAACCAACCCCTGCCCGGCGTCGCGGTTTCCATAAAAGGCACAACCCAAGGCGTAACAACTGACGCCGGCGGTAATTTTAAAATAGCAGTGCCCGGCAATTCAGCGGTGCTCGTGTTCAAGTTAATCGGTTTTGCCCAGCAAGAGATCACGGTTACCAACGGTACTGAGCTAAAAGTGCAAATGAAAAAAGATACCAAGAACCTGGAGGAAGTAGTTGTAGTTGGATACGGATCGCAAAAACGTGCCAAAGTTACCGGGGCGGTTTCATCAGTTAGCGGGAAAACCCTGGCCTCTGTACCTGTTGGTGGTATCGAAGCGCTACAAGGCCGTATCTCTGGTCTTACTGTTACCAATAATGGCGGTCCGGGAACCGGGGCTATTATATCGTTGCGCGGCATCAGTTCTGTAAATTTCGGATCCGACCCTTTATATATTGTTGATGGTTACCCGGGCAGCCTCACGGGCGTTGATATTAAAGACATTCAAAGTATCGACGTGTTGAAGGATGCCAGCGCCGCTGCGATCTATGGTTCGCGCGGTACCAACGGTGTTATCATCATCACCACTAAAAAAGGTAACAATAATAGCCGTACGGAGGTTACTATCGACTCATATTACGGTATACAAAACGTTATCAAGAAATATGACCTGCTTAACACCCAGCAATACTTGCAATACGAGCGCGCCCTTAACGGGTCTGCTGGAATAGCTTTACCGCCGCGCCTGCAGCCAGATAACTTTAATAAGCCGATTTACGCAGGTAGTTCTCAAACCTTTGCCCAAACCAATACTAACTGGCAGGATGCTTATTTTAGAAGCAACGCGCCAATACAGCAGCATAATGTGGCGTTGAGCGGCGGCAATGCGGTATCCCGATTTTACACCTCGGCCAATTACTTCGATCAGCAGGGTATTGCCCAGGGACTAAGTGCCTACCACAAGGCTTTCCGTGCTAATTCCGATCATACCATCAGTAAGTTCCTTTCATTTGGCGAAACATTCAACGTTATTGAAAACCATCAGCGCTATGGCGTTGACGCGGGTAACCGTACCGCTATTACCAATGTGGTGAGGATGCAGCCGTATCTGCCTATTTACAATCCCAACAACGCAGGAGGGTTTATGGGGCCGCAAAATAGCTTCGACGGATCGGATCCTACCAATCCAATTGAAGCTGCCAAACTTATCGATAATACCAACCACGGCTTCACTATCCATGGTAACGCTTATGCAACGCTTAAGTTTACCCCATGGCTTAACTTTAAATCAATTTATGGTATTGACTACAATACCAATCAAAACAATACTTACACGCCTATTTACGATGACGGTGGTACTTCAAAATCCACAACAGCAGTTATTAACTACGGTAGGAGCACCAGCACAACTCAACTGTATTCTCAACAGCTTACCTTCGATAAAACATTCGGCAACAAGCACCATGTTAACGCCGTTTTAGTTTACGAGGCCCAGAGCTCGCGCGGCGATAACCAGGTATCTTCTGGTAATCAAAATACCAACACGGTAAGAACACTAAATGGCGCGACTAATCTTTACACTAATTACACTTATGGTACAAATCTCCTCGTATCGGAGGTAGCCCGTGTAGGGTACGACTTTGAAGGTAAATATTTGATATCTGGTTCTATCCGACGGGATGGTTTATCTGTATTTGCACCGGGACACAAGCACGAAAGCTTTCCTGCGGCGTCATTAGGCTGGAAGGTAGACCAGGAAAATTTCATGAAGGGAATCAAATCAATATCTTCATTAAAGCTTAGGGCGGGTTATGGTGTAACGGGTATTAATGGTACCGTACTGGGCAACTATCCTTATCTGCAGCCTATATCATCTAATATTGCTACCTATCCGTTCAACGGTTCATTGGCCGATCTTGGAAATGCATCATTTTACAGTGGTTTAAGTAACCTCGATCTGTCATGGGAGACAACCAAGCAAACAAATATCGGTTTGGATCTGGGTTTATTCCAGGAAGCGTTTACCCTATCTGCCGAGGTTTATAACAGGCAAACCGATAACCTCTTATTGACAGTACCTACACCGCCCAGCTATGGCTTTGGCGGGGCCGGTACTTTAGCAAACGTAGGTTCGATGCGGAACCGCGGCTTTGAAGTTACTTTAGGTTATCATAAAACAAGTGGCGAGTTTAAATACGATATTAACGGAACCTTTGCCTTGAACAGAAACAAGGTTTTAACGCTTAATACTGCAAATGCCTCAATTACCGCCGGTGGCGATGCGGATTATGGTGGCGGTAACCCTCTAACCAATACGGTGGTCGGGCAACCGGTACAGTCATTTTACGGCCTTATTGTTGACGGAATTTTTCAAAACGCGGCCGAGGTTTCTAATTCACCCACGCAAACAGGGGCGGCTCCGGGTGATATCAAATTCAGGGACGTAAACCATGATGGTGTTATCAATGATGCCGATCGTACCTTTATAGGTAGCTATCTGCCCAAATTTACCTATTCATTAAACTACAGCGCATCATATAAAAATTTCGACGTGGTGGTATTTTTCCAGGGTGTTTACGGCAATAAAATATTTAACGCCGAAAGGATTATCCTGGAAGGTATGCCAAGGCTTTTCAACGCGGGCACGAATGTTTTAAACGCGTGGACGCCTACAAATACCGGTACAAATATTCCGCGTGCCTTTTCCGGCGACCCGAACGGAAACAAAAGGCCTTCAACAAGATGGATTGAAAGTGGCTCATACCTCCGCATTAAAAACATGCAGCTTGGCTATAATTTCCCCACGTCATGGTTAAGGGCAAAAACAGATAACGCGCTTAACAGGCTCCGGATTTATGTGGCTTCAACCAACCTTTTGACGTTTACAAAATACAAAGGTCTCGATCCCGAAATAGGCTCACGTAACGGCACCCTCACCAACGGTATTGATTATGGCCAGTATCCGCAGCCAAGAGTAGTTCAGTTGGGTTTGCAGGCAACCTTTTAATGATTAATTTAAAAAGATACAGCGATGAAAAATAAAAAAATATTCGTGTGGTCGGCCCTTACAGCTATCATAGTAACGGCTACGGTTAATTCCTGTAAAAAGGGATCTCTCAACACCAGCGACCCTAATAACGTAACAACCAATCAGTACTATAAAACCAGCGACCAGCTAACCAAAGGCGTGAATGCTATATATGTTGCTATTCATTCGCTGGGGCTGGTATCAAGGGAATGGTTCTTTATTCACGATCTCAGAAGCGATGAGGTTGCAAGCGGCGGCGGACAGCTCGAAGCGCCCAGGGGCCAGATGCTTAATGGCAATGCAGACCCTGCCAACTCAGTATTGAACTCGGTGTGGAATGCCTGGTACACAGCAATATTCAGAGCGAATGTAGTTATTCAAAACGGACCAGTTGTAACCGATAATGGACCGTTGCGCGACAGACTGGTTGGCGAAGCTAAATTTTTGCGTGCATGGGCTTACTTTGACCTGGTTTCGCAATGGGGAGGAGTGCCGCTTCTTACGACACCCGTTAAAACTGCCAGCGATTTTCAACCCCGCGCGTCTGAATCTGAAGTTTATTCACTAATCATAAAGGACCTTCAGGATGCGGCCGCCGTTCTACCTGAAAAATCAGGTACTGACAAGGGACGGGCGACTGCCTCTGCAGCAAATGCCATGCTGGGCCGCGTACTGATGCAAAACGGCGACTATGCAGGTGCAAAGGCTGCGCTCTTAAAAATTCCTACAACCGGAGTAAACGGCTATACGCTTACCAGCAGATATCTTGATAACTTTGAAGAAGAGACCGAATTCAACAGCGAATCCATCTTTGAAATTGTATTTGTTGATAAAGGTGACGGCGGGTTTAACTGGGGCGGTGATAGCCCTACTGAAGCACAATCTACCGTGCGTAACCAGGAGTATAACCCAATTGCCTGGAGAAACCTTATTCCTTCAAATAAATTAATTAATGAGTTTGAAAATACGGCTACAGGTGCTGCCAAATCTGATCCCCGTTTTCACTACACCTGTTATCAATCGGGCGACACTTATAATAAAGGTGCGTCGGTGCTAACAGACGGCGACCAGAACGGCAACTCGTCAGTGATGAACGGCGTAACCAAAAAGATCAGTTTTCGTAAGTTCATGATCATCTACAAGGAAGGTTTGCCGGCAGCGGGTTTCCACCCGGGCGGCAATAATCAACGCATTATCCGTTATGCCGAGGTTTTATTGATGCTGGCCGAATGTGAAAATGAGTTGGGTAATACTGCCGCCGCAGTTAATTATCTTAATATGATACGGGCCCGTGCAGATGTTGCAATGCCGCCTTATCCAACCGCACAATATCCGGTTGGCTCAAAAGCTGATGTTGTAAAAGCAATTATGCACGAAAAAATGGTAGAAATGGGTTGCGAAGAAATAAGAAATATCGACATTCTTCGCTGGAGGAAAAAGCAATACTTTACAACCGATCCCTTCCCTTATTTCAAGAAAGGCCGGGATGAATTATTGCCAATTCCTCAGGCCGAGCTGGATAATAACCCTAAGGTAAACGGACATCAAAACCCTGGCTATTAATACTTAACTTGCTTATATAGCAGTTAAAAAGTATAAAGTTCGGATTTGTTAAAAGAGATAGGTTGCGCATAGCAGCCTATCTTTTCCATATAAACCAATTTATAAATGAAGAAATTTTACCCGGCTTTATTGCTCGTTGGTGTTGTTCTTTTTTCATGCGCTAAAAAGAAAACAGCACTGTTCGAATTGATACCGTCTTCACATTCGGGCGTTACTTTCAATAATTTAATTACCGAGAACGATTCAATCAACCCGATTGATAATGCCAATGTTTATAACGGCGGCGGAGTTGGCATAGGCGATTTCAATAACGATGGCTTACAGGATATTTACTTTTCGGGTAACATGGTATCAAACAAGCTGTACCTAAATCGCGGCGACTTTAAGTTTGATGATATTACAGATAAAGCCGGAGTTAATGGTTTAGGAAAATGGGGCAGAGGGGTTGCTGTTATCGATATTAATAATGATGGCCTTCAGGATATTTATGTATGCAATTCGCTGCTACAGGATAGCGTCAAAAGGCAAAATTTGCTTTACATAAACCAGGGGACAGATAAAAGGGGATACCGCACTTTAAGGAAGAAGGCAAAGAATATGGCCTTAATATACACGCATATTCTACTATGGCAACCTTTTTGATTACAATAACGATGGCAAGCTGGATATGTATCTTACCGTTAATAGGCCTGGGGACGGCTATTATGCAAACCAGTTTCGCCCGATAATTGCGGACGGCAGCGGTAAGAGTACAGGGAGGTTGTATGAAAGCAAATGGGATGCCCAACTTAAACACCCGGTGTTTAGCGATGTATCCAAAAAAGCCGGTATATCCATTGAAGGCTATGGGCACGCGGCAACTATTGTGGATATAAATAAAGACGGGTGGAAAGATATTTATGTTACCAACGATTTTATATCGCCCAATATCCTCTACATCAATAATGGTGATGGTATATTCACCAATAGATCTAAAGAATACTTTAAGCACACCTCTATGAACTCGATGGGGCAGGACATCGAAGATTTAAATAACGATGGTTTGGCCGATGTATTTGAACTGGACATGTCACCACCGGATAATTACCGGAAAAAAATGATGTCGATGCCGGAAAGCTACCAGTCGTATGAGTTATTTAATCATTATGCATACCAATATCAATATGCACGTAACACCTTGCAGATAAACCAGGGGCCGGGATTGGGGCAGAATGATTCTATCAAGAACCCCGTATTCAGTGAAACCGGGTTCTTGAGCGGAGTTACAGAGACCGACTGGAGCTGGACGCCTTTGATAACGGATTTCAACAATGATGGTTATCGCGATATCATTGTAACCAATGGATTTCCGAAAGATGTTACTGATCATGACTTTATCGTTTACCGAAACAATCCTTATTCCACAGCCTCAAAAAAAACTGTTATTGACCAGATTCCTACAGTCAAGATCCATAATTATGCTTTTCAAAATAATGGCGACCTAAACTTTGGTGATGTTTCCAGCCAATGGGGATTGGATTTACCGACCTTTTCAAACGGTGCCGCTTATGCTGATCTGGACAATGACGGGGCAATGGATATGGTGATCAATAACATTAATGACCAGGCTCTTATCTATAAAAACAATAGCCGCGCACTTACCTCCAAACCATCAAATTACTTGCAGGTAAAATTGAATGGCAACAACTTTAACAGGGATGGTATTGGTGCCTGGGTAGATATCTATTATGCAGGCAAGCAGCACCAGGTATACGAGAACAATCCTTATCGTGGATATTTATCGTCTATCCAAAACGTCGCGCACTTTGGCCTCGGCAAAGTCAATAAGCTCGACTCTGTAGTAGTGAGATGGCCGAATAATTATAAGCAGGTATTAAAAAATGTAAGCGCTAATCAAACGCTGAAAGTAAATATCAATGATGCGCGTCAGGCTTATAGTTGGGTTATACCCCAAAAAAACAGGGGGGCACTGTTTACTGAAGTTACAGGCACGGCAGGTATTAGTTACAGGCACAAGGAGGATGATTTTCCGGATTTTACCATTCAGAAATTATTGCCTCACAAATTTTCGGCGTATGCTCCGGCGCTTGCAGCCGAAGATGTTGATGGCAACGGGCTTGATGATATTGCTATCGGTGGTAACAAGAAATTTCCCGCTCAGGTTTTCCTGCAGCAGGCTAACGGTAAATTTAATCAGCGAAATTTAATTGATGTAAAACCGGACAGTGCAAATTATAAGGATGAAAGTTTATTGTTCTTTGATGCCGATGGCGATGGGAAACCAGATCTGTATATGTCCAGCGGGGGATATGAAAGCGCGCCGGGTTCAAAAAATTATGCAGACCGCATCTACCTTAACGATGGCCGCGGGCGGTTCAGCGAACAAAAAGGTGCCTTGCCCGGTAATTTTACAAGTAAGCTATGTGTCAGGGCATTTGATTATAATAAAGATGGCAAGCTCGATTTGCTGGTAACCGGCCGGGTTGATCCATGGCATTATCCCAACCCCGTATCCTGTTTTATCTTACGTAACGACAGTAAACCTGGAAAGTTGCAATTTACAGATGCAACGGCATCAGTTGCGCCTTGTTTGAAAAACCTCGGGTTAACCTGTGATGCCCTGGTTACAGATTATGATAATGACGGTTGGCCGGATCTTGTTATAGCGGGTGAATGGATGCCCATTACGTTTATCAAAAACGTTGGAGGCAAATTCGTTAACTCCACAGCGGCATCGGGTATTGCTGATAAGATCGGCTGGTGGAATTCCATCGCGGCCGGCGATTTCAGGCATTGCGGTAAGATAGACTATATTGTTGGCAACCTGGGAAAGAATAGTTTTTTCAAGGCCAGCGATAAAGAACCCGTATATATCACGGCAGGCGATTTTGATAAACGTAAAACCACCGATGCCTTTCCATCCCTATTCCTCCCCGACACTGACGGGGTGAAACGTGAATTTCCATCTTTTGTTCGTGACGATGCTATCAAGCAAATGATCAGTCTCCGAAAAAAGTTTGTGAATTACCGCTCTTTTGGACACGCAACGTTGCAGGATTTGTTATCGCCCGAACAACTGAAAAATGCCTTGCGGTTAAAAGCCAATACGCTTACTTCATGCTATCTCGAAAATTTAGGAAACGGGACATTTAAAATGTACCCTCTGCCAAACTATGCGCAGGTTTCTGCCATTAACGGAATGGTAGTGGATGACTTTGACGGTGATGGCAATTTAGACTTAGCCATAAACGGGAATTATTACGGCACAAATGTTTCGGTAGGCCGGTACGATGCCTTAAACGGATTGCTTTTAAAAGGCGATGGCAAAGGAGGATTTAAGCCATTGACGATTTTGCAAAGCGGGATCTGTTTTCCCGGCGATGGAAAAGCCCTGGTAAAACTTAAGGGGAAAGATAACCGGTATTACCTCGCTGCCAGTGAGCATAACGGCAGTTTGAAGTTATTAAAGCTTAACATACCGGCTAAAACTATCAAAATTGAGCCGCAGGACGCGTATGCGGAAGTATCTGCAAAAGACGGTTCGGTTACCAAGCAGGAGTTTTATTACGGCTCGTCTTTTTTATCACAATCGGCAAGGTTTCTGAAAATAAGCCCGGACGTACAGAAAGTTAAGATTGTATCTAACGATGGCCGATGTAGGGAAATTAAGCTTTAATAATCCGCTTGTGGTATTCAAAATGTAACACCTTCAATATTGATCGGGATCTTAAGAGAAAATAATGCGTAGCTAATTTTACAGAAGGAATGCCGAAGAATGTAATTATCAATTTTGCTTTGAATTTGGCCCGTGGAAAAACGTCGTTAAATATTTATGCAAAATTTTTGCTTTTGATACCGGCCATGTCATTTGTTATCTCATGCCGCGATTCATCGGAGAGTAAAATGATCCGGATCATTTCCGGTCTGAACCAAAAGGATTACAACAGCCGCAATCCGTTTTGTCCCGAAGCGAAAGTGGCGCAGTGCGATAGCTTACTTAAACTGCCGGGCAGGGAAAATGATTTTTATCTTTTAAATACCAAGGCTAAGCTTTTATTGGAAACCGGTGACGAGAACACAGGCTGTTGCCATCTACGAAAAGATGGTGAGGGGGACCGATAGCTCAAAACGTGATTTATTTGAACCGGATATGGCACTGGCCTACATGAGGTTAGGCGAGCGAACTAATTGTATGTTGAACCACAACCGGATGTCATGTACCTACCCAATAAGGGATAACGCGATTCATGTAAATCAAACCGGTTCGCGACATGCTATTGCAGTTTATGAAAGCATTTTGAAGAAGCATCCGGCTGACCTGGAATCCCGCTGGATGCTCAATATCGCTTACATGACACTGGGGCATTACCCCGATAGTGTGCCTAAGCCGTTTTTAATTCCAGATCTCAATAAAACATCCGCGACAAAAATAAAGCCGTTTACCGATATGGCTACCGATGTTGGTATTAAATTGAAAAGCAGGGCGGGTGGCGTTATAGCGGATGATTTCAATAACGACGGTTACCTTGATATAGTAACCTCGGGAACGGAACTTGATGATCACATGCATTATTTTCAAAATAACCAGGACGGAACATTTATTGACAAGTCTGAAACAAGCGGGTTGCGGAAGTTTACCGGTGGGCTGAATATTCAGCAAACTGATTACAACAACGATGGGAAGATGGACATTTTTGTACTGCGGGGTGCCTGGAAAAAGAACGGTTTTGGTAACCAGCCTGCCTCACTGCTGCGCAACAATGGCGATGGCACATTCACGGATGTGACGATACCCGCCGGGCCACTTTTTTATCACCCTACACAGGCGGCAGTCTGGGCTGATTTTAACAATGATGGATGGCTCGATGTTTTTATAGGTGCGGAGGGTTTTAACAACGGCGACAGCGTCAATATCCACCGGAGCATGCTTTATATAAATAACCGGAACGGTAGCTTTGCTGAAGTTGGCCATAAAGCGCATTGCGATGTAATGTCGTATGTAAAAGGGGTTACATCGGCAGATTTTAACCATGACGGATGGCCGGATGTTTTTATTTCGACAATGGACGGGCGCAAATATCTGTTAAAAAATAAAGGTAACAGCGAAAATACCCCCGACTTTGAAGACGTTACAAAGCAATCGGGGATCCTGGCAAACAGCAACAGTACTTTTACTACCTGGTTTTTTGATTACAACAATGATGGCTGGCAGGATATCCTGATTGCAGATTACAAATTCGAGGCTCCGCTGGGATATTATTCGGCTGCCGAAGCGCTCGGAAAACCCATACCCAATGCGGGAAACATTTACCTGTATAAAAATAACCATAACGGCACTTTCACCGATGTTACCAAACAAACGGGCCTTGATAAAGTAGTGTTCAGCATGGGCGCAAACTTTGGTGATATTGATAATGACGGCTTTCCCGACTTGTATTTTGGCACAGGCAACCCCGATTTTGGCTCTATTATACCCAATAAAATGTTCAGGAACGTAGACGGACAGCGGTTTGAGGACGTTACAGGCGTCTCCGGAACGGGAAACCTGCAAAAAGGTCACGGTGTAGCGTTTGCAGATTTCAGGAACCGTGGCTTACAGGATATATTCATTGAAATGGGCGGGGCTTACGCCGGCGATGCCTATACCAGCGCCTTGTATGTAAACCCTGGTCAAAATGATAACAACTGGATAAATATAAAGGCAGAAGGGATAAAAAGTAATAAAGCTGCCATTGGCAGTCGGTTAAAAATAACATTTGTTGACAATGGTGTTAAAAAAGTGTTTACCGCGACTTAAATTCGGGTGGCAGTTTTGGTTCATCACCCATACAGGCGGAAATAGGTGTAGGGCATGCCGGGCTTATCGAAGAGCTTGAAATAACATGGGCTGGCAGCCATAGCGTTCAACGATTTCGTAATTTGAAAGTAAATCAGTTTTACCACATTACGGAAGGAAAAGGGAAAGTGACCCTGGTTCAATTAAAAAAACTTAGTATCAATAATATGGCGATGAAAATGTGAGATCTCGCTTAAATCGAGATAGCGATCAGTTAATTCACAGGTACTTACACCAAATAAGCTTTGGATGATATGTGGGCGCACGAAAAAGGCAATTAGGATAACGCTTTCCTAATGCCGTTTGAAACACCACTATAGGGCAGCCGTTGGCATAAAGCGGCGAAATAAAATAAGCACCGAGGGTTTTGCTTTCAATGATCAGTATACCATTGACATATTCGTCAAAGTCGGGACGCGAAACAACGTAATTATATTCACCGATTTCTAAATTACTTCTTTCAAGTAACAAAATGAAATTATCTTTGTAACTAAGATAATTAAAGTTACAAAGATATTGTGAAAAGCGAAGCTATTACCCGGATAAGGAAACTAAGCCAGTTGTATGCTTATACATCCATTCAAATGCATGAGAATATTGCGCGAAAAGCCGGGCTATCAGGTACCGATCAGAAATACCTGGGCTTTTTCCTGGTGAAAGGGGCCATGACAGCCGGCGAGCTTATGGAAGTAACCGGGCTTACCAGCGGCGCTGTTACAGGTTTGATTGACAGGTTTGAGAAAAAAGACCTGGCCAAGAGAGAGTTTGCGAAAACGGACAGGCGAAAAGTACTGGTTGTGCCGGATACTGAAAAGATAATGCAGCTTCTGGCCCCGCTTTACAAGGATTATCGCAGCCATTCGGAGCAATTGATCGGTTCTTTCGCTGAAGAAGATTTAAAAATCATCGAAAAATTTTTGGAAGGATCGATTGCAATTATGAGTGAAACGGTCAATCAGTTTAAAGACAAGTAAAGTATAATGAAAAACAGAAGTTTATACATTGTTGATTTAAAAAAGGCCGATAAAACGTTTAATAGGTTAATCGGCGGGGGCAAGGGGGCAAATCTGGCAGAATTATACACGATTAAGGCGCTTAATGTGCCTGACGGTTTTTGTATAACTACAGAAGCTTTTAAAGAAACTGTTGGGAACGATCAGGAGTTTAACTCACTGCAGGAGCAGTTAGCATTGCTAACCGAAAACCAAAGGAACGAGATCCATGAAATAAGCAAAAAGATCAGAACACTGATAGAATCGATAGCTCTTTCTCTGGAACTGAAAAGCCAGATCGTTGCGCGTATGGACCAATATGGTGGTGATTATGCTTACGCCGTTCGTTCAAGTGCGACAGCGGAGGACTTAGCCACCGCGTCGTTCGCCGGACAACAGGATACCTACCTGAACGTTATCGGCGAAACCGCTATTTTAAAACATATCAGCAAATGTTGGGCATCTCTTTTTACAGAACGTGCCATCATCTACCGGCTTCAGAATGGCTTTGACCACCGCAAGGTTTACCTGGCTGTTATTATACAGCAAATGGTAGTTGCAAAGGTAGCCGGCGTGCTATTTACGGCCCATCCTGTTACTGGTAACAGGAAAGTGAGCTCGATAGATGCGAGCTTCGGCTTGGGGGAAGCACTGGTTTCTGGTTTGGTTAACGCCGATAATTACCAGGTCCGTGCTTCAAGAATTATTGAAAAGAAGATTTCAGAGAAAAGGATTGCTATTGAGATCATTAAAAATGGCGGTACTGAGCAAAAAGAGATAGGGCCGGAGCAACAAAATAAGCAAGCGCTAACTGACGAGCAAATTTTACAACTCGAACAAACCGGCAGGATGATCGAGGCACATTTCGGCCATCCCCAGGATATTGAATGGTGTTTAAGTGACGATAAATTCTATGTTGTACAAAGCCGGCCAATCACCACATTATATCCTGTGCCAGCGGCAGACGACTTGGAGAACCGGGTTTATGTATCTGTAGGACATCAACAAATGATGACTGACGCATTTAAACCACTCGGCATATCCGTTTGGATGTTAACCGGAAACCGCGCGATATTCAAAATGGCTGGCGGAAGGTTATTTGTTGATATCTCGAAGGGGCTGGCTTCGCCGGCAGGCAGGGAGAATCTTTTAAATGTATTGGGGCATTCAGATCCACTCATAAAAGATGCCCTGATGACTGTAATCGATCGAAACTTTGTAAAAGAGGACCCTGGAGCCAATATTCCCGGACAGGTTAAAGGTCATCACGGGATGTCGGCGGCGGATATACTTGCGGAAGCGGGAGCCGATGCCGGGATTGTGGCCGATCTCATCAGCAGCAGCGAAAGGTCGGTATCAGCATTGAAAGATAACATCCGGGCAAAAACAGGACCCGATGTATTTGATTACATCCTGGACGATATGCAGCAACGGAGGCAGCTGTCTTTAGAAAAGAAAAATCTGAACGTGATCATGGCGGCCATCCATGCATCGGCCTGGATCAATGACAAGATGAAAGAGTGGCTTGGTGAAATCAACGCAGCAGATGTTCTGTCGCTTTCTGTTCCAAACAACATTACCTCAGAAATGGGCCTTGAACTTTTGGACCTGGCGGATGCGATTCGTCCCTATCCGGAGGTCATCGCCTATCTGCAAGGGGCAAAACAGAATAATTTATTGAATGGGTTATGCCAGTTGGAGGGCGGATCGCAAGTACACGACGCTTTCATTGCTTATTTTAACAAATATGGCATGCGTTGCGCCGGCGAGATCGATATTACCCGTACACGATGGAGGGAAAATCCAGCTGCGCTGGTTCCGATGATCTTGAGCAATATCAAAAACCTTGAACTGGGAGAGAGTACCCGAAGATTTGAGCAGGGGAAGCAGGCAGCCTTAGAAAAAGAACAAGACTTAATGTTGCGCCTGAAACAATTGAACGATGGTGAAGAAAAAACCCGGGAAACGAAGCAGATGATTGACCTGTTGCGGAATTTTATCGGCTACCGCGAATATCCGAAATACGATATCGTGAGCAGGTACTTTATCTACAAGCAGACTTTGCTTCAGGAAGCCGAACGCCTCGTAAAAGCCGGTGTGCTTCGTGATGAAAAAGATAGCTATTATCTTTATTTTGAAGAGTTGCATGAGGTGGTGCGTACCGGAAAAGTAGATTACCAGCTTATTGACCAGCGCAAAACGGATTATCAATTTTATGAAAAGCTGACACCGCCACGAGTTATTACTTCTGAAGGTGAGGTGATAACCGGTCATTACAGCCGTGAGAATATCCCGGTAGGGGCTCTGGCCGGTCTCGCTGTTTCTTCCGGCATAGTTGAAGGGCGCGCACGCATGGTGCTGAACGTAGAAGGTGCTGATCTGGAAGATGGCGATATCCTGGTTACAACCTTTACCGACCCAAGCTGGACGCCTTTATTCTTAGCCATCAAAGGACTTGTTACAGAAGTTGGCGGACTAATGACACATGGCGCGGTAATAGCCCGTGAGTACGGTTTGCCGGCGGTTGTTGGCGTGGAAAATGCAACCAAACTGATTAAAGACGGTCAACGCATACGCGTGCATGGAACCGCAGGTTACGTGGAAATTATAAGCGAGGCTGTCGTGTAACCGAAGTAATCTTGTCGCGAATTACCCCCGGGATTGTCGCTTTTGCACACTGCAAAACACCGGCGTGTATCCCATCTTTGTATCGTTGATTAAGTTTATAATCAATACGGATCGAGTTACGAAAAACAACAAAGTAAACCGGCAACCGTACAGGATTTTTAAACAAGCAAATAACAATGAGTACAATACAAATCACAAGCTCAAAGCTCTGGAACGCCATTAAGCTTTCCCTTAATGGCGAGCAACAGGATTATACGCAAGGGAGTATCCCGAAAGCCATCTTTTTACTGGCTATCCCAATGATTCTGGAATTAAGCCTGGAAAGCGTTTTTGCGGTGGTAGATATGTTCTTTGTAGGTAAACTTGGGCAAAACGCTATAGCCACGGTAGGTTTAACGGAGTCGGTGATCACCATTGTCTATTCCATCGCTATTGGCTTAAGCACCGCGGCCACGGCAATCGTAGCGCGAAGGATTGGTGAAAAGAAACCGGAAGCCGCGGCACATGCAGGAGCCCAGGCGCTGGTAATTTGCCTGATTACAACTATAATAGTAAGCATGGCTGGTGTTTTATATGCACCTGAGATCTTAAAGCTAATGGGAGCAAGCGAAGAAGTGGTGAGGGACGGAGCTATTTTTACCCGGATCATGCTGGGCAGCATCCTTATTATTATCCTGTTGTTTCTGATCAACGGAATTTTTCGCGGCGCGGGTGATGCCGCCATGGCGATGAAAAGTCTTTGGATTGCAAGCATTATCAACATAATTCTATAATGAAAAAGAAAATCTTATTTATTGCATGCCTGTTATTCGGGCTGATGTTTATCAATGCTGGCCTGAACAAGTTTTTAAATTACATGCCTGTACCTAAAGACATGCCGCCAAATGCCATGGCCATGTTTGGTGCAATTATGCAGATTAAATGGCTGATGCCCCTCATCGGCATTGCCGAAATTATCGGGGGGATCCTGGTGATTATTCCCCGTTTCAGGGCTTTAGGCGCGGTGATCATTTTTCCCGTTATGGTTGGCATATTGTTAACTGTTATTTCTTTATCTTCGGGAATACCGGTGGTGCTTGTGCTTTGGGCGGTGCTCATCTGGGTGCTATTTGAAAACAGGGAGAAATATTTTCACATGATCCGGTAGCGGATGGCATAGTCTGGCTATTCCGCAACTAAATAATAACCGTCCGGTGAATTGGAAATTACAAATGATTATAGGCAAGTGGTGTTACGTAGTTGATAGACTTTATTGAAAATCATATGAAACTTTTTGAAAAAGAAACGGGCAAAACAAACTGTGTCGGGGTAACCGGAGCTTCTGCAACCGGGGCATCAGCAATTGCTGTGTTAGCATTGGGATCTATGGCTATAGGTGCGATTGCTATAGGCGCATTGGTGATTAGCCGAATCATGGTTAAAAAAGCTGTAATCAGAAACCTCCATGTCGGTAATCTCAGCGTAGATAACCTTGTAATTAAAAATCGGGAAGATTAGAAGTTCCTGGGGATCCGGTTAGTTTGGATTGAGGTGGAGTAAAGTTTTATTGGAGTCGTTTCTGAGTCTGCCGTGCTCCCGTTATAAACTTCACCATGCAGTCGATGCCCAACAACGTAGCTCGCATATATTGACCGGCTCGCGTCAGGACCTTACCGATCTTAACATCCTTCTTTTTGCTGTGTTTTTGAAATAAAATTCGGAACGGCCATCTCAAATTGTGGGAATATGGCAGCCAGGGAGCCCTTGTTATCATTTTCCAGGGGGATTATATTTCAAATATAGATCTAAATGAGTTGTGGATGTGATTCTCTGACCAAATTGCGCTGAATCCAACCCATACACCTTTGTGGCCGTGGCCGGGAAGACAGATAACGCATTCATAAAATAAATGTTGCTTTTTACCGTTACATTCATCATTTATTTGCATGAAAAGAGCGTGTTTGGGAATTGTGTTGGCTGCACTGTTATTATTGACGGTCGGTGGTTGCGGCGTAGTTAAATCTCTGGGTAAAAATCCGGATGGCGAAGAACTTACCCGGTTGGATTCTTTACCAAATTATAAAAATGGAGCTTTTATAAATTTGGCTGAACTTTCCGATTCGACGGTCAAACGTAAATTTCTTTTTCTCAGCAAACGTCCTGAAACCATCAGGCCTTCTCACGCACTTCCTTGGATTAAAACCGATCTGAATTCATTAGCTGCTCCTGCACCTACGATCGTTTGGTTTGGACATTCATCTTTACTAATAAAAAGCGGGCAGTTTAATATGCTCATTGATCCGGTTTTTAGCAATCATGCCGGACCGGTGCCCGGATTGATTACCGCATTCCCGGGTACAAAGCATTATCACGCCGATGATATGCCTCAAATAGATGCGCTGATCATTTCTCATGATCACTACGATCATCTGGATTATCGGACTTTGAAAAAATTAAAGAACCGTATTAAAATGGCTGTTGTGCCGATGGGAGTAGGCGCTGATCTGGTATACTGGGGGTTTGACCCCAAAAAGATCATCGAACTTAATTGGAACCAATCGATTACGTTGTCCGGTGGTATTCGGATTACCGCCACCCCAGCCCAACATCGCAGCAATCGTACTTATAAGAATGAGAATAAAACATTATGGGCCTCTTACGTTTTTCAGATTGGCAATTATAGGCTGTTTTACAGTGGCGATAGCGGGTACGGTCCGCATTTTAAACAAATAGGCCAGCAATTTGGGCCATTTGATCTGGCGTTTTTGGAATGCGGGCAGTATAGCCCCAATTGGCCATGGACGCACCTGTGGTTAGGGCAACCCGCACAGGCTGCTGCTGACCTGCATGCCCGTTTGTTACAGCCTATTCACTGGGCTAAGTTTATTGAAGCTAACCAGCCCTGGAACGAACCGATAAAGAGGCTTGTGTCTGCAGCAAAGGAGTTGGGTGTCGAACTAAACGTTCCGCGTATTGGGGAGCCTTACACTTTAGGCAATCCCCTCAAACAGTCTGCATGGTGGAATTTTGAATAACTGCTTTTGTAATATTGAATAGTTAATAAGAAGGATCATATACTATGGCAGGATGATCATTTGAACAACCGGCAATCAGTATACAAGGCCAGCTTAGCTAATCAATTTTTCAGGTGCCTCCAGATGATATCATGAATGTCGGTCGCTATCAGGTCCTGTTTTTCCAATGGGTTATCGGTAATGATCACCGGCTGATATTCTGACGGTACATCCACCCGGCCATGAGAGCCTTTAATCAGGGCGGCATCCAGTGGAATGACATCCATTACATACCTGAAACCCGCCTTTTTGCGAAGCAATTTGTAGCCGGCGCGGAGCTTTGAACTCATAAACATCTCAACAGGATCATAACCCGGTTTTTTGTGGATGTCAACTACGCGCGCGTAATCCGGGGCAAGCGCATCATCCAGCCAAAAATAATAAGTGAACCAACTTCTCTCATCAGCAATAAGGACGAGGTCTCCGGCCCGGGGATGATCGATGTGATACGTGGCCTGCTCTTCCCGGGTAAGCACCCTTTCAACACCAGGTACGGCTTCAAGCAGCGCTTTGACCTTTGCCGTTACGCTCGCATCGTTGATGTAGACATGTGCCAATTGGTGATCAGCTACCGAAAAGGCTTTTGAAGCGCCAGGGTCAAGTATCTCCAGTCCACGCTCAATCCTGATGCCTAACAAGCCGTTTTGCCTCAATACCCGGTTTAAATGAACCGGGCGGTCCACCGGGGAGATACCATATTCGGAAAGGATAATGATCTCGGCATCTTTTTTCCTGTAAAACGAAACCAGATCTTCGATAATTTTATCAATATCATTCAGGTCTTTGGCAATAATTGGTAAATCCGGACCGAATTTTTGCAGGCAATAGTCCAGATGAGGCAGGTATATCAGTGTTAGCGTCGGGTCATGCATCGTATCTATTTCCATTGCAGCGTCAGCTATCCAACGGCTTGATTTGATATTGGCGCCGGGCCCCCAAAACTGAAAAAGCGGAAACTGCCCCAACTTCGCCTGAAGGTGGTCACGCAGGTCGGCAGGCTCCGAGTAACAATCCGGTATTTTTCGTCCGTCGGCAAGGTAATTTGGCCTGGGCGTCACGGAGTAATCCGCCGAGGAGTACATATTGTACCACCAAAACATTATCGAGCTCGTGAAAGATGGATCTTCGCTCTTGGCCTTTTCCCATATTTTCTGTCCTTCAACGAGTTTGTTTGACTGCTTCCAGAATTTTACTTCACAATCCGCGCGGTCATACCACCCATTACCTACAATGCCATTGTCAACAGGAAATTTGCCGGTGACGTAGGCGGACTGCATGGCGGTGGTAACAGCAGGTAATACAGGCGTTATATGCGTCAAATGTCTGTCTTTGATGTAAGATTTAAGAAATGGCGTATGCTCGCCGATCAGAGACGTGGATAAACCCACTACATCGATAACTACCGTTTTATTCATAATTGTCTTCTTTCTTATGATATCTGCGCTTTAACCCAATCTAATTCCCGGATGATCGATTGTGTTAGGGGGCCTTCAGCTCATCAGGTAATACACTCCAGGTATATGTTTCCACTTCCAGGTGTTGTGTAAAAGCAGCGTTCCTGAATTTGTTGAGCACCCTGACAATATCGTTTTGTGTTGACTGAACAACACCCATATCCTCTACAAAGACAGGCACATGGAAATGCGCGCGCCATTCATTGACTGCCGGGTTCCGACCATCTGCCAGGGCTTCCGGTAAATCCGGATAACGGATCAATTCTCCATTTGCGGTTTTCGCGATCACCTGGTGCAGATAGGTTGGCTCGTTGAATCTGGCAAGCGCGTCGGTCACCTCGTCCCTCATTGCCAAATCCACCGGAAGATGGGCCTTCAAGGCAGCACTGATTTGTATCTTGCCTACCTGGATACCTTTCGCGGCCAGTTCATCAATGACGCACTCATGTTCCTCATAGCCGATAGCAAAATGGCAAACGTCATAGCATAGGTTAATGTGTTGTTTGACAGCTTCTTCTGCATCAGCCGGAGACAGGCCAAACTGTTCTCCCAGCACTAAAATACCACGCGGCAACAAGTCGTTTTCAAACCAATCTATAAACTCCCGGCCTGATTCCAGGAACCCATCCGGCTCGGGTTCGATATCCAGGTGCATCAGGACCCCGGCCGAGCGGTGTATTTTAAAAAGTGCAGCCATCACTGTTAAAATATTCTCCGTGGCGATTGCCCTTGCGTTGTTCCTGGCCTCACCGGCCGCATGCCATGGTTTATAGCTTAAGGGAGAGGTTGAAATCCCTCCCTGCAAACCTTCAGGAAGTAATTCGCCCAATATATGAAACAGGCGTAAGGTATAATCCAAGCGCTCAACTGTTGTCCAATCCGGCGCATGCACTTCGTCCTTAACTACGGTGTTATGGAAACCGCCATAGGGGAAACCGTTCATCGTGAAAACATAAGCATCATGATCAGACAGCCATTGTTTAAACTCCGCTAAGTTATCTTCCTCTGCCAGCAAACCCAGGCTGGCCATATTAGAAAGGCGCAGGCCAATACCCATTTGTTCCTTCCCCGCAAGGGCAGCCCTGATTGCCGGGAAATGGTTTTTCAGGGCCCCGAAAGTTTCCGGCCAGTTCTCCGCGGGATGGATATTGGTACAATAGGTCAGGTGCGCTGCATTTATTTTCATGAGGGCAGATGTTTGTATTGTTTAAATTTGCGTTTGCTGAAGTTCGAATTGCCGGTTGTATAGTTCAATACTCGCTTGTTTCAAAAGCTCGGTATCAATTTCATTCACCTCGGCACCTTCGCCTATAGCATTGAGTAACGTAATGGTGAGCTCCCCGCCCAAATGTTCACGAAACTCCTCCAGGCCCTGCAATAACGGGCTGTCATCTCCGCTGATCCTTAAGAGCCCGTGGCTGATTTCAAAGCCTAAGTTTTGGATCAGGCTTACCACGCGCTCACTGTCCGCAGCGGTTAAACGGCCGCAAAGGCAGGAATAAACCGTGTCCAGGGCTATCCCCATGGCTACTGCTTCACCATGTCGGATATCGAAACCGCTAAGATATTCCAGTTTGTGCGCGCTCCAATGCCCGAAATCCAAAGGGCGTGATGAGCCGCTTTCAAAGGGGTCGGCGCCGGCAATGTGCTGCATGTGCAGCTGCGCGCAGCGCCAAATCAGGTAATTCATTGCTGCCGCGTCGCGGCTCACGAGGGCGGGTGCGTTCTGTTCTATCCAGTTGAAAAAAACAGGGTCTTTGATCAAGGCAACTTTGATAGCTTCGGATATTCCGGATCGCCAATCACGGTCGGTCAGCGTGGTCAAAAACTGGTCATCATTAAAAACAGCGGCAGGGGGGCGAATGTGCCCAGGAAATTCTTTTTCCCGAAATAATTGATGCTGTTCTTCACCCCGATCCCTGAATCGTTCTGAGACAGCACAGTTGTTGGTATGCGGATAAGTTTTACTCCCCGGTGGGCTACAGCAGCGGCGTAACCTGCCATATCCAATACGGCCCCGCCACCAATTGCTGCGATGTATGAATGCCGGTCTATACCGTAATTATTTACCGCATCGAGAATCATATCAAAATAGCGTTCATCATTTTTTACGTACTCGCCGCCGGGTATCAGCAAGATCTCGGGCACCAGATGAACAGCAGTATGCGCCTGAAAATAAGAACTGATATCAGAGCATAAATGCCCATGGGCATCGGCAACCCCCTGATCGACCACAAAAAGGATCTTCCTTAACGCGCCTGAAGTAGCAGCGTTTGTCAGAAAACCGTTCAGAAGGGAATTATCCTTTGCGAATAAAGCCGAAGTAAAAAAGACGTTATAACTATATTTTACGCTGAAGTTCTGTTGCAAATGTTCCATCGGGGAAGATTTATTGTTATTGAAATTAATTAGGTGACTGCAAAGGTTTTCGACAGCCACATCGAGAGCGGTAAGAGACAGGCGATCATCAGGGCGAATGTAAGTGAGCTGAATGTGGCAGACCACGAAGCGTCCATCAATATCAGGGAGATCACCCCGGCCTTCACGGCATTACCAATATTTTTGCCGATTGGTTCTCTTATGGCTGTGAACAGCGGTTTGAATATCATCCAGGTAAAGGGTAAGATGAACAGCAGTGACCATAGCAGCCGGTTATTAACGTACGAAAAGTAACTGATAAAGGCAATGACCACAGCATACAAAAATGCCGCTATATACAAGTTGCTCTTTTTGCCCCCATGAACTTCGCCACGACTGGTCAGGGTAATCGAGAATATGTAAACCACAGGCACTAATGCTAACATTGACCAATGGTTGAGCGCATCCGGTATTATGCTGACTCCCAGCAGCAGGTTTAATCCCCGGCACATCCCCATATTAAGCGGCCCGAAAAAGGGATGATGTTTGCCAAACTTGTCGTAGAGCAGTGCACAGAGCGCGATAGCTGCCGCGAGCATACCCGATGCCGCCGAAACGAGAAACGCCAATAGGATACCTGCACTTAACAACAACGTCCCGAGCATTGAAGCTTCCGGTAAACTAACCCTGCCTGAGGGTATGGCCCTTTCAGGCCGTTCAATCTTATCAGTCTCCACATCGAAAATATCATTAAAAACAATACCGCCGCCGTAGAGACAAGCTGTGGAAAGGCAAAGCAGGAGGGCGGCCGGCCAGATTCTTTCCACTAAACTACCTGGGGCACTGGCAATAGCGATCCCCGCCAGAATATCTGCGATCGAAGTAACAATATTTGCGGGCCGCATGAGCTGAAGATAAATGTGCAGTTTCCTCAAAATCACGATTAGCTAATAATGATGGATGATTTATCGATTCTCGGTTGCTGGCCGCCGCGCAATATACTGTTACCTTCAAATTTTACGCTTTGATCAACGTTCCTCACCGCCGCGAAATCAGTTTCATCGAGCTGTCCGCTTTGGGCAAAAGCGGTAACCGCGTTACCGTAGGTGATCAATTGGATATCTTTGTCACTGATGCCGCGTATTTTCATCAGTGCAGCGGTTTTTGGCACAGCCAGGGGATCACTGATGCCCCAATCAGCAGCCGAATTGACCATGATCCGCTCCGGACCATATTGCCTGGCGATTTCAACCATGCGCTCATTACCCATTTTGGTGAAGGGATAAATCGTGAATGCGGCCCAAAAACCCCGGTCAAGGACCTCTTTAACGGTCTCTTCGTTGTTATGATCAATGATGACCTTATAAGGATCGATGCCATGTTCTATCGCGATGTCCATACTACGGCGTGTGCCGTTTTTCTTGTCTCGGTGCGGCGTGTGGACTTGTACCGGCAGGCCGGCTTCCCTGGCCAGCTCCAGTTGCAAGCGGTAATATTTTTCTTCAGCCGCAGTTTGATCGTCGAAACCTATTTCACCGATACCCACAACACCCTCTTTATAAGCAAACAGCGGAAGTATTTCCATCACTTGTTCTGCAAGGCTTTCATTGTTTGCCTCGCGGGAGTTAAGCCCTATGGTGCAATAATGTTTAATGCCAAACTGCGATGAGCGAAATCTTTCCCAGCCAACCAGGCTGCTGTAATAATCGCGAAAGCTGTCAATGCCCGTCCGGGGCTGTCCCAGCCAGAAAGCCGGTTCTATCAGCCCAACCACGCCCGCATCAGCCATAGCCTGGTAGTCATCAGTTGTACGGGATGTCATATGTACATGCGGGTCAAAAAAACGCATACCTTTTATGGCCGTTATATCAAATGACTCTGGTTTTTCGCCGGGTATTTGCTCTCTGTTTTCAAAATTGCTGCAACACATATCCCAAAATTAATTTTTTGTATCGTTAATAAATTCGTTCCAACTCGTTTTTCTGCCCGCCGCCATCTTTAAATGATCAACTTTCAACAATTCTTTTGCTGGCTGAAAGCTGCTTTCGGCAATAGCTAATGCCACCGCTTCCCTTTCAAGTTCGCTTACACCCGGTAATCCTTCCTTGATGTCCTGCAGTATCGTGTCATCCATAAAGCGAGTTATTAATCGCCATAGCATAGGATCTGTACTCCGGCCGGCTGACCAGCGCTCTCGCGCGTAATCGATCAATGTATGTGCAAGGCTGGCATTGGCACGCTGGTCCAATCCCGTGATCAGTTCCAGCTTTTTTCGGTGAAAAGTGCCTTTAGCACCATTTGGTTCCAGGCCGGCTCGGGCAGGTTTTCCGCAGGGTAAGGGTTGCGATACATGATCGCTTCGAGCACAACGCCCAGATTACTGCGGTTACCTTCCGTACAGCGTTGTACCCATATCGGGGAGTAAGCAAGCAGAGGCAAAGCCGAATATAAAGCCACCAATTCGTTCATTTCAGCAGCTAAAAATAGGTTTTCGATATTGCTTTTATAACGCTCCTTATCGGTGGTATCAAGCGTTAACAACAGCCATACCCTGGCAAGCCTGTCAACCGACCATCCTGCGATCGAAAAATCTTTACGGATAGCCGATAAACCAGCTTCGTTTTCAGGACCGGCATTGACCGGCGCTTTTCCCGTCTTACGCGGCAAAGCGGCGAAGGCAGCGTTAAATGCTGCGGCAGACGCGGCGTGATTCCCCTGGGCCAGCAGCCAGTCTTTTGCATCCGGGCTTACATGTCTTGCAATGAGATCTGTAAGCAGGGGCTTAAATTTTTCTATATCATAAGTGAACATATCTTCAAATCATCAGGGTTGACCGGCCCATGTTGCTCAGGCCGCGATATAATTGATGAGCAATGCGCCGGCAATGATCAGCAGGCCAAAGAACTCTCTCGTTTTTTCTATATAAGGCTTGTCTGCCTGCATAGTTTCTACCAAACTTGGCCTGTTATATTTCGTTATCCAGTCGCGTACACCATCTTTAGAAAAATAAATGGTGCCTGCGTGAACAAGGTATATCGCGATCAGGCATAGATACAACCTCGGATAAACCAGGTGAAAAACTACCAGCCCGCAACATACTGCCGCACTAAGGTAGATTGGTACCCAAAGCCACGGATCGACATCGTTCAGGTTAAGGTAAGCGAAGACCAGGAAAGAGAGACAGAAAATGATATTTATAATAGTAATCATATTGAACAGATCGGAGCCAGGCAAATTAATAAATGTAATGTAATCTAAGGCTCATATATCAATATAAATTTTCTTTCGCTTGACAACTTCATTTTCTATTGGAGATGGGCAGTGTTTTTGCATTGTAACCAGGCAAAAACGCTTAGATATCGGAAATGATCAGTTTTTGCAGAGCCGGACACCGGCCGGAGGTCGTTTTTGTATAAAATAAAGTCTGGTTTAGGTAATTCTGCGTCGCCGACTTTAATTAATTTAGCGTGGCGTATGCCTTAATTATTAAACCGTCCTGAAAAACGTCGGGTTTATTATAATGCAAAAGGTTTAAACCATCGCTATTTGCCTGAATTGTTACTGTATGAAAACCCTAATTATGCTTAACCGAAAAACCACGATCAAGGCAGCTTGTTTGCTGCTAACACTATTGAGCCATTCTTTTATGGTAAAGAGCCAGCAAATGAGCGACGCAGAACGAAAATCAATGGAAAAAGGTAAGGTGTACCCTGCATTAAAGGGTGCAGGGCAGGGTGTATCGGGTCCTGGTTCTAACCTTCCGCCCGAAAAGATGCAATGGTGGGAAGATCAGAAATTTGGGATGTTTATACATTGGGGCCTATATGCAATTCCGGCCACGGGTGAATGGACCATGTTCAATCAAAAGATACCGGCAGAGGAATATGCCAGGTTAGCCGATCAGTTTAACCCAAAACATTTTAGCGCCACAGAATGGGCTAAGGTAGCCAAGGAGGCAGGTATGAAATATATGGTAATGGTTAGCCGCCATCATGATGGCTTTGCCCTTTGGAACAGCCCCTCAAGTTACCGGCATTTTGATAGTTGGGAAACTGCCGCTCACCGTGATTTTGTAAAAGAGTATACTGATGCGTGCCGTAAAGCAGGCCTTTATGTAGGCATTTATTATTCTCCTTTGGATTGGCGTTTTCCTGGTTATTTCGACCCTAAGGGGCTTTCCGACAATGCTGCCTTGCTCAAAAAACAAACATATGGGCAGGTAGAGGAGCTAATGAAGAATTACGGCAAAATAGATATTTTGTGGTATGATGGCGGCTGGCTGGCGCATAAAGGTACCGATGCCGACGCTGCCTGGTTTTGGGAACCATTAAAACTTAATGCTATGGTACGTAGCTACAACCCGGATGTGGTCATTAATCCAAGATCAGGGATGGTGGGAGATTTCCAGACCGACGAAGGTGGCGCGGATGTTAAAGGACCTATTATTCCCTTCCCATGGGAAAAATGCTTGAACCTTAATGAAACCAGTTGGGGATACAATAAGGCTCAGCGATTGATGCCGCTGAAAAAGATTATAAACATGCTTGTTAATACCGTTGACCGCGGTGGAAATATGTTATTAAATGTTGGGCCGGATCCGGACGGTGTTATTCCCCCTGCTCATGTGGATCGCCTGAGAGAAGTGGGGCAGTGGTTAGCAAAAAATGGCGAGAGCATATATCAAACGCGTCCGGGACCTTTTCAACCTGTTGATGATTTCTACGGGGCCACAAGTAGAGGTGATAAAATATATATCCACGTGCTGAAAATGCCGGCGGGAGATACTGTCATCAAATTACCGCCTGTTAAACAAACTATTACACGTTGCAGGGTACTGCATGGTAAAAAAGTTAAATTTCATCAGGATTCAACGGGTATTAATCTTGACTTAGCCACAGTAAAAATCGATTCACTGGTAACCACTTTGGAGTTAAAAACTAAAGGTAACTAACTGTTTCAAATATCCTAAAGTTGAGCTAAAACCGGGGCTGTAAAATAAACTGTGTCAATCCCAGCCCCGGCACCTTGTTAATTTATTGACTATACCGTTGTTGCAAATCAGAAATAGCGTCAAATTCATCAGCGACTTTTGTTATCAGGCTTTCGAATACTTTAAAATATTGTGCGTAGACCTGATGATTTTCGGCGTTTGGCAGATAGGTCTGGTGCATGGTTACCGTTTTGGAGGCTTGTTCTAAAGAGGGATAAATGCCCATTTCCGTAGCGCTTAGCAGGAAAGCACCCATGCCTATACTGTCTGCATGGCTAATTGTGCTGACTGGCTTATTGAACAGATCTGCAATGATTTGAGTGCAAAACGGAATAGATGCAAAGCTGCCGTTGATAGATAGAGTTTCAATATGCCGATGTTGTTCCAGGGTACGGCCAATACTATACATCTCATATAAAATGCCCTCTATGGTAGCCCGTATGAAATGTTTACGCTCGTGCCTGATATTAACGCCAAAATAGCACCCCCTGGAATTTGGGTTCCAGATAGGGGCCCGTTCGCCATGCAGGAAGGGTAGGAAGATCAACCCGCCAGCCCCCACTTCTACACCGGCAGCTTCCTCTATCAGCATTTCCATTGACTGCTCGATATCAAAAGCTTCGGTAAAATCACCGAATTGTTTAGCAAACCAATTGAATATCACACCACCATTACTTGTAGGGCCGCCGGTGATGATATGTTTTTCGGTAAGCAGGTAGTTGAAAATTTGTTGTTTGGGATCCTCTATTATTTTATCGCCAATGATCCGGAACGCGCCGCTATCTTCAATGGTAATAGTGGCCATACTATTTTCCCAAACGCCCGCGCCCAGTGTAGCCAGGCAACCATCACTTGATCCAATCAGGATTTTAACCGTTGGCGACAGTTTTAAAACCCTTTGATATTCTTTTTTCAGCGTTACCCCCGAATAGAAAACCGGGTGCAGATCCGGAAGCTCCTGTGGTGTTATGCCGGCAAACTCCAACGCAGCCTCATCCCAGGTTAATTTATGAATATTCATCAGGCCTGTTGCAGATGCTATACTGTAATCTATCACACAGTCTCCTGTTAGTTGTTGAATGATATAGCTCTTTATAGGCATAAACTTTTGTGCCTGTTTGAATTTTTCGGGTTCGTGGTTTTTCATCCAGGCAATTTTAATTAACGACGACATCGGGTGGATGGGAGTGCCGGTAGCCTTGTAGATCTCCTCGCCCAGGCTGCTTTGTTTAAGCTCTGCGGCCTCTTTTTTGCCCCGGTTATCAGCCCAGGTAATGGCGTTGCCTAACGGTATGCCATCCTTATCCACTGCCAGTAAACTATGCATAGATGAGCCAAAGCAGATACAGGTTACGGTATATTTTTTAGGGTAGATCTTTTCATTAAGCAGATTTTTCAAAATGTAGAGCATGGTAATAAACATCTGCTCAGGATCCTGTTCGCTATGGTCAGGTTGTTCATGAAAGGTGGGATAATGCCCCTTTGACGAACTGATTAAGTTACCGGAAAGATCAAAGGCGAAGACCCTTACAGCGTCTGTGCCCATTTCTATGATGATGATACAATTCATGATGTATATTGATGATCTGGTGTTTTATTTTTTCTGAACTCGCTTGGGGTGTACCCGGTAAGTTTTTTAAAGGTTGTGGAAAAATGCTGAGACAGAATAAAATCCTGTGCTCAGCGCTATGTCGGTAACATTTACCTCGTTTTTTTAAGCAGTTTGGTAGCTTCAGTTATCCTGATGTTGATTAAATAATTTAGAGGTGAAAAGCCTGAATAGTTTTTTACTTTTTCCGTGAAGGCGGTAGTCCCCATGCCTGTCAGCGCCGCCATTTCTTCCACCGTCCATTGATGTGCAAGGTTTTGCCGTAATGTTTGCTCCAGCTTCAGGAATGTTTGAGGGAAATCTCTTCTGGAATTGTTTTGCCTGATCAATTGCCGGCTCACCAACACAAAAAGCTCGTCGAGCAGCTGGTTTACACGTGTGTAAAAGCCTACTTCCTCATTTTGTAATTCAAGTTGTAAATTATGCATTAAAACCTGCGCTTCTTTCAGTTTCAAAACAAGCTGTTGCTTATTTACAAGCAAAATCTGGTTGATGGATAGTTTTTCCTTTTTAGTAAGCCCGCTCCATTTACCCAGCAAAATCTTTCCACAATCTTCGGCAGAGATCTTTAACCCAAACAGAGCGCCGATATTTAATATTCCCGTTTCGCCGCCAATGCGTTGCCCGGGCAATACTAAGGCAAAATCGCCCGGGTATAAGGTATGTTGTTGTAAGTCAATCATCCAGCTGAATTTTCCCTCTAAAATATAATACAGGCAAATGCAGTCCGTAACGTTACTGTTAAAGGAGTTGAGTTGGATAGTATTGTTCTTTTTGTGGGTAAACTCCAGAATATGCGGAAAATGCATAAGTTCTTTAGATATGCCCTGCTGAAGTATCAATTGATTCATTCAGTATAATAATTGGTATACGTTGCTGCCGCCTCTGTACTGCAACGGTTATCGGGCATCCAACAGGGGGCGCCCATTGAAAGCAAGTTTACACATTACAAAACTAAAATTTGTATAAAAACCAACGCTGTTTTTTAATGGTATTTTCCGGGTTAAATATTATGATACTTTGTAAGTATTATAACCAGTTACAACCAATACCAAAGCCGCTATTCCCCTTAATAGTGCGCGTTTTAAATTTATTACGATGAGAAAATGCCGTCTTCTTTACCGTGTTGCGGGTATTGCATTGCTGCAATGCTGTTTGTTTTTTCATAACGCCTTCGCGCAGCAAATTTCCAGGGATGAGCTGATATTTCTTACTCCCGAATGGAAAGGTGAGCGCTTTGCCGATGGTCGCCCCCGGGTGCCGGATGCAATCCTGGCCCGGATGAAGCAGGTGAGTATTGAAGAAGCCTGGGCCGTTCTTAAAAATGCAGGCTATGGCTATCAGCTAACCGAAAACTGGCTGGTGATAAATCCCGACAGCGTTTTGGTTGGCCGCGCAGTAACTGCTGTTTTCATGCCTGCACGCCCCGATGTATGGAAAGCTATTGACGACAGGGGCAAAACCCAGGGAAAAAAGGGCAAAACACCTGGCCGGTAGACCTGCTGGTAAAAGGCGATGTGTACGTGGCCGATCAGTTTGGGGCCCATAAAAACGGGCCTACCATCGGCGATAACGTCGGTAACGCTATCTACGCGAAAACCGGCAACGGCATAGTTTATAATGGTGCGGTGAGGGATTTGCGGGGATTAAAAGAGATGGGCGGCTTTACATCCTTTGTAGAAAGTTATGATCCATCGTACCATAACCCGCCCGGCGACCTGAACACCATGATTGTTGGGATCAATCAGCCTACCAGGATCAAGCAGGCTACCGTAATGCCCGGAGACGTGGTTTTGGGCGAGAATGGCGTAGTCATATTTATCCCGCCGCACCTGGCCGAAAAAGTAGTGACCACCTCCGAAGTGGTGAGGTTAAGGGATATGTTTGGCCACCTGAGGTTAAAAGAAGGTAAATACACAGCCGGGCAAATAGACGCCCGGTGGAGCCCGGATATAGAAAAAGATTTTTCAGCATGGCTTAACGAGCATATTAACGAATTACCGGTACCTAAGGAGCAGATCCAAAATATCCTGAAAAACCGGACCTGGTAAATAAATCTATCCTAAATATAAAATATGTCAAACTATCAAAACAGGCGCAGCTTTCTTTCGAAAACTGTATTAGCCGGTGCCGCTGTATTAGCAGCACCATTAAATAAAACATTTGGGCAGGGGCTAATAGATGCCAAAGAGCGCACCCCGCAGGCATCATCCCCATCCGACCTTAAAATTACAGAAGTTAAGTGCGCCTACGCGGGTGGCGGGCTTTTTGTAAAAATATATACCAACCAGGGCATCTGGGGCTCGGGCGAAGGAGTTGACGCCATAGCGGGAACTTATTACCTGGTTAAACGGCTGGAATGGATGCTGAAAGGCCGAAGCCCCTTAAATCCAAACAGGATAGCGGAGGAGATCAGGAAAGCGAACTTTTTTCCGGTGCGCAATCCGGGATGTTTGTGGCCGTGCTCACCGCGGTTGAGGCGGCCCTTTGGGACCTTACAGGTAAAGCTTTGGGTTTACCGGTTTACCAGTTATTAGGCGGCAAATATCGCGATAAATGCCGTGTTTATTGTGATACGGAATTATACACAGCCACAAACCCTGTGCCTGATGATTATGCAAAGGCTGCCCGCGGGGCGGTTAACCGCGGATACACTGCCGTGAAATTTGATATTGACGATGCCCGTGACCCCAATAAATTTGACCGCTATAACTGGACTGCCAGTAACGCCGAACTCGACAGGATGTATAATGCCATAGCCGCTGTGAGGAAAGAGGTTGGGCCAAACATTGATATATGTGTAGATATGCACGGCCGTTACGATGCTACAACAGGCCGACGGGTTGCAAAAATGATGGAACCCCTTAATTTAATGTGGCTGGAAGAACCGGTACCTGCCGATAATATTGATGTGTACAAAACTATAACCCAGGAAACCAGCACACCTATTTGTGCCGGGGAGAATTTTTACCTGGCTTATGGTTATACCAGGCTGCTTTCGGAAGCCGGAATTGATATTGTGATGCCCGATCTTCAAAAATGCGGCGGGCTGGGCGAGGGGCAGCGGATAGCTAACCTTGCCAACTTATATTATGTGCCGTTTTCGCCGCACATGGTGGGATCTTTCCTGGGGGCTATGGCAACCGCGCATGTTTGTGCCTCGGTACCCAATTTCCATATCCTGGAATGGCAAACGTTGAGCGATACCGAGCCAAAATGGAAGGAAATAGTACAATACGATAAACCCTTTATTGAGAAAGGTTTCCTGGTGCTATCTGACAAGCCCGGAGTGGGTGTTGAGATCAACGAGGAAGGGTTGAAGAAATACGCGATGCCCGGAGTCCCTTTCTTTGCTTGATCAATGCCGGGTATGAATACTTTTTTCAAAGTCACTATCACGTTAACCATCGCTGCGTTTGCCGCTGTACTTATTGTGATACCTAAAGGCCTTGGATACACAGGGCCTTATGTACTTGCATTTTTTATACTGCTTGCAGTAAGCCTCTGTGCTTCGCCAAAAACCAAAAGTTTTGCATATACGGTACTGATTTTCGGAGCTGCCGCTATGGCGCTTTATTATCCTGAGTTTTTTATCAGTTATGGCAATTTTAAATATGCTACGCTTATTATCCCGCTAATACAGCTCATCATGTTTGGTATGGGCACTTCCATGCATTACCAGGATTTTCTCGGCGTATTAAAATCGCCCGGGGGAATCATCATAGGGGTGGTGAGCCATTTTATTATTATGCCCTTACTTGGCTTTAGCATCGCGACACTGAGCGTAAAATTAGCCGGAATGCCTGCCGAGATAGCGGCCGGCATTATACTGATCGGTTGCTGTCCTAACGGCATGGCATCTAATGTGGTATCCTACCTGGCCAGGGCAAACCTCGCGCTATCGGTTACTATAACCAGCATTTCCACCATGCTATCGCCGGTATTGACACCATTTTTAATGAATTTACTTGCCGGTCCGCTTATTAAAATAGACCCCTGGTTAATGGTGGTGGATATTTTTAAAATGGTCATGATACCTATTGCTTTGGGTGTGCTGTTTTCTTCAATAGCCAAAAAACGCAGCACATGGCTAAAAAGGATAATGCCCGTCATATCAATGGGAGGCATTATCTGCATCATTATTATTATAACAGCTGCCGGGAGAGAAAGCCTGCTTAAAGTTGGCCTGCTACTGACATTTTTGGTATTGCTGCATAATATTGGCGGCTATTTACTTGGCTTTTGGTCGGCTAAGGCATTTGGAATGGAAGAACGTGACTGCCGCACCATCGCTATAGAAGTAGGGATGCAAAACGGGGGGATGGCCGCCGGGCTTGCCAAAGCGATGGGCAAAATCGCTACGCTGGGCCTTGCCCCGGTTATCTTTTCAACTTTCATGAATATTACGGGCTCATTGCTGGCTTCTTACTGGCATAAAAGAAAGCCCGGTCCCGCACACGAGACTACTTTGCAAAATTCTGCTGAGAACTAAGGTGGCACTGGGTTTTTACGCTAAGTTTTTTGTGCAAAAATCAACGCTGTGTTTTTTGGAAGCTTAAGCGATTTGCTTTAGCATTCTTTGTACATAACCAAGTAACCGATTTGTTACATTTTTTTGATAACGAAATAACTGCCGCATAAACGCCGGACAGCAATAAATAGCTATGCATATATTTAAAACCAACGATAAAGTTATTGTAAAATACGCCGGTCTGTTATACAGTTCGCCGGATTGGAACTGGGACAGTTTTATAAACCGTGAAACGCTGCACAGCGAAGTTTTAAAAGATCTCCAAAACATTTCAGCCAACCCGTTGCTGGCCCATGATCTGGAACTACTATGTGCTCCCATTGCCGGTCAGGAGATCTGGGCGTCGGGTGTCACTTATCTGCGCAGTAAAGATGCCCGGATGGAAGAATCTAAAGATGCCGGCGGAGGTGATTTCTATGCAAGGGTTTACAATGCCGAACGCCCCGAGATCTTTTTTAAATCGTCGGCATCCCGCGCGGTTGGCCCCGGTGGAACGGTTCGCATCCGGAAAGATTCGGAATGGAACGTTCCGGAGCCCGAGTTGGTATTGTTCATTTGCAGCGCGGGGACTATTGAGGGTTATATGATTGGCAATGACATGTCCTCAAGAGATATCGAAGGAGAAAATCCCTTATATCTTCCTCAGGCTAAATCATACGACGGAGCCGCCGCGGTTGGCCCGTGTCTTTATGTGCCGGGAACAGCTATCCCGCCTGACACCGAAATTCAAATTGAAATAGTGAGAGATAATGTTCAGGTATTTGCCGACACCATATTGATCAGCAGGATGAAGCGTACGCACCAGGAGCTTGCCGGTTACCTGTTTATGGAGATGTCATTTCCAGCAGGTGCATACCTGATGACCGGTACCGGTATAGTGCCCCCGGATTCTTTCACACTTAACTACGGCGACGTGATTAGTATTACAATAAGCAATATAGGAACACTTACAAACCTGGTGGGCAAATAATTGCATCAGAGCAACGATATCAATTAAATAAAATTAAGAAAATAAAATGTCACAGTTCAGAAGTGCCGATTGGTTTGGAAAAACAGGTAAAATGGGGTTTTTATACAGGAGCTGGATGAAGAACCAGGGTATGCCTACCGACCTTTTCGACGGAAGACCGGTCATCGGGATCTGCAACACCTGGTCGGAGCTAACTCCTTGCAATGCACACCTACGGGACCTTGCCGAAGCTGTTAAACGCGGGGTTTACGAAGCAGGCGGTTTCCCGGTAGAGTTTCCCATCATGTCCTTAGGTGAAACTTTGCTAAAACCAACCGCTATGCTGTTCAGGAACCTGGCCAGTATGGATGCAGAAGAGTCAATACGGGGCAACCCGATAGATGGAGTGGTGCTGCTGACCGGCTGCGATAAAACGACACCATCTACCATGATGGGAGCGGCCAGCGTAGGCTTACCCACTATCGTGGTTCCGGGCGGGCCTATGCTGAACGGTAAATATCGCGGTACTGATATCGGATCGGGCACAGCGGTATGGAAGCTGACCGACGACCTCAAAACCGGTAAAATAACCAGCGATGAATACCTTGCTGCTGAAAGCTGCATGTCGAGAAGTGCGGGCCATTGTATGACAATGGGCACCGCGTCTACTATGGCCTGTATGGTTGAGTCGCTTGGCATGTGCCTTTCGCAGGCCGCGGCTACCCCGGCGGTCGACTCCAGGAAAAAGTACTGGCGCAGCTATCCGGCAGGCGTATCGTTGAAATGGTAAAGGAAGGTTTAACGATATCAAAAGTTCTTACACGTACCGCTTTCGAAAACGCTATTAAAGTAAACGCGGCAATAGGAGGGTCAACCAATTTCATTATACATCTTACGGCAATTGCCGGGCGTATCGGGGTTGACTTATGCCTCGACGATTTTGACAGGCTGGGCAGCAAAATACCTTTGTTACTCAACCTCATGCCTTCCGGAAAATACCTGATGGAAGATTTTTACTATGCAGGCGGCCTGCCGGTGATATTGAAAGAGCTTAGCAATGAGCTGGATATGGACGCGATAACGGTAACAGGTAAATCGCATGCGGAAAATATAAAAGATGATGCTATATGCTACAATAAGGACGTTATCGCCGCTTATGAGGATCCAATCATTGCTGAAGCAGGCATAGCCGTTTTAAAAGGAAACCTGGCCGTTAACGGCGCGGTTATCAAGCCGTCGGCGGCAACGCCAGCACTAATGCAGCATACCGGCAGGGCGGTGGTTTTTGAAACTATTGAAGACTATCACGCCAGGGTTGATGACCCGCAGCTGGATATTGATGAAACCTGCGTGATGGTGCTTAAAAATGTTGGGCCGGTAGGTTATCCCGGCATGCCCGAAGTTGGCAATATGGTGCTGCCCAAAAAACTGCTGGATAAGGGTATTACAGATATGGTAAGGATCTCCGACGGACGGATGAGCGGCACCGCATACGGTACGGTTGTGCTCCATATTTCACCGGAGTCCGCCATCGGCGGTAACCTGGCGCTGGTTGAAAACGGGGACCTGATATGCCTCGATGTACCGGCCAAAAAAATAGAGTTGCTTGTAGATGAAGTTGAACTGCAAAGACGGCGGTTGTTATGGCAAAAACCTGCTTATCATACCGATAGGGGGTACGTATCTATGTATCAGCGCCATGTGCAGCAAGCCGATAAAGGAGCCGATCTGGATTTCCTGGTTGGAAATTCAGGATCTGTTGTAACCCGCGATTCGCATTAAATTAACCTGATTGTAAATGACAATATTAATACTGATCCTTTGTATTTTATTGCTTATAGCGCTGATAACATGGGCAAAAGTGAATGCTTTTCTTGCCTTTATTATCGTAGCACTGTTGGCGGGCTGCTTTTTCGGTATGCCATTTACAGCGGTTATCGTATCCATAAATAAAGGACTGGGCGATACCTTAGGTTCGGTAGCGATCATTATTGTATTAGGTGCCATGCTGGGTAAATTGGTTGCTGAAAGCGGTGCCGCGCAGCGGATAGCCCATTTCATGCATGATTTGTTTGGTGCCGGATATGTAAGCTATGCCATGGCCCTTACAGGCTTTATTGTAGGGATCCCATTGTATTACAACGTCGGGTTCATACTGCTGGTGCCTATCATTTTTTCGGTTGCTTCCAGCTACCGTTTACCACTGTTGTATGTGGGGATGCCTATGCTTACGGCGCTATCTGTAATGCACGGCTTTTTACCACCTCATCCTTCGCCAATGACACTCATCAGCGTTTTTCATGCCGATGTAGTAAAAACATTTGGCTATGGGCTGATCATCGCTATTCCTGCTATAATAATTGCCGGACCGATGTTCTCGGCCACCCTTAAAAAAATTGGGCCTAACGGTTTGCAATTTACCCATAGTTCGGCCGCCTTGCCTGTTCATGAACTACCGGGTATTGTTAACAGCATACTATCATCTCTTTTACCTGTAGTATTGATTTGCCTGGCCCATTTGCTGCCTGTGCTTTTTAGGGATAATTCTTTGATAAAGAGTTTATCTGAATGGCTCGCCGAACCAATTATAGCCATACTGATCACCGTAATTATAAGTACGTATACGCTTGGTTTGCGTAAAGGTAGGTCATTGGCAAAATTAATGGATGGTTATGTGTGTGCAGTAAAAGATATAGCCATGGTATTGCTCATCATTGGCAGCGCGGGTGCACTAAAGCAGGTATTTGTGGATAGCCACTTAAGCAATGCTCTTGCATTAATGCTGGTCAGCAGCACCATACACCCTTTATTACTCGCATGGCTGGCGACAGCTTGTTTACGGCTTTGTCTTGGTTCGGCCACGGTAGCTGGTGTAACGGCCGCGGGCGTGTTGTTCCCGATAGCTCATCATGCGGGCGTAAATACCAATTTACTGGTGCTGGCTATTGGAGCGGGCAGCCTGTTTGGTTCGCATGTAAACGATACGGCTTTTTGGCTATGCAAAGAATATTTCGGGTTAACAGTTAAGGAAACGCTGCGCTCATGGACGGTAATGGAAAGCCTTGTAGCTGTAATAGGGCTTGCCGGAGTCTTATTATTAGATATTTTACTATAAATAGATTATACCTACAAACTGTATATAAACCAATTTAAAACTAAAACCCTGCGTAACATGAAGAAAAAGCGATACTAAAATGAAAAAGCGGCTTTTAAAGTGCCGCCCGGAAAAGCTCTTTCACAACCACCAATTTTGAGAAAGAAGTTAAAGTAAGATTTGCCAATTTGAATTAACCCTAAAATTATGGAAAAAGAAATCAAAGTATCAGGAATGATGCTGTCCATTGCAATAAGTGTTCTTTTTACACTTATGATTGCAGGGCATGTGCAGGCGGAAAGCGCCGTCGCAGCCCGAACCAGCCCCGAAGTGGGGGTACAAATAGTTACCGGTAAAGTGACCGACGAAAAAGGCGGCCCGCTTATCGGCGTTAGCGTAAGCGAAAAAGGAACAAAAAACGGCGTTTTGACCGACGCAAACGGAAATTACAAACTCCAGGTATCTGCCGATAACGCGGTATTGTTATTCAGCTACGTAGGCTACAATCCAAAAAACGAGCCCCTCAACGGGCGC
Organism: Mucilaginibacter sp. P25; assembly: GCF_050859465.1. NCBI lineage: Bacteria > Pseudomonadati > Bacteroidota > Sphingobacteriia > Sphingobacteriales > Sphingobacteriaceae > Mucilaginibacter > Mucilaginibacter sp. P25. The sequence goes on along the minus strand of NZ_CP193937.1, from coordinate 4,831,024 downwards.
ACTACGCTGAACGTTACGCTTGAACCAAAATCAACTGCTATCAGCGAGATTGTAGTAACAGCGCTAGGTATAAAGCGCGAGTCTAAAAAATTGGGATATGCGGCAGAAAACGTACGCGTTGGCGAAATAACAACTAACCGTTCAACAAACTTTGTTAACTCCCTTGAGGGAAAAGTTGCCGGTTTAGACATATCTCCACCGGCAAGCGGTCCCGGCGGCAGCACCAAGATCAGGCTGCGGGGGCAATCCGCGTTTCAGGGTGATAATGCGCCGCTGATCGTATTAAACGGCCTTCCGTTGTCGCAAAGCCCCTCAAGCACCAACGGTTACACCCAATCGGTGGATTTGGGCGATAATATGCAGCAGATAAACCCGGATGATATTGAGTCGATGACTGTATTAAAAGGAGCTACAGCCGCGGCGCTTTACGGATCAAGGGCAAGTAACGGCGCGTTGATCATCACTACCAAAAGCGGTAATAAAAATGGTGGGATCGGTATTGAGTTTACCTCCAATTTTACCCAAAACAAGGCACTGGATTTTACCGATTTTCAGTATGAGTACGGACAGGGCGAAAACAATGTACGCCCTAAAACACAGGGCCAGGCCCAAAGTTCCGGTGCGTGGAGTTTCGGTGAAAAATTTGATAATGCACCTACCTACCAGTTTGATGGAGTACAACGCCCTTATGCACCAGAAAGAAATCGTATAAGCAAATTTTTCAGACTTGCCAACGCATGGACCAATACTATCGCGTTTTCGGGCGGTAACGATAAAGGGAGCTTCAGGTTTTCTTATTCAAATCAGGACGCACAAGGCATAATACCGAATAATGATTATCACAAAAAGATATTCAATCTTGGGTTAAACTACAATTTTACCCCCAAGTTGTCTGCCCAAATTTATGTGAATTACGACCACGAGAATAATAATAACCCTCCGGTAATTGGTATTCAGGGCTCATCGGTTACTAATTACATGTACCGTTATAGTAACTCGGTTAGTTTGGATGTATTAAAAGCCGCCGCCATTGATGCCAACGGCAACGAAACGCCTACATCTCGTTTCACCACGCTTACCAATCCGTATTGGATTATGCAAAAGCAATTTACAAAGCAAACTAAAGATCATCTTTTAGGTACTGCGACCCTGCGATACCAATTTTTTGACTGGCTTTATTTGCAGGGCCGTGTAAATATGGAATATAGTCCATCTTACTACGAACAAAATTCGCCAACAGGTACTTTAGCAAACGCGGCTGCACCCGTTGGCCTTTATAATGGTAGTTATAACTCAAATGATAATACCTACCGTGCGCTTAACGCCGACTTCTTATTAGGCGGTGGCCATAAATGGGGCCCTTTTTCTTTTGATGCCACGGTAGGAGGAAATACATTCCCATCCTCATCACAAGGATATACTGTTACCGCTACAAATTTCTACGTCAGGGATTTTTATACCCTTGGCAACGGCGTAACCAATACCTCGGCCTTTGCGGTTTCCAAATCAACAGTAAACTCGCTTTATGGCACCGCGGAGTTTGGCTATAAATCCTATTTGTTTTTAAATGTAACCGGCCGTAACGACTGGTTCTCGGTGCTAAGCCCCGAACATAACCATTATTTTTATCCATCAGTAAGCGGCAGTTTTGTTTTTTCGGAGTTTTTAAAGAACCCGCCCTCATGGCTAACTTTCGGAAAAATCAGGGCGACCTACGCTAACGTGGGCAGTGCCAACGGTATCAACCCTTACAGCAATTCACTTACCTTTACGCTTTCACAAAATGCGTTCAACGGTGTCCCGCTTGGGAGTATCAGCAATGTTACTACGCCAAACCAGGCAATTAAGCCATACAGCGTAAAAGAAAAAGAAATTGGGCTTGAGCTGCGTATGTTCAGCAGTCGTGTAAACCTGGATATTGCCGCATACGATAAGCATACCACTAACCAAATCTTAAGCGTTGCCATCTCCAACGCGTCGGGCTATACTGGCACCATTGTAAACCTTGGCGAGCTGCAAAACCGTGGTATGGAGTTTTTGCTGGAGTTAGTGCCCGTCAGAAAACCAAACTTTAGCTGGCGTTCGGCATTTAATACGGCCATAAATACCTCTAAAGTTTTGGCGCTGGCAAATGGTCAAAAACAACTGACATTAGGCGCGGGCGAATTTTTCGGCTCTATTGTTGACCAGGTTGGTCTTCCGTTAAACCAGATCCAGGGTTCAACCTATCGCAGAGATTCTAATGGCAAGATCATCGTATCAGGCGGTAAACCAGTGGCAAGTACATCTCCTGCACTTTTTGGCAGCGCATTGCCTAAAGCTACAGGTGGTTGGGTAAATACATTTACTTACAAAAGGTTTACCCTGATTGCGCATATCGATTATAAAAAAGGTGGTAAAATATTGTCAAGTTCTAACCTGAATTTCCTGAGAGAAGGTTTGTCAAAAGAGTCGCTGGTAGGTAGGGAAGGAGGCGTAAAGTTTGACGCGGTGAATGCTGATGGTACACCTAACACAACAGCAGTAAATGCCGAGGACTTTTATGCCAACTATCGCTCGCAGGGTATCCTGGACCCTTTTGTTTATAAATCAGACTTTATCAAGTTGAGAAACCTTTCAGTTAGCTATGATTTTTCGAAAATGATGAAAACCAAATTTATTAAAGGGCTTGTGCTTTCAGCGGTATGCCACAACGTGCTTATCATTAAAAAATACACACCTAATATCGATCCGGAGGCTATCTCATCAAGCGGTGATATTTTAACCGGTTATGAGCAAAGTTCGCTGCCTACAACGCGGACTTATGGTTTTAACCTAAACGTCAAATTTTAAAAGAGTACGATCATGAAAAAATATATAAAGATCATATTGTCGGCCGCCTGCCTGTTTGCTGCAACAGGTTGCGATAAAGGATTTAGAGAGTTAAATGTCAATCCAAATAACACTACCAGTCTCGACCCGGTGTTTTTGTTTTCCAACGCCGAAGTTTTAACATATGCAGCATTAATGGAAACTGAACCAACGGTTGTTCAGCAGTTTATTGATCCTTTTGGTGGGGTTACCTCAGCGTTTAACTTCAACGTATTAAATCAAACCTATACAGTGATGCGGTGGAATAACGCTTATCCAAACACCATAAAATTGCTTGAGCACATTTTGCCGGATTTAAAAGGCAACGCTTCCCGGTCTAACTTGTACAACGAAACCAGGATATGGCGGGCTTATAATTACATGATGCTGGTTGACACTTACGGCGATGTGCCATATAGCCAGGCCGGCCAGGCTTACCTCAATTCTGCTTTTTTGCCTAAATACGATAAACAACAGGATATTTATGCCGACTTGGTAAACGAACTGACAGCAGCCACCGCGGCGTTAGACCCTGCGAAGGATCTTGTTAAGGGAGATGTGTTTTTTGGCGGAGATATTCCTCAATGGAAGCGGCTTGGCTATTCATTGTTGCTTCGGATAGGGATGCGCTATTCTAAGTTAGACCCGGGCAAGGCAAAAACTATTGTTCAGGCAGCTGTGACCGGAGGGGTAATGCAATCTAACGCCGATAACTGTTACCTGAAATATAACAATACGTACCCCAACCTGGTTACCCAGCAAATTCAACAGCTAACCAATACTTATTATTTGGCCGAGCCTTTTATAACGCAATTAAAATCCACGGGTGATCCAAGGCTGAAGTACATCTCGGCTATGTACGCCGACCCCGGAAAAGCATTGTCCCTCGCACCTGATACTGCATCAGCCAACCAGTTTGGTTTGCCGATAGGCTATGATAGCGGTACATTGCCAACAGCACCGGGCTTTCGCGGCGTGAGCGGATCCGGGTTTAAATATTCGCAGGTTAATTACAGCGTATTTGGTAAAATAACCGCGCCGCAATTCTTTGTAACATATGCTCAAACGCAGCTGTTACTGGCTGAGGCTGCTTTCAGGGGATATATAGCAGGAACCGCAAGCACCTATTATAATAACGGTGTAAAGGCGGCCATGGATCAATTTACCAGCTACGACGCTACTGCTGTAATCAGCAGCGATGCACAAAACGCCTATTTAAATAACCCGGCAATTGCATATTCTGATGCCAATGCCCTGAAACTGATCAATACACAATACTGGATAACTTCGTTTGGAAACGGCGCGGAAACATGGGCTAATTTCAGGAGGAGTGGGTACCCTGTGTTAGCGCCAAATACCTATCCCGGCAGGCAAATCAAAGGCAACTTTGTACGCAGGTACACCTACCCGCAAACAGAAGCTGCCATTAATGCTGATAACTACAGGGCGGCGGTGGCCAGCATGGGTGCGGATGACCTGGATACCCCTGTGTTTTGGGATAAATAAATTATCCCTGATTAATTACACTTCACTACCCCGGTGGCATTTGGCGCCGGGGTATCATTAAGGGGGCTACAAAAACTTGTGGGTTGCTGAAGTAACTGTTTACTTACGAGTGTTCAACTTTTAAAAGTGTGAACAGTTGATATTTTTCAAAATAAATCACCATTGATAATCAATGATTTAAGATTTAATTAAAATCTAACAAATCGCAATCTGAACAGATTGTTATTGATAGTCAATTAGTTGTGAAATTGCATTTTAATTGATTGAACACCCGTTTTTTAAAAATTGAACACTGACAAAATATTGTCATTAATTCCCCGCTGATGCAATTGCGCCTGCGTAACTACGGGTTCCCAAATCCGTAGTTCGATTTTTTAACTAAGCGTTTAATGTCTTTGATCCATATCTTCCGGCCGTCGGTTTCCAGTACGCCTTCCTCTTTAAATTCTTTTAACAAGCGGATCACATTTTCCTGCGCGATCCCTGCCATGCCGGCCAGGTCCATTCTTGAGATATTGAGAATAACATCTTTTTCACCTGAACCGTCCCCTTTAAACTTTTCTCTCAAAATGATCAGCGAAATAGCGAGGCGTTCAGATGCTGTTCTCTGAGAGATCACGGAAATACTATTGGCCAATACACTAAATTCATGGCTCAATGATTTTAATAAGCGCCGCATGAAAAGCGGCGATCTGTCCAGAATGGTTAAAAAGTCCTCTTTAGGGATAAAACTGATCAGGCAGTCTTCCAATGCAGCGGCAGAATCAGGGCAACGCTCTTCCGCCAAAATCGCGTGATACCCTATTAATTCGCCTTTATTAGCTACATATATGATCTGCTCCCGGCCATTCCGGTCAACCTTATATTTTTTTATTTTTCCCTGGTGAATAAAATAGATACCTGAAGGTACAATGCCTTCCTTGAAGATGATTTCTCCTTTTTGATATTTCTGCGCGCCTTGCCGGGAGATTAAAAAGTTATAATCTTCTTCGGAAAGTGTATTAAGAACAGATTGTGTTGTGAATTCCCACTTATCAATTGGAAAAATTCCGGATAAACTCATATTACAAATATATGAATTTAATGCAGCCGATGTTATTGGCTGGTATGCCCGGTATGACGGGTAAAGCCCGTACAGCATGTACAGGCGCGTGCTTGCAAGTCTAAAACTGATAAATATCAGTTTGTTTGCTGATGTCATACCATATCAAGCCTGTATTAGTAATTATAGCTTTGTATTAATGGTAAGAACATCAAAATCATGGGCAATGCTCCATGCAAAATGCCCGCGCTGCCGCAGGGGTAATATGTTCGAAGGAGCAACATACCGTTTTGGTTCCAACAAGATCAACCTGAATTGCCCGCATTGTCAGATGATCTTCGAGATCGAGCCCGGCTATTTTTATGCGGCGATGTATATCAGCTACGCTATGAATGTAGCAGAGGGAGGCATCTTGTGGGCCGCCACTTTCCTGATAACCCAAAATAACGATTCGCCATGGTTATATCTCAGTACCATTCTCGGTGGTTTGTTCTTGCTTGCACCTTTGAATTTCAGGTATTCCCGTGTAATATTGCTTTACTGGTTATCTCCCAAGGTACATTATCACCCCGAACTTGATATTGAAATGCCGGTGGACGGGAATAAATTTAAATGGTTTCAATAATGAACAAGATGATGAATTTGTTCAGGCCCAAGCTGATTGACACCCTTAAAGGTTACACCCCTGCACAATTTTATAAGGATGTTGTTGCCGGAATAATTGTAGGTGTTGTTGCTTTGCCCCTGGCGATAGCTTTTGCAATTGCTTCGGGCGTGTCCCCCGAAAAAGGAATTTTTACGGCTATCATTGCGGGGGTAATTATATCCGCTTTGGGAGGCAGCAAGGTACAGATAGGAGGACCCACAGGCGCATTTATCGTTGTGGTTTATGGGATCGTTCAGCAGTTCGGTGTTAGCGGGTTGGTTATTGCCACATTTATTGCCGGAATCATTTTGATCATTATGGGGGTAGCTAAATTAGGTAATACTATTAAATACATTCCCTATCCGCTGGTCATTGGTTTTACTACCGGCATCGCCGTCATCATTTTTCTTCAGAAGTTAAAGACTTTTTAGGGTTGAAAATGGGAAATGTCCCTGCTGATTTTATCAGTAAATGGATCGACTATAGCCGGCACCTGTCTTCGTTGAACCTTTATGCCTTGTTTATCGGGGTTTTTACCTTACTGGTTGTTTTGCTGTGGCCCAGGGTAACCCGGAAAGTTCCTGGTTCGCTGATCGCAATTGTTATAAGTACACTGGTTGCCAGGTACTTCCATCTTTCGGTAGAGACTATTGGCAGCCGTTTCGGAGTGATCACTGCTACTTTACCGCACCCGGTCATGCCAGATGTAAGCCTGGAAACCATCCGGCAGCTGATCAGGCCCGCTTTTACCATCGCTTTGCTGTGCAGTATTGAGTCTCTATTATCAGCTGTTGTGGCAGATGGCATGACCGGCGGAAATCACCGGTCTAATACGGAGCTCATTGCACAGGGAGTGGCCAATATCTGTTCATCTGTTTTAGGGGGAATTCCGGCCACCGGCGCAATAGCAAGAACGGCTACCAATATTAAAAATGGCGGAAGTACACCCGTAGCTGGGATCATACATGCCATTACCTTACTTCTTATTATGCTTTTTATAGGCCAATGGGCAGCGTTGATCCCCATGGCAACACTTGCAGGTATATTGGTGGTAGTAGCCTGGAATATGAGCGAACTTGGGAATTTTATAGACGTATTTAAAGGCTCAAAAAGTGATGCTTCCGTTTTGTTGATCACCTTCGGCCTCACCATCTTAGTAGACCTGACCGTAGCTATTGAAATTGGGATAATTGTCGCCGCTTTCCTTTTTATGCGCAAAATGATGCAGTCCAGTTCCGTACAGCATACTATTTTGGCTCCGGATCAATTATCTGATGATGAATTTAACCAATCAGTTATCCCAAAAGGGGTCGACGTTTTTGAGATCAATGGCCCTTTGTTCTTTGGTGCGGCCTATAAATTTAAAGACACGATGAAAGTGCTGGAAAAACCCGCCCGGGTATTGATTATCCGGATGAGGAATGTACCCGTCATTGATGCAACCGGTATTAGGGTATTAAGGGACGTTCATCAGGAAATAAAAAAGAAAGGAACTAAGCTTATCCTGTCGGAGGCAAACAGCGAACAGGTAACTGGAGCACTAAAAAAGACGCGTTTATTATTTCAAATCGGGAAAGGTAATGTCCGGGACACATTTGAAAAAGCATTAAAACGAGCAGATGAAGTTTTATCGGACACTGATCCCTCAAAAAATCCTATGCAGGTTAATAAAGGCTTTGATCTGTTATAATCCTGTTATTAAATAGGGTAACGCAAGGTCACCGCTCTGCTTATGGCCAGCACCAACCCCTGATCAAGAGGACGATCTTTATCCGGGTCTTTTTCGATCCATAGTTTATTTAAACTCAGAATAAAGGTGTAACTTTTAGCATCTAAAAGAATTTCAAGGGTATGGTTCTTTTTACTCGGGGCAGCGATGATATAATAAATAAAATCTTGCTGCTGATAAGTAACACGTAGCGGAAATCCGATCATATATTGAAAAGAATGATTTATCTGGCTGTTCCTGATAAAATAACCAGGTCAGCTTTGACCTGGTTATTTTCCCAAAACAGTTCTTAAACTAATTTATTTATTGTTTTTCTTTTCTGTTATTTCTTTACGGATATCTGTTGCCATAACTTTTAATTGCTGCATAGCATTTCTAACCCTGGTTCCTGCAGCTTTGTTGCCTTTTTCGTAAAAGCTGAACATGTCTTTCTCTATGGCATCTATCAAATCTTTTGCCGCTCTAAATTTTTCCATTGTGTTTTGTGTTAAATAAATGATGTGTTTGATTCTATTTTTTTTAACCGGAAAGGTTAAATATTCGGCTTAATGTCCTCAAATCGCAACCCGGGGGATAGGCTCCATTCTTGTTGATAAAAAGGTATTTCCGCGGAGGGTTAGTTGCTTCCGATCTGTGCCAGGTATTGCTCTGCTGTCAACAGCGATTCGCGGTCGTCTGATAAGCTTACCAGCACTTTTATCATCCAGCATCCATAAGGGTCCTGGTTCACCAGCTCGGGGTTGGTTTCAAGCAAAGGATTTACAGCTATTACTTTGCCATTTACCGGCATGAAAAGGTCTGATACTGTTTTTACCGCCTCAACTGTGCCAAATATGGCCTCTTTAGCAATGATCTTATTCAGGCATGGGATATCAACGTAAACGATATCACCTAATTCCTTTTGTGCAAAATCGGTAATACCGATCAATGCATGGTCTTGCTCGAAGCTGATCCATTCATGGTCTTTGGTGTAAAATAAATTTTCGGGGTAATTCATGATTTTATTTTTTATCGTTCAATTATTATTTAATAAATATTGCCGCGTTCATCAGGCCTGATCTGAATGTTTTATATAGCAGGGCTGAACCAGCTCTTTTACTTCTTGATCCACATTTTCAGCACCGGGCTATAGGAATTGTTCATTAATTGATAACTAATCGGAATCTGTTTTTCCGGTGCATGGAAGGTAACCAACCGGGTACCGGCCGGTCTTTTGTTCAGCATTTCGTAAATGAACAAAGTATAGTAATTGTACAGATCAAACGAGGTATTGACGTTATAATCGATCCTGATGCTTGGTTCTATGTTTTCATAAAAAGGATTGAAAAAGTAAAAATGATCAAACAGGTCGTAGTCCAGGTTAGTAAGGTTACCATGCATAAACTGCACATTGGGTACACCTATCTGCGCTTTGGCTGATTCTGCATAATTGAACAACGCTTCCCGTTGCTCTATGCCATAAAAGGTAGCTTCCGGATGATAAACGCCAGACGCGATACAAAATTTACCGACACCGCTGCCAATATCCAGGATTCTGGCCCCCGGGGTTGCAAGGAAATTGCTGGCTTCGAGCGAAATGTCCAGGCCTGTCCAGTGCATTTGTGATAGTTCCCGGATATGTATCGGATACAAAGTATCGAAAGCCGCGTCTTTGCGGAAATAAGAAATGCTTATTGTATCGCTATACATAAAAAGGGAACTGTATGTTATTTATGTGTTTAAGTTAAATCCTAATTAATCTTTGACCCATAACTGAAGTAAGGAATCATAAGCGAGATCTTTCATGCTGTAATCTATCGGAATAATTTCTCCGAAACTCTGATAGGTTACTACTCTGGTACCCGAAGGTTTATCATTCAGCATCGATTTTAAATACCGTGAATAATAAGCGTAGAGGCCGTAAGAAGTCTCTATATGATCATCAATAGCATTCTCCTGGTCTAAATTTTCAAAGAAAGAATTATAGAAATAGAAATGGTCAAATTGATGAAAGTTAACCTGAGTGATATTGGCATGTATGAAACTGACATTGTTAATATCCAGGTATCTTTGTGTGGTTTGGGCGTAATGCACCAGTTCATGCCGCTGTTCAACCCCGAAATAAAAAGAATCAGGATAAAAATGCGCCGCGGTTAAGCAGAATTTTCCTATGCCGCTACCAACATCCAGTACTTTGGCGCCTTTTACTGCTAAATATTCGGCGGCCTTTTTGGCGATGGCAATAGGCGTCCATTGTTTTTGTGATAACGACTGCAAATGCTCCGGGTAGAGCCAGTCAAATTCCGCATCATTGCGGAAAAAACAATCATTGGGATTTTTTCTTAAAAAGTGTCGTCGCGCGCTGCTGCTGTTCTTCGGAACGGGCGGGAAATGCTGAAAATGGATATTGTGTGGGCACATGCAAATATATCCGCCATTACAGGCCGCTTTACCTGCAAGAAATCAATGATAAAGATGATATTTATCAGTTTTAGGTAGCAGGGTTTGGATAATTGAGGCAGGAATGATCCGACCGTAAACAAGTGCCTTCGCGACATTGTTGGCGAAGGCACTTGTTCAGTTAAACCATATGGCCCGCCACCGGCAGCAGGGAGAGCTATCACATCTGCAGGTGTGCCGAAAGCCGCCGCCATGATTTCATGGGCATACAATTCGAAGCGCGAATCATAGGCGCCTGCCATCAGGATGGCTGCATTCTGCAAGCGCTTATCAAGTGTTTTAACGCCAACCCAGCCCGGGAGCTACATGCTCCAGGATCGAAGACAGCACATGCACATTGTAGTCAACACCTAAGGTGTTAGGTATTGTCAAAAGCACCGTATCTGCTTCCTGGATGGCTTCATCTTTAGATAATTCGGCGATCAGCCGGTCCGGTTCGGCGGCGTAACTTCTGCCGAAGACCGCCCGCTTGTCTGCCTCGATATAACCGAAGCTGTCTGCTCCTTTCCCTTGCTGGCCAAAATAAAGCCTGTCCTGGTCGTTTACCAATGCAAAAACAGAACGGCTTACTGACACCCTTGGCTCGCGATCATGACCGGCCTTCTTCCACGCCTCTTTATACGCTCTGATTTGCTCGGCCTGCTGTACATGGAAAGGCTTGCCGCTTTCATCGAACTTTAATGTAGAACTTTGCAGATGCATTCCCTGTTCGGCTGCCCAAACGGCCGTGGCGTTCGAAGCGGCGCCCCACCAAATGCGTTCCCGCAGTCCTTTTGAGTAGGGCTCCAAACGTAACAAGCCCGGTGGATTTGGAAACATAGGGTAGGGGTTTGGCTCGGCGAAACCAACACCTTTTAATTTATCCAAAAAAGCCATCGCTTTTTTACGCCCCATATCCGCATCATTTTCGTCCTCAGCAGGCTCATATCCAAAATAACGCCAGCCCTCGATCACCTGTTCCGGAGAACCGCGGCTGATGCCCAGCTGTAACCGTCCGCCCGAGATCAGATCGGCCGCACCTGCGTCTTCAACCATATAAAGCGGGTTCTCATACCGCATATCTATCACGCCTGTGCCGATCTCAATCCGGCTTGTTTTTGCACCGATAGCCGATAGCAAAGGAAAGGGAGATGCCAGTTGAGATGCGAAATGATGGACACGGAAATAAGCGCCGTCAAGGCCGATTTCTTCGGCAGCAACCGCCAGGTCAATAGATTGCAGCAAGGTATCGGCCGCGGTACGCGTCTTATATGCAGGGTGGTCGGACCAGTGTCCGAATGATAAAAAGCCAATTTTCTTCATACTAACAACAAATCTAAGGAATGAATCGCTGGTTCGGTATCAGCGAAAAGTCAAGGTTTTAGTTCATGAACCGCGGGTTTTTATCCGCACTCATTTTGGATTGAGCGTATTTTGCGGTTTATTTGTTCCAAAAAACAGCATGGAAATCATACAGGTACCGGAAGTTACACGTCACCATTCCCACATTTCGGCTGGTGAGATCACTTTCGTGGATTATCATGATAGGGGCAGCGCTTTCCGTACGCGCGTTTTTTTAGCCGGTGCGCAGTCAGCTTTGTACAAAACGGTCAAAAACAGATCTATCGCGCTGCCGAAAACACTATTCTTACTCCGGGTTACGGCATGTTGATACCTGAGGGCAATTCAATTATTGCAGAGCACAGCAATAATGCCGAGCCCTATGGTAGTGTAATTGTCTTTTTCCGCGCAGCATCGGGCAGGAATTCACGGTAAGCCGCCCCGGCAAGGGGAGCCAGCGCCAGCGATATGCCGTATATTTATTTCAAGACCAATGCTTATATCAATGAGTATGTGCGCAACATCAAATCCCTGATCGCCGGCAGGCAAAGCCTTTCTTATGAAATGGCCTTACTCAAACTTACTGAATTGCTCACCGCGTTGCACGAGTTGGCGCCAGAACTTTTGAGCGGCATGTTCGGTACCCCTGCAGATATATCCCTTAAAACTGTTGTTGAAAATAACCTGTTGGGCAGTCTTACACTCGATGAACTTGCCTTTCTGAGTAACCGGAGTGTCTCGTCATTTAAGCGTGACTTCGAAAGAGATTACGGGGTAGCTCCTCAAAAATACATCCGGGAGCGGAAACTGGAAATGGCATGTACCGAACTGCTAAAAGGCAAGTCGGCCAGCGAGCTCTACCTGGACTACGGTTATCAGCACGTGTCCAATTTCAACACGGCTTTCAAAAGGAAATATGGCGTAACTCCGGCGAATTACCGCAAAACGCCATAATTTGAGCTTATCTCAATATATTCTGAACTTTCCGCAACAATTACCTTATGCAATGCGCAGGCATATTTGAGGCATGAAAAAGTTTATCCTCTTTTGCGTCTTTGCAATCAGTTATTACTGCTCTTCAGCACAGACATTCACCCTTAAAAGTGCAGACCTTGGCGGTCAGTTTACCAATGAATTTGTGGCCGGCAATTTTGGCTGCAACGGACAGAACCATTCGCCGCAGCTCGGGTGGTCAAACGCACCTGCAGGTACAAAAAGCTTCGCGGTTACCATGTATGACGCTGATGCACCCACCGGGAGCGGGTTCTGGCATTGGGTGATTGTCAATATCCCCCGATTGTTACAGAACTGAAACGTGGAGCAGGTGACCCCGAAGCCGGCGCGGTGCCGGCCGGTAGTTTGCAAAGCATTAATGACACGGGCGCCGCCGGCTACCAGGGTCCCTGCCCTGGTGAAGGAGAAGCACTGCATCGCTACATCATCACGGTTTACGCGTTGAATACAGATAAACTTGGTATTGTAACTGGCACGCCGGCTGCGTTATCAGGATACCTGCTTAACAAAGCGGCCCTGGCTAAAGCTTCCCTCGTGGTTTATTGCAAACGATAACCTGGAAACACAACAGATATGAAAACGATATATATTGCCGGAGCGGGCGTCATTGGCCGCACACTCGCGGTTATATTAAAGCATGCCGGTAAGAATGTGCTGTTGATCCGTGGAACTGTTGATGGCTTGCCGGGCACATCTGAAAGGATCAGGATTAACTTGCCCGACGGATCAGAAGTAAGTGAAAACATTGATGTAAAAACTTTCAGTCAAATAAAAACGATTGATGGTATTGTTGTCATCACCGCCAAATCATTTGCTAATAGCTCGTTAGCGGCGAAGTTAGCTTTGAAGGGAGTCCGTTATCCTGTCGTCCTTTTGCAGAATGGTTTGAATGTGGAAAAGCCATTCATCATGCTTGTTTTTACGCAGTTATATCGTTGCGTGTTGTTTGTGACGGGCCAGTTTACCGCCGATAACGTGGTACGGTTCAAGCCGGTAGCAACCTGCCCGGTAGGGGTGATCAATGGCAATGAGGAAAGTCTGGCAGCAGTCGTGTCAGAAATAAACAGCCCTGCATTTTCCTTTAAACCAGAATCAGACATCCAGGCAGTGATCTGGAAAAAAGTGATCGTCAACTGCGTGTTCAACTCTGTGAGCCCTTTGCTGAACATTGATAACGGTATTTTTCACCGTAATAATGAAGCACTGGCAATCGGAAAACGAATAATTAAAGAGTGTATCCAGGTGGCTAACGCTTGTGGAGTATCCCTTCCGGAGGAAGAGGTAACCGAGACCTTACTTGCCATCAGCCGTTCATCCGATGGACAATTGATATCTACCCTTCAGGACATCAATGAACATCGTCCTACGGAAATCGCCACCCTCAACCTGGAGATCGCAAGGATAGCCAAAGAGCTGGGTATGGAAGATATGGTAAAAGAAACGCGCCTTTTAGGAGAACTGACAGCAATCAAGTCAAGCTTAAGCCTGATTCAATAATTAGCCGGCCTTATATCTATCTATACTACAAACCGAAAGCAACTGACCCGGACAGTGTATTATTTTGCGCGGTTCAAGTGAGGGGCAAAATCTGTGGAGTTTTTGATAGTTGTCGTTTTATTTCGTGAGATACGCAAGGCAAGACAGCGGTTGATCGACCGGGTTTGCTCTAAAAGTGTTCGGAAGAAATAAAAAAAGCGAGGATTGTGCGATTCCCTCCCCTGGGAGGGTGTAGGGAAGGGTTTCATTCACAGACTTATCCGCCCGAAATGACGTATAAACCGCCCCCTGCCACCACGAAATCCAGCCGCACCCCTCCCAGTGGAGGGAATTAAAAATCTTCCGAACACTTCTGGGGTTTGCTCCGACAGACAGTTGGGGACGGTTACGGATACGCATTATATATCTTAGCAGGCTGTTTGAAAAAATCGAATTATTATAACTTAGCGGTTGCAATCGCTATAAACCAGCCAAACGGAATACTTGATCATCCGCGCGCAAAGCTACCGATACCTGTGCCCGGAAAATAAAATAAAAGCACTATCGTTTATGAGATTTAAAACTCTTTTGATCTTCACTTTAGCGGTAATGGCAGCGGTCGTTACCACGCCTTTATTCGCTCAAAAAACAAAGCCAGGCAATGCGCCTAAAATCGTTAATATTGTCAATTTTATCCGTGATATCGAACCACGTGATGCGAACATCACCAAAGATGTCCTGTACCAAACCGTGGTGAACCAGATTGCGCTGATGAAGCAATATCACCTGGGCGGAACTTTTTGTTACAGTACGATGCCCTGATCGATAAACGTTACCAGGAATTGCTGAAAACACTTCCGAAAGGCGAGTTTGAGATTGGAGGATGGTGGGAACTGCCGCAACCGCTGATTGAAAAAGCCGGGATCAAATGGCGGGGAAAATATGCCTGGGACTGGCATTCAGACATCGGTTTTTCTGTGGGTTACACGCCTGCCGAACGCGAAAAGATCATCGACGTTTATTTTGCTGATTTTAAAAGCAT
Organism: Mucilaginibacter sp. P25; assembly: GCF_050859465.1. Lineage (NCBI taxonomy): Bacteria > Pseudomonadati > Bacteroidota > Sphingobacteriia > Sphingobacteriales > Sphingobacteriaceae > Mucilaginibacter > Mucilaginibacter sp. P25. The sequence continues at coordinate 4,815,960 of NZ_CP193937.1, read as the reverse complement.
ATTCGGGTATTATCCCAAATCCATCGCTTCATGGGTCATCGATGCGCATTCGCTGAATTACATGTATGATAAATATAAGATTGTTGCCTCCGCCAACTGTAAAGACCAGGTAGGTACCGATGGTTTCACCCTTTGGGGCGGTTACTGGAACCAGGCATATTACCCCAGCCGTTTGAATGCTTATATGCCTGCTCAGCATGCAGATAAGCAGTTGCCCGTGCCCGTATTCAGGATGCTGGGCAGCGACCCTATACGGCAATATGCCGATGGCAGCTCGGTAACCACGCTTGAGCCCGTTTACCCCTATGCGGGCGGAAATGAGCAGTGGATCAACTGGTTTTTGCAAACTTTTGCCGATGATTCCTCGCTCGGCTACAATTATACGCAGGCTGGGCAGGAAAATTCATTCACCTGGGATGCCATGAAAAAAGGGCTGGAATGGCAGATGCCGGTTATTGCCCGTCTCCGCAAACAGGGTAAGGTTCGCGTAGAAACCATGGCACAGTCGGGCGAATGGTTTAAACGTACCTACAAGGTAACCCCGGCTACTACTTTTACGGTAAGCAGGGACCTGGCAAACAGCGATAAAAAAACCGTTTGGTATAACAGCAGGTTTTACAGGACTAACCTGCTTTGGGAAAATGGAACGTTGCGGATAACCGATATCCACCTGTTTAACGAAACAGTGCCGGATAAATACCTGAATAACGTTACTACCGTTAATCAAAGTTTCTTTTACACGCTTCCGCTGGCAGATGGTTTTCAATGGGGAAAGCGCGGCAAACCCGAGGGCTTTCGCCTGATGATGAACGACGGGGGCGGGGAGGTGCCGGTTCAGGGAGGAGATCCTGTGTTCACAAATCTGAATACGACGACGGCCCATGCTTCATGGCCTGTTGGTAAAGGTTCTTTCGAAATCAATATGAGCGAGAAATCCCTGACCATCACGGCTGAGAACCACCCGGCCGGCGACTGGTTCCTTGACTTGTGCATCGCGGAAGGCGCTAAAACCCCGTTTAAACAATTGACAGGCAATAGCGCCCTGTATGAATTTGATGGGCATACCTACCGGCTTGCTATGCAGCAGGGCACTCTGGAAAAAAGCGCCAATGGCAGTTTATACCGCATCCGGCCACAACACCAGCGAGTTGTATTATTACTGGCAGATCAATAAAAGATCTGCCGGTAGCAGCTGCCGCCTGGTTGTGAGGCCGTGTCAAAATAAATTGATCCAGCCTCTTAATTTAAACCCGTTTTTGCCAATAGATCACTATAATTATAATAGCTGTAACTGTGAAATAATTTCAGGATGGCCCAATTCGTTGATTGGGAAAATGACTTGGCAGATCGTTCGACAAGACCAGGAAAGCCCGGATAAAAGCAAGAAAACCTTGGATGATGAGACTCGGCTGAGAAGCATTCTTACATGCCGATGCGGTTGCTGTTTTTTCAATTAGTTTATGATGGTTCCGTCTTCCATTTCAATAATTCTTTGGGTCTTACGCGCAAATTCACTGTCATGTGTAACTACAAGTATCGTCTGTTGATAATTGGTAATCAATTCGTTAAAAATATTAAAAACGATTTCAGTGTTTTTTTATCCAAATTACCGGTTGGCTCATCAGCCATGATGATTAGCGGATCATTGATCAATGCCCGTGCAATGGCTACCCTTTGCTTTTGCCCGCCGGATAATTGATTCGGCTTTTTTTGCTTCCGTTTCAATGCCTAATACTTTCAATTTTTCAAAAGCCCGGTGTTCAGTTTCTTCTGCGCTGTATTTCCCAAGTCTCAGGCCTGGGAGCATCACATTTTGGAGTACAGAGAATTCATTTAACAGGTAATGGAACTGAAATACGAAGCCTATTTTTTCGTTTCTTACGTAAGCCAGCTCCGGTTCGTTCTTTTGTTTCATACTGATATGATCAATCCTTAGGTCTCCTTCATAATCAGTGTCCATGGTTGAAAGGATATATAATAGTGTTGATTTGCCGCAGCCTGATTTTCCCATAATTGAGGCGAATTCGCCTTTATTAAGCGAAAAATTAACATCCCTCAATACTTTTACCGCTTTGGGTTCATAAAAGGTTTTTGAGATGTTTAAAGCTTCTAATATTATTGAGTCCATGTTATTTCCCTCTTATAATGATTACAGGATCAACTTTACTTGCTTTTTTAGAGGGAAAATATCCCGCAAAATAGGTGGTTAGAAAAGAGAACAGACCAGCGATAAAATAAAAACCTATGTTGAAATCAATGGGATAGGTTTTAATTGTGGGAAGCGCGGTTGTATTAAATGGGATGTGGTTTATGATAACAGATAAGATGAAACCCAGTATCAGCCCTGCCAGGCCGCCAAAAATACCTATGCCTAATGCAATTGTACTAAATATGCGACTTACATCTTTGCCTGAAAATCCTGTGGCTTTTAATATTGCGATTGAATCGAGCTTTTCATAAATCATCATATTTAGAATGTTATATATCCCAAAACCTGCTACAATCAGTAAAGTTACCCCAACTGTGTAAGATATCAGCGAGCGGATAAAGCTACCGGTATCAAATTGTGAATTGGCCGTTTGGATATCCATCGCATCTATATTAAATACCTGCCTGTAATAAGCTGCAATTTTCGGTGCTTCGGTGATGTTTTTTAATTTGACCTGGATGTCTGTGATATAATTGTTTGATTCGTCAAGTAATTTTTGAGTTGTTGCGATAGAGGTATAACTTTGCTTGTTGTCAATCTCTTCAAGACCGGATTGATAAATTCCTACTACTTTTAAAGGCACCTGGTTGCCATTAGCCGGGGTTACGTGAATGATGTCCCCCAGATGGACTATCATTTTTTTGCAATGCCTTTTCCTAAAATAATACTGTTGGGAGTGTTTTTCAGGTCAATGAATTTGCCCGCTATAATATAATCCCCAAATAAAAAAGTTCATTTTCCATATTCGGATCAATCCCGTTAATAAGCCCGGTGATATTAACCTGTCCGGTATTGTAGAATATTTGCGCGGTAATTAGCGGTGAAAGTCCCTGCACGCGTGGATCGAGTGCGATAGCCTCCATTATAGCCTTGCTATTGTAAATGCCCAGGCGCTTGTTCTGCGGCTTGACGGAGCTTACAAAGTTGTAACTGTGACGATATGCGTTGGTAAGGTCCACTGGTTGATGCCGTGCAGCTGCAATTTCATTATACAATCTGATATGGGGAGTGCGGTTTATTACCAGCCCATCTAAAAGCTTGTTTAAGCCACCCATAAAACTCAATAGGGCAATAAACATTGTTATGCTAAAAGTTACACCGGTTGCGGCAACAATCGTCTGTCTTAAGTGAGCTAATAATAAAGCTACCGCGATGTTCCAGGTCAGCTTAAAATTCATGGTATCGGTTTTATTAGTTCATCATTTAACTGGAGACCAGAAATTACTTCTACTTGCAGGTAATCACTAAGACCTGTTTTTATTTTAAGTTTTTCACCGTCGCTTCTTATCACAACGGAATCATTGAGCAAGTAGCTTCTGGGGATAAGCAAAGCCTTTTTTCGGGTTTGGATAATTATATTTGCTTCCAAGGTAGTGTTAGGATATAATTTTAGCGGCGGGGTAGTAAAAATAGCTTCAACTCGAAATGTTTTGGTGTGTTCGTTCATTTCCGGATATATTTTGGTCACTCTGGCTTCAAATACCTTGCCTCTGTAACTGTCCATCGTGACAAAAACGGTAAGCCCCGGATTTACCTTAACGATATCATATTCGTCCACTTGTAATTCAAGCAAGAAACTGTCGGCTTTGCCAATGAGGGCCAGCGGCGTTTGCGGGCCAACAGTTTCGCCCGGATTTTTGTAAAGGTTATATACTATTCCGGCTATATTGCTTTTAACAGTAAAGTCGCTTTCCTGTTGTTTGTTAATGCTGAGATTGTTTATGCTTTGCGCGGCGTTATAACGCAATTGCCTTTTCAATTCTGTGAAATTAATTATCGCTGTTTGTAAGGCTGTTTTTGAATTGACTACAGCTAATTCCCTTTCCTCAAGCTGTACTTTAGTACCGATCTGCTGCCCCCACAGTTCTTTTTGCCTGACCAACATTACCGAGTCGTTAAGCATCCTGTACCGGGCCTGATCAACCACGATTGCCGCTGCGGCCAGTTTATCTTTATTTAGCTTAAAGTCGGCAAATGAAGCCGATATCATCGCGTTTTCAACATTTAGCTTTTGATTTTCTTTTTTAATAGATATTAAGGGGGTGCCAGCAGTAACATATTGGCCTTCAGTTACAAATTGCTCCTGAATGATACCGCTAACTGAGGCAAAAGCTTGATATTGATCCTCGCTTTTAATTATGCCGGACGCATATACAGACTCTGATATGGAAGCAACTACCGGCCTTATTTTATCGCCTTTTAATTGACAGGAAACGCTGAACAGAAACGTGGATGCAGTAATTATCGCTTTTACAATATTTATTTGATGGTTTGTTATATTATCAGTAATACTAAAGCTCCTAACAATTTTCATATTGCTAATGTCATCACTCTTAAGTGTTTTAAGTTTGATAAATATCAGGATGAATAGTGACGGTGATCACACCAATTTAGTGGCAGTCATGATTTTATGATCTGCATCAACAAGCTATTTGATGTGTGTCATTCTTTTTGCTGAGTGTTATTCAAAACTTTACACAATATCAAGGTAGCCTTGGGCTGCACTGAAGAAGATTTGGATACTCACAAAATATTGCAATGAAAAAGTCGGTTCTTTTGTTATTCACTTTCAGTTCGTTTTTTCTGGTTAATGTATTTGCCCAGGAAAAGAAGGGGATTACCAATTACGCAATTAACGAACAGCTCAAAAGCGCTGCTACGTCGCAACAATTACATTACCCACAAAGCGTTACACGGTTTTATCGCCAAAACAATTACCTTCCGGTATGGACTAATCCGGAATCACGTCAAAACACCGGGAATGCAATGGTGCTTTTAGATTGTGTGTTACAATACGGATTATCGCATGATGATTTTCATCCTAAAGAGCTTCAGTTTGATATGCTCCGCGATATTTTGGAAAATCCAGGTTCGGTTAGTGACTCCTTAAAGGCACAGTTTGATGTTTTGCTTACAGATGCTGTCATTACCATGCTAAACTATTTGCATTATGGAAAGCTCAATCCTGACTACGGATCCGACAGGGTAGATCATGGAATGGATGTACCATTTCATGCAGAAGCTAAACTGCAGGACATTATACATTCGCCGGAGTTTGCGAAAGATGTTTTGGAAGTACAACCTAATGCAAAACTCTATACTGCTTTTCAGGAAATGCTGCACATAATCAGAGGACAAGCTCCGGATGATTGCTATGGAACCCCAGGAAATGATGTAATGAAAATCGCCGTCAACATGGAAAGAATCAGGTGGGCAAACGTTGATGACGGGGAAAAATATATACAAATCAATATCCCTACCTACGAGCTGACATTTCATTTGCCGGATACATTGGTGGTATTTAAAGCTATTGTCGGGACGCCACAAACTCCCAGCCCGACTTTGCAGAGCCAAATCACCTATTTTACTTCTTTTCCAGACTGGCTTGTTCCTGACCGGATATTTATCCGCGACATCCTCCCGAAAGCAATAGCTGATAGTTTGTTCCTTGATCGGCTTCAGATCAGCATTTATAATAAGGCTGGTCAATTAACAGATATCACTAACGCCCAACTTAAGAGCATATTGGCTTCACCCCAGGGCTATTACGCTAAACAGGCTCCCGGCTGTGATAACACCTTGGGATCGCTGGTTTTTCATTTTCAAAATGTGTACAACATATACTTAAACCAAATTGCTGATCAAAAGCTGTTTGAAAAAGATAAACGTGATTTAAGTAATGGTTGTATCTGGTTAGATAATGCTGCCGGGCTCGCCGCGTTATTGCTCAAACATGACGCTTCAGACCAAGGCGACAAATTGTTTAAAATTCTTAAAAAATCAAAGACACATAATTTCGTGCTTAATAAACCTGTTCCTATAAAAATCACTTACCTGACATGTGACATAAAAAAAGGTGAATTAATCAGGTTTGAGGATATCTATAATATGGACACAAGCCTTGAATTGGCTATTTACGGCAAGCTTCAACGCAATACGAGCATAAGATAAGCTTCGTTTTGCGCAAAAAATGTTAAATCAAATTTTGAACCTTTAACTTATAAGCGGCCACTACTACCAGCGTCAAAACATAGTAGGTGATCAGAAAATTCATCATTTAGTGTATGGGAATAATATAATTTTCTGATATTCAAAACCATGAAAGGTAATCAACAGGTTAAGAAAAAAAGAACCGCTTTTTGAGATTTTTTTCAATTTTAGGCCCGGGCCTTACTACTGGTGCTGCTGATGATGACCCCTCTGGCATTGCTACTTATTCGCAAACCGGCGCACAGTTTGGCTACAATCAGCTGTGGACAGCGCTATATATGTTACCTTTTATGATTGCCGTTCAGGAAGCTTGCGCACGTATTGGCATGGTAGCAGGTAAAGGCCTATCAGCTGTAATTAAGGAACATTACAGCAAAACTGTTTTATATGCAGTTGTCGGCCTGGTATTAGTGGCCAATACAATCAATATCGGGGCCGATATAGGAGCTATGGCAGCTGCGGCCCAATTACTTATCCCAGCCTCATTTGTTGCATTAACATTGTTTTTTACACTGTTAACCCTTCTTCTGGAGATTTTTACTTCTTATCATTCTTACGCCAGGATACTAAAATGGCTTGCAGTAACTTTGTTGGCGTATCCCATAACTTTGTTTATTGTACATCAGCCATGGCTTACCGTCCTGAAAGCAACTGTTATCCCTCATTTTGAGTTAAATTTTAATTTTCTATTTATCATAACCGGGGTATTGGGAACCACAATTTCTCCATATATGTTTTTTTGGGAAGCCTCACAGGAAGTGGAAGAACAGAAAGAAAAAGAAAGGCTTTCGCGGCATAAACCCAGGCCCGGTTGGATGCAAATTAAAAAAATGCGTATTGATAACACTATCGGCATGATATTTTCAGAATTCACAACCTGGAGTATTATAGTGGTTGCTGCAACCGTTTTGCACAATAGCGGTGTAACTGACATAAAAAGTGCGTCTGATGCGGCAAGGGCAATAGAGCCGTTGGTGCATACCTTTCCTAACGCCGGATTTTTAGCCAAATTAATTTTTTCGATCGGTATTATAGGCCTTGGTTTATTGGCTATTCCGGTACTTTCAGGCTCGGTAGGATATGCCGCTTGTGAGGCTTTTAACTGGAAGGCCGGGCTTAATTTAAAATTGAAAAAGGCGCGCTCTTTTTATGCCGTCATATGCATTGCCACTTTAATTGGATTACTAATCAATTATATTGGCATCGATCCTGTTAAGGCATTAGTTTATGCGGCTGTATTAAATGGGATAGCAGCGGTACCACTATTGTTCCTGATTGCCAGGATCTCCTCTAACCCCAAAATCATGGGAGAGTACAATAGCAAGTTTATTTCCAAATTGCTGCTTTGGAGCAGTTTTGCTGCCATGGGGGCAGCTGCAATAGCTTTGTGTTATACATTGTATTAGCACGGGATTTGGACACTTCAATTTAATGATTTAAATTACACAATATACTGCTCACCGATATGAGTTTTAAAATCTTGATCATTGAAGATTCCGCGGATATTCGCGAGGGTGTAGTTGAAATACTGGGGCTGGCCGGCTACACCGTATTTTCAGCAAGTAATGGTAAAATGGGATTGGAATTGGCTAAAGTCCAGTTACCTGATTTAATACTTTGCGATGTCATGATGCCGGAAATGGATGGGTATGGTGTGCTGTTTATGCTCGGAAAATCGGCCGACACGGCTAATATCCCTTTCATTTTTCTTACAGCCAAAGCCGAACGGATCGATTTACGTAAAGCCATGGAAATGGGTGCTGACGATTACCTGACCAAACCTTTTGATGACGTCGAATTACTTAATGCAATTGAAAGCAGGTTGAAAAAGAAAAAGCAACAAAAGGAATTTTACAGTAAGGGGTTGGACGAACTCAGCAATATAGTTGCCAGGACTGATGGGTTGAACGAACTAAAGCGTGTTATCCGGGAACGCAAGATCCGTTTTTTAAAAAGAACCAGGTGATTTATTATGAAGGCGACAGAGGAAATGGACTATACGTTGTTCTTAGTGGAAAGATAAAGACCAGTAAACTGGCAGACGATGGGCGCGAATTGATTACTGGTTTACATATAGCGGATCAGTACCTTGGTATTCAGGCATTGCTTGCCGGCGAGGCATATTCAGAAACCGCAAGTGCCCTTGAGGATAGCCAATTGTGCCTCATACCAAAAGAGCAGTTACAGGAAATGTTGAACCTATACCCTGAAGTAACGGATAGTTTTATCAAATTGATGGCAGGCCAGATAAGGGAAAGCGAAGAGCGGTTACTACAACTTGCGTATTACTCTGTCAGAAAAAAGATGGCGGACGCGATTCTAAGGCTTTATCGCCAAAGCGATTCCCCAAATGAAGGCGTCCGGATCTCGCGTGAAGACCTGGCTGCACTTGCAGGTATGGCTACTGAAACAGTGAGCCGTACCCTGTCGGATTTTCGTAACGAGGGCCTGATTGAAAAGAATGGAAGTGTGATAACAGTGCTTGATCTGCAGCGATTGGTTAAAATGAAAAACTGAATTTGTCGAAAAAGACAGGCGTGCAATAGGGACGCTATTCGCAGAATTTCTGCGCTGAATTTATCTGTTTTTACCAATTAAAAATTACCACGGATAACCATACACTTTAATACCAGACAAAATCATCATCAGTACTATTATTGCTATCAAACTGATAGCAATCCAAAAGGTTATTGCAGTGTTTTTGTGATTCGTAACCATAGCTAATGAGTTAGTGTATGTAATTGATAAGATGGAACCTGCACCAGACCTTGCACAGGTAGCTTCAAATAATTGAATGCTTTTTCTAAGTGACTTTCTTGATCTGTTCTCATGCTCCCTGTTAATGAGTAATTAATATGTAAATAAACTATATATCAGCGATGTATGCTGTGATTTCTGTCAGCAAGATCATTGATTCTCGTCATGAATAACAGGGGAGTGGTACTCATAAAAGCTTTATGTATCTCGTTTCGGGTTAAGAATCGACCGACGCTATAGTCGGCTTTGGTGTAATTGATGGTTTAGGGATGACCATTGTCATTTTTGCATAAGCTCCGGTTCAGTAACTTGTATAACCAAATCAAATTACCGGTATGAATGGAATTATTATTTATCAGGGCAAATATGGTGCAACCAGGCAGTATGCGCATTGGCTTGGAGAAACATTGCAGATGCCGGTATCAAAAGTGGAGAATGTAACACCTGCAGTTTTAGCCCTTTATGATACCATTGTTATAGGCAGTTCAGTTTATATCGGCCGGCTGGTACTACGCGATTGGTTAAAGGAAAATGACATCAGGCTAAAGGACAAAAAGCTTTTCATTTTCATTGTTTGCAGCTTCGCAGTTAATGACATAACGCAACAACTGGAGATAATAAAAAATAATCTTGGTACCAAGATCAAAGATGTTGCCGAAATATTTTTCCTGCCCGGCAGGTGTGTCGTTTCCGGACTATCGTGGAAAGACCGGCTTATGCTAAAATTGGGCGCCTGGATTGAAAAAGATCCTGAAAAGAAATCAGTGATGCGTAATGGGTTTGATCATCTTGAGCGGAGCAACCTCAAACCGCTCATCGAAAATATTCACCGTATGGCTGATGACTGACTTTTATAGGTTTGTATGCATAAAGCAAGGTTTGTAAAAGGAGGTATTTATCGATAAAAGTAGCTGCTTATCCCAATATGTACACGTATGCCCAGTTAGCGAAATGTTAATTACATATCGTTCATAACCAATACAGCAGCTCCGCTAATTTGGCCTGATCTGAATTGATTTATCGCCTCATTGGCTTCAAACAAGCGGAATACCTTCGTTTGTGTTAATACTTCGATGTTTTTTAAAATAGAAAAGAAATTCAAACCATCCTGACGGGTTAAATTAGCTACCGACTTAACAGACCGTTCGCCCCAGAGCAAGCTATATGAAAATTCGGGTACATTGCTCATATGGATACCACCACAGATTACCTGGCCTCCTTTGTCTACATCTTTTAAAGCTTTGGGAATAAGTTCCCCTGCGGCAGCGAAAATTATGGCCGCATCCAACACTTCGGGTGGTACGTCGGAACTTCCGCCAACCCAGTGTGCACCCATGGTCTTTGCAAATCGTTGCGCACGCTCGTCCCCATCTCTGGTGAACGCGAATACTTGTTTACCCTGCGCTATAGCTACCTGGATCAAGATATGAGCAGCAGCACCAAATCCATAGAAACCAACATTTTTGGCCGATGGTGCGATCATGCTATAGGAACGAAACCCGATCAAACCTGCACAGAGCAGGGGCGCTGAAGCCGGCTGATTATATCGTTTGTCTAATATAAAACAAAAACGTGCGTCGGCAACCGTATATTCGGAATAACCGCCATCAATAGTGTATCCCGTAAATAAGGGGGCATCACAAAGGTTCTCCATGCCCAACAGGCAAAATTTACAACGCCCACAGGTATGACCGAGCCAGGGAACACCCACTAACTGACCGGAAGAAAGTTCAGTTACTGTACTGCCTGTTTTGACGATGGTTCCGATAATTTCGTGGCCGGGTATCAGCGGAAGCTTTGGTTTATCCAGTTCGCCATCTAATATATGGAGGTCGGTACGACAGATACCACATGCAATTATTTTGATCAGTACCTGATAGTCAGAAGGCTGAGGAATGGGAACCTGGCGATATACCAGTGGCCCGCCGGCTTTTTCAAGCACCATTGCCTGCATGTTACCAGTGTGTTTCATATTAATCTTTTATTACTTTACAATAATCTTAATATCCTGTTTCAGAAAGTTACCTGTTCATTAATATACCATTTGAGAGTAACCGATATATCGCAGATCTCCGGCTCTGTTGCCAGTAGATGGTTAGAGAAAAACATTTCCTCCGGCGAGGCATACCTATGCGTTACATTGCCGGCGCGCCAACAACCATAAAAATAGATTTTCGGCAAGTAAAAAAAGATGATATTATCGGCCTTTGAAAATGATAGTGGTCACTTGTCTTAAAATCAGCAACAATCAGTAATAACATGACCAATATCATTATCCTGGTTGCCGGATGTCATTCATCCGGAATAACGCGCGTTGTAACCTTGTGTTATGAAAAATCAAATCAACATTAAGCACATTAAGAACCTTAACAACGATGTGTTAAGGGGCATCGCGTTCTACACACAGGAGTTGGCTATTTTACAGGAAAGGTTGCAGGAGATTGCCGGCGACAATACGGCCCGCGAAGTACAGGAACAAGTGGAACATTTTCAGAATCAGTTCATCATCCATGAAAAATGCCTTACGGAGCTAAAACAAGACATTCACCGTAATGACCTTGACATAAAAGCAGATCTTTTGCTTTCCGGTACTATGGTTTCTGAAAGTATAGCTGCCGAACATTCCAGAGTTCATGAGCGCTATCTTAACGAAGAAAAAATATTCAACGATTTGCGCCACGAGTTTAACCGGTTTTCTGCGGAGTGGTTGTAATTGATTTAAGGAATAGTGACTACCGGGGTATGTTTCCTGTTGCTGCCACTGTAAAAACCGGTGGCAGCAATTAAACCAGAAAAACAAGCCAGAATTGTTTCTTGAACAAAGCTTAATATGCTGTCCAGCCTCCATCCGCTGTTAGCACGGAGCCATTAATAAAGCTTGATTTTACCGAAGCAAGGAAAAGGGCAACTTCAGCAATTGCTTCGGGAGCCGCAGCACCTGGTGCATTGCCTGTTCCGGCGTTCATCCTTTCAAAGCCAAACGGATTGGGTTCCATGCCAAAAACGATATTGGTATTTACTCCCCCGGTGCTATAGCGTTGCAGCGGATATTTTTATCCGCATATTGATATCCTATGTTTTTAGTTAAACCGATTATTGCATGCTTAGATGCTGTATAAGCGGCACCGGCCCGGCCTCCCTGGAAGCCGCTGATGGATGCAATATTAATAACTGTACCGGAGCCGCTTTCCAGGAAAAGAGGTATAGCTTCACGGCAGGCAAAAAAACAACCGTTCAGGTTTGTTCCTATTACTTTCTCCCATAATCTCGTCTGTTACATCGGTCACCGGAGTAAAATTGTCCATAACGCCGGCATTATTTACCAAAATATCAAGTGTGCCGAAAGTGTTGTGAACATGCTTCATCACCAATTGCACATCGCCCTTTACGGAGATATCTGCAGCGATACATGCTACCATACCGCCATTTGCGCGAATTTCAGCCGCGACGGCTTCAATATTTGATTGATGGATATCGGTAAGCATAACTTTTGCGCCCTGTTCGGCGAAAAGCTTTGCAATGGCTTTTCCAATCCCTGATCCGGCCCCGGTTACAAGGGCCACTTTTTGTGATAGTTGTTTCATAATTGGTTTAACTTACATATACAAAAATCACTTGTAAACAACATGTAGAGAATGATTCCGGTCATTAAAAAATGTGATTAGAGGCGAATTACAAAATTTTAAACATGTTAATAGTCATTTGCCACTATATGCTATTTATGAATTTGCATATTAAAATATATTGCCCAAATGCTTATTGAGATTGCACAGCCTGTTGTTTTCTTTGCGCTTTTTCCTGGCTTTTGAAATAGCCCCTAAAAAGGAAATTGTGCTTGAGCGCTTCCATGTTTTTATTGAATCCATCTGTGCCCTGGCGCAGGTTATACATAGTTGCCCTTAAGTCTTTGGCAAATGCTGAATCTTTTAAAATCATTGGCAGCGAGCCATTCCCGCTGTTTAAATGGCCGTTTACGGTACGCGCCAGGTTATTTAGCTGCCAGGTTAACGAATCGGCGTTATCGCTTGCTTTCCTGATACTCGAAATAGCCGCCTGTAGGTTGCCGGCAGCTATGGTGTCCCTGAGCAAGACCCCCGCCGCTCCTTTTCCATTTTTTATCCCGACAATCAGATCATCTATGCCATTGGTAATTTTGATAGCATTTGCGCTCGCTTTGTTTAAATTTTGCAAAGAGGCAAGTAAGTTGCCGGAGACATTTTTATCGTTCAGCAGGGCCATGAATGTGCTGCCGTTAACCTTCAGGACAGTACCCTTTAACGCTTCTGAGATAACTGCAACGTTATTATTGGTTTTGGACAAGGTCTGCAACATTTCATCGGTACTGATTTTTTTGCGCTATAAGAAGATCATCTTCAGTAACTTGTGCGCTTGGTAAGTTTGAAGGAACTATGTTTACTATTTTATTGCCCATCAGCCCTTCTGTGCCAATTGAGGCGACCGCATTTTTATGAATATAGGATGTGAACTTGTTGTCGATTGATAATGTTACCTCAATTGTAGTATCATTGATCATGTTGATCTTTTTTACCGTACCAGATTGAATTCCGGAGAACTGTACGTTATTGCCAACGGTGAGGCCATTGAGGTTAGAAAACCTCACCCGTATGTTGAAATCGCTACCAAACAGGTTATGATTTTTGCCGATAAGATAGAAGGCAAGTATTAACACAAATAGGCCTGATAGTACGAATGCGCCAAGTTTTATATTGCCTGCTGTTTGGTTTGCCATAATTTATTCGAAAAATTGATGAATATTTGGATCTGTCGAATGTTCGAAATCAGTGTATGTACCTTGTGCATAACAACGACCGTCCAGCAGCAGAGCCACCCGGTCGGCGGTGTTTTTTACACAGTTCATGTCGTGTGTGATGATAATGGATGATGTATGGTATTTATCCTGCAGTTTCAAAATTAATTTATCGATTTCCCGGGCTGTAACCGGATCGAGCCCTGTTGTTGGTTCATCATATAATATCACTTCCGGTTTAAGGATCATGGTCCTGGCAAGAGCGACACGTTTTAGCATGCCGCCGGATAATTCTTCCGGCATCAGATCAACAGTATGCGCCAGCCCTACGTTTTCCAAAGCCTCCATAACCAGGGCTTCCACCTCGTTCTGCGAAGCAGCAATCCAGTGACGGCGTAAAGGAAATTCCAGGTTCTCACGAACGGTCATGGAATCGTACAGTGCGTTGCCCTGGAAAAGAAAGCCAATGCGGGCGCGGACCTGATCGAGTACTTCATGAGACATATCAGGGACATTTTGACCAAAAACTTTGATGTTTCCGCTATCAGGTTTCAATAAACCGATAATGCATTTGATCAGTACTGACTTGCCGGATCCGGATTTGCCAAGCACTACCACATTCTCTTCTTTTTTGACTGATAATGCAAAGTCTTGCAGCACGGTATGATCGCCGAAATGCTTACAAAGTTTCTCTATCACAATCACGTTGTTTTCGGTGGCTGTTTGTGTTTTCATGCTTTAATTTAAACCAAGCAGATCCGTGAGTTGCACAGCCAGCAAGTCGATGAAAAAGATTACTACAGATGATAATACAACAGCTGAGTTTGCCGAACTTCCAACACCTCTGGTACCTTTGCTTGATGTGTAACCTTTATAACAACCAACGATTCCAACAGCAAAACCAAAGAAAAATGTTTTAAAAAATGCAGGAAGTACGTCGCCGAAACTGAGACTTCTAAACACCTGAATAAAAAAAGATAAAAGCTGGTGGCCGACCTGATATTAACGCCTATGTATGCTCCGAACAAGGCGATAGCGTCGCCCAGGACAGTGAGCACGGGTAGCATTAATGTAGTTGCCACGGTACGCGTAGCGACAAGGTACTTGAATGGATTGGTTCCGCTTACCTCCATTGCGTCAATTTGCTCTGTGACTTTCATGGATCCAAGTTCGGCTCCTATACTGCTGGCTATTTTACCTGCAAATATCAGCGCTGTTATAACCGGACCTATCTCCCTAACTATGGCAATGCCTACCATCACCGGAAGTTGAGATTCAACACCATAGGCAACCAGGGATGGCCGCAGCTGCATTGTAAGAACAAGGCCCATAATAAAACCTGTGAGGCCGATAAGCGGCAACGATTTATATCCAATTATATAGCATTGGTTTAATAATTCGCGGACCTCAAAGCGCGGTTTAATTCCGGTAGAGAAAAACTGGCCGGCAAATCCTGCGATATCCCCGGTGTCATTCAAAAAGGCTTTGATATTTTTAGTGAAAGCCATCGTTATATCTGTTTAACTTGATTTGAAAAAATGATCTACGGTAAAATTAATATGGGCCCGAAGAAAAATTTGTGATATCGGACAGCATTTTTTTGATATCTATACCACTGATAAGTGACGCAAATCATTTTTAAGCCCGACGGAACAACTGTTTAACCAGGATATAAAAGATGGTTTTAACAGGTGTGTCATAGGCAAAAACCGGTTTGTGTTTATCCAAGAGATAGCTCATGGTTCCCTTTCTTATACCGCACTTGGTTGAGACTTGTTCTTGCAGGATTTCAAGGCATCATTAATATTTTCAATACCTTTAATCAATGCGTCCGCGTTAAAAGCGATGCTGTCGATGCCGGTTTCAACCAGTAGCCTGGTGAACGTTTCTGAATCGCTTGCCGCCTGGCCGCACAGGCCTACTTTTTTCAGTTTATTTGCCTTTTGTATCATCATGACGATCAGTTGTTTGCTCGCGGCGTCCTGTTCGTCAAATAAGCCTGCTATGAGTGCTGAATCCCGATCAATGCCTAATGTTAATTGTGTAAGGTCATTTGAACCAATTGAGAAACCGTCAAATACTTCCGCGAATTCCTCGGCAAGTAATACATTGCTGGGAATTTCTGCCATAACGAAGATCTCAAGGTCATTCAGGCCCCGTTTAAGCCCGCAGGACGACATCAGATCGATGACTTTTTGCCCCTCCTTAACTGTCCGGCAAAAAGGGATCATCAATT